>BAHV02000014.1:0-143224 GCA_000508965.1 Clostridiales bacterium VE202-08
TTTTAAAACAACCTGATTTTATCGCTATTTAAACGGTTTACAGCTCTAAATTCAAAGGATTCGATATTAAATACATATAAACAATTCCCTAATTTTGTTTTTCTATACATCCAACTAATAAATATTCATTATAATAATTAATTGCCTAAGCCATATCCTTCTTCCTGTACTGGCTTACAACATTCTAATCAATAAAAATATGAAATTCAGCAAATTAAAAGTCACCTTGCGGTGACAATTGCTCTATAAAGCTTAATCATCTATTTTGCCAAAAAAGGTAAGTGCAATCAAGCCGCTGATACCAACCAGACAGTAAACGATACGCGTAAATAAGGTTCCTTTGCCAAACAACATAGTTACTAGGTTAAAATCAAAGAGTCCGATCAATCCCCAGTTTAAGGCACCGACAATCACCAGTATCAACGCAATAATCTTTAATGTTTTCATTATGCTTTACCTCCTGATGATTAGTATGACCCATTTGTTAAAAAATATAATACAGTCCACTTCAAAATATCTACGCATTATAGATCAAAGGTTATTTGATAGAAAAAAACAGCCGTGCGATGCACAAAGCTGCTTCTATTTATTGATGTACAGGTTTTGAATTAAAAAGCTTAAGCAATTCATCCCACACTTCATCTACACCCTGTTTTGTTTCACTGGAAAAAGGAATCAACACTTCTTCTTCACGTAGCAGCAATGTCTCCTTGATCACATTCAGATTTTTTTTGATTTCTGAACGTTTCAGCTTATCCATTTTCGTAGCGACCACAAAGCATGGCAAATCATAGTATCTTGCGAAATCAATCATCAGCCGATCATCCTCAGTCGGTTTATGACGGGCATCAACGATCAGCAGCAAACCGCGTTTCTGTGTTCGTTCAGCAAAATAATCCTCCATCATCTCGCCAAATTTTTTCAGCATCGTCTTAGAGGCATTAGCATAACCATATCCCGGTACATCTACCAGCATATATTGATCATTGAGACTAAAAAAATTCAAAAGACGTGTTTTACCAGGCGTATTGCCGACATAAGCCAATTTCTTACGCTGAGTGATCGTATTAATTAAGCTGGACTTGCCTACATTGCTTCGGCCTGCCAATACCACCTCGGGCAAATCAGATTCCGGCCATGAATGACGATCGGGAGCTGATATTACCAGCTCCGCTTTATGGATCGTAATCATCGTACTAATGCCAGATCAATGACCTGGGATACATTTTCAACCGGTATGATCTTCACGCTGTCTTTTACGGTCTGCGGAAGATCATCAATGTCCTTCACGTTCCCTTTTGGAATAATTACCGTACTGATACCACAGCGATGGGCAGCCATTGTTTTTTCCTTTAAACCGCCAATTGGCAAAACATTACCGCGCAGCGTAACCTCACCAGTCATTGCCAAGTCCGCTTTAACCGGAACTTTCGCCAATGAAGAAACTAAGGCCGTTGTTAACGTAACCCCTGCACTCGGCCCATCCTTCGGCACAGCTCCCTCCGGTACATGAATATGAATATCTTCACTTTCAAATAATTTGCTGTCAATCTTATACTTCTTCGCGTTAGCACGCACATAATCATAAGCGATGCTGGCTGATTCTTTCATCACATCACCTAGCTGACCGGTAATTACAAATTTACCCTTGCCCTCAAAATGAGTAACCTCAATCTGCAAGACATCACCGCCAAATGATGTATAGGCTAAACCAGTAACGGTTCCAACCTGATCACTTTTTTCACGTTTGCCGTAATCAAACATCTCATGACCGAGCCATTCGTTGATTAGCTTCTTAGTAATCTTAATCGATTTTTTGCCATCCTTCAAAATCGAAAGCACAGCCTTTCTCGATAATGTGCCAAGCAGCCGTTCTAACTGACGGACACCGCTTTCTCTTGTATAGAATTTAATCAGATACAAAATCATCTCATCGTCAATTTTGAGCTGTGAAGGCTTTAAGCCATTCGTCTTCAGCTGCTTAGGCAGCAAATGACGTCTGGCAATGGCCGCTTTTTCAAGTTCTGTATACGATGAAATATTAATAATTTCTAAACGGTCACGCAAAGCCGCCGGAATATCTTCAAGATAATTTGCCGTTGCGATAAACAGCACATTACTCAAATCATAGGTTTCTTCTAAATAGTGATCTGAAAACAGACTATTCTGTTCTGGATCAAGCACTTCAAGCATCGCACTTGCCGGATCCCCCTTATAATCCGATGCCATCTTATCGATTTCATCGATTAGGAATACCGGATTGATCGTGCCTGCTTTTTTCATACCCTGAATGATACGACCAGGCATTGAACCAAGATACGTACGGCGATGACCTCTGATTTCAGCCTCATCCTTAACACCGCCCACTGACATTTTCACAAATTGGCGGTCCAGTGCCCTCGCTACCGATTTAGACAGTGACGTTTTACCGACACCCGGCGGCCCAACCAGACATAAGATTGGTGCTTTTAAAGAATTGGTCATCTGCTTAACCGCTAAATACTCCAAAATTCTCTCTTTCACCTTTTCCAAGCCAAAATGATCCTCTTCCAGACGTTGTTCTGCCAGCTTCAGATCCTGATTATCTTCAGACATCTGCCACCAAGGCAGTTTAATCAGCCAGTCGATATAGCTCTTGATCACCCCTGCCTCACCGCTTGATGAAGGCATCATCTCATAGCGGGCAAGTTCTTCCATCACTTTATCCTTGATAGCCTGCGGATAAGGATTATTGTTGATTGTTTCACGGATAGAATCCGCATCCTCGCTCTGTTCCGGCACATCGCCTAACTCTTCTTTAATCGCCCGCAGCCGTTCACGAAGATAATATTCTTTCTGGCTTTCTTCAACGCGGGTGCGCACTTTCTGATTAATATCATTTTCTATCGCCGCATACTGCTTTTCTTCCTCAATGGATTTAATAATTGTCATCAAGCGCGTATTCACCTCAAGGGTTTCAAGCAGATACTGACGCTTATCAACCGTAAATGGGAAAATCTGGGCAATATGATCCGCTAAACGCGGCGCTGACACACCATTAGCAAATTCCGCAATCACTTCCGGACGAATCAGATTCGCAAGCGCATCAAAAGTTTCCAGTTCTTTGCTGACCTTCCGCACCAATACTGTTTCTTCTTCCTGATTGCCCAGCACATCATTCAGCACTTCCACATCAGCCATAATCGTCTGAGCCAGTGTTGTCAAGCTCTTTATGCGGGCTCTGGCAACGCCTTTAAATACAATACGGGAAAAACCATCCTTTTTATGATTGGATACAACCTTACAAATCGTACCAACCGTATACAGATCCTCTTCAGTTGGATCATCAATCATTGCATTTTTCTGACTCACCAGAAAAATTTCATTATTGAAGCTTTCCGCACAACGACGTACAGCATTTAAACTAATTGGGCGTCCTACCTCAATAGATACTTCTTCGTATGGAAATACAACCACATCGCGAGTACAAACGACAGGAAATTGATAAATTTTATTTTCTTCCAAATCAACCTCTCCTCTCTATAATAGGTTAAAAAAGACGCTCAGCGTCTTTCTTACTTACTTGTTGAATCTTGAATAAGTTTAACAGCATTACGCAAACGCAAATCGTATGAAATGTTGTCATTGTCAATCAATTCTTTAACTTTAGCAATATCCATCTGATACATTTCAGCAATACGCTGGTATTCTGCTTCAATTTCCTCTTCAGTTGGATTTAATGCTTCTTTAACAGCAATTGCATCAAGCACTAAACGCACTTTTACCTTGGACTCAGCATCCACAGCCATCTGTTCGCGGATAGCTTCATCACTTTGACCTGTCATTTGTTTGAACTGATCAAGATTGAATCCCTGCTGCGCAAGACGCTGAGCAAAATCATTTACCAAATTGTCAGTTTCTGATTCGATCATCACAGCCGGAACTTCAACCTGTGCATTTTCAACAACCTTGGTTAATAATTCATTGGTGAACTTTTCATCTGCTTGCTTTTCTTTATAATCAAGCATATCTTTCTTGATAAATTCTTTAAAGGCTTCAACAGTCTCTACACCTTCAATATTAGCTAATTTGATTAATTCATCATTAACCTCAGGCAGTGCCTTTGTTTTAATTTCATGAACTGTAACCTTAAATACACAAGGCTGTCCTGCCAAGCTTTCTTCCTGATAGCTTTCAGGGAAAGTAACATTGATATCCTTTGATTCTTCGCTTTTCATACCGATCAGCTGTTCTTCAAAACCAGGAATGAATGCATTGCTGCCAATTTCCAGCGGATAGTTTTCACCTTTGCCGCCGTCAAATGCGATACCGTCTTTAAAGCCCTCAAAATCAATAACGGCTGTATCACCGTTTTCAACCGTACCGTCTTCTTTGATTTCAAGTTCAGCATAACGATCTTGAAGCGCCTTGATCTGATCTTCAATATCAGCTTCTGTTACTTCACATTCATCCTTTTTAACCTCTAAGCCTTTATAATCGCCTAAGGTTACTTCAGGTTTAACCGTAATCGTGAAAGTCAGTGTTACTTCATCTTCAGTAATTGCTTCAACCCCTAATTCAGGACGTGCAATCATCCATAATGAATGCTCTTCAACACCCTGCTGTAAAGCCTCGCCAGCTACTTCATCAATTGCTTCCATTAAGATATTCTGCTGAGAAATATGCTTCTTAGCCATTGCTGCTGGTACTTTTCCTTCTCTGAAGCCAGGCAGTGCTAATTTCTTAGCTAATTTATTGAATGCTTTTTCCTGCGCACCTTTCCAAGCATCGCCTGAAACGGTCGTCTTTAACTCACCTTGTGATTTTTCTTTTAATTCCCATGTTGAACTCATTGTTCATACCTCCTGATTCATCATATTGAGCATTTTTTTCAAATGTCATGCTTATTTAATAATAATTCATAACTATATGTTTGTGCAAGTTCTTTTTCAGCAATAAAGCATTTAAATTCATCTTCAGCGCCGTTCGCCTGATAAACATAATGGACAACAGCCAGACATAGATTCAAACTATCCTCTCCATCCACCGCCATCGGCAGCATCAGATAACATTCCTTTGCCAGAATATCCAAACACAGATTTAAAAATGAAGGATTATCATTTTCATACCATTCACGCAGCAATTCAACCGCTTTAATGACCCCTTCGCTTTCCAGAGGATATTCCAAAACAGCAGGTACAAATTCAATGTCTAGGCCGTCTCTTGTTAAGTGAAAGCTTTCATTGATCTGCTGTTCGATCATCATACTGATCAAAAGACTTTCCATCGTCAGATCACGATGCATGTCAAAGACCTGCTGAATCAGCTCTGTATAATTGCGAAGATTCGCTTTTTGAAGCTGGTTAAGCGCGGCAATCTGACGCTGTGGGTTATCGCCCAGCAGCCATGCTTCCACCTGTTCATCACTGAGCTGTACTTTCCCGGATTCGGGTATGCCGACTTCATCCAACAGCTCATTAAGCTTCGCTTCTACATCCTGCGGAATATAAGGCATATTTAATTCTTCAAGGATTCTGCTGCGGGCCTGCTTGTCTTCTCCGGAGGTAATTAATGACTGGATTTCATTAACAATATCTTGATAAATACCCTTCATTTTACGCCTCCCTGCTCAATCCATTGGATAATATAACATAATCTGTAACTAATTTCAATTATTCAGCTTGATTATCAGGGCGAACACATAACTTCACACATTTAATATTATGTAAGCCTTCAATGTTCTTTTTTGACTTTTGATTAAGGTTTTAAGTGCTTCTGCAGCAATTACATCAAGTATTATGAAGGGGTTATTAAATCGTTATCATCACTCTTTATTTCCAATATTAAAAGCTCAATAATGATGGTATAAGGGGGTGTTCACGAATCCTAAGTATATGAGAGGATCTGATGAACAGCAGGCTTATAATCATATTCAAAATCATCTTTGACAAGTGCCCGCCTTCAGCCGTGTTGAACCGGTGATAACCTCAGCTCCGGCAGCCGTTTCATAACTAGATAGGCAACAATTCTGCATGTCACGCCGGATCCTTGGTGCAATGCAAAAAAAGCCTTTATGAAAAAGACTTGCAAATGAGTGCAAAATGTGAAGCATCAATATCATAGTAATTCAATTGTTTTAACCATCAAATTTTACTCAAGCATAGTAAAAGCGCCCATAAACAGGCGCTTATTTTACAAATGGCGTCCACGGGGGGACTCGAACCCTCGACCGCACGCTTAGAAGGCGTGTGCTCTATCCAGCTGAGCTACGTAGACACTTTTCATGTGCTAAATTATAATAGCAAAATTAACCGCAAAGTGCAACCTTTTTTTGAATTAATTTCACACAGCTTCGGCACATAAAAGAAAGGCCCTGTACAGGCCTATAAGAAATTGAACTCAACATGAATACGTTCTTCGGTTAAAGTCAGTATAGCGTAAGATGGATTTCGGCCATCTCTAGAATGCCACAAGCTCCCTGGGTTCAGCAATGTTATACCGCTCACTTCATCCAATGACGCGACATGGGTATGACCATAACAAACAATATCACACGTATTTTCAAGTGCCTTCTTGGCAAGAAATTGCAGACGGTTGCCATAATATGACTGATTGCCATGAATCAGTAAAATCCGATGCTGTTCAGCCTTAATAATCTTAGCTTCCGGATAATCATAATAATAATCATTATTGCCGCGCACAGTTATCAGCTGCGGATAAATATCCTCGGGTGTTTCGATATCACCGCAGTGCAGCATCAGATCAACATGATTTTGGTGTGCCTCGATTACCTTATCCATCACTTTATTTTTGCCATGTGAATCACTCATCACAAGTATTTTCATAAATATCACCGCTGATATCTTACCATTATTTTCAGCAATTTTAAAGCTTAATTCGATTAACTTCAATAGAACTTACTTGAATATGTTCTTCATTGCTGCCGGAAGCATTCACCGGTACGCCATCTACAAGAATCGAAATGTTGTCAAAGCCCAGCACTTCATGGATAGAAAGAACCAGCGTATTTAAGGCTTCTTCTTTGCCTGTTGCCTCCTCGCTCAATATCGAATTATCCAAATGGATAACTAAAGTATCTACATCAATTTCCACCGGTTCATTCATTGTCACACGTTCCAATGCTAATGGTTGTGCTAACGTTGATGTAACACTGATATCAGAAAGAATTGTTTCAATGACATCATTAACATCCAGACTGCCGCCGTTGATCCGTCTGGATTTTGGCACATAATAGTCAGTACCGTTAATCTCCTTAACATAATAAATGTTCAGATTATGTGAATCATGCAGAGTCGCTGTGGCGGTTTCAAAATTATTGATCCCTAACCGTCGGTCAAGATTTTCACTCAGCGGTGTTCCCTTTAAAGGCATCTGATTCAACGCATTGCCGTTAACACTGATAGATACCGTATCGACATCATCAAATTGAGTAGCCGCCCAAACCAGTGATTCTACAATCGCTAATTCATCCTTCGCATCATAGGTCAGAAACCCCTCATTAAAATCAAGATTGACGTGACGATCATTAATGACAGCTTCATTCAAAGCAGCACTGGCTGGCAGTACCGATTCAAATACACTATTATCTACATCGCTGCTCATAAGTTCAATCATTTTCTGCATTTTTTCAGTTTCACTCATTGAGCTGTTTAATTCAACATTTAACGGTATCAGAAGTCCATCCTGATCTCTTTGTACAATTAACAGCGAATCAACAGCTGACGGTGCCATTACACTCTGTGTATCCGGTTGCTGCGCAATCGGTATTGTTTTTACTGAAAGGTAGCTTAAGACAGCAAAAGCGCTGAATATATATGCGATTTGGAGCTTTCGGTTCATCATTTCACCTCAATCCATCCTATGCGGAAATAAAGTGAAATAGTATCTAATTTTTATAATAAAGCATGGTTTTCATGTCTCTCATTGACCATAAGCGCCAGTTTCAATTAATTTGCCATTTTTATCATAAAGCCGATAAGTTTTATTACTTATCTGCTTCAGCATTTGTTTGCCGCTGAAAATAACATTCTTACATTCATAGTATTCCATCCCCAAATTCAAGTATGAGGTATCTTTGGCTGCCATCTTGATATCATTCTCAATCACAATTTTATCTGAATGATAAGCAAAAGCGCCTTGATTCGTGCCGCTGATCAGTATCACTGAAGCCGAAAACAAACTTGCACATACGTACTCGTCTGCCGATAAAAATAAAAGATTAAAATCAAGATGGAAACAATTAAAAACACAAACAAAAACGAAGCCGAAAGATCTCTTAATACTAAACCGGACATCTGTTCAATCATCATGAGCATTTATTTTATATTTAGAAATGCAATGATAGGGATCTGTCTCCATAAACGTTTCAGTTTATTCAGCGACCCTCCCCTTTCGCATTCTTACATGATTCTTAATTAAACCATGATGTCACATTTCTGCCCTAGCGGCTCAAAAAAAGACTTAGTCTTCAAAATCAATCTTTTGAACCGCTAAGTCTTCATTTATAATCGCTTTGATCTGACGCTTCATCAAGGCTGCATCTTTAGTTGTGCAAACCACAATCTGACCTTTTGCTTCCCCCTTTGGCAATGTCAGCATATTGACTGCCGCTTGATTGGAATCGTAAAGCTTTACATCTAGCAGACGCTTTACTTCCTCAGCAATCAACGGAAAATGGGTACAGCCTAAAATTACCGCATCAACCTTTCCCTTATAAGGCATCACATAATCTGCCGCTGCCGCATATAATGCCGCCTGATCCTCGCCGTTTTCAATCAACGGTACTAATGCCGGACAAGCAAGCTCATACACCTGACATGTCTCATCAAGCTGATGGATAGCTTTCTCAAAGGCATGAGCCGCTATTGTTTTAGCGGTTGCCATGACTAATACCGCATGGACATTTTCACCGGTTAACTGATCAACAGTCGGCTGCAGCACGCCCTTTAACTGTATCTTAGGAAAAGCCTGACACAAATCATCAAACACATTGGCGCAAAGCGTATTGCAGGCGATAACCACTTCATCGATTCCCCGCTTTTGAAATTCATGAATCATTTTAGCGCCATATTCAAACAATTCGGCTTTAGATAAGGCTCCGTAAGGTGCATGCAGCTGATCGCCGATAAACATAAAATCAACCTCAGGATTGGCATCCATCAATGCCTTCATTACCTGAATGCCCCCTAATCCCGAATCACAGATACCAATTTTTTTATTCATTATCCTATATCCTCTAGTCTTAGACCCTTCTCTGTCATTTCCTTTGCCTTTTCAATTCCGACATACCGCAAAACAAGATGTCCTTTTTCATTCACATCCTCTGGATAACGGAACACAAAACCGTATTCAGCAATATGCTTCTTCAGCCAGGCAATCTGTTCATTTTCTTGCTTTTTATTTTCTGCTTCAGCATCATCGGCTGTCGCTTCATTTGCGTCCTCTGTCTCGACTTCCACCTTTGCCAGCTGCAGTTCAACTGTATAGCCAAGCTGATTTTCAAAATGTCCAGGCTTAAAGATATGCTGATCAACCTCATCATAGCCATAGTGAAGCAGCGCCTGCTCATAGAGCTCAACCTGCTCCTCATAGGATACAAAACCGCCCACCAGAATCATGTTGCCGCAAGTTTTGCCGTTCAGCTCAGTGGCTGCCGCACACAACGAGGATAACGCTGATGCGGGTTCCTTTCGCACCTGAATTGGTTCATTTTCACTATATGCGTTGACGCTTGGAACATTCACAATATCAACCAGATCATCCGGCTGATAACGATATAGTGTTTTCCCCTCAATGATTTTAGCCGTAAGCGCGCCAGGATCAATCAACAAACCTTCATTCTCAGCATAACGATCCCCATGTTCAAAGAAATCACTCATCAGATCATAAGAATAATTTCTCACCAAAGGTTCAAGATTATCATGATTAAACGTCACATCAAGATACTTATTGACAAAATCAACAATGGTCTGTGCATCAGCAGGTCTGGCTGCCTTGGCAATATTATAATAAACCGTATAACGGATATTAAAATCCTGAATCCCAAAATACGGCATAAATTCCTCAGGCAGGAGCTGACGGTCAATCAGATAATTAATATCCTCACTGCTTAAATAACTAATAATCAAATCCCGATTATCATTATCAGCATATTTATATCTTGCAAGCGGATCAAAATGCTTGTTCATTATACTGTAACAGCATATGAAAAGAACAATTAAACTACCTATAAAGATAGCTCTTTTGGTTTTCATAAAATCACCTCCACAGTATTATAGCACAACTAAAAGAAACTAAACAGAAAATCAGTCTGCCTTTGCGTAAATAAGGGCCTTATTGAAAAGGCCCATGTTTAACCGTCGATTTTTAATTGATTTAACCGTATCAATTCAAGCATTGCCTGAGTACGTGAAGACACATTTAACTTTAAGATCACATTGGATATGTGATTTCTTACGGTCTTATCACTGATTCCCATCAACGCGGCAATTTCCTTGGTGCTGTAGTTTTGAATCAGATAATTAAAAACTTCAGCCTCACGTTTCGTACAGACCATTTGCGTAAGTAACCCTCCTAGTTCCGACACTCTATCCTATGCATCAGATTCATTTTGGTCAGTGTTACTTGCATGAAGAACCTCAAAAACATTTTGAGCAACCTGCTGCGGCACTACCTCAGCAAGTTCTTCCACAGTGGCAGCTTTTAAATTCTTTAATGATTTGAAATGCTTCCAGATTTCTTTTTTCCGCACTTCACCGATGCCCTCCACATCGTCAAGCACTGATTTTGTCATCGCCTTGCTGCGCAGCTTGCGATGATAGCTGATGGCAAAACGATGGACCTCATCCTGCATCTGTGTCAGCAGAAAGAAAAGCGCACTGTCTTTTTTAATATCGATGATATTACCGTCACTGTCCATCAGATTGCTCGTTCGGTGGCGGTCATCCTTGACCAGGCCAGCTAAAGTGATATCGATCTCAAATTCTGAAAGGATTTCCTTAGCCGCCTCAATCTGCTGCCAGCCGCCGTCGACAATCAGCAGGTCGCTGCATGGACTTTTCTCTTTCAGAATACGGAAATAGCGGCGGTAAATAACCTCTTTCATTGAATCGAGGTCGCTGACATACGGGCCCAGACGATAGAGACGATAATCTTTCTTTGAGGGCTCGCCGTCCTTAAAGACAATAAAGCCTGAGACATTAAAAGCACCGGAGATATGTGAGTTATCGACCATCTCAATAGAAGTGATCCGTTTATGAAAGATTGAAGATAACGCATGCATTGCTTCTTCCTTCTTATTTTCTTCACGGCTTGCCAATTCAAATTTCTGATGATGCGAATCTCTGGCATTAGCGATAACCATATCCACCAGCTTCAGCTTATCGCCCTTGATCGGCTGAACGATTTTAGTATCCAAAGCCTGTTCCAACAAAGTCACATCAAGAGCAGATGGCAGCAAAATCTCCGCCGGCAATGGGTTTTTTCCATAATACTGCATAATAAAGGAAGTAAACATCGCCTGCGGATCATCGACGATTGGATGAATGGCCAGCGCTCTTTCAAGAATTTTACCTGAACGCAGAAAAAAGCCCTGAATACTGATGTAGCCTTTATCAACATAATAACCGAATACATCACGGTCTTTCTTATCTTTGAACTGTACCTGCTGCTTCGCCGTCACATGTTCGATGGAACGGATCAGCTCAAGCTTTTCCTGTGCCTTCTCAAACTGCAGCGCTTCACTGGCCTCATTCATTTCCTTTTTCAGCTGGACAAGCAGATCATTGACATCGCCGCGCAGAAAACGCTTGATGCCGTTGACCATCTCTTGATAGACATGTTCATCAATCTCATTGATACAAGGTCCCAAGCATTGATGAATATGATAATAAAGACATTCTTTTTTAGGCATTTTCTTACATTTCCGCAAAGGATAAAGCTGATTCAGCAGATTAATCGTATGATAAGCCGCACCTGAATCAGGAAAAGGCCCAAAATATTCCGCTTTCTTATCAGTCGTATTGCGGACTACCTTTAATGTCGGCAGCTTTTCCTTTGACAATTTAATGTAAGGATAACTCTTATCATCCATAAACATGATATTAAAACGCGGCGCGTATTTCTTAATCAAGTTAAATTCAAGCAGCAGCGCTTCCTTTTCAGAACCTGTCACTATGTATTCAAAATCGACAATATTAGATACCAGCTTCGTTGTCTTATAGTTATGAGCACCGACAAAATAGGATTTAACCCGGTTTTTCAGTTTAATCGCTTTACCTACATAGATGACTTCACCATTGATATCCTTCATCAAATAACAACCCGGCTCTGCCGGCAGCAGTGCGAGTTTATTTTTAATCAATTCACTGGGCATGATTATTTCCCCTTGGTTTTCAGCGTTACCACCGTAGCGCCTAAACCGCCTTCACCCTGACCGCCCATGCGAAACTCCGCCACTCTTGGGTTCTTTTTCAGATATGCATGAATCGCATTGCGCAAAGCACCGGTGCCAACGCCATGGACAAGACGAACATTAGATACATTCGCTAACACAGCATTATCCAGATATTTATCAATTACCGCCAATGCCTCATCGACATACAGCCCAATCACATTGCATTCAAGTGAAATCGATGAACGCAGTGATTTCGCATAAGATGACTTCGGCTTTTTCACCTTTTGTTTTTTTGCTGGCAATAGTTCCTCCGGCTTCAGCTTCATTTTCAGTCCATTTGCCAACACATGAATGTATTTGCCGCTGACCTCCTGAACTTCACCATAATAATTATATTTTTTGATCTGTACATAATCACCGACCGCATAGACATGATTTTCATCCTCTACTATCGGTTCGCTTTCAGTAACCACGCTGTCAAGTTTTTTACGGATCGCCAATAATTCATGCGGTTTCGCCTCTTTACTGTCCTTCAGCTGCTGAATGATAGCTTCACTTTCCTCACGTGCTTCTTCCACAAGGAAGAAAGCTTTCTCTTTCGCTTCTTCAATAATCTTCTCACGCTCAGCATCAAACTTTTCCTTTGCTTTCTCAAAGGCTTCTTTTTCAGCACGCAGCGTTTTCAGTTCCTCTTCAAGATGACTCTGAATCGACATATTCTGCTGAATCGTATCCTCCAACCGTTCCACACTGCGCTCCTGTTCAGTTTTGCTTGCTTCCTTGATCTGAGCGGCTTGTGTCAGAATTTTATTGTTTAAGCCAAAACGGCGGGCAATTTCAAAAGCATTTGACTTCCCGCTCAAACCCTCGATATAACGATAGGTTGGCTGCATCTTTTCCATATCAAACTCAACACTGGATAAAAGTACTTCATCCCAGCGGGCACCATAAGCCTTTAATTGCGAATAGTGGGTCGTAGCAACCACCATGGCATTTTTGGTACGCAGATAATCAAGAACTGCGATGGCCAATGCTTCCCCTTCCTTCGGGTCCGTGCCGGAGCCCAGCTCATCAAGCAGGATCAGCGAGCGATCCGTCGCATGGTCACAGATGGCAGCCAGTTTCGATAAATGCGCCGAAAAAGTGGATAAAGACTGTTCAATTGACTGTTCATCGCCAATATCTACGAAAATACCATCATATAGCGGCATAACTGCTTCCTCGCAGGGGATTGGAAAACCACACATACTCATCAGCACAAATAAGCCTAATGTCTTTAAGGTTACTGTTTTACCGCCGGTATTGGAACCAGTAATCAATAGGATTCGTTTGGGCAATGCAATTTCATATGTATTTGCAATGACTTTTTTAGGATCAATCAAAGGATGCCGCGCTTTTTTCAGATAAAGACGCTGTGCTTTATCATCAACTTCAGCAACACAGGAATCATTCTCCTTCGCCCAGCGGGCTTTCGCAAAAATAGCATCCAATAAGCCAAAGGTCTCACAATTACTAATCAGCGCATCACTTTCCTTTTTTACAAGTGAAGAAAGCTGCTGCAAGATACGTTCAATCTCTTCCTGTTCAGCACTGCGTGCACTCTGCAGCTTGTTGTTTGCATGAATCAGACTTTCCGGTTCAATATAAGCGGTCTGACCGGAAGCACTCTCACCGTGAATAAAACCCTTGACGGAATTCTTTTCACTGATTTTCACTAAGACGCAGATGCGGTCATTGCGCGTCGTGGTAATCGTATCCATCAATTTAGCGCTATTGTTTTGAATAAAGCTCTGTACCGCCGTATTGACATCTGCTTCGCATGCTTTAATTGTTTTACGTATTGACTTCAGCTGAGCGCTTGCACTGTCCATGACCTCATAGTTCACAGAAATACATTTTTCAATAGCCTCTGCCATTGCTAAAGGCAGATTTAAGGCATCACTCAATTCCAATAATGCCTCAACCTCCTGATCAAAATTCTTCATATAATTTTGCGCCGCCTGCGCGCAGCGTACTTGATCCGCACACTGACGCAGCTGCTGTGCAGATAAGGTCAATCCTTTTTTAGCGCCATTCAGTGCCTCTCGCAGATCATGGACACCGCCTAATGGCATCGTACCGTATTGGATCGTACAGCGAATCGCTTCCCGGCTGCGTTTTAGCTCACGCTTGACATGCAGGCTGTCGAAATACGGCTTTGCGTTCATGATTTCATGGACACCTAATGAAAACGCGCAATAACGGGAAATCTCCCGTTTGATATGTTCAAGCTCTAACGCTTCATAACTCTCTTTCATAATTCCTCCTAATTCACTGCTGATAAAATAAATTCAGCAAGATCACTATCACTGATGCCTTTCGCCGACAGCCAGGCTTTAAATTCCTGAAGCGATTTAGTATCAGCATTTTCTCCCTTTTCAATCATTTGATAATCATTCAGCACATCCCCAGCCAATGTAACAAGCTCATCATTTAATGGCTTCGCATAGCGAATCAAAGACGCAGAAATAAATTCACGGCTGTTGCTGACTAAGGGAGTATTTAAAACAAAGTAAACAATCAAAACCACCAGCATTCCCTGCGCGATACCAAACACCATGCCCAACATCGCATTGATCGTTGAAATCACCGGCAGCTTCTGAAACAGCTTGCTTAATGGCCGCAAGATCAAAAGAAAAAGCATAAAAACAGCGGTCAATAAGACAAAAATCAGCGCTCGATTGGCATAACCATAGAAAAAAGCTGCCAGATTGGTTTGAGCGAACGGCGCCAGTTCCTTTGGGAAAATTGCAAACACATCGGCGATTGCCGGGGTAATCTGCCAACAGATAAAGAGCACCAAAAAGAAAGAAAGACAGCTCAGTACCTTATAAAAAAAACCTTTTCGATATCCATCTATGATCAGTATTCCCAAAACTACGATCAGTATCAAATCAAAAAATATTGCATATTGACTATTTATAATCATTCCTTCACCTGCTTACCCTATAATAATAATGCATCTGTCTTTTTAATGCAAACAATGTTAAAATGAAGAACGAGGTGAATTTATGAATACCGTTACTTTAACTTTAAATCAAAAACAGATCGACACACTGTTTGAAACATATCAAAGCAAGGCTGTAAAAACACCGGCCTATGCTCAATATCAGCTTAAGCTCGATGGCTGTACCATTACCGCCTATGATTCAAAAAAGGTTGTATTCCAAGGCCGGGACGCTGAAGAAATGGCCGCCCTATTTGAGCCTAAAACACTTACTCAGACCACTCTTCAAACTACTGCTAAGCCTGCAGGTTATCCACAGGCTGGCAGCGATGAAGTCGGTACCGGTGAATATTTTGGCCCGGTCTGTGTCTGCGCCGCCTATGTTGATGCAAATCACGCTTCGCTCATGCAATCATTAGGCATTCAAGACAGCAAGCAGCTAAGTGATGAACAGATTTTAAAAATTGCTCCCAAGCTGATGGCCGAAATTCCCTATTCATTATTAATTCTTGATAATTACAAATACAATCAAATACATCAGACACAAAATTTAAACTGCATCAAAGCAAAGCTGCACAATCAGGCTTATCTGCATCTGCGAAAGAAGCTTGGTCAGCTCCCCGCTTTATCGGTGATTGACCAATTTACCCCGGAAGCCAGCTATTACCGTTATTTAAAAAATGAACGTGAAATTGTGCGCGGCATCACTTTTGAAACCAAGGCGGAAAATAAATATCCGGCAGTTGCCTGCGGCTCCATAATTGCCCGCTTCGCATTTTTAAAGGCGATGGATACTCTCAGTGAGCATTATTCCTTCAAGCTGCCGAAAGGTGCCGGACCTGCCACTGAACCGCTGATACAGCAGTTTTATGAAATGCATGGCGAGCAAGGTTTGATGAATGCAGCTAAACTTCACTTTAAGAATACCGATAAAATCAAACGTTAGAAAAGCAGGCCGAAACCTGCTTTTTTTAGTCATGATGAATAATTTCAACGTTCAGCCGCACATCGTGATCAAGCTGTTTCAATTCGACACCCGCCGATAAAAACATCCGCTTACTCGCTTTAACCGCATCAGTATCCGCATATTTATCACACTCGTACACGACTCGTTTAATACCGCTTTGAATAATTGCTTTCGCACATTCGTTGCAAGGGAAGAGTGAGACATAGATCGTACAGCCGCGGCACAGCTGATTGCTGTTGAGAATCGCATTCAGTTCCGCATGAACAACATAAGGATACTTCGTATCACCAAAATCACCTTCACGCTCCCATGGATAAACATCATCATCACAGCCGCTTGGAAAGCCATTGTAGCCGATGCCAACGACCCGATGCTCTTCAGAAACGATAGCAGCTCCTACTTGTGTGGAAGGATCTTTTGATCGTTTAGCGGAGAGATGAGCCAATCCCATAAAATAGTCATCCCAAGATAAAACATCAGTTCTTTTCATGTTTAGCCTCCTGAAGCTGCTTCAATGCAGCATTTAAGCTTAGTTCATAAGCTGATTCATTCTGACTTTCAGCCGTTTTAATAAAATTGTGTTTCAGCATCTCGGCATAACCATCCAGATTTAGTTCCTGAGCCGTAGTAATTAAAATCGCATCCGTCATCGGATAAAACGGATCAATCCGCTGAACTCTCGGCACTAACAGGCAGAGGCCAATAATCAGCAGAATAAAAGCATTGCGCGTATGCATGCGCACGGTTTTCCAGCGCTTAACATCAATCATGATAAAGGCCAGAATACCGCCGATGATAAAACCGCCAAGATGCGCCATTAAGGAAATATTCGGCAGCAATGAGATAAATACATTCATCATGATCGTTGAGGTTAAATTCACCCGCACCATACGATTCTTGATTGAACCATCAGCGCAAAGCGATACGATATAAGCAGCCAACAAACCAAACAAACCGCCGCTGATGCCTAGTCCGGCAATATTGGCATCACCAATAAAGACAAATAAATTGCCCGCGACAATTGATGCCAAAAGAATTAATAGAAACTGTTTCTTCGTATAACGTTTTTCGCAATAGAAGCCCAAATTAAACAAAGCCATCATATTCATTAATAAATGAAAAATATCCGCATGAACAAATCCGGCACTCAGCAGCCGCCAATATTCAAAATTGGAAACGACGGACATCTTATAATAAGCGCCAAGGAAAATCGCAGCACTAGTTAGTTCCCCATTCATCAAGGATAACAGATTCACTAAAATAAATACGGCCACACAGATACCGATAAATACCATGGTCAGCTTCGGCAAGTCCTTCACCGGAATCTTACGCCGCTGGCGGGCTTCATTCATCGCTTTCTTCTCAAGCCTTTTCGTACATTTCAAGAATTCTTCCTGATTATTTTCTACCTTATGACAAACAGCCTCAATACCCGGAAAGGCCTTAATCAGCAGTTCATCGATCATTTGATTAGGTAACACGACATATTGCTTCGCAAATTCATTTTCAGCAGCCGCTGATAATTCATTGGTATTTAAAATCAAAAGCGGCCCCTGTGCACCAACTGCACTTAAGATAACCTGATGAACACTTTTCAGATAGGTATCCTGAGAATACAATTCAGTGCTGACATCACCGCATAGACGAATCACTGGATATTCCTTATTCAGCGGATTTGCAAGCCAAAAATCATTAGACTGATTTTGTCTGAGGGTGACAATCTGATAATTATAGTGAGTGACTAAAAAAGTCAGCAGCTGCATGCAAGTAACGTCACTGTCACGATATTGCATTACATCTCCTCCTTTCGAATAGCATCTAAAATATTCTGAAAATTCTGCGGCAGCGGTGCATGAACCGTCACACTCTCACCGGTCGACGGGTGAACAAACGTAAGCGTATGCGCATGAAGCAGCTGACCGCCGCAATCCATAGTTTTTCGATATGAATACTTCTGATCGCCCACCACCGGATGCTTGATGTATTGCATATGGACACGAATCTGATGAGTGCGTCCCGTTTCCAGACGGCATTCCACCAGCGTATAGTTTTTAAACCGTTCAACGACCTTAAAATGCGTCACGGCATGTTTTGAATTGACAGCGGTAACCGCCATCTTCTGACGATCCTTAACATCCCGGCCGATTGGTGCATCAATGGTCCCGTAATCATGCTCCATAACCCCATGCACCAACGCGTAATAAAGACGATTTACCGTTTTATCTTTCAGCTGATCAGCAAGTGAAAGATGGGCTTTATCATTTTTTGCGGCAATTAAAAGTCCTGTTGTATCCTTATCGATGCGATGCACGATTCCCGGCCGCAAAACGCCGTTGATTCCAGAAAGATCAGTGCAATGATAAAGCAGGCCGTTGACCAAAGTACCATGCTGATTGCCAGCCGATGGATGAACCACCATTCCCCGCGGCTTATTGATCACAATAACATCGCTGTCTTCATAAACAATATCCAGATTCAGATTTTCCGCCGGTGCGTCTAATTCTGCATCATCGATAAAATCCAACTCAATAAAATCATCAAGCTTTACCTTATAGTTATTTTTAACCGGTTTGCCATTGACAAGCAAAGATCCCTCATCAATCAGTGTCTGAAGACGGCTGCGCGTCAGTTCTGCCTCATATTTCGCGGCAACCTTATCAATACGCTCATTCATGTCTTCAGCCGTTACACGCCATTCGCTATGTTTCATTTTTTTAATCCTCTACTTTCCAGAAAAACATCAAACAAAATCAATAAAACACCGATACATAAAACCGAATCGGCAACATTAAACACTGGGAAATCATAACCAAAGATCACAAAATCCAAGAAATCAATTACATACTGATAAGCTAAGCGGTCAATAAAATTGCCGATTGTGCCAGCCATCATCATTACCAGCCCCAACTTTGTCAGCTTCTCCGCATTGCTGGTTTTGAAATAAAAATAGCCAAGCACCAGCAGCGCTGCAATCGAAATCAGATAAAAAAACATCATTTTGCCTTCCAGCATACTCCAGGCAGCACCCGTATTATGGACATAAGTTAATTCAAAAAACTTACCCAGCACCGGGATGCTTTGACCATATTCCATCGTATTTGCCACAATCAGCTTGGTAATCTGATCCAGTGCGATCAGAGCCAACGCTAAAATTCCGTGTTTCTTATTCATTCAAGTCACTCCATTTCAAAACTTCTAGTTCTTATTTTAAACCATGTCTATCATTATAACAAAAAAAACGCCCGAATGGCGTATTTTTGATGATTTTACATAATTTCATGTTCATCAGGAAAGTTTTGCTACAAGGAGGTATGAACAAAGGCAATTGAAATTATGTAAAACTTAGTTAATTTCTTTAACTGATTCTAGTATAACAGAGAAAGAAAATCTTTGCAATAAGATTTTACATTTTATTTCAATTATTTTTATGTAAATTTTCACCATGATGTAAACACATCAATGAATAAAAGAAAAGACGCGATTGCGTCGATTAGTAATTGGTATCTTGACGATGGTGATTCTCTTGATTTTTCAGCAAGTAATGTTCGCGGATGTCCTCAGCGGTATAACCCAAGCGCTGAGCGATGCCCAGATAATATCCAAAGCATTGATGATAGTGCGCTAAATCAAAATGCTGATGAAAGTCTAAGCAAAGCTCATACATTTCAAGATAAGCCTCCGTCAAATCCTCGCTCGCTTCAATACTGGCAATGTGATCAGAAGGATCTTTTAAATCAATGCCCAACGAAAGCAAGAAATGAATTCCGTCAGCGTATTCCTCAAGAATCACGGGTGCCGGACTTGGCCCCTTAACGCTCCAAAATTTAAAGCAGCGGGTTTCATTCACACACTCGCCAAGTTCAACAAGCAAGGCCAAACGGCGGCGGATCGATGTTCCCTCTCGAGTCAATGAAAATTTTTGATAGATTTCTTCATCCAAACCATTCTGCAGCTGATACAGATCATTAACCTTTAACTGCATGCTGCTGCTCCTTATATAATTTCAACGCGCAGGCGATTTGATCCGGACATGAAGTCTTTTTAAAACCGCACTGAATGCCTTCAAAGGCTTCAATCACTTCATCAATTGTCTTATTGCGGATTATGCTTGCAATCCCTTTAAGATTACCGTCACAGCCATTCATGACCTGTAAAGATTTTATAATGTTACCTTCAATTTCAAAGTCCATCCTAGTTGAACAGACACCCCTTGTACGATATGAATATTTCTCCATAATTCCTCCTATTTTAATCGTTTCACAACCATCTGTGAAATAATACCCGTTACGATTCCAGTCGGCACACTCAGCAGCAGCAAAACCGGCAGATAGAATATCATCCGAATCTGGTTATACAAATAAACTGCCATTAAAATCTGACCGATGCAGTGAAAAGCACTGGCACCGATACTGACGCCGATCGGACTGAGCCTGATCTTATTATGCAGCAGAATCGCCATCGCTGTCGACAGTACCACACCGCTTAATGAGAGCCAGAAAACATGACCGAGAATCGTACCCGTCAGCAAGCTGGAAATCATGACGCGCATAAAATTTACAGTAATCATCGTTTTGCTGTCAAACTTGAATAAGGCAATCAGGCCGACGATATTCGCAAGGCCTAATTTAAAACCCGGTACAACAAATTCTGCCGGATTCCAAACCATGCCTTCAACGGTATGAAAAACAACGGATAAGGCAATCATCATTGCAACCATTGTCAATTTTTTAGTATTTCTCATGAACAACACTCCTGTTAATTAATTATACATGAGTTAATTTTAATTGCAATGAAAAAAGCAAGGCCGCTTCTCTTAAAGTGACCTTGCTTAACATTACTTCGCAGCTTTTACAGCTTGGTTAGCAGCTTCTACGATATCCTTGATACCGATAGTGCAGCCAGATAATACATCTTCTGAAACGGCTTTACCATTTTCATCCATTTCAATTTCAGTTGTATTATTTTCAACCATATAATTTTCTAAGAATTCAGCTTGTTCAAACCATTCTTTACCAATTGATGAAGCTTGCTTCATGTTATAAGCTTCTTTCAATTCTTTTTTGCTATCAGAACCTTTATTCGCTTGGTCAATTGAAACCGCAGTCAATTTATCGCCTTCTAAAGTAACAGTAACTGTTGTCTTATCAGAATCTGTTTCAATTTCTCCTGTACCAGTTTTAGATACCGGAGCAGTATTGTTGCTGCATCCAACTAATGCCAGCACCATTAATAATACGCTTAACTTTTTCATAAATAATACCTCCCGTAGGCTTTCAATATAGCACTCGGTATTATTATGTGTCAATTGTATCGTCGCTATACACCTGAGTGATTTTTATTCGCAATAAGTGATTCTTTCAGGCTTAAAAATATCCTTCATTTCCTTCCGTTCCGCAGCATAACCCACCGCCACGACCGCTACCGGCAGCCATTCCTCAGGCAGATCAAACGCAGAACGAAATGCCTTGATGCGGCCCTCATCGGGAGCAATCGCACACCAGCATGTACCAAGATCAAGATCAGTGGCACTCAGCAGCATATTCATGATTGCCGCCGAACAGTCGCAATAAATAAATGCATCTTTTTTAGTTATAGCTCGGTCCCCAGATACAATGATTGCACAGGGAGCCGTTTTCATCATAGTAGTATAAGGATGATAAGTCGGTATCTGCGTTAATTTTTCCCGGTTAGTTACCACCGTAAAATGCCAGGGCATCAAATTCATAGCACTTGGCGCCAGCATGGCGGCCTGCAGAAGTTCATTGATTTTTTCTGACTCTACCGGTTTGTTTAGATAACTGCGGATACTTCTTCTTTTTTTAATCGCTTCAATCATCAGAATTTCATGGCTGCTTCAATGGCGCGATGCCAGCCTTCAAGCAGCTTCCTCCTTTCTTCTTCATTAATGGTTGCCGTAAACTGACTGCCGCTCTTGAAATTATCGATAATTTCTTGTTTATCCTTCCAGAAACCTACCGCCAGACCAGCCAGACAGGCAGCCCCTAAGGCGGTTGTCTCACTGATTAATGAACGATGGACATCACAGTTGGAAATATCACTTTGAAACTGCATCAAGAAATCATTCTTACTGGCGCCGCCGTCAACCTTTAAAGCTGTCAGCTTCATGCCAGCATCCTTCTGCATCGCCTGCAGAACATCTTCAGTCTGATATGCCAATGACTCCAAGGTAGCGCGGATGAGGTGATCCTGACTCGTACCGCGGGTCAAGCCAAAAATCGCGCCCCGGCATGACGGCAGCCAATAAGGCGCCCCAAGGCCAGTAAAAGCCGGCACCACATATACGCCATCACTGCTTTTAACTGCCAGCGAACGGCGATATGTCTCCGAAGAATCTTGAATGATTTTTAAGCCATCGCGCAGCCACTGAATAGCTGCCCCGGCCACAAACACACTGCCCTCCAACACATAGTTTACCTCACTGCCGATTTTCCAGCCCGCACAGGAAAGCAGGCCGTGCTTTGAATGAATAATCTGACTGCCGGTATTCATCAACAGAAAACAGCCGGTACCGTAGGTATTTTTGACACTGCCCGGTGCATAGCACGTCTGGCCAAACAATGCCGCCTGCTGATCGCCGACCGCTGCCGCAATTGGTATCTGCACACCGAACAAAGAAGCGTCACTCAAGCCATAGACACAGGAGGTATCCTTGATTTCAGGCAATAAACAACGCGGAATGTTCCATAATTCAAGCAGTTCCTCATCATAATCAAGCGTATGCAGATTCATTAATAAGGTTCTAGACGCATTGCTGACGTCCGTGACATGTACCTTGCCGCCCGTCAATTTCCAAATCAGAAATGAATCTACCGTGCCAAAACACAGCTCGCCTCGCTCGGCTCTCGCCTGCGCTCCTTCTACATGATCCAGTATATAACGGATCTTGCTGGCACTGAAATACGGATCTAAAACCAAGCCGGTTTTTTCAAAAAATAAGGGCTCGTATCCCTTTTGCTTCATTTCCTGACAGTAGCAATCACTTTGCCGGCTCTGCCAAACAATCGCCATATAAATCGGCTGGCCAGTCAATTTATCCCAGAGTATCGTTGTTTCACGCTGATTGGTGATACCGATGGCCGCAACATCTTCCATCTTTAAATTAGCCGCTGCCACAGCTTCGCTGATGACGCCTACCGTTGAAGACCAAATGGTATTCGCATTTTGTTCGACCCAAGATGGATGCGGATAAAAATTCTCACATTCCCGCTGGGCCGTTGCCTGCAGATTGCCATGCTTGTCAAATAAAATCGCGCGGGTACTTGTTGTCCCCTGATCAATCGCTAAGATATATTTTTCCATGTTTACACCCTCTTGAATCAATTATAGCATAAAATCTTCTGTAACCGTTTACTGCTTCCAAGAAAAAAATCCCGGGAATGATTACTCCCAGGATAATTTTTCTTCTTTTTTAACTTCCGGTTTAACTTCAGCTTTCACTTCCGGTTCAGCGACAGCTTCCGTTTTTTCACTTTCTTTTGGTGTTACTGCCGCTTTTACCGCCTCAACACTTTCCGGTGACAGCTTGATGTTGCGGTTTACCTTCGCATCATAGGTCTGTCCTTTTAATACATCAGTAATATCAAAACCGGTCATTTCCTTTACTGATTCAATTGTCTGTGTCAAAACCTTAGTCACATTACTGGCTATGCCGGCAGTACCTTCACCGCTGCCGCCGTCCATAACGATAACCTTATCGATATTAGCCAACGGTTCAGCAATCGCAGCTGCCATCTGCGGCAATTGTTCAACAACCTTGCTGAGCATCGCAGCATTATTAAACTGCTGATAAGCTTCGGCTTGTTTCTGCAGACTTTCAGCCTCCGCAATACCTTTTAAACGAATGGCTTCCGCCTCCGCAGCACCGGTCTGGCGAATAACCTCCGCCTCGGCGGCACCTTCCTTGCGTCTGGCTTCCGCAAGTGCTTCAGCCTTGGCAATTTCTTCATACTTATTAGCGTCGGCTTCAAGCTGACGCTGTGTCTTAGCTGCTTCCGCCGGCTTCAAAACCGTCTCCTGCAATTCGATTTCTTTACGCAGTGCCTTCTGTTTAGCTAATTCAGTCGCTCTTTGCTGTTCCAAAATTTCCGCGTCTTTTTCTTTATCAATAACCATTTTACGGGTTGTTTCCTGCTGGATCTTATACGCTAAATCAGCTTCAGCAGTCTTCGTATCCTGCTCCTGCTTAAAGCTTGCAACCTGCACCGCCTGATTTTTGCGGGCTTCTTCAATTTTAACTTGCGCCTCAATCTTTGCCTGCTCACCAAGCCGTCTTGATTCAGCAGTTTTGATATCCGCTTCCTTCGCAGCCTCAGCCTCCGCAATCGTCGCATCCTTCTTCACTTCCGCGATTTTTTTAGCACCTAAGGCCTTTAAGAAGCCGTTCTTATCATCAATATCCTTAATCGTTAAAACAACGATCTGCAGACCCATACGGCCCAATACATCTTCAGCCACATCCTCAACCTTACTGGAGAACATATCACGATTTTTATATATTTCTTCTACCGACATTGTAGCGATGATTTCACGCAGGTTACCTTCAATAACATCGGTAACTGTTGTACGGATATTGTCAACCGTCTTACTGATTGACGCTGAGTCGAATTGTTCAACAGCCTTATAAATATTTTCAGGATTATTGATAATCTTTACGACAGCCGTACCAGTTGTTGTAATTGGTACACCTTCACAGTCCATAACATCCTCTGTTGTAAATGTGATAGGAATGTTTTCCAATGAAACAATATCAATTCTTTCAAAAAACGGAATGACTAATCCCGCTTTACCGGTAATGATTCTTTTTGTAAAGCCGGTGATGACAGCCGCTTTGTCCTGCGGTACTTTTCGCCAGCAAAGCGAAATCAGAATCAGCACAACAGCTATAATAAGAAGAATCGGCAATACTGACGCTAATACTTCAAAAATTCTATTCATTCTCTTTACCCCTCTTTCTAAGTTGATACCATTATACAATATTCTGATTTTGAAAATACTTTCTAAATTGTAATAATGACAAAAAGGTAATGAAATGATGAAAAGCGTTTATTTCTGCATCTGTCTGCCAAGCCAAGTCATGATGACTTCGACTATATATTCCTGCTCGGCCTGACTTAATTTCCGATGCTTAGGGATACCATGCCATTTTTCAAGACAGCCGCGGCAGCACACGGCACACGCATGCTGAGCAATAAATACCGGATGTCCCCGCATAGGTGTCTGTTTGCCATCATTTAGAGGTTCAGCTGCAGCTAATCGCTTGGCAACAAAATCTTCAGCATGGCGGCGAATGGTGGGCAGACCTTTTGCTTCGATATAAGTCAGTTCGTTCACCTTTAACTGAAACCGGCTGCGAAACGCTGATTTTGATAAACGTTGAAATAATTCATTCATAGATCTCGGTGCTGGCATAAACTCACTTCCTTTATTTTTAAAAGAAAAACGGCATTGTGCCGCTTTCATTATTATTTAGTCATCCAGCTTTCATCTTTTGGATCTTGTTTCCAGGCTTTCAGCTTTTCAAGATCTTCAGCCTTAATATAATCAAGCTCTAAAGCCGTTTCAATCAGTGCGTCATAATTGCTTAATGTCACAAACGGACAGTCAATTGAACCAAAGTTATTAACAGCATCCTGCAGCTGATAAGAGAAGATAGCCGCTACACCTAAAACAACCGCCCCAGCTTCACGCAGTGCTTCTACCACACCGATACAGCTGCCGCCAGTCGAAATCAAGTCTTCCACAACAACAACCTTCTGACCAGGCAAAACACGGCCTTCAATCTTGTTTTCCTTGCCGTGTGTCTTATTAGAAGAACGTACGTAACCCATTGGAATGCCCATAACATCAGCTGTCAAAGCAGCCATCGGGATACCAGCGGTCGCCGTTCCCATGATAACCTCAACTTCCGGATATGCCTTCTTGATTAAATCAACTAAACCATTTTTAACTAAATCTCTTTTTTCCGGAAAAGAGAGCACTAAACGATTGTCACAATAGATCGGGCTTTTGATGCCGCTTGCCCACGTAAATGGTTCATTTGGTCTTAAAAAGACAGCCTTAACATCCAATAAGCTTTTCGCAATTTCCTTTTCAATCATCTTATTTTCCCTCCATTACCGCTTCAATCTGATGATAAGTAGCCAGCGGATCAGCACTCTTCGTAATTGAACGGCCTACAACGATCAAGTCACAGCCTTCTTCTTTCGCAACCTCTGGAGTTGCGACACGCTTTTGATCATCTTTAGAATCAGTTGCTAAACGAATACCCGGTGTAACGGTCAGGAAATCCTCACCGCATGCTTCATGAATCGCCTTGGCTTCTAATACTGAACATACAACACCGTCAAGACCGCTGTCCTTAGCCAGCTTCGCATAAGCGATAACGACTTCTTTTAAATCACGTTCAATCAGCAATTCCTTTTCCATCGCTTCCTGAGAAGTAGATGTTAACTGAGTAACACCGATGCAGAGCGGACGTTTGCCATTTACCGCACCCTCATGCAGTCCTTCAATAGCAGCTTTCATCATCGTGCTGCCGCCGGCACAGTGAAGATTTACAATATCGACATCCAGCTTCGCTAGATTTTTCATTGCCTGTTTTACCGTATTAGGGATATCGTGAAGTTTCAGATCAAGGAAAATCTTATGTCCCATGGCTTTAATTTCACGAACAATTTCAAAACCAAATGAATAAGTCAGCTCCATGCCGATCTTGACGTAAATTGGTTCATTAAATTTTAATAAAAATTCATAAACTTCCTTTCTTGTTGAAAAGTCTAATGCTACGATTGTTTTACTCATTGTTGATGACTCCTTCCAGTTACTTCCTTTACGGAATTATATCCGTATTTTGCTAAAACACGAGGCAGATCCTCAATAATTTTGACACATGTCATCGGATCTTTGAAATTGGCAGCGCCAACCTCTACCGCACTCGCCCCTGCCACTAAGAATTCTACCACATCTTCTGCAGTTTCGATACCTCCAACACCAATAATCGGAATATTTACTGCCTGATAAGTCTGATAAATCATGCGCAAAGCGACAGGCTTGATGGCCGGACCGCTTAAACCGCCGGTAAGATTGGCTAAAATCGGCTTGCCGCTGCGTTTGTCAAAGCGCATGCCAAGCAATGTATTAATCATGACGATCCCGTCAGCGCCGGCTTCCTCAACCGCTTTGGCAATCGATACGATATCGGTGACATTCGGTGACAGCTTCACATAGACAGGCTTCTTACTGACCGCCTTAACTTTTCGGGTAAGCAATGCCGCCGTATCCGGATCGGTACCGAAAGCAGCCCCGCCATGTTTGACATTCGGACAGGAAATATTCAGTTCGATCACATTGACACAATCATGCTGTGAGATCCGTTTTGCCGTCTCTACATAATCTTCAACGCTGCTGCCCGCAACATTGGCCAATACCTCTACATCAAACTGCGCGAGCCATGGCAGCTCCTTTTCAATAATTACGTCAACCCCTGGATTTTGCAGACCGATAGCATTCAGCATGCCGGCAGGTGTTTCGGCGATTCTCGGTGTCGGATTGCCAAACCGTCTTGCCAGAGTTGCTGATTTAATAGCAATGCCGCCCAAACGGCTCAGATCATAAAGCTCATTCAGTTCATGGCCGAAGCCGCAGCAGCCCGAAGCCGGTATGATTGGATTCTTAAGATTTAAACCAGGCAGATTTACGGACAGCTCCATTACAGCCCCACCTTTCCTATTTCAAATACCGGACCTTCTTTACAGATTCGGTAATAAATTGTTTCATCCTTTTTATCTTTGCAGACACAACCCATGCAGGCGCCGATTCCACATGCCATTCTCGCCTCAAAAGAAGTATAACCTTTTGTATAACGGCTCTCAATGGCTTTCAGCATTGGCATCGGTCCGCATGAATATACAAAATCAAGATCGATTTGGGCCGCATCAACCGCATCTAAAACAGTTCCTTTGATGCCTTTGCTGCCATCCATTGTAGCCAGCAGCACCTCACAGCCCAAGGCCTTAAATTCTTCTTCAAAGAAGCAAGCCGCTGATGAATTGAAGCCCAAGGCCACAACCACCCGTTTATTCAAACGCCGATACTGTTTGGCTACCTCATACAACGGCGGTACACCAACGCCGCCCCCCATCAGCAATACCGCTGGCAAGGCTTCATGAATCGGATAACTGCTGCCCAACGGACCAAAAACATTCAGTTCCATCCCGCTTTTCATTGCCGACAGCAATTCGGTTCCTTCACCTACGACTTTATAAATAATCGTATAACTTGTTTCATCAATGCTGCAGATGGAAATCGGCCGGCGGAGGAAGTGCTCCGCCACCTTGATATTCACAAACTGTCCTGCCTTCATTTCCTGAGTCAGCGTTGATTCAATCACCATTTTATATGTATCTTCACTAATCAATTCATTGCTGATTATCTTCCCGCAATCTTCTCTCATCTTATCCCTCCAGATCATTCATGGATATTGTCGCAAAGCTGCGTGCTTCTATAATACTTGCAATCGCATTCGCTGTATCCAGTGATGTAAAGCATGGAATATTATTTTCCGCAGAGACACGGCGGATCAGGAAGCCATCCTGTGCAACCGAACGCTTGATGCTCATCGTATTAACCACATAGCTGACCTTCCCCTGACGGATTACATTTAGTACGTTGTTCTCATCCTCATCGCTGATTTTCGCTACTGTATGCACATAAAGGCCATGCTCGCGCAGATAATTACCGGTACCTTCGGTTGCAAAGATGCCAAAACCGAATTCATTAAAGCGTCTTGCCAGTGCCAGTCCCTCTTCTTTATCTTCATCGGCTACCGTCATCAGCACATTACCATTCAGCGACACTTTGATGCCAGAGGCAATCAAGGCTTTATAAAGTGCCTTTTCTAATGTAGCATCACTGCCCAGCGCTTCACCGGTTGATTTCATTTCCGGACCTAAAGTCGTATCGACAGAACGCAGCTTCGCAAAAGAGAATACTGGTGCTTTGACATAAGTTCGTTTGCTCTCTTTGCAGATGCCTTCCGTAAAACCTAAGTCTTTCAATTTGCAGCCCATAACTGCCTGAGTTGCCAGATGTGCCATCGCAATATTAGTAATTTTACTTAAGAAAGGCACAGAACGGCTTGAACGTGGATTTACTTCCAGCACATAGACTGTTTCATCCTGATCAACGATGAACTGGATATTAAATAAGCCGATAAAGTTAAAGCCATGCCCGATGCGAATCGTATAATCAACAATCTGATCTTTAACCTTCTGACTCAGCGTCGGTGCCGGATAAACGGCAATCGAGTCACCAGAGTGAATGCCAGCCCGCTCAATATGCTCCATGATGCCTGGAATCACAACCGTTTCACCATCACAGATGGCATCGATTTCACATTCCTTGCCGATGATATACTTATCAACCAAAATCGGCGCGTCATGACTGATTTCTTTTACTGCCGTCGCCATATATTCCCGCAGATCACGTTCCACATGCACGATTTCCATCGCTCTGCCCCCTAATACATACGAAGGGCGCACAAGCACCGGATAACCAATGCGCTCCGCAATCTGAACAGCAGCCTCTACTTCCGTGGCTGTTTCACCACGCGGCTGACGAACTTTTAACTGCTGAAGCATCGCTTCAAATTCATGGCGGTCCTCAGCCCGGTCAATATCCTCTAAGGATGTGCCAAGAATACGAATACCGCGTTCTACCAGTTTATCAGCCAAATTAATTGCCGTCTGACCGCCAAACTGTACGATAACACCCAGCGGCTGTTCTAAGTCAAGAACATTCATTACGTCCTCCACCGTTAACGGTTCAAAATAAAGCTTATCGGAAATTGAGAAATCCGTAGATACGGTTTCCGGATTATTATTGATTACAATTGCCTCATAACCCATCTCCCGTAAAGTCTGCACACAATGCACTGTCGCATAATCAAATTCAACACCCTGACCGATGCGGATCGGACCGGAACCTAATACGACAACCTTTTCACGATCTGAGCGGAATGATTCATTCTCCTGCTCATAAGTCGCGTAGTAATAAGGGGTTGCGGAAACAAATTCACCGGCGCATGTATCAACCATTTTAAATACCGGAATCAAACCCTGCTGCTTTCTGAACGCGGCTACCTTCAGCTCATCACAATTCCAAATCCGTGCAATCGTGCTGTCGGCAAAACCGTTTCGCTTCGCATTTCTTAAAACCTCTTTATCCATGACATTTTCTTTTAACGCTGTCTCAATACTTAAGATATGGGCAATCTTATGCAGGAAGAAACGGTCGATCTTAGTCAATGCAAACAAGGATTCAATATCCGCACCCTTGCGCATCGCTTCAGCGATTGCCATCATCCGTTCATCATCATTAACCTTTATCTTTTCAATCAGCTCATTCATCGTACAATTCTTTAATTCCTTGTACTCTAAATGATCAGTTTTCATTTCAAGTGAGCGCACAGCTTTTAATAAAGCTTCCTCGAAATTGCGGCCGATTGACATAACCTCACCTGTCGCCTTCATCTGTGTACCTAAATGACGGTCAGCATGCGGGAATTTATCAAAAGGAAAGCGCGGGAATTTGCAGACAATATAGTCAATAGCCGGTTCTGTACATGCGTAGCTGCTCTTAGTAACCGGATTGATAATTTCATCCAATGTCAAACCTACGGCTATCTTGGCCGCAATCTTAGCAATCGGATAACCGGTCGCTTTGCTGGCCAGCGCACTTGAACGCGATACGCGTGGATTTACCTCAATAACATAGTAGTTAAAGCTTTCCGGATCTAACGCCAGCTGAACGTTACAGCCGCCGCAGATTTTTAAAGCTCGGATTATTTTTAATGATGCGTTGCGCAGCATACCTACTTCACGGTCAGTTAATGTCTGAGTCGGTGCCACAACGATTGAATCACCGGTATGAATACCCACAGGATCAACATTTTCCATATTGCAGACAACGATTGCATTATCATTGCTGTCACGCATTACTTCATATTCTATTTCTTTATATCCGGCGATACTCTTTTCAATCAGACATTGATGAACCGGTGATAATTTTAAACCATTCGCCGCGATGTCTCTAAGCTCGGTCTCATCATCCGCAAAGCCGCCGCCGGTGCCGCCTAAGGTAAAGGCTGGCCGAACGACAACCGGATAACCGATCTGATTCGCATAATCAACTGCTTCCTCAACGGTATGTACGATGGTGCTGTCAGGAATTGGTTCACCGATTTCAAGCATCAGGTTACGGAATTTTTCACGATCCTCCGCCTTTTCAATCGCATCTAATTCAGTGCCTAGGATTTCTACATTATATTGATCCAGTACACCCGCTTCACTTAATTCCACGACAAGATTCAAACCGGTCTGACCACCCAAACTGCCGAGAATTGCATCAGGACGTTCTTTGCTGATAATTCGGCTCGCAAATTCAAGTGTCAGCGGTTCAATGTATACTTGGTCGGCAATAACGGTATCCGTCATGATCGTAGCCGGGTTGCTGTTGATTAATACTACCTCATATCCTTCCTCACGAAGTGACGTACATGCCTGAGTGCCGGCATAGTCAAACTCAGCCGCCTGACCGATAACGATCGGCCCGGAACCAATAACCAGAATCTTCTTTATATCTGTACGCTTAGGCATTTTTAATCCCTCTTTCTTTCAATAAGTCTAAGAATTCATCAAACAAATAGCTGCATTCGCTGTTGCCCGGCGCGCCCTCCGGATTAAAGCATACACCCATCTGATGATTTCGCTTAAAGCCTTCAACACTGCCGTCATTCAATGCTGAATAAAGCAGCTCACAGTCAGCCGGCAGCTCTTTATCAATTTCATAGCCATGATTTTGTGATGTAAATTCAATGCGGTTATTTTGATGATTGCGGACTGGAATACTGCTGCCGTGATGACCGCTCTTCATCTTGCTGACCTTAATCCCCGCGGCCAATGCCATTACCTCAGCACCTAAACCGATGCCCAGCATCGCCGTATTTTGACATGCCTTAATCATTTCAATTGCTTCTGTGCAGTCAGCCGGATCACCGGGACCGCTTGATAATACAATCCCCTCAGGGCGGAAAGCCATGATCTCATCGATGCTCGATGTACATGGTACTACCAGCACATCACAGTCACGTTCAGAAAGTTCACGGATCACCCCGTATTTGCAGCCAAAGTCAACCAATACCAGCTTGTGACCGCGGTTAGGAATTGGAAAAGGCCGCGGTGTTGTTACCCGTGCGCTCAAGCGTTTTTCCAACGTATTTTGTTTCAGTTCAGCCTTCATCGCTTCAAGCTGCTTTTCATCATCGCAGAACCCTGCTTTCATCACGCCTTCATCACGAATCTTTCTGACAATCGCACGTGTATCAACGCCGGCAATGCCAGGAATCTTTTTCTGTTTCATAAACTCATTGAGGCTTTGATCACAACGGAAATTACTGCCTTCATCACAGCATTCACTCAGTACCAGCCCATAAAGCATTGGAATCATGCTTTCAAAATCATCACGATTGATGCCGACATTGCCAATCATCGGAAAGGTACAAACGATAATCTGACCGCAGTAAGCACTGTCAGTCAGCATTTCCTGATAGCCGGACATCGCATTAGTAAAAATAAGTTCACCGGTTTTAAATTCATCACTGCCAATAGCTGTTCCCTCAAAGACACAGCCATCTTCCAACACTAAATAACGTTTCATGCTTTCTCTCCTTCAAACGCCGCTTCAAAAGCCCGTTTTAATACCGCTTTTCTAACTAACACACCATTCTCCATCTGTTTAAAAATCCTTGACTTATCGGCTTCTACCAAGTCACTGTCAATTTCAACGCCGCGATTAACCGGCGCCGGATGCATCAAGATCGCACGTTTTTTCATGCGGCCGTAGCGCTCTTTTGTCAGGCCGTATTTAGCCAGATATTCTTCTTTGCTTAACTGCATATGTTCGGCGTGACGCTCATGCTGAATCCGCAGCAGCATTACAACATCAGCCCACTCCACAGCCTCATCAATCGTACACGTTGGTCTGTTTTCAGGCAGCCAAGCCTCATAACCGCCAAAACGCACCTCAGCGCCCAGTCTTGTTAAGGCGTCATAATTGCTGGCAGCAACCCGCGAATGATTGATATCACCAATAATAGCTACGTTTAGACCTTTAAAAGTGCCAAACTCTTCTAACATTGTATACAAATCAAGCAAACACTGAGTTGGATGATTGCCGCAGCCATCACCGGCATTAAGAATGGGAATATTAATTCCTTCCAGTTCTTTAAAATATTCATCTTGTGTGTGCCGAATCACCACAGCATCATATCCGATTGCTTCAAAGGTTTTAACTGTATCATATAAGCTTTCACCCTTGGTAACTGAAGATGTTGACGCGTTGAAGTCGATCGTTTTGCAGCCTAGCTGCAGTTCAGCACTGGCAAACGAATAGTGGGTGCGGGTACTCGGTTCAAAAAAAAGATTAGCAACTAACTTAGGTTTAGAAAATTGCCAATCTCGATATTCTTTTGAGAACTTCAAAGCATCCGCCAAAATGGCGATAATTTCTTCTTCAGATAAACTACTCATCGTCAGCAGACTGTTTTTATTCATCGTATTTCCTCCTTACTATAAAGAAAAGGCCCATTGCGTATGCAAAAGGACCTCATTAGGAGTATCTTGCTCTTACCCTTCATAACCTCTCTGGATTATCTTAAAGGACCTTTTCTTTCTAACATAATAACAAATTCATCGATAAAATTCAACAGGAAATCGTAAAATTGTACGAGCAGTATTCTTTGAATCCTTTGGACAATGAAGAGAAAGAAAATGTGGACATTGCATATAAATAAATTTGTTTAACCCACGTTTTTTATTCATTTGAATTATCATTTTTACTTTGTTTAAATAAAATATTTTATATGTTTAGACTTTGAACTGATTATCTTTCAAATCACTCGGCTGACTTAGACATAGTTACATAATAACCACTATGCCTACAAAAAAATAGAGATGATAATCCCGTCAGGATTATTACCTCTATTTTAGCTCGATATTAAATTGCTCTTGTATAATGCTTCAGCATTGCTTTTTCACTTTCATTTAAGAAAGGTGAAATCTTTGTATATACTTCTGCATGATAAGCATTCAGGAAATTCCGCTCCGCATTTGATAATTGATCTGCCAATACAGCATCTAAGTCAATCGGTGCCATTGTGATTGTTTCAAAAGCTAAGAAGGTTCCGTATTCATTCGTCTCTGAACATTGGGTAATCAATTCATTTTCGATGCGGATGCCGTGACTGCCTTCAATATAAACTCCTGGTTCATTTGTGACGATCATGCCGGGTTCAAATACGGCGCTGACCGTATTAGGTCTTGCACGCCAGCGAATATCATGCGGTCCTTCATGCACATTAAGAATGTGTCCGACCCCATGACCAGTACCGCAGCGATAATCGATCCCCAGCTCCCAAAGCGGTCCGCGGGCGAGAATATCAAGATTGATGCCAATACAACCATGCAGAAATTTAGCCATTGATAAACGCAGCATACCTTTCAGTACCGCCGTATAATGTCGTTTGATTTCATCGCTGACCGGACCGAGAATAAAAGTACGGGTAATATCTGTTGTACCGTCAAGATATGTGCCGCCGGAATCAACTAAAAGCATGCCTTCCGGTTTTAACTCCACATCACTGTCAGCCGTGGCGCTGTAATGCATTAATGCCGCATGCTCTTTATAGCCTGCAATGGTTGTGAAGCTCAGCTCAAGAAAATCTTTTTGTTCCCGGCGCAGGGTTTCCAGCTTATCAGCCGCTGTTATTTCAGTGACGGTTTCATGCTGTACAGCTTCCTTCAGCCAGATCATGAATTTACTTACCGCAACACCGTCTTTGATATGCGCATTGCGGGTATTGGTCAGTTCAGTTTCATTTTTGATGGCTTTCATCAATGTAGTTGGATTGTCAAGATCAATGATTTCATGACATAGCTGTGCCAGTCTTGAATTTACACGTTTGCCATTCAGCATAATGGTTCCGCTAATCGTTTCAATTTTTGAATAAACCTCAAAATACGGCAGCAGCTTTACATGATTTTCCTTAAAGAATGCTTTTGCCGCCTCATCAAATTTAGTTTCATCGACAAACAGCATAACCTCATCCATTGAGATCAATGCATAGCATAAAACTACCGGTGAATAACTCACGTCATCACCTCGCATATTAAACAGCCATGCCAGATCATCAAGGGTAGTCAGCAAATGCCAGTCAGCCTGATGCTGCTTCATATTTTCACGCACATCAGCAAGCTTGTCAGTCATAGATTTTCCGCTAAGTTCATCACTGAGTAAAAAAGCTTTTGCACTTGGCAGCGCCGGCCGATCTGACCAAATCTGATCAAAAGCATCTAAATCAGTTCTGATGACAGCCGCAGGCATTAACTGCTGCCATTCTTTCATCGCTTCATAGCTGACGCAGCGGCCGTCAAAAGCCAGTACATCATTTGCCTTCAAGTGCTGCTTCAAATATTCACTGACTGTCGGCACTCCCGGTTCCATCATTTTCATTAGTTGAATGCCGGTGCCGGTCAATTGTTCCTCAGCCTGTATAAAATAGCGGCCGTCAGTCCATAAACAAGCTTCTGACAAGGTCACAACCATTACCCCCGCAGAGCCGCTGAAGCCGGATAGCCAAGCCCGGCCCTTGAAATAATCACCTACATATTCTGAATCGTGAAAATCTGAAGTAGGTATATAATAAGCGTTTATCTTCTCGGCCTGCATCAGCGAGCGAAGTTCATTTAATTTATCCAATGTGTTCATAAAGTACCTCTCATTCTAAAAGCTATTTTACACCACATTGGTTAATTATGAAAGACTATTCGATCTCACTGACCAACGCAAAGCGATATCCCTGCCGCTGTGCTTCGGTAATGAAGTCCTCCATTGCCAGATAATTTCCCTTATTCGATGGGTGAAGCAGATAAATCGCACCATTATGGAGATGCTCAACCAAGGTATTATATGCCTCTTCCTTGCTTATATCCGGGCCGTAATCATAATAGGCATGGCTCCAGAAATAGGAACGGTAACCAAGGTCTGAAACGATTTTCATAGCCCGTTCACTGGTGGCTCCCTTCGGAAAACGGAACACTTTTACCGGTTTCGTACCGGTTACTTGCTGAATGGCCTTCTCACAATCCAGCACCTCCAAAACAAACTGATCAATCTGTGCCTCATTCGCCAATGTCGGCATATCATAATGATGGCGGGTATGATTGCCAATCAGATGGCCCTGTTCAACTAATGAGCGCATGAATTCTTCATTATCTATCACATAATTTCTCGTTAAAAAGAAAGTAGCTTTAATATCGTGTGCATTTAATACATCGGCTATCTCATGGATGTAAGTAATGTCATTGCCGCCCTCATCAAATGTCAGATAGATGACCTTGTCATCAGGCCCCAGATAATATGCAGCATATTTATCAAGAATTTCCTGCACAATCGCCCCTTCCATCCGCTGATGATTCTCTGATTTATTGAACCACCATTCAAAGGCTGTATTATCATAGACATCATAGGCATAATGCAGCTTCACTAAGGCAGGATCAGCTTCTACGATGATTTTTCTGCTTACGGAGGATGTATTGCCGCTGGCATCAACGGCTTTATAAATCAATTCATACTCCCCGCATGTAAGCATATCTACATTGCCTTCAATCTGCAGCAGCGATTGCCCGTCATCACAAGAGGCATCGATAATTTCAACACCTGGATCATCAAAAGTTTCCCGTTCAAACACATGTATTTCACTGTTGCCTAGCAGAGTGATCTGCGGCGGTGTTGTATCTTGTACCGTTACCTTCCGTGTTTTAGTTGTTCCTTTGATTTCATAGACAATCGTATATACACCTGTTTTAGATGTATCCACATCGCCGCTGACAGTTACCTGATCACTGACATCATGAAACATGCTGCGGGCTTTAAAGCCCGGCTCTTCATAAGTTTCGTTCAATTCAAGGGTTATATTGCCGCCCTTGAGATTTACAGTCGGATGAAAGACACCACCCAAAGTAAGCAGATAACCGCCGCTTAGGATAATGACTAGGACCACTGCCGCAAGAAAAGCAAATACTCCGATTTTACATTTTCTAGACATAAAAAACCTCCCCTACCAATGTATGAGGAGGTTTGTGACTTTAGGCCTCTTTCTTCTTTAATTCTTCAAGGATTTCCATCAAAAGCTGATCAGTAGAAGAAATTTTAGGTGCAGCCGGTTCCTGCGGCTTTTCAGCTTCGCGTTTCTTCGTCAGAATATTAATGGTTTTTACTAAAACAAATACTGAGAAAGCGGTAATTAGAAAGCTAAAAATAGCCTGGATGAAATTGCCGATCGTAATTTGTGTTTCACCGATCACCCAAACAATATCAGTAAATGTTGCCTTTCCCATCGGGATAGCAATCAGCGGAGTGATCACATCGTTGACTAAAGATGTGACTATGCTGTTGAAGGCACCGCCGACAATCACACCGACTGCCATATCCAGCACATTGCCGCGCATTGCAAACTGTTTAAATTCCTCTATAAACTTTTTCATTTTAATTCCTCCGGATCATATTTTTCAATAATTTTTTCAGCACATCGTAAGCCGTCAATCGCCGCTGATACAATGCCGCCCGCAAAACCAGCTCCTTCACCGCATGGATAAAGGCCTTCTGTATTTAAGCTGACACAGCTGTCTTTATCTCTTAAAATTCTCAGCGGAGCTGAAGTTCGGGTTTCAACGCCGGTCATAATCGCGTCATCCATCGCAAAGCCCCTCAGCTTGCGGTCAAATGCACAGATTCCTTCAGCTAATGAATCACAGATAAAGGCTGGCAGTAAGGTATGAAAATCAATTCCCCTTACACCGCATGGATAGCTGGGCTGAACAATGCCGATTTTTTGAGTCGGCTGATGATTGAGAAAATCTCCTACCCTTTGTATTGGTGCCTGATAATTGCTGCCGCCGGCAATGAAAGCATCCTTTTCAAGCTGCTCCTGAAATTTCATACCGGCATCAAGGGAATGTCCAAAATCCTCAGGACTAACCTGAACAAGCAAAGCACTGTTGGCATTGATACCGTCTCGGGCATGGTAAGACATCCCATTGGTAACCACATGTTCAGCAAGTGATGTTGATGCGACCACACTGCCGCCGGGGCACATACAGAACGTATAAACACCGCGTCCTTTACTGGTGGTCATGGCCAGCCGGTATTCTGCCGCTTTCAGCCGCGGATGATTCGCATACTGCTTGTATTGTGCCTGATTGATCAGCGCCTGCGGATGCTCAATACGCACACCGACAGCAAATGCCTTGGCTTCCATCGCGACTTGTTTATCAATCAGCATCTGAACCGTATCGCGGGCTGAATGACCGCATGCCAATAGGACCGTCTCACAGTCAATTCGCTCATCACCGCAGCGAACCGCCTTTACAGCTCCCTTCGATATGATGATTTCATCAACCGCTGTATTAAACCGCACCTCGCCGCCCAGTGAGCGGATTTCCTCACGCATTTGTTTAACGATGCCTCTCAGTAAATCCGTTCCGATGTGCGGATGTGCCTGATACAGGATTTCTTTCGGTGCGCCAAAACGCACAAATTCTTCAAGTACCTTATGCGACCGCAGATCCTTGGATCTAGAAGTGAGCTTACCATCAGAAAAAGTACCGGCACCGCCTTCACCAAACTGCACATTGCTGGCTTCATTTAAAATGCCTGTCTGCCAAAACGTTTCAACCGATCGTATACGCTCATCAACCGCCTCGCCGCGCTCCAGAATCAACGGTTTAAAACCGGCCTGCGCCAGCAGCAGTCCCGCAAAGATGCCCGCCGGACCAAAGCCGATAATCACCGGCCGCTGTCTAAGATACAGATAACCGCGGGCAGGAATCTGATAGGCATTCTTTGCGCACAGCTGAATATCAGGATTCTTATGTTTAAGATAACGCTGTTCATCTTTTATTTCTACATCGGCCGTATAGCTGAAGATAAAATCATTCCCCCGCTGCCGGGCATCAATACTCTCTTTATAGATCGTATAAGTAAAATCATCAGAATCACAATTCAGTTTTTTCCTGATCACTTCCCTCAGTGCTTCAATTGGCTGATCAATCGTTAATCTTAATTGCGTTATTCTCAGCATTGAATCAACTCCCATCTGCATTTACAACGCTATGATTATACCAAAAACAATGCTTCATATAAAGTAAAAGAAAGCATTTCTGCTTTCTAGTTGCCTAATGATTCCAATTGTGCGAGATTCTCATACATTAAAGTCAGATAATCCTTATTATTTTGTATTGCATCGCCGTTGATTGATGATATATTATTCAGATTTATACGCGTCAGCCCTAACTCAGCAACCAACTCATTATACAAAGCCTCAACATCCTCAGGCAGATTCTCTTCATGCGCGATGTATTTAACACCGTCATTCTTAATTCTGGCTTTAATCGCTGCCAGCTGTGAAGCCGTAGGCAATGCCCCGTAACGAGATAAAATTACCGGATATACCCTAAAGCCATAAGATTTCTGCCATGTACCGAAATTAGGCGTCATCGTCACAAAAGCAATATCCCTTTTTTCATCCTTTAAATTTTGAAAAGAAGCATCAAGCTGCGCAAACTCAACTTCCAGCTTACTGTAATTATCTTCAAAAACCGCTGCGTTTTCCGGATAAGTAGAAACAAAAGTATCGCGGATTGTCATTGCCATACTCATCATCGCATTAGGGTCCATCCAAATAGCTAAATCCTTATCATACGTATCAATATATTTAAACTCTTCACCCTCATAATAAGGTGACTCCACCGTAATTTCCTGTGTATCGACAACCATTGAAGTAGTACGGGCAAACTTATAAATAGCGCTTGCCTTTGCCAAATCTATCTTGGTAATCGACGATTTATTAAAATCATCCTGATAAACGCTGAAATAAGGCTCAAGACCGCTGATGTAAAACAGCAGATCAGCGTTATTGAGATCATCTAAAAAGGTGTCCGAAACTTGTGCCCGCTGAATCAGTTCATTTTTTGACAGATTGCAGGTTTTTATGTAACTGCCGCCAATTTTACTGATTAAATAATAAACAGGATAATTAGTCGCACAAGCAACCGGTGTTTCTACCTTGCATCCTGATAATGTCGCTAAAAACAAACAACAAATTAGAAATATCTTTTTCATAGCATACCTCACTTATGATTATTATACCATGAAACTGATTTTGTGAAACAGTTGGTTAAATATTTTAATGCCGATTAAAGATTTGATGCAGCCATTCACGCTCACTGATTAAATCGCCGCCTTTTTGAAATACAGAATAATAATTGCGGTATAATTCTAAAGACTGATGCAGCTTAATTGGTCTTTCCTTGGGATACAGATAGCGATACAGCATAAAATCATGATAATCTTTCTTTTTATCTAACCCGCAAAGCAGCAGCTGTACAAACAGAAAACTAAAAGCCATAAGGGCGCCAATATTGCGCATCTCAACCACTACCAGCAGCAATACAGCCATTGACAGGATCAGCGTCATCGTTCTGCCTTTTCGATAGGAACCATAGGACTGCATGATACAATCCAACAAACGGCCGCCGTCAAGCGGATAGACAGGCAGCAGATTAAACAGCATCACAGACGCATTTAAATGTGTCAGATAATTCTGATAAGCACTTGAGATCAGCCCCACCCGATGCATCAAAGCAAAGCATGCCGGATAAAAAAGATGCATACCGATACCGCAGAGAATAATTATCACTTCCTCTAAAGTAGAGCCATGGTCTATATGTTCGATTTCTGCCCCGCAGCCAAATGGATAAATCGTCAGTTTCGAAATCTGATAGCCCAGCTTTTTGGCTGCCGCTATATGTCCGGCTTCATGAATCAGCAGCATGACAAAAAGCATCAGCCATGTCTTAAGATTATCCGCCATCATCGACAAGATAAAAAAGACATACCACCAGATAGAAACTTTGAAACTCATTGGATAGCCATGGCTTGCAGATAATCAATGGCTGCCCCATTATAAAGAAAATCCATTTTTACTGATTCATTAAAGCTGCCTAAAGCGGCCCCCTGATTCACTCTTTCACCAGCTATAACATCAATGCTTTCAAGATTGCCATAAGTAGCCAGCACACCGTTATCATGCTGAACCAAAATATTCCTTTCATCATCATTAATACTTAAAACAACTCCATTTAAAATACTAAGACAGGTTGTAGAACCATTGACATAATAATTATCCGCCAGCTTTTGATAACTATTGGCACTGACTGATGTATCTTTCAGATTAAACCAGCTTTCAAACGGAAACCATGCGGTCAGATTTTTAACACTTAAACGAATTGCCTCCGGAATTTTGACAAATTGTTTAACCTCATTGATTCTGTAACCCAGCGTAAGTGCAACCAAAAGCATAATAATCATTGTCAGCTTAAAGAAGAAGCCGAAGCCCTTTGAATGGTCTTCATTAAAACGGCTTCCATAACGTGAATGCATACGGCTTCGACTGCGATTTTCTCGTATCATAACTTCCCTCCTACCTCATATATATGAAAGCAGAACGGCAAACATGAAAAAAACATGCTGATTTAAGCATGTTCTTCTTGTTCTTCACTATAAACCTCAAAAACTGAACGAATACTCAATGCAACCGGCACCGCCAGCGTAATACCCCAGACACCTGCCAAAATACCGCCGGCAAAAACCGCAAATAATGAAACCAGCGGACCCAGCGCCGAACGTTTCTGATGAACAAGCGGCCCGATTACATAACCGTCAACCGCGGATAATACCACGATGCCAAGACACAGACAGATAAAGCGAATCGGTGAGAGCGTCAAACCGGTAAGGATGCCGATACAGTTCGCTACCGTTGAACCGAAATAAGGAATAATCAAGCCGATGGAAGTCAGCAAGGCTACGATCAGCCAATCATTGTGTCCAACTAAGAAATACAGCAAGCCATATTCAAAGAATTTAATAATCATCAAAATGACTAAGCTTTTTAAATAAACCGTAAGGTTTAAATCAATCTCGGTAATGTATTTCTCAGAGTGCGGCATCAGCATCAGCGCACCTTTACGGATGCAGTTTTTAATACGGTCAAAATCAAACAGCATATAGATACCGATAATTAATGAAAAAGCGATGGTCGAGAAAACACTGAGCAGTGAGTTGAAGACCGAAGGCAATGCATTTGTTATCTGCGGCAGCCAAGACTGCCATTGTTTAATAAAATTAGTCACATAATCCCCCACCGTATTTACAATTGAAAGCTCATCAGTTTCAATGTTTGTCGTAATGAAATCTATGATCCATTGTACGGCATAGATCAGTGAGTTGCCGAATTCAAGAATTTTATCATAAAGCAATGGAATCAGCACCAGCATCAGCAAGATGATCACAACAATAAACCCAAGCAGCACAAGCACCACAGCCAAGCTGCCTTTTACTTTATGCTCTTTGAGAAAATCAATCAGAGGATGGAGTACATAGGCTACCACAAAACCGATTAAAAAGGGTTTGAGAATCGAGATCAGCGTTGTGACCCAGGTTCCCCAGACACGGTCCGTTTCCTGAAGCAGATACAAAATCAAAAGCAGAAGCATGATTTTCACAAGTAATTTCACATTAACTTTTTCATCTACTTTATCAATAAGCCGACGTAACATTGAACCACCTCCTTTTGGAGATATTTTATCACTTTTGCCATCGCTTGACTATCTTTTTTCAGCGGCAGTGATAATTAATTAAACAGTTTTCTTAAGATATTCTTTTCACGATATTTAGGCAAGGCTACATTTTCTCCAAATAATCTTGCCCGTATATTTTCAAAGCATTCACTGGTAAGACTTTTTTCATCCAGTACATGCGGATTCCCTCGATTATTGCCTCTGGCAATGTTTTCATCTTCATAAACGATCCCCAATAATTCTACTGAAAGCCAAGATAAGGCGTCTTCCATGCGGACACTGATTCCCTTTTCAATGAAACGGGGATTAACGCGATTCATAATAACCTGAATGGTTTCAATATTCTCCTTCATTAACAGGCCGATGATTCGGTCCGCATCCTGAATGGCCGTTATATCCAATGTGGTTACAAGAATTACCCGATCCGCACAATGGAGTGAATGCATAAAGCCGCTTTCAATGCCAGCCGGTGAATCCAAAAGTACATAATCAAAACTGCGTTTGAGTTCTTCAACGACCAGTTTAAGATCATTGCCATTAAAATCCTTTACATTAATGGATTTACATGCCGGCAGCAGATACAGATTTTCTTCCCGTTTATCACGCAGAATGGCTTTATTTAATGAGCATTTCCCATTCATGGCATCATAAAGATCATAAAACACCCGATTTTCAAGACCCATCATGACATCCAGATTTTTCAGCCCCAGATCAACATCAATCAAGCAGACCCGATAACCGGCTCTTGCCAAAACCATTCCCAACGATATACAGACTGTACTTTTCCCTACACCGCCCTTGCCGGATGTAATCGCGATACTAGTTCCCATAAAAACCCTCCTTAAGTTTACTAATTATTACTTGATGGTTTTTATAATACAGGCGAGAAGCGGTGAAAAATGTCAGATTTTGAAAGCTGCTATCAAAAATTCTGATTTTTGCATCGTTGCTTGAAGAGCAATAGCATTCACAATCCTCATGCATCAGATCAATACAGCCCTCTAATTCACCAACCACATAAAGATTATGATGGGCGGTAATATAAGTATCATTAGGAATATCCCCTAAAATTAAAGTATCCTCCTCAAAATCATAGGATTGACCGGCATAGAGCGGCTGATCCCATATATTCATTGAGTTCAGCATCTTTCTTTCACCGATGCCCTGCACCACAACATGCTGCTTCCATACTGTGTCAAAAAAACGAATCAGTTCTTCACCGCTTAATTCGCGGTTAAACAAAAAAAAGGCTTTAAACGGCATATCGCTTTTCGCAGCACACAGTTTAAGCTTTTTTTCACATTCATCAATAAAAGCATCAAAATCCTCAATCGAGGCGATGCAAGTGTATTGTTGATTTAATGCTTTGATAGTAAATCCAGCCATGATATCGATTCCTCTTTCCGTATACGTTTTTCACGCAGCAGAATGTAATCCTCGATAGTACGGCTTGCGAATATGATAACGACAACTAGAACGCCATTGATCAGCAAGGTCAAAAATAATCGATTCGTCAGCCATAAGGCAATTCTCATCTGCGTTACTTGACTCATTAACATATACAAGTATACGATAAGTTCTTTAACGAAAATTGTCGAAATAGCAAGAAGCAGGCATTCTAATACCGATTCCATCATATGATTCGACCAGATTCGCACGATAAAGCTCAGCAGTACGAAAATCAAAGCATAAATCAGATATTCCCGAGTAACAAAGAAATCATAAAACATGCCAAAAATAAGAAACATCAGCAGTGAGTCTGTTTTATTCATGTGACGGCTGGCAAGCACAAGTGCCGACAGCCCCAGACATGGCACAAAGGTCATCGCATAAGGATCAAATGAATTAGGAAACAAAATCATGATCAAGCCGTCCAGCAAGAAGCAGACTAGAATAAAAAGGCTATGAAAAAGCATCCTAGTCACCTGCCTTATTAATCACCGCTACATAATTGAACGCGTTGAAGTCAACGGCCGGTGTCACATAAACAATTTTACCAATCTCATTTTGAAGCTCGACGATTTCATTGACTTTGCCAACCAATACACCCTTGGGAAAAACACCGCCGCTGCCGGAAGTGACTACATCCATATCGACACCGATCTCATCCGTTTCACTGAACAATCTAACAATGTAGGAATTCTTCTCCAGGTTATATTCTTCTAGAATGGCTTCGACCGCTTTATTTTCATCAATGCTTATTTTAACTGACACTTTACTTAATTGATCCTGTGAAGTCAGCAAACGCACCTTACTGGTCAATTGACCGACATCGATCACCTTGCCAATCAAGCCATTGCCGCTGATCACAGCCATATCTTTAAGAATGCCGTCAGCAGCTCCCACATCAACAGTAATTACATTATTCCATGTTTCGGGATTGCGGCTGATAACATTCGCATAAACTTTCTCAAAGTTCTGATATACCTTAAGCTGTGTTTCAAGCTCATTCAGTGCCCGCGTTTTTTCATCAAGCATGGCTGAATACTGTTCCTGCATTGATAATTCATAGCGCAGCCGATCATTTTCTTCTTTGACGCTCCACAAAGAATTAAAATCCTTATACCAGTTGCTGATGGTTTCGATTGGAGAATCGATCAGACTGTATTTAAGCATGATCAAAGGATCGTAAACAAGATCTAATACGATATTAGATCTGCCGCTTGTAGCTATTGCGAATGCCAGACACACGGTAATCAGTGCCAGCATGATTTTTTGAAATCTTGTAAATCTAGACATAACATCACCTTTGATTATTATAACACAGAGGTTCTGTTTTCAATATCATTTTATGATTTTATTCGATTTGCGGCAGCAAACCTTGTTCCCGAAAGCTTAAATAAGCATTGTTGCCAACAATCAAATGATCAAGCAACGGAATACCAACCGTCCTCCCCGCTTCGCTGATTGCCTGTGTTGCTGTAATATCATTGGGACTTGGCGTTACATCGCCGCTGGGATGATTATGCACGCAAATGATCTTACTGGCATTCAATTTAACTGCTTCTTTGTAGATTTCTCGGGGATGGACGATTGTACGGTCCAGCGAGCCGATAAATATCGTTTTATCCTTGAGAATCTGATTTTTGGTTCCCAGAAAAACCACAATGAAATGTTCCTGATCCATGAACCCGATCTTTTTATTCAGCCAGTCGTTAAGACAGGCAGGATTGTCAATCCTAAACGTAGGCGCAACAGATTCGCAGGAGATTCTTTTAGATAATTCAAAGCACGCCAAAAGACCGATCGCTTTCGCTTTTTTAATACCGCGGATCTGAATCAGCTCTTCATAAGTTAATTGAGTTAGCATTGCCAGGTTTTGCTGCATCGACAATACTTGATCAGCAAGCTCTAAGACCGACTGCCCCTTGACACCGCTGCGCAGAATGATGGCCAACAGATCCCGATTGCTGCACTGTTCAATACCATAACGAAGCACCTTCTCTCGGGGCCGCTCTCGCTCATTAATTTCTTTTACCTTGATTTTGCATCAACTCCATGACTTTTTCAAAATTCTGACTCTTCACTGCCTCTTTGAAGGCACTGTCCTTTGATTCAATCTCTTTGTATATGTATGCGTAACCGGCACCTGCCAAAATTGTCTGTTCCTCTTTAGTCTTTACCCCATCTTCTGACAATGAACAAACAACTATGGTAAGTGAATCCTGCTGATAGCTGTATGGTTTAAGATCCATCGCCGTCAGTGATTCCATAACTTTATTAGCATTGTCTTGATTCTGATAAATACCGATTTGATTCATCGACAGCCGGGTAATGGCACTTTGAGGAGTGATCATCATAAAACCAATCACATAGATTGCGGAAAACAGACAGCTTAACAACAGGGCGAAAAAAATAACTGAACGTTTTTTATTCATAGCTTCACCTCAATAAAGCATATGAATCTACAAAATCAGGTAGACCTAATCACCCCATTGAATGTTGATGCCTGGAATGGATATTTTACCGCGTGATGATGTGATAATTTTAATAATTGCAGCAACACCGGCAGCTACCGCAACATAACCAAGCAAAGCCGTAGCAGTGACGAGACCTCCCTTCAGCTGCTTCATTTCTTTTTCATTTAAAGGGATCATCGATTCACCTCCTCTACTTTTATATACGCAAAACAAATTGAAGTGATTAAAAAAAGATGCAGCTTACTGCACCTTGACCTTAAAACGCTGGAGTAATTCATGTTCCGATAATATAATAAAGGGATGATCGCTGAGTTCCATGGATCTCTGATAAGGCTTCTCCATACCACCCAATACAAGGATATCTGTATCCGTACTCATTGTCTCATCAAGTACAGCATTGACCGCCGACAGCTGAAGCATTAGATTTTTGCTGTCAATCGCACTTAACGGACCGGCAATCACAATGTGACAATTGGCAAGTGTATCAAAATTTTTACAGCTCTGCAGCAGACGCTTCCTCTCTTTCAATTCATTCAGTTTGCGAAGCTCATCATAGACACCTTTCGTTGACATACAATCGGCCAGCGCACGGTGGGCGCCGTTTGAAGTGACACGGAAATATTGAACCAGATCCTGAAGTCGGTGATGAGGCAGCTGCGGCAGCAGATATCGGCTTAATTTTAATGTATCAACACTCGTATTATTCAACTCAATAATGCCGAATTCACTGCATTTTTTTCTGAGAAAGGATAAATCAAAATTAATATTATGACCTAAGATTTTATCATCCTCCACAAAATCCAAGAACTGCGGCAGTATCATTTCGATTGATTCACACATTTCTACCATTTCATCATCAATACCTGTTAGGTTGGTAATAAATCTTGAAATAGGCCGCAGCGGATTGATCAATTCACTGAAAGTATTGACAATCTCATGATTTTTTATTTTAATAGCCGCGATTTCAATAATTGCATCATTGGCCGCATTTAAACCTGTTGTCTCAATATCGACAACCGTATAATCAGATGGAAACTCTAAAATTGATTTGCGCATGCCTACCACCTCCTTTTCTGCTGTTTATCATTATACTATAAGTACACATAAATCTCATCATAAAATCAAATTAAAATCATATAAAAAATCGGGATATTCTCTGTTTCCAGATAATATCCCGATATTTATTTAATTGGTGACCTGTCAGGGAATCGAACCCTGGACCCACTGATTAAGAGTCAGTTGCTCTGCCAGCTGAGCTAACAAGTCATCTTGCTTGATTATGATACGATAAATAATAATATTTGTCAACAGCATTTTATAAAAAAGGATTAATTTTCTTCTTTATCGGCACCCACATTTTTGAAGACCTGATCAGTCTAATTCAGATAAATAGAAACAATCGGACAGATAAGCCAATGTCTTCATATTACATTGAGCAGAAATAGACAAGCAGTATTCCTATAAATCAGTTAAAATGTTAGGTATAGGAGGATTTTATTATGGATTTAGAAAATACGATACGAAACCGGCGCAGCATCCGCCGCTATTTATCTGATGATATTGATGCTGAAACTATCGACCGGCTGATTGAGTGCGGCAGACTTTGTCAGTCAGCGAAAAATCGACAGCCATGGAAAATCATGGTGCTAAAGGGTGAAACTAAAAATCAAATTGCGGAGATCATGCTGACCTGCTATAAACCATCATTGAATGACCGGGGGAACAGCGCCGCTGCTTCAGCAGCTGTTATTAAAAATGCCCCGCTTTTATTTTTGATTTTTCAGGAAGTTGATGAAGCATGGCTGACCAGCGATTTAGTATCAATCGGCGCAATGATCGAGCATATTTGTCTTGAGGCTGTCCATCTTGGTTTAGGTTCACTTTGGATCAGAGATACGGTATATACTGAAGCTAAAATAGCTCAGGCTGTCGGTTATCCAGATTTAAGACTGATATCAGCCATTGCTATCGGCAAACCGGCAGAAGCACCCGCACCACGGCCGCGCAAGACAACAGAACAGATTCTTCTTAAAGAAAAAACCACATTCTTAACCACTCAGCGATGTCAGCTCGCTCATGTCATGCCAGCTGATTTTGAAAATTTAATACCGTTTTATACAGATTCCGCCCTTAGAACTTTTTTGGGCGGAAGTCTCAGCGTTAATCAGGCACAACCAAACATAAGAACCATAATTGCAGATACTCAGGGAATTCATCTCACCGTAAAACTAAATGACAGCACTTTAATTGGTTTAATTGAAATTACACCTCACCATAATATGATTGATAAAGAGATTTCTTATATCTTTTTAAAAGAATATTGGGGTCAGGGCTACGCTTTTGAATGTCTGCAAGCTGTACTCGACTATTGCCGCACTCAATTAAAACTGACCCATATACTAATTGAAACACAAAGTAAAAACACGGCTTCATGCAGATTGGCAGAAAAACTAAACGGTGAATTAAAGCAGAAGTTAATAAGATTTAACGAAGAACAATGTATTTATGTTATTAATCTGTAAGAATACAGCTTCCCTTTCATTCCTATTTTTATCCGCAAATTTTCAAAGTTTATTGACAAAAATCAAAAATCAGATAAAATAGAGAGCGGAGAGTTGGCCGAGCGGTTTAAGGCACCATCTTGGAAAGGTGGCGTAGTGCAAGCTACCGCGAGTTCGAATCTCGTGCTCTCCGCCAGATAAAAAATAAGCGCCTATTCACGGGCGTTTTTATTATATAATTAAATTATTTGGCGTAAGCAATAATTTGATTCACAAATGTTAAAAAGTATATGTTCTGTACATATAAATTAAGCGCCTGATGTTCAGGCGCTTTTCTTATACAAACCAATTATTATAAAATGACCGATTAAACATTTTCTCCATAATGAACAGCGGCATAGAGTTCCATCATTCTTGCCAATTCTGCAATCACTTGTTTAGAATTAATGATATCTTTAGTGAATACACCTAATAAAATGGGTTCCTCTGTATACAAGATTCCCATATCATGTTCGGCATTACCATACAAGCCATATTTATGAGCAATTTCAATATCATCAATCAGCTGTTTAAAATAGGCATCGGGTTCTGCATCTTTCATATCCTGAATGATTTTTGAATAATCATCTGCGTTTTGATAAAGCGAACGTATAACGTTCAGCATTAATTCCGCAGTAATCAAATTCTCTGAATAAAAAGCAGCGGGATAACGTTTAGGATAAAAAGCAGCATAATCCATGCGGAATAAATCTTTGGTAAATCGATTGTAATTTCTAAGCAGAATGTTGGTGGCTGTATTATCTGAATTCATGATACTCTGCTGAAGCAGATAGTCCACACTGAGTGCTGAATTAACCGCGTTATCAAGAGCGGTTCGACCGCCGCCGGCTTCTATATCCTCTTCAATAAACTGCAGCATTGTCGTATAGCTGAGCTTGTCCGCATGAATCATATCGGTGTAAAGCATAGCCAACGGTACTTTGATCGTACTCGCCCCCGTAAACAGTTCACTGCCGTTATATAGATAGGCCGCACCGCTCACCGTATTCTGGTAGAAAAAACCAATAGTATTTCTATCCAGATCATGATGATTCAAATATTGTTCAACAAGCTCATCCGGGGTGCTTTCCTGCAGATCATACATCATAAATTCATCAGCCTTTATCAATTCATAGGTCTTGCACAGCGTACTGCTGTTTTGATATTCATCTTCAGCATCAACACAAATCTCGATATGGTTTTCATCGGCTGCTTCAGCCCTAGTTTCCACAGTAAAATTATTGATATCGGTCACAATAGCCAGCTTATTCAAGTCATATTGTCCTTCAACCAAATAGGGCTTTTCAACAAAAGTGATCACTGGTGCTGTCTGATCCATCGCAAAGATCTGAATCAGATTATTTTCACTGCTGCAGCCGGTCAGTAAAGCGATCATCAGCAGTAGTAAACCTTTTTTCATTTTATCACCTTCAATCGTTAAGTGTTCAAAGCCTTTAACCAAACCTCAAACAGCTCACGCTCTTTAATTGTGCGGTTCGCATTGCTGGTTGACGGCAGATATACGATTTCACAATCAACCTGAGCTTTAAAATGGCGGTCAAAGAGCTCGGCGGCTTTTTTTCCATTACAGATTATTTTATTAATACCTGAAGCTTTTTCCAAAAGACCTAAAATATCACTGCAGACGGGATTTTTAATCTTGCTGTCAAGGCTTCCCTCGCGTTCACAGCCCTGTATGACATCCCACAAAGCAAAATCATAATCAAGGATCATTTGCTTTTTCGCCTCATAATCAGGAAACTGACGGCCACTGTAAACACTCATTATTTTCCAGAAACGATTCAGATGAAAACCATAGTATTCCTGCTTCTCTAAGGATACCACAGATGGCATAGAGCCTAGTATCAATGTTTTAGAATGGCCGCTGTAAATGGGTTCAAAGCCTTTAAGCATAGACTTCTTCACCAATTAAATCATGGACGCGTGCTTCCGTGATTTTAACCTGCACAAAGCTGCCAAATTCAATCATGCGATCTGCTTTAAAAATAATCCAGCCATCGATTTCATCAGGCGCACTGTTTCTTCCTCGGCCGCGGTAATTACCTACCAAGCCATCCTGTGCTTCAACAAGTACCTCCATCACTTCACCGATATGCTGCTGATTATTAGCTAAAGAGATCGCCTCTTGAGTTTCCATCAGGACTGCAAGGCGGGCTTCTTTGATTTCCTCATCTACTGTTTCATTCATACCATAAGCAACAGTATCCTCTTCTGGTGAATAGGTAAAAGCCCCCATTCGATCCCAGCGTACCGCTTTGGTAAATGCCATCAAATCATTAAATTCAGTTTCACCCTCGTGAGGAAAACCTACGATATTAGTTGTCCTTAATGTTGGGTTTGGGAAAAGCTCACGAATACGTTCTACCAGTTTTAAGGCATCTTCTACACTGCCCCGGCGATTCATCAGCTTCAGCATTTTATCATTACCGTGCTGCATCGGGATATCAAAATAAGGCAAGACCTTAGGCAGCTTCGTCATGCCAACCAGCAATTCATCGGTTATTTCATCCGGATACATATATAAAATGCGAATCCAATGAAAACCTTCAATTTCATGAAGCTGCTGAAGCAAAGTCAAAAGACTTAATTTGCCATAACGATCCAACCCATATTTAGTTGTATCCTGAGCGATCAGCACCAGTTCTTTTACTCCGTTTGCTGCCAGCTGCTTCGCTTCTGCCACAATATCTTCCATCGCAAAGCTGACATTGCCGCCGCGAATCAGAGGAATAGCACAATAGGTACAATTATTACTGCAGCCTTCAGCAATCTTCAGATAAGCTGTCCAAGGCTTGCTGGATACCAAACGCTCGCTTTTCCCATAAGAAACAAGCGGTTCAATTTCCAAGACTTCCGATAAGATCTCATTCAATTTCGGATATTCTGAAATTGATACGACACGATCGATTTCAGGAATCTCATCAATCAGATCTTGCTTATAGCGCTGAGCCAAACAGCCAAGTACAATCAGTTTCTTACAAGTACCATTTTTATACTCTGCCATTTCCAAAATTGTATTAATGCCTTCCTCTTTTGCCGGATTAATAAATCCGCATGTATTAATTAATATGGCTTCCGCTTCCTTAGGATCGGCAACAAATTCGTGACCGCCCTGTCTCAGCATCCCCATGATCCGTTCACTATCAACTAAATTCTTACTGCATCCAAGTGATATAAATCCGATTTTCATGCTTTAACACCTCGCACTTTCCTTAACTTCTGTACTAATATATCATGAAACATTTTTAATTGAAAGAGAAAGGATATGTTTTTCCATGAAAGTCAGATTTTACCGGTTTATAGCGTTTTTTTAAGCATTTTAATCAACATAAACAAGAATGCGGATAAGCAAAGGACCAAGAAAGGCTCATTGACAGACTTAGCGGATGCCATAATGCCGGTTTCTGGATAGTTTTTCATTGTTTCACCGGGCTGATTAATGAATGTCATCTCAAGATCATCATAAAGCTCCACTGTTATTAATGCATCATCAACAATGAAACCAGCTGGTGCTTTCGTTTCTTTAAGATAATAAGTTCCTGCTTTAATTCCCGAAAATTCAGCATAACCCAAATCATCAGTAACAGCCTTTTCATAAATTTCAAACTGCGCATCATAAAGGGTAAATTCCGCCCCTTTCAGCGGCATATCATGATCATCAGTCTTGATCAGCTTCAATGTATGGCGCTTTAAGCGGTTGACCACTGCCTCTCCTTCGTTGATGACGATGACATCATTTCCTTTTTCACCAACTCGGAAATTAAAACTGCGCGTATCGATCAAATAGCCTTCAGCGGTCTTGCTTTCCTTAATTATATAACTTCCTGACGCTAAGTTTCCCTGCCAAATACCGGCGCCGCTGGGATCAGTAATAAAGGTATCAATCCGTTTCCCCCCAGTATCTAATATTTCAAATTCGGCAGATAATTCACGCTGAGGATGATTCAAATCAAGTTCAAATGCTTTGTATAAAATCAATTTTACTGCATGCTTCTCAGAGGATGAGGAAGGCGTACCAGGCAATGATTCAGCCATATTTATCAGCGGATGTGCAAATAAATTCAACAACCCTTCATCATCAATTTTAACTTCAAATTCATAAGTCCGATACTCCTTGATATAGCCAGCCGGTGCTGACAATTCTTTCAGATAATATTTACCCGGCGGCAGTTGCGATTCGATGCTTCCCTTACCGTTGCTGACCTTTATCCTTTCAATCAGCGTATGCTTAGGAATCTCTGTCACAAAATTCTTTCCCAATATTTCTTCATGCGGCTGCAAGGTAAATTCATCATCAAGTCCACCCTCATTATCATGAGGGTAGATTGTTATTGGCAGCAAACAGAAGCTTGGCAGACTGCTTTCATCAAATTCATCCATGGTTTTTAATTCGCCCTCATCATAAATAAACAATCGATTACGCAAAATTGCCGCACTGGAAGCATCGGCTTCGATAACCGCGAGATTAGGACTGTAATCAAAGCTGTTCAGATGAATGATCAGCGCTTCTGCTGCATTCTCTGAAGCTTTGAATTGGATACCTTTCAGATTCGGCTGATCTGCAAAGGCATTTTCACCAAAATATTGATAGCTGTCAGGGATTGACAAGCTTTCAATGCTGGCATCACCAAGACTTAATATTCCATCAATGGCAACTCCGTCAATCGCTTCCGGTAACAGGATCGACGCTGCATCGCTGTCCACCCTGCTGATCACGTTTAATTTTCTGTCCATAAACGTCAGACCAGTCAGCTGAATCAAAGCAGGATCAATGACTTCTTTAAAAATTAAGCTTTCAGCGGCTGGCTCATAGGCAAATTCATCAAGCACGTCATCGCTGGCATCATGCAGCCGTAAAGCAAAGCCAAGACAGCGGCCATCAAGCGGATCAAAAACAGCCTCCAAGCCAAAACCAATTTTCACTTGATCATATGCAGGTAGATCATATACCTCTAATGTTTTCAATGGATTATCCGTAAACACATTCTCTGCTTCAAAGATAACGCTCATCGGCTGTAAAATCACCAATTCCAGCTGATTGTCTGCAAAGGCATGGCTGCCGATCATTTTCACATTCCCGGGAATTAAAACTGACTGTAAATCACAGCTGCGGAATGCATCGGCGGCAATTTGAACGACCGCCTGTGCGTTAATTTCATTAGGAATTTCTATTTGCTTAGCATCACCGATATATGCTTCAATTGTAATTCCCTGCTCATTTTCTGTATAAACCAAATCATCAGCACTGATCGCAGCCATATCATAAAGCGATGCTCTTTTAACCGGTTTACTTACCGTTAATGATTCACCGGCAAATAAACCAAATTCGACATCATTGGCGGGTATCAGCCCTGATGATGTTTGGAATAGTTTCTCAAAGCTGTATATTGCCCGCTGACGTTCATTTTCTATCGTGAAAAATTGTGGGAAAACCCGTTTGAGATAATGATCGGCATCAAGGGTTACCTCATAGCATGCCTGATCTGTCAGATAACCTTCGGCACTTGCGGTTTCACAGACCTGATAAGTACCTAAGGGCAGGTCATGGGTAGAAGCATTTCCATAAATATCACTTACAATGGTTTCAGCCCATTCCCCCTTTGCATAAACCAACTGGTTATTTACGATGACATCGTCAGCCGCACTGATTTCAAATGCTGCCCCATAAGGAAGTCTGGCAGTCTCCCATACCGGTTTAAACTGCTGGTTTACATTTTGAAAGCCAATCAGCTGACTGCCGGTTTTTTCAATCACGATTCTGCCCTTTTGAGGCTTATCTGCCATATCGATAAAAAGATGAATATTTTTAGGTACCGCTACCTGCACGATATTACCGATTGAATCTAATACCGGCTGTCCGTTTTCATCAAGCTTAGGTACCATGATGTAGCCTGGATCATCAGCGTCAACGGCATGTTTCATACCCTCAACCACAAACGATAATGGCTGACTATGCATTTGATAGCCCTGCGGCGATTTAATTTCGCACAGCATGTATTTACCAACCGCTAAAGGCTGCGGCAGCTGCAGAGAACCCTCAGACGTTTTATATTCAGTCAATATCTGCATGCCGGCAAGTGTCTGATAACGCTGATATATCCAATGTCCGCACGTCTCATCAAGCCATACTTGCTGATTGGAGCCAGAGAGCAGCTGATCCTTCCTTTTGATAAGTCCTATATGCCATTCCTGCTCTTCATCATCCCACCAAGAGCGTATCTGATCCTCACTGAATAGCTCATCATAATTCCACTGCCAAATTTTAAATACCGTATCATCACTGACAATCAGACTGCCAGTCTCCGCGTCCCGTTTGCTTAAAGTAATTGTCTGCATCGACGGCTGGTTTTCTAAGAGCTGCCGCTTAGCTACTATGGCATACTTATTAATCGGATCTTCCGCCTGTTCCCCGCTGACCTTTGCTACTTCAAACTGAAAGCTGATCGGTTTATAACCTTCCGGCGTATTCAATTCAATGACCGTATATTTTCCATAAGGCAGCGGCAGCGGCTGTGTAATGGTTTCATCCTTCTGCATCGTGCCATGGGCAGCCGCATAGACGATCGATTCCGGACGTAGTGTCGATGCCTCGCCATTCACATCACTCTTAATAACCATATAGATGTCACATAACGCCAATTCGTGATCCTTGGCAATCTTTGATGCTGTCACTTTATTATTTTTATATGTGCCATCCAGCTGTTTCGCCATAAAGAAGGCATCATCAAGATCAGCCGTCAAATTATTGACATTCTTACTGTTCAGATAAATACCAAAATAGATGTCAGCTGCCGGTTTTTTAGCCGCCGGCATACCGGCACTCTCATTTCCCACTTCACCCTCATAAAACTTCGTAATCATCAAATGCCCTTTTTGTACAGAATTGCGGTAAATCAAAGACTGCTGCGGATCATCACTGCTGAGTTCATGAATATTGATAGCTTCAAACGGACTCGTATCACCAAGATCATTTTTATCATATGTATAAATCTGCAATGAGTGTTCCTGGCCGGAATAACGGATATCCACAGTGACACTCTGAGCTTCATCCGCATATTGATAATACCAATAACCCTCAGGCAGGCTTATTTCCTTCAGCGTGTAGCGCCCTAGTTCAAGCTCTGTGGACTCCCCAATCCCTGCGGCATCACAGCGGATTGTATCAACAAGATCGCCGCGCTCATATAGAATTGTGCCATCCAGCAAAGTGATATTCATATCTGCCCTTAGCTCGAAAACCGCATTGGCAAAACTTGCATCTCCCTGCGGCAGCAGCTTATCATTATGATTCAGATACAAATCCTCAGCATCAGCTTTATGTAAAATCAGTTTAGCTTTCTGACGGGTATTGACCGCTGTTATTTTGCGTTGATCCGCATTGGCATCAATCGTGAAGCTTATTCTTTTGCCGTCATTGTAATAGCCGATATAACCGCCCACCTGACCGACTGCCTGTTTTTCGCTCAAATAAAACTTACCGCCGTTAAATCCCTCATAATCATCGGCAGGCGCATAATATTCATAACCGCCGTTCGCTAAATCACGATCATAGGATTGATCCATTACCCGTTGTTCAAACAAATCGCCAATCAAACCTAAATCCAGTTGTCCCTGCTGATCCGTAACCATTTCAAGAAGCATTTCATTGGTTTTGAAAATTGTTTGCTGCTGATAAGTAACTCTTTCATCAGAACAGCTTGTCTCCCCCTCAGCATTAACACTGCAAGTCATTGTCCGCCGTTCAAAAGGCACCTTGATGCTCTGACTGCTGAAAAGCTGATAGATGCTGCCTGGCAGCGGCATTACTTTATTTTCAGCATCCGCCTTGACAAATTCCGGATATGTAATCGGTGACTGCCAATCTGCCGCAGAACCCTCACTGCCAATTAAAAACTCGATTCTGCCGCTATTTTTTTTGCTGACATAAGGCTGAACCAGCTTTTGACACGACTGGTCATTTTTAGGTTTTAATAAATATGCATGACCGATAATCTGCGGATCAACCTTTGTATACCCTAACGCCGTTGTTTCAAAACTGCTCAGTGCCGTAAAGCGAATGCCGTTTTTCCCAACCCTTTCAGTCTTAATACCGGCAGGTATTGTCGGCCAATCCGTATAATACTTTTCAAATACGCCGTTAAGATCATCCAATAAAATACTGTCACCGGGTTTTAATGTAAATGAAGGCTTCGCACCCAACTGAAGATTAATTTTAATTGCATCCTCCCTGTCATCATCCACATAATTATCTGGATTCAGCTGAATGCTCTTCACTTTCCACTGCGGTGTTTGCTGATGCGTATTAAGAGTTGCTTCAATTTCATCACGAATGATTTGATAGCTGTCAAAACCGCGGATCAACTCAGCATGCCAGCCATATAATTCCCAAATCATAAGCTGGGTAACAGCAACATAATCCATGTAATTAGCGTCATGTGCATGCTGCTGATTGCCGTAATACCAGATTAACCCCATCGCATCCGCAAACTCGTTCTCATAAGGCTCGACCGAATAACTGTCAGCTGGCGCATCACCAACACTGCCGCACGCGCCGGTGGTTGGATCAATGCAGTATACACTGCCTTGAGCAGTGTTCAGATAAGCAATACCCCGTAAGTGATTGCCTCCCATATCAATGCGCTGTTCACCATTATCCAAAGTAAACTCATACTGCATCTGTGCCTTTCCATAAATCGGCCCGCTTGGCACGTCCTCAACACCGAAAAGATTCTGATCAATGACACCAATGATACTGCCGTGATTCATCGACTGAAGCGGCATCAACTGTGTCAAGCACATAAACATAACCATTAAAGCTTTAACTACTTTTTTCATGATTCTCCCTCTCATTCCTCCACCGCAAATGCCAAGACCCGCTCATTACTGTCTAACGTTAAGCAGGTACTCAGCAATAAAACTTGTTTTCCTTCAGCAACCGAAAATGATTGACCGCTCAGCGAGCCTAGATAACGCAGATAAGCTTTAAAATGATCCGCATTGACAAACTCTATCGTTCATGGATCAAATAAGTCATTGCCGGATGCGATACTGGTCTGCACGACCATCTTCATCGACCAGCTTTTATCAAGAAAATTGATTGAAATTTCATTCACCGGCTGATTTATCAGATCGATCAGCGGGCTGAAACGCAGATTGGTTCCGATTACATGATGACCATAAACAATCAGCATCGGATCATTTAAACGATTGCCCGCATCTAAAAACACACAGCCATATGCATCAGGCTCTCCCTTTGCGTCATGACTTAAATAAAATTCATTATCCAATCCCTGAATTACCGGCTCATGGATTGCCAAGGCGGGTATCGACAATACGGATAAAATCGTTTCATCCCTGACTAACGGTTCTACTTCCTCCTTTCCCACTTCTTTTACAGGTGCCTGCTGATGCATTGAAGGCTGCCAGTAAGCAATATCACGATTGCTCTTCATCCCTGATTGATTTGAATTATGAACCATTAACCTGCATAAAACAAATAGCATTAACAAGAAGCTGACGCTGCGCATACTGATCCCCCCACTTACTATATAAGCAGCAATAATTAAAAAGCCTAAAAAAAAAACACTTTATTTTTCAAAAGTATTTTTTCGATAACAGCATCGGCCTTCTTTAATGGTTGCTAAAACTTCAATATCACGGATTTTCATCGGATCAGTCTGCCTTGGGTCTTGACTTAAAATTACAAAATCCGCCAATTTGCCCAGTTCAATCGAACCGCGTTCATTCTCTTCAAAATACTGATAAGCAGCATGAATCGTCACTGCCTTTAATGCATCTTCGATACTGATTGCTTCCTCACTGCCAAGCCGGCGGCCGCTTTTAGTCACTCGATTCACCGCACACCACAGCGTTTCCAGCATATCGGGCTGAATCACCGGCGTATCCTGATGGAATGTATAAACAACCTTCTCAAGGATTGCCGAATGCACCGGTGAAATTTCAGAAGCTCTCGCAATGCCGAAATTCTCACAATGAATATCGCCCCAATGATAAACGTGAGCAACAAAGAAACTCGCGATCATTTTCATCGCACTCATGGCATGCAGCTGATCACGGTTTACTAATTGCGCATGAATCATGACCGGACGAAGAATACTTTGCTTATCCCCTAAAACCGTCTGATATGCATCAATCAGCTGCTGAGCTGCCGCATCGCCATTGCAGTGAACTAACAGCTGCACACCCTCAGCCTGACTCTTCTGCACATACTCTCTCACCTGCTCATCATCGTATACCGGATAACCGCAATAATTATCACTATGCAAATAAGGCTTAAGCATCCACGCCGTTCTGCCCTGCGGTGAACCATCAAGGAACAGCTTATAGCCCGCTATCCGCAATCGCTTTTGTGCATGCCGATACCGTTTCTCATCATTTAAAATATGAGCACATTGCTTCACATCCACATAAGCAGCCACATCAACGATTAATTGATTCTCCTCTGCTGCCTTTTTCAGCAGCCGCCATTCCTTCTCTCTGGCAATTCCCTCCTGAACAAAAGTAATACCATTTTTCAAATAAATATCCTGAGCCATCTTCAGCTGTTTCAGCAGTGCTTCTATGGCAGGCTGAGGAATACCTGCACTTGCATTAATAAATGCATTCTCTTCCATATAACCATTCAAATCACCAGCATTATCCCGGCCAAAACGGCCGCCTTTAGGATCAGCAGTCTTTGCATTTAAGCCTAATGCCTTCAATCCCGCACTGTTTGTAACTCCCATATGGCCGCTGGCATGAGTCAGCATTATTGGATTTTCAAGAGAAGGAAGATCAAGATCAAAACGACTCGGATGCCGTTTCTCACGCAGAAAATTATGATCATAATTAAAACCGATGATCCACTCCGTTGATTTCAGCTCTCTTGACTGTTTAAAATTTATAAGCAGCTCCACGATTTCTTCAAAGCCTGCCGCATTAGAAAGATCCACATAACCCAGCGCACCGGCCAAAGCCGTAATATGTGAATGGGCATCGATAAAAGCCGGCATCAGCGTACGGCCATGCAAATCGATCCATTCTGCCTCTTCATCATCAGGTGCTTCAAAACCGATGATCCTGCCATGCTCACAAACAACCATGTCGGCGCATTGCGCACTCATCGTTATGATCACACCATTAGTATATATTTTTTTCATTGTGCCATCTCCTCAGCATTATTATAAACATCTATATCAGCCCTAATCAAAAAGCTTGATTCTGATAATAGATCTTTGCGAAATCATCAAGTCTTACCGGTTTATAAAAATAATAGCCCTGAACCATACTGCAGCCATTCACTTTCAAAAAATCAACCTGTTCCCGCTCCTCAATGCCCTCCGCAACGGTTTTGATATTCAGTTCTGCAGCCATATGCAGGATATTCTTTACAATAATCTGACCGCGTTCAAGCCCAGCACTTTTTTTGAAAAACACGAGATCAAGTTTTACCTCATCAATCTGTAAATCCTTTAAAAGATTCAATGATGAATAACCGCTGCCAAAATCATCCAGTGAACAGATAAAACCAGCTGCCTTTAATTTCAATACATCCTTGGCAAACACATCATCATTATCAAGCACGATACTCTCAGTAAATTCTAATATCAGCAGCTGATCCGGAATCCTATACTCATTTTTCACCCCTGTATAAAAAGCCAGAAAATCATCACATAACAAACTTAAACGCGATACATTAATTGAAATCATCAATGGCGGATTTCCTGCGTCCAGCCATTGTCTGAGCCAGCTGCAGACAGCCGCAAACATATACCGGTCAAGTTTGACAATAAAACCATTCTTCTCAAATAAAGGGATAAATAAATCTGGGTTTGTTAATGAACCCAACTCTGCCTCCCATCTCACCAATGCCTCCGCAGAAATAATTTTCTCCTGATGCTGAATGTCTACCTTAGGCTGCAGATATACTTTAAATTGATGTTCTTTAAGGGCTGTATGCATATGGGCTTCCATCGCATTCTCAATCAATGCCCGCTGATGGTCATCTTCCGAATAAAACGCATAATTCTCTCTGCCGCTTACCACTGATTTATGAGCCATATTGGCACGATTAATCAAGGTTTGTAAAGGCAGCTGACTGCAATCATTTGCAAGCATATAAAAACCAGCCGTCAAGCGCATGAAATTCCCATGCCTTTCCATATGTTCAAGTTTGTCAAACTGCTCGCAGAGATGCGCAAACCATAAACTCACCGCTGACTTATCCAAATCACACAGCAAGCCGGCAAAATCATCGGCCCCAACACGGCAATATAAACTGCATTGCGGATCTTTTACGAAAAGATTTGATAATTTTTGAAGCAGCGCATCACCGGCCTCATACCCATAGATATCATTATAATATTTGAATTTACCGATATCGATATACCAGACAGTGTAGTTATGATGCGGTTCTTGAAGCAGCTTTTCACCTGTTTCAATCAATTTTGCCAGATTAGCGCAGCCCAGCAATGGATCCGTATAGGCCAAATACTTCAAATGATTCACATTTTGGTGATTGATTTGATAAAGCTGATAACCAAAGAAGATAAAGATTAAAAGTGCTAATAAAACAATTCCACAGATGCCATATATAATCCGGTAATTATTTTCTGTCAGATTTACTGATGGGACAAAGCTTACCAGCATCCAATCATTGATTCCAATCGGTGTATACATTAAAAGCATCTCACCCGTATCGCCGTTATAGCTGTACAAGCCCGTACCAAATGCCTTAAAATCAGCCATAAAAGCATCATATCCCTGATTCTTATGCTTAATCTTCTCATCGATAGTAACAATATCCTGATCAAGATAGTCGGTATTAGAGCGAATCAGATAGCAGCCATCGGAGCGTATCAGATGTGAATATCCTGCCTCAAAGAATGAGGCATCATCCATGATATCACGCAGAATTACACCATAATTAGTTGCTGTCAGTGCACCGATTACGGTCCCTTCTTGCATAATCGGTACCGCATAAATATAAATAATATGATCACTAAACCGATCTGCCATTGTATTTGAAACACCGCTGATTCCCATAAGCGCCTCAGTTATCACAGACTCATCAGCAAAATCATCATAATACACCGTGCCGTCTACATCGGCAAGATAACCTGAACCATCCGGCTGTATCAAACCAAGACGAATAAAACTATTGCGGCTGTTGACATCCTTAATCAGCGACATCAATAAATCGGCATTGGCTTCATCCATGGCACTGATAAATGTTGCCAAGGCATCTAATATTTCAAGATCACCTTTAATTTTCAAATTAACTGCATTTTTTGTCTGAAGCTGTGAAGATTGCATGGAGGCTATGCCCTGCTGCCGGCTCTCATTCAGCGTATCTGCAATCAGCCATGCGGAAAGCATAATAAAAAGCATGCAGACAGCAAGTGCAGAAGTAATAAGAACTGAAACAGATTTTTTATTTTTCATCATATAGATACCCTATATCATTTTATTTATCATAGCATAGTTTTAACGCTTAAGATAGTCCTGACATGCTTGTTAGCCAATAAATCAAGCTACTGCTTCATAAAATAAAATCCTGTTTATTTCACTTGCCCATGAACCAAGAAAAGGCTTACAATAAAAGCAACAGGAGGTATATTTTATGATTTATAAATGTGGGATATGCGGTTATCTTTATGATGAGGAAGCGGAAGGTAAGCGCTGGGATCAGCTTGATGAAGAATGGGTCTGCCCTTTCTGTACAGCAAGTAAAAGTATTTTTTCATGTGCTGATGAACCATCCGTCCCAACCAATAACGATAATGCGTCAGCCCGGTTGAGAAGTAACGATGAAATTGAAACAGCGATGGATTTAATTCATGAAATGGCGGCTGAGGGAAAAAGCAGAATTGATGCCATGAAGACTCAGAAACCAATCGTTAATTTTGATGATGTTTTAATTTTGGGCGGTCAGCTTGCCAATCCACCGCTTTTGGATGATGAGGCGGTCAGTACCCAAACAATTATCGGCAGTCATGCATTAAAACCAATGGTGCTTGATCATGCGGTATATATTTCGCATATGTCCTTTGGCGCCCTTTCCAAAGAAGCAAAAACAGCTTTAGCTATCGGCAGTTCAGCAGTTAAAACAGCAGAATGCGGCGGTGAAGGTGGTGTGCTTAAGGAAGAAAAAGAGCATGCTTATCAATACATATTTGAATACATTCCCAATAAATACAGTCTTACTGATGAAAATCTTCAGACCAGCGGCGCAATTGAAATAAAAATCGGTCAGGGCTGCAAGCCGGGCATGGGCGGTCATTTACCGGCAGATAAGGTTACTGAAGAAATCGCGGCAGTACGCGGCAAACCGATGGGTATGGACATCCATTCCCCTTCTCGTTTCAGTGAAATTAATTCAAAAGAAGATTTGAAGCATTTAGTTGATGAACTGCGTCAGCGCTCTTTAGGCAGACCGATCGGCATTAAAATTGCGGCAGGTCACATCGAAGAAGATCTTGAATGGATCAAAGCAGCCAATCCTGACTTTATTACCATTGACGGACGCGGCGGTGCTACCGGTGCTTCACCTAAATATCTGAAAGATAATACTTCTGTACCGACCCTCTTTGCGTTAGCCAGAGCCCGTGCCTATATGGACGCACATGATATGCCCCAACAGCTGGTAATCACCGGCGGCTTTAGAACCAGCGGCGATATTGTCAAAGCCCTGGCGATGGGGGCTGATGCGGTAGCAATTGCGACAGCGGCAATGATGGCCTTAGGCTGTCAGCAATACCGAATCTGTCATAACGGCAAATGTCCGATGGGAATAGCCACCCAAGACGAACAGCTGCGGAAACGGTTAGATGTTGACAAGAGTGCTAAACAAGTAGAAAACTTTCTTTACGCATTACGTGAAGAATTAAAATCTTTTGCCCGTATCTGCGGTCATCGCAGCATTCATGATTTTTCAATCAAAGATTTAGCTACTACTAATTCAGAAATATCAGCACATACAAAAATTAAACACATATAATATAAAAAAGCTTATGCCATATTTTTACATAAACATGGTATAAGCTTATTGTATTATTTCTCAGCAAGCTCCTTAGTCTGTTTGCCGCTGATCGCTTCTATATCAATTTGAAGCATGGTGAGTTCATTCCAAAAAGCATCGATTTCCTGCTGACCTTCCGCAATCAAATCTGGTGCGTATTTTTCACAAAGCATGGAGATAGCATGGCGCTTTGCTGTTTCATCTTCGATTGTAGAAGCACGGCCGAATACAATCACGCTCTTATAGAATGTTGTAAAAAGCTCTGGCTTCAAATCATCCTGACCAATTACACAGAAGGATACCTTATCACATTGTCTGATTGCATCAAGCTTGTGTCCCGTTTTTGCGCAGTGAATGTAAATTTTATTCCCTTCAAGACAATAATTAAGCGGCACCGCATACGGATACCCCTCATCTCCCAGCACTGCTAAAACACCGGCAGTCGCTTGGCGCAGAATTTCTATGCAACTTTCTTCACTTAATGCCTGAGCCTTACGCCGCAAGGCTCTAAATTCAGCTTGACTGCGCAGCGGCTCTGCATAAATCACATTAAATTCCTCGAAAATCACAGGCATATCCCAGCTGAATTCATATCCGCGCCGCTTGCCGTCAGCAGTAAAGAATCGTTCATGATTCTGCTGCCATGTTTCAAGACATGTATCTTCACCTTCAAGACTGCATAAAGCAAAATCAATTTCAGAAAAAGGCAGCGTCTGCAGGCGAGTTGTCTCAATAACACAGGCAGGATTGCCCAGCCAGTCAGTGACAATGCTTAAGCTGCCGACTTCAGGCAAATTATCCGCCAGCTCATAGTAACTGCTTGAGGTGGCTTTTTTCTTGCCCGTCAACACTAATTCAAGCAATTCATCAGCGCTTCTTTGATTTAGATCAAAATGAAATGCCTCTAAATATTGAGTGTCCGCAGGACGTTTGCTGTCAGCTATAAACTGCTGCCAGTAGCGTTCAATCCGCGCTTCCCTATTCAGCGTATTTTCAAACCAATTCACACTCATTTCCATCAATTCGTTAAAGGCGCTGTGATCACCGGTTAAAATATTAAAACAATGATCAGCTCCCAAAATCAGCTTCGACGTTGATAATTCATGACGACTGACGGCCGCAATTTTTGACGCGCATTCAGGGTCAACAACATCATCGCGAGTACCGGCAATTGCCAGCACACTTGCATCACTTTTAGCAAAAACCGACAGTACGTCACAATTCCGTGCATCATTCATCCATTCAAGACTCAGCCGCAATGGCGCTCTGAATCCCAGCTCCAGCATCGCATATCCCTGCTTCTGCGCAAGCGTGTAGTCATCCTCATCATAAAGCTGCTGAATCTCACATGAGCCTGCCCAAGTGACAATTGATTTAAACCGCGGATTCTGACCAGCCGCCAGCATCGCCATCGTACCGCCCTGACTCCAGCCCAGAAGTCCGACAGCATGCTTGCTGATGGTCGGACAAGTGTCAAGATAAGCCAGTACATCACTAATATCCCGCTGTGCTGACGTAAAGGTGTATTCAATATAATCGACACTGCTCTCACCTGTGCCTATAAAATCAAAACGCAGAGAAGCAATGCCTTTAGCCGCCAGCCGACTCGCCAAGTAAACATACCCATTGCCTGCCTCATTTTTATCACTGCCGGTACCATGACAGAGAATCACTACCGGACAATCACGCTGCTGTGGAAGTGTCAAAACAGCCGGAATCTGATACTGATGCGTAGAACTTTCAATTTTTACTTTATTGATCGTAAAAGTCATAACCACTCCTAATCCATAACCGCATGGATAAATGCAAATAACTTATCATAATTATCTGCTGTTTCAAAAAGCATAGAGCCATGAATCGCATCAGGCACAATCTCACAAATAACTCTTTCCTCCCCGCATAGCTCATTAGCTTTTAATGCGAAGTCAATCGATTGCTGCATCGGCACGATTTCATCACCGCTACCATGCTGAATATAAATTCTAGGCATGTCTGTTTTAATATAATAAATCGGACTGGCTTTACGAGTCAGTTCATTATCAACACAGCAATTCTCACCAAGCAGAATAGAGCCTGCCGAATCCAATGAGGCATGATACGGAAACGCATTTTCTTCACTTTCCGGCATCGCGTTGACATAGCATTCATGCTGATCCTTAATTTCCTTGCGCAAATACTTATTAATCAAACTATTCGTTTGCAGCTGATGATCCAAAGTTGCAAATTCAGTGATTGGATACCAGGCAATGGCTCCATCGATTTTAAATTGCACAGCTACGTTTTCATCATCTGGATTATCAAAATAGGACTCATTGTTGAATAAAGCCGCCATTAAAGTTAAATAACCGCCGGCACTGCCGCCCCATACCATCATTTTTTCCGTATCCAGCTGATACTTTGCACCATGTTTTTTTATAAAACGAATCGCCTGCTTGATATCTCTGACCGGTTCAGGAAATTTCACTTCCTGAGTCATGCGGTAATTCAAACTCACTGCCGCAAAACCGCGTTTAATTGTTTCCTTTATTGCATGAGCCATCTCACAGTCACGCTTATCCAGCGCCATAAAACCACCGCCATGAATAATAAAAATAAATGGTACCTTTTCCTGCTTAGTATCAGGCAGCCAAATATCAAGCTTCTGTAATTCCGAAGCATTGCCATATGCAATATCAAATGAACCTCTTTTACCTTCAATCTCTAATTTACCGTCGGCTGCCGCCCACATTCTCTTAGTCATATGCTTTCCTCCTATTGTTTAATTATTGAACGCTGTATAACAGCTGCTTATTTAAAATACTTCTCTTCAAAATCAGCGGCTGACATCGGCTTGCCAAAATAATAACCTTGAATCAGCTCAATTCCGCTGTATTTAACAACATTATATTCCTCAGCCGACTCGACGCCTTCCAGACATACCGTCTTGCCAACCTCATGACACAGCTGAGTAATTGTACGAATAAACGTTGCATTAAACATATCTGTCGTAATTTCCTTCACAAAACCGCGGTCGATTTTCACGACATTGACCGGCGTATTCTTTAATGAAAACAAAGATGAATAACCGGTGCCAAAATCATCCATTGCCAGCTGAATGCCAATATTCTTTAATTCACTGATTGCTTCCTGTATTGAACCATCTTCCTGAGCTAAATAAGTCTCCGTCAACTCCATGATCACATTATCCGGGCTAAGCTTCAGCTTCTTTAGCGTTTCTTTCATAAAAGGAAGAATATCTCCCTCAATAAGCTGCCGATAAGACAGATTAATACTGATTTTGAAATCCGGCTTATAGGCGCACCACTTTTTACACTGCTGAGCTGCCTGATAAGCTATCCAATTACCAAACTGCACAATCAAACCGCTTTGTTCCAACAATGGGATAAACTCTACCGGTGATATATTGCCATATTTAGGACAGCTCCATCTAGCTAATGCTTCAGCGCCATGCAGCTTCTGATTCTTAGAGTTTACCTGCGGCTGATAAACAACAGAAAAACCGACAAAACCACGGTCAACACTTTCTCTAAGCATTTCCATCAGTTCCAGTTTTCGCTCTTTCTGTTTTAATATATCACCTGAAAAAAGTGTGAGACGATTTTTACCGATATGCTTTGAATGCTCCAGTGAATAATTGGCATACTTTAATAAATTCTGATAATCCTCTGCATCCTGCGGATAAAGCACATAACCTGCCGACAATGTACAATAATATTTTCTGCCGTTATATTCCTGCTGACGATTGAAAACCGTCTGAATCTGCTGATAAAAAGATAAAACCTCATTCAGTCTTGAATTAAATAATACGACGCCGAACTCATCGCCATCCAATCGATACAGCTTAGCCTGTTCAGGCAATAATGAATTCAGCTTGGAAGCGATCAGGCGCAAAATCTCATCGCCAAAAGAACGATTATATAAATCATTGATATTTTTAAATGAATCAATATTTAATACCATGATACCCATTTGTTTAACCTGATCCTTGTTCATCAAACTTTTCTTAACCAAGTCTTCAAACGCAAACTTATTATCCAACCCCGTCATTGGATCGATCTGCCGTTGTTTACCAAGGTTTGAAATAATTCCCGCAAATAGATTCGGACTGCCCTGTTCATCACGAATCATATTGCCGCGGCAGCGCAGCCAGATCCACTCACTCCGAACATTTTTTACCCGATACTCGATATTATGCGATTCAGCACGGCCATCGGCAATTTCCTGATTACTTGCCAAAAAATCCTCAATATCCTCAGGATAAATCAGTTCAGACCAGAAAGCTGCAGCATTCTCAACAATTTGACCTGGCAAGCCAAATTCCTGTACCATTGCTTCCGGATATCTGAATACACCGGTTTTCATATTGCCGACAAACAGATAATCATCACTGCTGGCCGCCAACGCCTCGTACAAATGTTCCTTATCGTATTCAAAATCAATTGCGGTTGCCGCACCGGCATGCTTCAAATATTGATTTTTAGACTTCATAATATGATAAGCCCGCTGCTGTTGATACAGCCGCTCGTCAGCTCTGGCAATGATATCCTCAGCACTGTAATGGTCACTAGGATAAACCTCATACAAACCAAAGCTAAATGTAAATTCATAAGGCAATTGACCATTATCCTTATCAAAAGCCATTGTTTTTTGAATTTGCTGAACGCGTTTCTCAGCACTTTGATAATTATCGCCATAGAACACAGCCATAAACTGATCGCTTTTCAATGAAAAGAACAGCTCTTGTTCATGAAGCTGACGGCGAAAATAATCAGCAAAAGCGCTGAGCAGACGATCACCAGCCGACCAGCCATATTGTTCATTGATCACCTTCATATCATTAATGTCACACATGACAACCGTCACACTTTTATTTTCATTTTTACCTAAGCGAATCAGCTGCATAAAAGAACTGTCATTCGCGTTCAGATTATAAGCAGCTGAATTAGTTTCACTAATTGACATTAAATCCGTAATATCAATTGAATTTTCAATAAAATACTGTTTCCCCTGCCATTCAAAAAGCTGATCATAATTTTTATACAAACGATGATTGATCGTATTTACTTCATTCCATACGCAGTCTTTCAATTGATGATTCGTCAGTAATTCACGCCGGTTACAAAAAGCACAGCGCTCGTTCATATCCTTTTGAAGCACCTTATAACAAGGCTTCCCCTCAGGATCTACAAGCTGAAAACACTGTTTCATCGTTTCGTTCATGTAAACAATCAAATCCGTATCTGCTTCTGTTATAAATACGCCCGTGTCCAATTGATTCAAGACCACAGAATGAAATTCACTTATCAACTCTTTTTCTGGTTTCATAGCTGGTTCACCTTACTCACTCTATTACTTTTAATTGTAAACTTTTAACAGCATTGAAACAAGCGATATTTTAAATCATTTGTATTTATTCATTGAAAAACGATCTCGTGTAAACACATAACGCTCATTATCCGAAAGTGTTGGCTGAAAATGATAGCCCAGCCGATCAAAGCCTTGAACAGCTTCTGGCTCTTCGGCTTTTATTTCGGCCAAATAACGCACCATTTCACCCCGAGCTTTTTTCACATAGACGCCTTTCTCTTTATATCCATTATCACATTGTTCCATGAAATAGCATTTGATCATACGAACATGGCCCGTTTTGTGTCGTCTGATTATTTTGCTGTATTGTACACTTGATAAATCAAGGATACACGATGATTCATTAAGACCTTCATAAAGCTTATTTCCCCAAAATGCATACAGACTGTCCCATGTTCCATACTTAAAGCGATTGTTTAATTCCAGCCGATATGGAATAACACCGTCAAGCGGCCGCAAAAGGCCATAAAAACCAGATAAGATACGCACATGTGCTTCACAATAAGCTAGCTCTTCATCGGTAAATACATGCGGCGCCATCGATGTGTACTGGATGCCATGATAACTGAGCAGGGCCGCTGTTCCGCATTCTTTTAAATCCATATGCTGATACTGTTCATATGCCTCATGAGCAATTGCTTCATTACACTCAAGAATGTATTGAAGCTGCGGCTGACTGAATGAGCGAACGATTTTCAGCAATTCAGCGCTCTCCTTTAAGTAAAGGGGCTGCTGATTGACATCAAGGTAATTATTATCACGATTCATCCGTTTAGCCGGAGAAATTATTATTTTCATACTATCACCAGCATTAAAATATCATAAATCAGCGATTTTCTAAAGTCGGAAGCACATATTTAATAAGATTTTATTATAAGAACTGCCTGCGTTATAATAGGTGCAATGGCATTTCATAAAAAAAGATGCAAGTTATATTTGTAACTCACATCTCGTTTAACTGATTTGTTTTTTACTTTATTTTCTTTGCAAAAGAACACAAGACTCGACATGCGCCGTATTAGGAAACATGTCAACAGGCTGCACCACCTTTACCTCATACCGTTCCTGCAGAATATCCAGATTTTTACCCAACGTCGCCGGATTACATGAAATATATACGATTTCCTTGATTTTACTTCGCAGGATCGTTTCCAGCATTGCATCATCAAGACCACTGCGCGGCGGATCGACTACAAGCAGATCAATCTCCCTTTTCTTTGATAAATAAGTCAGCTTATCGGCGGCATCCGCACAAATAAAGGATACATTATCAGCATGATTCAAACGAGCATTCGCATTTGCATTAACCACCGCATCCTTAATGCTTTCAATGCCAATAATTTCATCAGCTTTATCTTTTAAATATAATGAAATACCGCCAACCCCACTGTATGCTTCTACAATCAAGCCATAATGTTCCTTAAGAAGTCCCTTGGCGGTTGAATAAAGCCGCTTAGCCTGCAGCGTATTCAGCTGAAAGAAAGAACGCGGTGATAGCTGAAGCTTTAAATCATCCATATGAATATCCAAAGTTCGCTCACCTGCCAGCAGCACCATCTTAGGGCCGAATATTTCCGGTGTCTTTTTGATTGTATTCACACTCTGCCACAAAGAAACTATACCTTTAATCTGCATCAAAGAATCAACCATTGAGGCCGGCAGTTCTTCATCACCTGTTACCAATGTAATCTGCGAACGGCCATCAATCATACGAATAATCAGAGAACGGAAGCCCTTTTTCTGATGATAATCATAACTCCTGCACCGATAATCATTGAGTACCTTCAAAACAGCCTTGCGCGTCTGTTCCAAATCTTGATCATGAATTACACAGTGATCGATCTCATTAAAATAATTTGAATTTGGCTGATACATCCCGGTCACTAATTCACGTTCCTCATTCATTGAAAACGGCAGTTTTAACTGATTACGGTAATTAAACACTAACTCTGAAGGAATAATCTTCTTGATCAGCCGCGGGTTCACATGAGCATACTTAATCAGCGCCTGCTTCAGATTGGCTTCTTTGACAGCACATTGATCTTCATAATCGGTAATCATCAGCGGGCAAGCACCGCAGCGCCCCTGAATCTTACATTTCGGTTTAACGCGATGCTTTGAGGTCTTCACGATCTTCTTTACTTTCCCAATCGCATATGTCTTATTGTTAGCAGTTATCTCAATATCTGCCTCTTCTTTAATCAATACCCCCTCAACAAACACCGGCTTGCGGTTGATATAACCAATCCCCTCGCCGTTTATTCCCATTTTTTCTATTACTACACGCATACGCTTCTCCTATTTCTTCATGAATTTATTTTCTAAAAAGTCTTGTACACCTTCATGAACTGACGTACAGAAATTAAATAAACCGGCGTCCTTCATTCTCGGATGCTCAGTTTTATCTTCAAAAACCACATTCAATAAATAACCAAAATAAATAATACTCGAAATCACATAAATCGACAACAGCAAGACAACTAACGATGCCAATGGACCATAGACCAGCGAATAACTGGTAAAACGATTTACGATGTAGAAAAACAAATAGCCGACACCACTGATACTTATCGTCGCAAACAAACCGCCGACTGCCCCATAAGACAATTCCTTTTTTTCAAAAGATATCGTTCGATAAAACAAAATAAAGGCAATCAGCAAGATCGCACAGACCCCAGCGGGCATCAAATACGGCAGCCAGGTGCTAAGCAGAATCAACGCATAAATTGATGCAATCACATATCCGCATAACACTAACGACACGATTAGTGATTTGATTCTGATCGACCATTTCGGATAAGTGATTTCTTCATGCTGAGCGCTGACTAAAAGAAATGAATAAATACTTCTTGAAGCCAGCCACATAGAAATTGCCAGCGTTGTAAACAGCGGTACTAATCCGCTGACTTCTTTACTTAAGATAAAATCTACATAGGGGGTTATATAATCAGCTGGCAGAAATTTTGTACCAAACTCAATGATAATTTGAGGATCAAGATAAAAAATAACAAAGAGCATGACAAAGATTGTCAGCGCCGGTGCCAGTGCCAGCAAAAACGAAAAAGATAAGGAATAACAAAACAGACTGCCTTCAAATGAAGTAAACTGTTCAATCAACTTTCTAATTTTATCCACCTTTACCACCTTTATTATTATACCTTATTCTTTGCTTAAAAAGCAAAAAAGAGGAAAGTTCCTCTATTTTAAGAAAGTAAAATTCACATCACTCATGAAATTCTTGCCGCTGTACAGAATCAATACCCGATCAATCTCATGCTCATCGATATATTCAGAAATCGAATATTTGTAATAGCGAAGATCAAGCAGATCAATTTCACTAAAAGCCTGGAGCAGATACGGGGTAAATATATTAGCATAAGAATCACGCAGAATCAGTAATTTTTCATGCCGATCAGCCTTTGTTTTGATCTGTACCAGAGAATGATTGCCATTCAAATAATAAGTATATTTATCCTTAACTTTCAAATTATCTTCAAGATATACATTATTGTCAATCAATCCAGTATCGGGATAAGTTACGGTGATCGATTCATCATTAATCAATTTGATAATAACATCGGGTTTGATGCCATAGGCACCTGACTGTGAAGCCAGTGTACCGAGAAAATCATCAGCCACTACCTCATACACATAGCTGTCGCTGATTGGCAAGCCAAGGGCCTCTGCATAGCATTGATAAGCCAGACCTGCGCCTACGATTGAATAATGGTGATCGGTTCTAAAATATAAATCCTCCTCTGCATGCGCCAGGAAAGACTCATTCACATTGACAAAATTAATCCGTGAAGTTAATTTACTTTGAATATCATCAATCAATGCCAGCTGATCAATATCATCACTGATCCATGGCAGCTTCGCCTTTTGAATAGCCGCAGCTCCCGGTATCAGCATCATATCAATCTTTACCTGCTGATCCAACGCGTCGGCAAATTGATTTACATAACGAACATTCTTATCAACAAGAGCTGCATCAACAGCATCCAGTTTTTCGATCAGCGTATCATCCTTGCCGAAATAAACACCATTATTTTCAACCTTGCCAAGCAGACGCTCCATTGAAGTTTTTGCCGCAACCCATTGATCACGGCCGGCAAATTGATCAGTGATAAAAGTTTCGTAATTACTTGTGAATTCATGATTCAGCAGTTTCTTCAGTGAGAATTCCGGAAACTGAGCAAGAACACGATTTTCATTCGGTGAGAAAGAACGAATCGGACGCAGAATATTCATTATAAATAAACCGCCCAGAATGAACGCAAACATACCAATAGTAATACGGTCAATCATTTTTTTCATAATTCTGTCTCCTTCCTAAAACCGAAAATATAAGAATGGGTTATAGCTCGCATCGACAATATAAGCTGTACTGGCAAGAAGCAGGAACAACAATACAAGCGGAACCAGCACATAACCAGGCTGATTCTCAATAAAACGATGATACAGCTTCTTTCCGAGCGGCAGTGATGCAATCGTCAGGATTACCAGCATGACCGCATAATTAGCTAACAAATAAATCGATGAGCTATCAAAAAGACCGTTGCCATTAAGGGCAAACATAGCCCGCAGATAAGTGAATATCGAAGGACCGTCACTCAAAGCAAACAATACCCAAGAAATTAATACCAGAATCAACGTATATAAATGCGTGATAATTGCCGGACAAGAATCAAGCAGCCGCTTCAAAAAGAGTTTTTCGATGATCAGCAGTACCCCAAAGTAGCTGCCCCACCAAAGAAAATTCCAGCTTGCACCATGCCAAAAACCGGTCAGCATCCAAACCACTGCAAGATTCAAGACCATTCTAAATGTTCCTTTACGGTTGCCGCCAAGCGGAATATAGACATATTCTTTAAACCATACGGATAATGAGATATGCCAGCGGCGCCAAAATTCAGTAATACTTTTAGAAATATAGGGATAATTAAAGTTTTCTAAGAAAGTAAAACCAAACATTTTACCAAGACCAATAGCCATGTCACTATATCCTGAAAAATCAAAGTATATTTGGAAAGCAAAAGCGATAATTCCCAGCCAGGCAGCTAATACACTCATGCTTCCGAAATCCATTCTCTGTACAGTTTCCCATAATAATCCAATATTATTAGCCAGCAGCACTTTTTTAGCGAGGCCTAATATAAAACGCTGCACACCATATGCAAATTGATCTGCCGAATATTCACGATGTTCCAATTGATCCGCCACATCATTATATCGAACGATTGGGCCGGCAATCAGCTGCGGGAATAAGGTAACATAGGTACCGAAATTGATAATGTTCTTCTGGGCATCTGCCTGATGACGATAAATATCAATCGTATAAGACATTGTTTGAAAAGTATAGAACGAAATACCAATTGGCAATGCTAAACCTAACGGATGCAGCACCTGTACATTGAGCAGATTATTTAGACTGCCGACCAGGAAATCATAATACTTAAAAAAACCAAGTAGTGAAAGATTCATAACTACCGATATGATTACAAACCTTTTTGCCTTTTTACGATCAATGTCCCGATACTTAGCAACATAATAACCATTGACATAATCAATGCCGATCGATAAGAACATCAATAGTATATAGACCGGTTCTCCCCAGCCATAGAATATCAAATTGACGATCAATAATAATAGATTACGATACTTTAAAGGTGTCAGCTGATAAATCAGCAGCACTAAAGGCAAATATATATAAAGGAATAATACACTGCTGAAAATCATATTTTCCCAACTTTCTATTTTAAATTCGTTTCAACAATTGATGCCACTTCATCCACATTTCTGGCAGCAATATACACAATTATATCACCGATTTCAATAATTTTTGAATTATTGAACATCTCTTGTTCCATTTCGTAGAAACTGCCTTCATTCTTGCCATAAGTATCACGCGCATTGATACCAGCTTTCACAGCTTCCATCTGATTAGCTTTTACTTTAAAGATAGCAGCTTCATCACCGCCCGGTGACATCAAATTCTTTAACACTATAGCCGTCTCATAGTGATCCGTACCGATTCCGCCGTATAGATCAGCAATCTGCTGATTATCCATCATCATACTCATAGTAAAAAGATCCGTTGCCTGAATGGCAGCCGCCAATGCGTCAAGATCAGCAGTTAAAGTTTCCTCAGGCTCATCTTTAGGTGTATCAGGCTCGGAAGGTGCGGGTGCATCAGGCTCGGAAGGTGCGGGTGCATCAGGCTCGGAAGGTGCGGGTGCTGCCGGTTCAGAAGGCTCGATTGGGTTCTCACTTCCCTGATCATTTTGATCCTTCTTTTCATCCTTTTCTTCTTCATCATTTATTTCTTTATTTTCTTCCTTTTTATCCTGTTTATCAGAAGTATTGTCATTATTAGTTGCAGGTTCTACAACCTTATTCTGCTCATCTTTTGGTTCCTCATTCTTAGGTGTACAGCCTGCTAATAAAATCAGCATACAGCATAAGAGTGTTTTTGTATTTTTCATCATCTCATTCTCCTTCATTTAATGCTATCCTATTAAATCATGATTCAATAGAAGATGCCAGTAATTTTCCATAAGTTGCATAATTCAAAGGCAACCTGCATAAAGTCATAAAACACAAAAGAGCACCTAAGTGCTCTTATTGATTAATTCACTAATTGCATCAATTAATGTCTGATTCTCATCCAACGCGCTGTAAATGATCCAATCATTGATTTTGATGATGGATGCTTGATTGACATTCAAAGCGGATGGATACTGTGCCAGCAGAAATGCTTGACGATGAATTACTTTTTGATATACCTGATCGCTCATTCCCGCTCTGGCTTTAAACACTGCTGCTTCATAAATACCCTGTTCTTCAATTCGATTGCCGCCAATAAATTCTTCCACCAAAAGCTCATTCACGCCATAAATTTCATAAATTGATATAGGCGTAAAATAATTCAATTCATAAAGTGCCGCGGCGCCTTTAAAGCAAGCCACAATATCCAGAAAAGAAACTTCTTTATTTATAGGCGCCTCTTCTTCCGGTTCAATTGGCAGTACAGGTCTTACAACCTGCTGAATAATAATTGGCGGTACAACCTCATTATTTTCCTTTATTTCTTCATTGTTTTCTTGATTTACTCCATCATCCGAGGGTGTCACTTCCTCTTTGACACCATCCGGATTAACTGTAAAATGATAATGATTTACATTCACATTTACACAGCCGGTTAAAAATAAAAGCAATATACATATAAATTTCATTTCCTCACCCTTGGTTATTAAATCATATTTTATACAAAATTGTTAGCGGAAATAAATGGGACTTAAAAATCTGAAGTTAAATTTTAGACCAGACTTTTATTTTCATCTATTATTCAGTGCAGCTGATGTTTCACTATATAACGAATCTTGTCGATGTACAGACTTGATATTTTTACGGTATGTCAAGTAATTTTTTTTCATTCCAAAGACCGATACAGCTTCTGTTACAGCATCCTTGGTTTTTGCGCATAATAAAAAAATCCCAATCAGTGTAATGAAACAAAATAATCTCATACATCTATTGGGATTTTATATTTACGATTAAAAGTTAGCTTTAATCAATTCTAATATTTTCTCTGCATCCTGACCGACAATAAAGAAATAGTAATTGCCATTTTCATATGTCACACTGTTCTTTACGAGTTCATATTGATCCGGTAAATATTGACTCCACAATTCCTTTAAATTCTCCAAACGTTTTTCTACACCTTTTTTTACTGTATCAAGCTTGCCTTCCTTTGCTTCAAACATGGCTATTTCATTTGCCTGGACATTGATCAAAGCCATACGGACATCATAGCTTTCTAAGTCCTTAATATCTAAACCATATAAATCCATTAAGGCCGTAGCATCAAGATTCTCGCTCATCATACCCATTTCGATTTCGCCATTTTCGACCTTTTCATAGACTGATTCTGATACCTTGCTCAAATCAACCTCGGCTGCTGATGGTTGTGATGTACAGCCTGCCACTGCCATTAATAATGATGCGGCGCACAATAATTTTCTTAATTTCATGTTAACCCTCCTAATACAACTATATTATGCAGCAAATTCGAAAAAAAAAGCAGAATCAATGATGACTTGCCGCTTTTTTATAATAAGTTGCTTAATCGTTACTTGCCCATTCAGGCACTTCATCGCCGCGATGCAATAAAATTGATTTCTGGAATTCAGTTTGATTTAGAAAAACCAAAATTTCATGTTCTTCCTCTTCACTGCATCCCACAAGCAATTTAACGTCACAATCCTTCTTTAGGATATCAGCACTCACTACAATACCTTGTACCAAATTGCTCTTTTCACTGCCCTTAAAGACATCGACCGGAGCCTGATCTGTACCTGTTGTATCAACTAAATAACCATAATCAACAGGATAGACAAGATTAGAATATTTATAATGACAAGTATTCTTTGCACGATCGATAATCAGTTTACTTGACAGATACAAAGTATCGAGTTTCTGCCAGAAAAAAGCGTTGTTTTCATAAGCGTTCATTTCATCTTCTCCTTTATCTAAAATTCACTGTGACACAATCGCGGGTAATATCACGAATGGTCTTGCAGCCGGCCATTGCCATGGCCTCTTTTAATTCTAACTGAATCTTTTCAATATAAAGCTTTACGCCCTCATGGCCATCACCGATGACAGCATGTGAGAATGGACGGCCGATCAATACACCATCTGCCCCTAAAGCCAATGCTTTAAAGACATCATTGCCGCTTCTAAAACCACCATCCACAAAAACCTTCATTCTGCCGTCAACTGCTTTTACAATTGCTTCAAGCACTTCAATGCCGGCCAGACATTCATCTAAAACACGGCCGCCATGGTTTGATACAACAATGCCGGAAGCATTTGCTTCTAAAGCTTTCATTGCCCCATCAACACTTAATATGCCTTTAACGATAAATGGTGACTGGCAACAGGCAGATATCTGCTTCAAATCCTCTGTACTCTTATATTCAACCGGTGTTGTAGAATTTCTAAGCCCGGTAAGTCCTGATGCGTCTATATCACTGCAGACAGCTAATACTCCCGCATCATTGGCTTCTTCGATCCGCCACTTCATATTCTGCATATCCCAAGGTTTAACCGTTGGCACACCCAGACCCTTTTTCGTTTTTAAATAAGCTACCGGATCAGAGAACATCGAAGGGTTCATGCCGTCGCCGGTAAAAGCGAGCGTACCGCCAGCCAAACAACCCTCTACAAGTTCTCTGGCATAGTCAGCCTCACTGATTTCAGCACCATAATTTACCTTAATGCCGCCAATCGGCGCCGCATACACCGGTAATGAAACAGGTGTACCAAAAAAATCTGAAGCTGTCGAAATTTCATCATTGCCTGCGATCGTATCAAGACGAATGCAGATCTCACGCAGCTTATTGTAATTGCGCATAAATGAACTTCCGCTTCCCTTGCCGCCGCATCCCGGTGTTTCTCCCGCACACACAATACCGTTGCAATTTTTACAGGCTCTGCACAAACTCATTTTGCCCTTTGCGCTTGCCATCACTTCATTCCATGATTCCATTCTTTCACTCCACTTCCAATAACTATTATACGTTTAATGAAACATTTTTTCAAGCTTTTTCATATTTTTTCAGGTTTTTCTTGTTAATGATTTGGCGAACGAAATAAAAAGAAACAATTCAGCAAACACTTGCCGGTTGTTTCTTTCTTCAACACTAACCTTTTACTTCATCAAGGCGATACTTCTGAACATAATTATCAAATCGGTCTTCACTCATTTCACCGATCCAGATATCCTTAATCTCACCTTTTTCAATAAAATAGAATGTCGGTGTATAAGGCGCTTCCGCATCCATGTCCTCAGTCAGAAATTCTGATGGATTCGGATGTTCTTTAATAAAAGCGAATACCGGATCCATACTGTCCTGTTTATCAAACACAACATCAAAGACTTCAATCCCGTGATCAACTATATAACCAGCCAGCACATCTTCCTTAAACTTCTTGCAGTGTGAACAATTGGTTTGTGAGAATATCATCATAAATGTATCACCGTTAGCCATTTTCTCTTCCATTTCCGGAAGCTGAACAGCCTTTAATGATCCTGATTCAGTTGAACGTTCATAATTATTGCTGCACGCAGATGTAAGCAGTACAAAGAGACAGCTTATACTGATAAAGAATTTTTTCATAAGTTCCTCCATTAATACTCAGTTAGTATATCATCATTTATTGAAATGAGCAATTGTATTCACCAGGGCATAACTGGCAGCTACCAGTTTATCCGGTGCATTCTCCAATGCCTGCTGGAAGGTCATGGCACGATCAGCAATCGAAAAGATGCCTAAAAAACCACATTCATACAATTCATGCACACCCAGACCTATGGCGCCGCTGAGTACCACCACCGGTTTATCATAGCGCTTGGCTATATTCAGTATACCCATTGGAACTTTTCCGAAACGTGTCTGACGGTCAGTCTGCCCCTCACCGGTTATTACCAAATCACAGTCAGCGATTTTTTCTTCAATATCACAATATTGACAAATCAAATCGATGCCCGGCATCATCTGCGCATTCAGCAAACCGATAAACGCCGCGCCAATGCCGCCAGCCGCACCGCCGCCGGCATAGCTGTCTAAATCAAGACCGCTCGCCTCAAGCATCCGATCACGGTAATTCTGCATTCCTTTTTCCAGCCGCTTGATCTGATTGGGGAACAATCCCTTCTGCTTGCCAAACACATGCGTAGCTCCCTGCATCCCCAATAGATGATTTGCTACATCACAGGCCGCAATAAGCTCTACATCTTTAAACCGCTGGAGATGATCCAGATTAACTTTTGCTATTTTTTCTAAAGAAACCGCCTGAGCATTCAGCAGGTTGCCATTCACATCATAAAAACGAGCACCCAGCGCCTGAAGCATTCCCATACCTCCGTCATTCGTACAGCTGCCGCCTAACCCCAAAATAATGCGGTGAGCACCTCTTTGCAGGGCATTAAGCAACGCCGTACCGACACCATAACTGCTGGCAATCATCGGCATCCGCTTTTCACGAGGCGTCATCGTCAAACCGATAATGCTTGCTACCTCGATCATTGCTGTCTTACCATGATCACAGAGACAATACTTGATTTTACGCTTTTTAAAATAAGCATCAAAGACCGTTGTTTCTACAAGCAGGCCATTCGTTATTCTGGCAAACGCATCCACTGTGCCCTCGCCGCCGTCACCAATGGCATACTTATTCACAACCATTGTCTCATCAACCATAGAAATACCTTTTTCTATGTACTGAGCAACTTCATATGAGCTTAAACAACCTTTATAAGAATCACAGGCAATGACAATTTTCATTTCATCACATCCTGACTATATAGTTTATTTTACCATCAGTTGTTTGGCACTGCCAGTATTTTATTGATTTTCGATAAGATCTTTTACAAGATGCAGTCCATAAAAGAAAAGCCAAGCAAATATCACACCGTAAAGCAGCGTAAATAACAGCCAGCTGAATGGTTCTGCATTCAGAGCTGCCCAAGGATTGCTGCAAGTTAAAATCTCACTGACATAAACCAAAGGCTGAAAGCTCATCGATGTCTGAAACAGTGAATTGCTTAATGCCATATATAAACCCTCAAGCAGCGCTATGACAAAGACAAGCCCTAAACAGGCTCGAATATGTTTGACTAAAAGACGGACTGAATGCCACACTATCCTGAATGGGTTATGAGCATCAATAAACTGAAACATGCATAACAGTGAATATGGAATATAGAGAAGGATAAACAGCATGATCAAAAGACTCAGCAAAAATGATCCCTTCCCCAGCAGCATGACAAAACCATAATAGCTTAACAGCGATGAACAGCTATAAAAAAGCAGAGAAAACAACAGGCTGTAAAGGATTGTCTGAATCATTTCCTGCATCTTTAATGTCCGATCCACCCTTAAAGCTGAAACATATAAAGAAAGCATCATAAAGTAAAAGCAATAGCCCAGATAACCGCCAAAAAGCAATATCCAAAGCTCACTGCTGTCTCTGCTCAGCATACCGGTCAACTGAATTAAAATACCGGAAAGCACATTAACACAAAGCAATGCGAAAAGCAAAATGATTTTTTTATCTGATACATGAAATCGCTGATCTAATTCGTTCATTCTATCTCCCTTCTTTAAAGAAAAAAAGCAATGCTTTGATTGCTTCTATTCATCGTCATCATCAAGGTCACCCTTAGTGATATTCGGCGCATATTTTTTAAAATATTTCTCAATTTTTCTTCTTGAAAAAACTGTAAAGCGTACCTTTTCGCCGTCCTTCAGCTCAATAATCAGCTGATCCAGTCCCGTCTTCATCGGCATGATCTTCCATTCTTCTACATCATCCCAATAAAGATAGAAGCACTCCTCCCGGCTGCTTTCTTTATAGAATACCGCATGATCACCGCTTAATTCAGTCATAACGTGATTCTTTATAAAGACAACGCCCGCCAAAGCCATTAAAGTAATCAGTAAACCAAAAATCCATAGCTTCCCGACGCACATTAAGGAAATGCCAAATAAGACAAAGATAAGCAGACCGCCTGTCGGCTTGGAATTAATTTTAGTTTCAATCGTACGATCTTCAGGGAGATTATGACAGTACAAACGTTTGCTTCTTATTTCACTCACGAGACTCACCTCTCACGTATTAATTATAACTGAAAGCATTATATTTTCAATAGCTTCACACAATTCCACAAATTCCTTTTTATAATGATTTTTTAAATCTTTTTGAGTATAATAAAGACAATGAAATGAGGAAGTACGATGCAGCAAATTTTAACGATGCTTAACAGCTTTTTTATGACAACCTTTATAGATGCTTTATTAACGATGCTTTTTTTGTTTTTATTGATTACCTTATTAAAAAAGCTATTGATTCATATTGTTTTAAAATATGAAAATGATAATCAGCAAATAATCATTAAGCTGATTAAAATCGGGCTGAATGTCGTCTTGATTCTAGGCATATGCTATCAATTCACAGCTTTAAAGGAAATCGTCAAAACGTTGCTTACCGGCGGCGGTGTGCTGGCTTTAGTATTAGGTTTAGCGGCTCAGGAAGCGGTTGGCAATTTAGTCAGCGGCATGATGATTCTCTTTTTCAAGCCCTTTAAGGCTGGTGATTTAATTAAAACCAATAATGGCCTGGTGGGAACTGTTTTGGATATTTCTTTGCGCCATACTGTTATTAAAACCTATGAAAATACTCAAATCATGATTCCCAACAGTGAAATTAATAAGGCAACACTTGAAAATGTGACAGCAGCTGACTTTAAGGGTGATTTTCTTATTCTGCAGATATCCTATGAAAGTGATCTTGATCTTGCGGTCAGCATCATTGCTGAGGAAATCATAAAGCACCCAGATTTTCTTGATCTGCGCAGTGCTGCCGAAAAGGCTGAAGGCATACCGGCCGTCAAAGTACGCTGTACGAATTTTTTAGACAGCGGTATTGAATTAAAAACTGCCTTGCAAAGCCGTTCCAGTGCGGTAGGTTATGCTATGTTGTCAGATTTGCGGTTCAGCATCAAAAAACGCTTTGATGAAGCTGGTATTGTGATTCCTTATCCGCAGGTAGTCATCCATCAAAATTAAAAAGTGTTAAAATTGTTGTTTTCCGGCTGATTGGCTATAATAAAAACAGGAGGACAACAATATGAATTTAGAAAACAGAAAACTGGTACTGATAGGTACTGGCTTTGTCGGCATGAGCATGGCATATACCTTTTTAAATACAGGTGGTATCGATGAAATTGTATTAGTCGATATGAACACAGACAAAACCATAGGTGAAGCCATGGATTTAAGTCATGGTCTTCCTTATGCCAGCAGCCGCATTAAAATCAAAGCCGGCAGCTATGCCGACTGCAAAGATGCAGCGATTGTGGTAATTACTGCCGGTGCAGCTCAAAAACCAGGTCAGACACGGCTTGATCTGACAATGGTTAATGCAAAAATAATGAAATCGATTACGGAAAGTATTATGGCCAGTGGATTTGACGGCATTTTAATCGTTGCCAGCAATCCCGTGGATCTGATGGCCTATGTTGCGCAAAAAGTCAGCGGATTGCCAACCAGTCGAGTACTTGGCTCCGGTACGATATTAGATACTGCACGGCTGCGTACCTTGATGGCTGATTATCTGAATGTATCGCCAACCAACGTACATGCCTATATGATGGGAGAACACGGTGATTCATCCTTTGTACCTTGGACACATGCGTATGTAGGCTGTAAAAAGATGCTGGAGCTCTTGGATGAACAGCATAAGGGACTTGATGATTTACATGAAATATATCGTCAGGTACAGCATGCCGCTTATGAAATTATCGAAAAGAAAAAAGCAACTTATTATGGGATCGGACTGTCTTTAAATCGCTTAGTACGCGCTATCCTGGATGATGAAAACGCTATTCTGACAATTTCTGCCTACCAGCAGGATGAATATCATGAACATGATCTATATATTGGCGTGCCGGCAATCATCAACCGCAGCGGAGTTCGTGAAATCATTCGTCTGCCATTGAATGATGTTGATCAGCAAAAGTTCTTCAACAGCTGTAAGACATTGAAAGAAAATATTCAGCACATCGAACAAGAACTCAACTGGATTTAAAAAGCTGCCGTAATTATCTACGGCAGACTTTTTTATTATTGCTTCGATTATTCATATATACAGCCATCATTGCTGACAACTACTTCGTGGTATTGAATCGGCAAACCGCTTAATTGCACGGCTTCATCAACAAGTATTTTCAGACTCATGCAGCAATCGCTGTTCATGCGAACGATTTGAATCGAATGAAAATCAGCCTTTCTGAACATCTCAGCCAGTTTTTTCGCATATGTGTGATTAGTGTCGTTTTTAGGACAGGCAATCAGTACGACTTTATCAATCATAAATTCTTTATGAAAGTCCGCATAAGCGTAAGCAGCACAGTCAGCGGCTAAAAGTAAATCAGCATGCGGCAGATAACGGTTATCGCTGCTGATCATTGAAAGATGAACCGGCCAATTATATAGTTCAGAATCATTGCCGTCACAGCAATCCCCTTCACAGCACCAGCATTCTTTTTTCGTTAATTCTATCGCCGCGCAAGGACAATGTGTTACGCACTCATTACAGCCGCTGCAGCCATCCTTTATAGCTGCCGTATGACCATTGACCTCAATAAACATATGTTCCTGACAAATGCGCAGGCATTGTCTGCAGTTCATGCATCGATCTGTATTAATAACAGCTTGAAATTTCATCTCATCACCTACTGAGAATCATTATAGCTGATAATATACAAGATTGCATTTAATATACACTCCGAAAATATGATAAACAATGTATTATCACTGATTTTCATTATTTAGATAAATCTTATAGCTTAATTATAAAAAATGCTGAGTCCGTCTGATTCCAGCTTCTCCATAACTCTGACGATACTCAGCAAATCACCTTTAGCATAGGCATCAGCATAATCAGAAATGAAGCTTCAGTAATATTCTCTGTTTCATCATAATATAGCCCCTGCCTGAATTACGCTGTTATTAAATTAATTGTACTTCATTATGCTTTTCAAAGCAGCAAAGTTCTGCGGTTGTTTTAATGATCTCATGGACCTCAGTCAGACAAGGCAAAGGCACTTAATCATAGTATTTCTATAAGAGTCTTAATCTAAAAAAAACTGATCAAATTAATGACCAGTTCATGTATTATTTAATCATCATACCTTGTCTTGCGGCGCGGCTTTTCATTCTTGCTCTTTGAGCTGTTGCGGCGGGTATGTTCCGTCGTTTTTCTTGACTTATATGAATCTTCGCTCATCTTTTTAGGCTTATAGCTGCCCTCAATTTTCTTAACAGACTTGCGCACCGGTGCACCGCCGTCAATCTTAACATTCACTTCAAATCCGCGGATCGTGCAATTAGCCATATGTTCAAGCACCTTATCTACTGAATCATTGGCAATATCAACCAAGGTATATTTAGCTTTCAAATCAATTTTACCAATAACAGATGAAGGAAGACCGGTTTCTTCAGCAATGGCGCATACTAAATGATTAGCAGCAACCCCTTGATTACGCCCAATATTGAAATGCAGCGTTGACGCATCAGCATCGTTGAACTTACGTTCCTTTTTCTTATTGAAAACCTCTTCCACAACCCCAGCGTCAATTACCTCAGGCTTATAAAGCATTGAAATCAAAGCACTCAATACGTTCTCAATAGCAACTCCCTCACCAAGAATTTCATTTGCAATTTCAATACTTTCCTCATTGATATCCTCAGAACATGCACTCATGACCTGAGCCACAAATGCGCGTTTGCTCTCTTCCAATAACTCTTCACTGCTTGGCAGCTGGCGATGTGCGATGGCTGTTTTCGTATAACGCATGATGTCACGAATGAACTGACGCTGACGCTTGCCAGCAATCAATGTGATCGCCTTCCCCTTTTTGCCGGCACGGCCTGTACGGCCTACACGATGAATGTAATATTCATTATCCTGAGGGATGTCATAATTGACTACCAGGTCAATATTATCAACATCGATGCCTCTTGCCGCTACATCAGTAGCAATCAAAATCGGATAATTACCAGTACGGAATTGATCCATCACACGAGTACGCGCCTGCTGCTTCATATCACCATGCAGACCAATGGCTTTGATGTCATATGAATTTAACTCATCGACAAGTTCATCCACCATCTTTTTCGTATTACAGAAAATCATTGTGAGTTCTGGATCAAACGCATTCAGCAGGATACGTAAAGCATTCGTTTTCTTGCCGCGGCCACACTCATAATAGCTTTGTTCCACAGTATCGATCGTCCGCTGTGTACTCTTAATTTCAACACTGACAGGATCTTGCTGGAACTGTCTTGTAATTTCCATAATACTGCTTGGCATTGTTGCTGAGAACAAAGTCATCTGATATTGTTCCTTTGGCATGCCCTTTAAGATTTCTTCGATATCCTCTTTAAAACCCATATTCAGCATTTCATCTGCTTCATCAAGAATTACCATCTTGATTTCATCAAGCTTTAAAGTACGGCGGCGTAAATGATCCATCACACGGCCCGGTGTCCCTACGACAATTCCACAGCCGCGCTTCAGCAGCTGAATCTGACTGTCAATTGGCTGACCGCCATAAATCGGAACGATTTTGACACCTTCTTTATACTTAGAAAACTTTCTTAATTCAGTCGCAATCTGAATATCCAATTCTCTGGTAGGACTTAGAATAAGAATTTGCGGCTTGCGATTTGTCGGATCCACCTTATCAATAGCCGGTAATCCAAAGGCTGCTGTTTTGCCTGTGCCTGTATTAGAACGACCTAACACATCTCTCCCTTGTAAGATATATGGGATTGCCTGTGCCTGTATGTCGGTTGCATTTTCAAATCCCATCTCACTGACGGCTCTCAAAATTTCATTACTTAAACCTAATTCATTAAAATTTGTCATTTGTACCTTCTTTCTAATGATTCGAGTACAAACTAATGTACTCTAGCCTATATTAACAATAACTGATTAATCATATCATTTTTAAATATGCCCGTCAATAAATATTTTATTCGCCGGATCACAAGCTATAAAATTTGATCTTCTTATTTTAAGCCTATTTTTCGACAAATTTCGCAGGTTGCTTTTGGTATAGTAAACGTGCAAGGAAACTTGCATACGAAAAACCATTCCCCTTTAATCCCTTTTTCGTATTAAAATTCTATCTCTTTAAGCAGGAAAAACCCTTCTTCCCCTGGAAGGGTTTTTCTGTTTACATAACATAATATTATTTTAAATCTATAAAATGACCATCGCTGAACCACTCAAAAAGGCCCATCCGATGGGATGAGCCTTCATATTAATTATTGAAATCTTTCCTTCTTTGAATAATGCGTATGCAGCAGTTCATGTGCAAGCTCACTGTTAGGTTCCTTTAAGAAATTCTTATACAGTTCCTGAATTTGTGTATTTTCATGAGACTTACGAATCTTGCATTCAGTATCTTCAGTATATAATGCCTGAGAACGTTTTTGCTTAAAGTCTAGTCCGCTGTTGCGGATCTGAGCACTGACAATCGGCATACCGCCGCCGTTGATACAGCCGCCCGGACAACCCATGATTTCAATGAAATGATAGGGTGATTTACCTGCTCTGATGTCATCAAGCAATGGTTTCGCAATTGACATGCTGTGAGCTACCGCTACCTTCACTTCCAGTCCAGCAATGTTTAAAGTCGCTTCTTTCAAGCCCTCAACACCGCGAACTGCCGTGTAATCAATGTTTTTCAGTTCATGTTTAGCAAGCACTTCCGCAACTGTACGAAGCGCAGCTTCCATAACTCCGCCGCTGGTACCGAAAATAACACCGGCACCGCTGTATTCGCCAAACATATCCTGATCAAAGTCGCTGTCAACCAGATCAACAAAATCAATACCATACATCTTGATCAGACGGCCAAGCTCTCTGGTTGTCAATACAGCGTCGACATCCTGCAGACCCTTTGTCAGATTTTCACGACGGCCTTTTTCACCTTTCTTCGCAACACAAGGCATGATAGATACAACATAAATATCCTTTGGATCAATTCCCTTCTGCTGAGCGTAATAGGATTTCAAGATAGCGCCAAACATCATATGCGGTGATTTACAGCTTGATAAATGATTCAGCAGATCCGGATATTCTTTTTCTGCATAATTGATCCAGCCTGGTGAACAAGAAGTAATCATCGGCAGAACACCGCCATGCTGAACGCGATTCAGGAATTCATAGCCCTCTTCCATGATCGTCAAGTCAGCCGCGTAATTTGTATCATAAACACGGTCAAAGCCTAACAGTTTTAATGCGGTTACCATGCGGCCGGTTACTTTCGTACCGATTGGCAAACCAAACTCTTCACCCAAACCAGCACGAATTGCCGGTGCTGTCTGTACGATGACATGTTTAGTTGGATCATTCAGCGCTTCGATCACTTCATGGATTTCTTCTTTTTCATGCAAAGCACCCACTGGACATACATTAATGCACTGCCCGCACTGCATGCAGTTTACTTCAGCCAATGATTTATTAAACACTGGCCCTACCGTTGTTTTGAAACCGCGGTTAATATAATTCAGACAGCCCAAGCCCTGAATCTTCTCACACGCAGCAACACAGCGGCCGCAAAGCACACATTTGCTTGTATCACGGACAACACCCGGCGATACTTCATCAAAATGCGGTGTCGTATGCTCACCCTTGAAAGCTTCCTCACGGACGCCAACCTGCTGAGCAAGACGCTGCAATTCACAATTGTTATTGCGGATACACTGCAGACAGTTCTTAGAATGATTAGAAACAATCAATTCTACAACCGTACGGCGGGCATCCAAAGCCTTCTTAGAATTTGTATAAACTACCATGCCCTCATTAATTGGATAAACACAGGCTGCACATAAAGAACGAGCCCCTTTTACTTCAACGTTGCAGACACGGCATGCGCCAGTACCTGTCAAATCCTTTAAAAAACATAAAGTAGGAATCTGAATACCGTTTAAACGGGCAGCTTCAAGAATCGTAGAACCCTCAGGCGCTTCAACTTCACGATTATTAATTGTTAATTTTACCATGATGTACCTCCTATCCTAATGAAATCGCATTAAAGTGGCAGGCATTCATGCAGGCTCCGCACTTGATGCATTTTTCAGTATCAATTTTATATGGCTCTTTGCCAGGCACACCAGTAATCGCGCCAACCGGACAACCCTTGGCACATAGTGAACATTTACGGCAAGTATCAGGATCAATCGTATATTCCAGCAATGCCTTGCAGACTTTAGCCGGACATTTCTTATCAACGACATGAGCAATATATTCATCCTTAAAGAAACGCAGTGTTGAAAGCACAGGGTTTGGTGCAGTCTGACCTAAACCACATAAAGCCGTATCCTTAATCGAATAGCTTAAGCGTTCAAGCTCGTCGATCGTTTCAAGAGTACCGCGGCCTTCACAGATATCCGTCAGCAATTCAAGCAGACGTTTCGTACCGACACGGCACGGCGTACATTTACCGCATGATTCATCAACGATAAAATCCATATAGAAACGGGCAATATCAACCATACAGTTATCCTCATCCATAACAATCATACCGCCAGAGCCCATCATTGAGCCTTTAGCAATCAGTGTATCAAAATCGATGGGTGAATCAAGATCCGCTTCCGTCAGACAGCCGCCGCTTGGGCCGCCGGTCTGAACCGCTTTAAAACGTTTATTATTTGGGCAGCCGCCGCCGATTTCATAGATTACCTCGCGCAGTGTTGTGCCCATTGGAACTTCTACAAGACCGGTATTGACAACCTTGCCGCCCAAAGCGAATACTTTAGTGCCGCTCGATTTTTCAGTACCGATGGATTTAAACCATGCGGCTCCTTGGTTGATAATCTGCGCCACATTGGCAAATGTCTCAACATTATTAATAATTGTCGGTTTACCCCAAACACCCTTTACCGCAGGAAATGGCGGCTTCGGTGTCGGCATACCGCGTTTGCCTTCGATTGAAGCAATTAAAGCTGTTTCTTCACCGCAGACAAAGGCACCGGCGCCCAGACGGATCTCCAAAGTAAAATCAAAACCAGTTCCCAGAATATTTTTGCCAAGCAGACCGTTTTCTTCAGCCTGTCTGATAGCAATCTTCAAACGGTCAACCGCAATTGGATATTCGGCACGGATATAAATATAACCATGATGAGAACCAATCGCATAACCAGCAATTGCCATGGCTTCAAGTACCGCATGCGGATCACCTTCCAAGATTGAACGATCCATAAACGCGCCCGGATCACCTTCATCAGCATTACAGATCACATATTTTTCATCATTTTTCTCATTCAGCGCAAACTGCCATTTACGGCCGGTTGGGAAACCGCCGCCGCCGCGTCCGCGTAAACCGCTGGCCATGATTTCATCAACAACCTGCTGAGGAGTCATTTCAGTCAGAACCTTGCCCAATGCCATATAACCGTCACGGGCAATATATTCCATAATATCTTCAGGATTGATTACCCCGCAGTTACGCAGAGCAATACGCTGCTGCTTCGCGTAAAAACGGATCTTATCAATATTGAAAATCTTATCCTTTGTTTCTTCATCAATATCATGCATTTCCAAACGTTCAACACGGCGTCCCTTATATAGATGCTCACTGACAATTTCATGAACATCTTCAGGCTTTACCTGACAATAGAAAACACGGTCAGGATGAATCGCTACGATCGGCCCCTTCTGACACAAACCAAAGCAGCCTGTTTTTACGATTTTAACTTCTTTTTCAAGACCAAACTGAGCGATCCAGCGTTCAAACTCAGCTTCAATTGCCGGTGAATTGCTGGAAGTACAGCCAGTGCCAGCACAAATCAGTACATTAATTCGTTCCATGCGCTTCCTCCTTATGCCTTTTCCGTGCCAACCGTATATTTTTCAAGCACGACGCCATTTTTAATATGACTTTCCAGCATCTCTACGGCCTTTTCAGGCGTCATTAATACATAGGTGGTTTTTGAACCATTCTTATCAAATACTTCAACGATCGGTTCCAGTGTGCACATACCGATACAGCCGGTCTGTGTAACCACGCAGTTATAATTCTTATTCGCAGCTTCTTCTACAAGCGCATTCAGCACGGGTCTTGCCCCTGCCGCAATGCCGCAGGTAGCCATTCCCACAACGACGCGGTACTCCGCTTCGCCTTCACGTAAATCAAGACGTTTTTTAGCTTGTTCACGCAGCTTTTGTAAATCTGCTAATGATTTCATAAATCCTCCTCTTTTTTTCCGCACATTGCAATTCCCTGATTAATATAATCCTTACACCAGAGCATGATTTCAGCATCCGCGATACTTACCTCATCACCAAGTATCGCCTTGATTTCATCAGTATCAAAAACAAAGCAGCCCGCATCGTTTTGATAACTGAAAATGAAATGGACACCGCAATCTGTTGTCGCCGCGATCATTACCGCATCACCAATATCACCCATCGGCGGCGTATCCCAATGATCCCGCTGCATACTGGCAGAAATCTCTGTTCCTGCCCCTTCCTTTGATTTTAAACTAAACTCACCGCCGCACTGTTCACTCAATTCCTTAAAGAAAGGAACCCCCAGACCGATCTTTCTCGTCGTCCGGGAGGTGAAGAACGGATCTTGTACCTTTCGGCACATTTCCTCATTCATTCCACAGCCATTATCACTGACGGTAATCTTAATCTGATTGCGCAGCTCACTGTCCGCTACTGCTACAGATACCTTTGTAGCTTTTGCTCTTACGGAATTAGCCGCGATATCCAGCACATGCATTGACAGATTCTGCATCATAAATATTTCCTCCAAACAGCTTCCAGCACTTCAAGATCAACAGCATGCTCAGCCTCTGAAATATCAACCAGCTGATGCGCATCACTGTCGCAGAGCCAGAAAACCTGACTGCTGATCCAAGGATGCATTGCCATCACCCGCTGATAATCAGTTGGATGTTTGATTTCAATGCCGTCAAATTGCAGCGTTTCCGGAATGAAACCCAGCTGAGTGGTAATTGAATTTGAACGATCCAGCACATGTGCAAGCACTGCCAGCCCATGATGCTCATGAATTGCCATCATCGTCTCATCAATATCCGCCATCACCGATTGAAGCAGCAGCACCTCTTCATTGCCGATCACTTGATCCTCAAGATCAAACAAATATTGATGACCAAAATACTGCACATCATTCTTAATCGGCAGCAGCCGCTGAGCCAGCCAGTCTTGAAACTGCTCTGCATCATTTATTTGCTTAAAATAAGCAAGTACATGCACTTCTTCCAGCGTCTGCACCTCTACACCGTATACATATGATAAACCATACTGCTTCGCGGCTGCCGCCATAACCCGCTGCTGTTTCAGCGAATTGTGATCGGTAACGGCAATCAGCTGTAATCCTTTCAGCATTGCCATACCGGCAATATTATTCGGACTCATATCATCATTGGCACAGGGTGACAAACCGGAATGAATATGCAGATCATAAAACATAACTATATGCCCAGCTTAAAGCACTCACAGCACACATCATAGGCACTCTTCGGCACTTGAAATAAAGCGATATTCTCTTCCAGCACCTTATCAAGTGTAGCCTGCGGCACCTCCGCTCCCTGAACGATAATCAAACAGCTGATTTCTTTTAACGCCGCTACAGCTACAATATTCAGATGTGTCTGTACGGTAATCCATGCCTGTCCCGGTTCACAGTTGCCCATGACCCAGCTCAGCAGATCGCCGCAGAACACACCGCTGATTTCTTTTTCAAGCGCTTCCTCACTGGCCGTTATCGGCCAGTTTGTTTCGGCAAGTACTTCTTTTACTTTCATACATCCTCCCGCTTTCCCAAGATTTTGCAGTCATGCAGCGTTTTTCTGCCGTCAACGATTTCTTCAGCCATTGTTCGGCATGAAGGAAAACCGCATGCACCGCAGTCAAAGCCTGGCAGAACCTCAAGCTGTTCATTTACCGATTTGAATTTTGCCAGCTGAGCAAAAATGTTCGGCATTGATTCAATATTGCTGTTGGTTTCCTCACCATACAGATCTGCAATCTTAAATTTTTTCAGCATCGGCTCGGCTTCCTGCAGCAACCTTGTCATATTCACCTTGCCGTTAAACGGATTACCCCATATAAACTTGCCGCCGATACAGCCATTGCTGCATGCCGACAATGACAGATATTTGACTTCTTTCAGCAAACCAAACTCCGCCAGCTCCAATACCTTTTTAATCTTATCCAAGCCATCTACCGCCAGCATCTGATTATTTACCTGCATATTCAGACCGCTGACCACTGATTTAATCGCTTCCTCATACAGTACCATCGGCTTGCGTGCCTCATTGCGCACATGATTGATCTGCGGAAACAAATCAACGATGGACAATGCATGATCGATCGCCGACTGCTTACCATATGGATACTTAGCCAGTGTAAGCTTTGACGGACATTCACAGAATAGGAAAATCCCTAGCTTATTCGGATCATCTGCCGCAGCCCGCACCGCCCTTGCCGCGATTTCAGCCGGATAATCGAAAGGCAGAATATTACTTAAAAGCATTGGATACTTCAATTCAATCAGCCGGTTAATAACCGGACAGAAAGAAGAAATCAACAATCTTGAATCATTATATTTCATATAATCACTGGTCGCAGCATAAACCGCTGCCTCATATTCGCCCAGTGACAATACTTCATCAAATCCCAATTGATCTAATGCGGCATTCAGTGTTTCAACTTCTTCTAATGAGCTGCAGTCTGAATAAATTGAAGTTGGCACTAACAATACGCTCTTCTCATAATTATCTTTATCGATAATTGTAGAGCCCTTGGCCTGTAACCCCAAATTTGTACACGCATCCATGCACTGACCGCAGTTAATACACTTCTTGGGAGATATAATTGCTCGTTCATTCTGAATCGTGATGGCTTCCGTAGGGCAGATACGAAGGCAATGCATGCATTTGGTACATTTATGCAAAGTATAAGAAATTACACTCATGGCTGAATCCTAAATCCAATCATAAGCCGTGTACCCTGCGGTGAAGTTTCAATATCAAACTCATCACTCACCCGCTTGATATTCGGCAGCCCCATACCTGCACCAAAGCCAAATTCCCGCGCCTTTTCACTGGCCGTCGACCAGCCCGGCGACATTGCTTTCTCAAGATCGCTGATGCCTGGCCCATGATCATTAAAATGAATGCTCAGCAAACCATCTTCAGCAATATTAAGTTCTATTTCTCCGCCTTCAGAATGGATGATCATATTGATCTCTGCCTCATAACAGGCAACCGCAATATTTCTCAGCACATTCGGATTCAATCCCATCTGTTTCAGCACACTCTTGATACTGCTTGACACACGTCCGGCATTGGCATAATCCTCACGCTGCACCTGATAATCTTGATGAAACAGACTCATGCTTTCTCCACTGGCTTCAAGCCGTGTCCATAAAGCAGACCGCAAGTTTCATACATTGTGCAGCGAGTTGCCAGAAGCGTCAGTTCCATGCTTTCAGCAAGCTGAAGATCCTCATCACTAACGTGTTTATCACGGACATAAAGCACGGTGCCGATATCAAGCATATCTGCCGTACGCAGACTTTGAGCATTACATAATCCCGTAACCAAAACCGTTTGATCGCTGTCCTTCTGCACTAAGGCCAAGACATCGCTCATCAGATCACTGGCAAATACATAATTAAATTCCTGATTTTCATCATAAGGTGTTAAAGCTGTCCCGTCTATCAGCTGCAGCAGCTGTTTCAGCTTCATAGGCTTACCCCCGTTCAGCTTCGATCATATCACGTAAAATAACTTTAATTTCCGTTGGATCAGCTAAATTACCATGCACCTTACCATCAATCGTCGCAACCGGAGCCAAACCGCAGGCTCCCAGACAGCGGGTAGCATCGATTGAGAAGAAACCATCTTCACTTGTTCCGTTTACCTTACAGCCGCAGATATCACAAATTGTCTCCAGCAGCTTCTGGGCGCCCTTTACATAACAAGCCGTACCCATGCAGACATTGATCACATGTTTTCCCTTTGGCTCAGTAGTAAACTGGGTATAGAATGTAACCACGCCATACACCTTCGCAACCGGTTCGTGACACGCATCGGCGATCTTCACCATAGCCTCAAAAGGAATGTATCCCAAATCGTGCTGAACATCATGAAGCATCAGCTTCACAGGACCTAGCTTATCCTTGTGACGTTCAACAATTGCATCAATCACAGCCAGTGACTGAGCATTCAGTTTTTCCATTTCATGCACCTCTTTCTTTATCTCATGAAGTAAATAAGGTAGTTCTATTTACTCTATAATAATACCATGTAAACGCTTCATTTAAAACATTTACCTCGTGTATATTTTCACAAAAAATAATAATTTCACAAGTTAAAAAATGGTCAAACTGAGCGGTTTAGCCATTATTGTTAATAAATTATCAATTACAAATAAGCCCATTGTATCCGTATTTTTCATGAATTAAATAAAAAACATCGAGCTAAGCCGATGTATAATATAAGCAATAATTTCACAACTTAAATTTCCCTTTTTTCCAGATATTTCATGATTTTTTTTGAAATAAACTCGGTAAATGCCAACAACAAGATAATCCACAGCGTCCAGGCAAACAAGCCGGACATGTCCATATTGATCCGGCAGATCTGCAGCTGACGGCCGATTCCCGGCGATACCGAACCGATAATTTCCGCCATGACACCCACCTTAAAGGCCAGCCCTGCCCCAGTGGATAAAGCCGCTTTGAGATAAGGCTCGATCAGCGGCAGATAGACACGAAACAAAAGATTCGGCATCGATTCAGGATAGACTCTCGCAACATCAATGAGATCCTGATCAATGCTTTTGATTCCGCTGAGTACATTGGCATAAATCATCGGAAACAAAATCATAAAGCAAATCAGTCTCACGGCGGTTTCATTATTGGTCCAGATCAGGGCAATTAAAATATATGAGATATTTGGAATACTTTTCAAAATTAGATAAACCGGCGCAAACAGCTCTGCCAGCCAGCGATAATAACCGCACAGCAGGCCCAGCAGCAAGGCACAGACATAAGCAATCGCCAAACCGCTTAACGAACGGTAAAGGCTCATCAAGATCGCCTGATAAAACACCGGCGAAGTGAGCTGAACAAGCATCTGTTTAAAAACGTCAAAAGGGAGCGGAAGCATGAATTCATTGTTGATCCGTGCCGCCAGCACGATCCACAAAAGCAAAAGCACGATAATTACGGCTGCGCTTTTTTTCTTCATCACCTTCACTCCCTTCAATCGAATGGAATTATTTACTTAACATTTCACTTGTATAATCAATACCAAACAGCTTCAGCATCGTCGTAATATCAGCCTCGCATGAGCTGGCAGGCGTATAGCGGATATTCTGCTTCGCCCAAGTAGCCGCCGCAATTTTACTGCTAGGCACACCCAAAACCTCCGGTGTCAGCTGATCGACTAAACTGCTGACCTTGGATGGTTCATCGGCCGCCGCATTTACAAAGCTTTCAATCTGAGCCAATGCCGTACTGACCTTTTCCTCACTGCCCTGCTTTACAAAGATGGCCGCCTGCGGGAAGCCTGTAGATGTTGTGGACATCTTTTCCTGATAAGCGCTTTGCAGATCCAGAATCACCTTCAATTCAATGCCCTGCTCCTTCGCTTTCGCAATCGTAGCTGTCACTGCCGGTTCCGCCAGCAAGCCGCTTTCCGCTTTGCCGCTCAGCAAGATTCCCTGCACATCTTGAGCGCTGGAATAATAAGTAATCTCTGGGACAAGGCTTTCCACATCAACTGAATTCTTGAATACGATATCCGGCACACTGCCTTCACCGAAAGCAGCGAAATTACCAGCTTCTTCAAGAGCCGTATCACTGGTGCCCACCAGATACAGATTACCCCATGTAATTACCGCTTCAAGACGATATACTGTCTTATCCGCACTAATCAGCTTAGCCCCTAAATTAATCGGTGCCAAAATCATGTCATAATCCGAATCGCTCTTGGCAAATTCAGCGCTTAACGCCTCACTGCCGGTAACAAAATCAACCGTATTCACACCATCCGCTGCCAACTCCATCACGGATAATGCCGGTGCTCCCGTAGGCGCTAAAACTTTAATCGGTTCTGCGACCGGATTCTTTGGTTCCTCACCCTCAGGTTCATTGCCAGCCGGTGCCGCGCAGCCGGTCAACAACAGTGCTGCTACTAATAAGCCTTTAAATAGTTTCATCTTTTCTCCTCAATTTCTAAGCGCAATGATTGGATGAATTCTTCAAATGGTACAGTCAGACTTTCTTTTTCACCTTGACGGCGGATCGATACAGTGCCTGCCTCTGCCTCACCATCACCTAATACAAGCTGTACCGGTACCTTCTTCATCTGTGCTTCTCTTATACGATACCCCAATTTTTCATTTCTTGCATCCAATTTGCTTCTGAAACCTAAAGCCTTTAACTGATCATTGATCTGCTTGGCATAATCATAATGCAGCTCATGATGAACCGGAATAACTTCTACTTGTACCGGTGCCAGCCACATTGGAAATTTACCTGCATAATGTTCGATCAGAATACCGATAAAGCGTTCAATTGAACCGAAGATAACACGATGCAGCATTACTGGACGCACCTTTTCACCATGCTCATCGATATAAGTCAAGTCAAAACGTTCAGGCAGATTCATATCCAGCTGAATTGTACCGCACTGCCATACGCGGCCTAATGAATCCTTGATATGGAAATCCAGCTTAGGCCCGTAGAAAGCTCCGTCACCCGGATTGATCTTATAAGTTTTGCCGGCATGTTCGCAAGCTTTAGCAAGTGCTTCTTCACTTTTATTCCAAATTTCAATATCACCGATATACTTCTCTTCCGGTCGTGTTGATAATTCAATGCTGTAAGTCAGATTAAAAATCTTATACACACGATCGATAAAATTAATTAAACTGATAACCTCGCTCTCAATTTGATCCGGACGCATAAAGATATGGGCATCATCCTGAGTAAATGTACGCACACGGAATAAACCGTTCAATGCGCCGCTTGCTTCATGACGGTGCACCTGACCAAGCTCACCCATGCGTAAAGGCAGATCCTTATAGGAATGCAGGCTGTTCTTATAAACCAGCATTGAACCTGGACAGTTCATCGGTTTAATCGCAAATTCACGATCATCAACCATTGAAGTATACATATTTTCCTTATAATTGAACCAGTGACCGCTGACTTCCCATAATTCCTTGCTCATCATGATCGGTGTCTTGATAAATTCATAATTCTCTTTGGTATGCTCATCATACCAGAAACGCTCTAATTCATTTCTTAAAATCATGCCGTTAGGCAGAAAGAACGGCGCACCCGGTGCATATTCACTCATCATAAATAAATCAAGCTCACGGCCTAATTTCTTATGATCGCGTTTTTTAGCTTCCTCCAGCAAATATAAATGCTCTTCCAGTGCTTCCGGTGTCTCAAAGCAGATACCATAGATACGCTGCAGCATCTTATTGTTCGCATCGCCCTTCCAATAAGCGCCGGAATGCTTCAAAAGCTTAAAGTTCTTCAATTGCTTCACTGTCTCAACATGCGGACCGCGGCACAAATCTGTAAAATCACCCTGACGGTAACAGCTGATTGTTCCATCCTCAAGATCTTTAATTAATTCGATCTTATAAGGATCATCTTTAAACTTCTCCAACGCTTCTTCCTTGCTGATTTCTTCGCGGACAATACGCTTGCCATCTTTAACCAGCTTTTTCATTTCCTTTTCAATCTTAGTCAGATCTTCTTCCTTGATGACTTCATCGCCCAAATCTATATCATAATAGAAGCCCTCTGAAATAACAGGCCCTACCCAGAATTTAGCCTGTGGATACAGGTGCTTCACTGCCTGAGCCATCAAATGTGCGCAGGAATGATTCAATACACTTAAATTTTCATCTTGTTTAATATCAATCATTTTTATTTACCTCCTAACAAAATAAAAACAGACTCCATCTGAAGGACGAGAGTCTGTCGCGGTACCACCTTGCTTCGCATACATTGCTGCATGCCTCAACTCTTTAACGCAGATTAAACGGTACACCTTTTCAGGGACAGCTCACCGGGAGTAAGATCAATCTGCCGCAGGAAGTTTTCACCACCACTTCCCTCTCTGATTAGCTCAAAGGATCTCATATCCGGATCATTGCTTATGTATCTATTTAACAACCAAAGCTGCTTTTTGTCAACCGTAAAACTCGATGATACACATTTTATATGTGATGATTAGAAAATGATATCAGCCATAATATTACAGCACAAAACGTCCATTCTCAAAAATCAGCGTTTCATTGCCATCTTGATCAAGACCGCGGATACACATCGTTTCATCACCAAACATGAAATCCACATGCTTGATTGAATCATTGACGCCCACCTCAGCCATCTGTTCAGGACTCATCTCACAGCCGCCCTCAACCGAAAGCGGATAAGCCGCGCCCAGCGCCAGATGACATGACGCATTTTCATCAAATAATGTATTATAGAACAGAATACCGCTTTGTGAGATTGGTGATTCATGTTCAACAATGGCGACTTCACCTAAATAGCAGCTGCCTTCATCGGCGGCCAGGATTTGTTTCAAAGCATCGGCTTCTTTTTCAGCACAGAAATCGATGACCTTGCCATCTTTGAATTCAAACCAAAAATTTTCAATCAGGCTGCCGCTGTGATCCAACGGTTTAGTAGCCACTACTTTACCATTAACCTGCCATTTCATCGGCGCTGTAAAGATTTCTTCAGTCGGCATGTTAGCATTGAAGAAAACATCCTTCTGTGACTTCTCACCGCCGCCTGACCATATATGGCCCTCCGGCAGTCCAACATAAAGATTAGTTCCTTTTTCATTTTTAAAATGAAGTGCCTTAAAAGCCTTCTGATTCAGCTTATCACAGCGCTCACTCAGCAAGCGGTCATGCTCATCCCAAGCCGCCATCGCGTCATTTTCCTCATCGATATAAACAGCCTTAAGAATCGCATCCCAAAGCTTATCTTCCGCTTCCTTTTCATCCAGTTCAGGGAAAACTGCCTTAGCCCAAGCCGGATTGCTGTCAGCAAACACACACCACTCATTTTGATCGCTGCGCGTTGCATCATAAAAAGGCTTCAGGGCACGATCCAGCACTTCATTCGCAAGCTTCACCTTTTTGCTGTCCACACCCTTCAGATACTTAGGTGTGGGTGAAGCGATACTGGCTACGGCCGCTCCCTCTTTGATCGGTTCAAGACGGGCATCAATAAACCATGAATGCGGTTTGCTTAAGCGCTCCTCACTTTGATATTCTAAATCATAACGCTTAATTAAATCATCCTTCCAATTAATATAAACCTCACAGGCACCTGCCTCATACGCCTTTTTGCACAGCCGGCGTACAAGCTCATAAGAAGTGACGGGCGCATTAACAATCAGCGGCTGATCAGGCTGAAGATTGACACCCTTTTTAATAATTAATTCCGCGTATTTATCTAAACATTTTTTCATATTGAACTCCTATTTACCAAAGGACATCGGCAGCATCGCCGCGCCAACCAAACCTGGTTCGTCAAGCATTGCTTCCGCAAAAATTACATCCTGCATGCCGACATGCACCATGGGTTTATAGTATTGAATCATTTTATCCCAGAATACATCCTTAGACTTCATGCAGCCGCCGCCGACAACAAAGATATGCGGATCAACTACATGCGCGATCGATGAAAACATCTGTGCCAGATCATAAGCCATGTCATCAACAATCTTTAAAGCTTTTTCATCACCTTCACGCGCCATATCAAAGACCATGCCCGCATGCTTGATATGATCGCCGAATACCGCCTTTCCCTTGCGGGTGATAGCTGTACCGCTGGCTTCATTCTCAACAGCTCCGACATTCAGATAATTTACCTTTTCACGGTTGCGGTCAATAATAATGTTGGCAATCTCACCGGCATAACCATTCTTACCGGATACAAGACGATTGTTAAATGAGAAGGCCCCGCCGATACCAGTCGAAATCGTTACATAGTAACAAAGCGGATAGCCCTTGCCGGCACCGTGAAAGCTCTCGGCAAGACAAGCCACATTCACATCATTATCGGCAAAAACCGGGATATTGAAATGCTTTCTGATTGTCTCAGCCATCGGATAACCTTCAAAGCCCGGCAGATTAGTCGCCAGCATCATCACGCCGTTATCCGTATCAACCGGTCCCGGCACACCCATGCCGATACCGCTGATCGTATCCAACTCACCGATTTCCTCAATCATGCGGATAATCTTATCCAAAACATGTTCAACACCCTGTTCAATTTCTGTGGCTTCCTTGATTACCTTTACGATCTGACCTTGCTCGCTGACCCGTGCGACACGGACATTGGTCCCCCCAAGATCTACGCCAATATAGTATTTCATGATACTTCCTCCTGTTTTCTTTTATTATATCAAGACTTAGGCTGACTGAACAGCTTAAAAAAGTTCAATAAAATAAGAAGTGGTGAATCCCTCATGCGGTTTGAGATTCATCGTTCCTTCTCGCTGATCAAAGCTGCAAGTCACTTCTTCAAAATCACCATGCCCATACCATGGTTCAATGCAGATAAACGGTGCATCCCGTTTGGCGGTCCAGAAAGCCAAGAATGGATAACCCAAACAGCCGACACGTACTTTATGCTTAGGGCCCACCAGTTCTACATACGGACTCTTGATGTCCTTATAAACCAAAGTCGCATATTCCTCAAATAATTCATAATTCAAGTCAATTTCTTTAAAGCTGCGGTCAATAATCTCATGACGGCCATGAAACGCCAGCTGCTTAGGCTCTTCATCCTGCGGGAAAACAAGCTTGTAATCGCTGAATTTTTCACCTGGCAGCAGCGGACAGTTAAACCCTGGATGCAGACCGAAGCTGAAAGGCATCACATCCTCAGAATCATTGGTAATATGATAGACCACATCCAGACGCTTGCCGTTTAAACGATAATGAATCTGAAAAGTGAAACGAAATGGATACTGCTTTAAAGTATCCTCATTTTCATGCAGTTCCATCACAATTTCATCCGCCGTATGCTTCACACAATGTAAATCCGCATAACGCACAAGACCATGATTTTTCATCGCGTAGCGCTGATCCTGCCATTCATAATCTTTTGTCCATGTATTTGACACCATAGGAAACAGCGATGGATTCTTACCGCTCCAAAAAGCCGCATCTCCCTGCCACATAAATTCAAGCTGATGAGTCAGATCATAAAAGCTCTGTATTTCACCGCCATGCTCAACTACCTCTAAACGAACCTTTTCATTTTCAATAATCATATCAGATCCTCCTTGATTAATCCAAAATGACGGCATGCTTTATATAAACCGTCCTTACCAATTTCAGCCGCCACATAATCTGCCGCCGCTTTCGCTTCCTCACAGCCATTGCCCATCGCCACACCGATTCCTGAACGCTTCAGCATTTCCACATCATTATAGCCGTCGCCAAAAGCGATCACCTCATGCATGGAATACCCCCAGCGTTGAATGATTTCCTCAATTGCGGAAGCTTTATTGACACCCTTTGCCGTAATTTCATAAAGCGCCTGATGATCAACAATATTGCTTGCATTCAAAGTCTTTTTCAGCTGTGTCATCGTCTCATCATCCGCATAAAGCAGCATATTGGTCACACCTTCACCAGCATAAGGCTTCACCGTCGGCACCATCAGATAGAGCTGAAAATAAATATCGCTTAATTCGGTAGGGAAAGGACGGTTGAAATGATCCACCGCATAATTCGCATAACGCATATACAGCTGTTTCTCATTGCATACCTTAATGATTTTTTCCATATCTAAAGCATCGATGGTTTTCTCCATCACCACCTTATGGTCGATCTCCATGACTGCACCGCCATCATAAATAACAGCATCCCATGGAAAACTTCTGAAAAATGAAGGTGTATGCTGCATCTCATGACGGCAGCGGCTGGTAGCGATCACAATTCGATACCCATTTTCTTTTAAACGGTACAAAGCACTTTGCGTTGAATGCGGGAAATCATGCAGCCGATGCTCATAAATTGTTCCGTCGATATCAAAAAAACAAACCTTTATATTATTTTCCATATGTTCTACCAAAAAAAGACAGCGTCGGCTGTCTTATTTCTGTTTAAGCCCTCTTGCGTAAGTCTGAACAACCTGATAGGCATCATCCAGAACCACGATATCAGCATCATAACCGCTGCAAAGCTTACCCTTGCGGTTATCCAGCTTCAAAGCACGCGCCGGATTGATCGTACAAGAATTTAAAGCTGCATCAAACGGAACCATCGCTTCTTCCACAAGGATACGCAAGCCTTCATTAACCCGTAATGTTGAACCGGCAAGACCCTTAGTTGAAGTTAAATGCGCGCTGCCGTCTGGATAAATTTCAATTTCATTGCCGCCGAATAAGAACTTAGAACCAATCGGACAGCCTTTCGCCATCAATGAGTCAGTGATCATGATTGTATAATCACGGCCCTTAGAAGCATATAAGTTATTTAATGAATTTACATTTGAATGACAGCCATCACAGATCACTTCACCAAATACATCACGGAAACGCATTGCCGCGCCTACTAAACCCGGATTGCGGTGATGGAATGGTGTCATGCCGTTAAAGATATGTGTCATGCTGTTAGCGCCGTTAGCCACTGCCATCAATGCCTCTTCATAAGTAGCCGCTGAATGACCGATGCTTACCAATACGCCGTTTTCAGATGCATAACGAGTTAAAGCGAAATCCTCGTCCTTTTCACAAGCCATCGTAATAACCTTGATCAAGCCCTTGGCATGTTCCTGATAATGCTTAAATTCTTCAACGGTCGGGGCCAGTATGTACTGCTCCGGCTGGGCGCCTTTATAAACCATATCCAGATAAGGACCCTCAAAGTGAATACCTAAGATTTCAGCACCTTCATAGCCTTCTTCAACAACATTGGCAACATTTTCAACCGCTTTAGTCAAAACTTCCTTGCTTTGCGTAATCGTAGTCGGGCAGATACCAGTAACACCCTCATGAGTGATATTCTTCATCCAGTTGCGCAGACCTTCCGGATTTGCATCATTCGTATCAAATTTATAAGCGCCGTGTGTATGAATATCGATGAACCCGGGAACGATGCGCTCATTGCCATAATCCTCACACGCTTCCTTGGCTCCATAATTATAAATCGACTTGATTTTACCTTCTTCAATCTCAATCTGAGCCGGGATGAACTGACCGCTGATCCAAACTCGTTTACTTTGTAGTATCATAAGAAACCTCCTTGTATTGATGGTTTTATTATACTCCACCACCCCGCTTTTTTAAACTCAAACGACTGCTTTTTTTATAAAAAAGCAAGTAACTGACAGGTTTATGCAAGAATCCTAAAATCACTGGATAAATTTATGAAAATTAAGCAAAAAGAATCATAAACATAAGAAAAACGGCATACGCCGTTTATATAGTAAACATTAAATAAATTGCAACGCTGACATATGCCGCACTTAAAGAATTTAGATGTTGCGCGTATTACATTCCCTGCTTCAGATGCTTCTTCGTCTTGCGGTCTTGGGGTTTAACTAGACGCCTGCCGCCATGAATCAAATCACTGCGGTATGGAATCAAGCATTTAGGAGTGCTGCCGACCAGATCGAGGCGCCCCGCTGTTTTCAGTGCCTTGTAGACAAGCTGATAATTCTGCGGATAGGTAAACTGCATTAATGCCCGCTGCATTGCCTTTTCTTCATAGGTTTTGGCCACATAAACCGGCTGCATAGTTTGTGGATCGAGGCTGGTATAATACATACACGTTGCCCGGGTTCCCGGTGTCGGATAAAAATCCTGCACCTGCTGCGGGGTATAATGAATCTTTTTTAAATATTGCGCCAGCTCAATGGCTGCATTAAGGTCACTGCCCGGATGAGAGCTCATCAGATAAGGAACTAAAAACTGACGTTTATTGTATTTCTTATTAATTTCATGATATTTATCGACAAATTTAAGATAGAGCTCCTTGTGCGGCTTCCCCATCTTATCGAGTACCTTCGGTGAAATATGCTCCGGCGCAACTTTAAGCTGACCGGAAATATGATATTGCACAAGTTCTTCAAAGAATGTATCATCCTTGTCATACATCAGATAATCATAGCGGATACCGGAGCGGATAAAAACCTTTTTCACCTTCGGCAAGGCTCTTAGACTGCGCAGAATATCAACATAATCTGTATGATCGACCTTTAGATTCGGACACTTTGGACTCAGACATTCACGATGCACACAAGCACCATATTTAAGCTGTTTATCACAGGCCGTTCTTGAAAAGTTCGCGGTAGGGCCGCCGACATCATGAATATACCCCTTAAAATTCGGCATTTCAGTGATACTTTTCGCCTCCGCAAGCAAGCTCTCCTTACTGCGCGTTGAAATGACCCGGCCTTGATGATGGGTAATCGCACAGAAAGCACACGATCCAAAACAGCCGCGGTTGCTGACAAGTGAAAACTGCACCTCTTCGATAGCAGGGATGTAATGATATTTTGGATGAAAGGTCCGCTCATAAGGCAGTGAATAGGTAAAATCCATTTCCTGCTGGGTTAATGGCAGCGGCGGTTTATTCTGTACGACATACCAGCCGTCATATGGCTCAATCAATACATGAGCGGCAATCGCATCAATGTTCTCATGCTGAATCTGGAAGCTTTTCGCATACATGACCTTATCATTTTTAACTTCATCAAAGGATGGCAGCATAATGGCATCGGGTATCAGAGAAATATCCTTTGTCTTATAGACACAGCCGCGGATAAAACAGCAATCTTCAGCTTTTAAGCCGCTGTTTAATGCTTCCGCAACCTCAATGATCGTATTCTCACCCATTCCATACATCAACAGATCCGCTTGGGAATCAATTAAAATTGAACGGCGCACCCTATCATCCCAATAATCATAATGGGCCAATCGGCGCAGAGAAGCTTCAATGCCGCCGACTAAGACAGGACTCTGCGGAAACAGCCGTTTCAAAATCTGTGTATAAACAATCGTCGGCCGATCCGGGCGCCGTCCCATAACACCATCATCACTGTAGCTGTCTTTATCACGCCGGCGCTTATTCACTGAATAATGATTCACCATCGAATCAATGTTGCCTGCCGAGACTAGAAAACCCAATCGCGGCGTGCCAAACTGTAAAAATTCTTCATCATGATGCCAGTCAGGTTGGGCTAAAATGGCACAGCTATAACCATAGGCCTGCAAAGTTCGGGTAATGATTGCGCAGCCAAATGAGGGATGATCCACATAAGCATCACCGCAGACATAGACAAAATCCACTTGTTCAAAACCCTGTTCCAGCATTTCTTCACGATTTGTCGGCAAAAAAGTCATAATTTCACTTCTCCTTAATTCATTTAATTATTGTATCATAGAACCGTCCTTGATTCATAGATTTGATTTTTGCTTCGTTAAATGATAGAAATAATCTCTTAATGCCTCACCCTTAGCATGCAGTTCTTCCACATAGAAATCATCTGCTATGACACCCTTATCTAAAATCAGACAGCGATCCAGTACATTTTCAATTTCATCCAGATCATGAGTCGCAACCAAAACGATCTCATTTCCCTGTAAGCTGTTAATTAACATTTGAACAGCAATTCCTTTTGACACTACATCAAGATTAGTAAAAGGTTCATCCATCAAGATCAATTCAGCGCTCTGAGAAAGACCGGCAGCTATTTCAACCTTCAACTGCTGACCGCGGCTCAGCCGTTCAATTTTCTGATTCATTTCAACATCAAATAAGCGGCAGCGCTGCTGATAAGTGTCAAAATCAAACTGCGGATAATAATCAAGCAGATAGCGGCCATATTGATAGGGTGTAAAATAAGGGATAAAGGAATACTCCTCACTGATATAAGCAAACTTCTCATAATGCTTAGCAACTTCCCATTCATCAAGATCCGCAGATACATCACATGAATCACAATAATCGCAATAAAGGCACCCAGAAAAACAAAATCCAAATGCTTAGCTGCGAACCATGCGCCCATCCCCGGATGATCACTTAGTTTTGTCTGATAAATGCATTGCGCATTAAGCAGCGCCATTACAGCATAAACAATCAGACATGGTCCCAGCGTTGCATCAAAACGATAAGCCCATGTTTTTATAAAATTTTTCATTTTATCCCCCTCTCATTACAGGTATCGATTATGTGTGCCAATGCTCATTCAGCAAAGCAATCAGCGTTTCCCGATCAATGCCTACCTCATGACATTGAATCACAAAATCATGCAGCATCTGATCCACCAACTCACGGCGGATCTTTGAAAGCAGCTCATCATTAACAATGATCACGCTTTTCACATTGGCAATAGTTTTCAGATAGCCTTCCTCTTCCATTGTCCGATATGCTTTCTGCACAGTATTGGGATTAATGGAAAGCTGGGCAGCTACTTCACGGCGGCTGGGCAGCTCTTGATAATTAGTGCATTTTCCCCTCAATATCTTGCGTTTTATATGCAGACAGAGCTGCTGATAAACCGGCAGATCATGGTTCAATCGGATATCAATGAACGGATTCAAGCGATCATCTCCTCTAAGTGTATTATACCCTTAATACACTTTTGTGTAAAGCTAAAGCAGCATGAAATGCTGCTTCGTGTTTATTTATTACTGATACGAGTGACGGTACGTGAGGCAATCACATTGACACCGCTTTGACAGATATTTTTAACGAGGATGTCATTGACATGTACCGGCGCCTTAACCCGCAAGCGGTTCAGCACCTGCATCGCTTCCATCAGCTTACCTTTGGGAATCGGGCCATCCGTAACTACCGGCAGCCTTGTCAGCTCGGCTCTTTCAAGCAGCACCGTCGTTGTCAGTGTCCGTTTTGGATTTGTCAGTTCCTCGTGCGCATATTTAATTCCCCGCGGACAATTATTGCCGCTGACACTCAATTTTAATGTCGCATCATCAATATCCAGCTGCAGCTGACAGCCCATCGGACATACGATACAAGTCATTTCTTTTTTCATTCGCATTCCCTCATTTCAAAGCTCAGACTGGTTGACCCTTTCAGTTCTTTAGCACTGAGTCTGATAGTTTCCATTTCTGCAGGCAGCACGATTCGCTTGCGGATTCGCCGTAATTCCTCTCCATTTTTAACAATGACTAATTCACAATTTTTCATCGGACGGCGTACTCGGAAAGTAAATTCAACTTCCTGGTCAATGTTTTCCACGCGCAGACATTGCGGAACTAATGCAGTGACATTACTTAAAGCGATGCAGTCCACCGCCGCGCCCTCATGCAGTTGATTTTTCAGATACCGAGCCACAAAACGTCCGCACAATTCAGCTTCACGGCTGACAAAATCCACCAAATCATGCACATGCAAAGCGTTGCCGCAGACAAAGAAACCCGGCAGATTTGTTTCATAGCTCTCATTGACACGCGCACTCTTCGTGGCTGGATCTTGAATAATCGGCAAGTCATCGAATAAACGCAGTTCAGGGATAAGACCGACCGACAGCAGCAGACAGTCACATTCAACTTCCCACTCACTGCCGGCGATCGGTTTCAGATGTTCATCAACCTTCGCCAGCACAATCTTTTCAAGCCGGTTTCGTCCGATGGTTTTTACGACTGTCGTGCTCAGATATAATGGAATATTAAAATCCTCAAGACATTGGACAATATTTCTTTTTAAACCATTTGAATAAGGCATAATTTCCGCCACACCATGGACGGCTGCCCCTTCTAAGGTCATTCGGCGTGCCATAATCAGACCTATATCACCGCTGCCTAAAATAAAAACATCCTTGCCTGGCAAATAGCCATCAAGATTCAAATAATGCTGGGCAGTGCCGGCACTCATGATGCCGCAGCAGCGATCACCGGGAATTGAGATTGAACCGCGTGAGCGTTCACGGCAGCCCGTAGCCATGACGACCGCTTTTGCCTGAAGCTTTATATACCCTTCTTTTTTACTTAAAATCATGGCGGTTTTTGTTTCATCCAAGGACAAAACTGTCGCCTGAGAATAAACGGTAATACTGATTCGCTTTAAAAGATCAATGTATCGCTGTGCATACTGCGGTCCGGTCAGCTCGGCTTTAAAAACCTGAAGCCCGAAACCGTTATGAATGCACTGATTTAATACTCCGCCCAGCGTATTGTCGCGCTCGACAATTACAACATCATGAATTCCCTGCTGATAAAGCGATAACGCACACGCCAGCGCCGCTGAGCCGCCGCCGATGATCAGACAATCACAAGTTTTCATCAGCGTTCCCCCTTTGTCATTTTATATAAGATATGTGAACCCTTTTGATTATAGTCAACCTCCTCCATCGGTTTCTTTAATGTTTCCGACAGCAGTTTTACAACCAGCGGTTCACAAAAGCCGCCCTGACAATCCCCCATGCCCGGACGTACCCGTTTCTTAACGCCAACCACACTGCGGGCACCGCAGCTGCGTTTAATACAATCAATAATTTCCTGAGCTGATACTTGTTCACAGCGGCATATGATTTCACCATAGCGCGGATTATGAGCAATATACTGCTTCTTCTCTTCTTCACTGCATTCTGACAGCACGACATTTTTCTGACGATGCTTCAAAATCGAACGCGGCTGTAAATCAAATGACGGCAGCACAAACTCCTTCATCACCTTTTCAGCAATCGCCGGTGCGCTCGCCAAACCCGGTGAATCGATGCCTGCCACATCAATAAAATGCGGACAGCTTTCTTCAATAATAAAATCATCCTCTGCCGTCGTCGGCCGATTACCGCTGAAACTGTGAATGATTTCAGAGGCCGGCACCTCATCCAGCAGCTCGCTTGTTTTTTCCAATACCTCAGCCAAGCCCATCGAGGTGGTGGCAACATCAGCACAATCATCATGCACCGCTGCATTAGGACCTAACAGAATATTGCCGTGAACCGTAGGCACTGCCAGCACGCCCTTGCCTTTGACCGTCGGCACCGGATAAAGCACATGCTTCACCAGCTCATGACAGCGTTTGCTTAAGACAAAATATTCACCCTTTTTAGGATTGATTTTAAACCGTGCCTGCCCATTCACCATCGCACTGACACGATCCGCATACAAGCCAGCACAGTTAATCACCATCCGTGTTTTAATTTTTTGTGTCGCTGACTCTACCTCATAGCCATCAGCAAGCTTTGTGATCGCTTTAACCTCTTCATTCAGCAATAACTGCGTTCCATTGCCCATCGCTGTTTCCATCGCCGCAATGGCAATCTTCCAAGGTGTGACAATCGCTGTTGACTCACAAAATAAGGCCTGAACGACCCGCTTTGACAAATGACTTTCCATCGCTCTTGCTTCATCCCCATCAATCAATGAAACCGCGATGCCTCTTTGATCCGCACGCGCCTTTAATTCAGCCAATGCGGCGCACTGATCATCATTCATTGCCACAACTAAACTGCCGACCTGCTTATAGTCAACCTTTAATTCCTTGCATAAAGTTGGATAAAGCTGCGCCCCCCGTAAATTCATCGCCGCTTTTAATGTATTATCACGCGGATCATAGCCGGCATGAATGATGGCGCTGTTGGCCATACTCGTACTGTTTGCCACATCATTTTCCTTCTCAACCAAGGTTACATTACAATTATATCTCGAACAGGCATAAGCAATCAGGGTTCCGATAACGCCGCCGCCAATAATGACAATATCTTCCATAAGTCCTCCATAACCGAAAAAGCACCCATAAGTGCTTTTATGCAAACAAGCTGCTCGTGTTTTCTATCTATGATTATATCATTGAAAGCGTTTGCATTCAACAAGCACAACCAAAAGTTTTAAGCAGTTTCAGATATGTGAAAAACTATTGTCAAACCCTAAAAACACACAAATCATAACAGAATCTGTTGATAATGCAGGTTATGTTACCTTCAATTACCATATATTTCCATAACTGATTTTATAATCATAAACTGTCTTCTTAGAATAAGTTTTTGTAGATTAAACATAAAAAAAACCGGAAACATTTGTCTCCGGCGATAAATTAATCTGGTGGGCCTGAATGGACTCGAACCAACGACCTCACCCTTATCAGGGGTGCGCTCTAACCACCTGAGCTACAGGCCCACTTGTTAGTGCCTATATATAATACCATAAAGCATTTTAGCTTGCAAGATAAACATTACAAAAAAATTGTTCATGTCAGGCATTTTCTTTCCTCATGGTTTTTAGGCGTTGTCTTGGTTTAAACCTTTAAGTCATGGTATAATAGCTACCATAGGAGGTACATTATGTTACAAATCAATACAAAAGCACCTGATTTTGCACTCGCTGATCAGCATGGCAACATTGTTCATCTCAGTGATTTTCTAGGCAAAAAGGTTGTTCTCTATTTCTATCCTAAAGATAATACACCCGGCTGCACCAAACAAGCCTGTGCGTTTAAAAGCATGTATGAGGCGTTCCGCAGCAAGGATATTGAAGTAATCGGGATCAGTAAGGATTCCGCTGCCTCACATAAGAAATTCATTGAGAAATATGAACTTCCCTTTATCCTTTTAAGTGATCCGCAGACAAATATCCTTCAGGAATATGAAGTATGGAAGAAGAAAAAGCTGGCTGGTCATGAATATATGGGCATTGTCCGTTCTACTTATATCATTGATGAAGAAGGCAAGATTCTGCATACGATGGAAAAGGTCAATCCAGAAAAAAATCCGCTTGAAGTAGCGGCGGTTCTGAATGTATGAAAATAGAATTAACCGTATCCAGCTTTGCCGGCTGTTATGAAGGTGCAGAATTAAAAGATACCCAAACTTGGCAGGCCGCTCTGATTGAGGTCTTAAAAGAAAATGAAATCATGATTGATGGCTGGCAGGAGGATAGTTCAGCCTTTGCCGTCAAAGAAATCGATGAAGAATGTCTGGCTGCCCTCGCCCTTTGCGCCGCTTATACGGAAGCGAAGAAGCCGCTGCCCGCTAAATTAAAGAGTGTTTGGGATGAGGATAAGATTTATAGTAAAGCAGCCAACAGCAATGATTCAAAATATAAGCAGCTGCTGCGCAGTGTTGATATCTTCCTGCCCGGTAATTTTCCTTATAATTTTGAATTTGCTGATATAAATGAAGAAGTGATGCTTTTTGGCAGTCTTGATGAATTGATTGATCAATGCCTGCGTCTGAAACGTACTGCATTTAAGGATGAAACATCTGTGAATCAAGTAAGTAAAATGGCGCTTGAGGCTTTAAATCTTTACTTGGAAATGGCTCAGCTGGCAAAAACCAGTCAACTGCCCCTATTTATTAATTAAAGCTGGTCACCGCCAGCTTTTTTCATCTAAAAAACCGATCTGAGATCGGTTATCCTAAATGTATAAAAGATATAAAAGAAGCGAGATACATTACTGCCGCTGACTTTCTTACAAGTGATGAAGATTGATGAATACATTCTAATGTCGCACAATACTTATCCATGCCGGTAATTACCCAGCCCTCTTTATAGCGAGGCGCTTTTAAAGTCATCGGCCACATATGCTTAACGATGCAGTCAGCCATCAAAGGTGTTACATCAGCGATTTTCCGTGCGTTTTCAAGCGCTACCCGCGGATGCAGAGCCGGATGCCAGCCTTCATGTGTCTTTTCACGCCAATCATAGTGAAACAGATCATGCAGCAAAGCCGCCCTTGTAGCCTCTTTTGTATGCCAGTTAAATTTACGGCAAATCAAAAAAGTATAATAAGCAACATTCAAAGAATGCTGAAGTCTTGTTGTATTTAAATGCTGTGAAAACTCATCAAGCTGCTGTACTTCATTCATTGTAAGCAGGTCACTTAATATTTCATTAAACTCCCTGATTTTTGGATTTGTAATGTCATTCAAGTCTAATCTAGAATAAATCGCTTTTTCCAATCTCTTCACCTCTATTTACTAGAATAACATACTGAAAATAAAAGTCAATTGACTTTATCTGAAATCTTTGTGAAGTTTTTGCTTATCTCTTAATCAATGATGAAACAATAGTCAGTATGACACCTACAACCGCTAAGCCTAAACCGGCAAGATGCAGAGGCGGCATTGATTCACCATAAAATAGTAACCCGATACCGCAGACGGCTACAATGACTAGAATATTGGCTAAAGGCGGTAAAGTTGTCAAGCTGAAACCATGACGGTAAGCAAGCAGAAAGCCTAATTCATAAAAACAGATCACAGCTCCGAGTAAAAAGCTGAAGCGATTTACTTTCTTTAACTCAGTACCGATATGAACCAAGCCACCGCTAGCTGCAGCGAGCAGTAAAGCACAGAGAAAAGCAATAGCATAAGTACACAGTAAAGGGATGAACGGATTCACATCAGAAGGAATGGATTTTGAGCAGATCTGATACAGCACCCCGGAAACGAGAATAATCAGCAGGGCTATTAATTTCATTTACAGCCAGCCTAAGAAATAGGAATCAGCATTGCTGATCCCTATGTTCTATCCAATCCTTTGACAATTTCCTGCCATACATTATCCGCCCGCATTAAGCCAAAGTCAGACGCTGAAATCGTCAGCACAAGACGATCCGCCAGCTTCGCCTTAATGTCATCATAGGCATAGCGCACCTGCGGCCCTAACAAATAAACATCATAATCACCGAAATCATTCTCAGCCTCCGCAAGCGCCGTAGCGACAACTTCAATATCCTCAACACCATACTTCTTTGCTTCTTCTTCCAGTCTGACTTTCATTAAGCCGGTACTCAAACCGCCGTAACACATTAATAATATTTTCATCGCTCTTTCTCCTTCTATTTGACGCTGGCCATTTCTTCTTCATACTTTTGTTTATCATACACTTTGATAAACGGAAAGTAAATAAGTGCATCTAATACAATCAATCCCACAATCAGCAGCATTGCCTTAATGTCCAGCGTTGAAAGCAGCGCTCCGATTGGACAGAACATATTCCATCCCGGCTGAGCAATCGTCCTGCCCACCAGACCAAAATACATCGCGCTATATGATATGACACAATTTACCAATACAGCGCCGACAAAAGGGATATACATCATTGGATTCAGCATTAACGGTACACCGAAAATAACGGGTTCATTAATATTGAAGAAAGCAGGCACAATACCGAGCTTGCCGACTGTTTTCAGCTGTTTTGATTTACAGGTCAGCAAGACAATACACAAACCGAAGGTCGCCCCGGAACCGCCGATCATCAGGAACATAAACCAATATGGATCAGTCACAATATATGGAACTGCCGTAGTTGCCGCACCACTGTTGAAAGCAGCGATATTCGCCGTCAGCGCGATGGTCCAAAATGCTGTCATCGGACCGGTAATACAAGAATCATGAATACCGAACCACCAGAATGTCATAACTAAAAAGGCTAATAGGAAGACACCAGGCAGTGAATCTGTCGCGCTCAATACCGGTGAAAGCAGCACAGTCATCAAAGCCGGTAAAGTATCACCGGTAAGACTGACAATACCCCAATGCAGCAAGCCAATACCAATTAATGTAATGGCCGTAGGTATCAGTAAGGCAAAGGCCTGCGTTAATGCTTCCGGTACCCCCTGACCTTCTAATGAAATATAACCGACTTTACGTTTAAATAAGAAATGCAGGATTTCAATGGCTATAATGCTGCCGATAATTGCCGTAAACAAGCCGGTACCGCCAAAATAATCAAAGGTCTTGCTGCCATCAGCGCCTAGACCGGCCAAAATCAAAAAGGCAACGGTTGATAAAACAGGCGGCAGAAAGCCCTTCATTTTATATTCCTGTGCTAAGAAATAACCGATAGCTGCAGCTACAAAGATTGACATAAATTCCATACATATTGTATAGATAGACCCAATCGGCGTAGCTATCTGTTCAGCGAATATTGCCCAAGCCTGAAAGAAGCTGTACATAAAGCCCGGCTCTAATGTTGTATAATCAACCGGCGGTGAAATTAACACTAGTGCTAAAGATCCGATGGTTAAAAAAGGAACAATGCTTAAAAATGAATTTGAGATTGCTTTTAAATGCCGCTGTTTAGAAAATTTATTTGCCATCGGCAATAATTTCTTTTCCAGTATTTCTGATAATTTTTTCATATTATCCTCCCTATAGATTCTCTTTTATCTTTTTTTGATACCAGCTGTAGCTCTTTTTCGGGATGCGCTGACAGTCATGCTCATAATCAACATAAACTAAACCATACCGTTTTTCATAACCGTTGATCCAGCTGTATAAATCCATTGTCGACCAGATAAAATACCCTAAAACATTACAGCCCTCAGCTTTTGCCCGCAGCAAACCATCTACCCAGCCTTCTAAAATTTCAATGCGGTAATCATCTTCAACCTTACCCTTTGCATTTAATTCATCATAAGTACCGATGCCGCTTTCCGTTATATACACAGGGATATCACCATACATCTGCTTGATATCTTTAAGCATATCGTAAATGGTATCCGGATAGATTTCAGACCCCCATGGATTATACTTAGCCTCAGGATCAAAATCCGTCTCAAACCAACCCTTGATAATACTCGAAGCATGATTGGTTTTATTCTGTTTTCCCTTATTATTCATAAACATCGTCGATTCACCGGCAGTATAAGGCTTAACTAATACCCGATTATAGCTGTTGACACCTAAGAAATCGACGATACCAGCCTGAAATACGGCTTTATCCTCAGCTTTTACATAGTCTAAATTTAAGCCGCTTGCCTGCATCTTGGCAATGAGTTTTTCTGGAAACCAACCCTTGACGATGACATCGCTGACCGCAGTGTTGTAATAGAGTTCAGCATTCTCTGCCGCCTGACGATAAGCTTCATTATCAACGCGGATCTGAACGGAGCTTGGCGTATAAACTAAACCAATTTGACCGTTATACTGTTTATCTCTGAAGATTTTGACGGCCATCGCAGAACCCAGCAGCATGTGATACAGCGCCTTGCTGCGGCGGCTTACATCATGAACATGCGGTGGATAATTGCCAACGATATATCCGCACATTGACTCATAATCCGGTTCATTGATTGTCGTCCAAAAATTAATTTTATCATGGAAGGCTTCAAAACATACCGCGGCATATTCAGCAAATGCCAAAGCGGTTTCCCGATTCTCCCAGCCACCCTTTTGATATAATGATTCGGGTAAATCATAATGATAGATTGTCACAAATGGTTCCACATGATAACGACGGCATGTTTCGATGACCTTCAGATAGAAATCAATTCCTTTTTGGTTCACGGCCCCTACACCGTCAGGAATAATTCTGGTCCATGACAATGAAAAACGAAACGCATTCTGACCGCTTTTTGCAAGCATACGGATATCCTCTTCATAACGATGATAGAAATCACTGGCAACATCACCGCTGATGCCGCCTTCATTACGCTCACTGTGACAATAAGTATCCCACATAGATAAGCCCTTGCCATCCTCATTCCAAGCTCCTTCACACTGATATGCAGCGGTAGCGCTGCCCCATAAAAATTCACTCATTCTTTCACTCCTTCCATTTTCTTGTAAAGCCGGATCAGATCAGCTGCACTCTGTTTATACGTCATCGCATGCATAAAATGATCCTGTGCGTGTACCATCAATATTCCGATGGGTATTTCTTCCCCCCGCATTTCCGCATTCAGCAGATCCGTCTGCGCGCGGTGGGCATTCAGCAGATACTCATCACCGTTTTTCATCAGATTCTCAGCCTCCTCAAAAGCGCCCTTATCCGCTTCCTTGACCGCTGATATAAAACAATCATAAGCACTCCCTGCATTAGCGATAACACTGCAGGCTATCAGCTGACATTCTTCCTTATTCATGATTCGATGCCACTTCCTTCCACGCCTCCATTCTACGATGCACCGCTTTGCGATACAAATTAACAATTGCGTACCCCCTTGCAAATGTTTGTTTGTTTAATTATGCTTTTATTAGTTAAAATAAATAAGAAGAAGGTGAGTGCATCATGAACAATACATTAAGTGAACGGCAAAAAAAGATACTTCAATTACTAATGAAATGCCATGGCCGAGCCAGCGGTAAGCTGCTTGCGGAAAACATGAATATTTCATTAAGAACACTTACAAGTGAAATGGCAGAGTTAAAAAGAATGGCCTTAGTTGATTCAGATAATGCCGGTTATAAAATCATTGATGATGAATCTTCACTGCAGCTGATGGCCTTAGAAGATACCGACCTGAGACAAAAAATCTTACGGCGGCTTCTTAATGCTAATCAGGCCATTGATGTTGATGAGCTCGCTGATGAATTTTATGTCAGCACCTCATCGCTGCGCAATAAGCTGAAAGAAATTAATAAGCTCATTTGTGAAAATGATCTGCAATTAATTTACGCGCATAATACAGTAAGAATTGAAGGTACTGAACTTAATAAAAGATTCATGATCCGTAAAATGATCTATGCCGATTTCCCCAGTCGAATGATGAATATCGATAATCTGGCAGATTACTTTCATGACATGGATATCAGCAGTCTTTATACTATTGTATTAAGCAGTGTCGAAGCAAATGGTTATTATATCCAGGATGCCTACTCATCAAGTCTTTCATTAAATTTAATTATCGGCTTATATCGCATCAGTCAAGACATTCATACACCGAAGCTGAAAGATGTAGACACTGATTCAATCGAATATAAATTAGCTTCTGAGGTCTGCCGGCGTTATACGAAGCATTTCAATAAAACAGTTACCGAAGGTGATATAGCTTATATTACCAGCCTATTCTGCGGCCAAGTCGTTCACACAAGCCGCCAACCACCTTATGACAGTTATGATTTTGAATTTGAAACAAAGATCAGTTCAATTCTCGCAACTACCTTTGAGAAATATATGTTAGAGGTTGACTATGCCAGTATGGTTCACAACCTTTCACTGCATATCTTTGATCTGATTAAACGCAGTAATTCCAATAACTTTGTCAGCACTCAAATACACAGCACAATGAAACAGAAATGCCCCTTTATTTATGATGTGGCTGTCAGTCTTGCCAAACAATTAGAGGAAGCCTTTCATATAACGATCCCTGATGATGAGATTGGTTTTTTAAGTGTTCATATTGGTTTTATCATTGAGAATTCTATGGATAATGATCAATATATTGATATTCTCTTGATTGCCAATCATTATCAGGGAATCGCCGAGCATATTCAAAACAAGCTTTTAGAGCGCCATAAAGATATTCTGCGCCTGCATGTGATGGACCCGGCAAGCAATGTCGTGCCAAAACAAAATATTGACTTTGTGATATCAACGGTGCCTTTAGAAATTATCGGCAAGCAAATCATCAATATATCGCCTTTCTTTGATGTAGTGGAACGCGCGCAGGTCGATGAAGCGATCGCCAAGTATTTAAAAGAAAAAAAGCTGCGCCGCAACAATGTCTTTCTGACATCATGCTTCAACCCCGCCTTATTTTTTATTGATGAAACAATAACTACAAAACAGGAAGCCATCCAGTTTTTGGGGCAGAAAATGGTTGATTTCGGAATTGTCCAGCAAAGCTTTATCGATTCGGTATTTGAACGTGAAAAGCTCTCACCGACATGTTTCTTTGATGCCTTCGCAATACCCCACGCATTAACCATGGACGCAAAAAAAACGATCATCAGCGTACTGATCAACGAAAAAGGCATCCAATGGGATGACACGCAGATCAAACTATGCTTACTGATCGCTATTCAGAAGGAAAATATTCTTGAATTCTCTAATGTATACAATAATACGGTCTATGCACTGTGTGATTATGAACGTTTAAACCGTTTATTCAAATGCACTACTTCTGCTGAATTTGTCAGCATCTTAAAACAATAGATAAAACAAATCCCCTGCCAAAGACAGGGGATAATTTTATGATTATAATAAACCGATAAAGCTGCAGACAATACCCAATACAAGTGTACCAACAATCAATACAACCGGACTGACCTGTTTCTTTTTCAGCAGGTAGAACATTAATAATGTATAACCCATAGGCAGCAGTTTCGGGAAGATCGTATCCAGGAAAGCTTCCTGAATGGATACTTCGATACCGCCGGCAACAGAAATAACCGGTAATAAATCAATGGTTACATAGCTGGCAATCAAAGCGCCGATAACGGTAATACCAAGGATCGTCGCTGAGTTTGAAATCAAATCAGAATTTTCTTTCAAGACATCTAATGCCTTCGTACCTAATGTATAACCCATCTTCGTCCAAACAATACGCAGACACCAGATGATAAAGTAAACGGCAAAGAAAATGATCGGTCCAATAATCAAGCCTTCCGATGCGAATGAACAAGAAATACCAGCAACGATAGGCAGTAAAGTAAACCAGAAGATTGCATCACCGATACCGGCGATAGGTCCAAACAGTGCTAATTTTAAACCACGAATCAAACCGCGGTCACCGCCGTTTTCTTCAAGTGATACTAACAAGCCCATCAAGAACCCTACAAAGTTTGGATGTGTATTGATGAATTCAAGGTTGTCATGCATCGCTGCTTTTAGACCTTCCGGATCATCAGCATAGATTTTCTTTAAAGCAGGAAGCTGCGCCCATAGCCAGCCGCCAGCCTGCATTCTCTCATAGTTGAAAGAAGCCTGCAATAAGGAAGAACGGATACCCAATTGGGTAATATCTGAATTAGTTAAGATTTTTTTAGATTCCGACATGTTTATTTCCTCCTCCATTATTATTTACAGACAGATTAGCAACGGCTTCATTAATTTCTTCTTTTCTGGCTCTGGCAGTAAAGAAATCATATAACGCGAATGCTGCACCAAGTAAAGCAACCGGCAGCAGATTCGGCATAACGATAAAGTTCTGCATTAAGAAACCGGCAATTAAGAAAGGAATATATTTTGTCTTCATCATAACACGCAGCAGCATACCAAAGCCGATTGCTGGCAGAATACCGCCGGCAACTTCAAGACCATGTGTTAAAGCCGCAGGCATTGCATTAACTAAAGCGTTCATCGCATCCTGAGCGACATAAGTACACAGGAATACAATCACACCATAAGCCAGAGCAACAATAGCCATCGTTGTATAATTCAGACGGGCAAATGCGGCAGTATCTGCTTCATCCGCACATTTATCAGCTTTTGCCATAAAGAATGAGAATGCTGAATAGAAGAATAAAATAACATACTGCATCAAGAATGAGAATGGCAGACACAGTCCCAACGCTGCCTCTGCGTTAACACCTGTTGTGTACGCGATGACTGTACACATAAAACCAGCCAAAACCGGATTTGGCGGCTGTGTACCGCCAGCCGGTGTTAAACCGGCAAAAGCCAATTCAGTTAATGCTCCAGTAGTTAATCCCAGGGTTACATTGCCTAAGATAATACCAGTAACTGTGGAAACGATTAATGGTCTGAAGATAAAGAATGCTTCTAGCCAGTAGTCGATACCAATGATGATCGCCGCTAAAGCCAGCAGCAGACCTTGTATCAGAGTAATTTGCATTTTCTAATCCTCCCTTTCTATTGGATTGTTTCGATAGATTCCCCCGGCACGTCCTGACAATAAACGCGAACGCCCTTGGAAGCGATGTATTTCAGATCGTCCATATCTTTATCATCAACATAGACTTTCTTCGTCAATGCACGCTTGCCAGCTGTGAAATGCATGTTGCCAACATTCACTTCCTTCAGCGGTACACCCCGATCAATCAGACGGCGAACCTCTGCCGGAGTACGAACAACAATGAAAATCTTCTGCTCAGGAGCCGCATTGGCAATGATCTGAGCCGTATAATCAACGGTAAAGAAACGAATGCCGGCGCCTGCTGATTTAGCGGTCATCGCCATCAATGACTGCTGCAGCGAATCCTCGGCAGCAATATCATCAGCAACTACAATCAGGTTAGCTCCTAAAGTTTTTGTCCAAGTCATCCCCACCTGTCCATGAACGAGACGATTATCAATGCGTGTCAGTAAAATGTTTGGTCCTTCCATGTTTTCACCTCCTTTACTTTCTTCACTTATATTGTAGCAAAAAGCGTGCCAACTTTTATTGTCGAAGTCAGACACGCGTTAAATCAGCTGTTTTGGATATAATTGTAAATATAAATAATTTCAGAAACCGGTATTTCGACACTATAACGTTCATTTACGACACTGAAGCTCTCTTTAACAATTTCAATGAATTCTTTGTGATTGGCGATAAACTCATCCGGACTTTTTAATAACTGTACTTCATTTTTAGTTATCAATCGTTCAATCAGGCAGGCAAGATGGACATACAGCCCAACCTTTTCAGCCGCCGGCAGCGAATACTGAAGCATTCTTTCAAGCTGGCGGACAACCTCCTGAACATCCTCAAGCACTTTTTGTGCATTTAATATCGTCAGATGATTCACGATATTATCCAAAGAGAAATTTTTGATGATGTTCTGAGCGAAAATCTGCACTTGGGCCTCCGTTAAAAAATTACGCATCAGCTCACGCAGCCGATTGAGATCATCATTCATGACCAGCTCCTCAAGACCGATAAACGGTATTCCCTCTACCTTAGGATTCATTGTACCGATGATAAACTCTACATTGTAACGGTCAAAGATCCGATCATTCAAGCCATTTTCTACTAAAGTCTGATAATCATAGGAAATGATTTCACCATCGATCGGCACCGGCAGACTGGTTGCCAATAGATCCGATATTTTCTCTGCCGCACCAACACCCGTTGCACAGACTGAGAGAATCACTTTATTTCTTTCTCGGTTATTAATGTAATTATAATTCGATATATTCTCCTGACTTGCCTTCTCCAATAGACTTTCAATCGACTTTCCCTGCATGATGCCGGAGCCGATTTCTAAAGCCAGCTTCGTATTAACATTATTGATAATTCCGATGTTACAGCCGGTGTTATGTTTGATTCCCTTATAAATCTCTTCCAGTGATCCCATATCAACAAGCAAAACAAGTTCTTCAAACGCCTGCTTCTTTTTAAGATAATCATTCAGCTGATTGGTAATCTTATCAAAGCTGACATCCAGCTGCATATCGATCGCATCAAAGATATACTGGCCTAAAAACTTATTCACCGCCTCCGCAATCGAGGAAGCTGTCGAATAACCATGGCAGAGAATCACACCCACCGTATTTTCAGATTCTTTCATCGGATCGGCGAAACCGCGCACCATCAATACCAATCTGAACTGCGTCATTTCATCAAATTCGATATCCAGATTCAGCTTGATATTCTCACTGATTTCATCGGCAATCGCACTTTCTCTCGGCATTTTCTGCTGAACCAGCTCCCGCAAAGACGCAATCAATGGCGCGTGCTCCTTAATCCATGTACGGATATCATCCTTCACCTGTGAATATTCATAAACATAGCGTGAAATCAGCAGGATATCATTGTTGCTGACTTTTAATGAATAGCGATTCATGATGATGGAGAAAATCTTATCGACAATCTTACGGGTAAAGTCATAATTCGGATTGCTAATCAATCGTTTCTCAAACATCAGATAATCATTATATTTATTGATTGCGTCCAAAGAGCTGCTGATCAATTCCTGAAAGGAACAGCCATTTTTCATATATTTCTGATATTCACCAAGAATCTTCGCAAACGCGTCAATCAGCTTGGAGTCAGAAGGTTTGGCCTCATTCAGCCGGCTGATGAAGATCATCGTATCATCCTTTTGATCAATCAAGCGGACATTGATCGTCGGCAGCAGATTTAAAATCGTATCCGGCAGATCATATAAATGAATCTCCAGCACATTCTTATTTATCCGATGATTCAAAAACGCATTGGCGCATGCCGCTTGGATACAGTTTTTTATACCGCCGACATTGCCTGGAATGCTGTTATTCATCAATACCTGATAGGTCAGAGAACTGATAGCAATTTCACAGTTGATCTTTGTTGATTCTTTCTTAAAGATACTGTATACCAACGCTTTCTTCTCATTGATCGGCCGTTCATCAAGCGATGGAATCTTCACAATGATTGGGATCCGCCGCAGTAAGGTTTTAAGCAGTACATCTTCAGGACTCTCCGTTGTCGCAAAGACTAAACGGCATGATGAGTGATGCCAGTTTTCATTATCACCGACCATGTGATACACACCCCGGTCCATAAATTGAAACAGTTTTTCCTGACATTCCGCTTTTAAACAATGCACCTCATCAAGAAAGAGAATGCCGCCGTCCGCAAGCTGAATCAACCCTTGATTGTCTTTTTCAGCACCGGTATAAGCGCCTTTTTTATAACCGAACAGATTGGCGGTCAGCAATTCTGGATTATTCGCATATTCACTGCAGTTAACTGCAATAAATTTATCACTTTTCTTCATCAGCCCCACACAAACCGCATAATCAGCCATCAAAGAGGCAATCATGCTCTTCCCGGTGCCGGTCGGTCCATTTAATAAAATCGGCAGCCCATTGGGTGGATAAGTAATTGCCGCTTTGCATTGTTCCACCACATGGCGCAGTGAATCTTTGTATCCGATCAAACGTTCAAAATCAATCATCATTGCCTCATTAAATTCTTTAAATGAAGCATAGACAAGCTTATCCAGCTGAGCATCGCATTTCGCAAATACCGCAGCCGCATCAAAAAAATATACCGGCCGGGTATTAACCTTGATGATTTCACCTTTTTCAACCCCCTCATTCAAATACTGTGAAGCGGCATTGCGGCTCATCGCGCATTGTTCAGCGAGCCATGAAGCGGTAAATTCTTCACGCTGAGCAAATTCAAAACGTTCGCAGACTTCTTTAAGCAGCTGATATAATTGTTCTTTCATAGATTGACCTCACTTACTGATATTGTATTATTTAAAATGCTTTCTTTCAATCTTATTTCTAATTATGATAGAATGTAAGAAATAAGGATGGATGCTTTATGAAATTAGAAACCCACTTGACGCAGACATTAAAACAGACTCAGAAGCTTTCGATGAAGCAGCAGCTTTCATTAAAAGCGTTAAGCATGAATGCTCAGGAATTAGTCGAAATGATTCAGGAAGAAGCCAATACGAATCCTTTGCTTGAAATTGACGAATACAACGCTGATTCGAATACGCTTGATTATGATTTAGTTGTCGAAATGTCTAAAGCCGGCACCACATTGATTGATGAATTATTAATGCAGCTGCATACATGCCGGCATGTTGAAAACCCACTGCTTTGTGAATTCATCATTTATTCACTGGATAATAACGGTTATCTGACGTTAAGTGTTGAGGAAATCGCCCAGCTTTGTGACTGTACGCAGGAGGTGGCGGAAGATGCTCTTTATCAGGTGCAGAGCTTTGAACCATGCGGTGTAGCGGCGCGTTCATTAAAAGAATGTCTGATTATTCAATGCGCTGAGATGGATACAGCGCTGAAGCCTTATCTGATGATGTGTGTGGATCAATATCTTGATTTAATCGCGGATAATAAATTACCTGAGATTGCCCAGCGATGCGATACTTCACTTGATACCATCAAAAGCTGCGTGACCTTAATCAAAACGTGCAATCCAACGCCGGGGGCCGCCTATGCGCCTGCCGCTGCCCTATCAATTCCCGATATTTTTATATCCATTGATGAAACCGGTTCGCTGAATGTTACCGTAAAAAATTATACTCAGCAGCTGAAAATCAATCACGCATATGATCAAAGCAGCAATGAGGAATTAAAGATTTATGTAAAAGAATATACAAAACGGATTCAAGAACTGATTGCCATGCTTGATAAGCGGCAGAATACGCTCTTTACACTTGTCAGTGCCATTGTCTCCATACAAGCCGGCTGGTTTTTGCATCAAGCTGACCTTTTGCCAATGACGCTCAATGATATCGCTGCCCTCTGCAATCTGCATGAATCTACGGTATCAAGAGCCGTGCAGGGAAAGCTTTTAGAATTCAACCAGCGCTATATTCCCTTGAAATTTTTCTTTAACGCCAAGCTTGAGAGCGGTCAAAGCAGTATGGCTATTCAGCAAAAGCTGAAAAAATTAATTGAGAGTGAAAACAAGCAGAAGCCATACAGTGATGCTGAGTTGAGCGCATTAATGAAGCAGGAGGATATTCAGATATCCCGGCGCACGATTGCTAAATACCGCGATCAGCTCGCCATACCTGCCGCTTCAAAACGCAAGATTTATTAGCGAAGTACAAATTTAATTTCATCAAGACCGCTCAGTTTCTCGCTGACGGAACCAGGCACATCCTGAATGAAGATTGAAACATTAAATGACTCAATGATTCTCAGCGCTTCAAGATCAGCTTCGTCAACATATACTTTACGGTTTAATGCCATTTTACCTTTCGCAAAATGCATGTTGCCGACATTAACGCTTTGAATCGGAATGCCCGCTTTCAGCAAGTCTACAATCGGCAGCGGATCATGAACGATCAGATAGAGCCATTGATTCTCACTGACATTCTCAAAAACCTTCACAAATTCACTGACGGTAAAGAAACGAATATCCGCACCGCTGGAACGGGCAACCGTCCGCATCAGCTTCTGCTGAAGAACATCATGGGCTGCCGCCTCATCAATTACCACAATAACATTAGCACCCAGCGTCATTGTCCATGTAACGCCAACCTGACCGTGTACGAGCCGATTATCGATCCGGGTCATCAGGATATGATCTTTTAATTCCATACTGACACCTCACTTCTAGCTTGATTTTACCAAAAACTTCGGATGCTTGCAAAAGAATTAAAATTAACTTATAATAATGCAGTAAAACAAGAGGAAATTATGACAAAAGAAACATGCTATAAATTTATTAAAACGATCTTCACTTATGGTTCCTTGGTGTTTGTGATCGGGTTAGCCGCCTGGATCATCCGTGATTTCTGTATGATTGATGTTGTCATTCAGGGACAGGAAATGACGCCGACCATCGATGAAGGCACGACAGGTGCGACCTTTCTCTGGCATGAAGACTTTCAGCGCGGTGATTTGGTTTTGATCAAGCAGCCGGGCGGTCAGGGATATGCGATTCGCCGCATCATTGCCTTGCCTAATGAAACCGTATCCTGTGTGGATGAGGTCATTTATGTGAATGGTGAACCGCTGGATGAAGATTATCTGGATGCTGACTATGTTAAAAAGATGCAGCGCCGTTACGGTTACTTTACCCGTGATTTTAATGAGGTCGAGCTGTGGACCAATGAGTATTTCCTGCTTGGTGACAATCGTATCGCCGCACAGGAAACTGATTCAAGAGCATTAGGCGCTTATACGGAGAATAGTTTAAAAGGTAAGAATTTAATCCTCTTATCGCCGAATTTTGAAGTTATCAAATAAAAGCTTCCTCCTTATGATATAATATCGTAAAGGGGGTTTTTTTATGGATAACGAACTGCCTGTCATTGATGAATCTGTCATTGAAAAACCCAGGGAGTTAACAAAAAAAGATTTAAAAAAAGAATTTAAGCATCTGGGCGGTGCTTTGCTGTTTAATCTGGTGCTGCAAGTATTTGTAGCTGGCCTGCTGTCAGTGATGATCCTTGCAATCGCTAAAAGCTATGGTTTCTATCATGTGAATTATAACCTGATGCTGATGGTCACTTTGGTGTTTACACTGTTATGTGCGGATACGATTCCCTTCTTTATCTGTGCTCATCGGCTTAAAATCAAGCTTCGCACCTATCTTGTGAAACCTGCCGTCAGCGGCGCTGAAATGGTAAGATGGTTTTTAATCATCATGGGCATTGTCGCTGTTTACAATCTGCTGTCTACCGCGCTGATCAATACCTTTCCTAATATTGAATTTCAGCAGACAGGTCTTGAAGGCTTCAGCGCGACTGACTGGATCACCCTGCTGATGAGCTACATTGCGATTGCTGTCATAGCACCGATATTTGAAGAAATTGCATTTCGCGGCTTATGTCTGCATGTTTTCGGCAAATACGGAACTCGTTTTGCCATCATCGCGTCATCGATGCTCTTTGCTCTATTACACGGCAATGTCATTCAAAGTCTGTTTGCTTTTGGTTTGGGAATCCTGCTTGCTTTGCTGACATTAAAAGCAAAATCAATACTGCCGGCAATTTTCGTTCATTTTGCTAATAACAGCATTGCTTTAATTCCTGTGGAATGGTTCGTCTTTCTGTTATTCGGCATCTTTATTTTGGGCGGTTTATTCTGCTATTTCACCCATCGTGATATCTTCAAGCTGGATGAGACAGTGCCAAATCATCGATTCTGCTGGGATGCGCTGATGGCAACGCCGTCTATCTTGATGGTTGTTATTATTTATACATTGATGATCATTTTCACAACGGTGATGTGGTTCATGTAGCTAATATAAAGTCAATCAAACGATTGACTTTTTTTCTATTAAAAAATCATGCCGCTCTGACATGATTTCATATTTATAGGTATAGCTGAATTTCAAAACCTAGCTTAATACTTTAATCGGCAAATCATAGCTCAGCTTCCTGTTCAAGCATTTTCAATCAATTTCATTGCCTCAGACAGCACCTTGGCAATAGATTCATTAAGGATAAGATCGGCTCGGCTGTCATAAGCTGTCGCGTCCTTATTGATTAAAATCAATTGGCTGCCATGAAAATAATCAAGCAAACCAGCCGCCGGATAGACGACTAAACTAGTGCCGCCGACAATCAGCACATCCGCGTTATTAATTGCCGAAATTGCTCCGCGCAGGATTTGCGCGTCCAAGCCTTCCTCATAAAGCACCACATCTGGTTTTATGATACCGCCGCAGGCGCATCTAGGAATCTGTCCCTTCTGTTTCAGCATCTCATTCAGTGAATAATGAGCGCCGCATTGCTGACATGTATTGCGATGCACACTGCCATGCAGCTCATACACACGCTTAGAACCGGCCGCCTGATGCAGCCCATCGATATTTTGTGTGATAATAGCATCAAGATTACCCATTGCCTCAAGCTTTGCCAGCACCTCATGCGCAGCGTTAGGCATTGCATTGGGATAAATCATTTCATTAAAATAAAAATCATAAAAGGCCTTGGGATCATACTCATACATTGAATGTGACAGCATTCTTTCAGCCGGATATTTATATGTTTTTTTCTGATACAAACCATCACTGCTCCTGAAATCAGGAATATTACTTTCGGTACTCACACCGGCACCGCCAAAAAATACGATATGTCTCTTCTTCAAGCTTTCCGCAAGCTCTTCAATCTTACTCATTCCGTTCTCCTACCGCATTGATGCAGTCAAGCATTTCAATTATTTTATTCTGATTCATGCGCAGCTGAATATCCAAATCATGCAGCGCATCAACGATTTGCTTCTTTATTTTCATAATCTGCTTCTTAAGCGTTATCACTTCATCTTCAAAAAAATAATCCATTAAAAAATTATCCACGATCTGATCAGCTACCGGCACAAAATCAATTTCCAGCACTGATTCATTCAGCTTAGGACAGCGGTCATAAGCAGCCTCAAATTGATCCAGCGTCCGTTTCAGCTGAGCAATCAGCTCCTGCATCGCGTTAAGCCTTTCAAATTGCTTGCTGCCCTTGGTTAAAGAAGATTCAAACAGATGCTTTTGTGTCGATGAAAAGCAGCCGTCAAAAACCTCATGAATCAAAGCCAGCGCTTTCTCGCCCAAATGCTGAGCATCATTGATCCGCTTATTTTCAAGACGGCATTTTTCAATTACCATTTCAAGCTGTTCCAACACCTCATTATCCTGATGTGTAGCCTGCAGCTTCTTCTCCTGCATCAATTTAAAGTATTGCTTATCAAAGCTGCCCTGAGCCTTTAATTCCTCCACAACACGGTCATAGTCAGCCTGCAGCACCGACAAATCGTTTTCCTTCTGCTTCAAATCAAGAATCTCTTTGATCGTCTGATCTTCCTTTCTCTTTCTAAAATTAGAAACCAGTGATGCGATACTCAAACGATAATTATGCTTGCCTTCTTCACTGGCATTAACCCTCGAGCGCATCTTTTCAATTTCCGACAGCTTATTTTCTAATTGATTTTTGAGACTCTGCTTTTCTAGCTGCAAAAGCTTTGTCCTCTCCATTTGATGTTTTAATTCCACAATCTGTTTATTGATATGTGCCATGAGCATCCCCGCTTTCTAGTCCACACGCGTAAATCGTGCAACCTGCCTGCCATCTCTCTCAATCACTTCATCAAACATCTGTAACGGCCGTATCCAGACCCCGTGATCGCCGTAACATGCCCGATATACCACATATTCCTCTTCCGTTTCAGAATGTTTGGCAATCGTCAGCACCTCATATAAATTACCTTTAAAATGACGGTAAAATCCTGGTTTAATCATCCGTCGTATCTCCTTCAGTTGCCGGTTCAGAGTTTTCTTCTCCCTCATCGCTTGGCGGCAGCTCACTGTCCTCCCGCTTGATATCAATGCTGATGCGATCTTCCGTACTGATCTGTACGACATCAAACAGCCATGTGATCCGCCAGCTTGCCAGTCCCTCAGGCAATGAAGCTGTCGGCAAGAAGTAGGTTGTCTGCATCGTTACATAATTATTAGTATGCGACAGTTCAGTATTGGCAACAAACTCAACGGCACTGTCCGCATCGCTGCTGTCTTTTACCGTAATAATCGGCGTGCCGACCGGTGTTGACAGATTATATGTATAGCTCAGCGAAATCATAATACCCTCACCCAAAAGCGGATCATTGACCCATTCACTGCTCTTTTGAAAATCAAAAATGTAATCTACGACAACACTCGTCTTTTCACTGATTGACACTTCATTCTTTAATGAACAGCGAAGCTCAAACTCGTTGACACCGGTAGCAAATTGATATACGGTTATCGGCATTTCATAACTTTGCGTATTCGTCACATCAGCAATTAAATTATTCTGTGAATAAAGTTCGATTTTTTCAATCACAGAATCATTGCTGGCAATATCCCAATAAAGAATAACCGAATTGCCGCCATCATCAAACTGTCCATAAAAATTACGGATAACCGCTCGCTCATGAGTATCCTCAGGTTCATCATCATTGCCCTGCGGCGGCTGTTCATCGACCAGATTGGGCGGCAGTACAATATCGCTGGGTTTATTGATTGACAGCGCATAAACCGCAACGGCAGCCATAACGACAAATATAAATGTTAAAACTGCCACAAACATCTTATTTTTCTTAATGAATTCCATCATGCGTATCACCTTTTTCATATTTATTATAACAGAATTCCAGCATTTGCCCACGTTTTATGCAAAGAAAAAGACCCGCAGGTCTTAATCAAATACAGGAATAACCAATGTACCAAAAGTATTTTCAATAAATGTCTTAGTATCGGCGCTGGTTAATGCCTTTTTCAGTGCTTCGATTTTCTCGTCATTCTCATGGCCTTCCTTTACAACAAGAACATTTGCATATTCCTGAGCACCCTCACTGTTCTTATCCTCACTCACACAAAGCTTATCTACAATATCCGCGCTTAATGCATAATTGCCGTTGATTACCGCATAATCAACATCCGGTAAAATTGCTGACAGGTTCTTTGCCTCAATCTCAACAATTTTTATATTCTTCGGATTTTCTTCAATATCCAGAACCGTTGCTGCCAAACCTACACCCGCTTTAATTTTAATCAAACCATGAGCTTCAAGCAGCTGCAGCGCTCTTGCCTCATTCGTACCATCATTAGGCACCGCGATCTGTGCGCCATCCTTTATATCATCCAGCGTCAGTGTATCCTTAATTTCACTGCTGCCGCCGGCATAGACGCCAAGCGGTTCAAAATGAACCTTCAAAACAGATGCTAAATGCGTTCCGTAATCGTTATTAAAACCATCAAGATAAGGCTGATGCTGGAAATAATTCGCATCCAGCTCATCATTTTCCAACGCTGTATTCGGTATAATATAATCATCAAATTCCTTGATCACAAGATCGTATCCCTCAGCCTTTAATGTCTCTTTAACCGATTCAAGAATCTGCGCATGCGGGCTTGGACTTGCACCGACGATAATCGTTTCTAATTCCGTTGGATCACTTGCCGGCGGATTATTGCTGCTGCAGCCAGCTAATAATGCAACAACTAATAAACTTGATAATAATTTTTTCATTTTCCTGTTCTCCTTTTATTTTAATTCAACTCAATGGATGAAAAAAAACTTTCATCCTGAAAGGACGAAAGTTGACTTCGTGTTACCACCTTACTTTACTGATATCTCACAATACCAGCCTCTTCAAGTACGCCTGCATACAGGTTATACCCTATCGCTTTAACGGGCGAATCCGACATTGCCTAAGCAACCCTCAGCAATGCAACTCCAAGACCATTTTCAGCAGTTATTTCCTTTATCCTCTTGCACCCTGTGAGAACTCTCTGTGAAAGCTTTAATGCCTACTCTTCTCTTCATCGTTTTTGTATGGCACTATTATATCGGCTCGCTGATCGCTTGTCAATATATTTTCAGAAATATTTTATAATTTTTTTCATATTATGAAAATAAAATCATTTCAGTTTCTTTCGGTGAAACATCGCACCAATTACAGAAGCCGCACCCAACACTAAGGTAATCACTGTAAACACAGCCGCAAAAGCGCTGATTTTATGCTTGTTCTTCATTTCCTTCCTCCCTCTCTGCCGCCTTTTCAAGCACGGCAAATTTTAATATCACCTTAAATAAATCACCGTCAACCAAAACCTTAATACTGCCGCCCTGCAATTCTGTAAAGCTCTTGGCGATTGCCAATCCCAAACCGCTGCCTTCAGAATTTCTGGAAGCATCATTGCGGACGAAACGCTCCGTCAGCTCATCAGGCGCATAAGTAATTTCCGTAGCTGATACATTCTTGAAGGATACCACAGCAAAGCCATTTTCTTCTTTCAATTCAATATAAACCCGGGTATAAGGCATTGCATATTTGAAAATATTCATATAAAGATTATCAAAAATACGATAAGTCTTCGGCGAATCTAACATACAGATGATTTTCTGTTCCGGATAAGAGGTTTTAAAGGTCAGATTGCTCGCTTCAATCTTATCACTCATTTCAAAATGAATCTGTTTAAGCAGATCACTTAAATTAACCTCTACTAAATTACACTGCACATTGCCGCTTTCAACCTTACTAATTTCAAACAGATCATCGATGCAGCGTTTCAGCCGCAGTGAGCTGTTATCCAAAATCTGAATGTAATGCTGACGTTCTTCATCCGTAATATTTTCTTTTTGAAGCAGATCAATATAACTGATTAAGGTAGTCAGCGGCGTCTTTAAGTCGTGTGACACATTGGAAATCAGTTCGGTTTTCATTTTTGAGGAACGAACTTCCTCTTCGACTGCCTGCTTAAAGCCTGTCTTAATGCCCAGCAGATTATCCTTCACTTCCCCAAAAATCGCCAGATCATTTTCAACCTCAATATCAAGATTGCCTAATGAAAGCTCCTTGGTCACACTTTCAAGGACGCGGAACTGCTGCTGCATGCCGCCGGCGATCCGTTTGATATACTGATAAGTAAAAATCGTATAAAGAATCAGCAGCAATGGCCCGAAAGCCCAGAAGATACAAGCAATACAGCCAACCAAGAGATTCAGAATCAAAGCTGTGGCAATTTTTTTATTCAGCTTATCCGAAAGATTCAAGCCTCTGAATACATCAAAGAAAGCACCGATTTTACGGCAGCACCAGCCGATGATCGTGTTATTCATAAAGAAATCAGAGAAGCCTTGAATAAAGATTAATTTAATCTCATATACCGCTACAGTTACTAAAAACAAATAGATAAAACCGCTGAAAAACAAGATGCTATTGGTTATGATAACCGCCTTATCCGCCGATATATTCTGCAATATATCAGTAATAAAATCAGTTGTCCCCATATTTACAAGCACTAAATATGTCCAGCCAAAGATTAAAGAAATCCCTAGGCTGAGCAGTCCGACCATTAATTCAAACGGACATTTCAGCAGTGCATTATAGGCAGATAACTCACGCGCATGTCTTGTGGCGATAAAGCATGCCGCGACAATCGCTGCGGTGGTGATTACCATAAAAACCAACATGCCCGCATCCTCATTCATCGCTGAATAACCCGGCAGATAGCGTGAATAAATCGTGCCGTCAACCAGCATCTGATAACGCTCATTACTGATCGCATAGATAAATGTCGCATTGGTAATCGGTTCTACATTGACCTTACTGCTGTTTTCAGCCACTCCGTTTTGAACGATGGACTCAAAATTAAACGCTGATGACTCCATCAACGCACCCTTAAAAAACTTAGATGATACCGTCTTCAGCAAATCCTGAGATGCGTTGCTGATTGTAAGATTACCGGAAGCATCATAATGCATAATGACATACCACTTAAAATATTTTGCTTTATCATTGCCAGAATTCTTTAAATCCGACAGATCGATTGAATAGCTTCGAGTATCATTTGACTCGGCATAAAAATCAAGAATCATATTTTTACGCTGAAGCGTGTAGTATAAATCTTCAAAATCATTTGGACTTTCCACATTGCTGTAACTGCTTATAAAATCATTAAACAATTCAGCGGTATCCGCATCCGGATTTTTAAGCAAAAGCTCGCTGTAAGAAATATTCTTGCCCGCTTCCAGTGATTTTAAATGCTTATACTGAACGATATTATCGATAAACAGATCATCTAAAAAATAATCATTGGTATCAAGACTTGTCAGATCAGGTTCATTTTTTTCTGCGGAAATCATCGGTTTGGCAATAACCATGCCCAATGATAACAAAGCGATGATTAAGATTAAAAGAAACCCAAAGAGTTTATTGCTCTTTTTTTCCATAATGTCCTCCTAAAGTTTCTCGATTTTATAACCTACACCCCATACCACTTTTAAATAGTGCGGATTCTTCGGATCGAGTTCAATTTTCTCACGAATGTTACGAATATGCACCATCACCGTTTCGGTATTGATCGCATCTTCATTCCATACATGTTCATATATTTCATCACTTGAAAAGACATGACCCGGGTGTTTGATCAGCATCTGAAGAATTTTAAATTCGATCGGTGTCAGGCGTACAGGATTGCCGTCTACACTGACTTCCTTCGTATCAGCATTTAATTCAAGTCCGCCCTGGACATAAATATTATCATTGCTTTTCTCCTGAGTGACCATTTTTAAATAGCGCTGATAACGGCGCAGCTGTGAATTGACACGGGCCAATAGTTCCATCGGCACAAAGGGCTTCGTAACATAATCATCGGCTCCGATATTTAAGCCCATGATCTTATCCAGATCCTCAGACTTCGCCGAAAGAATCAAAAATGGAAAATCATGATCCTCTCGCGCTTTTTTAATCATCGTTATGCCGTCCATGACCGGCATCATAACATCTACTAATGCCAGCTGAATATCATCATGCTCCTGAATTATCTTTAACCCTTCAGCGCCATTTTCAGCTTTGATTACATCATAACCCTGTGTTTTTAAATAAATTTCAATTGCCTCCGCAATTTCTTTTTCATCCTCCACAACTAATATCAACGTCTTATCCATAAATACCTCCGTCAGCTTTTTTGTTTAATTTCACCATTTATTGTACCACATCTTTTCAACAACTAAATTATATCGATGAATTCTTTAATTATACTGCAGATAATTCTTAAGAATTTCTAAGGAATATATTAAAAAAGACATTCACAAAATGAATGCCTTATTTCACTGACAATCCAGATTATAACGCAGCTTATACTGTTTCTCCGTATCGTCATCGTAATTCTCAAAATAGCGGAAGGTAACCTTCTTTGCTGATTCAGCAATAATATATACCAGCTTGCCTTTAACCTCTTCATTAGGCTTCAAAGCAATTTCATCCTCAAATTGATAAGGTACACCGAAGTATTCCTCAGCCTCATACGGATCTTCCTTGTCATAACTGATCAGCAGATCATTTTTGGAAAAAGAAAGTATCTCATTACTCAGATTATGCAGGGTGATGCTGGCAATCAGAAAGATGCCTCCCTCATCGACGACATAACCGCAGCATTCCTTTTCAACAATTTCCAGTTTATTGATTTTTAGTGTAAATGTATTCGTCTGAAATTCATTGCGCATTGCCTGATTTGGACAATGGTCATTGATCAGATAGATAATTTGTTTTTCATTTGTTGTTTTAATTAGATCCATCTTTTTCACTCCCTTGGTTTAAGTTTAACGAAACAGAAGTGAAAAAAGTGTCGAATTTATTGTTTAATCAAACGAATGCACTCTGCCAATGACTGCTCCTTCATTTCAGCAGCGCCTGCTTTGAGTTCATCGATTGCCTTCAACGCTCTTTCAGCTTCTTCTTGATCTTCAAGTGTCTGAATATTAATAAATACATTTAAATAACTGCTTGCTGCACATGCGTCACAGAGAATGATTGCAATGGCACAGTCACTGACTGCCTTCTGATTGCCGTAAGGCATCATCTGCACTAAAAGCGACATTGCCTCAACCGCTGTCTGCATCGTTTTAAACGGTACGTCAATCGCCTGTTGAATCGCCTGCTGAATCAGCTGCGCATCCTTTTTCCGATAGGCATCAATCACTGACTGATAAGCCGCCATATCGGCCGCCGCCAATCCTTCTAAAGTTTCACGCATATCGCTTAATTTTTCAAAAGACTGTATAAAAGTCTGCTGAACCGCTTCATCCTGAGCTGAAAAAGCCTTGCGTTTAACACTTAAATGGCCATACATCCGCCCAAGACAGAGGCCAAGCTGTGCCACTAATGCCGCTACACAGCCGCCGCCGGGCGTTGGTGATACACTGTCTACCTGATTTAAAAAATTGTTTATCGTTTCGTTATTCATCTTGCACCTCAATCATTTTCTCTTACATAATACTAACACAAATCTATGCTATAATACAGAAAAAGGATGTGAGAGAAATGTTTGAATGGATTAAAAAATTAATGAAAGAAGAAGAAACAGAAGAAATGAATCAGGACAACCGGCCGCTGCTTGTGACGATTCACGGTTTTGGCAAGCGCCGACGGCATGAAATGGATCAGCTGCAGGAATTTCTTAACGATAAAAATATTGAATTGATCAGCTTTGATATGTATGATTTAACCGATGAGAAAGACTGCGACTGGCAGCAATGGGTCAAACGGGCTAAAGCTCAGCTTACTCAGGCTCAGCTCAGCAAACGGCCGATTTACTTGCTTGGCTTTTCCATGGGCGGCGTTATCGCTTCCTATCTCGCCACCTGTTATCCGGTTGTAAAACTGATTCTGATTGCCCCTGCCTTTAACCACTTTCATTTAGAAAATTATACAAACATGGTAATCAAAGGGGCCAGCGGTTTAATCAGCAGTTCTAAAAATGACGGCAAAGAGCCCTCATTGCCCAAATCATTCTATCCGGCTTTTATGGAATGCGTAAAACAGCTGAAAACAAGTATTGCTAAGGTATCCTGTCCGGTGCTGCTGATTCACGGTGATGCCGATGAGGTCATCCCGCCAAGAAGCAGCGTGTGGGCTTTTGACATGATCACTCATGAACAAAAACAGCTCATTTTCCTGCATTTAGGAAAGCATCGAATACTGAATGATGAGCATGTGTGCAACGCTGCCTTCCTGTTGATTCAAGATTTTATTGAAGATCGGCTGATGCCTTTATAGGCACAGCTTTTTTTCATATCTTCTGTCTCTATTTTAGCACTGCTGTCAAAGATTTGTACTTACACATCTGTCACATCAAGAAAATGATTCCTTCAGCCAAAAATAACATCCAGCAGCCTTCCTCGCGGCGCTTTTCTTCCCGATAACTCTTTATAAGAGAAACGATTCAAATAAGCCAAACACTCCATTTATATTTCCCTTGAACAAAAACTGAGATGTGGCAAAGGTAACTAAATGATGCTTAATATGAATTTGCTGATCTGATTAAGAGCTTTTTGTTATTCATCGTACACTGTTTTTCACAGTGATTTCATTAGTTTTATTTTTCAGAACATTTTCCGAATAAAAATTGGTGCTTAAATGCTTTAAAATGCAATTTCCTATATAACGAAAAAACGGCGTTTAGCCGTTTCTATGTGCAAGATTCAAATCATAAAACTTTTGCGGCAGACGGATAAAGAAATTATCTTTGCCGCTGCGTTTAGCACTGATCAAAAAACCGGTTACCACTAAACCACCGGCAACGCAGACCAGCATATCAGTAATGGTATCATGAACACCGCTTGTATAATGATTAATTGCATCATTATTAAAGAAAATAAGCATTGCATATTCATAAAACTCCCAATAAACAGCAAGGGCTGTATTCACCGCATTGACAAAGACAAGAAAAATATGCCATTCCTGAAGACTGTCAAGCTTTGAGGATCGTTTAAGTATCATATACAGCAGATAAGCGATTTCGATGCCGCAAAAGCCAAAGCCGAAATGAACAACCTTATCAAAATAAGGGACACTGTAACCGCCTAAACATGAACCGATCAAAGAGGCAAAGTAGCAAAAAATAAGATTAATAATATAGATTTCACTGACTGGTTTCCATTTGAAGAGCTTAAACAATGCCGGTACGATCAAAGGGCAAAGAATCGCTACAAAGGTCATATTAAAGCGGGTATTAATAGTGCGGTCAGAAAAATTGACCACAAAGGAATAGATCAGAGTAGCAGCATAGATCAATGCAATAAGCGCTAAACTGCGTTTTTCTGTCTTGGACATATTAATGCTTCATCTCCTCAATTAAGTCAAGCTTCATTTTTAATAATTCCTCAGTCAAGTCTACTTTATACACCTGAGGGTACTCAAAACGGAAATATTCATCCCATAAATGAGAAAGCTCCTGCTGACTGTATTTCCTGATTTCATTCAAATCAGGCACTTTATACACAAGCCGCCCATTTACAAAAATCGGCTCATAAAGATCACGGATCACAAACGTACCGCGCTTTAATGTTTTCTTTTTCCAGACATTATCCGGATGGCAGATCGTTAAATCCTCGTTCTCTGAAATCGGATGGCCGTGAATCGTCATCAGATCCGCCAATGCCTTATGATTTTCTTTGTCATAGATACGATAAAGATCTTTGAATCCCGGATTGGTCATTTTTTCAACATTTTCACTCAGTTTGATCTTAGGAATCATTTGATCGTCTTTGATTACTGAGCTCATCTTATAAACACCGCCGAAGACCGGTGAAGATTTAGAAACAATCATATTCTCGCCGACCCCAAAGGAATCAATTTGAGCGCCCTGTTCAATTAATGATTTAATGATATATTCATCAAATGAATTGCTGGCAACGATCTGGCAGTCTTCAAGTCCTGCTTCATCGAGCTGTTTGCGGATTTTCTTTGACAGATAGGCAATATCGCCGCTGTCGATACGTACACCCTTTAAACGATGCCCCATTGGTTCAAGCACTTCTTTCGCAACTCGGATGGCATTCTTAACGCCGCTGTTGAGTGTATCATAGGTATCAAGCAGCACAGTACAGCTGTCTGGATAAGTGAGCGCATAGGCCTTAAAAGCCTCATATTCAGAATCAAAAGACTGAATAAAGCTGTGCGCCATAGTACCGGCAACCGGAATATTGAACTTTTCACCGGCATAGGTTGTCGCTGTTGCATCAACACCGCCGATATAAGCCGCTCTGGCACCATAATTAGCAGCATCAAAGTTATGCGCACGGCGTGCCCCAAACTCCATCACAATTCTGCCCTTCGCGGCACGGACGATTCGGTTTGCTTTTGTCGCAATTAAGGTTTGATGATTGATTGCCAGCAAAAAAGCTGTCTCAAGCAGCTGAGCTTCAATGATTTTAGCCTTGACGCGCACCAGCGGTTCATTAGGAAATACCGGTGTTCCTTCCGGCATCGCATATACATCACCCGTAAAAATAAAATGACGCAAATAATCAAGGAATTCATCGCTGAATTTATTCAGACTTTTTAAATAAGCAATATCTTCATCCTCAAAATGCAAATTCTGTATAAAGCCGATAATTTGTTCCAAACCGGCAAAAATAGCAAATCCGCCATTATCCGGATTACGCCGATAAAACAAATCAAAGGTAACGATCTTGTTGGCATCAGGTGCGTTAAAATAGCACTGGCTCATTGTCAATTCATAAAAATCAGTGACTAAGCTTAGATTTCGTTTGTCACGAAAATCAAATTTTTCATCATAAGTTTCCATTTTCTAGCCTCTCTATGGTTATTTATGCAATGATAATTGCCTTACTATTATACCACTTTATAGTCAAAAAGCGTACTGAATGTTGCGATGTGTCAAGACACCTATAAAAAATTATCAAGCTTGACTGCTGATTTCAACTATCATATCAAAATACTCGATTTTAAGTATTATATCGCAGAATTGACGCCATTCAGATAATTTATGGTTTTTGCGGCTGTGATAAATATTAAGCAAAGTTTCAAAATTCATCGTACAGGTTCTTAACTGATTAAAGCTGCTTGGCAGAAGTTGGATCATCTGAATCCATAATTCGGGGTCTTTATTAATTAAATATTGCTGACGCAGCTGTTCGATCTGAACAAGATAATTTTTAAATAACGCAAGCCGTTCAGCATCCAGCTTTTCACAGCTGAACAGTGATTCATTTATTTCTTTCTTATGAATCGTATGCATCGTACTTGTTGAATTGGCGACAGTTCCTACCTTATAAGTATCAAATTCCTTCCACCAGTAAAGCGGAGCCGTTATATCTAAGGACACAAATATTTGTCTTAAAAATTTACGGTGATCACTGCCAGCCGCACAAAGCTTACGGGCTAATTTTAAATCATTAGGACCAAGAACGACCTTGTCGTCTGTAGTTATACTATCACTTTTCTCCCAGCTGTCTAAAGGATTACGCATTCCGCGCAGCGCATTTTCAATATTACTTACTGTACAATTTTTAATTTCAATCATATTCTATCTCCTAACATTATTTTTAAATTATAACAAATAATTTCATCAACTGAAAGCAAAAATAGCACGCAGCGGAATCACAAAAAAAGCGATCACTCATCAATGAGTACCGCTTTATTTATTAAATGGGGCGACTGATGGGAATTTGATTTTTTTAAATCTCATATTTTCGGTTGACAATTTTACTATTTTTTTATGTTTATTGTTTCACTTTTATATCAAATTTACTAAAATTTCTTATTTTTCATAATTTTATTTATTTTTTATGCATATTTTATGCATGAATATTAATCATCAATCATAACAATCTCATCGCCAAATAAATTAGCAAGTACATCAGCTTGGTTATAGGCATAACCAGTGCTAAACTGGCTGTCATAGATAGGCTTTAAACCAGCATAATCGGTATCAGATGTTGTATGCTCAACGGTTTCAGGTTTTTGACAATTAGAGCTATACATAAAGCGCCTACGACCTTTTATATAACTCTTTTTTAAATCTTTGGTCACATACTTTAGTATATACTTACATGTAGCTTCTAGGTTTTGTATCTTTGTTACTGTACTATATCCATGATTATATTTAGACCAGTTATACACTTGCTTACCTTTTTTTAAAATCGGCTTACCCCCTAACTTATGTGCAAGTGGATATAAAGCTTTAGTCAACATATTCTCACTTTCATCTTCTAAGTAAATCAAACCGTGAAAATGATAAGCTCCGTCCTCATGTTTTTCATGGATAATCAAATATTTAAAATTAGGACATGTTTTCTTATTTTTTGATTTAAAATTATGAAAATAATTGGATATTTTTTTTATGCACTCTTGATAATTATAACGGTCCACAACTCTATCGTTAAAGGTCAATGTTATAAAATAATTCCACTCATTCGACCGCGCTATATCATAAATTTTTGAACGTGTTTTTACAATGTTATCCATCGCTTTTTTATTCAGATACTTCTCACGTTCTTCTGTATCTGAAGGTATATATTCATAATCTTCAATATTCTTAAAAGGTTGTTTATCTATTTTATTTTGTGTTTCCAGTGTTTCTATGTTAGTATCAATTTTAGACTTATTCCGCATATATTTCCATAAGACATCACCATAAATTAATCGGCTCATTTTATCAGCTTCACGCTCTTTAGCCAATAACCTATAACTATGGTCTGTTTCTTCCCAACCTGTTCTTTTCTTATATGCGGTAAACTTAAGCTTTTTTATTGACACGTCACCATTAGGATAACGCTTAGTAACAGTGTTAAAAGCATTGTATAACTGCGACGTGTCAGAGACACTGTATCGCATAGTTTTACTACCTTTCTTGATTTTTGGAACGACTTCGAGGGGTATAGTCGAGTAATACCCCTCTCATTTACTCATAATCTGCTTTATACTTAAGCAGATTATTAACTGCCTTGTACCGCTTAAAACAGCTCAAGGCTGTTTTTTGCTTTCCACCTCATGACCTGCTGCGCTGATCATGAGACTACAAGCAAAAATAGGATAATTGATTTTATGTCAGCCGTTACGCTTGCTTGTTTGTGCGACAACCTTTAAGAGGGCAACGCATTGCATGAGCGCGTTAACCTTATCCTTGCCCTAACAAGGGCAAGGCTCTGCCGAGAGCCCCAGCCGGGGCTTTGATGTCTATACGGCTGATTGCTATGTACTGCTCTTGCATACGCTCGACAAGCGTGTGTCTGTATCTGCTAGGTACCGCTTTTAAGAGCTGTAGGTATCCCGCTAACGCTGTGTGGGGCGCTACGCTTTTGCATGGCGCGCCTGTCTTCCCGTTTTTTAGTAACCAGTACATTAGCCATTAAAGACAAGCCGTGAGCGTGTGCGGGGCTTAAAGGGGCTGTTATGCCCCTTTAATCAAACATTTTCATGTAATAGTAATCTAAGATTTTAGAAATTGTTAAGCAATACGTTGACTCTGAAAACCTATTTTCTTCATACAATTCCCATGATAAATCCCTTAACCTATTTGCTTCTTTTAACATTTCATTCCCACCTCGAATTGCTTTATTTAATTTTTCAATGAGTTGTTTTTTTGTCATTTTTATTACCTCTCAGGGGATTGCCCTTTTTTAACTAATTTAGTAAAATAAGGACGGCGGTTGACCGCCCTTATGAACGTTTAGCCCTAGCAGACTTTACGTTTAAGGCTTATAAACATGTGCAGGTTGCAAACTTTACATGTATTTAAGCCTTTTTGTTTGCAAAAGTTTTTATACTCTTCAAACATTGTCTTTCACCACCTTTACTAATAAATACTATTTAAACTGCCTACCCTCCTTTCCTTTACATCTATATTATACATTATTTTATGTACTTCGTCAATAATAAAGTTAACTATTTTGCTGCAGCAGTAAATATTTTTATTTACATAATAAACGTTAAGGTTTATAATGATTTAAAGAGGTGATATGATGAAATATTTTAAAGCAGAAGCATTGCTAGCAATGTATGGTAAGACATTAAGCGATTATGCAAATCATATGAATGTATCAAAACAACAAATCAGCAATAAAAAGAAAACTGACAGCTTTAAAGCAGACGATTTTATAAAACTTGCTGAATTAACCGATACACAGCTTGCATTTATCGACAATAACGGTAAACCAGTAATCACATTTGATAGCAACGATTTAAGCGACTAACAATCGCTTTTTTTATTGTCATACATATTTAATAACATAATCGACAAGCACACGTAGCCACTCTGCAGATACATAGGACTGTCCAT
>BAHV02000013.1:0-6181 GCA_000508965.1 Clostridiales bacterium VE202-08
CATTTCCGTATTCGGACCGCATGGTCCTTCACCAATCTGCCAGAAATTGTGTTCCGTCTTACATATATGTGAAGGATCAACACCCATTTCATTCACCCAGATATCATAAGCTTCTGTATCGTCAGGATGCACCGTTACATACATTCTTTCCTTTTCAAAACCGATATATTCAGGACTTGTTAAAAAAGTCCAAGCATAATTAATCGCCTCACGCTTAAAATAATCACCAATAGAGAAATTGCCGAGCATCTCAAAGAACGTATGGTGACGAGCCGTTCTGCCGACATTTTCGATATCATTGGTACGTATTGATTTCTGCGCATTGGTAATCCGATTGTTAGCTGGTTTGATCGTGCCGTCAAAATATTTCTTTAAAGCGGCAACCCCTGAATTGATCCATAACAATGTAGGATCATTATGCGGCACTAAAGACGCTCCCGGTTCAATCATATGACCGTTACTTTTAAAGTAATCTAAAAACATTTTTCTAATTTCACTGCCGGTTAAATTTTTCATAAAATTTCCTCCTTTTAATTGAAGCATAAAAAAACGCTCCTGTCGTCCAGGAACGTAATAATTACGCGGTACCATCCTGATTCACAGCAAGGCTGTGCACTTAGTTATCCTTAATTAGCGTAAGGGAACGCGCAAAACTCCAACGCAGCCTTCAAACCTTCACCACACAGGCTCACACCAACCGCCCGCTCTCTTCAGAAGTGTTAATTTTACTCCTCATTTTCATCATTTTGCCTTTGTAATTATAGCATATGAATTTTTATTCTTCAAGCATCTCACCAGAAAATATCTTCCCAGCCGCCGACATTCTGATGAGACGCCGCATGCATATAACTGCGTACTGATATTTGTATAAAACTGGCTAAAATGGGTGAAAGAATTAAACCGATAACCCCTAACATCGCTTCCCCCAGCAGCAAGCCTAGAAACAGATATAAGGGATGCACATCCATCGCTTTATGAAAGATCAGCGGCTGAATGAAATTGGCCTCTATTTGCTGAAGCACCCACACCACGGCAATACATAAAATCGGAAACTGCGTAAAATGCAGATAACCGGCTAATGCAATCAATAAAATGCCGATGGTTGCGCCAATATAAGGGAATAAATTTAATAAAGCCAGCAAGCCGGCATATAAGAGACTGTTAGGAAATTTAAACAAAACGAGAATCAGAAAAACACTGACAAAAATAAACAGCAGATCGATACAAGTTCCGATAATGTACTGTACAACCACGCTGCTTCCCGTCTTATAAAAGTTAAACCATCGCTGATGATCAACAACATATTTTTTAACCATATTCACCCCGGCCTCAAAATCAATACTGATAAAAAAAGCAATCATATAGCTGAGAGTAAAAATAGTGAAGCCGGACACCCCATTCATCACAAATTTCATGCCAATATCTGTTGAATTGTTGATGAGTGAGCGTTTGAAATCATCATTGAAAACAAAATCAAGCTTATTAGCATTCAGCCAGCTCGATAATTCGCTCAGCCAGCTTTCTAATGTTGATGAAATCGTTGATAACTCATTAATTAAAACCGGCAGCAGCAACAGCAAGAAGCCAAGAAAACCAATCATACAGCCACCGTAGACAATAAACACTGAGGTGCGGTTTGTGAAATACTTGCTTAAGCTCATAATGATCGGCTGCAATGATAAAGCTAAAATTAAGCCATACAACAAAGGTTTCAGTGCCAGCAATAAGGTAATCAGCGGATCATACAGACCTACTGCTTTTAAGATCAGCACCAGGATGTATACGCTAAGACAAGCTGGCAGCCAGCGCATTAAAAGAACGCGCAGCTGATTTACTTTTTCTTTCATAGAAAAACCCCAACGAATGGGGTTTAGTCAAGATACTCTTGAACTGAATGAAGATTTCTCATCATCTGTTTTTTAGCGCGGCGGCCTTTATAGCAAAGCTCATCAATTTCGCTTTCCTTGCAATAACCAACCAAAACACCGATACCGATACCGCAAAGCAGTGTCATAAGACTTTTATTCATAGTAATCACTCCTTATCACTTTTTAGTATGATTGAGTACAATGAATTTATCCAAAATATTCGCGGATTCTTAATTCCAAAGTCGTATTTCTGATTTTTCTTTCCTGCTGAAGGATCGCTTTTTCAAAAGCCTCCCGTTCACCCAGCAAAACCAGACTTTTTTTGGCTCTGGTAACACCGGTGTAGATTAAACGGCGCTGCAGCATGATATGGTGTTCATTTAATATCGGCATAATCACAATTGGATATTCACTGCCCTGAGATTTATGAATTGAGACACAATAAGCATGTGTCAGCACACTAAAGTTCTCCGGTGTATATTCGACAATAATGCCCTCAAAATCAACAAAGATACGATTTTGATGATTAAAATCCTCTTCTGCAGGCACAATTTCCGCAATCCTGCCGATATCCCCATTGTAGACATCATCATCCGGCTGATTCTTCAGCTGTAAGACCTTATCACCTTCCCGAAAGGTTCGAAAACCTAAACGGATTTCCTTCTTATAGAGCGCCGGCGGGTTGCATAATTTCTGTAAGGCAAGATTTAAACCGTCAATCCCGGATACGCCGCTGTACATCGGTGCCAGCACTTGAATATCAGTATCGGCATAACCCTTCTCAAAGGCATTGTTGACAATCTTTAAAATCTGATCCTTTACCTGATAATTCCGGCATTCAAAAAATGCGACGTCATGACCGCTGTCCAATATGGTACAGCAGCCGCGGCGGATTTCGTGTGCCAGTTCAACAACATCGCTGCCCTGACTCTGCCTGAAGATTTTTTCCAGCCGACATACCTTGAAGCTCTGACTGGCAATCAGATCCTTCAGCACACAGCCGGGACCCACTGAAGGCAGCTGGTCTTCATCCCCGATCACAAGGATTTTCTTTACCTGTTTGCTGGCCAGCAATAAATTATAGAATAACCATTGATCAACCATAGAAAACTCATCAATAATTAATAGATCCGCGGTGATTGGTTCCTCTGCATTAACTAAAAACGTATTGCTTTCAAGATCCCATTTCAATAAACGATGAATCGTCGTAGCCTGTACATCACTGCATTCACTAAGCCGTTTAGCTGCTCGGCCGGTCGGTGCGCACAAAGCAATATTATTATAGGGGTAATAATTGCGGTACAAGGCAATAATGCCTCTAACAATCGTCGTTTTTCCAGTACCTGGACCGCCGGTCAATATGGAAAAGGATTCATTAAAAAAATCACGTATAGCCGCTTTCTGTTTATCTTCATAAGTAATCGCAAAATCAGCTTCAACTTCTTTCAGACGCTCTTCAAGATCATCAGTAATCGCTTCAACCTCATTCACATAAGGAAAGCCTGATAAAAAAGATGCAATCCCCTTCTCAGCATCATATTGTGTACTGTGATAGATGCGGTTTTCTTCAATGATGATCATACGGTCCATTTTCAGCTGTTCTACATATTCATCAATTTCTTCTGCAGTCAGCATCAATCCTTCTTTTCGCAGACGCTTGGAAAAAGCAGTCATAAATTCATCATAGTCCAGAAAACTGTTGCCGCTGCTCATGCAGGCATCCAGCAATACAGACAGCAGCAGTGCCTTTAACCGATAGGGATGATTCTGTTCGAAGCCCAGACTGTAAGCAATTTTATCAGCGGTTTTAAAACCGATGCCGTCAATGTCTTCAATCATCTGATAGGGATTATTTTTGATAATAGTTGCAGCATCTGCGCCATAAACCACTTCCAGCTTCATGATATTACGGACACCTAAACCAAGCTTGTTGAAAAATACAATGCTGTCATCAACCTCATCATTCTCGTCGATACCACTAATAATCGATTGAATACGCTTATCGTTTTTCTTTTTAAATAAAGGGATCAGGACATCGGGATCTGCCTTGATTTTCTGAATTGCATCATTTCCCAATTCAGCGACAATCATTTCAGCTGTCTTGCGGCCAATACCGGGAAACAGTGCACTAGAAAAATAACGCACCAAAGAGTCCTCATCCTTAGGTATGACCTTCTCCATGCTTTGCGCAGCAAATTGTACGCCATATTTTTCATGTTCGATATAACTGCCCTTTAATGAAACAAGCACATCCATCTGCAAAGCAGCAAAGCAGCCGGTCACAATACAGTCTTTCTCATTTAATTCGTGCAGACGAAAACGAGCTACCGTAAAACCGTTATAATCGCTGCGATAGCGGATCGAAACAAATTTACCGACAATCTCAATAAGTTCTTCCATCTTCGCCCTCCTTATAAAAACATGGCTAAGGTGCCCAGCAGGTTAACCATAAAATGAAGCATGATACTCGGATAGATTGAATCATTCTGCTCATAGGCAATACACAATATGAAGCCGATACCGGCATATGTCAGCAAGTACCAGGCATCGGTAAAATTACCCGCCAGTAAAGATGAATAAATATGAATTGAGCCAAACATCAAGCCGCTGATCAACATGGAACAGATAAAGTTCAGCTTTCCGCGGAAGCAGCGAAAAAAGACACCGCGAAACAAGGTTTCCTCCACAATCGGTGCATAGACGACAGTGATAAAAGCCGTCAGCAGCGGGATGGCCTTCATTGACTGATCCAATCCCTCTTGATTCACACTGCTGGCAGTCCCTGACAACAGTGAGGCAATCAAGGAGAAGCCGATATTTGCTAAATATACAATGATACATAAAAAGAAAACATTTTTCAGCACTTTACTGAGCGGCGGCAACTTCTTCCAGCTTTCTTTAAACAGCGGAAAAGCTACTATGATTGAAAATAGGATCATCCAAATATAAAAAGCAAATAAAACCGCGCTTGATGTCTGAATTGCCCAAGGATTAAGCCATAATGTAATACGGGCAGCCAAGCGCGGATAGAAGTAAGCAAAGCCTACATAGTAATTAAGAATTAACAGCAGACAGCGAAGCGGCGATAAAGGCGCTTTGTCCATCTTTCTGCCTGTCAGTTTAACGGCCATTGGCAAGTCTCTTTTCTAAACGGGATGCTAAAGCCTCGCCGTGATAGAACACTTCATCGATCACACCGCCGCCAAGGCAGCACTCGCCCTGATAGAAAACCGCTTCCTGACCGCATGTAACCGCCTTAACAGCAGGGTCACATTTCACAAATACCGTGGTTTCATCAATAAAACGAATCGTTACCTCATTATCTTTTTGACGATAACGAAATTTTGCACTGCATTGAAGCTCACCCTGCGGCTTATTCTTGGCAAACCAATTGACGCCGCTCACCAGACAGCTGTCACTTAACAGCCATTCATTCTCATCGCCATTGGCAACGTAAAGAATGTTCTTCTCAACATCCTTGCCAACGACAAAATAAGGGCCGTGGTCACCACCGATTCCCATGCCCCGGCGCTGACCGATCGTATAGTACAGCACACCCTCATGGCTGCCAACTTTCACTAAGCTGTTTATATCAACAATAATTCCCGGTTTTGCCGGCAGATAGTTCTGCAGGAATTGTTTAAAATTACGTTCACCAATAAAACAGATACCGGTTGAATCTTTCTTTTTCGCAACCGCCAGCTCCCACTCATCGGCAATCCGCCGCACCTCTGGCTTTGCTAAATCACCAATTGGAAACAAAGTTTTCGCAAGCGCATGAACCGGTACCTGACATAAGAAATAAGTCTGGTCTTTATTCTCGTCACTTCCCCGCAATAATTTAGTTTCACCTTCATTGCTGACTCTTGCATAATGGCCGGTTGCCACTAAATCAAAACCTTGATCCATCGCAAATTTGAAGAAAGCATCAAATTTTACATATTTATTACAAAGAATATCTGGATTTGGTGTTCTGCCTTTTTTATATTCATCTAAGAATTGAGTAAAGACATTATCCCAGTATTCTTTCACAAAATCCACGCGTAAAAGTTCAAGACCCAATCGGTCTGCCACCCGTTTCGCATCCATATAATCCGCTTCCTGAGGACAGACATCGTCCTGAATCGTCGGATTTCCTAATATATCATTGTTTGCCAGTGCATCCCAGTTACGCATAAATGCACAAGTAACATCATAACCCTGTTCTTTTAGAATGACAGCCGCTACTGCCGAATCCACACCGCCGGATAAACCCAGCAATACTTTCTTACCCATTGTCATCACCTCGTATTATTATACATGAAATCAAACAT
>BAHV02000012.1:0-188670 GCA_000508965.1 Clostridiales bacterium VE202-08
CCATAGCCAAGTGGTAAGGCAATAGACTGCAACTCTGTGATCATCAGTTCAAATCTGATTGGTACCTCCAGTTGGGGCCGTGGCGAAATAGGCAGACGCAACGGACTTAAAATCCGTTGGGAGCAATCCCGTGGGGGTTCAAGTCCCCCCGGCCCCACCATTCGATAGACAGAAGCTGTAACAAGTAAGAGTTCCTCTGAAAATTACAGCTTTTTTGTACTTAAAACTGTGTCCGGTTGCTAACTCACTTAAATTCAAGTACAATTAAATAGAAAGCGGGTGATGCTGATGCAATGTCCTCAATGCAAAAATAAAATGAAAGTTAAAATGACAGATAAACAAGTTAAATGCCCAAACTGCGGCAGGGTTTATGAGGTTAGACTGAATACGATAAAAAGTATTGCGCTTATGATTATCTATTGCCTTGTCTTAAGCTCTATTACTTTGGAATTAGTGAATTATATCAATAACTCATATATTATTCTGATTATCATGATTGCTGGCTTTATACCGGCTAAATATCTGATTCTTTATGTTTTTGTACCGGTAACACTTAAACCATTATCAAGAAAATAATTTTCATCATTCGTCATATAAAAAATGGTATAATATGAAAGAAGGGTGTGATCTAAATGGCAGTTGATAAGAAATATTATTTATTAAAGGATGGGACTGCTTATTTCAGTGATTTTTTATTGGATATCAGCGGCTCTGATTTTATGAATAAAAGCTTAATGAATATCGAATTAGGTGAAAAAGCAACACGGATCGGTGAGGAAACCTTTGCCGGCAATTATCTGAGAAAAGTTGTTTTTCATAAGAAAATGAAGGTAATTGAAAGCCGTGCATTCGCAAATAATAAAATTGAGAAAATTGTATTTGAACGTGCAGAAATACCGCGGATAGCGAAGGATGCCTTTGCTGATAATCCAATCAAACGGATCGTGGTGCCGTATGCAGGCTATAAATGTTACAGCGGCATGCTGCTTTCCTTGGATCTGCCGGACGGTTATGAGGTGGTTTCCGATATTGCCAATGCTTTTGCTGAATTAAACGCATCATTAAACGGTGATGAAATCATCTATATTGAAGTTAAATCAATTTATGGCGAGTTATATTGGAAGATAAAGAAAGAATCAAGCTTTATTTTTGATACACGATTGAATCATGATCAGAATGAAGAGGACTTCACCGAGATTGTAACTAAAAACGGCAATACAGTATTTATGCATACCGATGAACATTTTGACATGATTATCTATGAAAAGGATGAAAATGGTTATAAATCCGTTACCTTTGAAGACTTTGACGGCATCTATTATGAAAAGGGGAAGACCCAATGTTAGTTTGTCCCAAATGCGGATTGCCTCTTGTTAAGCAAGATAAAACATATCACTGTTCAGCAAGACATTCCTATGATATTGCGAAGAAAGGTTATGTAAATCTGGTGTTAGGCAATCAGAAAATCAGCGGCGATTCTAAGGAAATGGTAGATGCCAGAACCTTGTTTTTATCGGCCGGTTATTATCGGGTATTGGCCGATAAGCTGATTGAACTGCTGAAGGAAATAAGACCGGATATGCTGATTGACGCTGGCTGCGGAGAGGGTTATTATACAAGACAGTTTCATGATTGCTGCAATCAAATCATAGCTTTTGATTTAAGCAAACCGGCATTGAATACTGCGGCAAAGCTGGATCAGGATACCATTTATGCGATCGCTTCTATTTTTGATATGCCCATTGGTGATGCAAGTGCAGATTGTGTGATCAATATTTTTGCGCCGACACCCATAGATGAGATAAAGCGAATCTTGAAAAAGGGCGGCATTCTGATAAAGGTGGGGCCGGGTGCCAAGCATCTGCACGGTCTCAAGAAAGTGCTCTATAATGAGGTCTATGACAATGAGGAAGAAAACGTTGAATTAAAGGGTTTAACCCACATTCAAAGAGTGAATGTCACAGATCAGATTCAATTAACAGCTAACGATCAAATCAAGGCATTATTTAAGATGACGCCTTATTATTGGAAAACGAGTCAGTCATCGGCAGCTCGCTTGAACACGTTAACTGAATTATCAACTGAAATCGATTTTTTGATTGATTTATATCAAAAATAATGTCCGAATTATGACATTTCATTGCCGATAAAAGTATGAGACTTAACGATAGATTGTGTTAATTGTATAATGTAGACGTAAGATTATTGCCTTTTATCTAATCGATATGAATAAATGTAATAATATATTTCAACGAGCCTTAATCAGAGCGTTTGCATCAAATTTACGGGTTTATGCTGATGAGGTGTCTGTTTGTGCGTATTATTGTTTTATTTATATTTAATCACTTGATGTTATATCCTTTGTGAGATATAATTATTAATAGACGTGGTTAGTAATGGGTATACCAATCTTAAAAATTGGTAGTTTTTCATGAAAAAAACTGGAGGGTAAGAAAATGAAAAATTTAAAAAACAAAAAAGGTTTTACATTGATTGAATTGATTGTGGTTATTGCTATTTTGGGTATTTTGGCACTGTTCTTGGTACCGCAGTTCATGGGGTATAGTCAGGATGCGAAGAATCAGGTGGCGCAAGCTAATGCTCGCACTGTGTGGACGGCTGCAAAAGCTGCTGAGACTTCATCAGAATATAAAGAGTTTACTGGAGGAGATGGAACTTTTATTGGTGAAATTAATGATAAATTAGGTAATTCTTTTGATGATGTTTCAAATACAGGAAATAATTCTGTTACGTTTGATTCTAAATTTCATGTGACTATGGTTTCATATGAAACTAATGGTGTAGTTTGTACGTATAACGGTGAAACTTTCTCAAAATCTTGCGGTGGCACAAGAGAATAAGTTATTAAAATTTGAGAACATGCCTAATGCATGTTCTTTTTTAGAGGTGCTATATGAAAAATAAAAAAGGCTTTACTTTAATCGAATTGATTGTAGTAATCGCTATCTTGGGGATATTAGCATTATTTTTAGTGCCGCAGTTTATGGGCTATGCAAATGATGCTAAAATGCAAGTTGCTGAAGCCAATACTAGAACAGTATGGTCGGCAGCTAGTTCAGAACTAGCGTTAAAAAATTTTGATCCTCAAAGTGAATGGGAAGAGTTTTATGATGCTGTAGGTGAGAAATTAGGGTCTTCTTTTTCAACAGTATCTATAAGTTATGATGTTGAACTTGATTCAACGAATGGTAGTCTTGCAAGAGTTATGTTTGAAAATGCGGACACATATTGCGAAACAAGTGATGGCGTAGATATTACATGTATTCCTAAATAATCATTGTGATGTGAAGATACATTTCATGTGTATCTTCTTTTTTCTTCTTTTCACTTCTACTATTCTTTGTTATAATAAATAAAGCTGAAAGGTGGAGATTTTATGGCGTTTGAATCATTGACGAATCGTTTGAATAAAGCGTTTAGAGATATTACAGGCAAAGGGAAATTAACTGAGAAAAATATGAATGACATGCTGCGTGAAGTGCGTATGTCATTGTTGGAAGCAGATGTTAACTATAAGGTAGTTAAGGATTTTATCGATCATGTAAAGGAAAAGGCTTTGGGTGCGGATGTTATGTCTTCGCTGAATCCAAGCCAGATGGTTGTTAAAATCGTTCATGATGAGATTGTTGAATTATTAGGTACTTCAGAGGCATCGATCAATTTTAAGTCCAGCGGTATTACAACCATTATGATGGTTGGTTTGCAGGGTACTGGTAAAACGACGGCTTCTGCAAAGATTGCAAATGTATTGAAGAAGAAAAAGGCGAGAAAGCCATTATTGGTTGCCTGCGATATCGTCCGTCCGGCGGCCATCGAACAGTTGAAGACATTGGGCAGCAGCATTAATGTGGAAGTATACAGTGAAGGGGCTGATGTTCCGGCGCTGACACAGGCTAAAAATGCGATGGAATATGCGAAGGCTAATGGTTATGACACGGTGTTATTTGATACTGCCGGCCGTCTGCATATTGATGAAGAATTGATGCAGGAACTTGCGGATATTAAGGAAGCGGTTCAGCCTGATGATATTTTGCTGACTGTCGATGCGATGACGGGTCAGGATATTGTAACGGTAGCGCAAAGCTTTAACGAACAGCTGGCCGTAACGGGTTTAGTGCTTACTAAACTTGACGGTGATTCCAGAGGCGGCGGTATCTTATCAGTACGTGCAATCACAAATGTTCCTGTGAAGTTTGTCGGTCAGGGTGAAAAGGTTGATGATTTGGATATCTTCTATCCGGATCGTATGGCTGACCGTATCTTGGGTATGGGTGACATCATGACCTTTGTCGAACAGGCTCAGGAAAAGATGGACATGGAAGAACAGGCTAAAGCGGCTTCTAAAATGATGAGCGGCAAATTTACACTGGACGATATGCTGATGCAGATCCGCCAGATGAATAAGCTGGGCAGTCTAGGCGGCATCATGAAGATGATTCCGGGAATGTCACAGATGGCCGGTCAGATCGATGAAGCAAAAGCTGAAGGTCAAATGAAAAAAACAGAAGCGATTATTCTGAGTATGACGATGGAAGAACGTGAGAATCCAGATATTCTGCGTGCTTCGCGCAAGAGCCGTATTGCGAAAGGTTCAGGTACTCAGGTTGCGGATATTAATCGTTTAATCAAGCAGTTTGAACAGACTCGTCAAATGATGAAGATGATGGGCAATATGGGCAAGAGTGGTAAAATGCCGAATATGGGTGCATTAATGGGTAAAAAACCTAAGAATAATTTCGGTGGTTTTGGCCGCCGCCGTTAAATAAAGAAAAAAATAAAGATGTTAAGGTAAAAACCTTGACACCTTTTTATTTGTATGGTAGAGTAGTATTTGTTAAGTTAACGATTAGGAGGAAATTAAGATGGCTGTTAAATTAAGATTAAAGAGAATGGGTTCAAAGAAATCTCCATTTTATAGAATTGTTGCTGCTGATTCAAGATCACCAAGAGATGGTAGAATCATCGAATCTTTAGGTTATTACAATCCTACAAAAAACCCTGCGGAAGTAAAGATTGATGCTGAATTAGCTATGAAATGGCTGAACAATGGCGCACAACCAAGCGATACTGTTCGTAACCTACTGTCTAAAGACGGTATCATGAAACGTTTTCACGAAGAAAAAAACGCTAAATAACAATGATTGATTTCGAAAAGGTTCTATATGATCTTTGCAGTCCGATTGTTGATGACAAAGCCAGTTTATCGGTTAAATTGATGTCAACCTTGGATGAAAAGGAAATCTTGCTTTATGTTTATGCGAATAGTGAAGATGTAGCTAGATTAATCGGACGTAAGGGCAGCATGGCTGGTTCTATCCGTCAGATGATGTCAGTTGCTTCCCGCAAGGAAGATAAGAAAATTACGATTAAATTTGAATCTTATTAGGATGCTTATCAGCATCCTATTTTTAAAGAGGAGGAATCATGATGCAGATTGAAATTGGAAAAATCATCAATACTCATGGTATTAAGGGGGAACTTAAAATCATCAGCAGTACGGATTTTGAAGAAGAGCGTTTTGCTGTCGGCAATACGGTGAATATTCAATTCGGCAAGGAACTGGTGCCAATGGAAGTGGCTAGTTTTCGGCGTCATAAAGGATGTCTTCTCGTAGCATTCAAAGATTTGCTGAATATTAATTTTGTTGAGAAATATAAGGGCTGTGTAATCAGTGTTGATTCTGATGAACTGCAGGAGCTTGATGAGGATGAAGTGTATTTCTATCAGCTGCTGGATTGTCAGGTAGTGGATGAAGAAGAAAATGAATTAGGTAAGGTAGTGGAAATCATTGAAACGCTGGCGCATGATACGTTAAGAGTACGCAACGCTGAAGGCAAAGAAGTGCTGATTCCTTATGTGGATGCTTTTATTGTTGATGCGGATGTTGAGTTGAAGAAGATTGTCGTGCATGTGATTGAGGGATTGCTATGAAGATAACAGTATTAACACTGTTTCCTGAATTTTTTGATTCCTTTAGGTCAACCTCGATCATAGCCAGAGCTTTAGCTAAACAGGAAATAGAATTTGAGACGGTTGACTACCGTTTGTTTACTAAAGATAAGCATAATCATGTTGATGATACGCCATGCGGCGGCGGTGCGGGTATGGTATTGATGGTTCAGCCAATTGCCGATGCGCTGAAATGTGTTAGAACGGAAACCAGCTACGTTGTATTATTAACACCGCAGGGAACACCTTTCAAACAACAGATGGCGCATACATATGCCGGTTATGATCATTTGATTTTGATTTGCGGGCATTATGAAGGCTATGATGAGCGCATCCGATCGTTGGTCGATGCTGAGGTATCAATTGGCGATTATGTGCTGACCGGCGGTGAAATCGGCGCCATGGCAATCAGTGATGCGGTTTTCAGATTATGCACAGGTGTCATCAGGGAAGCAAGCCATGAGGATGACAGCTTTGAGAATGGTTTGCTGGAATATCCACAATACACAAGACCGATTGATTATGAGGGACAGCAGGTGCCGGAAGTCCTATTATCCGGCCATCATGCCAACATTCGTAAATGGCGTTTAAAAGAATCATTGAGAAAGACATATTTGCGAAGACCTGAATTATTAAAGGACAGAGTCTTTACGAAGGAAGAAAAAGTGCTTTTTGATGAAATATTGGCAGAAATTGATAAAAAATAATTGCAATCTTAAAATATCTGTGATAACATTAAAAGGCTGTTAAAGCACGATTATTCCGCTGGTCAGTGATTTATTCCTGACGGATGAGTAAGCCGTTTAAATAAATGAAAGAAAAGGAGAAAAGAGAGTTATGAATTTAAATTTAGTTAATGAAGTTACTGCAACTCAATTAAAAAAAGATGTTCCTGAATTCAGATCTGGCTGCACAGTACGTGTTCACGTTAAGATCAAGGAAGGTGACAAATCTCGTATCCAGGTTTTTGAAGGTTTAGTTATTGCTCGTCAGGGCGGTGGCATCAGCGACAACTTCACTGTTCGTAAGATTTCTAACGGTGTTGGTGTTGAAAGAACTTTCCCGGTACATTCACCAATCATCGATAAGATTGAAGTAGTACGTAAAGGTAAAGTTAGAAGAAATAAATTATTCTACTTACGTGGACTTTCTGGTAAAGCATCTCGTATCAAAGAAATTCGTTAATTCAAAAAGTCGGGGAACCGGCTTTTTTATTTAAACAAGATGACAGATTAGAAATAATTCATTCCAGCCAATGAAAGTAATCGATGAATATGGTAAAATAGCTATATAGCATTTGGCAATCAAATGCTGAAAAAAGGAGATTTTGGTATGGAGAATGATAATACAAATGATATCATCGATGTCGATGTAATTAAAGAAGAAGTCATTGAAGAAGAAAAGGTTGAAGATGCAAAGGAACCAGAGAAAAAGCCTACGTTTAAAGAAGAAGCAATTGATTTTATTAAAACCTTTGTTATTTGCCTGGGGGCGGTTTGGCTGCTGACAACCTTTGTCTTTACACCGGTTAGAGTTGACGGCATGAGTATGTATCCGACGCTGCACGATGATGATTTAGGCATAGCCAGTATCTTTTCGGCAAAGTATCTGGAAATTGAACGCTTCGATGTCGTGGTTGTTAACGATAAGGCCGCAAACAGCAAGGATCATTGGGTAAAACGGGTAATTGGCCTGCCTGGTGAAACCATTTCCTGTATGGATGATGTTGTATATATTAATGGTGAGCCGATTGAGGAACCGTTCCTTGATACTGAATATGCCAATACTCAGCGTAAAAATCTCGGCTTTTTCACAAGTGATTTTGATGAAGTGACACTCGGAGAGGATGAATATTTTGTGATGGGTGATAATCGTACTAATTCTACGGATTCACGTTACGTCGGGCCTTTTACCCGCGATAATATAACGTGTAAAGATGTACTGATTTATTATCCGTTTTCAAATTTCAAATTGGTGAAATAAGATGGAAAAGAAAAATGATACAGTTAAAGAATTATTAAGTCTTCTGAAGGTATTTGTAATCAGCTTTGCCTGTTTTTGGCTGATTACTAAGTTTTTATTTAACCCTGTTATTGTCGATGGGATCAGTATGTATCCGACACTGCATGACAAAGACCGCGGTTTAAGCAATATGGTGGGCTTAAATTTTGGTGTTGAGCGTTATGATATTGTTGTGGTTAACAGTAAAGATAATGATACGGATCATTGGGTAAAGCGCATTATCGGGTTGCCTGGAGATACACTGAGAGGTGAAGACGGCATCATATATGTAAATGATGAACCGATTGATGAATCTTATCTTGATGCTGATTACATTGCTGAAAAGACTGCGGAATACGGACAATTTAATCGTGATTTTGATGAGATAACATTAGCTGATGATGAGTATTTCCTATTGGGTGATAACCGCCCGGAATCAAAGGATTCTTCATTAGTAGGACCTTTTAAAGAAGCAGATTTGATCAGTAAGGGTGTTCTGATTTTCTGGCCGCTGAATCAGATCGGTCTGTATTAAGTTATATTTTTTAATGTTGGCAGAATAAGAAGGTGATAGTATGAAAGATAACGAGCAGAATGCGTCTAAATTAAATATTAACTGGTTTCCTGGTCATATGACAAAAGCAAAAAGGGAAATGCAGGAGAAATTAAAGATGGTAGACATGGTGATTGAATGCCGTGATGCCCGTATACCTTATTCAAGTAAAAACCCGCTTTTGGAGGAAATTATCCAGCAGAAGCCGCGATTGATATTACTGACAAAAATTGATAAGGCGGATCCAATCCGCACCAAAGAGTGGATCGCCTGTCTGAGTAATGATACAACACAGGTATTGGCAGTGAATGTCTTAAAGGATAATGTTGTGTCACTGATTACTCAGGCAAGTCAGGAATGTATGAAGGCGATGATCGAAAGACAAAAACGCCGCGGCATCAATCCGCGGGCAATCAGGGCAATGGTTGTGGGAATTCCCAATGTCGGCAAATCAACCTTGATTAACCGCATTGCGAATAAAAAAGCTGTACAGGCTGCTGATCGGCCAGGTGTTACACGTTCTTTAACTTGGGTAAAGGTTACCAAGGGACTTGAATTGCTTGATACACCGGGTGTTTTATGGCCTAAATTTGAAGATGAGCATGTAGGCATGTGTTTAGCTGTGACCGGTGCGATCCGTGATGAAATACTGCCGTTGGAGGAAGTGTGCGCTTATGCGATGCGTCATTTGATTCAATATTATCCGCATCAGCTTAAGGAACGCTTTGATGTGGAAATCGTGGATGATCCATATGTGATGATTGAACGGATAGCCGCTCGCCGCGGTTTCATTAAAGCGAATAATCAGCTTGATATGGATCGGGCAATTCAGCGCTTTTTAAGAGATATTCGTGATGATTTTGTTGGCCGCATCACTTGGGAGTTTGTGGATGAAACCGGCGAATGAATATGAAAAAGCATGGTGGCAGCAAGGCCGTCACGCTATCGTAGGGATTGACGAAGCTGGCCGCGGACCGATTGCCGGACCGTTAGTTGTTGCGGCAGTTCGTTTTCCCATTGATTTTGATCATGAGGAAATCTATGATTCAAAAAAGCTCAGTGAGAAGAAGCGCCGTCAGTTATTTAAGGAAATTATCAAGCTTGCGGATGAGTACCATATATTAATTATCGATACAAAAACTGTGGATGAATTAAATATCTATCGGGCGACTCAAAAAGCGATGGAAGATTTAGTGCAGATGTTTAAGCAGTGCGATGGCGTACTTACGGATGCGATGCCGCTGAAAGTCTGTCCCTGTGAATATATACCAATCATTAAAGGCGATCAGAAAAGCGTCAGCATTGCGGCCGCCTCAATTTTAGCCAAGGTGACAAGAGACGGCATCATGAGCGGTTACGATGTTCTTTATCCTGAGTATGGTTTCGCAAAGCATAAGGGCTATCCGACGAAGGCGCATATCGAAGCGATGCATCAGTATGGTGTTATCGATAAAATTTATCGGTATAGCTATGGACCGGTTAAAGCGATGGATCAGATACAGTTTGATTTTTAGCTTTTCAGCAGCTTGCTTGTATTTCATGATTGAAACGATTATTATATAAATAGAGGTAAATCAATGAGGAGGCTTGAAAATGAAAAATAAAAAAGGTTTTACATTGATTGAATTGATTGTTGTTATTGCGATTTTAGGTATATTGGCTTTATTTCTTGTTCCATCGTTTATGGGCTATGCCAGAGATGCCAAGGCTCAGGTAATGAAGGCTAATGTTAAAACTGGACAAGACGCGTATATGTATGCATGGACAAAATATGAAGATACAAAAAAGGAAACTGATCAGAAAAAATTAATAGAACAAGAAGTTTGTGGAAATCTTGAAAGTGCCGAATGTTATTTTATAATTGACGGATCGTTTCCATCAATGAAAGACTATCCTCGATATGTGTTTTTAATTGGCAGTACATTAGATCTTGATCAAAGCTATATTACCTATTATTTGGATAAAAATAACTTTTGTTCATACAGCTATGGCAGCTCAAAGCATGGCACAAAAGATAGATGGCTGTGTACTGTCAATGGTGAGAGCATGGAACCTGAAGAAGTGAAATAAGTAAAATAGAAACGCTTACAATTTGGGAAAAGTTCATTTTATTGCATATATCATAAGTGGGTGATATAATGCGTGAACAATTATTGGCTTATGCTTTGAAATATAACGGAGAATATGACAGAATGAAGAAGGCGATACAGGATGACGAGGCATGGCAGATGCCTGAATACAAGGGTCATTACCTGACGATTCTCGATGAGAATTATCCAAAAGCCTTGCTTCTTCTTGAAGATCCTCCTTTTATTTTGTTTTATAAGGGGGATATACGTTTGCTTGGAAATGAATATCTGGGAATTATCGGCAGCCGTTTGGCCTCATCGGTGGGGCTGAATTATACGGCTTATCTGATTAAGAAATGTCCTTCACGTTATGGGATTGTCAGCGGTTTGGCAAAAGGGATCGACGCGGCGGCGCATGCAAACGCGATTCGCAGCGGTCGTCCTACGATTGGGGTGATCGGCTGCGGCATTGAATGTGTCTATCCGCAGGAGAATTACTATCTTTATGAGCAAATGGCTGTTAATCAATTGATTTTAAGTGAATATCCTGAACATACACCGCCGTATGCGTCACATTTTCCTTGGCGTAATCGCATTATTGCGGCTTTGGCTAAACGGATCGTGGTAGTTGAAGCAAAGGAGAAAAGCGGTACAATGCTGACGGTTAATGAGGCTTTAAGACTTGATAAAGATGTCTATGTGTTTCCATATCGTTATGATGACGCATTTGGCAAAGGCTGCAACATGCTGATCCAACAAGGGGCAAATATGCTGGTTTTTGATGAAGAAATTGAAAATTTATGAAAAAATGTTTGACAAATTAAAAAGTTATAGAATAATAAGATAAGTGTAACAAGGAGAAATGCCATGAAGAAATTAGTGATTGTGGAATCACCTTCCAAATCAAAGACGATTGAAAAATACCTTGGCCCGGATTACAGTGTTGTATCCAGCAAAGGTCATATCCGCGATTTGGCTACTACAGGCAAGGGTGGCTTGGGTATTGATGTTGAAGATGATTTTAAGCCTACTTATAAAGTAAGCAGTGATAAAAAGGATATTGTAAAGGATTTAAAAGCGCGTGCTAAAAAAGCGGATGAAGTTTATCTGGCCAGTGACCCTGACCGTGAAGGAGAAGCAATCAGCTGGCATTTAGCGCAGGAGCTGGGACTGGATACGGCTCAGCAGAATCGTGTTATTTTTAATGAAATTACTAAGAATGCTGTTTTAGAGGCATTCGAGCATCCAAGAACGATTGATCTGAACCTGGTAAAAAGTCAGGAAACCCGTCGGATGCTTGATCGTATCATCGGTTTTAAGCTTAGTAAGCTGCTTCAGAATAAGATACAGTCAAAATCAGCGGGACGTGTGCAGTCGGTCGCTTTACGATTGATCGTTGAACGTGAAAATGAAATTAAAGCGTTTAAGAGTGAAGAGTATTGGACTATCGATGCGCTGATCAAAAAGAATAAAAAAGAATTTAAAGCGGGTTTGATCCGGGTTGACGGAAAGAAACCGGAATTGAAGGATGAAGCGGCGGCTCAGGCGGTTCTTGACCGCTGCACCGGTGAGTTTGTCATCGATAAAATTGAACGCAAGGTGAAAAGCAAGGCAGCCCGGCTGCCGTTTATTACTTCTACTTTGCAGCAGGAAGCTTCAACAAAACTGGGCTTTAGTTCTAAAAAGACGATGCAGGTAGCGCAGAAGCTTTATGAAGGTATCAGCCTGGGCGGTCATACAGAAGGTCTTATTTCCTATATGCGTACTGATTCAACACGTTTAAGTGATGTTTTCGTTAAGGATGCCTTCCATCATATTGAAGATACTTATGGGAAGAAGTATGTCGGTTTTGTGCATCAGAAAAACAGTCAGAATGCACAGGATGCCCATGAAGCCATTCGTCCGACCAATGTGCATAACACACCGGATTCGGTAAAGGAATATCTGACCAATGATCAGTACAAGCTGTATAAGCTGATTTATGCACGGGCACTGGCTTATTTAATGGCGCCAAGCAAAAGTGATGTCGTGACTGCGACGATTGCCAATAATGGCTGTGAATTTACAGCTAACGGCAGCATCATTACCTTTGACGGTTATTTAGCGGTTTATAAGGATTATGAACAGACTAAGGATGAATTGCTGCCGGATCTTGAAGAAAAAGAAGTGCTTAAGCATGTTCAGCTGGATGGCAGGCAGCATTTTACAGAACCGCCGGCTCGTTATTCAGAAGCGCGTTTGATCAAAGAAATGGAAGAAAAAGGAATTGGACGTCCTTCCACTTATGCGATGATCATTGATACGATTCAGGCCCGTGGTTATGTTTCGCTTGAAAAAGCCAGCGAGGGAAGTAAGACGAAGGTGTTCTTCCCAACTGAGCAGGGAATTTTGACCGATAAAAAATTACAGGAATTCTTTTCGGCCGTCATAAATGTATCTTATACGGCCAATATGGAAAAGGATCTTGATGAGATTGCCGAGGGCGAACGGGATAATGTCAAGGAGCTGCGTGAATTTTATGATCAGTTTATGCCGCTGCTTGACCACGCATATGAAAATATGGAAAAAAAGGAACTGGAGAGAACCGGTGAGCTTTGTCCGGAATGCGGCAATGAGCTTGTATACCGCAATGGCCGTTACGGGCGTTTTGTATCCTGTATCAATTTTCCAAGCTGTCGGTATACGAAGGCGGAAAATGAAGAAAACAATGAGACGGATGAGGTATGTCCTAACTGCGGTAGCAAGCTAGTTATGAAAAAAGGCCGTTTTGGTGCTTTTTTAGCTTGTTCCAATTATCCTGAATGTAAATACATCAAGAGCAATAAGGTAAAGGAAGAACCGGTTCCTACGGGTGAGGATTGCCCGGAATGCGGCAAGCCATTGGTGAAGCGCAAGAGCCGTTTTGGTACAACCTTTGTCGGCTGCAGCGGTTATCCGAAATGCCGCTATATTAAAAAAGATCCAGAAGCGGCAGCGAAAAAAGAAGCTAAAAAGAAAACCGCTGCGAAAAAAACAGTGAAGAAGACTGTAAGTAAGAAGAAAGTGAGCGATGCTGATGAATAGAGTGACAGTTGTTGGTGCTGGACTGGCAGGCTGTGAAGCATGCTGGCAGCTGATTAAACGGAATATTCCGGTTACCCTGATTGAAATGCGGCCGCAAAAAAGCTCACCGGCTCATCACAGTGAAAATTTTGCAGAGCTTGTTTGTTCAAATTCACTGCGCAGCAATGATATTAATAACGCAGTAGGGCTTCTGAAACAGGAAATGCGTGAACTTGATTCATTGATCATGCGGTTTGCTGATGCCAATCAGGTGCCGGCTGGCAGCGCGCTGGCTGTTGATCGTGAAGCGTTTTCCAAGCAAATCACTGATTTTATCAAAGGGCATGAGCTAGTTGAGGTCGTTCATGAAGAGCTTTGTGAGATTCCTGAAGACCCGGCAATCATTGCGACCGGTCCGCTGACAAGTGAAGCGTTAAGCACGGCGATTCAGCGTTTACTGCATGAAGAACGTTTCTATTTCTATGATGCGGCGGCACCGATAATTGAAAAAGACAGTATTGATTTCAGTAAGGCTTATTATAAGAGCCGTTACGATAAAGGGGATGCTGATTATATCAACTGTCCGATGAATAAAGAAGAATTTGATGCTTTCTATCAAGCGGTTATCAGTGCTGAATGCACAAAAATGCATGAATTTGAAGATGAAAAATATTTTGAAGGCTGCATGCCTTTTGAAGAAATGGCTAAGCGCGGTGAGAAAACATTGCTTTATGGACCGATGAAGCCAGTTGGACTGGGCCGTGAGGGTGAGCATCCTTATGCGGTTGTGCAGCTGCGGCAGGATAACGCGGCGGCTACGCTTTATAATATTGTCGGTTTTCAGACGCATTTATTATGGGGTGAACAGAAACGCGTTATTGCCATGATTCCGGGTCTTGAAAATGCCCGCTTTGCCCGCTATGGTGTCATGCACCGCAACACTTATATCTGTTCACCAAAATGTTTAAAGGCCAGCTATGAGTGCAAGGAAAAAGAAAATTTGTTCTTTGCCGGTCAGATGTGCGGGGTTGAAGGTTATGTTGAATCAGCTGCCAGCGGTTTATTGGCGGGAATCAATATGGCACTTAAAATGCAGGGCAAGGAAGCGGTGATTCTGCCGCCAACCTGTATGATTGGCGCGATGGCTTATTACATAACGCATACGCATGCTGATCATTTCCAGCCGATGAACGCGACGTTTGGTTTGCTGCAGTGTGTGGTTAAGACTAATAAGAAAGACCGCAAGGAAAAGCTTGCCCAGCAGGCTTTATCCGTGATCAGAGAATTCCGGGACCATACTCATGAATGAGCAAATTGAACGCTTCTTGAATTATATATCTCAGATAAATACAAATTCTGAGCATACTCGTGATGCATATGAACGGGATTTACAGAAATTTAGAGACTTTTTGCATCGTGAAGGAATCGAAAAGCTGGAAATGGTTGACCGCAGTATTGTTTTGAATTATATCAGTTATCTGCGCGAAGAATGTATGCTTAAAAATAATTCGGTTTTGCGCAGGGTATCAACACTGCGCTCTTTTTATACATATTTGAACGAATACGGCATCCTTTCAGCCAATCCCTTTGTGCTTGTGAAGCTGGGCAGTGTCCGCCGGCAGGTGCCTGAGTTTTTATTTTATGATGAGCTTGACGCGCTGTTTGACAGCATTGACATTGAAACAGCGGCTGGTTTGCGTGATCGGGCAATGTTTGAATTGATCTATGCCTGCGGTTTGCGTGTCAGCGAAGCGGCAGCGCTTAAAATCAGCGATCTTGATTTTAGCGAATGCATTGTTCATATTCTTGGTAAAGGCAACAAGGAAAGAGTCGTTCCTTTCCACGATGTAGCAAAGGAATTCCTGCTTCGTTATCTAAGCGAAGTAAGGCCGCTTTGGTGTGCGGATGATCACGCTTTTGTATTTATCAATCAGCATGGCCGGCCGCTGACCAGCCGCGGTATTCAATACATCTTGGACCAGACGGTTAAAAAAAGCGGTCTGATGCTGCGTGTTCACCCCCATATGCTGCGTCATTCATTCGCTACGCATATGCTGGATAACGGCGCTGATCTGCGTCTGGTTCAGGAGCTTTTAGGTCATGCATCGCTGTCAACGACGCAAATTTATACGCATGTGACCCGCGAAAGGCTTAAAAATGCCTATAATAGTGCATTTCCAAGGGCAAAAGTATCAAAATAGCCTTGCCAACAAAATCTATCTTTGTTATAATTGTAAAGCACGTTAATACGTGAGAAACACACACATCATGGATTCATTGATCCGTGCCCTTGACTAAAGACTGTCACTACAGGGTTATCAATGCTAGAAATGATGGAGGTAAAACGGAGGAATTAAAATGGCTGTTGTTTCAATGAGAAAATTATTAGAAGCTGGCGTTCATTTCGGACATCAAACTAGAAGATGGAATCCTAAAATGAAACCAAACATTTATGCATCAAGAAATGGTGTATATATTATTAACTTGGAAAAGACAATCGAACAAATCGATACAGCTTATGAAGCAATGAAGGACATTGCTGAAAAAGGCGGTAAGGTTTTATTCGTAGGTACTAAAAAGCAGGCTCAGCAAATCGTTGTTGACGAAGCTTTACGCTCTGGCTCATTCTTTGTTAACCAAAGATGGCTGGGTGGTTTATTAACTAACTTCCGCACAATTCAAAAACGTGTTAAACGTTTAATTGAAATTGAAGAAATGGAAGCTAGCGGTTTGATCGATGTATATCCTAAGAAGGAAATCGCTCAAATCAAGAAAGAAAAAGCTAAATTAGAAAACTTCCTGGGCGGTATCAAAGAAATGAAGAAACTGCCTAACGCAATCTTCGTAATTGATCCAAAAGAAGAACACAATGCAGTTGCGGAAGCTAAGAAATTAGGTATCCCTGTATTTGCAATGGTAGATACTAACTGTGATCCTGAAGCTGTTGATTACCCAATCGCATCAAATGATGACGGCAACAGTTCTGTGAAGCTGATCGTTGAACTGATGGCTGATGCTATCGTTGAAGCTAAGGGCGGTCTGCTTTCAGTTGCTCATAACATCGAAGAAGGCGAAGATATCACAATGGCTGATGTAATCGTTAATGTTGAAGAAAAAATCGCTGAAAACGATCGTCGCCGCCGTCAGAGAAATGAAGAACGTCGTGCAGCACAGGCTAACCGCCGTCCTTACAACAGAGACAACCGCAATGGTAACGGTCCTCGCAGCGGCAAACCTTTCGTAAAGAAAGAAACTGTAAAACCAGCAGCAACAACTGAAGCTGCACCGGCTCCGGCTGCTGAATAATTACCACTTCGATATTTACGAACAAGGAGGAAAATCAAATGGCAATTACTGCTCAAGATGTAAAAGCACTTCGCGATAAGACAGGTGCTGGTATGATGGACTGCAAAAAAGCATTGACAGAATGCGATGGCGATATTGATAAAGCAAGTGAATGGCTTCGCGAAAAGGGTATCGCAAAGGCAGCTAAAAAAGCTGACCGCATTGCTGCTGAAGGTGCAACCCGCGTTGCTGTAGAAGGCAATACAGCAGTTGTATTTGAAGTTAACTCAGAAACTGACTTCGTTGCTAAGAATGAACAATTTCTGGCATTGATGAATCAGGTGCAAAACCTGCTGCTGAGCGCTAAACCAGCTTCTATGGAAGCGGCATTAGCTGCCGAAGCAGACGGTAAGACTTTAGAAACTTTAGTTACTGAAGCGACTGCTACAATCGGTGAAAAAATCACTTTCCGCCGTTTCGCAATCGTTGAAAAAGCTGATGATGAAGCTTTCGGCGCTTATATTCACATGGGCGGCAAGATTTCAGCTTTATCAGTAATTTCCGGTACTGACACTGCTGTTGCTAAGGATATCGCAATGCAGGTAGCTTCAATGAGTCCGCAATTCGTATCACGCGATGATATGCCTGCTGAATTCATTGAAAATGAAAGACATGTACAATTAGAAATCTTAAAGAATGATGCTTCTTTAGCTTCTAAACCTGAAAAAGTATTACACGGTATCGTAGAAGGCCGTCTGACTAAATCATTACAGGAAATGTGCTTGGTAGATCAGGTTTACTTTAAGAACCCTGATTTAAAAGTGGGTCAATACCTGAAAGAAAACAATGCAGTTTGTAAATCATTCATCCGCTACGCAGTAGGGGAAGGGATTGAAAAACGCAGTGAAAACTTTGCTGATGAAGTAATGAATCAGATCAAAGGCAACTAATTTAAACTGAAAAGGCATTGGTGATTCATTAGAGTCATCGATGCTTTTTTTACTTTTATTGCTGAAGCAGTTCTGTTATGAACAAGATTTTTCATGAATGAGTGTTGTAACTGAAGGCTTTATCTAGTATAATTGTTATGGTAGAAACGTGTGTTTAAAACCGGTCTATCTTTAAAGAGATGTAGCGAAAAGGTGGAAAATAACAATGTATAAAAGAGTTTTGCTGAAGTTGAGCGGGGAAGCGCTGTCTTCACCGGGTAATTCATTTGATCCCCAAATTTTGAAGGGATTAGCAAAAGAATTAAAAGAGGTGGCTGAGTTAGGTGTCGATCTGGCTATTGTAGTCGGCGGCGGTAATTTCATCCGCGGTAAATTATGTGAACAGATGGGTCTGGAAAGAACTCAGGCTGATTATATGGGCATGCTGGCAACGGTGATCAATGCGCTGGCAGTACAGAACGCGCTCGAACAGGAGGATGTCCCAACCCGTGTGCAGTCTGCAATTGAAATGAATAAGGTGGCAGAACCATTCATTTTAAGAAGAGCACTTCGTCATTTGGAAAAGGGACGGGTCGTCATCTTTGGTGCTGGTACCGGTAACCCTTATTTTTCAACGGATACTACGGCTGCTTTAAGAGCCAGTGAAATTAACGCTGATGTCATCTTAATGGCTAAAAACGGAGTTGATGGCGTTTATTCAGCAGATCCGAAGATCGACAAGAATGCGGTGCGTTATCAGTCACTTACATATATGGATCTGATTCAGCAAAATCTCCATGTCATGGATACGACAGCCACTTCAATGTGTATGGATAATGACATTGATCTGATCGTATTTAATATGAACGAACCCGGCAATATTCTAAAAGCTGTCAAGGGTGAAGTAAATGGTACATTAATTACCAAGAAAGGACAATAATTATGAAGGAAATCTTAGATAATGCAACAGTAAAAATGAATAAAGCAATCGAAAATCTGCACGGCAATCTGGCCACAATCAGAACCGGCAGAGCTAATCCGCAGATTTTAGACCGTGTGCATATTGATTATTACGGAAGTTCTACACCGATCAATCAGGTGAGCAGCATTTCAGTAGTAGAAGGCCGTCAGCTTTGCATTAAGCCTTTTGATAAATCCATTATGAAGGAAATCGAAAAGGCGATTGAAGTGGCTGATTTAGGTTTAGTGCCGCAGAATGACGGTACGATGATTCGTATTAATGTTCCGGCTCTTACTGAAGACCGCCGCCGTGAATTAAGTAAATCAGCAAGCAAGATGGGTGAAGAAGCGAAGGTAGCGATTCGTAACGTTCGCCGTGAAGCGAATGATGCGGTTAAGAAGAATAAAGAATTACCGGAGGATCAGGCTAAGCAGGCGAATGAAAAGATTCAGAAGCTGACTGATGAATACGTTAAGAAAATTGATACGATCGTGGATGAAAAATCCAAGGAGATCATGGCTGTTTAATCCGTTGCATCATGCAGTATTGTAGCCCACAGCATTGTGGGCTTTACTTTAGGAGGATCACTCATGGATTTACAAAGAATACCTGCTCATATTGCTATTATCATGGATGGCAACGGACGTTGGGCAAAAAAACGCGGTTTGCCGCGGACAGCCGGCCATCTTCAGGGTGCTGAAAATGTGCGCACGATTGCTAAGGAAGCGAATCGTTTAGGGATGAAAACCTTAATTTTGTATGCTTTTTCAACGGAAAACTGGAATCGGCCGGAATCGGAGATTGATTATCTCTGTAAGCTGCCGAAGATGTTTTTTTCTAAATATATTAAAGAATTAAAGGCGCTGAATATCAAGGTATCATGTATCGGCGAATATGAGAAGTTTCCCAAAGACACAGTTACGATTATCAAAAACGCAATCGATGAGACGGCAATGAATACTGGTTTAAACCTTTGTTTAGCGGTAAATTACGGTGCTCGCCGGGAAATTACGCTGGCGGCCCAGCAATATGCTAAGGATGTGTTAGCTAATAAAGCCTCACTGGATATCGATGAACAGGCTTTTGGTCGATATATGATGGGTGAGCATCAGGAGCTTGATTTGCTGATCCGCACATCTGGTGAAGTGCGTTTATCAAATTTTTTGTTATGGCAATGCGCTTATGCGGAAATGATATTTACAGATACGGCTTGGCCTGATTTTAATGAAGCAGAGCTGCATCGCTGCATTGAGCAATATCAGCAGCGAGACCGCCGGTTTGGAGGGTTAAAGGAATGAAAACTCGAATCTTGACCATGTTTGCTATTCTTGCCTGTGTGATACCGGCATTATTGTTTGGCGGTATTTTGATTGACGCTTTGGTGGTTTTTATTATCGTCGTCGGTCTGCATGAGGTATGTCAGCTGAGTGAGCAGCATTGCCCGCGTGCCGTTGAGTATTTCCTGATCGCGGCAGTCTTATTCTCGCTTATTTTGGATACCCGTCTGCGGCTGCCTTATGTTGGTTTTGTATGTATTATATTGTTGGCAATGCCTGTCTTTAGTGAAAAAATGCTGGTGTCTGATACTTTTCTATGTATGGCGTTCGCGGCTTTTTTCGTTACCATCGGCACTGGCTTTCTGGCGATGTATAATCAGGAACCGCTTTTTATCTGGTTTATTATTCTGGCAACCTATGTCTGTGATTCCTTCGCATACTTGTGCGGCCGCTTTTTTGGCAAGCATAAGCTTTGTGTCAGAATTTCTCCTAAGAAAACAATTGAGGGAAGTATCGGCGGCTGGTTTTTCGCGGCAGTGATTTCTTTTCTGTTTGCGTATTTCTTTATTTCGCATGAACATCTGCTGGCGATGGCTTTAGGCAGTCTCTTCCTGCCAATTTTCGGTCAGATTGGTGACCTGGCATTTTCTGCCATTAAACGAAGTTATAAGATCAAAGATTTTGGATATTTATTACCGGGACATGGCGGAATCCTTGACCGAGTGGATTCTTTACTGTTTAATCTGACGGTTTTCTATCTGATCTTCACGGCGGTGAACTTGTTATGAAACAAATCATTTTATTAGGAGCATCCGGTTCAATCGGCGAACAGACGCTGGATGTGATTCGTTCTCATCCCGAGCTGTTTGAATTGGTGGCTTTCAGTGTTCGCAGCCGATTGGCAGCGGCCTATAAGATTCTTGATGAATTTAAGGTGCGTGCTATCTGTGTTAAAGATGAACGGGATGCTGATGAAATCAGGAAAAAATATCCGCATCTGGATATTCATATCGGTGATCAAGGCCTTCTTGAACTGGCGGCGCTGCCTTATGGTGATACCTTAGTCAATGCGCTGGTGGGATTTGTCGGATTGCTGCCAACGCTTAAAGCGATTGAATGCCGCAAGAATATCGCGCTGGCGAATAAGGAAACCTTGATTGTCGGCGGCAAGTTTGTGAAAGCTGCGCTCAGGGAATACGGTGTTTCTCTGAAACCGATCGACAGCGAACATTCCGCGATTTTCCAGTGCCTGCAAGGCAATGAACATGGCAGTGTTGAAAAATTGATTATTACCGCCAGCGGCGGCAGTTTCCGTGACCGCAGCCGGGATCAGCTGCAGGGTGTTACTGTAAATGAGGCTTTGTCACATCCCAATTGGTCAATGGGGGCAAAAATAACGATTGATTCTGCAACGATGATGAATAAAGGCTTTGAAGTGATTGAAGCGCATTACCTTTTTGATATCGATTATGATAAAATTGAAGTGCTGCTGCATCGGGAGAGTATTGTTCATTCTTTAGTACAATATTGTGATCATGCGCTGATGGCACAATTGGGTACAGCCGATATGCGGCTGCCGATTCAGTATGCCTTGACACATCCGGCTAGACTGCCGTTAATGAACAGTGAAATACTGAATCTTGCGGAAGTCGGCGCATTGCATTTTGAAAAGGCTGATTTTGACCGTTATCCATTGCTGGGACTGGCCTATAAGGCCGGCCGCCTTGAAGGCAATGCCTGTGCGATCATGAATGCTGCCAATGAAGAAGCAGTGGCGTTATTTTTGGCCGGGAAGATTACCTTCTTAGATATTGAAGCTTATGTATTCAAGGCTGTAGAAAGCATTGAATTCATTGAAAATGCTACACTTGAGGATATTATCCGCAGTGACGCAGCTGCTAGAGCATTTGTCAATGAAGCTGTGAAAGGAGCCGTTTAATGCAATTTTTATTTAACTTTATTATGTTTATTCTGCTGCTGATGGTAATTGTGGTTGTCCATGAATTTGGGCATCTGATTACAGCAAAGCACTTTAATGTATACTGCAGCGAATTTTCTATTGGTATGGGGCCAGCCCTTTATCAAAATAAGAACAACGAAACTGTCTTTTCAATCCGTGCTTTACCGCTTGGCGGTTATGTGCAGATGGCGGGTGAAGAAGGCACTGATACGACCGGTATCCCTTATGAGCGGACAATTAAAGGCATTAAGACATGGCAGCAGGTAGTGGTCATGGCAGCCGGTGCTTTTATGAATGTCGTGCTGGCTTGGGTTATTTTTGTCGGCATCGTTATGGCAAGAGGATCAGTAGCTGGACCTGCATTGCCGGTTTTATCGGGAATCATTGAAAATTCACCGGCTGAAAAGGTAGGTCTTCAAGCAGGTGATGAAATCGTCAAGGTAACCCTGAATGATGGTACGTCTTTCATACCGGAAACCTTTGATGATATTCTTGTCCGTACTCAACAAAATCCTCAGGATCGTATCATTCTGACAATTTCAAGAGCCGGACAAATCAAAGATTATATGATTACCCCTGAACTGCAGCGTGACGGTACGACGTATCTGATCGGTATTCAGGCCAGCAGCTCTGTCATTGAGATTCAATGGTATGAAGCTTTTAAATATGGTACGCTGGCAATGGGCAATTCTATGATGCAGATCATTTCAGCTTTAGGCAATCTTGTAAGAGGCGTTGGTCTTGAGGATATGTCGGGACCGGTGGGAATTTTCCAAGCAACGAGTCAGATCACGCAATCAGGAGCCACAGCCTTTTTGACATGGCTGGGTCTATTATCTTTAAATATCGGTATCTTTAACCTGCTGCCGCTGCCGATTCTTGATGGCGGACGCATCGTTATCGTACTGCTTGAAAAGCTGATCGGAAAGAAGCTCAGCGAAAAATGGGAAACCATTATTATGATGATCGGTGTCGCACTGGTTGTTGGCTTAATGGTATTTGTAACCTGGAATGATATTTTGCGACTGTTTTAATTAAGCGAAGGCGATGCCTTCGTTTTTTGAAGGGAGGGCTGCTTTTGAAAACACTGATTTTAGCGGAAAAGCCGGAGCTTGGCAGAGCCATTGCGGCCGCGGTAAACGCTACTGAACGCGAGCGTCAGGGAGTGATCCAAAAGGGTGACTTAACGATTACCTGGGCTTATGGACACCTTTTGCGATTAAAAGAGCCGGAAGAATATGATCCTAAGTATAAACAATGGAAAAAGGAAGATCTGCCGATTGTCTTTGATGAGTGGCAGCAAGTGCCGGATGGCGATAAGGCGAATCGAGTAGCCCAAATCGGCACGCTGATCAGCAATGCAGATCAAATTATCCATGCCGGTGACCCTGATGATGAGGGACAATATCTGGTTGATGAGATTCTTGACTATCATCACTGTGACAAACCGGTGAAAAGACTATATATCAATGACAATACACCGGAGCTGATCCGCCGTTCAATCAAAGAAATGAAGGATAATGATGAAAGCTGTCGGTTGGCTGGACGCAGTGCCTATGCCAGAGCCGTTGCCGATTATGTTGTGGGTATCAATTATACAAGGTTGTTCTCCGTATCACTGCGCAAAAAAGCAATGAGTGTCGGCCGGGTTCAGAGTCCGACACTCGGTTTAATCGTGGCCCGTGATTTACAGATTGAAAATCATCAAAAGCAAGTATATTATGAATTAGATGTTGATGTGGAAGTTGATAATAAACAGATCAAAATGAAGTACAAGCCAAGCAAAGCTGTATTAAATGATGAAAAGAATATCCTTGACCGCAGTATTTTGGATGAATTGAAGGTAAAATTGACTGATCAGCTTCTAAAAGTAAAGGTCGAACAAAAAGAAAACAGTCAGCGGCCGCCGCTGCCTTATAATCTGGCCAAGCTGCAGGCGGCAATGAATGTCAAGTATGGTTATGATCTAAGCCGCACTGACCGTATTACGCAGACACTTCGTGACCGTTATCAGGCAATTACCTATAATCGCTCAGATTCTCAATATCTGAAAGAGGAGCATTATAAAGAAGCCGGCAAATTGCTGCCATTTGTTATGAATAAATTAGGTGTGGCGCTGCCGCTTGATTATACTTTTCATTCAGAATGTTTTAATGACCAATTCGTTACGGCCCATCATGCCATCATACCAACAATGTCAAATTTTAATATTAAAGCCTTGAGTGAAGAAGAAATGAATGTTTATATTGAAATCTGTAATATGTACTTTATGCAGTTTCTGCCGCCGATTCAAAAGCTGCAGACAACATTAAGCGCACCGGTGGATGGCGGTGAGCTGCGCTGTGTGCTGACGAAAATCTTAGATCAGGGATATCGTCAGTATTTTCAGGAAATCAAGGAAAATGATGAAGGCGAAGAAAGTGATGAACTGGAGTTTAAGCCGGGGAAATATGATGGCCGTGTACTTAACAGCGCAGTAAGCGAAAAGGCGACAAATCCGCCGAAGCATTATACACAGGCCTCGCTGATCCGCGATATGACAAGCATCGCAAAATATGTAGAAGATCCGGAAGTTAAGAAGATATTAAAGGCTAAGGATAAAGACAAAAAGGGTGAAAATGGATCGATTGGCACCAGTGCTACCCGCTCGACGATTGTTGAAACATTGATCAAGCGCGGTTATGTGGAAATGAAAGGAAAACAGATATTATCTACGCAGCTGGGCCGTGATTTTTATCAGATCCTTCCTGATGAAATAAAGAAAGCGGATTGTACGGCCCGCTGGTGGGTAATTCAAGAGGATATCAAAGAGGGCAAGGCCGATGTCGCTGATTTGGTGAAAACGGTGGTAGACGCCTTTATGCCTAATTTAGAGAAGACGATTTATATGGACAGCCGTGAAAGCTTAGGTGTATGTCCGATTTGCGGTCATAAAATCGTGGAATATCCAAAAAGCTTTGGCTGTACGAACTATCGCAACGGCTGCAAATTCGCAATCTGGAAAAATGATTTCTTTCTGACCTCAATCAACAAAGTGCCTACTGCTTTAATGGCTAAAAAATTGATTAAGGATCATTGGTGTCAGGTAAGATTAACCAATGATGAGATAAAACTGCTGATCATGCATATTAGAAATGGTAAACCGGTGTTTGAACTGCGTGAACTGCCGAAGAAGAAAGCGGCTGCATCATAGATGCTATTTTGATACTGCTTCCTGTCCTTCGATTTATTTGATATTGCTCAGGATATATATTATGATAAATATATAGGAATCAGCTTATGAATCATTTCTAACCATAAGCTGATTTATCCTTAAATAAGTGAGGTGTCAGAAATGAAAAAAGCGGTGCTTTGTTCGTTCTTCTTTTTATTGCTTCTTGCCTTATTTCTGCCGCAATCTGTTCAGGCAAATTCTGCGGAACCGCCGGGCTTGCTCATCGTCGTAGAAAATGCGCCTGAAGACATGCGGCTGGCACTCCGATTTGATGAGCATGAAATCATTGAACTGAGAGCTGAAAGAAAGGCATGGGAGACGTATTATCGTTATTACTATCATTTATCTGAGGCACGGCATGAGGTTGACTTCACCGAAGCCAAACTAATTGTAAGCAGCGCGGAAATAAATTTCAGCTGTGACTTGCCCGCGGCAACGTTTATGACGTATAACAATTTGCTTCGATTGAATCTAAAAACACAGACGGTCGAAATCGGTCTTTCACCGTTCCGCGCACCGCTCCTGGTTAGCCTGCGGGTAAGCTTGACTTTAATCATTGAGGGTATTGTCTTCTTCCTGTTTGGTTACCGTCAGAAAAAGAGCTGGCAAGTCTTTTTGATTACCAACTTACTTACTCAGGGGTTTGTGAATATCGTTTTAAGCAATTCGATAACGGGTACATATGTAATTTTTGGTTATCTTATTTTGGAAATGCTTGTCGTGTTATTTGAACTGGTTCCGTATATGGCATTTATTGACGAACATAAAAAAATCAGAAATTTTTTCACATGTCTCTTTGCCAACGCAGCCAGTCTTGTTTTAGGGGCGTGGGTCATCATCCATTTACCAATATAAAAGACGCAGCTTCTGATTATTCAGAAAACCGCGTCTTTTCTTGTTACAGGTAGTAAACAATGGCAATGAAATGCACGATTGATGCTAAATTAATAAATAGATGCCAAATTACATGATAATATTTCTTTTTTTGATGAGAATAAAAATAGACACCGATTGAGTAAAAGACACCGCCTAAGACTATAAAGAAGATAAACTGCCAAGCTGCTTTCGCGATAATCGTAGGCAGGAAGAAAACGGCGATCCACCCCATGATCAGATAAATAGCTAAAGAGAGCTTGCTGAATTCACGCTTACCGAATATTTTATATAGAATGCCGCCAATAACGATTGACCATTCAATGATCAGAATCAGCACACTCTGCCAGCCTTGTATCATCGTTATCGCAATGGGTGTATAAGAGCCTGCAATCGCGATATAAATACAGCTGTGATCAAGAATTCTGAAGACTAGCTTGTTTGTCGATTCAAAGGGTGTTGAATGATAAAGCGCGGAGATCAGAAACATTAAAAAAATTGATATGACAAAGACGGATACGCCAAATGCCTGCATTGCGCCGCCTTTAATATAACCCAAGATTGCGGCATAGGGCAGGGCAAACAGAAACAGCAGCGCCATGATGCTATGGGTGAGCGTATTGCCGACTTCTTCGCTGAAACTGAGCCTTGTCATGTTTCTCATTGAATTCAAAGACATGGTTATCACCTCTAGGCACTTAGTGTAGCACGCTTTAGAATTTAATTCAATTCTTGTCTTTGTTATGCTATAATGGTATGGCATAAGTTAGCTTGTAAAGGAGGAAATCATGTTCCTTAAACGTATAGAACTGCAGGGTTTTAAATCCTTTGCCGATAAAACAATCATTACCTTTGATTCTGATGTAATCGGTATTGTAGGACCTAATGGCTGCGGTAAAAGCAATATCAACGACGCGATTCGCTGGGTGTTGGGTGAACAGTCCGTGAAAAGTCTGCGCGGCACTTCAATGAGTGATGTTATCTTTTCGGGTTCAGATACCCGCAAAGCTGTAAATATGGCCGAAGTTACCTTGGTATTTGATAATACACAACATTTTCTGCATGTTGACTATGAAGAGGTAGAAATCACAAGACGGCTGCATCGTTCAACCGGAGAAGGGGAATATTTCCTGAACCGCACACCGTGCCGGCTTAAGGATATTCAAAATCTGATCATGGATACCGGTTTGGGCCGTGACTCATTGTCTATTATATCGCAAGGCACCATTTCCAGTTTTGCGGAATCAAAACCGGAAGATCGCCGCGGTCTATTTGAAGAAGCTGCCGGTGTCGCAAAGTATAAAAAACGTAAAATCGAGTCATTGGGAAAACTGAGCCGCACTCAGGAGAATCTTGATCGCTTAGAAGATATTATCATGGAGCTTGAACGTCAGGTGACACCGTTGAAGCGTCAGGCGAAAAAAGCTGAGACTTATTTGGAAAAAAAGCAGGAATTGGAAGCTATTGAAATCAGTGTACTTGTCGATGAAATTGAGCATCTGAATGAGCAGATCGAAGAGGGAAAGAAAAAGGCATTTGATTTACAGAGTAAGAAGGCGCTGCATGAAACGACGATTGCGGTCAGTGAGAGCAAGAATCTTGAGCTGAAGCAGGAAATGTCACAGCTTGACCATGAGGTGAATCAGCTTCAGGATGAATTTATGAAAATTATGGGTGAAATTCAGTCATTGGATGCCCGTAAAACAGAAATTGATGAAAAACGCAAATATGCCATGGCTTCGGCTAATGCCGAAATCAGGGCTAAAGAATTAAAGGCGATGATTGATGAAGCACAGTATGAGTATAATGACCGCAGCTCACGTCTGAATGAGTTAAATGTAGATTTAAAGCTGAATCAGGAGAAGGTGGATAAGCTAAGCAATGATGCGGCCCAATGCAATGTGATGCTGAATGAACAGAACGCTTATCTGAACAGTCTGTTAAATCGCCGCTCGGTACTTGAGAATCTGGTGAAGCAGCCGTTTAATCATCAGCAGGGCGTAAAGGCAATCTTAGAGGTAAAGGATTCATTAAATGGTGTTTTAGGCGTTGTTTCACAGATATTAAAACCGCATGACAATTATGAAAATGCTGTCAGCAATGCGATTGGCGGTGCTTTGTATCATATTGTCACCGAGGATGAAATCAGTGCTCGTCATGCCATTACTTATCTGAAAAAGAACGCGTCAGGCAGGGCAACCTTTTTGCCAATCACCGTATTGAAAAAACGCAGCATCTTCAAGGAGCATGAGATCATTGCTAAAAACAGTGTCGGCTATCTTGGCACTGCCAATGAATTTGTGGACTGCGATGCGGCTTTTGAGGTGGTACGTGACTCACTGATGGGCAATGTGTTAGTCTGCGATAATCTGATCAATGCGAATGAGCTTGCCCGCATTCTGCACTTTAATTATAAAATCGTAACGCTTGACGGCGATGTAGTCCATAAGGGCGGCAGTATGAGCGGCGGTAAGGCGAGAGATTCCTATTCACCGATGTCACTGCAGAAAGAACTGGATCTAATCCATGAAAAAATTGCAAATCAGCAGGTCAAGGTTGATAAGCTGAGAGATGATTGTTCATCGCTGGCTTCAAGAGGTGAAGCCTTACAGGCAGCCTTGGTTCAGCTGAAAATTGATATTGCGCAGCTGCAGCCGGTTGTGGATGCGAAGAAAGCGAAGACGGATCGTCTGAAGGCAGAGTATGAGGAATTAAAGCCGGGTGAGCTAAATGATGATGAAGCGGTGAGCGAGGATACTTTAGTTGCCCAGTTAAGCGGTGCGTATTCTAAACGTGATGCAATCACCTCACAGCTGAAAATTAAACGTGAACGGCGGGCAAAGGCCGGAGCGGAGGTTGAACGCAATGATGTTTCAATCCGTAATCTGCGCCGTGAATGCAATGCGCTGCTTGCTGATGAGCGTGAATATGAATTAAGCCGAGTTAAGGCAGAAACAATGCTTCAGAACGCTTTAAATCGTTTAAGCAGTGATTATGAAATGACTTTCGAATATGCACAGACGCAAAAAATGGATACCGATATTGCGGAAGCCAGAAAACGGGTACAGGTGCTGCGCCAGGAAATCAGTGCTTTAGGCAATGTCAATCTGGAAGCGCCGACTCAGTATGAAGAAGTCAGCGGCCGTTTTGAATTCCTGACAAAGCAAAAGGGTGATTTGCTTGCCGCCAAGGACAAGATTCTTGAGGCCATTGATGAAATGGATCAGGTGATGATCAAGCAGTTTAAGGAAATGTTTGATAAGATCAACGCGGAGTTAAACGATGTGTTCAGAACATTGTTTGGCGGCGGCCGTGCCTCACTGGTGCTTGTTGATCCAAATGACATCCTGAATACGGGTATTGATATTGATGTTCAGCCGCCGGGCAAGAATGTTCAAAACATCAAGCTGTTCTCCGGCGGTGAAAAGAGCTTGATCGCCATTTGTGTTCTCTTTGCTATATTAAAGGCAAGAACAATGCCGCTTTGTATTTTCGATGAGGTTGAGGCAGCATTGGATCAGGCCAATGTTGAGCGATTTGCCAAGTATATCTCCCATTTCCGCGGCGGCAGTCAGTTTATCGTTGTGACTCACCGGCCAGGTACGATGGCACAGTGCGACGCACTTTATGGTGTGACGATGAAACAAAACGGCGTCAGCTCACTGCTGAAGGTGCAGCTGCAGGAAGCTATGCAATATGTAGATAAGAAAGAGGTGAATGCCTAATGGGTATCTTTTCTAAATTAAAACAGGCATTTTCAGGTAAACAGGACAGTGATCGTTATTTAAGCGGCCTTGATAAGTCAAGAAAGTCTTTTTCGGAGAAAATCCGCCGCTTATCTTTGAATTTCACAGGTGTCAATGAAGAATTTCTTGAGGATCTGATGGTGATTCTCTTGGAAGCGGACATCGGTATTCACACTGCTCAAAAAATAGTCGATGCTGTTGAGAATACGGCCATGGACCGCAAACTGAAAAGTTTTGATGAGATCGTTGAATGCCTGATTGAAGAAATGGCAGAAATGTATAATGCCAAGGAAGACCGTGAATTTGTGTTTAATGATCAGGGACCAACAGTAATCTTAATGGTAGGCGTTAACGGCAGCGGCAAGACGACGACAACTGCCAAGCTTTCAAAGCTGTTTCTTGATCAGGGCAAAACGGTGGCCGTTGCGGCGGCGGATACTTTCCGTGCCGGTGCTATTGATCAGCTGGCAGTTTGGGCTGAGCGTTTAAATATTCACTGCATCAAAGGACGTGAAAACGGTGATCCGAGCGCGGCTTTAGTCGATGGCTGCCGTTATGCGGCTGAAAACAATATTGATGTGCTGATTGGTGATACTGCCGGCCGCCTGCAGAATAAGACGAATCTGATGAATGAGCTTTCTAAAATGCACCGTGTAGTTGAACGTGAAATCCCCGGTGCACCTCATGAGGTGTGGCTGGTACTGGATGCGACTACTGGTCAAAATGGTATCTCACAGGCTGAATTATTTACTGAAGCATGCAACGTAACCGGTATTATTCTGACAAAATTAGATGGTACGGCTAAGGGCGGCATCGTGATCGCTATCCGTGATCGTCTGGGCCTGCCGGTAAAATATATCGGTTTGGGTGAAAAATTAGATGATTTGAGACCGTTTGACTTAGACGCTTATTTATATAGTCTGTGTGAAGGACTGGCGGGTAATGAATAATAAAACTGAGAAAATGAATGAATATCTTGATTGGTATGAGGATTTGCTGACTGAAAAGCAGAAAGAAATCTGTACACAGTATTATCGCGAGGATTTTTCATTGGCAGAAATCAGTGAAAATTTCGATGTTTCACGCAGCGCTATTTTGGATACGCTGAGACGCAGTGAGAAAATCATGGAAGAATATGAAGAAAAGTTACAGCTTGTGCAAAAATTTCATGCACGATCAGAAATTTATGATAAAATAAAATCGTTTGGTAATAAAGAAATTAATCAATATGTCATGTTATTAGAAGAAAATGAGTAACGGAGGTAAATTATGACAAAAATTATTTCAGTAAATGCGGGCAGTTCAAGCTTGAAATTTCAGCTTTTTGAAATGCCGTCAGAAGAAGTGCTGACTTCAGGTATCGCGGAGCGTATCGGTCTTGAAGAGGGGATTTTCACAATCAAATATAATGGTGAAAAACATACACAGAATTTACCGATCAAGGATCATAAGGTAGCGGTAGATTTACTGCTTAAAGCTCTTGTGGAACATAAGATCGTTGAAAATCTTGAAGAAATTAAGGGTGCGGGTCACCGTATCGTACAAGGCGGCAGCTATTTTGATTCAAGTGCGGTTGTGGATGAGGATGTCGTGAATAAGGTAGAAGAACTTTCTGATTTAGCTCCATTGCATAATCCGGCTCATTTGATTGGATATCGTGCATTCAAAGAAGCTTTGCCGCAGATTGGTCATGTTTTTGTTTTTGATACTGCCTTCCATCAGACAATGACACCGGAAAGCTATTTATTCCCAGTTCCAATGGAATGGTATGAAAACTACAAGGTTCGCCGCTATGGTGCTCACGGTACAAGTCATCAGTATGTATCTCAGCGCTGTGCTGAATTGATGGGCAAAGATGTTAAGAATCTTAAAATTATCACTTGTCATTTAGGCAACGGTGCTTCAATTACAGCCGTTGACGGCGGTAAATGTATCAATACTTCTATGGGCTTAACGCCACTTGGCGGTATCATGATGGGTACCCGCTGCGGTGATATTGACCCGGCTATTGTACCTTTTGTAATGAAAAAGACTGGCATGACACCAGATGAAATGGATACTGCTTTGAATAAGAAGTCAGGTATGTTAGGTATTTCAGGTATTTCCAGTGATGCCCGTGATATTGAAAATGCGGTTGCGGAGGGCAATGAACGTGCCATCTTAACTCAGCAGCTTTATGTTAACCGTGCGATTAATGTTATCGGTGGTTATTACTTCCAATTAGGCGGCTGTGATGCAATCGTATTTACAGCAGGTCTTGGTGAAAATGACTGCAACCTGCGTCATCAGATCTGTGAAAAGCTTGAAAAAGCTATGAATCTGAAAATGAATTATGAATTAAATGATAAAACACGCGGTAAGGAAGTCTGTGTTTCTGCCGATGATTCTAAGGTACAGGTTTGGGTTGTACCTACAAATGAAGAATTGGTTATTGCCAGAGATACATACAGCCTTTTAGGTTTCTAAAATGGCTAAGGATTTCTTTGAAATCATTGAACAATATGATACCCTAGCGCTTTTCCGTCATGTTTTTCCTGATGGCGATGCGCTGGGTTCTCAATTCGGCCTTAAGCTTTGGCTTGAAGAAACCTATCCTGATAAGTGCATAGTCGCTTTAGGGGATAATGAAAATGCGGATTCAGCCTTTCCGGTCAGTGATGTGATCAGCGATGAAGCACTGAAGAATGCCTGTGCGATCATTCTTGACACAGCCAATGTCGAGCGCATCGATGATCAGCGGTATAAGCTTTGCGATACGGTGATTAAAATTGATCATCATCCGGTGGTTGAATGCTACGGTGATCTGAATCTTGTGGAAGAGCGTGCCTGCTCGACCTGTGAAGTATTGACGAAACTGCTGATGGGCGTAAAGAATACGTGCTCCAAAGCGGCGGCGAGTTATCTGTACTGCGGCTTGCTGACGGATTCACAGAAGTTTTCGATACCGAGTGTCAGTGCGCAGACGATGGCCTGTGCTGCCTGGCTTAGTGCTCAGGGTGTTGACATTTCTGCTTTGAATCATCAGATGTTTGCAACGGATCTGAAATCATTCAGATTTGAAGCTTATTTGAAGAATACATGCACCATCATTGATGATCAGCTGATCTATAAAATCGTTGAACAAGAAGAATATGAGCGTTTTGGTCTCAGCTTTGTGGAGGCTAAAGATAAAGTGAATGCGTTTGCCGGTATCAGCGGCATTGAAGTATGGGCATTATTTACCCGCAATCCTAATGAGGAGGGCCATTTATATAATGGTTCGCTGCGTTCCTATCGCAAAAGCGTCAATGATATCGCAAATGAATATCACGGCGGCGGTCATAAGCTGGCCAGTGGTGTTAAGAAGCTTGAGCGCTTGGATATTGATGAGCTGCTGTCACGCTTAATGAAACGAATTGCAGAATAAGCAGGCGATGCCTGCTTTTATGTTATAATAGAAGTAAAGAAAGGGGATGTTATCATGAGTGTGCATTTACATACAAGAAGCTGTTACACCTTGCTGAAAAGTCCGCTGCGGATCAAAGAAATCGTAGCAAAGGCCAAAGCCTACGGATATCATGCGGTAGCGCTGACGGACAAGAATGTGATGCATGGCGCCATGGCTTTTTATCATGAATGTATGCGTCAGCAGATTAAGCCGATTCTCGGTCTTGAATGTGATGTCAATCTGCATGATCAGATCATCCCTTTGCTGCTGCTGGCGAAAAATGACGATGGTTACCGCTCGCTGATGGCCTTATCTACCTATTTGAACACTAAAAGCAAGATCATTGCCTTTGATGATCTGATTGATTATACAAAGGATTGTGTTGTGCTGACCGCCGGTGAGCATTCGGTTTTTGAACAGTATTTGATTAATGAAGATAAGGTGCGTCTGGAAGAAATCATTACCGAATTCAATCAGCATTTCCGGGATTTTTATGTGTCGGTTGCAATGAATGATTCCGGTCTGTTCAGTATTAAAAATGCTTATCTGAAAGAAATTTGTCTGAATAATGGCGTTAAAACGACAGCTTTATCAAGAATCTATTATGCGGATCGTGAGGATGAAGAGAGTTACCGTGTACTATGTGCGATTGATCAGGGTGTTTCATTGCATGATAAGACATTAAATGTATCCTCACTGCGCTATTTCAGAACTCAGGAGGAGATGGCTCAGCTTTATGATGCCGATGATTTAGCGGCTACGGATGTGATTGCTGCGGCCTGTGATGTGAGAATGGCTTTTCCAAAAGCATCGCTGCCGGTTTATGAGAATAAATTTCATGTCAGCAGCGAGGAATATCTGCGTCAGCTTTGTATGCAGGGATTAAAAAAACGCTTCGCTTATCAGGCGATTCCGGATGCTTATTACAGCCGTTTGAAATATGAACTTGATGTTATTTTGAAAATGCAGTTTGCCGATTACTTTTTAATTGTCTATGACTTCATTCGTTTTGCCCGTTCACAAAATATTTATGTAGGGCCGGGCCGCGGCAGCGCGCCGGGTTCTTTGGTTGCCTATTGTTTGGGCATTACGCATGTCGATCCTTTAAAATATCACCTGCTGTTTGAACGTTTTCTGAATCCGGACCGTATCAGTATGCCGGATATCGATACCGATTTTCCTGACAACCGCCGTGATGAAGTGATTGACTATGTCCGTGATAAGTATTCGCAGGATCATGTGGCCCATATCGTAACCTTCGGTACCTTGGCTGCGAAACAGGTGATCCGTGATGTCGGCAAGGTGCTGGGAATCGCGGTTCATGATCTCGATATGTTAAGCAAGGCGATTCCCAATGTTCCTAAGGTAACGCTTGATTATGCGTACAACATGGCGGATCAGCGGTTTAAGAAAATGATTCACGCGTCTAAAAACTTTGAACATCTTTATGCGATCGCGAAAAAACTGGAAGGCCTGCCGCGTCATGCTTCGACCCATGCTGCCGGTATTGTCTTATGCGATACCGCGATATCGAACGTCTGTCCGCTGATGGAAACCGAAGAGGGAATTTATTCCACGCAGTTCACAATGGAATATTTAGAAGAACTGGGACTTATCAAGATGGACTTTTTGGGGCTTAGAAATTTAACGATTATCGATGAAATCGTGCAGAATATCAATGCCTTGCAGACAGAGAAACTGGATATCATGAAAATACCGCTGGATGATGAAAAGACCTTCGCTTGTATTCAGGCAGCCGATACGGTCGGTATCTTTCAGCTGGAGTCAGAGGGAATGAAAAATCTGATTCGCAGGATGAAGCCCCGCAACTTTGAAGAGATTGCCGCTACAATTGCATTATATCGTCCAGGCCCAATGGAAAATATATCGCTTTATTTAGAAAATCGGGCACACAGCGATCAGGTTGTCTATGATCATGAGGATTTAATTCCGATACTTAAAGATACCTACGGCATTATTCTGTATCAGGAGCAGATCATGCAGATCGCGCAGAAAATGGCCGGCTTCTCCCTTGCGAAAGCGGATATTCTGCGTAAGGCGATGAGTAAGAAAAAGCTGAAGGATCTTCAGCAGCTGGAGAAAGAGTTTACACAGGGTGCTTTGGCTAAAGGATATGAAGAAGAGGTTGTACATAAGGTTTATGCTTTGATTTTGAAATTTGCTAATTATGGTTTCAATAAATCGCATTCAATTGCCTATGGCTTGCTTGCTTATCAGATGGCTTATCTGAAAGCTAACGCGCCTTTGCAGTTCTTTACAAGTCTTTTAAATAGTGTCATTGGCAGTGAGAGCAAGACCAGTGAATATATCTTTGAAGCCCGCAAACGGCGGCTGACGATTCTGCCACCAAGTGTTAATGAGTCAAACGCTGATTATCTGATTGAGCAGCAGGCCATCCGTTTTCCGCTCTTAGGTATCAAAAATATCGGTGTGGCAGTCTGTGAAAGTATTCTGAAGGATCGTTCAATTAACGGCCGTTATACTGATTTCTACGATTTTGTCGCCCGCATGGCTACTTGCAAAGTTTCACGGAAGTGCATCGAATGCCTGATTGACGCCGGAGCGCTTGATGATTTTGGCATGAACCGAGCTTCGATGCGCGCATCACTTGAAGAGGCCATCCGTTATGCGGAAATTGTAAAGGTGGAGGATCAGAATCAGATTACGATTAATTTCAATCTGGTATCGAAACCGGCACCGATTATGATCAAAGAAACAAATGAGCGCAAATGCGAAGCAGAAAGGGAAGTGCTTGGTTTCTATCTCAGCAAGCATCCGATTACTGAACTGCGTTCTCAGCTTGATATCAGAGCCCCGCTTTTGATTGATTATAAAGGGAAGATGGGTAAGGCTGAAATGTTTGGCCAAATCGAGCGCGTTCGCCAGCATAAAACCAAAACCGGTGATTTAATGGCTTTTGTGACATTGATGGATGAAACGACAACGTATGATCTGGTGCTGATGCCGCGCGTTTATCAAAAATATATTCAGTATTTGATAAAAGGCAGAATGGTTTTGATTCAGGGGGATATTACGCGTGAGGACAGCTGCTTGGTAAAACAGCTTCAGGAAGTGTCGCCGCCGGGCCTTGTATAGATGTTTTTGTGATTATTTAACTGAAAATAATTGACGAATTTACCTTTATATGGTAATATAACTACGTTGTATGTCCTTTTGGCTTACAACCGCATGATACAGGGTTACAAGTACGCAAGTCTCCTGTTATTGGCGAGTCTTATGAAAGAAGGAGGTGCGATTATGTACGCAATTATCGAAACAGGTGGAAAACAAGTTCTTTGTGAAGTTGGTTCAACAATCTTTGTTGAAAAATTAGATGTTCAGGAAGGCGAGCAGGTTGTCTTTGACAAAGTTGTTTGCTATTCAAACAGAACAACTAAAGTTGGTGCTCCTTATGTTAAGGGTGCTAAAGTTACTGCTAAAGTTGAAAAACAAGGCAAGGCTAAGAAAATCACGATTTACAAATACAAATGTAAAGATGGAAGCTCACACCGTAAACAAGGTCACAGACAACCTTATACTAAATTAACAATCGAAGCAATCGAGGCTTAATTGTGGTTACGGTTACAGTGAATACAGTGCAGGATGAGATAGCGGCCGTAGAGATAAGCGGACATGCTGATTTTGCTGAACATGGACAGGATTTAGTCTGTGCCGGTGTCAGTTCAATCGGTGTAGGTATTCTGAACGCATTGGAGGAACTGGCTGAAGGTGAATGCTCACTGCAAATGAACAGTGGCTTCATCAGTATACACGTATTAAATCGTCATAATGAGGTGGTGCAGCTGATTTTAAAAGTCATGCTGATTCAGTTTCAGACTATGGCGGAAACTTATAAAAAATACATTCAAATACAGCAAATGGAGGTGGCATCATGAAATTTGTATTAGATATCCAATTATTCGCATCTAAAAAGGGAGTAGGTTCTACTAAGAACGGTCGTGACTCTCAATCAAAACGTTTAGGCGCTAAGTTGGCTGATGGTCAATTCTGCACTGGCGGTTCTATTATTTATCGTCAACGCGGAACCAAGATTCACCCGGGAACTAATGTTGGTCGCGGTGGTGATGATACATTGTTCGCAAAATGCGACGGTATCGTTAAGTTCGAACGTCTTGGTAAAGACAAAAAGAAAGTTTCTGTTTACCCACAAGCATAAAAAGTCCCCGAAAGGGGATTTTATTTTTGAAGCAAGAAAAGAGGTGCGAACATGTTTGTTGATCGCGTAAAGTTAAAAGTAAAAGCTGGCAAGGGCGGCGATGGTATCGTTGCGTTTCGCCGTGAAAAGTATGTACCGCTGGGCGGGCCAAGCGGCGGTGATGGCGGCAAAGGCGGCAGTGTTATTTTTCAGGTAGATACTGGAAAGTCAACATTGCTGGATCTTCGTTATAACCGCAAGATCGTCGCTGAAGATGGCGGCAAAGGCAAACCAAAGAAAATGCATGGCGCTGACGGCAAGGATACAATTATCAAGGTGCCGCCGGGAACGTTGGTAAAGCGCGAAAATGGCAGTATTCTCGCTGATTTGACCCGGCCGAATCAGCAGGCAGTCATTGCTGCCGGCGGTAAAGGCGGCCGTGGTAATTTCCATTTTAAATCAAGTGTTAATTCAGCACCTGAATATAGTGAAATGGGTGCCTTTGGTGATGAATACGATATTCAGGTAGAATTAAAGGTATTGGCGGATGTCGGCTTAGTCGGTTTCCCATCGGTTGGTAAATCAACCCTGCTTTCCGTTGTTTCAAAAGCTAAACCGGAAATTGCTGATTATCATTTTACAACCATTACACCTAATCTTGGTTTAGTTCAGGTTGCTGACGGCCGCAGCTTTGTTATGGCAGATTTACCGGGATTGATTGAAGGTGCCAGCGAAGGCAAGGGACTCGGCATTCAGTTTTTAAGACATATTGAACGCTGCCGAGTAATTATTCATATCATCGATATGGGTGCCAATGACGGCCGTGATCCTGTCGAGGATTATCGCATCATTAACAATGAATTGGCTTCCTATGAGTATCGTCTGATGGAAAGGCCGCAGATCGTGGTCGCTAACAAGATGGATCTGGATGCTGCCGCGGCGAATCTGCGCCGTTTTAAAGAAGCCTATCCAGATGTTGAGGTATTTGAAACCACAACGATTATTGCGGAAGGGTTGGACCCAGTATTGTATCGGGCTGCTGATTTACTCGCCGTGACTCCGGAATTCCCAATGCACAGCGAGGTTGAAAATCAGGAGAGCGAAGGGGTGCTTTATAAATTTGAAGAACCTGAGAAACCGTTTGAGATTCATAATCTTGGCAATGGTAAATGGCAGATCGCTGGTGAAGAAATTGAACGTGCATATAATGCGACACGCTTCAATTCTGAAGAAGCTGATCAGCGTTTTGCCCGCAAGATGCGTGTGCTCAATGTTGATCAGGCACTGCGTGATGCTGGCTGTCAGGACGGCGATATTGTAGTTATCTGCGATACGGAATTTAATTTTATCGATTAAGGGTGAGCAATCATCCTTTTTTTACTGATTAATAATAATGAATAGTAAATAAATATTAAATATCATTAAAAATTGTTGATTTAAATACTTTTATGTGAAATAATTAATTTGACGGAGGGAAAGTCAATGAAAAACAAATTAATCAGTATCTTATCGGTATCAGCCTTAGTGCTAGGACTAAGTGCTTGTTCGACAGAAAACAAAGACTCTAAACCGGAGACGGAGGTCAAGGAGCCGGTTGTGGAAACATTTGCGGCAGAGTATGAAATGAAGGGTACGACATCCAGCGGCAAGCCTAAAAATGATACATTCATTTTTGAAGGTAAAACGGAAGATGGTATCATCACAGAATTGAATTTTGATATTATTCGCAACAAGGGCAGCGAAGGTGAGTATTCGAAAAAAGATATTATGGGATATTTAATGAATATCTCTGATGCGGCGGTAGAAAAGACGGCGGACGGCTATAAGCTGACAACTTTAACCGCTTATGGTTATGATCCTGCTTATGGTGAGGGTTCGCTTGCGCAGTTCATGGTATCAGCTTCATGCGATAATCTGACTGACACAACAACATTTAAGGAACTGAATTTCAGGGATGATGCCTTGTCTTCACCGGATAATGCCGTAGAAGTAGCGATGGATAAAGCGCTGCTGGCTTATGGCTATCTTGCAAAGGATGGCGGCATTGAACTGAATGAAGAGACATTGGTGAAGGATATCCTGAGCATGCATGGTTTATATGCCGATGGTTCTTATCAGGAAGGATCTAAGCGTATCTCATTTGCTGGCTATCATGGCGGCAGAAGCTACGGCGAACAGATGGCAGCTATTGAAACTTATATTTTAGAAAATAAGATGACATTAGAAGATGTTTATGAAATGTTTAAAACAACGAATCAGGCTAGTGAACCGATCGAAGAAAGAGATACGATTTCCGGAGCGACAATTACCTTTGTCGGCGATTTCCAGAGAATGGTTTATCTCGCGATTCATGGTGAATTATTTGAAGGTGTGGTAACCCATACAACTACTGACGGCAGCACTAAGGTTGAGGTCGTTACCCAGGGTTACGGCGGTGAAATGGAAACCCATATCACTTTTGATGCGGAAGGTAAGATTACCGCAATCAATGTCAGAGATGCTCAGGAAACAGAAAATGTCGGCGGTGTGTTAACGGCTGAAAATTCTGATTTCATCAATGCTTTAGTCGCTGGTCAAGACGATTTAAGCAAGGTAGATGCGGTATCAGGCGCTACGGTTACTTCCAATGCGATGACTAAAGCTGTCGAATTAGCTGTTGAATATTATAAAGGTTTATAGAAGCAGGAACTCTCCGCACACGCGGGGAGTTTTTATTATCAAGGAATTTTCCTTGTAAATATTGGGTAGAAATCGTATATTATAATTAAAGAGAGGATTATTGGGCTTGACGATAATATTTAAAACAATCTATGTGCGTACATGGAGAAAGGGGCATTTTTATGAAAAAACTGTTTCTCGTTTTATGCCTAATCTTATCAGGCTGTACAAAATACGAAGACCCATCTATTAGTGAAAATCACAAGCTGCCGGAAGAAATCGCAACAAACAGTGAAATTGAAAATAATAATGAAACCTTTACCGCTTCATCAGCGGATAGTGAGAAAACGGATTATAAAGCAATGATGGATGCGTTAATTCATGATGAACGCGATCAAAGAGCGGCTGATTTGTTTGATGAAATAGTCTCAAGCCGTTATGATAACGCGGTATTCACGGCTGTCTTTGCTAATCAGCAGACACAGGTGCAAAGCTTTGATTCAAATCAAATCACCCGATTTTTCAGTCTTTTGAAAAATGGTGAAATCATCACCCTTAATGAATCACAAACGGTAAAGGATAATGACTTAAAAATTGATCTTATCGCATCTAATGCGATGAATCAGCATATTCATTGTCAGTATATTTTTAATGAAGCAGACCCAATGCTGATATTATTGGATAATACGGATGAATATCAGATTCATTTCAAGTCGGCATTGGATGAGCCGATGTATAATTATTTTCAATTTCTGAAGTTAGGGATTGATGTAGACGCTGTTGATGCTGATAATTATGAACAACAATTTATTGATGAAACTGATATAACAGCAGAATATGATAAAACAGCATATCTATTCAAAGAGGATCTAAGCTTATCCGAGGGGTTAATCAGAAAATCATTCGGTGATGCTTATGGTCAAAACTCAAATGATCTTAATCGAATTTTAGCGATGTTATTCTATACTGGAGAAATGTCTTCCGCGCCTTCTTTTGATGAGGGAATATTTCGATATATTATCCTGAATCATGAATCAGAGCGCATCATCGGCGGTGATGTGGAAGCTCTTTCTGAAATAACTTTTATGCGTAATGGCGTTGAAGAAACAATATTTTTAGATCGGCCGATTGCCGGGTACAGTATTCTGATGAACGGTGAAGTTTTCCGATCCGCATATCGTCAATTATTCAATCAGGAGTTCAATTGGGATGAATCAAAGTCATATCACAGCGGTGTTTTTGGCCGTGACGGTTATGGCTATTTCGCAGATCATGATCTCTATTATTATGCATGCTATTGCTTGGGCGCCATAGGCGGATATACCGGCTGGAATCTGCTGATTGAAGATGTGTTGGAAAATGATTCTATGGTCAATGTCAAGCTGCTTGATTTTTATACAAACTATGATTGGATTGGCAATGATAATTATGCCAAGCTTTATGATAAAGATTGGCAGCCGGTAAGCATTGCAGAGTTAGGGTGGGCAGAAGGATTACCGCTCAGAAATTTTCTTTTAAATCATCGTGACCTTTTTTTACAATGGGAGGTAAAATTACTGCATCGAGAGGATGGCAGCTATGCTTTTCTCTCAGCGTCGTGCCTCAATCAGATTGAACCTTATATCATGAATGAATCAATGATTGAAATTGTAAAAAAACCAATGGCCAGCATATTGCCAAGTGATTTATATTTGATGCCGCAGTTTACAATATCGGGGTTGGATGCTTATCTGATTAATCAAGAAATTGCTGACAGCAGTTCTTCAGTTCGCGGCTTCATAGTCGAAAACGATGATAAACAAGTAACCGTAAAGGCCATCGACCGCTATTTATTACCATTCAAGGATCAGTATCTATATTTTGTGAAGGATTCTTATACTTACGATAAAACGACTCAGGCATTTATTAATGCAGAGAAAATTTTAGCTAGGAAGCAATACTACTAAATCGATAAGGGGAGATTATCATGCGGAAACTGCTGCTTTTGCTTGCGTTGCTTATTGGCGGCTGTTCAGTATCAATTAATTCAAATCAAAGAAAAAGTGAAAATCATGACTTAACCATGAAAATTGCCAGCCGCTGGATTCAAAAGGATTCCGATATCAATGAATATTCGGATTTTAACTTAGTAAGAGCAACAATTCATTCACCGATTCTGATGCCTGAAGACAATGCTTATTATTTTAGCGATGAGGATTGTTATCGTGATTTTATAGGTTTTTATTGGCGTGATGAACCAAGCAATTTTGACCTCGCCATATATAGTTTTTTCTATACCGGTGAATTTACCAATCAGCCTGAGGAAAATACGTTTAAGTTCATATTTAAGACTACGCCGTATAATATAATTACGGATAATTCCTATAACATGATTACTGATATCAGTTATCTAGAAAATGGCGAAGAAGAAAATTTTCAATCCGATATTGAAATTGGCGCTGACAGCCATTTGATAAAGGGAGATGTATTTCGCAATCGCTATTTTGAATTGTTTAATTGTGACGCTCCCTTTGATGAATCACATAGCTGGTCACTGACAGATTTAGGTACAACGTATGGTTATATTCATGATGCGGATATGTACTTTTACAGTCACATTGCGGCAGGTATCGTAATGCCGGGATATTCTGGATATAATCTATTAATTGATGAAATGAATGAGACAGGTAATGAAATAGTAGTATCGGCCCTGCTGTTTTACAGTGATACGGAATTGAATGAGAAAAATGATTGGGATTCGGGAATACATACCGTTATTTACAAGGCGGATGGCTCAAGACTCACGCATGCCGATACGCAATATTGTAATGAAGAATCGTTGAGGGAATGTGTGCTTGCGAATAAGGAAGCTTTTAAACAGATAACTTTGCATATCCTGCATCGTGAGGATGATACATATGCTTTGCTGTCAGCCAAGATTTTTAATGAAGTTCTTGAAAGAGTGGAGCTAAATGATCCATCTCAGCCGATTATTATGGTTTATCGTGATGGACAAGATTCATGTTTAATGCCGAGTTATAAGCAGGCTGTTCCACAGTTCAATCTAAGCGGCAGTGCTGCTTACACAGTGAATAATTATATCAGAAATTCATCAGAATATGTTGGCTATGAAATTGAAATAAATGATCAACAAGCAATTCTTCGATGTTATTCGAAAAATGATTATAATACCCCAAATAACAAAGCGCTGATGGTGAAGAATGAATATATCTATGATCTAACAACAAAACAACTTCATAATGAACAGGGGAGTGTACTTGGTATAAAAACGTTTAAGGAATATCTTGAATATAGTAAAGTGCGTTAGGGGGAAGTATGAAAACATTAAAAATGATCCTATGTTTATCCTTATTATTGATTGGCTGTGCCAAGGTAGAAAATCAGCCGGACATGAAATACGGCAGCTCACTGATGCAATTGATTGAGAATGACACCGATCAAAGAACAGCAGAGCTTTATCAGCAATTTGCGAATAAGGAATACGCTTCAGTTAGTTTCAGTCATTATAATCACGGACTTGTGAATAGCGTTGAATTTGAAAATACTGATAAACTCACTGAACTTTTTGATCTGATTGATCCGGCAATCGTTGATTTGAATTATTTTGGCCCCGGCAGAACCATAGAGGATCTTGATGCAGCTGATTCCTTTTTTGTCATAAGCGCTGTTGATGAAGTAGGTGAAATCTCACAATTTACGCTTTATGCTGATATACCTCATGTAGTACGGTTTAATGATGATTCTAAAGACTATCTGATTGATTTAAGCACAGATTGTAACTTATACTCTTATTTTGATTTTGTCTATGTTGAAGCTGAATCAAAGCCAAATGAAATAGCCGGGGAATGGATCTGGGCAAATGCTGATACACCAGCGATTTATGACAGCTGCAAAGCATTTAAACTGACTGAGTGGGAATCTGATAGGATTTATACACAGAAGATAGATATGAATTATGAGGATTTAGATACTTTTGATAAGGCAATGAATGCAATTGTCACTTTGGGCTGTGTTTCAATGCCGCCTGCATCCTCTTTTGAACTTTTTATTTATATTATGAAAAACTATCCTGTTCTTCATGTCATAAATCCAGATTTGATTGCTGAAAGTGATGAAATTCATTATCTTGATGGGGATGAAGAAAAGGTCATTTATCTTTCTGAACCGATTCCTCACAATTCTGTTATCATGACCGGCGAGCAATTCAGGGCTGCTTATCGTGAATTGTTTGGCAGTGAATCAAGCTTTAATGAATCTACTTCATGGTACTATTCACCGCAATGGTTTGTAAGCGGGCAATATTTGAAGAATGAAGATTTATATGTGTACTATGTTTATGCCGCCGGTGCAGTATCTAATGATTATACAGGCTGGATCATGAATATCAATGATCAGCAGGAAAGCCAGGGTATCGTTACAATTAAAGCATCAGTGGCTTATACTGAGATAAAAGATAATGTTCATGAAGGCAGAAGTGACTGCTTTCTCTATCGGCAGGATTACTCTTTAATTGATGCTTCAAAGATTAACTTATCCCTCAGTAAGCTTGATGAGCTTCTAAATGTTTTTAAGGATGATTTATTACAGCTTGAAATTAAACTAAAAGCTCATGCTGATGGAACCTACTCGATAGTATCCATAGAGGCATTAAATGAGCAGGATGTAACGCAGGTCGTTGATCCTAGTAAATCAATCATCAATGTGTATAAAGTCTCAGATAATGATTGGACGCCGATACCTCAATTTAATCTCAGCGGTATGCTTGCCAGAGAGGTTAATGAACAATTATATTATTTAAGTACTAGTCAAAAAGATAAATTTAATTTAAAAGTTTACGAAGATGATGCACAGGCATATGTTGTTAAGACTGAAAAATCTAAGCAAGGCGATGAGCCAATCAGCGGCTATCGTTATGATAAAATTATGCATAGGCTTACTGATTTTGATGGCTCAGCTATCACTTATATCTATCTTGATCAATTCGGCATTGCAGAAGACTATCATTTATATCATGATTTTGATATCGATCACGATCGTCAATGAGGAGGCATTATCATGAGAAAAATAATTCTACGCTTATCGCTTATTCTATACGCATAGTGTTAATGACGGACCTATAACAAGTAGAAAATAATCATTCTTAACTTATAAATCAAAGAGCATTAAGTACCTATTTCGCTGTACTTTATAGTATAATAAAATCATTACTTGGAGGTTTTGTTATGAAATTAGTTAGTTGGAATGTCAATGGGCTTCGTGCCTGTGTAACTAAGGGTTTTTATGATGTGATGAAAGCGTTGGATGCTGATATTTTTTCCATTCAGGAATCTAAAATGCAGGAGGGCCAGCATGATTTTGCGGCTGACGGTTATCACATTTATATGAATAGTGCTGAAAAGAAAGGTTATTCGGGAACGATCGTTTTTACTAAGCAGGAGCCGCTTTCTGTAAGCTATGGCATCGGAATTGAAGAACACGATCATGAGGGCAGGGTGATTACTTGCGAATATGAAAAATTCTATCTGGTGGACTGTTACACGCCAAACTCAAAGGAAAAGCTTGCCCGTCTCGATTATCGCATGGTTTGGGAAGATGCCTTCCGCGTTTATTTAAAACAGCTGGAAAATAATAAACCGGTTATTTTATGTGGGGATCTAAATGTTGCTCATCAGGAAATTGATTTGAAAAATCCATCAAGCAATCGTCAGAATGCCGGTTTCTCCGATCAGGAAAGAAACAAATTCAGCGAATTGCTGGCGGCTGGTTTCATTGATACATATCGCTATCTTTATCCGGATAAGGTTGAGTATTCTTGGTGGAGTTATCGATTCAACGCGCGTAAGAATAATGCCGGATGGCGAATTGATTATTTTGTGATTTCAGATTGTTTAAAGGATGCTGTCAAGGATGCGAAAATTCATACTGATATTGTCGGCAGTGATCATTGTCCCGTTGAATTGGAAATCAATCTATGAGTTTTCTGCATATTTTTGATATGGATGGCACCTTGCTTGATTCCATGCATTTGTGGCGTGATATAGACCATCGTTATTTGGCAATGCATCACATCGCTTATACTGACGAACAGCTGGATGTGATTAAGAACATGACCAATCGTGAATGTGCCGATTATTTTATCAAGACCTTTCATATTAATAAAGCACCGGAAGTGATGATGGCTGAATGGGCGGTGATGGCGAAGGACAGTTATGAGTATGAACTGCAGCTAAAACCGTTTGCGGCCGATTATTTAAAGCTCATTCATCAGCGGCAGGATCGAATGATTCTTGCGACTTCCTGTGATGTCAAATTTGCGTCAGCCGCTTTAAAAAGACTCAAGGTGCTGCATTATTTTGAGCGCATTATAACCACTCATGAGCTTGGCATCGGCAAGGACAAACCGGCATTTTTTACTCAATGCGCTGAACTAATGAACGCTGAGCCAAACATGTGCATTGTCTATGAGGATCTGAATACAGCCATCTGCAGTGCGGCCGCAGCCGGTATGCAGACTATTGGCGTTTATGACGCCAGCTCTCATGATGACCGGCATTTATTGAAGGAAAACGCAGCAAGGTTTATTAAAAGCTTTAAAGAATTACTATAAGGTGTGAAATGCGCCTTTTATTTTGGGACAAAGATAGGCTGTAAAGGTATCTGGTTTCATGATATAATAAGACAGGTGATAGCATGATAGCATTTGTAAAAGGAATCGTATTCAGAACCTTAAAAGACTATGTAATTTTAGATAACAACGGTATCGGGTATCAGATTTTCACACCGAATCCGCAAAGTTTTCAGTATGGCAGTGAGGTAACCTTATTTACTTATCAGCATGTCCGTGAAGATGCGATCCTGTTGTTTGGTTTTGCTAAATGGGAGGAATATGAGCTGTTTCTCAGATTGATTGAGGTAAAGGGTTTAGGCCCTAAAACCGCGGTTAACATTCTCAGTGTCAGTTCAGCGGCCAGATTGGTTGAAGCCATTGAACAAAATGATGTGGCTTATCTTAAATCAATGCCTGGCATTGGGGCTAAAACTGCTCAGCAGATCGTGTTGGATCTGAAGAATAAATTAATTGTCGCAGAAAGCGAACCGGGCGGTAAAAAAGAAGTGCTCAGCGACAGCTTGCAGGATGCGAATGATGCCTTGTTGGCATTGGGTTATAAACAAAGTGAGATCAATAAGGTATTAAAACAGGTGTCTGCCATGGAATATGCAGGCAGTGATGAGGCAATTCGTTTATCACTGAATCTGTTGGCTAATAGAAAGTGAGAGACTTATGGAAGAAAGATTAGTATCAGCTGAAGAAAGCAGTTTTGATGAAGATGCGTCACTGCGGCCTAAAACGCTGGATGAATATATCGGCCAAAAAGATTTGAAACAGAATCTTACGATATTTATTCAGGCGGCGTTGCAGCGGAATGAGGCTTTGGATCATGTTCTGCTTTATGGTCCGCCGGGGTTAGGCAAGACAACGCTTTCTTATATTTTGGCAAATGAAATGGGAACACAGATTCGTACGGCCAGCGGCCCTTCAATTGAAAAGGGCGGTGATCTGGCGGCAATTCTGTCAACGCTTCAGCCAGGCGATGTTCTATTTATTGACGAGATCCACCGACTGCCGAAAGCGGTAGAAGAAATTCTCTATCCGGCGATGGAGGATTTCTGCATCGACATCGTAGTAGGCAAGGAATCAACTGTGCGTACAATTCGTTTAAATCTGCCGCCTTTTACCTTAGTCGGCGCAACAACGCGTGCCGGTGATTTGACAGCTCCTCTGCGTGACCGCTTTGGAATTGTATCCCAGCTGCAGTTTTATGATTTAGAGGATCTTTCACAGATCGTTCGGCGAACAAGCCGTGTGATGGGTAATGCTATTGATGAACAAGCTGTATTAGAAATAGCCCGCCGCAGCCGTGGTACACCGCGTATTGCTAATCGGCTGTTCCGCCGGGTCCGCGATTTTGCGCAGGTGATGAATAATGGCATCATCGATCAAAAGATTGCCGCCATGGCTCTGGATCGGTTAAAGGTTGATCATCTTGGCTTGGATCATGTCGATCATCAGTATCTTAGAGGCATCATTGAACGCTTCAGCGGCGGTCCGGTAGGCCTTGAGGCAATTGCGGCTTCGATTGGTGAAGAAGCCATGACGCTTGAGGATGTCTATGAGCCGTATTTGCTGCAGATCGGTTTTATTAACCGTACGCCGCGCGGCCGTGTCGCGACACCCAAGGCTTATGAACATCTTGGTATTTCCTATCAAAAAGATCTTTTTGGTTTTGATGACTAAAAAGATCTTTTTTCTTTATCGGTTACTGATAATCATTCCCAAAATACAGCCGATGCACAAGCAGCAGCACTTTAATATTACGCCGAGAATCGGAAAGAACGCCTTCTCACTGATCAGCAGTAAGATAATGAGTAAAACAACCGCCGCCGATAATGCATAGAGGAAAGGTTTGCGGTTTATTTTGATACCGATTACCGATCCGGCACCAAGATAGCATAAACAACCTAGAATCAGTGATGTAAGCTTCATGCTTTTTGGTGAAAAAAGGCCAAAATGGAATAAGAGTGCAAAAATCAGCGATAATAAAAATGTAGATCCAAGCAGGATGCCAAATGAAATTGAAATAGTTATTGCTTTTTGTTTCATGATTCACCTCATTGTAGGATATGAAAAGAAAAATCAATTTATGCTGGGAGGACGTTTATGAGCGAATATTTCACCTTAATCTGGAAGTGTTTCTTCTTTTATTTTGTTATTATTTTTGCCTTGCGCTTAATGGGCAAGCGTGAAGTCGGCGAATTAAGTGTATTTGATATCGTTATCTATTTAGTTATGTCAGAATTACTGGCATTATCCATTACTGAAGCTGATGATTCAATCTTTAAAGCCTTGGTGCCTTTATTTACCTTGGCCTTTCTGCAGATTCTTTTATCTCAGATACTTTTGCGCTTTCAAAAAGTCCGCGACTTTGTCGACGGCAAGCCGGTTATCTTGATTGATCATGGCGTAATTAATCAAAAGGCGATGCGCAAGGAGCGTTACAGTATTGATGACTTAATGACCCAATTGCGGGATAAGAACATTGGTACCCCGGAAGAAGTGGCTTTCGCGATTCTTGAAAACAGCGGTTCACTTTCTGTTCTGCCTGCCAACTGCAATCATATGAAATATCCTTTCCCTTTGATTCAGGATGGCGTTATGCATCATGAGGTCATGGATTCCTTAGGGGTTAATGAAGCCGAATTGTTAAAGCTCTGTAAGGCAAACGGAATTGATAAGATTGAAGATTGCTTTATCTGTCTCTATCAGAAAAATGGCTATTTTATGCTGAAGAAGGCTCCTTCCACAAGTAAAAACTAACTCTGATTGCATGCATAAAAGTAGTAATCAGCATCGAAGCCGTCAATGCCAGCGGCAGCGCTGTTTCATTTAATACCGGTGTTAAAAAGGTAATGATCAAGAGGCGAATGACAGACCCGCTCAGGGTATCGATCATCGCCTTTTTACTTTGTCCAAACGCGTGCAGCATACTGGATAAAACAGGCTGCAAAGCATAAAATGCAAATGGCCATGCCAATGATTTTAAATAGTTGGAGCCCAATGTATTGTGATAAAACAGATTCAGGCATTGATCGGTAAAAAAGAAGGAAACCGCTGAGCAGCTGAAACCGATCAGCAGACAGATCCAGAAAATAACGTTGAAAATCTTCATGCCGCGTTTACGGTTGCCATGACTTGTCTCATACGTAAAAGAGGGCAGCAGCGTATTGGCTAAGGTGACAGTGATGAATGAGGGCATCGTTAAGATTGGCAGCACATAGCCGTTTAATTGACCATAAGTGGCAATGATCGAAGATGCATTGCTGACACTGAGCACCATTAGCATCGGTTCAAGGAAAAAGGTCAGTGAACCGATTAATCTTGAGGAAGTCATAGGGATCGAAACCCGCAGAATCTCATCAAAGCTGGCTTTATTCAGCTTTAAGATCAATTCGTTGACCGGAAAAGCAGCTGTTTTTTTAATCATGCAGAAGATAAACATATAGAGTGAAGAACCGCATTCACCGACAAATACGCTGAGCATCGCGATTTCAGCCATTCTTACCGGTGTCATAACCGGCGCGTTGGTAAAGCTGATCAAGAGATAAATAATGCGGAAGATTTCTTCAAACATCTGGGAAGCACAGGCGCTGACATGTTCCTGCTTGCCCTGCAGATAACCTTTCAGCAAGCCGGACAGCGTCACCATCGGAATCATTGGCAGCATCGCTTTCATGACAGGAATTATCTGGGCATCCTTTAAAATGATCTGAGCTAAAAAAGGAATCAGCAGCATAAATAATGTGATAACAATACTATTATTCACAAGTGAAAGGATAATGCTGGTCATCAAAGCTGAGGCTGAGGATTTACTCTGCGCGATCACTTTTGATAAAGCGGCCGGAATTCCCATTTGGGCAATGGTAATAATGAAAACCAACGTAGGCGATGCAAGGGAATAGATATTCATCGCATCCGCACTCAACGTCCGGGCCAGATAAATTCTTACAAAAAAGGACAGTGCCTTAGCAATCACTGAGAAGATGATTAAAAGAATTGTTGATTGAATTATTTTATTTTTCAAAATTACCACTCCACATTTATGAGTATATGCTATATAATAGACAAGTATGATTGGAGGGGCTTGAATGGAGAAGTTTGATCTTCAGCAAAATTCACAGATTGATTTAGCAATCGCGATTAAAACAAATCAGCTGCGCCGTAAATATCTTGAGTCGCTTACCGCCAAGCAAGTCAGAGATACTTTATTCGGCTTTATATGGTCTCTTCATACGCCTAAGACTTTAAGTGAAGCTGTTGATGACATCTTAAAATTAAATGTCAATGAGGTTGTTGCCTTCCTGTCAAATCAGGCAGTCGTACTGGGAGCGCAGATGAGTTTGGATGAATTCAGTGATTTATTCGAAAGTTCAGGCATTCAGAAATGAATGTTTTTTCTTTTGTGTTAGAATAGAACCAGAGGTATTTATGAAAATAAACAATGAATTGGTAAAGATCGTATTAAACGCATATGATCTTGATGATGAAAAACTGAATGAAATATTAAATGAGCCTGTCTTATCAAATCCGTATGAAGCGGCGGGCATCCTTGAATGCGGACGTATCTTGAAAAAGGTAAAAGATGAAAAAGAAAAGATTCTGGTATGCGGTGATTATGATGCGGATGGCATCTGTGCGACGACAATACTGGTAATGGCTTTGAAAAAGGCGGGGATTGAATGCGGTTATTATATACCTGATCGGTTAACTGAAGGGTATGGACTGAATGTCAACACGGTACATAATGCATTAGCGAAGGGCTATAAGTATTTTATTACCGTGGATAACGGGGTAAAGGCGATAGATGCAATGCAGGCAATCAGGGCTGCCAATGCAACCTTGATCCTCACAGATCATCACAATTATGATGAAAGTGAGATTCTTTGTGACTGTTTTGTGCATCCTTTTAAGATGGCTCCAAAGTTTCAAACGCTCAGCGGTGCCGGCGTGGCCTGTTTGATTGCCAGAATGCTGATGAAAGAAAGCCGGGAGGCGGTCATTCTTGCCTGTGTGGCAGCGATTGCTGACTGCATGCCGGTTTGGGGGGAAACCCGCTCGCTGATCCGGCTTGGTTTAAAATATTTGAATCAGGGTTGTTATCCGGCCGTCAATCGATTGAAAAACAATCAGTTTGAACGCTGTGATGAAACGACGATAGGCTTTCAAATTGCCCCTAAATTAAATGTGACCGGCCGCTTGGCTGATCGTGCTAAGGCGAATAATACGGTGCGTTATCTGTTAAGCAATGATGAGCGGCTGATTGACAGCGGCGTTGTTCAGATTAATGAATTGAATGAGATCCGCAAACAGATTACAATGGAAATGGTCAGCATTTCTGAACGCCAGCTAAGTGAAGCCTTCTTTCAAATCGTTCATGATGATACATTCCATGAAGGGGTTGTAGGTTTAGTCGCCGGTCGGCTGGCAAATCAGCTAAATAAGCCTTTTATGGTTTTAGCACATAAGGATGGTTTGTATAAAGGCAGTATCCGCAGTGTTGAAGGTCTTGATTTGACTACCTTTTTTGACGGCTGCTTGGATTTATTGGAAGCATACGGCGGCCATGCGATGGCAGCGGGCATCAGTTTTAAAGAAGAAGCCTATGAAGAAGTATGTCATTATATTGAAGAAAACAGTAATAATTTTGTATATGAAAAACCGGTATTGAACACAATTAAGGTAGATGAAACAATGCTGACATTGGAAAATATTGATGCGCTGAGTTGTTTAAGACCTTTTGGCACTGGTTTTGAAGCACCGATCTTTGAAGTAAAGGTACAGATTAAAGAAGTGAAAACCATGGGCGGCAATGCGCATCTTAAGATTATCAGTCAATTAAATAATGAGTATATTTTATTTAATGAAGGTGCAAGTGCTGAGCAGTATCTTCAGCGAACGGAAGTTGGTTTTATGGGAAATGTTTCAATCAACAGCTTCAGAGGCAGGCGCACGGTGTCAATGAATGTCATGGAATCTGTATTTTCTTGATGCAAAGCCGCTTAAGTTTTGATATAATGTAGAATATTGAAGGAGGCAGTTTTTATGGATTTAAAAAATTATATTGCAACCATTCCTGATTTTCCGCAGGCAGGAATTTTATTTAGAGATATTACACCTTTAATGGCGGACGGTGAAGCTTTTGCCTATGCATGCAATGAGCTGATTGAATTTGCCCGTCAGGTAGGCGCAGAAGTAGTAGTCGGACCTGAGTCCAGAGGCTTTATCTTTGGCTGTCCGGTATCTTCTGAATTGAAAATCGGTTTTGTGCCGGTACGCAAGCCAGGTAAACTGCCAAGAGAAACGGTTTCTTTAAAATATGATTTAGAATATGGCAGCAATGAACTGCATATGCATGCTGATTCGATTAAAAAAGGACAGAAGGTATTGATCATTGATGACCTTTTAGCTACTGGCGGTACGGTTGATGCGACCATCAAGCTTGTGGAAGCCATGGGCGGGGAAGTTGTAGGCTGTGCTTTCCTGATTGAATTAACAGGTTTAAAAGGTCGTGAAGCATTAAAAGGTTATAATGTTAAATCGTTAATGAGTTACGAATAAAAGGGGCTTCCCCTTTTTTTAAAAATAGAAATGTGAGGTGACAGGGATGGAAAATAAAAAAGCAACGTTTGATGATATTATGAATGAAGTCAAAAAATATATGGTCAAACCGGAAAATATCGATTTAATTACGAGAGCTTATGAATTTGCCAACAAAATGCATGAAGGACAGTTTAGAAAAAGCGGGGAGCCGTATGTAATTCATGTAATTCAGGTCGGCTACATCCTTGCCACCCTGCGCTGCGGTCCGCAGACCATAGCGGCTGGACTGCTTCATGATGTGATTGAAGATTGTGAGACCAGTGATGAAGAAGTAAAAGCGATGTTTGGGGAAGATGTATTAAATCTTGTCGAAAGTGTTACTAAGATCGGTAATATTGAATTCCGGGATGAGAAGGAATATCAAGCTGCCAATCATCGTAAGATTTTCATTGCGATGGCCAAGGATGTCAGAGTTATTTTAATCAAGCTCGTTGACCGGCTGCATAATATGCGTACACTTCAGTATATGACGGAAGAGAAACAGCAGCGGATTGCTGCCGAGACTCTTGAGGTATATGCACCTATTGCGCACCGCTTAGGTATCAGCGAAATCAAAAATGAGCTTGAAGATCTAAGCTTCATGTATCTGAATAAGGAAAAGTATTATGAAATCGCTCATTTGGTTCAGGTTCGCAAGGCTGAACGAGATGAACAGGTCAAGCTGATGATTAATGATATATCTGCGCTGCTTGATGAGCATCATATCCAATTCCGTATCTTTGGCCGCAGCAAGCATCTTTACAGCATTTATAAAAAGATGACCAATAAGCATAAGCGGTTTGAAGAAATCCTCGATCTGCTGGCGATTCGTATCATTACCGATAATGAAACAAGCTGTTACGAAATCCTCGGTTATATCCATGCGACTTACCGGCCGATTCCGGGCAGGTTTAAGGATTATATCGCCATGCCGAAGATGAATATGTATCAATCGCTGCATACGACCATCGTTGCTGATGAGGGCCATATTTTTGAGGTTCAAATCCGTACGGAAGAAATGGACGCCATCGCTGAAAAAGGTATTGCCGCGCATTGGCGTTATAAGGAGTCGCTGAATGGCGGCAAAGAAGTTCCGCAGAAGGAAATTGAAGAGCAGCTGGCATGGCTGAAGGAATTCTCTGTAATGACAGGGGAGGGTGTCAGCGAAGATGCCATGGAATATATGAATCTTTTGCAAAAGGATATTTTTGAAGCCAATGTCTATGTGATGTCGCCGAAAGGCAGGGTTATTGCACTGCCTAATGGCTCAACCCCGATTGACTTTGCTTATCGTATTCATACCGAAATTGGCCATAAAACGATCGGTGCCAGTGTTAACGGCGGTATTGTACCATTGAACTATGTTTTGAAAACCGGTGACGTCGTATCGATTCGTACCAGCAATCAGTCTGCCGGACCGAGTGAGGACTGGCTGAAAATCGTTAAGTCTACGCATGCCCGCAATAAAATTCGTCAGTTCTTTATTAAACAGGAAAATGACCGTAAGCAGGCTGATATTGATAAAGGCCGCGAGATGCTGAGTGATGAACTTGCTAAGCGTAATCTTGACCCGGCACTTTACATGGATAAAAAGCATTTGGAAGCATTGGTAAGCAATCTCACCTACGCTTCACCGAATGATATGTATTATGCTCTTGCAACGAAATCACTGTCTGCTTCAACTTGTGTTGAACGGATGCTGACGCATAAAACCTCGACGATGGGTAACGATGATCTCGTTAAAATGTTTAACCGTCAGGAAACTAAGCGCCGCAATCCGTTAAATAAGACGGGCGTCAAGGTAGCCGGCATTGATTCAATCTTAGTATCATTGGCTGCCTGCTGCAATCCAGTGCCTGGTGATGCCATTGTTGGTTATATTTCAAAGGGTCAGGGTGTGAAGGTGCATCGTGCTGACTGTCCGAATGTTGCCAACGAAACAAGACTCATTGATGTTGAGTGGGAAGATGTGATCGATAATAAGGAATATGAAGCGAAGCTTGTTGTTCATTCCACCGACCGTAATTATCTGCTGAGTGATATCGTCACGGTGGTATCGCAATGCAAGGCGGGCCTGCTGCACGTTGATTCAAAGGTAGATGATGATAAAGTGACCGCAACTACTAAAATGAGTGTTGTAGTCAAGGATAAAGAACATCTGCGCAATCTGATCGCCAATCTGCGCAAAATCAACAGTGTGCGTACGGTTGAACGAGTTATCCAATAATTAAATGGGCTTCATATGATATACTCCCTAATTTGAAAACGGATTTGAAGAAAGCATAAAGCTGCTCAAATCCGTTTTTTTAATGCAGCTGTATTATGAAAAGAAGGAGGCACAGGAAGGGTAATAGGGGCTTTGACATGTAATAATCATTTTACGGCTGCTACTAGCTTTGTATAAATCTTTGAAAAGCAGCTATGCTAATTAAAAACAGAATCATCAAAAATAATTACATATATTATTGATATTGTACGTACATTTTAGTATAATACGGGTAAATAAGAAGCTGAAAGGATAAAAACATATGAAAGAATATCTAGATTTATTTCTTATCTTTGCACGGATTGGCGCGGTAACCTTTGGGGGCGGTTATGCGATGCTGCCAATTCTGCAGAAGGAAATCGTACAAAGCAGGGGATGGGCAAGTGATGAGGAGATTATGGATTATTATGCGATCAGTCAGTGTACACCTGGCATTATCGCAGTTAATACCGCTATCTTTATCGGCTATAAATGCAAAAAAGAACTTGGCGCTATTGCCGCAGCTTTAGGCATGGTGTTTCCGTCAATTGTGATCATTTTAGTCATAGCGATGTTTTTAAGCAATATCATGGCCTATCCGGTTGTGCAGATGGCTTTTTCAGGCGTGCGGATCGCGGTGGGTGTATTGGTTGTTCATGCGACGGTGACATTGTATAAAAAGGGTGTTGTTGATCTTACAACCTTCATTATTTTCGTTTTAGTCTTCCTCGTTTTAATGTTCACCTCGATTTCACCGATACCGGTTGTTGTCACTTCGGCAATACTAGGTATTTTGCTGCATGGCAGAAAGGATAAACAATAATGACACTTATTACTTTATTTCTTGAATTTTTTAAGATTGGTTTGTTTTCCGTCGGCGGCGGTTTAGCAACACTGCCATTCCTCTATGATTTAGCGGATCGTTATGATTGGTTTACACGCGTGCAGCTCATCGATATGATAGCCATCTCTGAAAGCACGCCAGGTCCGATCGGTGTAAATATGGCCACCTTTGCCGGTTATAATACAGCGGGTATCATCGGCGGCATCACTGCCACAATGGGCATTGTTGTGCCGGCGCTCTTAGTTATCATAGCGATTGCCAAGGTCTTAGATAAGTTTAAAGACAATAAGTATGTACAATCTGCCTTTTATGGTATCCGGCCAGCCGTAGCGGCTTTGATTCTGGCATCCGCATGGAATGTGATCCAATCTACCCTCTTTCATGCCGGTTCTGATTTTTTGGCATTTTTCAATTGGCCGGCACTGGCTTGCTTTGCCATCTTATATTTCCTGCTTGTGAAATACAAAAAGCATCCGATTCTCTATATTGCATTAGCGGCCTTAGCAGGTATCTTCATTCCATTCTAGACTAAAAAGATTCATCACATATAAACATGATGAATCTTTTATTTTACTTAATTAAATGATGAAAATGTATATTCATAAAGATCGGAACGATAAAAGGAAGACGTGTAATAGAAGGGAATCGTAGTATCAACATAACGAATCGAAATACTGTTCAGGATCGCCCGATTGGTAGTCTGCAGAATTCTCAGCTGATCCTCATTTCCTTCCATTGCCCGCAGTCTTGTCAAGAAGCCGGTTATATCATAACCTAGCGATTCAATATAGCTTTCCAGCGATTTATCCAAAACACTTAAATCAAAATGCTCGATGAATTTATGCGGAATATACGTATATTGCAGGGCAATCGGTGTATTATTGCCGGTTCTGAGCCGGACTAATGCATATAATTCCTCACCGGCTTCAATTTTAAGCTCTTTGGCCACCTCAGGAACTTCTTTTGCCTTAATAATTTTAAATTCTAAAAGCTGACTGCCGGGAACCATGCCGATACTTTGCATATCCTCAGTAAAGCTTTTTTTCTTTTGAATATTGCGGTTAACCGGATGCCGGGATACAAATGAGCCTTTGCCGGGGGTTCTTTCGATAATGCCCATCAGTGCCAAATCGGAGAGGGCAGAGTGAACTGTCTGTCGGCCAAAATTAAATTTCTTTGATAATTCTAATTCCGATGGGATTTGATCGCCGATTTTGAAATGCCCATTGACGATTTCGGTCAGCAAATAATTTTCGATGATTTGCTTTTTAGATGTTTTCTTTGTTGTATTCATATTCCCTCCATAAACTTATATATCTATTTTAACCTATTTACACTTAAATTTATAGGTTTATTTGTAATTAAGTAAGGGTTTTCAAATATTCGTACATTTATTGTGCGTAATTATGATAAATGTATGGACATATTAAAAAATTAATGCTATGATTTGATTAAGCAAAGGATTAGACAATGAAAAAGAGGAGGATAGCAGGGGTTGACAAGATAAGGATAATTCTTTGATAGACGTAATTATACGGAGGTAAAATATGAGTATTACTACAACTTTTATTATTAGCTTGATTACCGGCTTAGCCTATTTACAGCGAAGAGTATTAGGTGACTGCCAGTTAGAAAGACCTTTGGTTTTAGGACCAATCATCGGTTTGATTTTAGGTGATTTCGGCACTGGTTTATTTGTCGGAGCTTCATTAGAACTTGTCTTCATGGGTGCTCAGGCCATCGGCGGCTCTGTACCTTCAAACGTAGCGATTGCCAGTGCTTTAGGAACGACCGCGGCTATTTTAAGCGGTACTGGTTTAGAGGGTGCCATGGTAGTAGCACTGCCGGTTGCGGTAGTAGCCAGTACCTTTGAAACCTTTGCCAAGGCTGCCTGTGCATTCTTCATGCATGCTGCTGATACTTATGCCAACAAAGGTGATTGGAAAGGTATTTCAATGATGATGTGGCTAGGCAATGGCTTGCATTTCTTAGCTTATTTCATTCCAACCTTCTTAGGTTTATATTTTGGCGCTGAATATGTTACCAACATCATGAACAGCATTCCTGCCAACATCATGGCGGGTATCAGTGCGGTAGGCGCATTATTGCCGGCGTTAGGTTTCGGCTTGCTGCTGAATAATCTGAGCACTAAAGAATATATGGGATATTTCTTTATCGGTTTTGCGATGGTCGCTTATATTCCTGCCTTTGGTGTAATGGGTGTAGCCTTCATCGGTATCGCATATTGTGCAGTCTATGTATTTAATAAATTGAATAAAGCGGAAGGAGATCTGTAAGATGGAAGAAAAAGTTACTTTAACAAAAAAGGATTTAAACAAATTATTCATCCGTTCGAATGCGATACAATCCGCCTTTAACTTTGAACGTCAGCAAGCACTGGGCTTTGAATGGGCAATGATTCCTGTCATCAACAAATTATATCAGACAGAAGAAGAAAGAATTGCCGGTTATAAACGTCATATCGGTTACTTTAACTCACATCCTTGGACATGCGGACCGATTTTTGGTATCGTAGCATCAATGGAAGAGAAAATGGCTAATGGCGATGAAATCAGCGAAGAAAATATTCAAGCCGTAAAGGGTGCCTTAATGGGACCGCTGGCGGGTATTGGTGATTCCTTGTTATGGAGTACCCTGCGTCCGATTACTGCCGGTATCTGTGCTTCCTTAGCATTGAGCGGCAACGGCGTTGCACCATTGGTATTTGTTATCATTATGAATGTAATTCACTTTGGTATGCAATACTGGGGCGTTCATATGGGTTATAACCTTGCTGATCAGTTTATGGATAAGATGGAAAGCATGCAGATCAAAGTATGGATGGAAGCGGCAACGATCCTCGGCTTATTTGTTGTCGGCGGTTTAACTGCTACATGGCTGAATGTTACAACTAAATTAACTTATAATGTTGGTGACGCTGCTATTTCTTTACAAACAACACTTGACGCGATTCTGCCTAAAATGCTGCCATTGGTATGCACACTGGCTGTTTTCGGATTGCTGCGCAAGGGCAAGAGTACAACTTGGGTGATGATGGGCATAGTTGTTGTCGGTTTAGTCTTAGGCTTTTTCGGCATCCTGTAATTCATTGATTATAATAAAACACGGAGGACAAATATATGGGTATTGAATTAGTGAGAGTCGATGACCGGCTCATACATGGACAGGTAGCTATTGGCTGGACACGGTCAAGGGGAATTAACACAATTCTGGCAATTGATGATCCAACTGCCAAAAATAAGATGCAATGTCAGTTAATGAAAATGGCTACGCCTCCGGGTGTTACTCCATATTTCTTAACAATTGATGAAGCAGTTGAAAAAATTCTGAATGATACATATAAGAATAAAAAAGTCATGATCCTTGTTAAGGGTCCCGCTGAATTAGCGGCATTGATTGAAAAAGGAATCGAAATGAAGGAAGTAAATATCGGCAATCAGCGTTCAGGTGAAAACAAGCTGCAGTTAGCAAGCCAAATGTTTGCGACAAAGGAAGAACTTGAAATTTGGAAGGGAATTGCCCAAATGGGAATTAAATTATATGCACAAGGGGTTCCCGGCGGCGCTTATGTCGATGTTAATGATGCATTAAAGAAATACTAACAAAAGATAGGAGATGTAAAATGAAGTTTAACGCAATGGATCAGCCCTATCAGCTAAGCCGTTACAGTGTTACGGCCCAGCATGGTATGGTTTGCAGCAGTAGTGCGTTGGCATCTTCTGCAGGATTGGAAATATTGAAAAAGGGCGGGAATGCCGTCGATGCCGCGATTGCGGCGGCGGCTGTTCTCACCGTCGTAGAACCCGTCAGTAATGGACTGGGCGGTGATGCCTTTGCGATTGTCTGGATGAAGGATAAAATGGTTGGCTTAAACGCATCTGGTTATAGTCCAAAGGAAATCTCCATTGATAAACTCAAAGCAGCCGGTTATAATAAAATGCCAAAGCACGGCTGGCTTCCGGTCACAGTTCCTGGTCAGCCTAAAGCATGGGCGGCGCTTTCCAAGCGTTTTGGCAAGCTGAGCCTTGAAGACGTGTTAGCCCCCGCTATCCGTTATGCTGAAGAAGGCTATCCGGTTTCTGCTGTTGTTTCCGTTTTGTGGGATAAATATGTTCGTCAGGATTCTAAACTGTTTAAAGATAATTCCATTTTTGATGAATGGTTTAAAACCTTTACCAAAAATGGTGAGCCTTACCAATTTGGTGAGATCGTTAAATTTAAGAATCATGCGAAGACTCTGCGTTTAATAGCGCAAAGTAATGCTGATGCTTTTTATAAGGGTGAAATTGCCGATCAGATTGATGCGCAAAGCAAACGTGACGGCGGTTTTATCCGCAAGGAAGATCTGGCTGAATATGATGTTGAATGGGTCGATCCGATTCATGTCAGCTACCGCGGCTATGATGTTTGGGAAATCCCGCCGAATGGTCAGGGAATTGTTGCCTTAATGGCATTGAATATACTGAAAAATTTTGAGTTCACATCAAGGGATGACACCGATACCGTTCATAAGCAATTCGAAGCGATGAAAATGGCTTTCTCAGACGCTTATGCGACAGTTACGGACAGTAAGGATATGAAGGTTGATTACCGTTATTATCTCAGTGATGAATACGGTAAGAAACGGGCGGCTGAAATCACTAATCAGGCTCAGCAGCCAAAACCGGTAGAACCGCCGAAAAGCGGTACGGTTTATCTGTGCACTGCCGATGATGAAGGAAACATGGTCTCCTACATTCAAAGCAATTATATGGATTTTGGCAGCGGCATCGTCATTGAAGATTACGGCATCGCCTTACAGAATCGCGGGCATGATTTTTCCTTAGATCCTGCCAGCATTAATGCTCTGGCACCAAGAAAACGCAGTTATCATACAATCATTCCGGGTTTTCTGACAAAAGAGGGCAAGGCCTTAGGACCTTTTGGTGTGATGGGCGGTTATATGCAGCCGCAGGGCCATGTGCAGGTTATGATGAATCTGATTGATTTTCATTTGAATCCGCAGATGTGTCTCGATGCGCCGAGGTGGCAATGGAAAGAGGGCATTCGTTTCGATGTTGAACCGGATGTTCCTGAAGCATTGATCGAAGCGCTGAAAAAGCGCGGTCATCAGATGGTTGCAGCGGAAAACAAGCTGTCTTTTGGCCGGGCTGAAATGATTTTAAGAATGGAAAATGGTGTCTACATCGGCGCCTGCGAATCGCGTACCGATGGCAGTGTCGCCAGTTACTAAGAAAGAAAGACTTTAAGAGTCTTTTTTTCAAAATAGTCAATCTTTGATAAAGGATGTGAAACGATGAAAGAAATATTTAAAGCCGGCAGAATTTACACTGAACAGCAGACAATGGATGATGCTTATTTGGTTGTTGAAGACGGCCGGATCAGTGAGCTGCTTGATGATTATACTGGCATGCTGCCAGTGCATGATCACACGGATAAAATTATCATTCCGGGGATCATCGATATTCATTCCCATGGCTGCATGGGCTATTCCGCAACGTGTAAAGACATGGATGAGGTATATGGGTTTACCAAGGCCATTGCCGCAACTGGTGTCACCGGCGTTTTCGCAACCACTCAGGAATTTGACAGTATGGCTAAGGTTGCCGATGTAATTGATTCCGGTATTGTTAAGGGATCGCGCATTCTTGGCATACAGGCTGAGGGGCCTTTCCGTCATCCTAAATATATGGGTGCCAGCAAAGGCTTTGACTGGCCTAAGCCAAGTGTTGATTATGCGAAACAAATGAATGAAGCTGCCAAAGGCCATCTGAAATATATGTCAGTATCGACAGATCTTGAGGGAATTGAAGCTGTTATGCAGTATTTACTGAGTCAAAACATTCGCATTGCTGCCGGTCATACCGATGCTGATTATGAAGAAATGAAAAAAGGCTTTAAAATGGGCGCTACCAGCATTTCCCATTTCGGTAATGCGATGCGGCCGATTCATCAGCGCAGCGGCGGTGCCATAACCGCTTGCTTATTAGATGAAGATATCATTCTGGAAATCATCTGTGATCATGTGCATCTGGCTCCGGAAATCATCGATTTATATTTCAGAGTCAAAGACAGTGAGCATTTTATTCTGATTTCTGATTCATCAGAGCTTGCCTGTATGCCGGCGGGCCGATATTATGCAAGAGGTAAAGAACGCATCGTAACTGAAGCGGGACACATTGTGCTTGATGATGGTACGATCAGCGGCAGCGGACAATATGTTTTATATGACATGCGCAATCTGATCTTTAAACACCAGATACCTGCCGATAAAGTGATTAAAATGGCTTCGCTGCAGCCAGCCAAATATTTTCATTTAGAAGAAAAGAAAGGCAGTATCGCGATCGGCAAGGACGCTGATTTTGTCATTCTCGATCAGGATTGGCATGTTGTTCAAACATATGTCGAGGGAATAAAACAGTATGATTTTCAAATCCATACACAGCTGATCAATCCAGCCATGAAGAATCTGCTGGCTGTTTAAAAACCTAAAAATTAATCAAATTTAGGGTTGACAATTCTGAAAGCGCATACTATTATAGACAATGTAAATAGGTTAGTTACTCTTTGAGGCTTGTCCTAGAACACAAATATTTTTTGTGTTGCTGGCGGCATCGAAGAGTTTTTTTTATAGGCGGGTGAAACTATGAGAGTGATTAAAAATATTCATAACAATATATCTTTATGCCTTGATTCTAAGGGAAATGAAGTAATCGCATTTGGTAAAGGGATCGGTTTTAGAAAGCCGCCTTATGATATCCCTGTTTCGCAGATTGAACGTACTTTCTATAATGCGAATCCCATTCTTGTCGATACTTTATCACAGATTCCGGAAGCAATTATTCAAGTCAGTACCGATATTATTGATTACGCAAATCAATTGCTGAACGGTAAATTTAACGATAATCTGATATTTACACTGGCAGATCATATTATGTTCAGTATGAAGCGTCAGAAAGAGCATATCAATATCAATCTGCCGCTGGCCCATGAGGTCAAGCATATGTATCCAACGGAAATCAAAATCGGTGAATATGCGTTAAAAATTATAAAAGAAAAACTAAATGTCGAGCTGCCGAAACAGGAAGCCGCCATCATCACCCTGCATGTGATCGATTATGGTTTGGTTGATAATCAGCTGACCAACAGCAACAGTCAAAGCAGAATCGATCAATGCGCGGAAATCGTAGAAGAATGTATGAATTTAAAAATCGATAAGGAAGGGTTTAATTATTCAAGATTTGTTTCACATATGTATTATTTATTAGATCGTGTCGCAAATAACAAAGAAATTAAAACACAGAATCAAAAAATGTTTGATCAATTGATTCTTGAATATCCCCAAACTTATGAATGTGCAATAAGAATATGTAAAGCATTGGAAATTAAACTTAATGATGAAGAATTGCTGTATTTAATTCTGCATGTAAATCGTTTAAGCAGCAGAGAAGAAACCCTTTAAGTTTTTTACGAACCATTGGCGCCGATGAATTCGAAAAAAATAGATAGCTGTAAGGAGGAAACACAAAGTGGCTAAAAAGAATTATGATGAATTATCTGAAAAGATTCTGATCGAAGTAGGCGGCAGGGAGAATATTGCCCGTGCTTATCACTGTATGACGCGTTTGCGTTTAGATGTAAAGGATAAAGGCTTAGTTAATACAGAAGCGTTGGAAAAGCTAAGCGGTATTGCCGGCTGTCAGTGGAATGGCAGTCAGCTGCAGATTATTGTCGGTCAGGAGGTCGATGATTTGTATGTGAATTTCTGTAAGACTGCCGGTATTGACGCGGAAAGAAAGATCGAAGAGAATTTAGACAAAGAAAAGAAGAAATTCAGCATCGGTTTAATCTTTCAAACATTATCCGCGATTTTATTACCGGTCATTCCTGCTTTAGCCGGCGCTGGTATGATCAAGGGTCTGTCAACGATTTTAACTTCTTATTTAGGCGTTGATGCTGGCTCAACATTTATTACAGTAATGAATATGGCGGGCGATTGTGCCTTTTATTTCTTACCGTTCTTAGTTGCCTGGTCAGCGTCTAAACGTTTTGAAACCAATACGCCGTTAGCGATATCGCTGGCCGGTGTACTCTTGTACCCAACGATGACAGCTGGTAATACTGCCGGTGCGGAAGCAATGAGCTTGTTGGGTCTGCCGATTCCATTCCCAAGATATTTTGGCAGTACGATTCCTATTATCTTAACGGTGTGGGTGTTAAGTTATGTATATAAGTATATCAATAAATTTATGCCTAAAAGTCTGCGCATCGTATTTACACCGACACTTGTCTTATTGATTATGACGCCATTGACATTAACCGCTATCGGTCCGCTGGCTATGTATATTTCAACACTGCTGGTTGGTCTATTCAATTTCCTATATGGCTTATCGCCGATTATCGCAGGAACCATTATCGGCGGCACACGATTGTTTGTCGTTATGACCGGAATGCATTTATCGTTAAGCACAATTTGCTTAGGCAATATTGCAGAGCTTGGCTATGACTGGCTGCTGCCGATGCATACGATGGGAACCCTTGCTTTATTTGGTGCTTGTATGGGTGTCTGGGTAAAAGCTAAAAATACAGAAAACAAACAGATCGGTGCTTCCACAGCGATTTCATCCTTTATCGGAATTACTGAGCCTGGTATTTATGGGGTTTTCCTGAAATTTAAAAATGCGATGCTGGCGACAATTGTCGGCGGTGCTGTTGGTGGTGCTATTGTCGGTATGTTTGGCGGCCGTGCCCTGGCATTCGTTAATTCATGTATTCTGTCAACACCGGTATTTATGACTGAAAACTTCTGGTGTGTAGCGCTTGGTATGCTTGTCTCAGCGGCCATTGCCTTCTCCATGGTTATGGTTCTGGGCGTTAATGACGATAAATAAAACTTGATGATTGCGGGAAGGAGAGAGCTATGAGTTTGTTAGGTTTATTTAGTAAAAAAGAAAAACTGCCTGAAGTATCCAATCAAAATCTAGTTGCGGTCGTGAAGGGAGAAATGATTGCACCGGATCAGATTGAGGATAAGGTCTTCGCGAATGAAACTTTAGGCAAAACAATTGGTTTTATTCCAAGTTCAAATGAATTTGTATCACCCTGCAATGGTACCTTAGAGGTAATGTTTCCAACCGGTCATGCTTTTGCGATCCGGATGCAGGACGGCACGGGTGTACTGGTGCATATCGGTATCAATACCGTTGATTTGCAGGGCCGCGGCTTTAAAGTATTTGCTAAACAAGGAGCCAAAGTACAAGCGGGGCAAAAAATCGTTGAAGCCGATTTAGTCGCTATTCAAGCCGCTGGCTATTCAATGACCACGATGCTGATCATTACTGAACCAACCAAAGATGAATATGTATTTTCATCATTCGGTCTTAAAGAAAAAGCTGAAATCATTTTATAAAAGGAGGAGTTAAATGTATACCAATCAAAGTGAATTAAAATTTCCTCAGGGCTTCCTGTGGGGCGGCGCTACGGCCGCAAATCAATGCGAAGGAGCATGGGATATCGACGGCAAGGGAATGACGATTCAGGACTGTCTGGAATTCAGAGCCGGCAATATTTCCAATATGACTAAACAGTTTGCTTTTACTTCTGAGGATTTAAACAAAGCGCAGAGCGCGAATACAATCAATTATCCTAAACGCAGAGGCATTGATTTTTATCATCATTATAAAGAAGATATCGCTTTATTCGCGGAAATGGGTTTTAAGGTTTATCGTATGTCGATCTGCTGGTCAAGAATCTTCACTGACCCTGAAGATGAAACACCAAATGAAAAGGGTATTGAATTTTATGTTAATGTTTTAAAAGAATGTAAAAAGTATAACATTGAACCTTTGGTGACCTTATCACATTATGATGTTCCTGTCGCTTTGATCAAGAAATACCGCGGCTGGTACGGCAGAGAATGTGTCAATTTATTCGTTAAATACGCGAAGGTATGCTTTGAACATTTCGGTCCCTATGTCAAATATTGGTTAACCTTTAATGAGGTTGATGCGATGCTGCGCCATCCGGTAACCAGCGGCGGTCTGATTGAGGATCAGTTTGAAGATGTGCCGTTTGAACAGGCGATGTATCAGGCAATGCATCACCAAATGATTGCCAGCGCATTAGCGGTTAAAGCCGGTCATGAATTATACCCTGAAGCGCAAATCGGCTGTATGATGACCAAGCTGTGTTTTTATCCTTATACGTGCAAACCGGAGGATAATCTGGCGACTCAGCAGCGAATGAGAAGTATTTACCGATATGTAGACATTCAGGTATTCGGTGAATATCCGATCTATCTGAAGAAAGAAATCAGCAATAAGGGATATACGGTTAAATTTGAAGAAAATGATGAACAAATATTAAAAGAAGGAATTGTAGATTTTGTCAGCTTTTCTTACTACATGACCTCCTGCTGGGCCGCGGATACGAATGGCTTGGAGCTCTCGCCGGGCAACACGTTTAACGGTGTTAAAAATCCATATCTGCCAAGCAGTGAATGGGGCTGGCAGACAGATGCTTCCGGCTTGCGCTATTCTTTAGTGGAATTATATGACCGTTTCAGAAAACCGCTTTTCATTGTTGAAAATGGGTTAGGCGCCAGAGATACGGTCAGCGAAGATGGTCATATCCATGATCCTTACCGTAAAGCATATCTAAAGGAACATGTATGCGCGATGAGCGACGCAATTAATCTAGATGGTGTTGACTTAATGGGCTACACATGGTGGGGCTGCATCGATCTGTTATCGGAATCGACAAGAGAAATGTCAAAGCGTTATGGCTTTATCTATGTTGACTTGGATGATTATGGCAGCGGTACCGGCAAGCGGATCAAGAAGGATAGTTTTGATTACTACAAGCAGGTCATCGCATCCAATGGAACGATGCTTGAATGATGAAAATATTTGTCAGTGATCTGGACGGTACGCTGATTGATCAGTCACTGCAAAACAATGATACAGTGAAAGCCTGTGTGCAGCAGATCCTGCATTCAAAAAATGAGTTAGTTATTGCTACCGGCCGTTCACTGCATGGTATAAAGGTTTTGAATTTTTATGACGCGCCGATTTATTTCATCATCATGAACGGCGCGATACTTTTAGACCGCAATAAAGCGGTGCTTTATAAAAAGGGAATTGATGAACAGGTGGTTAGTGCTGCTTATCGCCGATATCCAAATGATAATGTAGAATATATCATGCAGGATAAAACATTTATGGCCATCTCAAAAGAAGCTTATCTGATGAATTATGGCAAATGGGATGTCTGGCAAAAGAAAATGAGCGGCAATGATGAACAGTTTCAATTCATGCTATCACACTATGTCTTTGATGCGGACATCAGCCAAATTAAAGATCAAGTGGTGAAAATAAATATTTTGGAGATGGATGCGAAAAAATATAAAGAGAAAGAAGCTTTTTTCAAAACCTTTGATGAGGTCGTTAACAACCCTTTTGATACTCATGTTATAGAACTGACCGCAGCCGGTGTCACAAAGCAAAGCGCGATGGATAAGCTGCTTCAGCTTACCGGTTGGCATAAGGATAACATCTATGTCTTTGGTGATGGCGATAATGATGCGATGCTGTTAGCGGCCTATGATCATTCCTATGCCGTTGACAATGCGTCTGAAAAAGCAAAAAACAGTGCTAAATATATTATTGGCAGCTGTAAAGATAATTCTGTAATCAATCAGATTGCTCAAATTATGACCTTGTAATTTTCTTTTCTTTGGCTGCGTGCAGCCTTAATGATTAAGTCTTGACAAAACCTTCAAAGATGGTAAACTTATAGTAAATCCTATGAATAAGCGTGTTTTAGAAGTCATGCGAAGAGAGAAGGCGGTTGGTGTAAGCCTTTGTTGAGTTCTGAAACTGGACACTTTGGAGGAGCTGTTCTGATAAGGTTCAGCCGTTCATTCCGCGTTAGGGAACAAAGTTGCAGCATCCGTGCTGAACTAAGGTGGTACCGCGCTTATGCGTCCTTAGATGAGGGCGCTTTTTATTTACCAAAAAGGAGAAATAGTATGAGTAATTATCAAATGCCAAGAGGCACTCAGGATATCCTGCCGGCAATGTCATCGAAATGGCACAAGCTGGAAGACTTACTGCGTCAGTTCTGTTATGTCTATGATTACAGCGAAATCCGCACACCGATCTTTGAACACACAGAAGTATTTAAACGCGGCAATGATTCATCAGATATGGTGAACAAGGAAATGTATACATTTATGGATAACGGCGGCCGTTCATTAACTCTGCGGCCTGAGGGAACCGCCGGGGTTGCCCGCAGCTTTGTAGAGAATAAGCTGTTTGGCAGTGCTGATTTACCGGTTAAAATGTATTACATGGGACCGCAGTTTCGTTATGAACGTCCGCAGAAGGGAAGACAGCGCATCTTTAATCAGTTTGGTGTTGAGGTAATCGGCGCTAAAAATCCGCTGCTTGATGTCGAAGCCATCTCTTTAGGCTGGTCAATCCTGTCTGCCTTAGGCTTGTCGGATTTGAAAGTCTTATTAAATACATTGGGTGATGATGAATCACGGGATGCCTACCGCACAGCTTTAAAGGAACACTTTAAAAAAGATATTTCTTCCATGTGTTCTGACTGTCAGCGCCGTTATGAACAGAATCCGTTAAGAATTCTGGATTGCAAGGTTGATGCTGATGCTGAAATTATGAAAACGGTGCCCAAGATTCACGACTATCTGACCCCTGAATCCAAGGCGTATTTTGATGCTGTATGCGCTGGCTTAGATGCGCTGGAAATTCCCTATGTAATTGAAGATCGTTTAGTGCGCGGCTTGGATTATTATACCCACACCGTCTTTGAGGTTGTTTCAGTGAATGAACAGATGGGTTCACAAAGCACTGTCTTAGCCGGCGGCCGTTATGATGGTCTGGTAGAATATTTCGGCGGTCCGCAGGGCATGTCCGGCATTGGCTGGGCAATGGGCATGGAACGTATCCTGATCGCCCTTGAAGCTGAAGGTATCGATATGAGTGATCCTGAGGAATTAGATGCCTATGTGCTGTGCCTTGATGAAAGTGCTGCCTTAGAAGCCTTTAAGATCACGACTGAATTAAGAGCAGCCGGCTATCGCTCAGATATGGATTATCTGAACCGTTCCTTTAAGGCTCAATTTAAAACGGTAGACCGCAGGAAGGCAAAGGCTGCTATATTAGTCGGTGAAACCGAAATTAAAAATCAAAGTGTTACGATTAAACGCATTGATGATCAAACACAGGTCAGCGTGCCGATGAGTGATCTCATTGATACCATGGATTCTATGTTTGCCATGGAAGATGAACATGAACATACTTGCACATGTGGTGAAGGTAATTGCACATGCGGCAATCATGAATAGGAGGATCAGTAAATGAAACGTACACATAGCTGCGGTGAATTAAGCATACTTGAAGCAGGACAAAATGTCACCCTGATTGGCTGGGTAGCCAAACGAAGAAATTTTGGATCATTAGTTTTTATCGATTTAAGAGATCGTACCGGCATTACACAATGTGTTTTTGATGAAACGATTTCTGATCAGATTACGTCTGTCCGCAATGAATATATCTTAGAAGTAAGCGGCAAAGTCTGCGAACGTAAGGATAAGAATCCTAAAATGGCGACGGGTGATATTGAAATCATCGTAGAAAAAGTAACCATTATCAACAGTGCTGAAACAACACCATTATTGATTGCGGATGAAACCGACGCTTTAGAGGATACGCGCTTAAAATACCGTTATCTTGATTTAAGAAGACCGGTGATGCAGAAGAAGCTCATTGAACGGGCACAGATTACCCGTGTGATGCGCCGGGTGCTTGACGATCAGGGCTTCATTGAAATTGAAACGCCGATCCTTGGCAAATCTACTCCGGAAGGGGCGCGTGATTATCTGGTTCCTTCACGTATTCATCCCGGACAGTTCTATGCGCTGCCGCAGTCTCCGCAATTGTTTAAGCAATTGCTGATGGTTTCCGGCTTTGAACGTTATTACCAAGTAGCACGCTGTTTCCGTGATGAGGATTTGCGCGCTGACCGTCAGCTGGATTTCACACAGTTTGATATTGAAACCAGCTTTATGAGCGAAGATGAAATTATTGAAATGACAGAAAACATGCTGAAGGCAGTGATGAAGGAAGTTAAGGGCATCGATGTTAAAACGCCATTCCTGCGCATGACATGGCATGATGCGATGAATAAATACGGCAGTGACAAGCCGGATAACCGTTTTGGTTATGAGCTGCATGATCTCTCTGATCTGTTTGTTAACTGCGAGTTTAAGGTGTTCAAGGATTGTCTTGCCAATAAGGGTGTTATTAAAGCTATCTGTGTCGATCATCAAAGTCATATGACGCGTAAGGATATAGATCATGCCACTGATTTTGCTAAGAAGTATGGCGCTAAAGGACTTGTCGTATTAAAGGTGCTCAATGGCACGGTAGAAGGCAGTGCTGCTAAATTCTTTAATGAGGATGAAAAAGCGGCAATGATCAAAGCGATGAATGCTCAGGAAGAAGACGTAATCTTTATTGTCTCTGACAAATGGAAGACAGCTTGTGATGTATTGGGGGCTTTGCGCGGTTACTTTGCGAAAGAGAAAAACCTGCTTGATGTGAATACATTCAGCTTTTTATGGGTTACTGATTTCCCATTGCTTGAATATAACGAAGAAGACGGCCGCTATTATGCGATGCATCATCCATTTACGATGCCAAAAACTGAAGATCTGCCGCTTTTGGACACTGATCCGGGTGCGGTCAAAGCTGCCGCTTATGATATTGTCTTAAATGGTTATGAGCTTGGCGGCGGTTCACTGCGTATCTATGATCAGAAGCTTCAGGAGAAGATGTTTGAAGTTTTGGGCTTTACTGAAGAAAAAATCCGTTCAAGCTTTGGCTGGTTTGTCGATGCCTTCAAATACGGAACACCTCCGCATGGCGGTTTGGCGCTTGGCTTAGACCGTGTTGCGATGATTTTAACTGGTTCAGATTCTATCCGTGACGTTATCGCATTCCCTAAAAACGCCAATGCCCGCTGTCCGATGTGTGAAGCGCCTGACAGTGTTGATCCGGCACAGCTTGAGGAATTACATATCCGTATCAATCAAGAATAAAATCCGCATAAGCGGATTTTTTGAAAGGAGCATTTATGAAAGAAAACAAATATGATGATGAACAATTTTTTAAGAAATACAGTGCGATGGACCGCTCTTTAAAAGGACTTCAAGGGGCTGGTGAATGGTCGACACTGGAAAAACTTCTGCCTGATTTTGAACATAAACGCGTGCTTGACTTAGGCTGCGGCTATGGCTGGCACTGCATCTATGCGGCTCAGCACCATGCAGATCAGGTAATCGGCATCGATCTCTCTGAAAAAATGCTGGCCGTAGCCAGAAGCAAGACAACCTATGAGCAGGTCAGCTATCAACGTGAATCAATGGAAGATTTCGAGTTTGCAGATGCATCCTTTGATATTGTTTTAAGCTCACTGGCTTTTCACTATGTCAAGGATTTTGACGCTTTAGCAGCCAAAATCAGCCGTGTTTTAAGCAAAGACGGTATTCTGGTATTCTCTTGTGAGCATCCGCTTTTTACCGCTGAAGGAAAACAAGACTGGTATTATGATGAAGCTGGCAGCATTTTGCATTTTCCGGTTGATAATTATTTTATTGAAGGGGAACGCAAGGCAATCTTCTTAGGTGAAGAAGTCACGAAATATCATAAAACAGTCACGACCTATCTGAATACATTGCTGAATCACGGCTTTGAACTTTTAAATATCGTAGAGCCAAAGCCCAGCGATGAGATGCTTGAAAATGTCGCTGGTATGAGAGATGAACTGCGGCGGCCAATGATGCTGATCGTTAAAGCCAGAAAAAAATAAGATATAGCGCTTGCTATATCTTTTTCTTATCTTCATTCAGCAGATTTTCCATATGCGATAAAAAGCAGCGGGCAGGCGGTGCCAGTGTATCCCGGCTTTTATAAGTAACGACGATCTGAGTATAAAAGCTGTCTTCGGCAATGGGTACTGCGGCTAGGTTGTCGCTCGCAAACATCGGCAGTAAGGAAGCCGGTACAAGGCCTACTCCCATCCCGGCTTTTGCCCAGCAGTAGGTCGTTCTCGCATCATCATTTAAACAGGCCAGCTGTAATTCGCAGCCGGCATCCGCAAAAGCTGTTCTGACTAGCTTTTCAAAGCGGCGGTAAATGATTAATGGGTACTTGCTTAATTCATGAATGGTAATTGACTCCTGCTCGCAAAGCGGCTGTGTAGAAACTGCAAGCATCGCTTCACTTTGCAGATGCAGCTTAACGACATCCTCTTTAAAGGGGGTTCTGACGATCGCCAGATCAAGCAGCCCTTTTTTTAGTTCCTCCAGCAATTCAAAAGTATTGCCCTCAAACAGCTGAAAAGTTATCAGCGGGTATTGTTGATGAAATTGATCCAGCTGCTGATTCAACAAGACGGATACCGCTGATGAAATCACACCGATTCGCAGGGTGCCGCTGACATGATTGCCGGCTCGCTGCAGCTCAGCGGCAGCCAGCCGGCTGAGCTCAAGGATTTGCAGCGCTCGCTTATAAAGCTGAAGCCCCGCCTCGGTGCAGACACACTGACGTGAACCGCGCTGAATCAAGGTGACATTTAATTCTTTCTCAAGATTGCTGAGCTGGTATGATAAAGGCGGCTGTGAACAATGCAGCCGTTTAGCGGCAGCCGATAAGGTGCCTTCTTCAACAATGGCGGTAAAGACTTCAAGCTGATGCAGATCCATAGTTCCTCCTATATGTTTTTTGAATAGTATATATATAAATTAAATAATATTCATATATTATCAGATATGCTACTATGATAACTGGAAGAAGATAAAAAAGCAAGGGAGAGAAGTTATGAAAAAGCTGTTTGTCTATTTAAAAAAATACCAGAAAGAATTAGTATTAGGCCCTTTGTTTAAGCTGATCGAAGCAATATTTGAACTGATTGTGCCGTTGATCATGGCTGCTATCATCGATCAGGGAATCATCGGTCATGATCTGCCCTTGATTCTTCATTATGGCTTGCTGCTGGTGCTGCTGGCTGTTGTTGGCCTAGCCAGCTCATTGATCTGTCAGTATTTTGCGGCATTGGCCTCACAGGGCTTTGGCACTGATCTTCGTAATGCCATGTTTGCCCACATCCAGTCGCTTTCTTATTTTGAAGTGGATCAAATTGGTACACCATCCTTGATCACACGCAGCAACAATGATATCAATCAGCTTCAGTTAGCAGTTGCGATGATGATACGTCTGGCACTGCGGGCACCTTTTTTAGTTCTCGGCAGTTGTATCATGGCAATGCGCATTGACCGGCAGCTGGCTTTAGTCTTTCTAATTGCGGCACCGATGATTGCCCTTGTTCTTTATCTGATCATGAGCCGCTCTGTCCCATACTATCGCTCCATTCAAAGCAAACTGGACAGACTTTCTTTGCTGACCCGCGAGAATCTTGATGGAATCAGGGTAATTCGGGCAACTTCAAACCAAGAACATGAGAAGCAACGGTTCACCCTGGCAGTTAAAGATCTCTTTGATACTTCAATTAAGGCCGGTAAAATTCAGTCTAATTTGAATCCGCTGACTTATTTGATCGTGAATTTTTCGATTTTGGCGATTATCTATTATGGCTCACACCGCGTCTACGGCGGATCGCTGACGCAAGGCGAAATTATCGCATTTGTCAGTTATATGACACAGATGCTTCTGGCTTTGAATGTGGTCGCTAATTTAGTTGTGATTTTCACAAAAGCAGCAGCCAGTGCCCATCGAGTCAGTGAAGTGCTGACCTTAAGTTCCTCAATTCAATTTAACGGTCATGAGCCTTTGACAAAGGATTGTGAAACAGCTGTGATGATGAAACACGTTTCTTTCCATTATCCAAACAGTGAGGAGAATATTTTAGAGGATATCAGTTTTACGCTGAAACCTGGTGAGGTATTAGGTATTATCGGCGGAACAGGTGCCGGTAAATCCACATTGACTCATTTGATCAATCGTTTCTATGACATCAGTGAGGGTGAACTCACCCTTTACGGCAAGAATCCCAAAAGCACTTCAGAAGATGAGCTTCGCTCTTTAATAGGTTTGGTGCCGCAGAAGAATATTTTGTTTACCGGTACGATCCGTGAAAACATCCGCTGGGGAAAACCCGATGCTGATGATGAAGAAATATGGGAAGCATTGCGTGATGCTCAGGCAGCTGATTTTGTGATGCAGCAAAAAGCCGGCTTGGATACGATGGTTAATCAGGGCGGCCGTAATTTCTCCGGCGGTCAGCGCCAGCGGCTTGCAATCGCCCGCGCATTAGTTAAAAAGCCGGCGCTGCTGATTCTTGACGACAGTTCATCAGCTCTCGATTACGCAACCGATGCCAAGCTTCAAAAGGCCCTAACGCTAAAGGGCAGGGAACGCTCATTGATTATCATTTCTCAGCGGGCAAATTCACTTCGTCATGCTGATCAGATCCTGGTGCTTGATGACGGTAAAATGGCTGGCTTGGGTACCCATGAGGAGCTGTTGAAAAGCTCACCGGTCTATGTAGAGATCTGTGCTTCACAGTTGAGTGAGAAGGAGATGAACAATTTATGAAAATTATGAAACGGCTGATGCTCTATCTGCTTCCATACAGGCATTATCTGCTGCTGGCAATCCTTTCGGCGATTTTAAGTGTGACAGCATCACTTTATGCGCCGATCATTATCGGTCATGCGATTGACTGTATCATAGCGATGGGCAATGTGGATTTCAGCCTAATGTCACACTATTTAGCGCGGCTTGCCTTTGTCTTGATTATTTCTGCCTTTTTTCAAAAAACGATGATGCTGGCTGCCAATCAAATGACATATGGCAGCATCCGTGACTTACGGCAGGCGGCATTTCAAAAATTTTCACGGCTGCCGCTTAAAACGATTGATAATCATTCACGCGGTGATTTAATTGCCCGCATCATCGCTGATATCGATATCATTTCCGATGGCTTGCTGCAGACCTTTTCACAGCTTTTTACCGGCCTTGTAACCATTGCTGCTACCTTGCTTTTTATGGCTTCAATCAATGGACTCATCATGCTTTTAGTTGTTGTATTAACGCCGTTATCCTTATGGCTGACAAGCTTTATCGCCAAAAGGAATTATCACTACTTTCAGTCACAGTCACGGCTGCGCGGAGAGTTAAGTGCGAATATTGAGGAAATGGTTGGCTCAATGAAAGTTGTCAAAGCATTTCATCATGAAGCCGCCGCCCAAAAGCAGTTTGAGGAAATGAATCAGCGGTTATATGACAGCGGTGTTAAAAGTCAGTTTTATTCTTCGATAGCCAATCCTGCCACTCGTTTCATTAATGCCTTGATTTATGCGTGTGTGGGTATTAGCGGTGCCATTCTTGTTTTTAACGGAATGCTGACGACCGGCCAGCTTTCTAGTTTTTTGGCCTATGCCAATCAATACAGCAAACCCTTTAATGAGATTACCGGTGTTGTGAGCGAGCTGCAGAATGCCTTTGCTTCTGCCGCCAGAGTTTTTGAATTGCTGGACAGTGAGGAAGAAATCGCTGACAGCAGTGAAATCCTGCCTTTGAGCACGGGACACGTACAGCTTGATAAGCTGAAATTCTCTTATACCAATCAGCCCTTTATTGACGGTTTCAGCATCGACGTAAAAAGCGGGCAGCATATTGCATTAGTTGGCCCTACTGGCTGCGGCAAAACAACCTTAATCAACCTGCTGATGCGTTTTTATGAATTAGAGGGCGGAGCTATAAAAATCGACGGCATCGACATCCGCACCATCAGCAAAAAAAGCCTGCGTTCACAAGTAGGGATGGTACTTCAGGATACTTGGCTGTTTTCCGGTACGATCCGTGAAAATATTGCTTACGGCAAACCCAATGCTTCCGATGAAGAAATCATTGCTGCTGCCAAAGCGGCCTATGCCCACAGCTTTATCAAAAGACTTCCGCAGGGCTATGATACCCAAGTGAGTGAAGGGGATAATTTGTCAGCCGGACAGAAACAGCTTCTATGCATTGCCCGCATCATGCTGATGCAGCCATCCATTTTAATTTTAGATGAAGCTACAAGCAACATCGATACCCGAACCGAGGTCAAGATACAGCGTGCCTTTAATAAAATCATGGAAGGGAAGACCAGCTTTGTGGTCGCTCACCGCCTTTCTACCATCAAAGAAGCAGACTGCATTTTAGTGATGAAGGATGGCCGGGTGATTGAAAAAGGGAATCATGAGACATTATTGAATCAGCAGGGTTTCTATGCCTCCTTATATGCTTCACAATTCGTCCAATCATAATTAAAGATGCTTTTCTATGCCATAACGTTTGAACAATTGCTTTTTTTGTCCTACAATAGATACAGAAACAGGGGTGAAGCAATGACCTTAAACGATATTGTCCGGCTCAATATAATTACAATATTAAAATCGCGGGGTTATTATAAAAATAAACGCCTGACCTTGCCTATGGATATGAAATATCTCTATTCTACCTTATCATCAATTATTAAAGGCAGCGGCGGGATGACGCTGAACACCTTGGAAACGGTGGCACACGCATTGGATGTTGAAGTAGCGGAATTGATCCGCTGGGAATAAAAGGAGAATGCTTATGTGTAAAGAATGTTATGTTGCAGATAGCCGGTGTACACCGCTATTAAAGCCATTAGAATGTTTAAAAAATCATACCCAATACATTTGTTCCGCCTGCGGCCGCTGCATCTGTATTGAAGCGGATCTTAAACGCTCTTTACAGCGCTGGAATTTTCCTTTCAAGACATTGGAAATTGCGAGGATGTATCTGCGGGCGGCAGATACCACTGCTAAGAAAGCCTGTGGAATCTATCAAATAGAAAACAGCAAGGGAGGATCTATTTATAAAATATTTACCGGAGCTGATGAGTTGCAGCTATATCTGAAAAAACATAAAGATAAAAGCTGTCCTGCGGCAATTCGTCACCTATCCAAACACACAGGTACGCCGCCTGAGCGATGAAGAAATTGAAAGGTATCTGTCAGAACGCTGACAGTTTTTCTTTTCAGTAAAATAAAAGGCAGGCATCGCTGCCTGCCACCAAAAGGTGAGACCTTTTCCCTGTATATACAGGTGGGCATCCTGTGTAAGTTTTTAGGATTCCTGCACTCGTGCAGGCATTCACACCAAAATACAACGTCCGGATTCCCTTATCTCAACTTGTAGGAAAAATTTTATACCTTTTGGATAATCTTATTATATCTTAAAAAAATCTAATGTATACTCTTGACTTTTAGGAAATGTTTAGAAATTTTATTTCGTCATACTTTCTCGCCTCTAAACAAGCATAAGGCAAAGGCAGAAAATCGTTTTCTCAACATGCTTCTTATTTTATGTTATAATAAAGCAGAAGCCATGAGGTGAATAAATAATGGATGGAATTCTTTTAATTAATAAAGCGGCAGGCATGACAAGCCATGATGTTGTGTTTAAATTACGAAAGCTGCTGAACACTAAAAAAATCGGTCATACCGGGACGCTTGATCCGGATGCGACAGGCGTTTTGGTCATTTTAGTCGGCAGAGCCTGCAAGATTTTGCCGTTTTTGGAAAATACCGATAAAGAATATATCGCTCAGCTTTTGCTGGGTCAGACAACAGATACTGAAGATATGTGGGGCAATGTGCTTGCCACAAGTGAAATCAAACCGATTGAGGATTTTGAAGGCTTATTGAAAAGCTTTGAGGGCAGACAGAAACAGCTGCCGCCAATGATTTCATCAATTAAGGTGAATGGGAAGAAGCTTTATGAATATGCCCGCAGCGGCCAGACGGTAGAACGGCCGCTCAGAGATATTGAAATCTATGAAACCCAAGTCCTGGACGCCAAAGAACTGCGTTTTCGGGTAGCTTGTTCAAGCGGTACTTACATACGTTCCCTGTGCCGTGATTTGGCTGAGAAAAGCGGAAATCTTGGCTGCATGAGCTCATTAGTGCGCAGTAAGGCCGGCCATTTTACCTTGGCTCAATGTGTCAGCCTTGAGGATGTCGCTGAAGGCAATTACAAACTGCTGCCGATGCTTGAAGCCTTAAAGCATCTGCCGCTGATTACGCCGGCAAATGAAACCGATATACGAAATGGCAAACGGGTGCAATTAAACTGCAATGAAGCTCAGGTCGTGATGATCAGCAAGGATGAAGTGCTGGCCGTCTATGAACGTGAAAAAGAGAATATCTATCGCTGTGTGCGGGGATTATGGTAAGGAGAGAGTTATGGAAGTAATAAAAATGGGTATCGGTTCGATTCAATCATCGCCGGTACCGTTATCAGCTTGTATTGGATATTTCGACGGTCTGCATTTAGGCCATCAGCAGCTGATAGCCAACGCGATCGCAGCTGCTAAGGATCATCACTGCCAAAGCGCGCTGATTACCTTTGATCCTGATCCTTGGGCGGTATTAAAAGATCTTCAGGATATTGACCATTTGACGACAATGGCAGAACGTGTTGAATTAGGCGCCGAGCTTGGAATTGAAAAATGGATCATTTTAGAATTTACAAAAGAGTTGGCCGCATTAACGCCTGAAGCTTTTTTAAATCAGATTTTGATTCCGCTGAATCTGCATACATTAGTCTGCGGCTTTGATTATCATTATGGCTGCCGCGGGCAGGGCAATGTCGATACGCTGAAAAAGCAGAATGTCTTTGATGTCAAGGTGGTTGAGGAGGTTGATTATGCGGGGGAGAAGATCAGTTCCACAAGGATTGAAAAAGCAATCAGTGAGGGAGACATGGTTTTGAGTGAAAAGCTTTTGGGCCGTCCTTACCGCTTACATGGCAGCGTTGTGCGCGGCAATCATGTCGGTACCAATGTGCTGGGTTTTCCAACTGCCAATCTAGCGCTCAGCGATCATTATGTGATTCCAAAGCGCGGTGTCTATGTTGGTGCCTGCTGCTGTAACGGTGTATTGATAAAGGCCATGATCAATATAGGCCATAACCCAACATGCAATCATCGTGATGAGCTCAGCGTCGAAGCACATCTGATCGATTTCAATCAGGATCTATACGGTCAGACAATCACCCTGTATTTTTATGAAAAGCTTCGTGATGAAGTCAAGTTCGCCAGCGCTGATGAGCTGATCGCTCAGTTAAACGCTGACCGGCTCAATACAAAGAATTATCAAAGAAAAGAGGGAATGGCATGCGTTTAAGTATCTTTGATACCATTGATTCCACGCTGGCTCTGCTTGATGAGCGAAATGATCTGTATCATGAATTGGAGCAGCAGCTGAAAACGGATCTTTATGCTATTTTTGAAGCAGACGCGGAAATGATTGTCGATATCTTTTCACGAGTTAAGACGCGCGAGAGTCTGCGTGAAAAAATCATCCGTAATCGTTTCTATATCAATTATGACAACAGTGAGGATATCCTCGACAATCTTTCAGATTTGATTGGTGTCAGCATCGAATGCCGCTTTATTGAAGAAGAATATAAGGTACTAAAACGTCTGCGTGAATATTTCATCGTTCCTGATGAAGCGAGCGGTTATTTCTATAATGAGAATCACCCGGAGCTGTTTTTAGATAGCGCTTCAAGGCAGCCGCAGGTTCAGAAAAACGGTTTTTCAATTTATCGGATCGATGGCTTTATCATGCATGATGGCATGAAGATAAACTTTGAACTGCAGATCAAGGCACTGGTTCATGCGTTTTGGGGAGATATTGAACATAAGCTCGTTTATAAGAATACAAATTATTATGTCTATGATAGTTTTATGGTTGATATTCTTTCTTCAATTAAAGCTAATCTGACGATCATTGACCGCCAGCTCAGCATTATCTACAATCAGATGCAGAATTCCAGTATGAGTGATGTTTCAATCAGTGAGAAAAGCTTTGAGAAAATCGTTACAAAGGCAATCAATGATCTCTTTGCGATGAAGATGAATGAATCAATCGGTTTTACGATTAATTTAAAGAGTACCAGTTCGATTTTGGGCCATTATATCTTTATCAAGGATATCCGTCACTCCTCGATGAATAATGACCGCATCTCGCTGTTATTTAAAACGTTTAAGAAAGTGAATAATTCACAGATGGATTTTGAAAATGAAATTGTACTGGATGGTGATTTCAGTTCCAATGATCCGTTTATTCAAATTCTTGGGGAATATCTTGTTTCGGTCATCAATATTGATTATGACTGGTATGTTTTCTTCAAGATGCTGTTTTTTATTGAACCAGGTAATAATACCGAAGACTTTATTTTATTCCTTAAAGTCATTAAGAATTATTTAGTCGATGATTATTGGCTGAAAACCAGCTTTGTAAGATTAAGCATGAGTGAAAGTGTCATGGTTCAAGATGAATGTGCGGCCATTCTGGCACGTTCATTGGTAGCTATTAAAACGATAGCGATCATCGATGATGACAAGATGATTGCTGTTAATAAAGCCTTTGTTTTATTCATTCAGGAGCTAGAAACCAGAGTCATTAATTACAGTGATTTCATGAATTATAAAGAGGCTTATTATCATGATTGGTTAAATCGGATGAATCATATTTTTAATCGTTAGCATAAACCTTTGCGCTGCGGCATAGGCTACAGTAGCAAAGGAGGTTTGCTTATGAATCGACAAGCCATTGCGTTTATCTCTTTGTTTTCCTTGATACTGATGCTTTCCGTCTATTATGTAAGCATGGATAACGATGATGTAGCCGTCATTCAGCCGCAGGATCATGAAGTGGTTTCAACGCTGAGCGATGGTTCACAGCCTTTAAAGGATCAAATCAATGAACAGGATCAAAGTGAGATCCAAAAGCAGAAGGAAATTCTCGGTACTAAGGGTGACAGTGAAGAAAAATCGGAAGCTCTGGATGCGATAGCCAAGCTGGAAAACAAACAGAAGCAGCAGCAGGAATATGAAGCACTGCTTAGTGAACAGGGCTTTAAATGTGTTGTAGAGCTTGATGAGAGCGTGGTCAGAGTAACGGTTTACGAACAGGGAAAGGATCTGAATCTGGCAAATCAGATCATGAATCTGCTTTATGAAAAGGTCGGCAATGAAAGAACAATCGAAGTATCTTTTAGTTGAAATGTCTTAGGACATCAAGTATAATACAGGTAGAAGGTGATAATTATGGCTCAGGAATACATCGCAGTAAAACAGAAAAATGATTTAGGTTTAATCGCTATCAGCAAGTCCGTTTTTCAAACGATTGCCGAGATAGAGGTAGAGGAAGAGGAAAATGTAGCTTTAGCTGAGGCTACGCCATTTAAGAGTCCACTGGGTTGCAAGATTACCGATGACCGTCTTTACTTGTCCGTAGATATTAAAGTGATGTATAATGCAAATGTAAATGAGATTTGCGCAAAGCTTCAAAATAAGATCTATGACTCGATCAAACACATGAGTGAATACGCACCGGATGTGATTGATATTAAGGTTACTGGCTTTTTGTTCTAGTCATTTTTCAAAAATACTCCTTTGGGGGTATTTTTTTCGCTTCTTTTACTTAAATAATGATACAAAAAAGTCTATTTATGATAAAATAGGTAAGATGAATGGAGGAATCTTATGAATAACAGACATCAGCTACGCGAAAGTGCGATGACATGTCTTTATCAATACTTCCTGTTGAATAAGGATATCAAGCAGATCGTTTTTGAAAATAGTGAATCAAATGCTATTGATCCGTTTTTATACACGGTTACTATTGATGCAGTAGCGAATAAAGACTTTTATATTAAAAGAATTAATGAAACTTTGAGTGATGATTGGGAGTTTGACCGTCTGGGCTGCGTTGAAAAAGCAATCTTATTGATGGCTGCCAGCGAGCTTGATTTTGAAACGGCTCAAAAACCGATCGTGATTGATGAGGCCGTTACCCTTACTAAAAAATATTGTGACGAAGACGCTTATAAATTGATTAACGGTGTATTGGATCAGCTATGAGTCAGGCAATCTGGAGTATTTCCTCATTAGTACGTTATATTAAAGCTTCATTAGATCGTGATATGAATCTTCAGTCAATTTTGATTAAAGGGGAAATTTCCAATTTTACCCATCACCGCAGCGGCCATTATTATTTTACATTAAAAGATAACAGTTCCCGCATCAGCTGTGTGATGTTTGCATCCAATGCCCGCCGCTGCCCGCTGCAAGTTAAGGACGGTATGAAGGTATTGGTGAGTGCGAATGTTTCAATGTATGAACCGCAGGGTAATTGTCAGCTTTATGTGCTGCAGGTACAGCTAGATGGTATCGGTGATTTGTATATGCAGCTTGAGGAAATCAAACGGCGGCTGAATGCGGAAGGACTTTTCAGTGAAGCACATAAAAAGATGCTTCCTGAATACCCGATGAATATTGGTGTTATCTCAGCAAGGACCGGAGCCGCTACCCAAGATGTCTTTACAACTATCAAAAGACGGTGGCCGCTTGCCTCTGTCTTTTTTTATCCTTGTCTGGTGCAGGGTAAAGAGGCGGAAGCTGACTTGATTAAAACACTGAAATTGGCTGACAGCAATCATCATGATTGCATTTTGGTTGTCCGCGGCGGCGGTTCAATTGAAGATTTATGGTGCTTTAATTCAGAAGCGTTAGCGCGCTGTGTTTATCAATGTCAAACAGTGATCGTAAGCGGTGTCGGGCATGAAACCGATACGACGCTGATCGATTATGTAGCTGACCGCCGAGCGCCAACGCCAACCGCGGCCGCTGAATTGATCACTCCGGATCGCCGTGATATCAGCGAGCGGGTCAATGTTTACCGCCAAAGACTTCAGCGGGCAGTTGTTTCTCAGCTTCAGCAATGCACACAGACATACAATCGTGTCAAAGCTAATAAACTATTAAGTGAACCCTTAAACTATATTCAAAATGACGCTATGCGGCTGGCTATGGATGTACAAAGATTGGAAAAGGTTGTGAGTATGGGAGAACGTGAACGCTATAAGCTCAATCAGCTTTTTGAGGCGATGAGCAGCAGCGGACGTCAGCTTTGCCTTGAAAATCGGCATCTGCTTTCTCAGATCAGCATTCAATTGCGGCACAGTGTCGATGCGGTTAGTGAAGCACGGAAATTGGAATTAAAACGCAGTGCTGCTTTGCTGGATGCTTTTAGTCCATTAAAGGTAGTAGCCCGTGGATATTCACTCACTTATGATGAAAATCGACATCTGATTGGTTCAATCAATGATGTACAAAAAGATGATTTATTAAAAATCCGTGTCAGTGATGGCAGCATTCTGGCTAGGGTTGAAGGAAAGGAGATTATCAATGAGTAATGAAATGCCTTTTAAACAGTCAATGCACCGGCTTGAAGAAATTGTATCGCTGCTTGAAAAGAATGAGATTGAATTAGAAACAGCGATTCAATATTTTGAAGAAGGTTTGAAGCTTGTGAATCAGTGTGATCAGCAATTAAAGAATTTTGAAGAAAAAGTAACGGTATTGATGGACACATACCAAAAGGATAATGCCAATGAATAATTTTGATGAGCTGTGTACAGTCTTATTAGAACAAATCAAACCTTCTGCCGTTAAAGATGCGATGCTTTATTCCTTCTCTGCCGGTGGAAAACGTCTGCGGCCTAAGCTGTTGTTTGCGGCACTGGAAAGCTATGGCATTCATGCTGAGAGCGGCTTGCGCTTAGCGGCGGCCATTGAGATGATTCATACGTATTCATTGATTCATGATGATCTGCCGGCAATGGATAATGATGATTTAAGACGCGGCAAGCCTACCTGTCATAAACAGTTTGATGAAGCGACAGCCATTCTGGCAGGTGACGGCTTGCTTACTGAAGCTTTTTATTATGGCGCAACAGCTACTGCTGATCCGGCGAAAAATGTCAGAATTGTCTGTGCGATGGCTAAGGCAGCCGGTGCCAGCGGCATGATTTTGGGTCAGGCGCTGGATCTTGAGGCTGAAAAAAAGACAGTGTGCGGGCTGACTGAGCTTGCTGTTATTCATCAGGCTAAAACCGGTGAATTGCTGACTCTGCCGTTGATCTGCGCCGCCATTATCGCTGATCGCGATGAAGATATTGAAGCCTGGCAGACATTTGGCGCTAAGCTTGGTTATTATTTTCAGATTCAAGACGATATCCTTGATTTAAGTGTCAGCAGTGAAGAGCTAGGCAAAAGTACCAGTGATCTTCATAATCATAAGCAGACCATGGCAACTTGTTTAGGGATTGACGAAGCTAAAAAATTGGCTGAAGCATGTTATGAAGAATTAAATCAGCTATGTGATAAGCTTACACGGCCTGAACCGATTCGTGCCATTCTTTTAACATTGCATCATCGAAGACGATAAAAAGGAGTGTGAATGCTGATGAATATTGAAGAAATCAAAGGTCCTGAAGACATAAAAACGATGTCTGTCAATGAACTTGAAGCTCTTTCTTCTGATATAAGAAAGTTTCTGATTGCCAGTATTGCAAAGACGGGCGGTCATCTTTCCAGCAACTTGGGTGTCGTTGAACTGACGGTTGCCCTGCATTATGTATTTGATTCTCCGCGTGATAAAATAATCTTTGATGTCGGTCATCAAAGCTATGTGCATAAAATCCTGACCGGCCGGGCGCCTGCTTTTAAGACGCTGCGGCAGTTTAAAGGTCTTTCTGGCTTTCAGAAACGCGCTGAAAGCATTCATGATCCATGGGAAGCCGGTCATTCCAGTACTGCTTTGTCGGCGGCGCTGGGAATGGCGGTAAGCCGTGATTTGAATCATGAGGATTACTGCGTTGTACCGGTCGTTGGCGATGCCGCGATGGTTGGCGGTCTGTCCATTGAGGCCTTAAATGAAATTGGATCAGAACAGCGGAATATGGTTATTATATTTAACGATAATAATATGTCGATATCACAGAATGTCGGCGCTTTAAACGAAACCTTTACGCGGCTGCGGACTTCCAAGCCATATAATGATTTAAAGCAGGATATCAGTGGTGCATTATCGACCTCTAAGGCCGGTGAGTCAGTGCTGAATGTTATGCGTAATGTTAAGAATACGGTAAAGAAAAATATTTCAACAAATTCATTCTTTACTGAATTGAATCTCGATTATATCGGTCCTGTAGATGGTCATGATATTAAGAGTCTGATTAAAACTTTGAAAATTGCGAAAAAGCACCGCGGACCGATCGTGGTTCATGTGATCACCAAAAAAGGGAAGGGTTATTCCTTTGCGGAAAATGATACAAGCGGTAAATGGCACGGTGTTTCCCAGTTTAATATTGAAACCGGTGAAGTGCTGAATCGGCTGCCGGAAAATCATTGCAGCTGGAGTGAGATCATTGCCAATACAGTTTGTGATCTAGCTAAAACCAACGATCATATCGTAACCTTAACACCGGCGATGATTTCCGGAAGCAAGCTTGAAAAGTTCTTTTCGCTTTATCCAAACCGTGCCTTTGACTGCGGGATTGCCGAAGAACATGCGGCCGTATTTGCAGCTTCTCTGGCCAATGCCGGACAGCGGCCTTTCTTAGCCATTTACTCCTCCTTCATGCAGCGGGCTTATGATCAGCTGAATCATGAGATGGCGCGCATGGATCTGCCGGTAGTCATCGGTATTGACCGCTGTGGTTTAGTCGGTGAGGATGGAGCAACTCATCATGGTATCTTTGACATCCAGCTGCTTAGAGCCCTGCCTAATTTTATCCTCTGTGAACCTAAAGACGGCGAAGAGGCCCAGCAGCTTCTGTATACCGGTTTTAATCAGCAGCATCCCTTTGCGATTCGTTATCCGCGCGGCAGCAATGTCTATCAAAAGGTCAGTGAATATGAAAGTATTCCTATCGGTTCATGGACACGCTGGCGCTTTAATCAAGAAAGCAAAGCAATCGTAATTACCTATGGCTGTGATGTAGATCGGGTAATTTCTAAAGCAAGTATTAATGAAATCCCAATTACGGTCATCAATGCACGTTTCTTTAAACCACTGGATATTGAAATGCTGAAGGATTGTGCTCGAGCTAAGCTGCCCGTCATTGTCTATGAATCAGATATTTTAAGCGGCGGTTTATCCTCAGCAATTCTTGAAACATGCAATGATTTGGGTATCAGCATGCCGCTTGTCCGCATTGGGATAAAGGATCACTTTGTGGAACACGGTTCACTGCCGCAGCTGCGCAAAGTAGAGAAAATTGATTTAACGACTTTATTCAATAAAATTACGGAGTTGATTCATCATGCGGATTGATCAGCTGTTAGTCGCTGGCAAGTATTTTGCCAGCCGCGCCCAAGCCCAGGATGCCATCAAGGCTGAAAGAGTAAAGGTTAACGGTAAAACGGTTATTAAATGTTCACAGGATTTTGATGAAAATGCGGAAATCGAAGTGACTGCCGCTGAATTAGCGTTTGCTTCCAGAGCCGGTCTTAAGCTTTATCATGCACTGATGGATTTTGAACTGAGTGTTGAAGATCGCATCGTCCTTGATGTTGGAGCTTCTACCGGCGGCTTTACCGATGTCTGTCTGCATCAGGGTGCGGCCCATGTCTATGCCTGTGATGTCGGCAGCGGCCAATTGATCGATAAACTGCGTCAAGATCCGCGGGTCAGCAGCATGGAGAACATCAACTGCCGCTATCTTGAAGCAAAAATGTTTGATCCACTGCCTGATTTTGTGTGCATGGATGTTTCTTTTATCTCAATCCTATCAATCATGCCGGCAGTTTTATCATGCCTGAAGCCAGAATATGAAATGGTATTGCTGATTAAGCCGCAGTTTGAAGCAGGGAAAAAGGATATCGGTAAAAATGGTATCGTTAAAGATATGAAAGTGCATCAGCGGGTGCTCATGCAGACGATTGACGGCCTCCTGCAGCTGAAAACCTATCCTCATAAGCTGGTAAAGTCTAAAGTATGCGGTCGGGACGGCAATCAGGAGTATGTTGTTTACTGTTCTTCAACGCCTTCACACAAGGTTTTTGATTATCAAAAAATAGTTAAGAGCTGATTGGTAATGATGTATGCAGAGTGAGCAATCACTCTTTTTTTATGAAGTCATATCCATGAGAAATTCTATATAAAAATATGTGTAAAACGGTGCCATTTATTGATAAATAATGGTACAATAACAAATATTAAGAGAATTGAAAGGAGAAGCTATGCTTAAAGAAATTTATGTAAAAGACTTTATCCTGATTGATACTGCCGTTTTGCAGTTTACCAATTCAATGAGTGCGTTTACTGGTGAAACCGGTGCCGGTAAAAGCTTGCTGATTGATGCGATTGCACTGCTGAAAGGTGGACGGTGTAATGCAGCCATGGTTAAAAAAGGCGCTGAAAAAGCTTTAGTTGAAGCTGTTTTTGAGTTAGCTGCCGATCATCACTCGCTGCGCTTATTGAAGGAGTATGGCTTTGAAAGCGATGATAATACATTTATTGTTACCCGTGAAATCAACAGTGACGGCAAAAGTACAGCGCGTATTAACCATCGTACGGTTCCGGCGTCAATGCTGAAGGAAATCATGGAAAATATCATTGATATTCATTCACAGCATGATACCCAGTATTTATTAAACAGCAAATATCATACGACATTGTTAGATCGATATCTCAATGATTTTGAAGCTTTGCAGCAGGTGCAGACAGCTTACCGTGAATATGCTGATCTGAAGCATGATTTTGAAATGGCCATGAATCAGACTTATAATGAAGACGATCTTGAATTCTTGCTTTATCAGGTGCGTGAAATCGATGAAGCCGCAATCAGTGCCGATGAGGAGGAACAGCTGATCAATGAGCAAAAGAAGATGATGGCTTTTGAAAAGCTGAGTCAGCGGTTGGGAAACGCGATTGATGCGCTTGACGGTTCAAACCGCGCCAGTGAATCATTGTATGAGGCGGTTCATGAATTATCCTATTTAGAGGAGTTTAATGATATTAAAGGGCAGCATGAAGTCTTAAATGATCTTTATTATTCATTGAATGATGCATTGGATAGTCTGAAGCAGATTTATAATCAGCTTGAATATGATGAAGAACGCAATAATGAGATTCAGGAGCGCTTATTCGTCATAAATAATCTTAAGCGTAAATATGGTTCAACCATCGCTATGATTCTTGAAAAACGCGATGAATTAAATCGTAAGATTGAAATGATTACCCATCGCCAGGAATTTATCGAACAGCAGGAAGCACTTTTAAAGCAGGCACTTGATCGTTATAGTGCTGTTGCCCTTGCTTATTCAAAAAAGCGTCAGAAAGCGGCTAAAACGCTTGAGAAAGAGATTTGCAAAGAATGTGTTGATCTTTATCTTGAGCATGCACGTTTCTCGGTCAGTTTTAAAGAACAAGCTCCTTCTGTAAATGGCATTGATAAGATTGAATTTATGATTTCAATGAACCCCGGTGAAGACATGAAACCGCTCGCCAGTGTTGCCAGCGGCGGTGAATTATCACGGTTGATGCTTGGTATGAAGATAATTTTTACCAGACTGCAGGGCATTGAAACCGTAATCTTTGATGAAATTGATACGGGTGTATCCGGCAAGGTAGCTTTCGCGATTGGCCGTAAAATGGCTGAACTGGCGAATCATACCCAAGTGTTCTGTGTTACCCATCTTGCTTCAGTAGCCGCCTGTGCAACAACTCAGTACCTTGTTGAGAAAAACCAGCAAAAAGCCTTTACGAAGACATCGATCCATGCATTGAATGATGAAGAACGAATTCGCGTTTTAGCGATGATCGCCAGCAACAGCGATAGTGAACCGGCCCTCTCAGCGGCTCTTGAACTGCTTCATAAGGCACAGTCATAAAATGGTTTGTTAAATAAAATATAGCCCAGCAATCAGCCTCCACACTAACAAGGGAGGCTGATTTTAATGAAAAAATTACTAGCATTAAGCTTATCTTTATCTTTATGCACAACGCTTCAGCTTTCTGCAAAAGAAGTCCAGCTTGGCGGGGATACGATCGGTATCCAAATCACCTATGACGGGGTCATGATTACCGGTACTTATACGCTTGAAATCGATGGCATGAACTATAATCCTGCCGATCAGGATATCAGGCCAAAAGACCTGATTCAGGCCGTAAACGGTGAAACGGTCACCACGATCAAAGAATTAAGCCGTCAGCTTGGCTTAGCCGCAGAACATAAGGAAGCTGAATTAACGATTCTTAGAGACGGGGAGACAATCAAACGAAAATTGCTCATTCAAATGATCAATTCACAGATCCGTACCGGTTTATTGATCAAAGATGAAACTTTAGGCATCGGCACCCTGACTTATATTGATGAACAGACACAGACCTTTGCTTCATTGGGTCATGAAATCATCGATGCGGATACCAAAGAAAGCATTCAGGCCGATTCAGGAACCATCTATGAATCACAGGTGCAATCCATACGCAAAGCTAAAAATGCGCAGGCAGGCGAGAAAAACGCGAAAATTGATTTTGAACAGCCGCTGGGTATCATCACCAAAGTAAATCGTTACGGTGTGTTTGGTGAAATCGTCGGCAGCAGCTCACAGCCCTTGATTCAGACAGGAACCCAGCAGGATATTCATTTAGGTGAAGCAAGCATCTTTACTGTTTTACATGATGATGTTATTGAAGAGATAAAAATCAACATCACTAAAATCAATCAACAGGATAACCAAGATATAAAGGGCATTGAGTTTGACGTCATTGATCAACACTGTATCGATGTCAGCAATGGCATCGTCCAAGGCATGAGCGGCTCACCCATTGTTCAAGATGATCTGCTTGTCGGTGCTGTAACTCATGTCGCAACAAGCAAACCGCAGAAGGGTTATGGCATCTTTATTGAGTGGCTGTTGATGGAGAGTGAGAATGAGACGACAAACGTCGACAATTAATGACGAATTATGTCAATTTCATTCCTTTTTTTGTACAAAAACAGCAAAAATATGAGAATATGTATGAATTCTGAGCCCCTTTCGACAAAATATTATCAAAAATTTACGTTTAAGTTCTATAATAATATCTATGAGCTAAAAAAGCGGAGGGAATAGTTATGAGTGAAAAGCTAAGTGTTTACATTGTTGACAACAACTCAGAGTTCAGCAATCGGATTAAAGATGAGATCAGAAAATCATCGGCCTATGTGGTTGTCGGCAGTGCTGTCAATGGGGAACAATGCTTGAAAGAAATGAGTAATCGCAGCGTTGATTTGCTGGTGCTTGATTTAATTATGCCTGTGAAAGACGGTTTGCAGGTATTAAGAGAAATGAAGGATCATCATATGAGTGCCAAGCATATTCTGTGTATGACCTGTTTTATCAATGATATGATGATGCAGGAATTAAACAATTATCAGATTGATTATTTATTACAAAAGCCCATCAATTTTTCTGATTTTGTACAGAAGCTTGATATGATATCCAAGTATCAAACCAAACAGACAGTACCGAGCGCGTCCGTGCCTGTTGTTGATAACAGTGAACGAGATAAAATTCAAAAACTGGAACTTGAAAGCGATATCACAAATATCCTCCATGAAATTGGCATTCCGGCACATATTAAGGGATATATGTATCTTCGGACTGCTATTCTTGAAACTTATCTTAACATGGACTTTTTAGGTCAAATCACGAAAGTGCTGTATCCTGAAATAGCCAGAAAATACTCTACCACTGCATCAAGGGTAGAAAGAGCGATTCGTCATGCTATTGAAGTAGCTTGGAGCCGCGGAAATATTGATATTATCAATGAAATTTTCGGCTATACGATCAATGCTTCTAAAGCGAAACCGACGAATTCAGAATTTATCGCGATGATTGCTGATAAACTGCATCTTGATCATAAGAAGAAAAATCGCAATGATTCAATGAGTTGTTACCGTTAAGGTTTATTCTTCTTCTTGAATTTGCTATAATGGCAGTTAAGGAGAAAAATAAATGGGAAAAGTATTATTTCATATCGATCTAAATGCATTCTATGCGAATGCTGAAATATTGCGTAATTCAGCGTTGGCTGATCAGCCGATAGCGGTATCGGGAATTAGTCGGCGCGGGGTAGTATGTACGGCTTCATATAAAGCGAGGGAATACGGGGTGCGCTCTGCCATGCCTTTGCAGCAGGCATATCAGCTTTGTCCGGATCTGATCGTACTGCCCTGTGATTTTAACTGGTATGAAGCATGTTCACAGCGGTTCTTTCAATTTATCCGCCAGTTTTCACCCTTTGTGGAACCGGCAAGTATTGATGAATGCTATGCCGATATGAGTGAGGCTATCAAAAAGTTTGAACGGCCGCTTGATTTAGCATGGCTGATTCAGCAGCGCTTATTAAATGAAATCGGACTGCCTTGCAGCATCGGCGTCGCGCCAAATCGATTTTTGGCTAAGATGGCGAGTGATATGCGCAAACCGATGGGCATTTCTGTTCTGCGTATTCAGGAAGTCCCTAAAAAGCTATGGCCATTAGACATTCGTGAGATGCAGGGAATCGGCAAGAAAACAGCGCCATTGCTGATTGAAAACGGTATTCATACGATCGGTGATTTTGCTGATCCGGCAAATGAGCGTAAAATCATGCAGCTGCTAGGTAAAAATGCCTATACCAAGATTTTAAACGCCCGCGGTCAGGATTCCAATAAGCTGTGTTTTGATACCTCTTATCAATCAATCTCACAGTCTACGACGTTGGATAAGGATATCAATGATTATGATGAGGTTAAGAATGTATTTCGCAGACTGGCAGCTTCACTTTCTCAGCGCGCCCGTCATGAAAACATCAAAGGGAAGCATTTATCGGTATCGATCCGATACAATGATTTTTCTACGATTGTACGCTCATGTTCTTTAAGCAACTATACCAATGATGCAGATGTAATTTTAGAAAATGCTTATTTGCTGTTTGATAAAAACAATGAATCCAGTCTGCCGATCCGGCACTTGGGTATTGCCCTTGGCTCACTCTATTCAAGTACAAGTTCAGTAGAACAAATTGATCTATTCGCTCAGCCGGAAATACTCAGTCAACAGGATGTGCTGAATGAATTAAACAAAAATCTAAAAAGCGGTTCACTGGTTTATGCTTCGACATTGCTTCAAAAGAAGTAATTGTCGAAATATAAATGAGCTAAACTGCTTTTTTCTTTCATAAATTAAACTGAGGTGGTTTATGAAAAAGAAAGAATCATTTTCGCTGACATTTATCTATTTATTAATGATAGCGGGTTTTCTCTGTGGTCTGATTATTTCCAGAATCGTTGATTTAAGCAGTGTTACAGCATTGGACTCTTTATTAACGACAGTTAATCAAAACAGTGATACTTATGCATATTTTGTTTCACAATTTGTGATAGGCATTATTTTTATCTTGTTTATTTTCTTTTTGGGTACTTCAGTCATCGGTATTCCAGCCATTGCTTTTGTATTATTTACGCGCGGTGTGCAGATTGGCTTTTCATGCGTTTTGTTCGTCGCTACTTATCAGCTTAAAGGGATTTTGGGGATTCTGCTTGCCTTGCTTCCGCAAGTCCTTTTAGATATCGCAGCAATTGTTATCGTGGCTGTATTTTCGATTGAATGTTCAACGCATCTGCTTTATTGCACGCTGAATCCGATGAAAATGAATGCCAAGGATTATGTCAACCGCGGACTCACGCATTTATTGCTGGCTTTTATCTTTGTATTAATCGGCTCTTATTTAAAATCTACACTGATTCTTAAGCTAATTGAACTCTTTAACTTGATATAGTATGCTATAATAGTAGCAGGTGATATGCATGAAAATCTCAGAAGCAATGGCCGATTACTTTCATTACATAACCGCTGTCGATCAGAAAAGCATGAAGACGGTGGAAAGCTACAAGAATGAATGTGCCCATTATCTTGAAGCCTTAAATGAACAGGGAATTGAAGATATGGAGACCATCACTTATCAAGCGATTCAGGAGTTTATTGATGCCTCCGCAAAGACTTTGTCGGATAATTCATTAAATCATCGCATCACATGTCTCAGGCTGTTTCATGAATACGCATCCACCATGCTTAACTGCAGCAATCCGGCGGTATATCTCAAAAGTAAGCGCCATGGCCGGCATTTGCCTAATTATTTAAATAAGGAAGATGTGACCCTGCTGCTGACAAGGCAGAATGCGAGTGAACGTGAGCTGTTGGATGTAACGATTCTGGAATTGATTTATGGCTGCGGGTTGCGGGTGAGTGAATGCTGTGATTTAAAAATCAATCAGGTAAATTTGGAACAGGCATTGCTTCGCTGCCGCGGTAAGCGTGATAAGGAACGGTATGTGCCGATGAATGAAAATGAGATTCAACTCATTAAGGAGTATTATGGCGGTGTCCGCAGAAAATGGGACAGCCATCGCTCGATGTATCTTTTGATCAATTCAAGAGGGAATCAAATCAGCCGCCAATACATTTTCACAATGCTGAAAAAGCGCTGTGCTTTCTTGGGACTTGATGAACGAATCTCACCGCATTCACTGCGGCATTCCTTTGCATCCCATCTGCTTGACGGCGGTGCAGATCTGCGTGTCGTTCAGGAACTGCTTGGTCATTCCGACATTGCTACTACTCAGATTTATACGCATATCCAGGATGAAAGGCTGAAACAAGCCTATCGGCAGTTCCATCCAAGAAATAAGAAGTAAAAGGAGAGCTTTATGAAAAAATATAAACGCATTTTTACGATTGTTATCGATTCTATGGGTGTTGGCGCAGCCCCTGACGCTGCTGAATATGATGATGCCAATACCGACACTTTAGGGCATCTTTCAAGAGCGGTAGATGCTTTTCATATTCCGAATATGCAAAAGCTTGGCTTTGCGAACCTGCACTCAATCGCTCATGTAGATCCGATCGATCACCCTGTAGGCTACTATACCAAAATGGCAGAGGCCAGCTGCGGTAAGGATACGATGACGGGGCATTGGGAATTAATGGGATTAAAAATTACAACGCCGTTTAAGACATTCACTGAAACCGGCTTTCCGCAAAGCCTGCTTGATGAATTGAGTGAACGCTGCGGTCATAAGATTGTCGGCAATAAATCAGCCAGCGGCACTGAAATTCTTGATGAGCTAGGTGAACATCAAATGAAAACCGGCGATATGATTGTTTATACGTCTGCCGATTCTGTACTGCAGATCTGCGGGCACGAAGAGACTTTCGGACTTGATGAATTATATCGCTGCTGCTCGATTGCCCGCGAGTTGACACTGCGTGATGAATACAAGGTGGGCCGAGTGATTGCCCGTCCATATATCGGTGATTCTAAGGGGCATTTTACGCGTACCAGCAACCGGCATGATTATGCATTGAAGCCATTTGGCAGAACCGTACTGAATGAGTTAAAGGATCAACAATATGATGTAATCAGTGTCGGTAAGATTAATGATATTTTTGATACTGAAGGTATTACTGAAGCGTATAAATCAAAGAGCAGCGTACATGGCATGGAACAGACGATTGAGCTTATGGATAAGGATTTTACCGGCTTATGCTTTGTGAATCTCGTCGATTTTGACGCACTTTGGGGACATCGCCGCAATCCGTCCGGTTATGCTCAGGAAATAGAGAAATTTGACGAGGCTTTAGGTACTGTACTTGATAAAATGAAGCAAAATGATTTATTGATCATCACAGCTGATCATGGCAATGATCCTACTTATAAAGGTACAGACCATACAAGAGAAATGGTGCCGTTTGTCGCTTATTCACCTTCAATGACCGGTTTTGGATTATTGCCTTATTCAGAAACTTTTGCTTCCTTGGGAGCGACTGTTGCTGATAATTTTGAGGTAGCGCTGCCTTCACTGGGGCACTCTTATCTCAATGATCTGGTGTAGATAAGTTGACAAAATGTGAGCTTCCATTTACAATACATGAGAAAGTGAGTTGATTAATATGGCAAATTGCAGTACATGTCCAAGTAAGGGCAGTTGCGGTAAGGATGAGAGTTCATGCGGCATTGTAAATAATCCGCATAATCATATAAAAAAGGTAGTCGCTGTCATGAGCGGCAAGGGTGGTGTCGGCAAGTCATCGATGACAGTGCTGATGGCTAAGGCATACGCATCCATGGGCTTCACAGTCGGTATTATGGATGCGGATATTACGGGTCCTAGTATCCCTCGGCTGATGGCTTTGGAGAATGAGAAGGCATTTGGCAACGCTGAGCAGGAAATTCTGCCGGTAATTGATAAAGACGGCATCAAGACAATGTCGATCAATTACCTGATTGACAGTGAAGATACACCGGTAATCTGGCGCGGGCCGATCGTCGGCAATGCAGTGAAGCAATTTTGGACAGATGTTGTCTGGGGTGAGCTTGATGTGCTGTTTATTGATATGCCGCCGGGAACTGGTGATGTAGCTCTGACAATCATGCAAAGTCTGCCGGTAAACGGTGTTATTATGGTTTCAACACCGCAGCCGATGGTATCAATGATTGTTACTAAAGCAATTAAAATGCTGAAGCAGATGGACATTCCTGTATTGGGTGTAATTGAAAATATGGCTTATATCAATTGTCCTGACTGCGGTAAGAAAATTAATATTTACAGTGAAAATGATACTGAGAAATTCATTGCGGATAATGATATCGAATTATTGGGCGAATTGCCGATGGTTCCTGCTATTTCCAATATCCGTCTTGATGAGGAACTGTCTGCAGACGATCAAAAGCTGATTCAGGATTTAATTATGCCAATCGTTACAAAATTGGTTCATCATTTAAACTGATCATGCATCATGAATCTGCATAAATAATAATGTGATTGGATAAGGCGCTCGGCAACGGGCGCTTTTATTTAGGTTTTAAACAATCAGAGAAGGTGAATAGGGGATCATAATAGCAATGGTAAATATAAAGATTATAGTTGCTGATTATTTCCTTATGCGTTAAACCGTGTTAAACTAATGAGAGTATTAACGGAGGTAATTATGAAAGAATTAGAAGCAGCAATTCTAAAATATGGTCATGCAGTGAATGAGCAAGTATTAAAAGTCGATACTTTTTTAAATCATCAAATTGATCCTAATTTAATGTACTTAATGGCAGCAGATATCCTTGAGCATTTTAAAGATAAAAAAATTGATAAAATTATCACAATCGAAGCAAGTGGTATCGCCCCGGCACTCATGGTCGCTTATCAGCTGAATGTTCCTTTGGTATTTTTTAAGAAAGCTACTTCAAGCATTTTAAACAGTGAGCTATATCAGTGCCAGGTGCATTCCTTTACTAAAAATAAAGATTACACGCTGACTGCCAGTAAGAACTATATTCAAGAAGGCGAAAAATTATTATTTGTCGATGATTTTCTCGCCAATGGTGAAGCGGCACTTGGCGCAATTAATATTGTGAAACAGGCTGATGCAGAAATTAGCGGTATCGCTATTATTATTGAGAAATCATTTCAGCCGGGACGTAAGCGGCTGACCGCTGAAGGTTATGACGTTTACAGTTTAGCGCGCATTAAACAGATGGCCGCCAATCATATTGAATTTATAGAAAATGAATAATTGTTTAAGAAAATAAGACAATGATTAAGATAAATGGCTTATGCTTACTTTATCCTCTTATTTTATAAACATATAAATATAACATAATATATATTATGCGAAGTAATAGATATATAATTATCATGGCTTATCAAATTACAAGTGATTACACAAAATACTAAAACAGGACTGCCCTTTTCAGATAAGTCCTGTTTATTAATCATGCGGATTCATTTTTCATTCAAAGGCAAACATTACCTGCACATTGCCGGTGCCTAAAGTTTCCGCAAGCTCTTCCGGGTGATTGACTCTGCCAATTTTGGTATAGCTGTATGCTGATGCGAAGTCATCATAAAAGAGAACCAGACAATCACTGCCGAATAACATCAAGTCACCTGTGTGTATTTCTTCAGGATGTACTTCATCAATAGGCAGTCCATGATCTAAGTACGCATATTTTTCATTTCCGTTCAGCTCTGTCATGGTCAAAACAAAAGGTATTTGATTTAGCAGTGCTTGTACTGCTTCATTTTCATAAAGAGTCACAGAAAACGACTGATTATTAATCGTTATGATGATTTGATGCATATCCTTATCTTCCTTATTCAATTTGTCTTTTTCATCTGTTGACAGTTCTGCTTCATATTCAAAATCATCAGCTATGGGTGTTTCTAATTCTTCCTGATATTTAGTCTCATTAATTATATTTTCATCTTTTATCACTAATTGATCATTTTTCTCACTTACTTCATCCTTAAATACAATTGGTGATATTCTCTTTTCACCTGCTGTCTGCATAGTATGAACCGTAAAATAATCCTTTTTGACTAAACTTCCCTGCTTTGGCGGTTGAGTATGGCACGCACATAGCAAAAAGATCATCATGCCTGCACATAACACATATTTTTTCATAACCTGATTCCCTCAATCCGGAAGCTGTCTTTGCAGCATATAAATCAGATAATCGAGACAGTCAATGCGCTTTTGTTCCTGATGCAGACTGTGCAGCAGACAGCATCGGTGTTTATTCAGCAGACAGATACTCTCCGAAAGCCTTCCCTCATTCAATTGATTCATGAAACATTCAATCATCTGTTGATTGCAGCCGGCATCTTTTAAATTCTGAATCATATCATTTTTATTTTGATAACAGTAATTAAATTTTTTTGATAGTTGCATAATTGTACCTGCTTATTCTACCGAGATATCAGTGCCAAAATATTTCTCTGAGAGACGTGTTAAATCACCGTTAGCTGCTGCTTCAGATAAGGCGTCATTTATCGCCTGCCGCAAGCTCTCCGTCGAAGCTTCTCTGCGCATTGGAATCGCTGTCTGACTTGCTTCTTCGGTTAAGACAGCAATCTTAAGCGGAGCCTCTGGATGAGCTTTCATATAATCATAATAAGTTACTTCTGCATTTAGGGTTGCATCAATTCTGCCGCTAAGCAGCAGTTCAAAGGTTTGATTCAGATCATCAACACCGATAACTTCAGCTCCATACGCTTCTGCTAAACCAGCATATGTGCTGGAAATCGTATTGGCTGTCTGTTTGCCGTCAAGATCGTTTAAAGACTGTATTTCATCATTATCATTGACTGCGATAACAGCGGTACGATTATAAGCATAGGGATTGCTGAAGCTATATTTTGTTAAGCGTTCCTCGCTGATTTCAACACCATTTACCATAATATCATATCGACCGGCATCAAGACCGGCCAGCAGGCCATCCCATTCTCCCTCCACAAATTCAGCATTCACACCAAGTTTATCGGCAATGAGCCTTGCAACCTCCACATCATAGCCTATCAACTGATCATTTTCATCATGATACGTCCAGGGTGCCCAAGTACCTTCCATTGCCACAATGATTGATCCCCGTTCTTGAATCCGCGTCAGCAAATCAGCGCTGTCAGAATCAGAAGCCGTTTCACTTCCCTTCCCACAGCCGGTTAAAACCAGACTACTGATCATGAAAGCACCCATGATGAATTTAAACATTTTATTTTTCATTTAATTTTCTCCTTCTTTGATTAAATTATTGAGCTGCCTGCGTTATAAGTCTGCAGAAATGCTTTGGTGCGCTGATCAATCGGGTGATCAAAAAAATGCTCAGCAGGCTGTGCTTCAATTATTTCACCCGCATCCATAAAAATAACTTTATTGGAAACATTTCTCGCAAAATTCATTTCATGAGTAACGACAAGCATCGTCATTCCCTCATCTGCAAGTTTGCGCATTACTGTCAGAACCTCATGAATCAGCGCCGGATCAAGCGCCGAGGTCGGTTCATCAAAATAAATGATATTCGGTTCACCGGCAATCGCCCTTGCAATTGCTACCCGCTGCTGCTGACCGCCTGATAACTGATGGGGATACGCATCATATTTACCGGCAAGATCAACCTTATCCAAAGCTCTTTTGCCAATTTCAATAGCTGCTGCCTTAGGTATTTTACGGGCGGTAATCAGACCTTCGGTTACATTCTGCAATGCCGTTTTATTGCGGAATAAATTAAAATTCTGAAATACAAAAGCGGTTTTTTTACGCACCCGAGCAATCTCTTGCTTAGTGATGTGTGCTAAATTGAAAAGCTCACCATCAAAGGCCATGGTGCCGCTTTGCGCGGTTTCCAAAAAATTCATACAGCGCAGCAATGTTGTTTTACCGGAACCGCTTCGTCCCAATATCGCAACAACATCCCCCTGTTTAACACTAAGATTCAGCCCTTTTAAGACTTCATGTCTGCCAAAAGATTTATGCAGCTCCTTTATTTCCAGCATCTAGCGTCCCTCCTGATGTTCATAAGCACTCAGTTTATTTTCACCCATTCGCTGTAAAAAGGTAAGCACGGTTGAAAATAACAAATAAATAAAACCAACTTCAATATAAAGAATCAGCGGTTCATACGTTCTGGCCACAATTCGCTGCGTGACCATAAACATTTCAGTTACCGTGATATTGGCCGCCAGCGATGTATCCTTGACCATTGCAATCAATGAATTGGACAAAGGCGGAAACGCGGTTCTCAGTGCCTGCGGAAGCAGGATGCGCCGCATTATCTGCATATAGGACATGCCGACACAAAGACCTGCTTCAAACTGGCCCTTAGGAACTGATTCTAAAGCTGCCCGGATCGTTTCCGCACAATAAGCTCCTTCATTGAATGAAAATACCAGTACCGCTGCCGGAAAAGGATCAATCAAGATACCGATATTAGGCAAACCATAGAAAACAACAAATAACTGAACCAGCAGTGGTGTGCCGCGAAAAATCCAAATATAAAATCGCGCTAATTGTTTTAATCCCTTTAGATCGGCAAATTGGACAAGGGCTGCAATAACTGCAAGCAGTAACGCCAGCGTGAATGAAATAATGGTTAAAGGTATCGTCATCGTTAAGCCAGGAAGCAGAATCTTCCAAAATGAATCAACTATAACCGCTAATAAATGTTCATCTGCCATTCAATCCCTCCTTGATGATCCATAAAGGCGATGGATCAGCTACACTCTTATTTTAATGACCTGTTACAAGGATAGCAAATACTTATATTGTATATTTTGATATGCTTGTAAGTTATAGAAAAGAGATGGTATAATGATCCTATCAAGGAGGGTGACTTATGGAATTACGTGTATTGCAGTATTTTCTCGCTGTCACAAGAGAACAAAGTATATCCGCGGCTGCCGAGTCGCTGCATCTTTCGCAGCCTACCCTTTCAAGACAGCTGAAGGATATGGAGGATGAATTAGGCAAACAGCTGCTGATCCGCGGCAATCGTCGCATTACTTTAACTGAAGAAGGGATGATTTTGCGTAAGCGGGCTGAAGAAATTCTAGAATTGGTGCAGAAAACTGAGAATGAAATTACCCTGCCCAATGAAACGATTGCCGGTGATATTTTTATCGGCGCCGGTGAAACTGAAGGCGTGCGTATTTTAATTGAGGCAGCTCAAAGCCTGCGGGTTCAATATCCCGACATTCATCTGCATATTCACAGCGGTGACAGCTGTGATGTAATGGAAAAATTAGATAAAGGCTTGATTGACTTTGGCTTGGTTTTTGAAAATGCTGATACTGCCAAATATGAATCACTGCGAATGCCAAGCTGTGATTCATGGGGTGTCCTGATGCGTTGGGATTCACCCTTGGCAAAACTGTCAGCAGTAACCCCGGAGGATTTATGGGATCAGCCATTGATCGTATCCAGAAATTCCATTGAGAATGCCAGCCTGCCAGCCTGGTTTAAACAGGATAAAACGAAATTAAATATTGTCGCAACGTATAACCTGCTGTATAATGGCTCGCTGATGGTCGATGAAGGGTTGGGATATGCGCTGGCTTTTGATAAAATCATCAATACAGCCAATACCGATCTTTGCTTTAAGCCGCTGCAGCCTGCCTTGCATGCGGAAATGAATATAATCTGGAAACGATATAGTATTTTTACTAAGGCTGCCGAAAGGTTTATGCTGAAGCTAAGAGAAATGATCGACACAGAAAAAGCCGCTGATTAATGCGGCTTTCTTCTATTCATTGACCAATTCTATTTCTGAACATTTTTCATTGATTTCTGCTAATGATTCATCACTTAAATGATTATCAGTAATGATCAGATCGACATCTTCAACATTGCAGATGCTCCAGCGCTTCACCAGGCCATATTTTGAACTATCGGCACATAGAACTACCTTTTTTGCACATTGAAGCATGGCTTTTTTTGTACTCACATCATCAAGGTAGGTATGTGTGATGCCCGTTTTATTATCAAAAGCGGCTACACCCATAAAATACAGATCCACATTCAGTGATTTCAAGATTTCTACGATCGTAGGGCCATACAGATCAAAGGATTCCTTATGCTTCATGCCGCCTAATACAAACAATGAAAGATTATCGTTTTCAGCTTCAGCAAGTGTATAAGCAACCTTTAAATCACAGGTTATGACCGTTAAGTTTTCAATATCACGGCGTTTAACTAATTCTTTTGCCAGATACCAAATCGTACTTCCGGAATCCAGTATGACAGACTGATTGCTTTGAATCAATTGAACTGCTTGACGGGCGATGGCTTCTTTATAAGCCTTGTTATAGAGTTCTTTTTTATTGATTGGCAGTTCAAAGGTCTGCATCGGCAAATTACTGACTACACCGCCATGAACCTTGCGGATGCTTTCTTCTTTTTCCAAATCGGTTAAATCGCGGTTTAAGGTAGCTTTTGAAATATGAAAATGCTCCAGTAATTCTGCAATGGATACAGTGCCTTTATTATTGATATATTGCAGCAGGTCGATTTGTCTTTGATATTTCACTTATATTCCCCTCTCTGTAGAGATTCCCTTAAATAGAATTATATCATTTCATACATTAAACGACAATGCACTATCCAAAGGAAAGTCACAGATTCATCAGTTCCTGAAAGCTGTGAATCTCAAGATCGGCCTTGGAGGTATCCTGAATGATTTTGGAACCCTTATAACCAATTACCCGCATTCCTGCTGCTCTGCCTGCATTAATGCCATTGACTGAATCTTCAATGACCAGACATTCATCTGTTTCTACACCCAGCATTTCTGCCGCTTTTTGAAAGATTTCAGGATGGGGTTTGGAGTGGCTCACCATTTCACCGCTTACCACTAAATCAAAGGCTGCTTCAATATTCAATGAAGTCAGCACCTGTTTGATCCATCCTTGTTCAGAAGATGAAGCCAGTGCAATCTTGATGTTCCTGCACTTTAAGAGTTCAAGAAAAGACAAGAGGCCAGGCATCGGTTCAAGAACGCTTTTTGCGGCTTCACAGTCAAAGGCTTCATCCTGCAGCGCCGATAATTCTTCTGCCTTATAAGGAATCGGATAATGAGCAATCAGATAATTAGAAATAGCTTCCATCTTCATGCCGACAACCACAGATAATTCATCAATTTCCGCATGAATATCCAATTTTGCCAATAGGCTTTTCAGGCTATGCAGATAGATCCATTCACTATCCAAAAGCACTCCATCCATGTCAAATAAGACAGCCTTAATCATAAATCTTACGCAGTTCCTTTACCTTATCCATAAAGGCTTTTACTCGCTCGCCGTCAATCTGATTTCTGAATTTACCTTCTTTTTTGAAGCTTGTCCCTACAAAAGCGCCGTCAACAACGGCCAAGTAATCCTGTACGTTATCGATTTTAACACCGGTGGCCGCAAACAGCACCGCATCAGGATACGCTTCACGGCACGTTTTTAATGTTGAGACATCCACTTTCTGGCCTGCCACCATGCCGGCAACAGCAATACCGTCAGGCTGATTTAGAAAATACGTCGGCTTCATGATGGCAATGGGATCACGGCCGCCTACATCTGCCGCTGATTCGGGAATTAAATAATGAATCAATTTAAAATCATCGATACCTAAATTATGCTTTAAACGAACAGCTCCGCCGCCATTGCTGTCACAAAAACCGCTGCTGGTTGCCCAAGTACCATGATAAACACCGCGGGTAAATAATGCACCGCTGGCTGCCGCAAGGGAGATACTCGCCATATCATCACTGATGCAATCATTGCCATAAGGCAGTTTAATGTCCGTCCTTAAGGCCCCCATAACATAGGCCATCGCAGCAACTGTCTCAAATTCTACCTTTGCCATATAAGGCGTGCTGAATTCATTGGTAAACAATAAGCCGTCTACCCCGCCTTCCTGCAAGGCTAAAACATCGGCCCGTGCCATATCAATCACCTTCTGCATACCGCCTTCTTGATCATAATAAGGATCGCCTGGCAGCGGCTGCATATGCACCAATCCGATGATTGCTTTTTTTGTTTTAAATGTTTCTTCAATCCAGTTTTTATCCATTTTAACGCTCTCCTTTTAGCTTAGAACACACCAAGAAATGCACCGGCAATACCGATCACCACAAGAATCAGCATGATTTTAATGACTGATACATTCTTTCTGATCAATGCGTACAAGCCCAGAACAGTTCCTACACTTAATAATCCCGGCATAATTTCATCAAGCAGCGGCTGAATCTCAACAACTGTTTCCCCGAAAGTAAAGACTGCCGTTGTCGAAATTGCCACATAATTGGCTACCATGCAGCCGGCTACCGTCAAACCGAGGATGCCCATACAGTCCGTCAGCTTACGGATGATTGCCGCATCATTGATTTTGCTGAAAGCATTGCGGCCCATTTTATAACCAGTAAAATACATCATATAACCTACACCTAGGATATAGGCAGTATAAACAAAGAAAAACATAATCGGTCCAAATACATTGCCGGCAAGTCCCATTTCTACAGCAATGGCTAACAATATCGTTTTGACAAGCCCTTGTGTAATCGTGTCACCAACACCGGCTAAAGGACCCATTAAACCAATCTTTAAGCCGTTGATTACTTCATCTGAATAATCCATGCCGTTGGCCCGTTCTTCCTCGATTGAAGCAATCATTCCCGGAATCAAGGCGCCCCATTGATTTTCAGTATTAAAGAAAGCCATATGCCTGGTTAGACCCGCAGCCAAATCCTCTTTATCGGGATATAATCTTTTAAGAATTGGAACCATGGCATGACAGAAGCCTAATGACATCAGACGCTCATAGCTCAAACACATTTCTGACGTCAATTCCCAAATCATAAAACTTTTCATCAAATCTGAACGGCGCAGTTCAATTTTCTTTTCTGTGTTATTTTCCATTGTTTGTTCCATGATTAAGCCTCCTGTTCATCTCGGTAACTGAACCAATAAAGAATTGCAAACGCTCCGCCAAGCAGTGAAACAGGGATGATTCCCAACCCTAAATAGACTGATACGACATAACCGATAATAAAATATGGAATAAAGCGGAAGCTGAATAAGGCTTTCAGCAGCATCGCGATTCCCAAAGCCGGCAGCAGCATACCGACCGCTTCAAGACCGCTTAATAATACCTCCGGCAGCATGTCTAAAAATTCATTCAGATATTCAGCGCCATAGTACACACATAAGAAGGCTGGTATAAAATAGAGAAAGAAATTTAAAATCTGCGGACAGATTACATTATAGAAAAAGATACCCTGAGTATTAGCATTTTCAGCACATGTATCCGCACGATGGACAAAGAATGAACTAAGCGTCATTTTCGATGTCTCCACGACCATACCAAACAAACCAAACGATACAGCAATTGTAACTCCCATTTCATAGCCTGAATGGGTAGCAATTGCTAAGGCTGTCGCAACGCAGCCGGCCATTGGATAATCGACAGAACTGATGCCGCCGACCATGATATTTCCCATATATACCAGCTGAGTCATTGAACCGATAATCAGCCCTGCCTGCATATCGCCCATGATTGCACCGATGATCGGTCCGAAGATAATGGGTGAACAAAGCTGAATGGACCAGCATGTAAATTCGATTCCCGATGCACATAGCCAAGTACAAAGTGCAACCAGGATTGCTTGTGTGAACATAATATTCCTCCCTTTTCCTTGTTATTTTAAATTTTTTAAATCAATTTGCTTATCATTCGGTGTCGCTTGAAAATATACGCGAATTCCCGCATCTTCCATTGCTTTTAATACCGCAACTTCATCATCACTGGCAGATACATTTTTATATAAATTTTTGCGTGTTTTACTCGCGCCCATGCCGCCGACATTCAAAGCTCTCAGCGAAGCGCCGCTGTCAAATACCTTTTGAGCCGTCTGCGGTGTTTTCATCAGAAGCACTGTATTTTTATCATCCGCCTCATATTCCGCAATCAACTGAGTTAAATTGTTGGTTCCCTCAATCCTTAATTCAATGCCGGAAGGTGCAACCATCTTCAGCACATTGATCAAAAAGCTGTCAGCGGCTACCTGATCATCGATAATTAAAATCTTTTTAGCCTGATAATTCTTGATCCACGCGGTTACTACCTGACCATGAATCAGGCGGTCATCAATGCGTATAAACTTAATACTCATTTTTCACTCACTCCTTTGCAAAGCTGCTTAATAATTCATTTTTAGTCATTAAGCTCTTCATTCCCATGGTTTTAGCAAATTCTGCTAATTCATCCAGTACATAATGTTCCTGATTCAGCATGACCTCCAGCATCATGCCAAGATTGACGCCTACAACAACCTGCACATTCGGCTCCTGAAGTCTGCCGATAATGCTGTTGAAGGGTGTCCCTCCTAAAACATCGATCAGCACCAGAAATTCATGATCAGGATATTGCAGGAAAACCTCTTCAAGCGTTTCTTTATACGCTTCCGGTGCCATTCCTGCCTGCAGTCCTACCGCAAGCATGTCCTCATGCGGACCGATAATCATCTGCGTAGTCTCCAACAGTGCTTGTGCTAAGCTGCCGTGTGCTGCGAGTATCACTTTTCTTTTCATCTTGGTACCCCTTTCTTTATACTCAAAGTATATCATTATATTTCATATTGTCAACTTAATATCTCATTATATTTCACATAAATTCAATAAACATCTCATTTTATCTCATATCAAAACGATTATCCCACCAAAAATAACAAAACAGGAGCATATTGTCTCCTGTCTATTTAATAAATTTTGTTTCAGCGAGCAGCTTAGGGTTTTTCAGCATATCAAACAGATACATGTATTTGCGCGTCCAATTTTTGGGAATTGGCTCTTCATAAAAAGGTTTATTCTGATCGATATAACGGATTTTTTCACGAGGGTTACGGATTACTTTAACGATAATTGTCTTTGTATCAATTAATCCTTCACTGTCCATGACATAGTAAGTTACAGGATATTCACCCAAGACCCACGTATCAACAGAACCCGTATAGCTGATCACATCATTCAGCCAGCCATCTTCAAAATCATAAGCCGATACATCCTTCATGTAATCAAAGTCATCGTATTGATAAATCGTATGATCACTGGCATCAATCAGCGGCGGATAATTGTCCGGTTCAATCACCGTAACAAGCATCTGTTTAATATCATACAGCCCCTTACTGTCCTCAACATAGAAGGTAATCAGATAATTACCTGGTTCATCAATGACTTCACCATCAATGATCTGCAGCTGATCCGTAAGATCGCCATCCTCAATATCATAAGCGATTGCATAATCAAGTAAATGAATGGCCTCACCGGTATAAATGATTGGATGAGCTAAAATCGTGATTTCGGGCGGATTATTGAATTCATAGGCGCTGATAAGTAAAGGTTCACCGATATAGTCAACAAAATTACCGGCAATCCAGCTTTCATGATCCTCACCTTCATGGGAGACATTACGTCCATTCACGCATTTGATCTCTTTGCTTGTATGCACCTTGTAATAAGTTACACCCCCGTTTTGAATCCGATCATAAACATGTGTAAAAACCGTGTCTGGTTCATAAAATACAAAATAACCATACGTTGGTGAACAGAATGTATCGGCAGTTCGGTTTGCGTTTTCTTTTACCGGTTCGCTGCGTTCAAATACCGACTGATAGGCAACCCGCAGCTGGGTATCGATAAGATCAGAAAATGCCTGATAAATCACCGTGTCACGCTGCGCTTGAAGCGGCACAAGTGTCGGATAATAAATCAATGTTTCCCGGCTGATGCCGCTGCTTAAGCCATGAACGATCAGAGAAGCATAATATGCGGTATCTATCAGCAGCAATTCAAAAGGAATGACAAAGCGAAAACCGACATTACGGTAATCATAGTAGCAGACTTCCCCATCCTGATTAAATTCCCCATCCCCGCATTTTCTGACATTCATCGTCCGCATAACTTCTGTCTGATCATTTGGCAGAATCGTCCCCGGCAGCACTAGAGCTTCACCCTGATCACTTGTCAGCTTTAATTCAAATTGATGATCACTGCCATCGCGGAAATGCTGAACACTGCTGAGCATGCCCCAGCCCTGAATCACAAAACCTTCCTCACTGATTTCAATCGATTGGATTTCATAAGGCAGCCTTTCTTTATCCGTCGCACTATAACTTTCTATTTTCAGTGAATGAACAGTCAGCAGTAAACAGATTGTCAGAATCCATTTCAAAGCTCTCACGCTACCACCTCCGTTATAGTTATATATAAGCGAAGAAAGTTTGAATGTTTAAAAAAAAACGAACCGAAGTTCGTTTTAATCGTTATTTCTTCTTCCTGAAATCAAAAGCATACGCAGAATTTGGAAAACTGTATTGATCAATGCTGCCACATAGGTCAGTGCCGCTGCTTTAAGCATACTCTGTGCGTCTGCCTGTTCCGCTTCATCAACGATAGCCAAACTCTCAAGCTGCATTAAAGCGCGTTTAGATGCATTAAATTCAATCGGCAAAGTTATGATTTGGAAAACTGCAACAATACATAACGCTGCGATCCCCAGCATCAGCAATGGCCTAATACTGAATATCAAGCCTAAAAACAGCACAACCCAGCCTAATTGACTGGCTATGTTTGCCAATGGCAGAATACGGTTTCTCAATTCAATAGCTCCATAGCCTTCCTTATGCTGGATGGCATGACCGACTTCATGAGCCGCAACCGAAACCGATGCAATGGATGTTTTATAAAAAATATCCGCTGACAGATTAACCGTATGATCCATTGGATTATAATGATCAGAAAGTGAACCGCCATTGCTTAGCTGGACAGTTACATTCTGAAGACCATTCGCATCCAAAATCATTCTGGCTGTCTGCGCGCCAGTATATCCTTTTTCAGTATCAATTTTACGATAACGGTGATATGCGCTCTGCATTCTAGCATTGGCGATCATAATCACTGCAAAAGCAGCAATATACAGCAAATACTGCAGATAGTAGATATCGTTCACGCTAGTCCCTCCTTAGAAAGAAAAATAGAAGCCGAAGCTTCTATTTAACAGCATCCTTTAATGCTTTAGCTGCCTTAAATGCAGGAGCTTTTGTAGCAGGAATAGGAAGTGGTTCTTTAGTAGCAGGGTTAATACCTGTACGTGCCGCACGTTCCTTAACTTCAAATTTACCGAAACCGCTGATGTCAACTTTTGATCCGTCAACTAATGCAGCAGTAATAGATTCAAATACTGTATCAACTGCAACTGTTGCATCCTTTTTTGTAATTTCTAGTTTATTAGCCAAAACTTCGACTAAACCTTTTTTGTTTAAAACTTCACTCATGTTAATTACCTCCAAACATGAATATATAATATCATCAAACAGTTACTATTTCAACACTTTTATCGAATAAATGAATTTTCAATAAAGGCTTAATTATAGGACTATCGCAATGACATTTCCCTTTCCTTTATTAACCAGTTTAGTTAAAATATCCTGTAAGCGCACCCGTGCAGCCTCAGGGATCATGGAAAGCTTGGCATTAAGCCCGTCGCGGATCAAATCAGAGAGTTTACGGCCGAAAATATCAGAATCCCAAATACTCTGATCATCCTTTCCCTGATCTCTTAACAGATAGTTAATTAATTCCTCACTCTGCTCTTTTGAGCCGATGATTGGTTCAAAGGAGCTTTCTACATCAACCTTGATCATATGAATACTCGGCGCGATCGCTTTCAGTCTTACGCCGTAGCGATTGCCCTGCTTAATGATTTCCGGTGTTGATAATTCGATATCACTCAGACTGGCAGAGGCAAAGCCATAACCGGTTTGTTTCACCATCTTTAATGCGGAACTGATTGCATCATATTCTTTTTTAGCTTTAGAAAAGTCCTGCATCAATGACATTAATTCAGCTTTATCCTTGATTTCAACACCCATGATTTCACGAAGAATATCATTATATAATCCAGGCTTGATCACAATATCGACAAACACGTTGCCGTTGCCGGGATCAATCGTTGAAAGATTGCTGCTGTCAATGTATTCATTCTCATTAAGAACATCGGTAATTTTTTCAACTTCACGCAGCTTGTCAACGGATGACATGCTCGCTTCGATGGAAGCATTGATGTTTTTCTTCAGCCAGTGATCATCGCTGAGTACAGCCACCCACTGAGGCAGCTGAATGTTAATCTCCGATACCGGAAATTCATAAAGCGCTTCTCTTAAAATAGTATGAATATCGACTTCATTCATGGATTCAACAGAGATTGCCAGAATCGGGACATCATATTTTTCTTTCAGTTTCTCAACAACACTGCTGGCTGACGCACTGGTAGGATCTGTCGTATTGACAATCACGATGAATGGTTTGCCGATCGCTATCAGTTCATCAATGACCTCCTGCTCAGCCTCTACATAAGCTTCCCGCGGCAGATCGGTGATGCTGCCGTCACTGGTTACGACAATACCGATCGTCGAATGATCCTGAATCACCTTCTGAGTGCCTGTTTTAGCAGCCTCATTAAAGGGTATGGCTTGATCATACCATGGTGTGCGCACCATCCGCATGCCATTCTCATCCTTGTAGCCCTTAGCTTCAGGAATAACATAACCGACACAGTCAACAAGTCTTACTTTAACGTTAAAGCCGTCTTCAAATTCAATGGTCGCTGCATTATTCGGTACAAATTTCGGCTCGGTGGTCATGATTGTCTTGCCTTCACCGGATTGCGGAAGCTCATCCGTCATCCGCGCCTTTTCATACTCATCACTGATGTAAGGAATAACAGCCTTTTCCATAAACTTTTTAATAAATGTTGATTTGCCGACACGGACTGGTCCGACTATTCCCAGATATATGTCTCCGCCCGTACGTTGTGCGATATTTTTTAAAATCTCTGTGGTATTCATTAGGTTCCTCCCTTATTCATTAAACTGTATGTGTCAGAATGCACAGATATGCATAGAATAAGGGGTTAATCTTTATTTTATTTCATTTTCCGGCTGAATGTGAATTACTTTTTGAACCAGCACTTTATTCGCAAAAGCCAAGGCCGCAAACTTCATCGGTATCGCACTCATAACAACTGGATCAATACTATTCAGCGCACCGCCCTTCAGAATCAGGGAAAGCATCATCTGCAGGGCTTGTTCCTGCTCCTCACAGAAGAGATTATAGGAATCCTTTTCACTCATCACAACGGTTTGCATCGTGATTGCTGTTTTGATATCTGAGAGTGAAAATACTTGTTTAAAAACAGAAATAACAATCAGATAAGCGAGATGAACACGGTTATATCGTTTTTTCTGCGGTGAAGGAATCAATTTCATCTTCACATAATTATTTACCATAGCCGGGGTGATGATTTTCTCATCGGGTATGCTTAAGGGAGCCAGATAACGTTCAATCAGAGAAATCAGTTGATCCATATATAAATCAATAGAAGGCAGCTCATGCCAGCGCGGTAAGTGAAAAGTCAGCATGTCCTCTCCCCATTGATATAGTTCTTCAGTGTTATTTTTCATAGCTATTCCTCCAAGTAATAGTTTACCTTTTTTTTCTGTTAAGTGCAAATCTTCAATATTGATGAAATAAGAAAAGAGGATTATAATAGTTAAAATGACGGAGGTAGATATGATGTACAGTTTTAGAAATGATTACAGTGAAGGGGCGCATCCCTCGATATTAAAAGCGATGAGCGATGAGAATCTAAATCAGAAAATCGGTTATGGAATGGATGAAATTTGTGAACAGGCACGTTCTTTAATCCGCAAGGAATGCAATGCCGAACAGGCTGACGTGCATTTTCTAGTCGGCGGTACGCAAGCCAATCTTACCGTGATAGCCGCTGCCCTGCGGCCTTATGAAGCGGTGATTGCCTGTGAGAGCGGACATATCAACGTTCATGAAACAGGATCTATTGAGGCATGCGGACATAAGGTATGTACAGCCTATGCAAAGGACGGCAAATTAACACCGGTCATGATACAAAAAATCGTTGATTTTCACGCCGATGAGCATATGGTCAAACCTAAAATGGTTTATATTTCTAATGCGACGGAGCTGGGAACCATATACTATAAGGAAGAATTAACCGCCCTTCACAAAATCTGCAAGGAACTGGATTTATATCTGTTTATGGATGGAGCGCGGCTGGGCAGCGCTTTAACAGCTGAAGGCAATGATCTGACGCTTGCTGATATCGCAAAGCTTTGTGATGTATTCTATATTGGCGGCACAAAGAACGGCGCACTGTTCGGTGAAGCCGTTGTAATCAATCATGAACAAATTAAAAAGGAATTTCGCTATAATATCAAACAGCGCGGCGGTATGCTGGCTAAAGGCTTTCTTCTAGGTCTTCAATTCAAATCACTTTTTGAAAATGATTTATTTTATTCATTAGCCAAGCATGCAAACGAATGTGCACAGCGAATGGTCACAGTCATCAAGGATACCGGATTTGAATTTTATGCCGATTCACCGACGAATCAACTATTCCCGATTCTACCTAATTCATTAGCCGATAAGATCAGTGAGAAATACGCATTTCAGGTTCATGAAAAAATAAATGATGAAACCTCAGCGCTGCGCTTTGTAACATCTTGGGCTTGTCCGGATCATATCATCGATGAATTTATCAATGATTTTAAATCATATACCGAACAGGCAAAATAAAAATACGCATCATGCGTATTTTTTATGTGTTTTTAAAGTTCTGCTTTTAATTCACGCAGCATCAAATCACGGGCCGAAACTGATGGCCTTTTACCCTCATACAACACTTTATAAATCTCATCAACGATTGGCATGTCGATCTGGTGCTGCTCCTTAAGTTCATACAAAACCTTAGCCGTGCGCACCCCTTCAACCGTTTTCGTATTGTTCTGCCAAAAAACTTGCGCATCATCCGCCTTGCCAATCTGATAGCCAGCTTGAAAATTACGGGAATGTACACTTGTACAAGTAACAACTAAATCACCGATGCCGGTCAAGCCCATAAACGTTTCCTGACGGCCGCCCATAGCAGTACCGAAGCGAATCATTTCAGCTAAACCGCGGGTAATCAGCGCTGCCTTCGTATTATCGCCATAACCAAGGCCTGCCAATACGCCGCTCGCTAAAGCAATCGCATTTTTAACCGCTACACCAAGCTCAGAGCCAAGCTCATCATTGCCGCGGTAAACACGAAAGTAATTGTTTGAGAACAGATGCTGAATCGTCATAGCATCAGCTTCATTTAATGAAACCGCGCAAATCGTTGTCAGCATTCGCAGTACAACTTCCTCCGCATGGCTTGGACCAATCAGTGAAACTACACTGCTCAGCTTATCCGATGGAATACAATCACGAATTACATTTGACATCCGGTCGTTGTTGCCCGGATGAAACCCTTTAGCAGTATTAACAACGATGATTTTTTTAGTTAAATAAGGCAGAATTCCCTGGCATACTTCCTCAATCGCAATCGAAGGTACTGATAAAAGTACAACATCAGCATCTTTAATTACGCTGAGATCGGCAGTCGCCTGAAGCTGTGGATTCAGCTGTACGTCAGGAAAGAATTTCTTTATTGTATGTTCATTTTGAATCTCATTGACTTCCTCATGATTTTTACCCCAAATGATACAGTTTTGTCCATTATCAACGAGCACCTGAGCCAAAGCCGTGCCCCAGCTGCCGCTGCCAATTACAACAGTTTTCATTTTATCTTCTCCTATTGCGTTTTTTCTCTGGCGATGATTCTTAACGTTGTACCCGTGAAATCAAATGCCTCACGCAGCTTATTTTCTAAAAAGCGTTTATAGCTGAAATGCAGAAGCTCAGGATCATTAACAAAGAGTACAAAAGTCGGCGGTGCTACCGCAACCTGTGAACAATAATAGATACGCAGGCGCTTACCATTGTGAGTTGGCGGCGGCGTCATTAACTGAGCATCTAAAATGACTTCATTTAATACATTCGTCTGAATCCTCAGCAATGAATAATCATGAACCATATCGATCAGCGGCAGAATTTGATGAATCCGCTGTTTAGTCAGTGCTGATACAAACAGAATCGGCGCATAACTCAGATAGACAAACTCATTGCGCAATTTCTTTTCGATGCTGACCGTTGAGTTTTCATCCTTATCGACCGTATCCCATTTATTATAGATAATAATTACACCCTTGCCAGCCTCATGCGCATAGCCAGCCACATGCTTATCCTGATCACGGATACCGCTCTCGCCGTCAATGACTACCAATACAACGTCACAGCGCTCAATGGCGCTCATTGCCCGCATCACTGAGTATTTTTCTACATTTTCATAAACCTTGCCGCGTTTGCGGATACCAGCTGTATCAACAACGACATATTCCTTGCCTTCCCGCTTAAAAGGTGTATCGATTGCATCACGAGTCGTGCCTTCGACATTTGAAACGATAACTCGATCTTGATTTAAAATCGCATTAACCAATGATGATTTACCGACATTAGGACGGCCAATCAGACAGAAGCGCGTCATACCTTCATATTCATTGCGGATATTCTTAGGGAAAGACTCAACAATTTTATCAAGCATATCACCAATACCAATACCATGAGTTCCTGACAATGCGATTGGATCACCAAGTCCCAATGCATAGAATTCATAGATTGCATCCATAAATTGCAGATCATCGATCTTGTTGACAACTAGAATCACCGGCTTCTGTGATTTACGAAGCATCTTGGCAATATATTCATCATCTTTAGTCAGACCATCTCGGCCATTTACAACAAAAACAATTGAATCCGCTTCTTCAATCGCAATTTCAACCTGCATTTCAATTTCTTCTTTAAACGGCTGATTTTCAATCTGAATACCGCCGGTATCAATAACTCTGAATTCTTTTGTGAGCCATTCTGCCTTGCCGTAGATACGGTCACGGGTAACACCCGGTGTATCCTCGACAATTGATTTTCGCTCGCCGATAATTCGATTAAATACTGTCGACTTGCCAACATTGGGACGTCCGACAATTGCTGTTATTCCATAGATCATGTTTAACCCTCCTCATTCGATTTGGTTTTCAGCAAGCCTCTGATTTCATCAATCACCTCTTCTATCGTCATATCTGAAGTATCAATTTCAATGGCATCTGCCGCTTTCTTTAAAGGTGAATTTTCACGATGTGTATCCTGATAATCACGCACCTCAATATCGCGGATTACTTCCTGTTCATCAAATGGAATGTTTTTTTCTATATATTCTTTGATCCTGCGCTGCGCACGCGCTTCAACCGATGCTACCAAAAAAATCTTGAGCATCGCATCCGGCAATACTACCGTACCGATATCACGCCCGTCAAGCACATAACCGCCGGCGGATGCAATTTGCTGCTGCAGGGCAACTAACCGTTCCCGAACTCTTTTCAGTTTAGATACATCAGAAGCCCGCATCGACATTTCATTGGTTCTGATTTCTGATGATACCTCCTGATTGTTGAGATAAATATGACCCGCTGAATCAACATCCAAGTTCATTTGATCCATCATTTCAGCTAGGGCTGACTCATCATCAACAGCGATGCCTTTTAATTTAGATAAATATCCGACACAGCGATACATTGCCCCGGTATCTAAATGTTTATACCCAAGTTCTTTTGCGCATAAGCGTGCAATCGTGCTTTTACCAGCCGCGCTCGGCCCATCAATAGCAATATTTCTTTTCATTAGATTTTCCCCATTGACTGCAGTACCCAGAACACACTGATGCCGACGATGATCACAAATGCCAGCACCAGCAGCAGCATAATCATATTCAACAGCTTATGTGTTTTATTGATACCTTTATTCAGTCCTGTAATTTCTTCTTCGTATTCGTCCAGCTGCACCCGAATTTGCTGCGTCTCTTCAGTTATTTTGCGCTGAAAGTCTTCATTCATGCGGTTCATCATCGTATATTCATGGGTAGCGTCTTGCTGAATCATCGCCGGAGTTGTTTCCTGCTTCTCAATTTCAACCCGTTTCACACTCATCCCTTGAACTGGCAGCGTTTCGCTTTCATGCAGCAATTCCTGAATCTGTTTGGCAATCTCCTGCTTTGACTGAGATGCCGTTTCTGATTCAACGGCTGGCTGCGGCTGGCTGATCGGATCATCATTCAGTTCTTTTATGTAATCTTCTCGGCGTCTTACCGCCGGCCGGTTCAACTGGTGAAGGATATCAATCTGTGTATTATCACTTTCCATTAAACCGCGCTTAAGATTATATTCTTTAACATCTCTGATAATATCATCCATATACTCATTCTTAAATGAATCCGTATTAAAAAGATCCGTCGATGTATCCGCCAGCGTTTCCTTTTTTCTCTTACCGGCACATGAACTTCCTCTTTAACTTCCATCTTTTTGAATAAGACAGGATCAAATTCATTCAGACGATTTGCATATTGTGAAAGTTGGTCACTTTTAATTTCTTCTGCAGGTTCAGTCTCGATTTCTTTTCGTAATTGTTCATATTTTTTTACCCGAGATAATTTTTCCATAAAAAAAGCCTCCTGACTTTTAATATTATACCAAAAACAGGAGCACTTTTCATCTAATTTAGCAAAACCGCTTATTTTTTTAATAACGGTGAGACACGTTTATAGATCAATGAAACAATTACGGTACAGGCAGCCCCTTTAATCAGGTTCAGCGGTGTTGTCGCAAAGATCACAAAGCTGAAGATACCCGTAATGTTGGCATTTAATTCTGAACCCATAGCAATCAACGCGTCCATTGGCATCTGATAAGCCCATGCGTAGACAGGCAGCAATATGAAAGCATTGACCAAAGCGCCAAACAGCATCATGGATAATGTACCGATTATCATGCCATAAAGCGCTGAACGCTTATCTTTATGATATTTATAAATCAAGGCAGCCGGCACAGCAAAGGAACAGCCAATCAAAAAGTTGGCAAGCTCACCGACAAAAAGCGTAGTTGTTCCCTTAATCAGCAGATGAACGACAATCTTGATAAATTCCACCAGCACCGCTGCCAACGGTCCGAGTGCAAAGCCGCTGATCAGCACTGCTACCTCAGAAAAATCAATCTTGTAGAATGGCGGCAGAAAAGGCAGCGGAAATTCAAAAAACATTAATGCTCCGGCCAGCGCCCCCATGACGGCAATCTTAGCGATCATATTAATATTAAGATAATTCTTTTTTAAACCTGATTCTGTTGATGACATATCTTTTCCTCCTCGTCATACCTTTTTTACAATAAAAAAAGGTTCCAACAAAACCTTTAGGGAACCGATTAAAAGCTTAATCAACTTCTTTCATCCAGACTTTACTGTCGCCATCGGAATTGCACCGATTCATGCCCAAAGGCTCGCGGGGTATACCGCCGGCTGGGACTTGCACCCTACCCTGAAGTTTTTGCTATATATAGCATAGCACTACTTATAAATCTTGTCAAATCATAAGAAAAGCAGATAAAACACCAGTTCTATCTGCCCTTTTATTACGCTCTGCCTGAATATTTGCCGTCCGCAGTATTAACAACGATCATCTCTTCATTGTTGATAAAAAGCGGTACACGAATTTCCAAACCAGTCTCCAGCTTAGCATTCTTAGATGCTGAAGTTGCTGTATCACCCTTAACGGCTGGTTCAGCTTCTACAATCTGTAATTCAACCTTATCCGGAAGAATAACACCTAACACTTCACCTTCATACATTGAAATATTCACATTTGAATTCGGCTTAATGAAATTTAATTCCCAAGTTAGTTTTTCCATCGGAATTTCTAATTGTTCATAAGTTTCATTATCCATGAAAATGCAGTTAGTTCCATCATCATACAGATACTGCATTTCACGCTTGTCAATACGTGCCTGCTCTACCTTGTCACCGCCAGTGAAAGATAAATCAATAATTGTTCCGGTTCTTAAGTTTTTAGCTTTAGCCTTTACAATCATTTGACGCATTGCAGTTTTGTTGTGAGAGATGTCCAGCACAACATAAATATTATTTTCGTATTCGATAGTAATACCTGGTTTTAAATCATTAACAATAATCATTCTACGACCGCCTTTCAATAGTTTACCCTTATATTTTAATGAAAATTATAGATTTGTCAATTATAATTGATAAATAGGGCTTTTTTTAAGTGTTTAGCCTTAAATATCATATTTATAGATGGCTTAAAGAAGACAATCAAATCAATATTTTATATCGGTGTGAACAGCCCAGATTAACTGATGCAATAAAATTAACGGTATAAATTACCCACAGATTATCCAAATTGAATTCAATTTTATTAAACCACCAAAAGGCAGCGCAGAAAGCAGTAAAAAATAAAGCAAAAAGAAAGTCTTTCCATTCAATCGGCTTACAGTTGGCCTGATAACTTGGCGAAAGCAGGAATGTGTAAGCAGCAAAGAAAAAGGCAAAGATCCAAGCATTTTGATCGACAAATTGAAATACGATACAAAGCAGAATCATAATCATATAAAAAGCAAAACTGACAATGGCATTTCGCATAATTCACCCCATAGTTAGTTTTGCTGTTTTTAATTAAGATATTCAAAATTCATGATACATTCATCAAGATCGTTAAAGGTAATCAAATAACCAAGCGTTTTATTTGGATAGTAAACACTGACTCTTGCCTGCATTTTATCATAGACAATGGAAATCGGAATCCCTTCATATTCAAAATCAATGTTGGATTCTGCATAGTTCAGATAATCACTTTTAACTTTCATAACTACAACGGTTTCCAGCCGTTCGCTTAACGAATCATTCTGAAACAGCAGCATCACTGTCTTGATTCTGGCGCTCATCAGCAGAATCAATGAGATCATCAGCTGCAGCAGCATCAGGGAATAAAGTGAAATCCATCCCCGGCTGTTTACAGGTGAGCCAGCGTTCATTGATTTTAGAATCATTATTCTTTTGATATTGAAGATAGATGCACTCCCCTTTAGTGATAAAACTCATTGCTGAAAGATTCATAAGCATGATTTCATAGCCCGGTGTCTTAACTAAGCGCCGGCGGTCAAGGATCAACGTGTATTCCTCATTGTACAGCATGCCGCTTAAGGTATCATCAACAGAGCTGACAGCCTCACTGAGCAAAAGGATATGACGCAGCTGCCGCAGTCCAATTTGATCCTGAACAAAATCATCTTTCTGAATCAAACTTTCCAGCATCGGTAAAACCGCAGCCAATAGCAGCATTGAAAAGGATATGATCCATAGGCTGAGCAATACCTCAATACTTGTAAATCCCTTATTCATATAAGGCTTCAAGCCGTTCATCCTCACTTTTGAAATCAAATTGATTTTTTAATTGCTGGAAATGATGCTCAGCGGCAAGTGATGAAAGAATCATCACACAAAGCAGCACTGCCCCGGCAAACAGCAGCAGGCTTTCTGCCAGCATAAAGCCTTTCTTATTCAAGCGCCATCCGTCCGCTGCCTAACTGAATAATAATACATCGGCATTGATTCCCTTCATGAAAGCAGTAAGTCCCGGCATGATTGACATTACCAGCAGCATTAAATTTAATTTTACCCTCATCAGCAGTTCTCGGTGCCGGCAAAGCTTCACACACATCATTAAAACAAACCTGATGCGTACTAAGCGTAATACTGCTTGATTGCTGATTCAATATTGCATCTAGCTGGGCAGCCTCCAGCTTAGCTAAAAACCTACGGGTATCAGAAGTCAGCGAGGCAGGCGGTCTGACAAAAGGAAAAAGCAGAAGCAGCATGGCAAATGTTGAAACTACAAATAATACTTCAAGTAAAGTATAGCCTTTATTGAACATATGCCTCTCCTTCACTGATTTCAATCATTTTGCCATCCGGACAGCGGCGCTGACTCTCTTTTAAATATTTGCCGTCAATTAACTGCTGAATGCTGGCAGGTGTCTCCAATGTATCGATTTCATAAAGCAAAATCTGTGAATTAACGACCTCGACCAATGCTTCACAGCCCTTTTTGCGAATGATCTGCTCCTTTTGCTGAATATTGGGTAAGGTAATGAGAAAGATCAGCGAGAGTACAGATAATACTAAAATCATTTCCAATACCGTAAAACCATCCTTTTTCATAACGCCTCCTTTAAAAGCTGCCAATCATTTCCAGCGGCAGCAACATAATCTGATAAATCAACACGACAATTAAAGCGATAAAACCATATGAAAAGCACTGAATCCCGATACATACAAGCTTGATTTGTCTGATCCATCGCTGCTGCTGAAAAAGCAGATAATCATTCAGACACGATGACAGCTGCTGAGTATGCAAGCCGCATTTAAAAAAATATTTAAAACGCGCTGACAAATACATTGAGGAAGTGACGGTATTTTCAAAGGACTCGCCGACCTGCAAAGCGGTGAACAGCGCATTACTTGCGTCAGCGCTGAGGCCTTGTTTACGCAAATGATGCAGATAACTGAACATCTCCTTGGTGGAACAGCCGCAGCGGATCAATGAAAGCATATCCGAAGCAACGACATAGGATATAAGTTCAAGAAAAAGCGGAAAGCGGCAGAGGAGTAAACGGTATGCAGGCTTTAAATAACAAGTGATACATAACAGCGGCGCAATAATAAGCAGAATCAGCAGTCCATAGGTCAAGCCCTTCATAAAAGCAATCATAACCTTTAATTGACTGAGATTTTCAGCTTCCGAAAAAGTCAGAGTCAGCTTCGGAAAGACTGCTGTTGTAAAAACAAACAAAGTAATCAGCGCAAAGCAAAGAATAAACAGCGGATAACTGGTTTCCTTGAGCCAAAGCTTTTTTATCGCCTGCTGTTTCTCAACCAGCGATGCGGCATTCATAATCGCTTTAGGGAGTGTTGAAAGTTCAAGAAAAAACCTGCAATGCTGATAAAAAGCTCCCTTTCCCTTTGCTAATACACAATCGTAAAAGCTGATACCCTGTTCCAGCTGATCGACGATCGGCTGCAGGCCTTCATCAACAATTAATAACGAGTGGGACAATGGATATCCTTTCTCAAGCAGGCTGGCTAACTGGATAAACTGATTCATCGAAATCGTAGAGGTCGGCCTTAGCGTCTTTTTTATAGATAATTCCTTCCTCAGCAGCTCTCTTGATTTCCTTAAAAATATCGACATGCTCGCAGCTTGGCTGATCCTCCTCGATCCATCTTCGCAGCGGCTGTTTTTCCAATATTTCATAGAGACAGATCCTACCCTTTCTTTTCTTGCTTACAAACAGACGCTGATTCGTAATAGCACTTAATGTATCAAGCAGCTCATGCTTCTCTAAACCAAACTCACACAATCGTTTTATGGCTTCACTCGCGCATTTACAGTGCATGGTAGAAAAAACCAAATGACCGCTTAACGCACAACGAAAAGCCATTTTAGCCGTCTCACTGTCACGGATTTCACCAATCATCACTACATCAGGATCATGCCTCAAAAGCTGCTTGATCCCCTCCTCGTAAGTCAGATTCAGCCGCTCATTAATTTGCAGCTGCAGATAATTAGGAGAAACTATCTCGATTGGGTCTTCAAGTGTTATAACCTTTAACTGCTTATTCAGCGCGATTTCTTCAAGAATTGCATTTAACGTCGTCGTCTTGCCGCTGCCGGTGGGTCCGGTGACAAGAATCATTCCGCTTCTCAAATGTGTCCAGTTATAAAACGTACGCGTCTGTTCTTTGCGAATGCTTAAATCATCAATAGTTATTACCTCATGATTATTCAAAAGCCGCAAAACAGCGGTCTGCACCTGCAAAGTTGTCAGCATTGAGAAACGAAAATACAGCCGTTTGCCATTGAACATCATTTCAAAATTACCGGACTGCGGTATGCTAAGATTCCCCAAGTCAAGATTTGCCTGATATTTAATAAAGTTAAATAAAGCCAGATCATAATCGGCTCCTTCAATATCGATAAAGCCGCGTATCGAACGCATGGCAATTTTAACCTGCTGATTGCGGATCGTGAAATGGATATCGGTTGCACTATGCTTTTGTGCTTCACGAATCAATTTTTCAAGCCTCTCCTTCATCCTCTCACCTCACCTTGTATATATGCACAAAAATGAAAAAACACTAAGAAAATGATGTATTTGTTTGTATAAAATAAATTTACAGCTGCCCAGCCTGACTAAAAGCAACTCAGTATTATGAAAAAAACCGGTTTCCCGGTTCAATTTAAGTATGGATTGTGGGCAAATTCTTCAAAAAGTGTTGTCGCATCGCCATGACCCGGAAACACTTGATAATCAACACTCATTTTCTTTATTTCATTTAAAGTATTGATCATCTGTGAATTAGAGCCGGCAACCAGATCCGTGCGGCCGATACTGCCTTTAAAAAGCACATCACCGGCAAAAAGATTTTGATCCCAAAGCATCATCACACAGCCGGCAGTATGTCCCGGTGCATCAATAAACTCAACATTAAAACTACCGATGCTTGCCTTTCCGCAAGGAATCGCTTTGGGCTTGGTTTTAATAATGATTTCCCGGCCGCCGGCCGATTCGTTCAATCTGGGATTGGTAAGCAAAGGCATGTCTGCTTCACTGATATAGACAGGACAGCCATAATGCGCCGCTAAATCATCAACCGCACCAATATGATCCAGATGTCCATGAGTCAGCACAATCCCGCTGACAGAGGCCTGCTTGCCGTCAATTGAAGCAATCATTCGTTCAGCTCGTGCACCTGGATCAACAATCAGCGCTTCCTGATCTTGATAGAGTACATAACAATTCGTTTGATAAGCACTAACCACAAAACGTTCTATCTTTTTCATCTTCTTCACGAATAAAAAAAGCCGCAAACGGGCTTCTCTTATTTTTTCTCCTTATGTGCAGTTTTCTTGTTGCAACGCGGACAATATTTGCTAATTGTCATACGTTCAGGATTTTTACGTTTATTACGTGTTCCGATGTAGTTCTCTTCACCACATTCTGAACATTTGAATGTAATTCTGTCTCTCATGGTTTCCCTCCTTGATAATGGCTATAAAATTATAACATAAAAATATTGTAAATGCTATACCTTATTTTGTCTAGAGAAATTTAAACTTTTTCCCCTATTCATACGTTTTATAGTATTCAGTAAGCACATCATTCATGATTTCCAAACAGATATTGATTTGTGAACGGTCATTATTCGAATCCGGTGCCGAACAAACAAATGAAATCGTCGGATTATTACTTGGCGCAAATCCAATCACCGCCGAATTTGTTCTGATCGCCGTCGTACTTATTTCAGCGGTACCGGTTTTAGCTGCAATATCCTTATTTAAATTTTTAAATCCGCTGCCGCAGAAAGTCGTACTGACACACTCACGCATTCCCTGTTTTACACGTTCAAGATAATCAAGATTGCCGCTCACCGTATTCAGCACATTGGTTTCATACTGATAGATTACGGATTCATCAGAATTAATCTCATAAACCTCTTTCAGAAAATGCGGCTGAACACGATAACCGCCGTTGCCGACCGTTGCCACATACTGAATCAGCTGCAGCGGTGTATATGTATCGTACTGTCCGATTGCAAAGTCCAGCAGCGTTCCCTGTTCACGCGCTGTGGAAACATAACCAATAGATTCATATGGAATGTCCACTCCGGTTTCAAGGCCTAAGCCAAACATCTGATAATACTTTCTGAAAACATCATATGCCGTCATATTCGGCAGATAAAGCGGTGCATTCGGCACATAAACACCACCGGCCAAACGAATCGCAATATGGAACATGTAAACATTACTGGACTTGGCAATCGCTGTAATATCATTGATTGCTCCCTTATTCTCGGCTGACTGTTTCACCAATCTTGACGCACCGCTGCCAAAAACCATCGGTGCATCGACGATTATTTCATCAGGCTGAACAACTCCTTCATTCAACCCCATATACATTGTCGCCAGCTTAACGACTGATCCGGATTGGCGTGCTTCCAGATAATTGCCACTGGCATAAGGAGTAAAGGTTCCATCCTCATTGCGCTGCTGACCATTCATGGTGATGATTTCACCGTTTTGCGGATTCATTAATATAACAAATGCCTGTTTGAAGTTCTTACGATACTCATTATCCTTTTCACGCTCTAAGACACGCTGAAGGATCTCATCAATCTTTTGCTGAAGCTCGATATCAACTGTCAGCTTCAGATTATAGCCTTTGCGGCCAACTGTTGACGGTGAAAAAATCGCAATACCGCTTTCTTCATCATAGCTGATATTCTGTACCGTTCTTGTACCGCGCAGGTAGTCCTCATACTGCAGTTCAAGCCCGCTGCTGCCAACCCGCTCATTCAATGCATAACCCTGTGCCAGATAGTAATCCTGACTGATTTCATCAAGACCGCGGGTCGACACACTGCCTAAAATATCCCGCAATGTAGAACCATATTCGTAATTGCGAATCCAGTCTGCAGTCACATCAAAGCCCGGAAATTCTTCCTTATGCTCAACCAGATAAGCGACATCTTCTTTAGAAGCATTCTCAACAATCACCGAGCTGTCCTGACTGGTGGCTTTTTCCATTAAAATCATCACCGGCCAGGCAATACGCTTATCCGCATTGCTGAGATAACCGGCATTCTTTTGAGCCTCAGTCAATTCCTCTAAACAGATGCGTTCAATATCCGCCTGCGTTACCCGATTGATTTTGATTCGATACACCTCATTCGTCGACAATTCTCCACGCAGTGCCTTATCCAGTTCTTCCTCGGTCAACAAATCGTTACCGTAATTATCGGCAGCAACTAAATAAAAATCTTTCCAGTCGCGTTCCGTAATCGTATCTTCCCTGATCTGAAATACTTGGGCGAATTGTTTCGCTAAAGCCCATTTTGATTCTGAATAAGAAGAAACATTGGAAGGCGGATAATAAGTAATATTCAATGATTCCTTATTGCTGACAAGAACATTGCCGTTGCGGTCTACCATTTCACCGCGCGGCGGTGTCACTACCTGCTGTTTGCGGGTAAAAGCCTCCAATTTAACGATATAATCTTCATTTTCCAGTATCTGCACATTAAACAGCTTAACGCCGATGGCAATAAAAAAACATAATACAACAATGATCATGACCTTCATCCGCTGATTGACAATCTTATTGAAATCAGCCGTTTTCTTTAATAAATCACTGCTGTTTTTACGATTTTTGTTATCAATTTCTCTAAAAGGATTTTTTAACATAAACGTCCTCCGTTATCTATTATAATACAATTTTGCCATTCTGAACATCTTTCATGCTATAATATCAGCGAGGTGAAAAACATGAAAAGAACAGAAACACGGCCGATCCACGTAGGCAGCCTGCAGATCGGCGGACAGCAAAAAGTAATCATTCAGTCCATGTGTTCAACACGGACTAAAAATATAGATGCCACAGTCAAACAGATTCTTGCTTTAGAAAGAGCTGGCTGTGAGCTTGTGCGCATGGCGGTCATCGATGAGGAAGATGCCGCGGCAATCACTGAAATAAAAAAACAGGTGCATATCCCTTTAGTGGCTGATATCCATTTCGACTATCGGATCGCTATTGCTGCTGTAAAGGCTGGCATTGACAAAATTCGCTTAAACCCCGGCAACATTGGCAAGCGGGAAAATGTTGTTGAGGTTGTTAACGTTTGCCGTGAATACAATGTACCAATCCGCATTGGCATCAACAGCGGTTCATTAGAAAAAGATATTCATGAGAAATACGGAAGGCCAACTGCAGAAGGGATGATTGAAAGTGCGCAGCGCCATGTCAAAATCCTTGAAGATCTTGGCTTCTGCGATATCTGTCTATCCTTTAAATCAAGTGATGTAAACCTGTGTGTAGAAGTCTATGAAAAAGCCTCTGAAGTCTTCCCCTACCCACTGCATCTAGGCGTTACAGAAGCGGGCACTAAGCTGACCAGCTCCATAAAATCAAGTGCTGCCTTAGGTATTCTGCTCCATGAAGGCATCGGTGATACGATTCGGATCAGCATTAACGGCGATCCAACCGATGAAATTGTTGTCTGCCGGCAATTGCTTCGCAGCCTTCATTTAATCGATGCCGTCCCAAACCTGATTGCTTGTCCGACATGCGGCCGCACGAGTTATGATATCCAATCTGTAGTTAACGAAATGGAACCCTTTGTCCTAGGTTTAAACAAGGATATTACAGTCGCAATCATGGGCTGTGCTGTCAATGGTCCCGGTGAAGCAAAGCATGCTGACATCGCCATAGCAGGCGGTAAAGATGAAGGCTTGCTGATAAAAAAGGGTGAAATAATTGATCGAGTGCCAACCGCAAGAATGGTACAGCGATTGAAGGAAGAAATTATGAAAATGATCGAAGAATGACAAAAGACCTATTCAGGTCTTTTAATTTGTTTCCTTTTTCAATTGCCTATAAGCAAAACTAAAACTGATGACGTTTAATAAGATAAGCATGATAATAACAGCGGCTAACTGATGCGGATCAATCCAGCCATTTAAGAGCAAAGCACGCAGTGCATCGATCACATAGGTAAAAGGATTGCAGCTAAGCGCAACAGCGACTGCATTGTTCATCCCTGTGGCTGGGAATAAAGCGGAACTGAGAAAAAATATCGGCAGTACAATTGCGTTCATAACCGTCTCATACACCGCTTCATTAGGCAAAATCATGCTGATGCCATAGCACAGACCAGCCATAAAAAAGACTGTCAAAGCGATTAAAATAAGCACGCAGCCGATCACTGTCAAGTTTAGCGGCAGCGTAACGGATAAGCATAAGGCAGTGACACACAAGACAGCTGCTTCTAGATAAGAACATAACACCGCTTCCAAGAGCTGACCTAAAATTATGATTCCGCGATGCATCGGAGCAATCAATATGCGGTAAAAACTGCCGTCCTTTTTCATCAAGTAATTCATCATCCCGCTGCTGCTGCAAGTACTGAAGCTGACCAAGATCAAAATACCCGGCAAAATAAAAGCTGTATAATTATCAATACCAGTATTTTGCATCGTCTGCTTTGCTGCGCTGCTGTAAAGAATCAGCCAAAGCAAAGGCTGAAGCAGTGTGATAACAATTGTAAAAGCATTGTGAAACCGCCACTTAACATTTCGGTATAATATAGTGAATATTCTCATTTCCCTGTCTCCTGTTCAGCTGTTAAACGTACAAATACATCTTCTAAACTGGGCTGTACAATTTGAATACCCTGACAAGGTATTTTTTGTGTCAGTATCAAACTGATTGCCTTTTCCATATCGAAATGACTGTTTTTGGTATGAAGCATCACCGCCGCATCATTCAGCACAACATGTTGATTTGCAAAACATTGCCTAAACGGAGTTAAATATTTATTTGCTGCTTGCTTAGTATTGAATTGAATCTGCAGATATTCCTGATGAATAATTGCGCGCAATGCCTGTGGAGACTTTTGAATTAATGCTTTCCCCTCTTTCATGATGCAGATTGTATCACTTAAATTTTCAGCTTCTTCTAAATAATGGGTAGTCAGGAAAATCGTAGTTTTAAATTCATCACGAATTTTTTTCATCATCTGCCACATTTGTCTGCGTGAACAGACATCCATACCCACCGTAGGTTCATCTAAAAATAAAATTTTAGGATTTGACATCATATTCAGCGCAACATCTAATCTGCGTTTCACACCGCCTGAATAAGAGGACACTGCATATTTCTTAAACGGCGCTAAATCAAAAGCGTTGATAAGCTCATTCATTCGCTTTATGGCCGCTGGCCTGGGAATCTTATAAAGCCGGCTTTGAAAGAGCATATTATCAGTTAAAGATAAATGTGTATCGATTGAAAGCTGCTGAGCAACACAGGCAATTATGCGCCGAGCTTCATCCGCATGACAGTTAAGATCCATCCCTTGTATTAGCACCTTCCCTGAAGTTGGTTTCAAATAAGTAGTTAAAATGTTGATCAATGTTGATTTACCCGCCCCATTAGGCCCTAATAAAGAAAATATCTCACCTTCCTCCACCGATATATTAAAACCATTTAATGCCTGTTTACCATTTTTATAACGTTGAACTAAATTATGTGCTTCAATAATTGCCATCTGTTTGCCTCCGTAAAGTCTTAAGCTTTTTCTTTTTTGATTGCTATCCAAATCTCAAAATGACCAGATTTAGACATATTATGATTGATAGGATATACTTCAATATCCGGCAGTTCAGCATAAGCATAGCCGGAAAATGGCAGCCATTCAGTCAGAAAACGTCTGAAAATATCTTGGCTTGCTTCTTTAAAAAGGCCGTCACCTTCAAAGACAACCCATACTGCGGCAGGAATTTCCAACACATCCATCCCCATAGGTACAGCTTTGCTGCTAGCTGCCGCGACGGTATAATATAATCGATCATTTAGACTATGAGTGACACCCGCTATGCCAAATGGCTCGCTTGTTAAATCATACAAGCTATTAATCTGGCCATTTTTTAATAAGTTGTTCCAAAAAAATGGCACCATGTTTTGATTTTCTTCCATGTTCAGCGTCAATGGGAAACGGATGCCGACAAACCGCATTGCCTTTTTTTCTTCAATGCGATAAGACATAGGCTGATTGCCGCTGACTGTTACCGCAAAGCGGATTGGCAAATAGGCGGTTAAAGGTTTGCCTGCTCTTCTTAGCGAAATTGGGGAAACACCGTGTACGGCTTGAAATGCCCTGTTAAATGAAGTGGGTGAAGCGTATCCATACTTAAGAGCTATATCCAGCACTTCACATTTAGTTGTCTGTAAGTCAAAGGCGGCTTGTGTCATTTTGCGTCGACGTATATATTCGGATAATGATATCCCTGCCGCATATGTAAACATCCGCTGAAAATAAGTGGTTGAACAGCAGGCAATACGGGCAGCCTCATCATAAGATATTTCTTTATCCAAATTATTTTCTATATAATCAATGGCTTTGTTTAAATTTTGTAACCACTCCATACTTTACCTCCTATGCCTATCTTAAACGAATGAGTAATTATATTCCTCACTTTTTATGTTCTCTTTTGTAAAGTTTAAATCAATATAAATTTTATATCAATGGCCGTTTCAATTAAAAAAAGCATAAAAAAATCACTGCTTGTTAGTCAGTGATTCTGTTTATCCTTGCTGCTTATTTAAAAGACTGCTGTCAAATACGCCTTGTTTCAGCATTTTAATTTCTTCTTTATAGGGCGGCTGATCATCTACATAGGGAGTCTCTAAGATTTTAGGTATCTGCTCAAGCCGTGGGTGGTGGGCAATCATATTCAGAATATCAAAGCCGATCTTCCCATAACCGATATTTTCATGTCGATCCTTGCGGGCTCCGCAATTGTTTTTAGAGTCATTCAAATGAAGCACCCGCAGCCGATCCAGTCCAATGATTTCATCAAATTCATCAAGCAATTCATCAAATTTAGAGAGATCGCGGCCCGAATCATGAACATGGCATGTATCAAAACAAACAGCCAAATGATCCTTATAGCGGCAGCCATCAATAATTGCTTTTAACTGATGAAAGTCACAGCCGCATTCACTTCCCTTACCTGCCATCGTTTCCAAAGCAATCATCGTATCACCGATGTTCTCCATCGCTTGGTCAAGGCCCTCACAAATTTTCTTTATCCCTACCTCAGTGCCGGCATTGACATGACTGCCGGGATGCAGCACTAATATTTTTGCGCCGATTGCTTGTGTCCGTTCAATTTCACGAATCAAGAATTCAACACCGCCCATAAAGGTTTCCGGTTTGAATGTATTGGCCAGATTGATTAGATATGGCGCATGAATGATAATGTTCTCCGGCTTAATGCCATGCTCAGCCATCAATTCCTTCGCTTCATTAATTTTGAACTTGGATAATTCCACCCGCCGTGAATTAGAGGGCGCCCCGGTATAAATCATACAGGCGTTGGCATCATAGCTGATTGTATCCTTAATGGCCTGAAGCAGATAATCCGGTGCCGACATTGAGACGTGTGATCCGATAATCATTCTTCAGTCCTCTCCTTCTGCTTCGTCTTAGCGCGTTCCTTCTGCTGACGCTTGATGTCCTGCTGGATCATCTCACGATGGGCGCGGCGTTTCAGCTTTTCTACCTCAGCCTTGCGTTTCTTCTTATAACCTGGCTTAACCGCTGCCTTCTTACGGCTTACTACCTTCGCAATTTCTTTATCAAGCGGATTATCTTTTTTTACTTTAGGTGCATTAAAGGTTTTTAATTCAATCCATTCACCATTTTTATAATTCTTAGTTTTGAAACTGATTCCCTTAACCTGAAGCTGTTTGATTGCCGGTTCATCCTCTTTTTTATATAAAGAGAAACAAGTACCGTCACGACCCGCACGGCCGGTTCTTCCCGCTCGATGAATAAAGAAATCTAATTCCTTTGGAAAGCCTAAGGAGATAACATGGGATACCCCTTCAACATCGATACCGCGTGCCGCGATATCCGTAGCTACTACATATGTTTTATCAAGATTCATCAAGTTTTTCATCGCCGCCCGGCGTTCACGCGGCTGCAAGTCACCATGCAGTTCAATTAAATCATAACCGTTTTCACGCATTAAAGCCGCGCAACTGGCAGCCTGTGACCGTGTATTTGCAAAAATCAAACAAACATAAGGCGTAAAGCCCGGCAAGATTTCAAGCAGTTTCTGCTCATAGCTTAAATGTTTGCATGGAATCAAAATTTGTTCGATTTTTGGTGAGTGCTTATGCTCATCTTCAATTTGAACTGTGACTGGATTGGTCATATATTTTTTCAAAAAAGGTCTTAAACCCTGTGGAATCGTAGCTGAAAAGCTCAGCATCTGTAAATTCTTACGCATTCTGCCGGCAATTGCGTCAATATCCTCTAAAAAGCCGAATTCCAGTGTCATGTCTGCTTCATCAATAACCAGAATTGAAGCCTTTTCAATCCGCAGCGTCTGCTCATTCAAAAACAAATCGCGGATTCTGCCTGGTGTACCGATAACGATCTGCGGCTGAACCTTAAGCTGTTCACTCATCCTTGATTTCTCAAGACCGCCTGAAATCAGCTTAACATTAATCTTTGGACATGCCTCGCTGATCTGCTGGGCACGCGCATATAGCTGCATCGCCAACTCACGGGTTGGAGCGGTAATCACCGCCTGTACCTCATTCAAATCAGGATTGATCCTTTCTAATATAGGAATTAAAAACGCATGGGTCTTACCGGTACCCGTATCTGAAATACCAATAACATCCTTATTTTTCATCACTAATGGAATTACCTGCTGCTGAATCGGCGTTGGTTCTGTAAACTGATTTATTTCTAAAAAGCGCTGAGTTGCGGCGCTGAAATTATAATCGCTGAATTTACTCATAAAATCATCCTCTCTTATTTATTATAGCCATTTCTGAATCACAGCCAGCTGCTTATTCAAAAATAATTGCCAAACTTCCTTAAAATTATAACATAACCGCTGTTTATCGGCAATTTTTTAATTTTGATCCACATCAATTCAAATAATTTCACGGACGATTCGGAATATGTTAAAATTGTATTGAGGTGAGATCATGAGAATCATAAAAGTACAGCCGCGCGGTTATTGCAAAGGTGTTGTTCGGGCCATACAAATTGCTAAACAGACACGGCTTGAATATCCTGACGAAAAAATAACCGTACTTGGCATGCTTGTTCATAATCAATATGTGGTCGAAGCGCTGAAATGCCTGAATATCGATACGATTGAAGATAAAACGAAAAGCCGTCTTGAATTGCTGGATCAGATTGATGAGGGCATTGTCCTCTTTACAGCACACGGCATCGCTTCGCAAGTAAAAGATAAAGCCGCTGCGAAAGGGTTGATTTGTGTTGATGCCAGCTGTCCGGATGTGCTTTCAACACAGGCCCTAATTAAAAACGCGCTGGCCGATGGGAAGCATGTAGCATATATCGGTAAAAAAGGACATCCGGAAGCAGAAGCGGTATTAAGCATCAGTCCGGCTATTCAGCTGATTGAATTGCATCAGCCGCTGCCGCCATTATCAATGCCGCTCTTTGTAACTTGTCAGACAACCATGAGTACCAGTGACGTGCTTGCTGTTTTTCAGAATATCAAGCAGGCTTATCCGCAGGCAGAGATCGGTGAAGAAATCTGTAATGCCACCCGCATCCGCCAGCAAGCGGTACATGAGCTGCAAAATGTTGATGTCCTAATTGTTGTTGGTGATAAACAAAGCAATAATTCCACAAGGCTTGCGGAAATCGGTCACAATCACGGCATTCCCCGTGTCTTACTGATTGATGACGCTTCACAGCTTAACTTATCAGTCTTTCACGACGATGATGTTGTGGCGGTTACCAGTGGTGCTTCAACCCCTTCTCAGCTTACCGCTCAGGTGATTGATAAGCTTCATGGAGAGCCAATAAAGCCGCTTGATTTATCATGTCTGCTATAAAACAAAAACGGGTTCATCAGGAACTCGTTTTTAATTGCTTATCGATGCGCTGAAACAATTCGGTTAATTCAGCATATTTATCATGATCTTCAGCCAGCTGATCAAGAATCAGTGAAAGCTTATGCCGCCGGTATTCCCAATATTCTTGAAATAATTCTTTTTGCGGCATCAAAGGTCCAAACAATACTTCATCATCACTCAGCGGCTTGCCGCCAAATGGCTCTGCAACAACGATTTGATAATAATGACCTTCATAAACCAAATCCTCATCAACGATGGCAAAGTTATGATCGCTGAGCCATCTGCGAAGCAGATCAACGTCGCTGTTCGACTGTAAAATCAAGCGTTTAAACTGCGGAAGCCGATCAAAATCATTCTCCAAAATCGATTTAATTGTTTCATAACCCATACCCGAAATAATCACACAGTCAACATCTTCAGGACAATCGCTCAAGCCCGCGCAGAGTAAAGGAAAAACCCGATCCAATGTATCGGTTTCTTTAATCGTAGCCATGGCGCGCTGTAGCGGTCCTTCATTAATATCACATGCATATGCCCTGACACATGTGCCGTCAAGCACACATGCACAAGGCAGATAAGCATGATCACAGCCAATATCGGCTAATATACTGTCTTTTAATACAAACTGCTTAATGGCAGCCAGACGTTTGCTTAACTTCATTATGGCTTATCAACAAAGTCCTTCAGCCGTTTGCTGCGTGTCGGATGCTTCAGTTTACGTAATGCCTTCGCTTCAATCTGACGGATACGCTCACGGGTAACATTAAATTCCTTACCCACTTCTTCAAGCGTCCGGGTACGGCCGTCATATAATCCAAAGCGCAGACGCAGCACTTTTTCCTCACGCTCCGTCAGGCCCTGCAGAACCATATTGATTTCATCCTTAAGCAGCTGATTATTTGCATATTCATCCGGTGACATTGCTTCTTTATCTTCAATGAAATCGCCCAGATGTGAATCATCTTCTTCACCGATCGGGGTTTCAAGTGAAACGGGTTCAAGAGCGATCTTTTGAATCTCACGAACCTTTTCAGGTGAAATACCTTCCATCTTTTCAGCAATTTCTTCAGCCGTAGGATCACGGCCTAAATCCTGAACCAGTTGGCGCTGAATCCGTGTCAGCTTATTGATTGTTTCAACCATATGAACCGGAATACGGATCGTTCTGGCCTGATCAGCGATTGCACGGGTGATGGCCTGACGAATCCACCAAGTTGCATATGTAGAAAACTTAAATCCCTTGGTATAGTCAAACTTTTCGACAGCTTTTACAAGACCCATGTTGCCTTCTTGAATCAGATCCAAGAAAAGCATACCGCGGCCAACATATTTCTTTGCGATCGATACGACCAAACGCAGATTGGCAGCAATTAAAATGCGTTTTGCTTCTTCATCACCGTTTTGAATCCGTCGGGCAATCTCCGGCTCATCCTCAGGATTCAGCAGTTCAACACGGCCGATTTCCTTCAGATACATCTTAACCGGATCATTGATCTTCGTATGTGAAGAGTTTGCGAAAGACTGTTCCAAAGACTCAATATCACTTGCCAGATTTTCTTCATCAGTAAAATCATCAACTTCATCATCAGCATCAAAATCCATGCTGTCATCATCCAATGCAAGGTCAGCGTCAGTAATATTCAAATCCTCATCATCTGTAATGACGATTTTATTCTGATTAAACCAGTCAAATAATTCATCACTGTCCTGATCACTCAGATCCAAATGCTCAATAGCATCTGCTACATCCTTCTGATACAGGATTTTATTTATTTTATAAGATTCCAGAAGTTCCTGCTTAATATCATCTAACGTTTTTAATTCTTCAAGCGATTTAACTTCTGCGGCAGTTTGTTTTTTAGCCATGGTATTGCGCCTCCTGTTTTACTATCGTTGTTTAAGCAATTCACTGCGCTGTCTTTTTAACTGTATGATTTCATCACCTATTTTAGCCTTTTCAAGCGGATCACTGATTTTAAGTGACTGTTCGCTCAGCTTTTTCATCTTATCTTCTAAGCATGCCGCCTGAATCTTTAAACATGAGTGTAAGAATACATCTTCATTATAATCCGGCAAAGCCAGTTCCCATTCGCTCAATTCAATCAGTAAAGACTTGACAGCCTCTTCTTTAATACTGTTATAAAAATCAGCGATTTCAATTTCATCATGTGTCCGATAGTAATCAATAATATAGATTGCAAGCTTGTTGCAATTTTCATCAATTAAAAATCCCAGCTTATCTTTGAATGCATTATTTGCCTGCAGACTTACCAGCATCTGTGAGAGTATCTCATATTCAGCACGCAGACTGCCATTCTTTGGCTGCCGCAAACCGATCGAAGGAGTAACTAAAACCTTTTTCTTCTCCTTCACCTCAGCTTCACTCATATCAAACTGGGTAAGCTCAAACAATTTCGCAAGATAATTCTTACGTTCAAAACGCTCGGTGCAGGCATTGATTTCTCGGCCTAATTCAACCGCGAATTCTTTTCGCTGCGAATAATTTTCAAGATTGTACTTTTGCTGCAGATAGCGGAACAAAAAATCGATCCACGATATCGTTTTCTCTGCCATATGAAGCAGCTCATCCTTGCCATACCCATCGATGATCTCATCCGGATCAAGGCCCAGCTGATTATCAACAACTTCAAAATGAAGTCCGATTTCCCGTGCCAGCTTGCCAAATTTATAAGTGGCATTGATACCGGCCCGATCGCCGTCATAGCAGATCACGCACTTAGCATGGAGATTCTTAAGCAGCATCAGCTGATCGCGGGTACAAGCAGTCCCCAGCGTAGCGACACAATCATGAATACCCACTTTCTCAAAAGCGATAACATCCATCGCTCCCTCTACAATCAATATGCGGCCAGTCGATTTTGCCTCAACCTTGGCACGGTGATAGTTAAAGATGAGCGACCCTTTTTTAAAAGCCGGCGTTTCTGAGGTATTGATATATTTTGCCTCATCATTTTCATCGACGCGGCGGGCGGTAAACCCGACCGGATTCCCATTGCGGTCATGAATCGGAATCAGAATACGATTGGCAAATACATCATGCATTCCACTTGGACTTATCCGCACCACATTGCTCTCAACAAGCTGTGCATCCGTAAATTTTTTGGCATTCATATACGCGTAAAGCGCATCTCCCTTAGGATTATAGCCAATTTCAAATTTTCGGATACATTCTTCATTGATGCCGCGCTGAAGCAAATAAGCCTTCACTTCAGCAGCCTGGGGCGTTGCCAAGGTATAATTCGTATATTCGATCACAGATCGGCAGACCTTATGGATCGACGCGATATTCGGATCGAGTGTTTCATTGACCAGCATCCGGTCGGCTTCTTCAACTTCTACACCAGCATAATCAGCAACCTTCAGCACCGCTTCAACAAAAGAGATGTGTTCAAAGTTTTGAACAAAAGTAAAGACATTGCCGCCGGCATTGCAGACAAAGCATTTATAAATCTGCTTATCCGTAGAAATTGACATTGATGGATTGTGATCATCATGAAAAGGACAAGTGCAGACAAAACCGCGGGCTTTCCTTGTCAATGGCACATAACGCGATATCACATCGGCAATATCGGCGCGTGAGCGAATTTCATTAATTTTTTCCTCACTGAGTCTGGCCAATTTATCACCTCAATTAAAACTTTATTTTCTCGGCAATCCAACGATTTAAGTCACTGATAGCAACCCGGCTCTGCTCCATCGTATCACGTTCACGAATCGTAACACAGCCATCATCCTTGGTATCAAAGTCAACCGTAATGCAGAACGGCGTACCGATCGCATCCTGACGGCGATAACGTTTGCCGATACTGCCCGCTTCATCATATTCGCAATTATAATCACATGCAAGCTGTGCGAACACTGCCTCGGCTTCCTTGCTTAACTGCTTTGACAGCGGCATTACACAAGCCTTGAATGGAGCCAATGCCGGATGCAGACGTAAAACGATACGCGTATCCTTTTCACTCAGCACCTCTTCATCATAAGCGTCACAAAGGAAAGCAAGCATCAGCCGTTCACAGCCAACCGATGGTTCGATACAATATGCGAGATATTTTTCATTGGTCGCCGGATCAAGATATTCAAGACTTTTCTTACTGGTCTCTTGATGCTGACGCAGGTCATAATCCGTACGGTCAGCAATTCCCCAGATTTCTCCCCAGCCGATCTGTGAACCAAAATTATATTCGATATCACATGTACCTTTGGAATAGAAAGCCAGTTCTTTCGCATCATGATCACGGAAACGCAGATTTTCAGCTTTAATGCCTAAATTCGTTAAGAAATTCATGCAGGCATTTTTATAAAATTCATACCATTCCAAATCGGTACCCGGCTGACAGAAGAATTCAAGCTCCATCTGTTCAAATTCACGAGTACGGAAAATAAAGTTACCCGGAGTAATTTCATTACGGAATGATTTACCGATCTGTCCGATACCGAACGGCAGCTTTTTACGCATTGTACGCTGTACATTTTTAAAATTGACAAACATCCCCTGAGCAGTTTCCGGACGCAGATAAATCGCGTTCTTCGCATCTTCGACAACTCCCTGGAATGTTTTGAACATCAAGTTAAACTGACGGATATCCGTAAAATCATGGCTGCCGCAATTGGGACAGGCAATCTTATGTTCCTTGATGTAGGCCATCATTTCCTCATTGCTCCAGCCACCTGGATTTACAGTACCCTTTGATTCATCTTCGATCAGCTTGTCGGCACGATGTCTTGTCTTGCAGTTGCGGCAGTCCATCAATGGATCTGAAAATCCGCCTACATGACCGGAGGCAACCCATACCTGCGGGTTCATTAAAATCGCTGATTGGATACCTACATTGTAAGGACTCTCCTGGATAAATTTCTTCCACCAGGCACGTTTGATATTGTCCTTGTATTCAACGCCTAAAGGACCAAAATCCCATGTGTTTGATAAGCCGCCGTATATTTCAGAACCCTGAAATACAAAACCGCTGTTTTTCATATGGGAAACGATCGTTTCAAACTTCTTATCATTCATCTGCTTTTTCCCCTTTCAAGAAAAACTAACCATGACAAAGCATGGTTTATTAAGAATATATCCTCGTTAATATTACAATTAACCATAGTATTTTATACCATATTTCAAGCCCGATTGTCAACTTAATTCAAGCCCTCAACAATTCGCAGAAATGCCGCGCTCTGTAAATTTATACCGCTGTAATTCTGAAACAGCTGAAGATATACATCTACTGTTGGATACGTCCAATTGCCGGCTGTCAGCAACACCTGCGCATGCTTCAGTTCTGCTTTGCACGCCAAGCGCAGCAGTCTTAGCTGTTCTGCACTTAAACGCAGATCACTGCTATGCTGACAGCGCTGGCAAACAAAACTGCCGTCATTGACTGAAAAAGCGGCAATCTGCTGTTTTGAACCGCAGCGGCAGCAGCTGTCGACATTGGGTTCAATACCGATTTCATGGGCGATCAAAGCTAAAAAAAGAGTCAGGATACAATAAGGCTGCTTCGAAGTTTCCAATAAATCCAAGCAAGTAAGCAGTTCCTCATAGCTGAACATCATTTCTTCCAAGCGGTCCATCAATTCCATCATCAACTGCGCAATGCCCTGTTTCAGAAGATCTTCGCGCAGACCGCGATAGCTTTTTATTAACTCAGCATTCTTCAGCGTGCTGCCTTTCTCAAGCAGATTAAATCGGCTTAAGGTAAACAGCTGACAGCAATGAGCGTTTTTACTGCTGATTTTATTAATGCCGCGGGCCAGAACACTCCGCTTCCCCGCAGCAGTCAGCACACTCAGCATCGCATCATAATCACGGTAATCAACTTTTTTTAGTACGATTCCTTCAAAACTGTTATTCATCATCCTCATCCATTTCACGGATACCGAATTGCTGAAGCTTGCTTGCGCGGTTACGCCAGTCCTTCTCAACGCGGACATAAAGTTCCAGATAAACCTTCTTGCCTAAAATCAGCTCAAGATCACGCCGTGAATCAATGCCGATAGTCTTGATCATACTGCCCTGCTTGCCGATCAAAATACCCTTTTGAGAAGGCCGCTCCACAATGATCAAAGCATTGATCACCACCGAGCTTTTCTTATTTACTTTCTTTTCAAGCACCACTGCCACTGAATGCGGAATTTCTTCTTCCGTCTTATAAAGCACCTTTTCCCGAATCAGCTCGGTAATCATAAAATCTTCATCATGATCACAGATCATATCATCAGGGAAATACTTAGGGCCTTCACTGAGATAGTTTTTACTGACTTCAAGCAGCTCATGTATATTGTCATGCTTTAACGCAGAAACGGGAAAAATTTCCTTGCAGTCCAGTCTTCCCTGCCATTCAACAAGCAGCTTCATTAACGCTTCCCTGCTTAATAAGTCCACCTTATTCAGAATCAGAAAAATCGGCAGCTGTTTTTCTTTCAGATTATTTAATACAAATTCCTCACCGCTGCCAAAGGGCACCGATGCATCAACCATATAATAAACAAGATCCACACCCGCCAACGATGAGAACGCGCTCTTATTCAAAGTCCGCCCCAATTCATGGTGCGGCTTATGAATCCCCGGTGTATCAATAAATACCATTTGAGCATCTTCAGTAGTTAAAATACCCTGAATGTTGTTGCGGGTCGTCTGCGGCTTGGGCGATATAATGGCCAGTTTTTGATTCATAATCGCATTCAGCAAGGTCGACTTACCGGCATTGGGCCGGCCCACAATCGCAATAAATCCAGATTTCATCCTAGAGATCCTCGTTAGTAAACGCCATCGGCAGCAATTCTCTGATTGAAGTCGTTGTCTCTGCCCCGCGGTTTGCCAGATAGATTGGTGTATCAAAACCAATCAATTCACACAATACCTGACGGCATGCCCCGCACGGCGCCGCGATGGTTTTACCTTCACTGACAATGGCCAGCGCTTCGATATCTTCCTTCCTTACGCCGTTGGAATAAGCCGAGAAAATCGCGCTGCGCTCTGCACAGTTAGCCAGTCCATAAGACGCATTTTCAATATTTGCGCCATAGAAAGTACGGCCATCCTTGCATAATACACAGGCTCCCACACGGTAATGGGAATAAGGCACATATGCATTCTCCATCGCCTTAAATGCCAGATTCACTAATTCATTCTTATTCATCGTAAAGCTCCTTTCAAAATTAACAGGCCCACCAGCAAGGCAGCCAGTGATACGACAAGCACCGCTGCCGCACCATAATCCTTAATAATCTTAGCCAGTTCATTGTACTGGGGAGAAATCAGATCCACACATTTTTCAATCGCTGAATTAAAAAACTCAGCAGCGATCACTAAACAGATCAGCAGCAGGATAAACAGCCACTCACTTAAGGTAAAGCCGTACAGCCCGCCAAAGAGCAGCACCACTGCCCCAATCAGACACTGAAAGCCGATGCTGCGGTCATGCTTGAGACCATAAGCAATGCCGCTGAAAGCATTGGCAAACTTATTAATCAGCCGTTTTAGGTACGAGATCATTGAGGATCACATCCTGTAAGGCAAACATAATTTGTTCATCCTCGCTCTGCATGTGATCATAGCCGAGAAGATGAAGCAGCCCATGGGTAAATAGAAAGCATACCTCACGGCGGATAGAATGCCCGTATTCCTGTGCCTGATTTCTTACTGCCTCTACATTGATGAAGATATCACCCAGTTCCTCATCGATTTCTTCGCTGATCATATAATCCTCTTCGCTGTCTTTCAGGGCAAAAGAGATCACATCGGTAGGTTTGTCAATGGAGCGATAATCCCGGTTTATTTCCTGAATGGCATCTGGTGTCACAAAAACAACGGAGCAGCTGGACTCGTAAGCTGTCCGCAGCACCTTACTTGTTTTTTCACTGATCTTTTGAAAATCCTCAGCGTAACTCTCCCATTCACTTTCTTCTGTTTGATTGATCATATTAATTTCCATAAAATCTCCTTTATATGCTTGTTATTCCTAATAAGTATACCATAATTATTTTCAATTAACATAGAGAAGGATCAGCGTTTTATGCCAAATCATAAAGAAATGAAACAATGACAGCAGCGCTTCTCCCTTTAAAGGATCATAAACCCAGATTTTTCTCCCCTGCCGTTCAGCAAGCATAAAATGTCCCAGCCAGCGTGAACCGACAAATGCGATGAAACAAGTGTCAGGAATCCGCCAAGTATGATAAGCCCGTGTATCGACATGACTCAAAGCTAAACCGGCACATAAATCGTAAATGCTTAAACCGTGTTCATCAATTAATGCATCACAATAATTTATGGCCGCTGTTAGGTCAATCCCCTTTTTTTCTTGCAGTGCATATAAGATTTTGACTGCACAATCTTGCTTTTCCATAGAATCACCCCTTTATATATAAGTAAAAATTAGTTTTTATCCTATTCTTAGCCTATTAAATAAAAATTCTTAATCAAATGTAAAAAAATATTTATAATTTTGTTAATTTAATGTTAAAATAAGAGTGTCTATATATGGAGGATAAACTATGCCTACTGAACTCATGCCAGAAGCTGCCGTCCAATGGGACCTGATCATTGGTGGTTTTGCCTTCTTTTTATTTGGCATCCAGTATATGGGTGACGGATTAAAAAGCATTGCCGGTGATAAGCTGCGTTACTTTATTGACAAATACACATCAAAACCATGGATGGGAATTATTATTGGTGCCTTGGTTACCGTTGTAATTCAGTCAAGCTCAGCAACCACAGCCATTGCCATCGGATTTGTGCGTGCTGGAATCATGCGGCTCGATCAGGCCATCGGGGTTATTATGGGAGCTAACATCGGTACAACCGTAACCGCCTTCCTGATTGGTCTGAATGTCGAACAGTTTTCATTATATTTTGTATTTATCGGTGTTTTGTTTATTGTTTTCTCAAAAAGGCGCAAAACAACCTACATGGGAGAAATCATTCTCGGCTTTGGTATCCTGTTTTTCGGATTAAAGCTGATGGGCGATGAATTATCGATGATTGGTGAATATCCGCAATTTGAAGCAGTAGTAACCGCTATGGCCCAGAATCCGATTCTTGCGCTTTTGGGCGGTACACTGATGACCGGTCTTGTGCAGTCGTCAAGTGCTGTCATCGGTATTATTCAAAAGCTGTACAGCTCTGGTGCAATTACCATTGCCGTTGCCCTGCCCTTTGTCTTCGGCAGCAACATCGGTACTACTATCACAGCGATCTTTGCCGCTATCGGAGGTTCCATTTCCAGTAAACGGGCAGCCGGCATTCACGTTATGTTTAACGTATTTGGCACCCTGCTCTTCATGCTGATTCTGAAACCTTTCACCGGATTCATCAGCACTGTCTCCACGCATTTTGCCATTAACAGCATGATGCAGATTGCCTTTGCGCATATCATCTTCAACTTATCTACAACGATTCTCGCCTATCCGTTTATTAACTTAATGGTCAAGGCGGTTAAAGCACTGATTCCCGGTGATGAAAATCAGCGTATCGAAGTTAACATGGAAAACCTCGACCCTAAGATTGCCGCGACCTTACCGGCCGGTGCCTTGGGCGTATCGAAACAGGCCACGATTAAAATGGGAATGCTTGCCTATGATTCCTTGAAAAACACAAAGGATTATTTTAACACTAAGCAAAAACGCTATTCAGAATCTACTCATCAATGTGAGGAAGCAATTAACTCACTGGACAGTAAGATCACTGATTATCTGATGGAAATTGCCCATCACAATCTTGGAACTAACGATACAGATGAATTGATTGCCAATCTTAAGTCTTTAAAAGATATTGAACGTATGGGCGATTTAGCAATGAATCTAAGAGAATTTTATTCTATGGCTTTTGAAGAAAAAGGTAAATTCTCTGAAGGAGCGATCGCTGATGTCAATGAAATGTATGATATCATCCTTGAAATGACGAAGCTGGCAATTGATTATTTCAATACTCGTGATGAAAAGCTGATTGATATGATTCAGGATAAAGAAAATTATCTTGATCTGATTGAAGAAAAAGCCCGGCAGCGGCACTTCAAACGCATGGCCCAATCGGAATGCGCAAGAGCTATTACCGGCAGTGTTTATATTGATATTCTGTCCAATCTTGAACGTGTTGGTGATCATGCCTGCAACATCGTGCGTAACTGTAATATCGAATTACCATTACATAACAGTTTATAAAAGAAAGCAAAATAGCTTTCTTTTTTTACATCTTCATTTTTTTCAGCCGCCGCTTTGCCGATGCTAAGCAATAACCAGCTTACAAAGCATCGTTAATGAAATCATATTCAGCGTCAGCATTGGCAGCTCCTTGTCAGGATCAAGTGTTTCACTTTTCCGATTAAATCTATACCGGCATTATTTATAAAATTTCAATTTGCGCATCATTTGCCTTAAGTGCTTAAAGCTTAAAAGCCGCATCATTTTTAGCCGGATCCTGTGCATAAATCAATATTGGAACAGCAGACCTTGCCTTCAATTTATGCTGTACTGCAAGCAGATGACTCATAATGAAACTAAGATCAAATCATAGCCATGGCTGGCGAAAACCTCTGCCGGCGCATAACCGATGCCGCACCGGTAATCAGCACTTATTCCTTATCCATTACCGCACTCATGAAGCAGCTTTTTGATAATCCTGAGCGAGCAGCGCATAAACAGCCATATCGGCTAATCCCATCTGATTGATGCCGGTCTGCCTTAACGTTCCTTCATATTGCAAACCGCACTTTGCCATCACCTTGCCAGAATTAGGATTCAATACATCATGATGTGCCTCAATGCGGTTTACCTGTACTTCTTCAAACAAGAATTGAATCACTGCCGTAAAGGCTTCAGCGGTAACCCCCTGATGCCACCACTTTCTTGACAGACAATAACCGATATGCACACACGCGATATCTTCCTCAATTTTAACCACTGAAATATTGCCGATCACCTCATCATTATCCTTTAAAGCAATGGCCCACATATACTGCTGATCATGTTCTTGAGTGATCCATTCATTCAAAATCATTTTAGTCACCTCGATCGAAGAATGTGCAGGCCAAGTCAGATAACGGGTAACTTCAGGATCACTGGCCCAATTACAGTACATATTTTCAGCATCTTCAATCTTGAATTTTCTTAATATCAAACGTTTTGTTGTCAGCAAGGCTGTTCCTTTATGATGCATGATCTTCTCTCCTTTAATTTTAACCATTATAGCTCACTCCCAGATTTCTAGCAAGAAAAAAAGCCATTTGCATGGCTTATCCAAAATCATAGTGCTGACCCTTCACACAATAAATCACATGCTCACAGATATTGATCGTATGATCACCGGCACGTTCAATGCTTCTTAAAATCTGCGACCCTCTAAGCATGATTCGCAGTGACTGCTGATCCGCATTTTCCTCTAAAGTTTGATAACATTCCTCAATTAACAGATCGATTTCTTTATCTCTTTCAGGAATATCAAAAGCCATATCTACATCCTTTTCCTCATAGCAAAGCATCGCTGCCTTCAGCATCTCAACCATCTTTTCTTCCATTTGAATGATATATGCCTCAACCGTAGGATTAATTGAATCATTTCTGATAATATAAGAAGCAATATTTTTCGCATAGTCAGCAATTCGTTCAAGTTCTGAGGCGATCTTAATAGCGGTTATAACCCTCCGAAGATCACTGGCTACCGGTGATAACAGCGCAAATACCGAAATAGCGATATCATTGATTTCCTCTTCCATGTTATTGATGAAACTGTCTGCCTTAATCAGTTCCAGGGCCTGTGCGCGGTCCTTTGACATATAAAGCCGCTGCAGCGTTTCATGCATGGAAATGACACGGCTGCCCATTTTCACAACCGAATATTCTAACACTTCAACTTCTTTATCAATTTTAACCATATTCTTCTCCTATCCGAAACGGCCTGTGATATAATCTTCCGTTCGCTTATCTAATGGCTGTTTAAATAATTTTGATGTTTCCTGAAATTCAATAACTTCTCCCAATAAGAAGAAAGCTGTATAATCGCTGACTCTTGCTGCCTGCAGCATGCTGTGAGTGACAATGATAATTGTATAGTCATGTTTAAGTTCATCAATGAGATCTTCAATCTTAGCGGTGGCTATCGGATCAAGGGCACTGGTCGGCTCATCCATTAAGATAACCTCCGGTTCCATCGCAATCGCTCTGGCAATGCATAAACGCTGCTGCTGACCGCCGGACAATCCCATCGCTGAATCATTGAGCCGATCACTAACTTCATCCCATAAGGCTGCCTGCTTTAATGATGTCTCCACGATTTGTGTAAGCAGATGCTTGTCCTTGATACCCTGACAGCGCGGACCATAGGCCACATTGTCAAAGATACTCATCGGGAATGGGTTTGGTTTTTGGAAAACCATGCCTACGCGTGTACGCAGATCTACCACATTCATCTTCCCTGAATTGATATCCATCTCATTAATGGTGATACTGCCCTCGATACGGCAGCCTTCAATTAAATCATTCATTCTGTTTAAGCAGCGCAGAAAGGTAGATTTGCCACATCCGGAAGGACCGATAAAAGCAGTTACCCGATTTTTATTAATATCCATCGTTACTTTTTTCAAAGCCTGTTTCTCACCGTAGTACAGATCAAGATCCTTGATCTTAAAAATCGTTTCTTCCATAAGTACCTCCTAATACCACGCTTTATTCAGCCGCTTGCTCAGCAGCTTGACAATAATATTTAAACAAAGAACAAAAATCAAAATAATGATAGAAATGGCGGATGCCAGCTCAAAATTAGGCTGTTCACCGCTCATCACCGACCAGATATGAACCGCCAATGAAGTTCCCTGCGACAGCAGGGTTGGTGAATCGTTGATAAACGTACCCATTGTATAAATCAGCGCCGCGGACTCCCCGATGACCCTGCCGATACTCAGCAGCACGCCGGTTAGAATACCCGGCACCGCACAGGGCAGCACAACCTTGAAGATCGTCTGTGACTGATTGGCGCCCAAGGACAAGCTCGCATCACGCAGACTGTTGGGCACAACGAGCAGAGCTTCCTCTGTGGAACGAATGATGGTCGGCAATAAAATAATTGCCATGGTCAGTGAGCCTAATAAAATATTAGTCGTAGTCGCGCCAAAGGCTCTGGTAATTGGAAACAGTACCGATACACCCATCAAACCATAGACAATACTGGGAACTCCGGTCAGCGTTTCGATGCCGGAACGAATCATTCGGTTTAGTCTTGATTTATTGGCATATTCATTCAGATAGATTGCCGCTGCGATCCCGATTGGCAAAGCAATCAGCAAAGATACCACAATTAAATAACCTGTAGTCATCAAACTGCCGCGGATACCGCCGCCCGGTGTTTTCACATAGGCTGAGGTGATAGATGCCGCGTCTTGATCTAAAGCCGCCGCGATTTCAGCCGCGTTCTGACTGGCCAGATTGCCGGCAAAATCAGCGCTTCCGTCAAGCCTTTTAAAATCTATTTTTTCGACCTGCACACCTACTTCCAGCGCCAGATCCAATCCTTTATTTGTCCCCGCACTCTTATCGATCGTATGCGCAAAAGGTGAAAGCGGATCAATATATTCGACCAGCACAAGCTCATGCTTGTCATTGGACAGCGCATCAACAAATGCGATTCCCCATTTTTCAGAAAAGCTGGCCTGTGGGGTTAAGTCAGCAGGCGCCGTAAAGTTTCCTGAATGATTAACCTCCGTTTTTACTTCCACCAAGTAATTTTTTGACCAATAATCATTTTTCAATAAATCAAAGCTGATCAATGGAGAGCCTTTTGAAAAGATGAAGATAAAAATACTGATTAAAACTGTCACACTGATCAGTGAAGACAGATATGTGATGCCATTCAGCAGGCCATCACTGACATTGCTGGAACGTCGGTTTTCCCTGATCATGATTGATTTCCTACCTTTTTCTTTATTTGATTTAAAACATAATTAGAAACTAAGATCACAGCCATCAGCACAAGACCTACCGAGAAACGAATATCATAATCAAGACCGGTAGTTTCTTTTAAGCCTGCCAGCATCGTAGAAGTTAAGGTGCGGGTAATATCGAAAAGGTCTAAGGTTGGCCCCATCAGCTTATTGCCTGCTACCATCGCAACCGCAGTTGCTTCTCCGAAGGCTCTGCCAATACCAAGAATGGCACCGGCAAAAATGCCTGATTTAGCACTGGTTAGGATTACCTTAAAATTGGTTTGTGTCTGTGTTGCTCCCAAAGCCAAAGAACCTAATTCCATCTCTTTGTCTACCGATCGGATGGCTGTGACTGCCATGGATGTGATTGTCGGAAAAATCATGATTGCCAAAAGAAGAATCACTGCCAGCAGTGAGCTGCCGCCAGCCGTAACGATACCAAATTGAGCCGCCAGCATTTTTACTAACGCAGTGATTGAACCCGCCGCAAACACACCATAGACAACCGATGGAATTGATGCGAGCAGTTCAACAACCGTACTCATGATCTGTGAAATAGACTTAGGCGCAATCTTGGCAATAAATAAAGCGGTCAGCACTGAAATTGGAAATGCCAGCAGCAATGCGCCAAAAGAAGAAATCAAAGTATTGATTATTATATAGCCAACGCCATAGATTCCCTGATCCTGCCGCCACGTCGTACCTAGCAGGAAATCAACAACATTCACCTGACCATTCGCATATCCCGGCAGAAAAGGCGCAATTCCTTTAATACCGACAAAGAGCAGAATGACGATGATTGCCGAAGCGGACAGAAAAGCTGCCGCCATAAAGCACCGTTTTGAAATCCTGTCATTTCTTAATTTCCGTTCATTTTTTTCCTTGCTGATTTGTTTTCTGACAAACTTGTCCATAATTCTGTTCACATCCTATCATTAAGAAAGATGCCTTGCCACCGCTTAGCATCTTTAAGTACCTTCTGCTTATTGAATATCTTCCCACTTTGTTGTTTCACCGGTGAAAATAGCCTTAATCTGTGCCGCGCTCAGATCAGTAACCGCTGTATTTTCAGCATTTACGATCGTTACCACCGCATCCAAGCAATAAGTACCGCTCACCATGGCTGATGATGTATCTTCATCACTATTGAATGCACGTGAAGCAAAGCCGATATCCGCTTTATTAGCACCGTCTTTTTCACCGCCGAGAACGCGTTTCCAGCCATCGCCTGAACCCGTCTGATTCATTGTAAATTGGAAGTTGCCAGCCATTGGGACAAAGCTCTCCAACGCTGCCTTCAACGTCTTTTCAACCGAAGTAGAACCCGCTGTGGTAATTGTGATTGAGGAATTATCCTGTTCCACGATCGGATGATTTGCAGCTAATTCAGCCCACGGCTTTGCTTTAGATTTATCTACGACTCCGCCGGCCTTTTCAACGACTAACATACCTTCTTCGGAATTTTGCATATAATCCAAAAAGGCTGCAACTAATTGTTCTTTCGCGTCATCGCCGAAATCGCCGGCAGCACGGGTTACGAAATCAAAAGGCCTTTGTAACTTATAAGAACCATCAAGAGCTGCTGCTTCACTTGGTGTTACACCTTCAAATTGAATAGGTGTTACGCCATTTGCCTCAAAGTCAGTAGTTAGTGAAACATAACCGATACCATTCTTGTCCGCACCAACTTTAGCCGCCATATCGCCGTTGCTTGAAACTTCAATGGCTGTATCCAGCAATTGATCAACAAAATCAGATGCCTTTTCATACGCTTCCCGCGTACCGCTTGATGAATCACGTGTATAGACATTGATCTGTCCTGTTACGCCAGTATTTACCGGATTGTCCGTATTCCCGTTATTTTGATCCGTCGCAGCCGGTGTTGATGTACATCCGCCTAATAATAAGCATGCTGTCAGCAATGCAGTGATTTTCTTCATATCAGAAATCCTCCTTGTTTTATTACATTGCCAGTATAAAGAGTGATTGTTAAAGGAGTAGAAAGATTTTGTTAATTCTCTGTTAAAAATCAAATTTTGCATAAAAAAAGCAGATGCCTGAACACCTGCAAGAAAAAAACACCCAGTGGGTGTTTTCAGAAACTAGATTAAGCTAACGTTAGCAGCTTGAGGACCGCGGTTGCCTTCAACGATTTCGAATTGAACCTTTTGGCCTTCTTCTAAAGTCTTATATCCATCAGACTGAATAGCTGAATAATGGATAAAGATTTCTTTACCATCTTCTGCTTTAATAAAACCGTAACCTTTTTCTGCATTAAAAAATTTAACTGTTCCTGTACTCATTGTTAGTACCTCCATTTTGTCTGTAAACAAGCTGAAGTCATTAGGTATAAAAAAATCACATTAATTCCTTGTACCTTGAGACATAAATACAATTCCTTAAATGTGAATTATAGTTATTGCTTCGTATTACTATTTAAGTATAAGCGCTATTCAAATCAAAGTCAAGCAAAACCTAAAGTTTATTCAGTTTGATTGTGAACACCGTACCCACATTTAATTCTGATCGAACCTCAATCACACCGCCGTGAGCATCAATCACCGATTTAACAATCGCTAAGCCTAGACCACTGCCGCCCTCAGCTCTTGCTCTTGACTGATTGACTCTATAAAAGCGTTCAAAAATCCGGCTCTGTTCATTGACATTAAAGCCGCATCCCTCATCTTGGACTTGAATATAATAATCATCATCCGTTGTGAAAGTACGCAGCGTGATCGTACCGCTGTCACTGTACTTCACCGCATTGACTAATAAATTATTCAATACCTGAGACATCTTTTGGGCATCACAGAAAAGCCGCGCTTCCCCCTTTAAATCCAGATTAAGCTTAAGTCCTTTCTCATTGATTAACGGCATCAGCGGCTTGCATACCGTCTGTGCCAGTTCATGAAAATTAATGCGCGTGCGATGCAGAATCGGCTGTTCTACAGACAGTTTGCTTAATTCAAGCAGATCCTTAACGATACTCTCTAAACGCTGCACCTCACTGTTAATTTGATTCAGAAAATCCTTCTGTGCTTCAGGGTCATTAAAATCATCACGAATCAATATCTCACTCATCCCCTTGATCACTGAAATGGGTGTTTTTAATTCATGAGATGCATCGGCAATAAACCTTTTCTGCATTTTCTCACCGCTCAATGCCTTTGTCATATCCTGAAGCAGAATCAGGCAGCCGCTGAATTTGCCATGGCTGGTCACCGGCACCATATATGCCTGATAATCTACATCATCAATGCGGATGCGCTCTTCCTGTTCTTTTTCAAGAATAAAAGCATCTTTAATAACCTCTTGAATGGCCGGATCAAAATCATTATGCAGATAATCCAGTTCAATTTTAGCGTCAGAGTGACGAAAAGCCAAAGCCTGTGTATTATAGATCACAATCTTTCCCAGTTCATCAAGCAGCAATAAAGGAAAAGGAATCGATGAAACGATGGTCAGCAGCTGTTTTGTTTTTAAATGTGAATCAGAGCTGCTGGTTTTTAATTCATGCAGCAGATTCTCATTATTTTTGCGCACATCTGCCGCCAGCCTGATTTCACTGCTGTACCAGATAAAGCCAAAGGCAATGATCAGCAGCAGAATTACCAAATAAACAGGCAGATTAAATAAAGATTCCAAAGCCAGCGAAACAATCAGTAAGGCAAACAGCGCGCTCAGTTTATGCCTGTCCATCTTTCAGCTCCATACAATAGCCGACACCGCGGTTGGATTGGATGGTCACATTACTTTTAGCTAATTTACTCCTTAACTTAAAGATATGCACATCGACGATGCGTGTATCACCATCGTATTCAAAGCCCCAGATTTCACTGCAGATCTGATCTCTGGACAGCACGATTTCATGATTCATCATCAGATAAACAAGCAGATCGAATTCTTTTTTTGTGCAGCTCACAGCCTCATTGCCGATCAGTACTTCACGTTTTTTCAGATGGATACTGACATTGCCGAAAGTCAGCTTCTCATGATCCGCCTTCGGAAGTCTTTTAATATGAGCATTCACACGGGCAACTAATTCACGCGGTGAAAAAGGCTTGGTTATGTAATCGTCGACACCTTCTTCAAAGGCTTGCAGAATATCAGCCTCATCATCTTTAGCAGTCAGCATAATCATGATGCTGTCAATATTCTTTTTACGCAGGCATCTGACCAGTTCGAGTCCGGAAAGACGCGGAATCATCCAATCGATGATTAAGACATCAAAATGTTCATTCAGCGCCATAGTTAAGGCGGTTTCACCATCGGCAGCTTCACTCAGCTCATAATCACGCTTTAAATCATAGGCAATGATCTTACGGATATTATCTTCATCCTCAATGATTAATATTTTATTCATTTCCCTCTGCCCTCTCATAGCATTCGATAATTTTCTGAACTAGCGGATTACGCACAACATCGAGACCGCTCAGTTCAACAAAACCAATCTTATCAACCCCTTGTAAGATTTTACGGGCGTGCAGCAAACCGCTGTCCTGCTTTTTCACCAAATCGATCTGCGTACCGTCACCGGTAATTACAACCTTGGAATTAAAGCCCATGCGGGTAAGAAACATTTTCATCTGATTTTTGGTCGTATTCTGCGCTTCATCAAGAATGATAAAAGCATTGTCCAAAGTACGGCCGCGCATATATGCCAACGGTGCAATTTCGATGACTTCCTTTTCCAGCAGCTTCTCTACGGTTTCCACACCGAGCATATCATAAAGCGCATCATAGAGCGGCCGCAGATAAGGGTCCACCTTTTCCTTCAAATCACCAGGCAGAAAGCCGAGGTTTTCACCTGCCTCAACCGCAGGACGGGTCAGCACAATCCGTGAAAAATTACCCTTTTTTAACTGAGCAACCGCATAAACGACAGCCAGGTAAGTCTTACCGGTACCGGCTACGCCAGTTGCGAAGATGATATCATCGTGCGTTAACGCATCGATTAAAATTCGTTGACCGATCGTCTTAGGATAAATCAGCTTACCGCTGACCGTCTTAGCAATCGGCTCACTGTTTAACCGTTCAAGATTAATCGACGGCGATGTTTTCACAAGCCGGATCAAATAACTTAAATCCGACGCATTCAGATGCTTCTGCTCATGGATCAGCGTATAGGCCGCACTGACAATCTTTCCTATGCAATCAAGCACTTCCCGATTATCACACTGCACATCAAGCTGTCCGTTATTAAAAATCAATTCAGCATCAAAGGCTGAACGCAGCAAATCAAGATTTTTATCATGCGTACCGCAAAACATCATCATTTCATCATAAGACCATGTACTGCAATCAATAGAAAACGCTTTTGACATTTTATTCTCCCGGGCTTGAAATATCTTCAAGCAATGTATAATGTAAATCCATTTTTATTTTATCGTCATTTACCGAAAATTGCAAAATATTTTCACTGACGATCTTCTCATCCTCACCCAGCTCTTCACTGATGATCCGCCGCGCCTGAAACAGCAGCTGGAAAAACTGTACACCTTCCGGCAATGAATTATTAGGCATTTCAACACTGAAGTCTGACCACGTATAAGCAAATACCCTGCCTTTGACATAGATTTCCTCAGGCAGATTCATACTATCCAGCAAGATATTACTGACTAATAAATCCCCTTTTTTGACAACATCGTTAATCTTTACGCATTTTTCACCATGCTGAAGATCAAAAGAAGCGATCACGCCGTCTTTTTGAGCAATCAATTCATTCCGTGTCAGTTCTTCTTTTTCAACGGTTTTCTTAGGCAGAAAGCGTACCTTCAGCTTGCTGCCGTTCTGTTCAACCTCGATCCAAGTAAAAGATCTCTTCAATTCCTCATTCAGCTGCTGCTTCAGCACATTTTTATCTGTAAGCTGAAATGGCGGCATAGCCTGAAGCTGTACGAGCGTATCCGCGATCAGGGCACGGTTTACGGTTCCCTCACCTAAGATTTCAATATTAAAAACCGTCGATGACAGCAAGAGCCACAAAGCCGCTGCCGCACCGGCGGCGATCAGCCGGTCAAGATGCTTAAATGTGCGCAGCAGCATGCCGATGACACCGGTTGTTTTCAGATGGATAATGTGCGGATATGTCTTGATTAGATCATTGCGGTTTAATACCGAAGCATAAAAAGTGATCGTATCCTTTTGCTGACGAATCCCATAAACGGTCCAGTTATGTGTTTTCACCGTCTGCAGGAAAACATTCAGGTTAAAATCCAGGGACCAGTAATCCAAGCCAAATTTATTCATTATTAAACACAACGGTGGCAATTGTGCCGCCGATCAATATTTCATCCCGCGTCAGTGCAGAAATCATCAGATCACTGCCCTGGATTGTCAGTGTATAGTGTGCGCACTGGATCTTGATTTCATTCTTTCTGACTCTGAGAATGGCTTTATATTTCTCAATCATCAACTGACGATCATCATATGTAATCATTCACTCACCTCATTCTATTTTATGAGGTGAATCTTATTATAGAACAGTTCTTTTATAGCTGTGAGTATTGAGTAAGCCGATTCAGTTCTCTAATTTCAAGCAGACACAAAGGTACCGCAAGCAAAAATGAAGCTATGTCCGCCGCCGGCTGTGCCCATTCCGCACCCTTTAAGCCTAAAACTGAGACCAGAATGAAAAGCGCAGGAATAAAAAACAAGCCTTGACGCGCCATTGCCAAAAGACTGGCCGGCAGTGTTTTGCCAATGTTTTGCAGCAGCATATTCGTTAAGATCACAACGCCCATAAAAGGAAAGGACAAGCATTGATAACGCAGTGTCTGCGCACCGATTTCAAGCAGCAGCGGATCCTCACTTCTAAATAAAGCGACTAATACCGGCGCCCCCAGATATCCGAGAATAGATATAATGATCAAGCCGACAGTAGATACTTTGATACAGAAAATAAAAGCATCTCTAACTCTTCGGTAAAGGCCGGCTCCATAATTAAAACCGCAGACTGGCTGAAAGCCCTGACCAAAGCCAATTAATGCTGAACTGGCAAATGCTGTGATCTTGGATACGATGGAAAAGGCCGCAATCGCGCTGTCGCCATAGTCCTTGACCGCCCAGTTTAATGCGATGACTGCCACACTGGTAAGTCCTTGCCGGCAAAGACTTGGCAAACCGCCCTTCGTGATTTGGCGATAGCGTTCAAAGGTCGGCTTAAAATGTTTAAATCGTATGTGAATATTACCCTTCTGCATACTGCCGATAAGCAAGAGCAGCCAGCTGACAAATTGAGCGATAATGGTTGCCAGTGCCGCACCGCCGACCCCCATATCGAACGTAAAAATAAAGATTGGATCTAAAAAAATATTCAAAACCGCACCAGCGGTTATGCCAATCATCGCAAATTGTGCGTTCCCCTGCAGACGCAGCTGATTATTTAAGACCAGCGATGACATCATAAAAGGTGTACCGATCAAAATATATTTCAGATAATCAACAGTATAAGGCAGGGCGGTGCCGGTAGCTCCCAAAAGCTTTGCCAGCGGCGTCAGAAAAAGCAGACCTGACACGGCAATCACTGCCCCTAAGCCAATGGGCGTAAAAAAACCGACCGCCGCCATCTTTTCAGCTTCATCATACTTCTTACTGCCCAGCTCACGGGATATATAATTGCCTGAACCATGGCCAAAGAAAAAACCGATAGCCTGAATCAGCACCATGATTGAAAAAGCGATTCCGACAGCTGCCGAAGATTCGGTATTATCAAGATGTCCAACATAAACTGAATCAACCATATTGTAAAATGATGAGACCAGCATACTGATGATCGTCGGCACTGACATAGCAAGAATCAAACGTTCAACCGGTGATTCCGTCATCCTTTTATGCTTTTCATTCCGTTTTTGTTCCTCATATGTATCCATATCCGATTCCCTTTCTTATGAATCAAAAAGACACCCCTATTTAAGAAGTGTCCCTAAGTAATTAGTTATTTACTGCGGCGAGCCTTGCGTGCTGCTTCTGATTTAAGCTTACGACGTACGCCTGGTTTTACATAAAACTCTCTTTTGCGAGCTTCAGCAAGGGTTCCATTTCTAGATACTTGACGTTTGAATCTGCGTAAAGCATCATCTAGAACTTCATTTTCTTTTATTACTACTTTTGGCATTACTTACCCTCCCTTCTGATGCAAGCATTAACATTATACATAATTATGTGATATTTTGCAAGCTTAATATGCAGAATTTACATTTTCTTTTTGAAGAAGTTTTACACCGGCACTTGTACCGATGCGATCAGCCCCGGCTGCCACCATTGCCTGAAGATCTTCATAGCATCTGACACCGCCGGCAGCCTTTACTTTACAAGCACCATGAACACTTTCTTTCATTAGCTTTACATCCTCTACCGTAGCACCGGCTGTTGAGAAGCCGGTAGAAGTTTTCACAAAGGCTGCTTTTGCGTTCACACAGCATTCGCAAGCCTTGACGATCTCTTCCTTGCTTAGCAGACATGTTTCAAGAATGACTTTAACACAACGATGATCGGCTGCCGCTACCACACTGCGGATATCTTCTTCCACCAATGCATAGTTATGATCTTTTAAAGCACCGATATTGATTACCATATCAAATTCTTCCGCGCCGTTAGCTAAAGCGTCCTTAGTCTCATAAGCTTTGACCGCTGAAGTTGTTGCGCCCAACGGAAAACCGATGACCGTACAGACCTTTACATCACTGCCCTTCAGCGCTTCTGCACAATATTTAACCCATGTCGGATTTACACAAACTGACGCAAAGTCATAAGTTCTCGCTTCCTCACACAGCTTTTGAATCTGTGCCTGCGTAGAATCAGCCTTCAATAATGTATGATCGATTAACTTATTCATCTTTTCCATCCTCCTCGATGCCCAAGTAATATCTGCGGATGATTGCCCGCGCCGCCCGATGATCACCAATATAAGGTTCCCGGCCATTTTCGCGATAAATGAAAGTTTCATCCCCTTTACCGAGAATCAGTACCGTATCATCGACATTGGCCATCTCAATTGCCTGCCTTATGGCATCATAACGGTTCTCAATATAAATATTGTTGGTATCTACAATCCCCGATTTAATTTCATTGGCAATCTCTCTTGGATCTTCATCACGCGGATCATCCTCTGTCAAAATAATCATATCACAAAATTCACTGGCAACACTACCGAAAACTTTGCGTTTATGACGATCGCGTTTGCCGGCACTGCCAAATACGGCAATGATCTTGCGCTGCGGCTGAGTAATCAGCTTAGCGTACTCAAATACTTTCTGTAAGCCATCTGGCGTATGCGCAAAGTCAACAAATACATTAAATGGCTGACCTTCATCGATGCGCTCTAAACGGCCGTCAACCTGATCCAGCGTATCCAGACAATCCAGAACTTTTTCAAGCTCCAAGCCGCTTTCATGCATGGCTGCGATTGCCGCCAGCAAATTATAAATATTGTATAAAGCGATCAGATTCGTTTTCACTTCATATTCACGGCCCTTATGCAGCATCTTAAATCTGGAATGCTGAGTGCCCAAGCGAATATCATCAGCCCGATAATCCGCATCATTTTGTACGCCATAAGTTACAACCCGTGCATTACATACTTCCGTAAGCGCGCGGCAGCACTCATCATCAGCATTCAATATGCAGACACCGTTTTTATTTACCATTTTAAATAATTTCTTTTTGGCTTCAAAATAATTTTCAAAAGTACCATGAAAATCGAGATGATCATAGGTCAGATTAGTAAAGATCACCGTATTAAAATCAACCGTATTCACTCGGTCTAATTCAAGACCATGACTGCTTACTTCCATAGCCACTGCCTTCATCCCATGATCCACCATATCCTTAAGCGTTGAATGAATAGTCAGCACATCCGGTGTTGTTAAAGAAGGCGGCAAAGTAACATCCCCATAAGAAATAGAAATCGTGCCCATATAACCGCATGGTTCAAACCGGGAGTGAACATCACGGATGATTTTGGCGATCGTTGACTTGCCGTTAGTACCGGTTACACCATAAACCTGAAGCTTGCGGCTTGGATAATCATAGAACTTATTAGCCAGACGATTCATCGTCGCTAAAACATTTTCAACCTTGATATAGACAATGCATTTACGCTTATTTTCTATCGGTTTGCTGTGAACAATGCAGAGAGCACCGTTATCGATCGCCTGATCAACAAAATCATGGCCATCGCTATTGATTCCCGAAACACAGAAAAAGATACTGTTTTTAGTCTTGATCCGAGAATCGAAACTGAGTTCTTCGATTTCTATTTCCGGTGCGTGATCAAACATCTCTGATAGCTTCATCCTTTTACCTCCTCGATTTTGCCCTGCAGCATTCCATTTTCATAACCTGTAATGACTACATTATGAATTTGATTTACAACTGACGCATCACACATAACAGTGACTGGAAAATACTGACTGGCATGTCCTATTGCCAACTGATTCTCCTGCTTCTCAAAAAGCACGCTGACCCGTCTGCCAAGCCAAGTTTGCTGGTATAGCGCATAATCATGCCCGCTTTTTACATTTAATAGTTTGGCACGTTCTTTCTTTACTAAACCGTTGATTTGATTCGACATGCATGCCGCTTTTGTACCATCGCGTTTAGAAAATGGAAATACATGCATAAAGCTGAACTGAATGCGATCAAGATTTGACAGCGTCTCATTAAAATCTTCTTCTGATTCATCAGGAAAGCCAACAATAATATCGGTAGAAATTGAACAATCAGGCAATAATGCGCGGATTTCATCGATTCGCTTGATAAAAGCTTCAATCGTATAAGGACGATTCATGGCCTTTAACACATGATTGCTGGCACTTTGAATTGGAATATGTAAATGCCGGGCAATTCGCTCATCCTGCTGCATTAAAATAAGAAACTCATCAGTCAGCTCATTGATTTCTATGGAAGATAAACGGATTCTTTGCAAGCCATCGACCTCATTTAACAGCCGTCTCAATAAAGCGGTCAAATCAGTACCTAAATCATGACCATAACGGCCGGTATGAATCCCGGATAAGACTATTTCATAATGCTGATTAGCCACCAGCTCCTTAGCTGTCTCAATCACATCATTCATCGGCAATGAACGCTCACGTCCTCTCGCGTAAGGAATGATGCAATAGGAACAAAACTGATTGCAGCCATCCTGAATCTTAAGGAAAGCCCGCGTATGATCAGTAAAACGATGAATTGGCAGTGCCTCAAACACCTTAACATTGTCAATCTCATGAACCAGATTTAAGCGCTTCTTTTGTTTATAGGCTTGATCCACTTCTAAAGCTAAGCCAGCTTTGCCATCACTGCCTAAAGTCAGATCAACGCCCTCAATATCAGCAACCTCTTTACTGCTGGTCTGAACATAACAGCCCACCACCGCAATAAACGCATCAGGATTTGTACGAATTGCCTGATGAATTTTCTGACGGCTTTTACTGCCTGCCGTATTGGTAACCGCACATGTATTAATAATGTAGATATCTGCTTTTTCTTTAAAATCCACTTCTGTATATCCCAGCTCTAATAGCCCCTGTACATAAGCCTGGGATTCATATGTATTAACTTTGCAGCCGAGTGTACTCATAGCAAATGTAGTCATTTTAATCACCTCAAACTAACTTATTATACACTATTTCATCTTAAATACAATCATCTTTGCCATTTACTTAACAGCTTCTCACCCCTGCGCAGCGTCTTTTCCGATAACCATCGGCGGCTGAGAATCAGCTGCAATGCCCCGCGCTCATCAGCCTGTATCAGATAAGGCAAAAGCTCGGCAAGCTCTGAAGGCTCCTCACACTGAGATAAAGATAATGAATACAATGCCTGCCTGTCGGAAAGCACGTATAGCCGATGATTGAGTTTACAAAAACAGAATAATTGATCTTCTGCCTCGCCAATCAGTTCAAGCTCAGTAAAGCCCGCAGCTATCACATCCGTGCTCAAACTTTTCTGAGTAATCGAAGAAGCATACTCATAACGCAGCTGCGCATACTGTTTCAATTCAAAAAGAACCATCTCATCACGGTATATATCATTCATCCGCTCATCAAACATCGGTATGAACACTTGCTTATGATTGCGCATCACATACGGCAAGGCCGCTTTCAGTGCATCGATTTCAATATTGATCAGTCTTTTTTTCTCCAGATAATTTAAGCTTGACCAATAATCATTCATTTCGTAACATGCTTTAAAAAAAACGGTTTCAAACGCCTGTTTGCTTAAGATACAGCGATACAGAAATTGTGCATAAAAGAATTCAAGATCACTCTTGATGGTCAGATTTAATTTATCCGCTTTAAACTGTGATTGAATAAGCGGCAGCTGTTCTCGGCAGCTCTGGGTTTTAAACAGCGGTTCACGCTGATCCTTTTCACATAACCTAATCAGCTGCTTCATTTTGCTTCACCTGACAGATCATAATGATAGCTGATAGCGTTTAACGCAAATAACGCGGCTGTCTCAGCACGGAAAATCGCTGTGCCTAAGCTTACCCGTACAAAGCCAAACGCTTCAGCCTTTGCCACTTCTTCCAAGCTAAAACCGCCTTCCGGTCCAATCATTACCGCAATGGATGTAATATTCGGATATTCCTTAAACACAGCTGCCAAATTGCAGGCTTTTAAATCGGCATCCTCATAGGCTATCAGCTTTAAGTCAGCCTGCACACCCAGCACCTGATCAAAATCAGCACTGGCCAGCACAGGTGTCTGATGGGCGCGTTTGCATTGTTCACAAGCTTCTGAAGCAATCTTATTCCAGCGCATCAGCTTTTTGTCCGCCTTCTCTTCTTTTGCTTTCACAACACAGCGGCTGCTGATCATCGGCTGAATCACATAGGCACCGCATTCACATGCCTTCTGCAGCAGATAATCCCATTTATCACCTTTGATCAATCCCATAATAAGCGTTGTTTTGACCCTGGAAGCATTTAAAGGGAGCGCTTCAAGCACTAAGCCGGCTACTTGATTATCAGCAAATTCAATGGCTGTCAAGTAGGGCTGTTCACACTCATCCACCACCCGCACCCGGCTGCCTTGTTTCATCCGCAATACATTCTTTATATGATGGGCCTGTTCCTTATTAAAAGCAAACCGTTCATTGATATTTAATTTACCTTGTACAAAATACTGCTGCATAACATCACCTGCAACCATTTTAACGTATTTGCCAATAAACTGCAATTAGATTCAAGACAACAAGAAAATGATTTCCTCCATCTATAAATTCAGGTAAGCATGCCATTAAGAGCGACATTCAGCTGCCTTCCTTGCGGCGCTGTACCAACCCGTATTTCAATGTCTCTCTTTTTACCTGCCGGAATTGGAGTCGTACTTGAGCATTTCCACACAGAAACTCTTTTTACCAGCGATTGATACAAAGGTAACTAGGTGATGCTTATAATGAATTTTCTGTAAAAAATATTATTTTTTTATTCATGGCATACCATTTTCACGATATGCTTTCATCTGTTTTTTATCATTTTTCAGATAACTTTTCATAACAAAAAATTGGTATTTCGATGTTTGAAAATGCAACTTCCTATAAGATAAAAAAGGGCAGCTTCTGCCCCAGCTCAATCAAGCCCCCTGAATTTATCTCATGAAGTTCAATGAGTGATATCTCCTGTTCCTTATCTAAATGCCTTTAAATATACGTACTAATAACTATTACCACGATCAATGATATTACATGGCAATAATAAAAAGACTGCAGCTTTAGCTTGCCACGCGCATAAAAGCTGCAGTCATAATCTTCATGTGTGTCTTTATAACACAAAACGTCGCATAAGATATTTTTCCAACACACTCATTTCTGATTAATCTGACGATATTCCTGCGGCCGCATTGCTGTCAACTGTTTAAATTTCATACAGAAATATTGAACGTTCTGCATCCCGCACTGCAGGGCGATCTCACCAATTTTTAAATTTGTCTCACATAATAAATGCTTTGCCTTGCGAATCCTAAGCTCATTGATGAAATATGGCAGGCTGACGCCCATTTCGGCATTAAAGACACGGCTTAAGTAAGAAGCGGAGACATTCATTGCATCAGCTATTTCATATAGACTGATACTTTGCTGATAATGACGGTTAACATATTGAATAGTGTTAATGATCAGCGGACTGATGGCTGCTTTCTGTTCTGATTTGAATTGGCAGAAGGTAAGCAGCAGATCAAACAGCGATGCCTCAAATTCTTCAATAGCACAGTATTGTTCTAATCGCAGCACCTCATTGATATTTTCTTCAAAATCAAGACGAAACTGCAAATTCAAAATCAGCAGCATTTTCTTAAGTTCAGAAATGATGTCATAGGTCAGGATAACATCCATGCTTCTTTTCAGTGACAGCATTATTTCATGTACGATGAATCGCATATTTTCAGGTTTACCGTCAAGCATATTTTGCTGCAGCTTCTGAACCATGGGTATCAAATCAATCAATTTCACATTCTGACGGTCTTTTATAAACATTGACTCCTGCATCGAACACGGACGCATCTTATAAAATGCCAGCCGATGGCTGTTCCTTAACTGTTTAAATGCAGATTGAAATTGTGCATATGAAACAATCGGTCCTGAATACAGCGTTATACTGCTTAAATATGGATGTTTAACCGGCCTTGCTTCAATGAATTGCTGCTGCAGCCTTTTTTGTATCTGATCAGAAATGATGTGTATTGGCAATTCCTTACTTGTTTTAGGTGTAATCATGACTGCAATTAATTTTGATGAGTCATAATTGACCGCACTCATTTCCTTTTCAAATTCATAGCTCTGTTCAAGGGATACCAGCAAGTCTTTTACAGCTGCAAAAATATCCAGATAATTTTCACGGTTCAAGTTTAATTTACTGTTATAAAAACGTTTTTCGATACCCGCAAGAATCAAATAGCAGTTATTAAAATCGATTTTCAGCTCGACATTCATTTCCTGCATCATTTCTAAAAGCTGATCGTATTGCTGACCAAAAAGACTTTCATTTATAATGTATCGTTTGCATGTTTCAATTTGCTGCTGCTTGAAATTATCCATAAGTACCTCTTATTCATTATAAAGCAGGCAGTCTAAATTATCCAGACTGCCTCAGCTTTATTTATTTAAAATATCTTCGGCAACAAGCTTGCCAAAAGTAACATTTTCATTGGTAGGCGCACCACCGAATAAGCCATCATGCGCGCATTCACCAACAGCATAGAGATTATTAATAGCATGACCTGCTTTAGTTACAACATGCATCGATGAATCCACCTCAATACCGCCAAGAGTGACCTGTAAGCCCGGTTTTGTTGAAACCGCATAATAAGGGACTTGCGTAAAATCAATAGTAAGATTTGCTGAACGGCCGAATTCCTCGTCGACACCCGTTTCAACAGCCAATCGGTATTTCTCAATCGTTTCGGTTAAATTATCGGCAGGAACACCCATTTTTTCAGCAAGCTCTTCAATTGTGTCAGCCTCGATAAAATAGCCCTGATCTTTAAATCCCTGAAGCCGTTTTGACTTATCCATAGCACTTTGATCGATCAGAATAAACACATGATCGCCTTCCTGCTCCATCATCCATTTAGAGAGTGTTGTATAATCCGGGTAATAATCATTGCAGAAACGTTTGCCTTCTAAATTTACCATGATGCCGCCTTCTGCCCGTGCAGCACTCAGACTTGAATTCACGCCATTCTCACTATGAACGGACGGATTCAGACGAACAACATCCATAAATGCTAAATTAGCATCTACCGCTTTTACCAATTCAAAGCCGTCACCCGTTGAGCCAGCTGCAGATGTTGACGGTAAATCTGCCCATTCAGGCGCATATTCCAGCAGTGCTTCCTTACCTGATGCAAAGCCGCCGGTCGCAATGACAACGTTATCAGCATAAATTGTGTAAGTCTCATTTGGACTTTCAACCTTGACACCCTTTACCTGATCATCCTCAGTTACCAATTCAATTGCTTTTGTTGACAGACGCATATCTACATCCAAACGTTCAATTTCAGCATTCAGTGCCTTAACGATCGCAACACCCAGAGAACTGCCATCCTCAGTTGCCACCTGATAAGTTGAGAGCGGTCGGTTGATTTTCGTTCCCAGACTGTTCAGCCATTCAACACTTTCCTCAGAACGTTCAAGCAGTGTTTTCCAATTATCAGCATTCATATCTGGATTTTTACTTACTTGATCAGCGATGTATTCATCAATGCTTAAACCCAAGCCGGCCTGCTTTTGATATTCGGTATTAACGGCTACGAAATAAGTGGCCGCAAGACTTGTAGCACCGCCATTCATGGCTTGCTTCTCTACAAGGATCACATTCTGACCGCCTTTTTTAAGTTCAATGGCAGTGGTCATTCCAGCACCGCCGGCACCAATAACTACAGTATCACAAATGACATCCTCTGCCTCAGATTTTATTGCTGCTGTTACTTCCTTATTTTTCATCGCTTCAATATCAAAGCCAGCCGCCTTAAGCCCAAGCTCAGCAGCCTCCAGAATCGCCTTGCTTGTATTAGTAGCGCCGGCAATGGTATCTATTTTCAAACTTTGATGCTCAACAATGGCCGCCGGAATGCTTTGAATCGGTACATCAGCAATACCCGCGGTTTCCATATGCTCAATAACCTCTACTCGAATTACTTTCGCATCCTTAACCTCTACCTCAACCTTAACATCTCCATTATTCCCCTTTGCGCTCTCTGTATAGACGCCATCGGTGATAATGGTATCCGCCGGCTTATTACTGCAGCCAACAATTGTTACAATCATACACAAAGCTAAAACACACCTCAGTAATTTTTTCATATGATTCCCTCTTCTTTCACCTCCATTTTAGCATTGTGAAATTATTATTTTGTTATACTTTTTTTACACTTGTTCATATTTTTTGACATAAGAAAAGATCATACTGCCATATTCAGCATTTATAACGCTGAATATTTTAGAATGATCAAATTAATTTAATACTATTTAGTTTTCTGTTCGCCCTCTAAAGCAAGACGGCGCAGCATTTTTACCTCATGCGGTTTTAAAATCCGGTATTCACCCTGACTCATATCGCTGACCGTAAGAAAACCGAGTGATTTCCGATGCAGACTGGTAACCGTATGGCCATAAACCTCCATCATACGTTTAATCTGCCGATTCCTGCCTTCCTTGATCGTAATATCAAAACGTGTCTTTTGATGATCAAAATCCTTGTTCTTTACTCTCAGCTTAGCCGGCAGCGTCTGAATGCCGTCATCAAGTACAACACCCTTTTCAAGTGCTTTAATCTGTTCAGTTGTCAAAATTCCATCAATAATTACCTCATAGGTTTTAGGAATATGATACTTAGGGTGAATCAGCTGATTGGCAAATTCACCGTCATTCGTTAAAATAAGTACACCGCTTGTATCGTAATCAAGACGGCCGACCGTAAAAATGCGCTCATCACATTTAACCAGTGAAACCACTGTTTTGCGGTCAAATTCGTCATCTAATGTGCATACGGATTTCTTTGGTTTATTCATAACAAAATAAACCTTATTCTCCTTTTGAATCTGCTCACCATCAACCTCAATAATATCTCCGCGTTTTACTTTATATCCTTGTTCAGTAATGGTTTCACCATTCACTGTTACTCTGCCTTCACTAATCATTACTTCTGCTTTTCTTCTTGATGTAATGCCGCTTGCAGCAATTACTTTTTGTAAGCGTTCCATATAAAATCATCCTCTCTATTCCTTATTTTACCCTAAAAAGCTATGAAAAGAAATAGAACGTTAAAAGAATTGCCATCGTAATACCAGCTAAATCGCTGATTAATCCGATTGCCAGTGAATTTTTGATTTTTTTTACGCCGACGCTGGCAAAATAAAGTGTGATAACATATAATGTCGTATCGGTTGAGCCTTGAATGATACTTGCCATCTGACCGGCAAAGGAATCAACACCCAAGGTTTTAAAAATATCGATCATCACTGCCAGCGATGCATTGCCGCTGATTGGTCTGAACAGCATCATCGGAAAGATTTCCTTTGGTATGACACCGGCAAAAGAAGTAAACAGATTGGCAATGGCATCTAAAAGACCGCTTTCCTTCATCATCGCAATGGAGAACATCATCCCCAGCATTGCCGGAAAGACATCATTAAATAAACCGAAACCATCCTGTACACCATGAACAAAATGACTGTATGCATCCACTTTCTTGATAATGGCAACAATCAGAATAATGCCCAAAAAGGCCGGCAGGATAATGTTTGTGCTAAGCACGGTTCCACCACCTGTCTACAACTAAACCAACAAATGAAGCGAAGAGCGTCGATACGACGGCAAAGGGAATAAAAGTGGTAGGATCTAAGGAACCATAGGCCGCCCGCAGCGCGATAATCGTTGTCGGAAAGATCGTTACGCCGCCGGTATTAAGCACCAGAAAAGTTACCATGGAACGGCTGGCAGTTTCTTTATCCGGATTATGCTTCTGCATTCCCTTGATTGCCTTTAGTCCAACAGGGGTAGCCGCCGAGCCAAGGCCAAACATATTGATTACGATATTGCTGGCAACATAACCCAGAGTTTCTGTATCATCCTTGATATCCGGCAGAATGAAACGCAGAAATGGCCGCAGACAGCGTTCCAAAAAAGCCAGACAGCCGCCAGCCTGAGCAATTTCTAAAATACCATTAAAAAAACAAGTGATTGCTAATAATGGCAGTACAAAATTCAATGTTTCTTCACCAACGGTAACCATTGACTGTGACAAAGCATCGACTTTGCCGGTGGCTATGCCATAGACCAACGAACATAAAATCATCACATTCCAAAGCTTGTTCATGAAAACACCTTCCTTAACAAAGATTGTTTGATAATTGGATAGCTTTGCGTCTTGCTTGCTTGACCACTGCTGACCATGACAGTGACTGTATTCTTATCGATAGTGGTTACGATTTTAAAGGGCTGCTGTTCACTTTTGGCAACAAGAAAGACAAACGGCTCAGCTACACTGAATTCAATTCCCTGCGTTTTGTACAGTCCCTGATCAAGAATTACATATTCCTGATATTGTTCAAAAAAAGCTTCATGCTTTGCTTTATGCAGTTCAAAATATTCACTTTCGCGAAAACTGACAACAATACTTTCACTATCCCCTATCTGAGCACTGGTCACTAAGGTTTTCCCCGAGTTCATCGTATATCCGGTTTTGCCGCCGTTACATGCATCATATTCCGCAAGCAGACGATTTTTATTTTTCCAGACACCCAGCTCGCCATGATAATTCTGCGTACCGGCGATTTTTCTGAACACATCATTTGCCATCGCCGCTTTCATGCATAAGGCCATATCATAACAAGTCGAAAGATTTCCGCCGTCTTCTTCATCTAAACCGCTGGGATTGCGGAACACGCTGTCCTTCATGCCTAATTCAGTGGCTTTCTCATTCATCATGTCAACAAAGGCCGCCACATTGCCGCCTACATGCTCAGCCAGCGCGTAAGCTGCATCATTGCCGCTTCTAAGCATCAAGCCATGAAGCAGTGTAATCAAGGTCACCTGCTGTCCCTCCTTTAAATAAATGGAACTGCCGACCTGATGGCAGGCATCATAGCTGATGGTAACGATCTCATTGAGCTCACTGTGTTCCAAAACCACCAGCGCCGTCATGATTTTGCTGATAGATGCTACACTTTGTACATCATGGCTGTCCTTTTCTTCAATCACACTGCCATCTGAACTAATCACTACATAGCTGGCCCGAACAGACATCGGTGCCAGTAAATTCAATGCTAATAGCAACAGCAGACATTTTTTCATAAGCTTCACCCTTATCATTGTATGCAGCAGCAACACATTTCAGACAAGAAAAAAATCAGCCGAAGCTGATTATTCAAAAAAAGAGCGATCAATTTGTTCCAAAAGCTTTTCATTATAAGCTTTTAATAGTGTCAGCTGTTCATGAAACAGCGTTTTAGCACACGCACTTTCACCCATGCCTTCCTCAAGCATTTTATTCACATTCGCTAAACGCCAGACAATCCGATCCCGCATAGCCGGCATTGATTTAAATGTGCTCATTTCATACAAAAACGTTTCTGCAATCCGATAAGCCCCCAGCCGATCAATGTTATCACAGTCACTCAAGGCATCTGCCTCACGGATATGTGAATAATTACCCGGACATTGATCATCGACATGCATGGCAATACAATACAGAATATCATGCTGCTGCTTTTCACTTAAGGCTAAAGTTTTCAAAAAAGGCTGTACCAGCGCGGCGGATACCCGGCCATGGTCAATCTCTTTTTCAGCGTCAAATTTGCCATAGTCATGCAGCAAGCATGCCAACGGCAGCACATCATTATCATAAGCTTCAGCCGCACACAGCTTTAAACCAAGCTGATACACCCTCAGTGAATGTTCATACCGATAATTCAGATCAAGAATATCCAGCTGTTCAAAGGAATATAAATGCGCTTTCAGAAAGTCATGCGCCTTCCTTAGATTATTTTTATTCATTGAATAATTCCTCATCCATATTCTGTTCAATTACCGGCAGATCCGGCAATTCATTCAAACTCTTTAATTTAAAAGCATCCATGAACTCTTCAGTAACCTCATAAAGAAAAGGTCTGCCCGGTGCGTCGGTACGTCCGCATTCTTTAATGAGCGAGCGAGCCAGCAGCTTACGGATCATCATATCACAGCTGACCCCCCTGATTTCTTCAATCTCAACTCGAGTGATTGGCTGCTTATAAGCAATGATTGCCAAAGTTTCCATCGCAGCCTGAGATAAGGTTCCCATCTTGGTCGAAGAAAATAATTTCTCCGCATAAGGATGAATCTTCTCCTTGGAGATAAACTTATAACAGCCGCCAAAGCATACAAGCTCAATGCCGTGCTGATCCTCAAGATAATCTTTCATCATTTCATCAAGCAGAAGCTGTACCTCATTTTCACTGCATTCACAGCTTTCCTTCAGCTGTTCAACCGTCAATCCCTCATCGCCGCTTAAAAAGAGCAGTCCCTCGATGACCGGCTTTAATTCCATCTTATTCATCTCCTTTAATGATCCAGATCGTATCATCGTCATCAACCGCATAGTTGATCTCCCCATGCTTGATCAGATCCAACACTGACAGAAAGGTTACGATCACCATATGCAGATCCGTACAATCCCCGCATAATGTTTCAAAATTCATTTTACCGCTCCAAAACCTCAGACGATCCTGAATCTGCACGACACGCTCATCCAGTGATAATTCCTTAATCGTCATCCTTGTCTGCTGAGGACGCTGCAAAAATGAACGGCGGATGATTTTATTCATCGCCTTCACTAAATCATAAGGATTCCCCTGAAGTTCTTCTTCTTTTACTAAAGTGATCCACTGATTTGTTTCTTCACTGGGCGGTTTTGTATAAGACATCTGACGCTGATTATAATAATCTTCAAATGTCTGACAGACCTCTTTATAGCGCTGATATTCAAGCAGCCGCGCTACCAGCTTATCGCGTTGATCTTCTTCAAATTCCTCTTCAATCAATACTTTTTCACGAGGCAGCAGCTTTTTGCTTTTATATTCAATCAAGCCCGCCAGCTCCGATAAATATTCACTGGCTATTTCAAGATGATAGGCTTCCATCGCATTCAGATAAGTCAGATATTGTTCAGTTAATATATCCATATCCAGATCAAAAAGATCCAATTTATTTTCCTTGATCAGATGCAGCATCAAATCAAGCGGTCCCTCAAAGGAATGGGTCGTTACTTCAAATGCCATGGAATCACCTCTAGGGGTAATTATAACAAAAATCACTTCTGAAATAAAGAATTTATCATTAAATCAAAGCCTCTGTCCACTTATGCATGCTATTTGACAGTCTCTTTAAATTAATCGCATATATAACAGTGGATAGGGATTCCCCTGCTCATCGCACTCACTGCGCTTATAAATTTGAAATCCCATGTGTTCATAGAATCTAACAGCCTGAGGATTTTGTTCATTCACTGTCAGTTCATTTACAGAATAGTAATCAATGCCAAACTGAAGCAGTCTTTTGCCAATTCCTTTTTCACGCTCTTCATTTAAGATAAACAGCATTTCAAGCCGATTTTCCGCAATACCCATAAAGGCTATAGGAGAATTACGATCATTCATCATCACGATGAGATGCGGCACGGTATTCAGTGCCTGAGGAACATATTCTTTAATCTTTAATATTTCAGCAGCCGATAAAAATAAGTGAGTGGCTGTCACTGAGTCTTCCCAAACAGCTGTAAGCTGTTCAATCAATAAATCACTGCGATCTATAATTTCAACGATTTTCATCCTGTCTCCTTTTTCATTATTCATTGCCGCTTCTTTAGCTAATCGGGTATATTCAGATATAAAATTGGTTTTTGCCATGGTATACCCATCACGGTCAAATTCATAAAGCTTCCATAGCTTCAGCTTTAATTGCTCATATTCTCTCGCGATCTCAATATGTTTATTCAGATAATCACAAAAGTATATTTCATCATGATCGCCGTTAAGCCTTAAATGAATATGAAAGACTCTTTCAGCAAACCCATGCTCAGTGTAACCTTTATTTAATGAAATTCGATTTTCTGCTTCAGACATACAGGTATAGCCGTTCTTTATCAGCAAATGTTTAATCTGCTTCAGGTCGGCCGGTTCAGCCGCTTCAATCAAGATATCGATGATCGGCTTAGCCCCTATTCCTTTAATCGCTGTAGAGCCGATATGATTGATGCTTAAGGCTAAATCAGGTAAAAGCTTTCTCAGTAACTGCCTTTCCTCTTCATACCATGTCTGCCAGCATGGCTGATAAGCACTCAGTGAGATCGGAAATAAGTGCCACAATTCTTCTAGGTTCATATCGGATAGTTTTTTTGTCATAAATGCCTCCGTCAAGTTAATAAGCATTTCCATTATATCCGATGAAAAGAAAAAAAGCGAAATTATTCAATCGATTACTTCGCTTTCATCTGATCATTTTGTTTTTTAGTTGAGTGGATCAATGAGCCAAACAGCAGACGGCGCATCTCCTTGAAGGAAAAAGGAATTAAAGGATAAAGATAGGGATACTTAATTGTATCGGTCGATAACAGCAATAAGAAATGTGCGATAATGCCGATACAGAATCCAGGTATCTTAAAGAACAATGTCATTAGATTCAGACAGATACGGGAAAATTTATTTGCAAGTGAAATTTCATAACCAGGGGTTAAGAAGTTACCGAGATTGCTGATGGCGATCATAATCAGAACTTCTTTTGTATAAGCACCAAATTCAATCCCAAAATCACCAAGCACAAAGACAACAAGAAAACCCATAATGCCGGAAAGCATATTGGGAGCATGGATCAATGACTGACGAATCCATTCAACGACCAGCTCAGCAAATAGGATTTGAAAGCCGAATTCAAACGGATGCACGCCCTGTACCGGCAGATTCAGCATTGTTGGATTTTCGCTGACCCGCAGGGCAATCCATAAGGGCATCAGATAGATCGATAAGAAGATGCCGATGTAGCGTGACAGCCGGGTGCAGAAAGCCAGCAGCGGTGTCTGGGTGTATTCCTCTGCCTGCTGGATCTGTTCAAAGAAAGTGGTTGGCAGCAAAATGGCGGAAGGTATCGTGTCTACCAATACGACTAAACTTCCCTGCAGCAGATGCAAGGCGCATAGATCAGGACGTTCAGTATAGCGCACATGGGGATAAGGATTCAATGTTTTGCCATACAGTGCTTCTACCAGATTGCGGTCATTGTAGATTTCAACCTGACTGTTTGCCTGCAGGCGATGCTTGAAATCATCAAGCACATCCTGATCAACGATCCCACGCATGTAGACAAGGGCTAAATCCGTTTTGGTCAGCTTGCCTTCCTTATCCAGCTCCACCACCAACCGTTCATCGCGGATACGGCGGCGGATCAAGCCGACATTCTGAATTATATTCTCTACAAAGGCATCATTCGAACCGCGGATGCTTTTTTCATTTTCCGGTGCATGCACTGAACGGGTCGGATAACCGCGGGTCTCAACGCTGTAATAAGCCGGATCATGATCGAGAAGTACGACACATTGACCGCTTAAAATCTGAGTGATCGCTGCCTGTTCATCTAAAAGGGCACTGACGGAACCATTAAAAAAGGTTAAAGGGTCCTCCTTAGGACTTTGTGTAAAGCCTTGAATCAATGCATTGACAGCACTCTGAGCGGACAAGCTGGATAAGAAAATCATACTGATTGTACGGCCATGCAGTTCATAGGTGGTAAAGGATACATCAAAGGATGCGGAAAGCTTTTGTCTGATGGATGCCAGACGTGCTTCGTTCATGATTTAGGTTTAAAGAGGATTGCGACAATAAAAGCCATGAAGATCGCGAAGGCAATACCGGCGCTGCATTTATCAAACACACCGGTAATCAGACCCAGCCATCCATCCTCCATTGCACCGGCAAAGGAACCATGAGCCAAAGAATGACCAAAGCTGGTAATCGGCAGTGAGGCTCCGACACTTGCCCAATCGACAAGCTTATCATAAATATTAAAGCTTTCCAAAAACGCTCCCAGTACGACAAATAACGAGGTTATGTGACCGGGTGTCAGCTTGGTATTATCATAGATCAGCTGACCGGCAAGACAGAGCGTGCCGCACGTTAAAAACGCATAGATGTAAACCATTAAGCATCCTTCCTTTCAAAGCAGACCGCATGAGCGACACAAGGAATCGCTTCCTTCTGCGCTAAAATTACCGGTGTCAGCAAAGCGCCGGTCGCAATCAATAGAATACGCTTCATCTGATTCGTCCGCAGCAGATCAAACAGCTTACTGACCGTTACAACCATTGAACAAGCACAGCCTGAACCGCCGCAGAAGATTGGCTGATTGTTGACATCATAGATCATCAGACCGCAGTCATTCAGCTTATTGTCAAGCTGAAAACGCTGTTTCAGACATAAATCGCTCAGCATCGCATAACCCAGCTTGGATAAGTCTCCGGTTACGACAAGATCATAATCGTCAAAAGTACGATTCATATCCTTAAAATGTGTCATCAGCGTATCATAGGCGGCAGGTACCATGGCACGGCCCATATCATTGGCATCACTGAAATTCCAATCGATTACCTGACCGATCGTAAAAGCAGTCACCGCGATGGCTGCCGGCTTACTGCCAAGCACCACCGCTCCGGCACCGGTAACCGTCGAAGTTGTCGTTTCCTTTTTCTGCGTGCCATATTCATTGGGATAACGGAACTGCCTTTCTGCTGTTGCTGTATGGGATGAAGTAAATGCGAGCACATGCTTCATTTGTAAATGCTCAACAGCGATTGCCGCGTGCCCCATCGCCAAAGCCGAAGTGGAACAAGCTCCGTATAAGCTGACAAAAGGAACCTTAAGATCCTTCGCAAAGTAATTAGAAGACGCACATTGATTGATTAAATCCCCACCATATGCCAATGCAATGTCATGGGTTGTCAGCTTTCCCTTTTTTAAAGTATCGCTGACCGCTTCCTTGATCAGACGCCGTTCAGCTTTTTCAAAGGTTGACTCCTCACAATAGTTATCATTAAAAGCATTAGTAAAATATTCTCCCAATGGGCCTGCCTTTTCCAGCGGGCCTACCGCGCAGCCGCTGCTTTGCACATATACATTTTTAAATTGCAGCGTCGTCATAATAAGCTCACCCCATAGCGGATCGCGCTGAATACAATTGCTGCCACAATTCCATAAGTCAGCACCGAGCCGGCAAGCTTAAACATATTGGAACCGATGCCCATGATCAAACCTTCACTCTTACTTTCCAGCGCCTCAGAAGCCAATGAATTGGCAAAACCGCTGATCGGAATAAATAAACCCGCGCCCACCCATTGCGCCAGATTGTCATAAATGCCTAAGCCGGTGCATAAAGCGGTAATCAAGATGACGGCCAATACAACCACTGTTACGGATTCATCAGCCTTCATTTGGAATTGTTCAACTAAAAAATTGGCCGCAAACTGACCGATTACGGCAAGCAAGCCGCCAAACACAAATGCCAGCAGTGCATTGCGAAGCTTATGCCGCTTTGGCTCATGACGTTCAGCAACCTTTTTTAAATGGATTTCGTTCATAAAAAAACCTCCTTGTCCATAGTATGTGCAGACAAGGAGATGCTTAAACACTTAATCACTGACAAAACGTTCTTTCAGCTGTTTCAAAATTTTCTTCTCCAAACGGGAGACCTGTACCTGAGATATATTCAGCTTTCTGGCGATTTCATCCTGCTTCAGACCGCATTCATAACGATAATGAATCAACAGCTGATCTCGGGCATCTAAAGCTTTAATTTCTTTCTGCATCGCACAGCGCAGTGTAATATCACTAACCTCGCGGTCAGATATCTTATCCTCAAGATACAACGAATTGCCGTCTTTTTCATAGATCGGCTCATCTAAGGAATAGATAAACTGATTTGCGTCAAAAGCGAGCAATACATCACTGACATCATAGCCGCTGGCAGCAGCTATCTCACTATAAGTTGGTTCCCGGTTCAGTTTCTGAAACAATTCATCCTTGACCTTCACCATGACCAGAAAGCCTTCTTTCAGTGAGCGTGAGATGCGCATGGAACCGTCATCTCTAAAAAAACGTTTGATTTCACCAAAGATGATCGGCACTGCATAAGTAGAAAACTGAACATTCATTGAGAGATCAAAATTATTCAGCGCCTTCATCAATCCCACACAGCCGATTTGAAAAAGATCCTCACGGCTGATTTTCTTGGAAACAAAACGCTGAATGCATGAATAGACCAACCCCTGATTTTTTTCCACAAAGGCTTCCTTAGCCGCCTCATTGCCCTCATGAGCCGCTTTGATCAGCGCTTCATTATCAAGCGTTGTCAGCGGATTTGTGGAGCTGTTTCTGGATAACAACGGTCGTACCTTCTTTCGGTGTCGATATAACATCAAAGGAATCTGAGAATGTATCCATGATTGTCATTCCCATACCCGAGCGTTCAAGTTCACTCTTACTTGTATACAAAGGCTGAAGACACTGATCAATGTCATTGATACCGCAGCCCTTATCAGTAACGATAATCGTCACCAATGAATTTACCTCATAACCGATCTCCAGCTTTACGATTCCCTCCCGGCTGCCTTCATAGCCATGGATGATCGCGTTGGTGACTGCCTCTGCGACAATTGTTTTAATTTCCATTACCTCATCAACACTTGGATTGAGCGGCATCAGGAAAGCAATTGCCGATGTTCTCGCAAAAGCTTCATTTTCAATTCTGCTTTTAAAAGTCAAACACATCTTATTCATAGTTTCCCTCATTTCTTTCTTCACGGATCAGCTGGAAGATACCGGACATGGCAAATAAAGCACGGTTGTTTTTGGAAAGATTAGCAACACTCATGGCTATCCCCAGCTTTTGACATTGCTTATAACGGGCCAATAAAAAACCGATGCCGGTGCTGTCTACAAAAGTGACATCCTTGAAGTCAAAACACAGGGCAGCCGGTTTCTCCTTCTCAATAAGCTTTATGCATTCATCCTTAAGCTGAGTGATTGCATAGTTATCTAATTCTTCGCTGAAATAAATAATCAGTCGATTGTTTTTTAGTTCTGTTCGCATAAGACCTTCCTTTCGTTTTTTATCTTATCACAGCTTTTAAAATGAAAGTTGATTTACGACAAACACTCCTAAGCTTCGACAAAAAAAACAAGCACCGCGTCCTTACGCAAGTACTTGTTTCCATAGATTTAAAAACAGATCAAAATAAGATACTTTTTCCATCGGTACATTTACGCCCAAATCAACCGTAAGCGTCGTTTGGTTATCCAGCGTGATAACCAATTCAGCAATTTTTTCATCCACGGCATAAGGCAGTTCATTTTTAATAAGCACGACCTTTTGTTCTGTAATCTGCGGTTCTTCTCCTATTTTAAAGACAATCGGCACCTCATTTAAAGTAACCAGCTCAGCCCTCTCAGGCTTTGCCAAATCGATATTGAGCGCGTCGATCACACTGCCCTTTTCATAGATTATTTTCTGATCAAACATCGCAAATCCATAGTCCAGCAGCTGCTTGGTTTCAGCATTTCTCACCTGACTGCTCGGCTCCTTCATCACCACGCTGATCAGTCGAAGATTGTCGCGTTTTGCGGTAACTGTGATGCAGCTCATCGCTTCTTGAGTAAAACCGGTTTTTAAGCCGTCGACACCCTCCATCTGTTTGATCAGCTTGTTGGTATTCACAAGCCAGAACGGCTTTTCACTGTCTTCACGGATATACGTGTCATAAGTTGAAGTAATGGCCAGCAGCTGATCACCGCCGGTCTGAATCAGCACTTGGGCAATGCGGGCCATATCCTTGGCACAAGAATAATGCTCGGGATCATGAAGCCCGGTCGTATTCACGAAATGGGTATTTTCCAAGCCGATTTCCTTTCCCTTGTCATTCATTTTTTTCACAAAATTCTCAACACTGCCGCCCAGCTTTTCTGCCATCGCCACCATTGCATCATTGGCTGATGCGATACAGATTGATTTGATCATATCTTCAACCTTCATTACCTCATTCACTTCTAAAAATATCTGTGAGCCGCCCATAGAAGCTGCCGTTTCACTGACGGTAACCGTATCCTCCATGCTTAAACTGCCATTATTTAACGCTTCAAAAATTAAAATCAGCCCCATCATTTTGGTCATGGAAGCCGGATACAGTTTTTCAGTTTCATTCTTTTTAAAAACTACCTGGCCTGTAGAATATTCCATCACATAGGCGCTCTGTGCCTGATTTGCTAAAGCCGGCTGTTCCTCTGCTTCCTCAGCCTTAATAGGACTCAGCGTTAAGGTCAGCATGCAGATCAGTATAGCTATCCAACCCTTTTTCATTGATTCACCTCAATGCATTCTATGGACCTGAAGGCATAAATATGCAAAAAAGCCTGAGAACCCTCAGACTTGTTTTATAAAACCTTTACAATTAACGGCATTTTTTCACATGCAGTATCAGAAACAACAAAGCAATCATGGAAATGATCGATCCATTCATCGCTTAATGGCGCATTGATGTGAACAAAGGCAAGCACATCGCCGTCATGAATCTCATCACCTGCTTTTTTATTTAATACAATACCGACTGCCGGATCGATCGTATCCTCCTTAACCGCCCTACCAGCACCGATCTGCATTGCTAAAGTGCCCAATTCAAGTGCTTTCAGCTCACGGATCCAACCGTTTTTATGCGTTTTTATTTCTACGACCGTTTTTGCTGTTGGCAGCAGTTCTGGATGCTTGATCTGTTCGACATCGCCGCCCTGAGCTGCTACCAGCTCCATCAGCTTAACCAGTGCGCTGCCATCTTCGATGCTCTTTTTCAGCATGACCAAGGCTGCTTCCTCATTTTCAGCAATTTTAGCCTGTACTAGCATGATACTTCCGGCCTGCAGACATAATTCAGTAAAATCAGCCGGGCCTTCGTTCTTTAATGTAGCGATTGCCTCTTTAACCTCAAGAGCATTACCGATCGCATTGCCCAATGGCTGATTCATGTTAGAGATCATCGCCCTTGTATCACGGCCTAAATGTTTGCCGATCGTAATCATCGTCGATGCCAGTTCTTCCGCGTCTTCAACACTTTGCATAAAGGCGCCTTCACCAAATTTCACATCCAGCAGGATCGCGTCTGAACCCGCTGCCAGCTTTTTCGACATGATACTTGACGCAATTAAAGGAATCGAATTCACGGTGGCTGTTACATCACGCAGTGCATAAAGCTTCTTATCCGCAGGTACCAGACTCTTGGTCTGACCGATTAAGGCAATGCCAATATCATTCACCTGCTTCACAAAAGCATTTTCATCAAGAAAAACATTAAAGCCTTTTATCGACTCTACTTTATCCAATGTACCGCCGGTATGGCCTAAGCCGCGGCCTGACATTTTAGCGACCTTAGCACCGCAGGCAGCCACCATCGGCGTTAAGGAAAGACTGGTTTTATCACCGACGCCGCCGGTAGAGTGCTTATCCACCTTGATGCCCTGAATGGATGACAGATCAATGATATCACCGCTGTGCAGCATCGCATTGCACAGATCCGCAATCTCTTCACCATCCATCCCTTGAAAATAAATGGCCATGCACAGCGCGCTGACCTGATACTCAGGAATCCGTTCGGCTACATACTCACTGATCCAAAAATTAATTTCTTCACGGCTTAATCGGCCGCCGTCTCGTTTCTTTTCAATGATATCTACAAATCGCATCGTGTACCCTCTTTTCTTCGATAATGAATCAACAGAAAACCATCAAACTGTTCCTTGCTTACAACGATAAATTCATTCACATCATAGGCCGGAAAATAAGTATCGCCGGCATAATCGCCAGGCACTAGCGAAATCCACATTTCATCCACATAAGGCAGCGCCGCTTGATAGATTTTAGCACCGCCGCAGATAATCAGCGGTTTCACACTTTGCTGATATTTTTTTAATAAATCTTTAAAGTCATTGATTACATGAACATGCTCGGTCTCATAATGCAGCGGCTGATGGGTAATGACATAGGTTGTACGCTGTGGCAGCGGCTTTTTTAATGCCTCAAAGGTTGTACGGCCCATCACGATATGCTGATGCAGCGTCTTTTCCTTAAACTGCTTCAAATCTTCTTTTAACTGCCACGGCATCCAACCATCCTTGCCGATACACAGCTTTTCATCATGAGCAACAATCAGTGAAATCATACGCTCACCTTCGCTTTAATGACCGGATATGGATCATATCCTTCAATTTTGAAATCCTCATATTTAAAATCATAAATACTCTTTACATCCGGATTAATGATCAGCTTCGGCAAAGCTCTTGGTTCCCTTGCCAGCTGCGTTTCTACCTGATCAAAATGATCGAGATAAATATGTACATCGCCAAAGGTATGAATAAATTCCTTAGCTTCATAGCCGCACACTGAAGCAATCATATGCGTCAGCAATGAATAAGAAGCGATATTAAACGGCACGCCCAAAAATACATCCGCACTGCGCTGATACAGCTGACAAGAGAGATACTTCTTATCCGCAGATACATAGAACTGCATGAAAGCATGACATGGCGGCAAAGCCATATCCTTGATTTGCGCAGGATTCCACGCACTGATGATATGACGTCTTGAGAAAGGATTTTCCTTCAGATCATGAATTAGATTTTCCAACTGATCAACACCAAAGAAGTCGCGCCATTGATGACCATAAACCGGGCCCAGCTCACCCCACTGCTTAGCAAAATCATCCTCGGTTTTGATCCGATCGATAAATTCTTCCAAGCTCTCATTTTGATAAGCAGCTGACTGACGATACTTCTCATAAGGCCATTCATTCCATATTTTAACATTTTTTAATACTAACGGCTGAATATTGGTAGAACCGCTGATAAACCAAAGCAATTCCTCTGCGATACCCTTAAAGAAGACTTTTTTAGTTGTCAGTAATGGAAATCCCTCACGTAGATCAATCCGCATTTGATAGCCAAAGCAAGACTTCGTGCCAGTACCGGTACGATCCTGACGCAGCTCGCCATTTTCCATGATGTGTCTGCATAAATCTAAATATTGTTTCATAAATCTGCCTCCCTGTTCTTTAACGCATGTATTTCTGCCTCACTCAGCGGCCGGTATTCACCGCACGCCAGCGATTCATCAAGCTTCAAACTGCCCATCTGCAGCCGCTTCAAATAAACGACCTCATTGCCAACCGCATGCATCATCCGTTTGATCTGATGAAATTTTCCCTCATGAATCGTCAGTTCCATCTCATCATCGCTGATTTGCCGCACCGCTGCCGGTTCACAGCGTTCCTCTTCATTGATTTGAATGCCTGCTTCCAACGCCTCAATATCAGCCTGCGTAATTACCTTTGCCACCTTCACATAATAAATCTTATCCACATGCTTCTTAGGCGCTAAAAGCTCATGCGCCAACGCCCCGTCATTGGTAATCAATAACAGTCCTTCAGTATCGATATCAAGCCGGCCGACCGGAAAGGCATCCATCGGTATATACTGATCAAAGCAATCCATGACTGTTGCCTGTTTTTCATCAAAGGTCGCGCTGATTAAGCCTGCCGGCTTATTCAGCATCATATAAATATATTTTTCATAGCTCACCGCTTCATCATCCAGCAGTACAACATCGTTTGTCTCATTAATTTTTAAATCATCATTACGCACCAGCTGACCATTTACCTTGATCCGTTTATTGCGAATCAGCTGCTTAACCTCCTTGCGCGTTCCTAAACCCGCATGGGCTAAAAATTTATCTAATCGCATCATGAGCTACCCTCTTCTCACTAATCGTTTCATCATTTTATTGATATCAATTTTAAAAATTGTCTGCGGCAGCTGCAGGAATGCCGTGATTGCCAAATAAGCACCGACACTCAGCAGTCCCTGAATACCTAATATGAGCACACACAGGAGACGGCCGTGACCGACAGCATTAAAGCCGACAAAATTAAATACCAGACATAAAAGTGCCATACCGGCAACGCCAAACATCATCAGCACCATCTTGCGGATCGTGTATTTCCACTGCACCTTGTAATTGCGTTTCAGGAAATAAGCATCCAACAAAATAATCGTCAGCATTGAAAGCAGATTGGAAATTGAAGCCCCCTGCATACCAAAGAAATGAATACATGGGATTTCAAAAATCAGCTTTACAGCCGCACCAATAATCAAATTGATAAAGTTCTGTTTACGCAGTCCTACCGCCATCAGCAAGGAAGTAAAAATTGGCGTCAAAGTACCAAAAAGCGCGTCAATCGTATGCCATTTCAGCAATACACCACCTAATTCAAGTGAAGAAGTGATCAGCATGACATTGCCGGCACCCGGATAAGTTACCAAGCTCTCGCCATAAAGCAGATACATGATCGGTCTTGAAAAGAACAATAAACAAAATGAAAGCGGAATTGCCAGATATAATACTGAATCGACACAGTCATACACATGTCTGCGCAGTTCCTTCCACTTGCGGTCAATCACTGATACAGTAATATAAGGAATTATGGAAATCGAAAAACCCGGTGCAAGAATCTGCGGAATGGACGTTACCTTATTCACCTGTACCGAAATAATTGAACCAAAGATATAATTACAAAGATCAGCCGCAACCCCGGTTGCCTCTAATGCCTTCGTATAAAACAGCCAGTCAATCATATTATTTGAAAAGCCGACAATGGCGACTAAAAGATAAGGAACCGCGATACGCACTAATTCCTTAAACAGCAGCTTATGATCATCCACCGAATAAACTTCCTGCTCATTCGCAAGCCGTTTAATTTCCGGCATATTTTTTTTATCAAAAATAAAGATATGCACCAACGCGCATACGGCTGCTACACTGGTCGAAAATACAGCAAAATATACCGCCCAGATGCGATCCTGTTTAAATACATAAACCGCTATAGCACCGGCCCCCAATAAAAACATGACCCTTGAGAGCTGTTCCAGAACCTGTGAAAAAGCATAGATTTCCATTTCCTTCAAGCCTTGGTAAAAGCCTCTGAAAGCACTTAAAACCGGCACAAAAAAGAGGGCAAAGGAAATCAGCACAATCACATTGCGAGTGATCTGCAGCGATTCCGGGCTCGAATTAACACCTAAAACAATCGAGGCCAGCGGAGTCGCAAACAAAATTAAAAAAGACATGCCGATAAAGCCCAAAGCAATCATCAATCCCTGAGCAATCCGCTTGATTACCAAGGTTGTACGATAATCACCAATGTTTGAATACTTAGCAACCAGAGTCGCGATCGCATACGGGATACCGGCAATTGAGACATTGAGAATATACGAATAAATCTCATACGCAAAGCCGTAATACTGCATATTATCCGCGCCGGCAATCGCATTGAGCGGAATTACGTAAAGCAGTCCCAGCAGCTTTGAAATAAAGATACCGGCTGAGCTGATCAGCCCGCCGATAATAATTGATTGCTTCTTATTTTTCATTCTAATAACTCTCGCCCTCTACCCACTCGCCATATTCATTATAATAACCTTCATCATAATTACCATCCTCTGAATCATTTCCGGTATCGTCGGCTTCACCATTTTCATCATTATTTTCATCATTTTCCGGCTTTTCATCCGTACCGACCTCATTAAGCACCTTACCCTCTGCCGGAACCGCAATATCTGCCGCATATTCTGCATCAAGATTAAAGAAGATACGTGTTTCATTCAAGCCCGAATAATCACGGTAAACGACGAAAACATTGAGTGTAAACTGCGGTACATCTGAGACACCGTTGCATGCCAAAGCCGCATAAAAACCACGCTGTGCATTGCTTTGAAAAGGAATCAGATTAAACTGCTCCTCATCAATGACACCAATTGAAGGAAATATATTTTCTGATCCGACCTTAGAAACATCGATTACCATCATTTCAACATTATACATTGCCTGTTTAGGATTACTGATTGTTACTTCATAAACATACTGTCCCTTGCTGTCTTTCGTAACTGAAAGATCATAATCAAAAGGAATCTCGCTGGAAACAGTAGAATTATTATTAATAATTGCTTCTACATAGCCGATATATTTAGTATTCGTATCGGAAGCCGCATTATTAGATTTAGCGCATCCGCCTATAAGACACAGACAGAATAAAAGGGTTATGATTTTATGCATAAACTCACCTCACAAATTAGTATAACATAAAATTAATTGAATTCATATTTAATAATGAAAAGGCCGGATCACTTTTGACCCAGCCTTTTCATTAATCTCTGCGCTTAAATGAATCGCATTCTGTCTGCTGACAGCAATCGGCTTTGCCGCAATGGCAGCCAACGGTAATTTCATGAGCACAGCAGCACTGATGTTCATTAAAAATACAGTTATCAACTCGGCAGTTGATGTTTGTTTTCTTTTCCATGGTCATTTCCTCCCAAAATTAGTCTAGCCCTCGCGGACAAAACTATTCGTAGAGAATCAGGGCAGAAAAACAAAAGATCTGTTCACCTTCCCCTTCAAAAGCCGCAGTAGCAAAGCGAATATCCAAAATTTTGGGCTGCTTGCTTTCAATAAACTCGTTGATTGCATCACTGAGATCATCCTCATGCTGTTCATCAAAAACCTTTACCTTCATGTCATCACCAATTGAAGTTTAACATGAAGAGTTTGAGTATTTTGTCATTTAAAGTAGGTATCCAGCTGAGCGCATGTCTCCTCAGAAATCGTACTCATGGGCAGCCGCAGAATATTTTTGCACAATCCCATCTTTGAATATAAATATTTAACACAGGAAGGATTGCTTTCAAGGAAAAACAAACGGGCGATCAGCTTAAAAAAGATATCTTTGCCGGTGCAGTCTTCTCCCTGCTCATAAGCCTCAAAAAAAGCAATTAATTCCGGGGTATACAGATGACCGATCACGCTGACAACGCCGCTCATGCCGGCAATCATCCCTTCAAGCAGATAACCGTCCTCACCGCTGTACACATTGAAATCATCAAGTTCTGCAAGGATTTCACTGACCATCTGTAAATTATGATCCGCCTGCTTTAAAGCGACGATGTTCTTAAAATCCTTAGCCAGACGAATTACCGTGGCACTTTCCAGCGCTACCCCGCAGCGGCCCGGCACATTATAGAGCATGATATTTTTGCGCGCGTTTTCCGCTAAGACTGCAAAATGCTCATACAAGCCGTATTGTGACGGTTTATTATAATATGGAACCACAATGAGATAGCCGTCAAAGTCAAGCTGTTCACTTAATTTAATCAAACGGACTGAATCACAGGTTGCATTACTGCCGGCGCCGAACCATACCTCACAGCGTTTATTCACCTTATTGATGACAAATTCAAGAAAATCCAGCTTTTCATTTTCTGAAAGTGTCGGTGATTCGCCGGTCGTTCCGCATACCATCAATCCGCTGACACCCTCGCTGACCAGCTTTTCAATGATGCGTTCAGCGCTTTCATAATCGATTGCATTAGCTTCTGTAAACGGGGTTATCATAGCCACATAACATTTACTTTTCATAAAACACCACCTGTCTGAGTATTGGCTGAAGCTGCCTGCCCAATAAAGCATCCTCGCACGTCTGCGCGGTCAAGGACCAGTCAGCCACCAAGCTGTTTGGCTTTTTCATTGGATCATCCTGGGCAAACGGTACGAAATATATATTTTTCAGCGCCAGCAAAGTAAAAATATTACGGCCTGAGATACCCAATGCATCATTGGTTGCAATCCCGCAGATGATTGGTTTTTGATTGCGCAGCATTGCCTTGGCGGCTAAAGCGACCGGGCAGTCATAAGCCCCATTTACCAGCTTAGCAACACTGTTGGCACTCATCGGTGCGATTACCATACAATCAAAATATTTCCGCGGGCCAACCTTCTCCGCTTCCACAATATCCTTGATCAACGGCTGATTCGTGATATGTTCACAGTCATTTTGAAAATCAATTGCGTTATAAAACCGCGTTGAACAAGCTGCCACATTCTTAGTTAAAACGACCTGAACTTCGTTGTCTGCCGCCAAATCTCTCAGAACCTGAATGATCGCCTGATGATTACAAAATGAACCTGTAATACCAAATAAAATTTTCCTATTTTCCATACTCCATCTCCTTCATCACACATTCGGCAAGTATTCGGCCTGCGCTTTTTGAAGCAATCAAAGCCGGCAGCACACCGGCATTAATCACATGACCGCCTTTCGAGGTTATGCGGCTTTCCGGCATCCGGTAAGCGGATACAATATTCAAAATCAATGGTGCTTTAGGCCAATGATTCACTAAATCCTCATCGATCCAATTCGTTAATGAAGTATTAATAACAATATCGCTGACTGGCAGCTGCTTCCATGTGCTCACCGACATAAAATCACTCGTTTCATGATCCACCTTCCGGCGTATGACCCTCACCTTTACATCCAATGCTTTCAGCAAATTGTAAATTTCTTTACCGCTGTGACCAAAGCCCAACAAGTCAACCTTACATTCACTAAGTCCTACCGTTGTGTTATCCAGCAGTAAAAACAGCACACCTTCGGCCGTTAGCCGTGAATTGGCGCTGAGAAACAGATCATCATCGGATAAGTTCACACATTTAAAAGGCAGCTGATTGATTTCTTCATTCATCGTAGCCGTGAAGATGATGCAATCCTTACGGCAGTGATGCCAAAAATCATCCGGGAGATTAATCCACGCATTGCGCATCTTAACCTGATTAGAGCGAATACCGCTCATTGGCAGAAGCAAATAATCAAATACCGGTAAGGCATCATTGACATTATCAATTAAATAAGTCGATGTGGTTGTACTTAAGTATCGCTGTGCTTCCAGCATCCGCTGATCAGAATTAAAAATTCCTATCACTTTATCATCCTTTCATGCCTATACTATGTAGAAAAAGAAAAAAGGCACAAGAAAATGCAAAAATCACTTTCGGCGCCCAACAAGAAAAAAAGCGTAAATCCAATTGGATCTACGCTTATCTATATGATTTTGTCTGATTATCCAATCAATTCCAAAATCTTAACATCATAAGGTTCTTCAACCTGATTCACCGTTACAACATCGCCGACCTTACTGTCGATGATAGCTGCCGCAAGCGGTGTGATATTTGATAATTTACCTTGCAGAGGATCTGATTCTACTGAACCGACGATCGTATAAGTCTCTTCTTCATTGGATTCCAAATCCAAGATTTTCACTGTTGAACCCAGCTTTACAGTCTTGCTGTTTTTCTTCCGGCTGACAGCCTCATCATCAATGATTTCAACATTTGCCAGCATTGCTTCCAAATCACGAATACGTGCTTCTACACGTGCCTGACGGTCACGAGCCGCATCATAGTCCGCATTTTCACTCAAGTCACCCTGTGCGCGCGCTTCCTGCAATTCACGGATCACATCCTGACGAACTACATGAATTAAATTTTCCTGTTCCTGTAATAACTCATTATAACCTTCTTTGGTTACAAGTACCTTCTTATCTTCTGAAGCCATTTTATCACTCCTTAACTCGGCTATTATAGCATATTTTCCTGTATTATACTACTGATTTTTGTCGTCAGCAGATCAATTGCCACCTGATTGTGACCGCCTTCAGGAATAATGATATCCGCATATTTTCGGCTCGGTTCAATAAAAGTATTATGCATTACTTTTACGGTTGTCGTATACTGTTCAATCACTGAATCAATCGTTCTGCCGCGTTTTTTCACATCGCGGATCAAACGCCGGATAAAGCGAATATCGTCATCCGTATCCACAAAGATCCGGATATCACAAAGATCGCGCAGCTGTTCATCCTCGAGAATAAACAAGCCCTCAATCACAATCACATCGCTTGGTTCAATATGCTCGGTCTCCTCACTGCGAGTATGAACAACAAAATCATAAACCGGTTTTTCGATAGCGGCACCCGCCATCAACTGTTTCAGCTGGGCTACAAATAAATCGTTATCAAAAGCAAATGGATGATCATAATTCGTTTTTACACGTTCCTCCATCGTCTTATTTTTCTGATCCTTATAGTAATCATCCTGACGGATAATAACTACTGAATTGGTATTTTCATATCTTTCCTTTAAGCGTCGGGAAATTGATGACTTCCCAGAAGCACTGCCGCCGGCAATACCGATAATTACTGATTTTTTCACTGCTGTCACCTCTTAATAATTGAGATACTGTTCAATATTCGCTAGATGCTCTTCATAGGTAGTCGCATAATAAACCGTTTTATCACCATAAACATCGGCGATGAAATACATGTAATCGGAAGGCGTAGGATTCAATACCGCTTCAATGGCATCAATTCCTGGATTACATACCGGTCCAATCGGCAGGCCATCAATCATATAGGTATTATATGGACTTTCTACCTCATAATTCTGTTCACAGTCCAACCAGCTGTCATACTCATAAAGAGCATAACAAACCGTCACACTGGACTGCAGACGATAGCCGTCACACAGACGGTTTTCAAAGATACCGGCAATCAGTTTCATATCATCAGGATGACCGGATTCAAACTGAACGACTGATGCCAAGGTTATCAAATCATGGAAGCTCATTTCACTGCCTTCCAGCTGACCCTTAAACATCTGATAATTGCGGTCGAACTCATCAAGGAAACGCATCGTCACATCACGGGCATTAGTCTCACGATAAAAGAAATAAGTTTCCGGATAAAGGTATCCTTCCAGCGCTACTGTCAGCTCTGGATTTTTTATGCTTTCATCTAAAAATTCATACTTTGCGATCATCTCATCCAAAAAAGCTTCATCATTCCAAAGCGACATCAGCTCCTCGGCGCTTACATTCGTGTTCTCAGCAACCGCAGCAGCGATATCCTTAGCCCAATAGCCTTCGGGAATCGTGATTGATACCTGATTGCTCATTGCGGCATTCGGATCATTTAAGACCGTCAGTATTTCCTCAGGTGTCCATGATTTATCAAGCGTATAAGTACCCGCCTTAAAATCACTCAGGCCCTTCTGCTTCATCACCAGCTTCGTAACAAGTTCATTTTTGATGATATAGTTATCCTTTAAATTTTTAAGGATCTGATCCGCGTTTTCACCTTCACTGATCTCAAATTCAATTGGATTCTCCACATGACTTACCGGTTCAAGGCCTGAGCGATAATACATAAAACCGCCCAAACCGACAAGTATTGCCAGTAAAAGGATGAAGGCAAGAACAAGACCCTTTTTATTAAACTTCTTCATCTTCGCCAAAAGCGCCAAGCACTTCTTCTACCATTGCCCATTCCTCATCCGTTTCAATCGGCAGCAGATTGCCCTCATCATCATAGCAGGAAGCAAAGACTTCACCGCTTTCATCCTTAGGGTCACAGAACACAACATACTTCTTTCCGCGGCCTTCATCATCAAAGGTGAAAAGAATCTCCATTTCTACTTCTTTGCCATTTTCATCAGTAATAAATAAACTGTTTGATTCCAACATACTTTTTCCTCCATTAATAAGAAAGGGCAATCAGCCCTTAACTTTTACTATCAAGATAACCTTGCAGGATCTGCACCGATGCCATTTGATCAATGACCTGCTTACGTTTTTTACGCGAAACATCAGCCGCAATCAAAATGCGTTCTGCCGCAACGGTGGTCAGCCGCTCATCCCATAATATGACTTTTAAGCCCTGAGCTTCAAGCTTTTCCTTAAAAGCAATTGAAACCTCACCGCGGATACCTATATCGCCGTTCATATGCTTCGGCAGTCCGAGAACCACCGTTTCAATTTGAAATTCATCGATATACTTCTGAAGCAATGCCAGGCACTGATCATAATCATCATCCTGAAAACGCAGTGTTTCTACCGGCCGGGCTATCATCCCCATACCATCACTGACACTTACTCCGCAGGTGCGGCTGCCAAGATCCAGTCCTAAGATCCGCTTCATTGCTTAATATCTTCCAGATATGTACGCACCATCTCTTCGATGATCTCGTAACGCTCAACGCTCTGGATGATTGAGCGGGCATTGTTATGACTGGAAATATATGCCGGATCATTAGAAATCAAATAACCGGCTAATTGATTGACAGAATTATAACCTCTTTCTTTTAATGCCTCATCGACGATTCTTAAAATATGACGAATGTTGTCACGTCTTAAATCATCGGATTTAAAAGCCATCGTTTCAGTAACATCTTTTTTCATAGGAGTACCTCCTTTTCATTTATTTTACCTTAATTTATATTAAAATTAAAGTCCTAAACCTAGTTTATTTTTAACATCTTTTAGTGCTTCATCAAGCTTCTCATCAGATTTGCCGCCCGCCTGAGCAAGATCCGGCCGGCCGCCGCCCTTACCATCGCAGATCAGCGCAGCCTGCTTAACCAGATTACCGCAGTGATAGCCAGCCTTAACCGCATTTTGACTCGCACCGCTGACAAAGACAACCTTACCATTATGACTGCCGCCGATAAAAACAACACCGTCGATCTTATCACGCAAAGTCATAACCATATCCTTTAACGTATTGCCTTCAACATTATCAATGCGTTCAACTAACATCGCTGTACCATTTACATCAACCGCATTTTTAGCAAGCTCATCAGCCTTAAGGACAAGCATAGAAGCATTGAGAGCCGCATTTTCTTTTTTCACCGCATTTAATTCATCAAGCATCTGCGTGCTCTTCGCTACAACATTGCTTAAACCGTTCAGCTTCAGCATGCCGGCAATCTCTCTCAATTGATTTTCCAGTACGACAAAATCACGATAAGCTGCATAACCGCTCTTGGCTACGATACGGCGCACACCTGAACCGATGCTCTCTTCAGATTCAATCTTAAAGACACCGATTTCCTGTGTGTTGTGAACATGACAGCCGCCGCAGAATTCTTTAGAGACATCACCCATGCTGACAACGCGGACAACATCGCCGTACTTTTCATCAAACAAGGCGGTCGCACCTGTCTTGCGGGCTTCATCAATATTCATATTCTGAATCATCACCGGATTTTTCTGAGCGATATATTGATTGACTAAATCTTCAATCTGCTGGAGCTGTTCCTCACTCACCTTTTCAAAGTGTGTGAAATCAAAACGCAGATATTCATCGCTGACAAATGATCCGGCTTGGGCGATATGACTGCCTACAACAGCCTTTAGAGCGCTTTGCAGTAAGTGACAGGCAGAGTGATTGCTTGTAATAATCAAACGCTTTTCCGTATCGATCTGACCGGTAACATCATCACCGCATTTAATCGTACCATTCACAAGCTTAACATGATGCAGATGCTGCTTATGCGGAGCCTTCTTCACATCGGTAACCTTTGCCTTCATCGCGCCATTCAGCAGCACACCGCTGTCTGCTACCTGTCCGCCGCTTTCCGCATAGAAACAAGTTTCCGATAAGATGACATCGCCTTCTTCATCAATCACATCCACTTTGTGACCGTCCGCAAAGCAAGCTATCACCTTCGCATGACAAATTGTTTCTTCATAACCGATGAATTTGCTGGCCTCTGTAAAATTCATTAGATCTGCTGATTGTGAATTCATTGATTCCAGCGCTTCACGGCTGTTTCTAGCTCTTTCACGCTGTTTCTCCATTTCCTTATCAAAGCCTTCTTTATCTACTTCAAAACCTGACTCCTGAGCCATCTCAACGGTTAATTCAAATGGGAAACCATAAGTATCATAAAGCTTAAACGCTGTTTCACCGCTGATTACCTTATCTTTTGTAGATGCAATTACTTCATTCATCAGACGCTCGCCATCAGCTAATGTAGCATGGAAACGTTCTTCTTCAGCCTTCACAAGCTTTTGAATATATTCGATTTTTTCACCGATATAAGGATAGTAATCTTTCATGATTTCATAAACGACCGGTACTAGCTGATACATGAAGGCACCTTCAATCTTCAGCTTTCTGCCAAATCTTACAGCCCGGCGCAGCACTCGGCGCAGCACATAACCGCGGCCTTCATTCGCAAACAGCGCCCCATCTGCCAAAGCAAAAGTCACTGTACGGATATGGTCGGCGATAACACGGTATGCCATCTTATTCTCAGTATAAGGAATCGATGTAAATTTTTCTGTCGCATGAATCAGCGGCAGGAAAAGATCAGTATCAAAGTTAGTTTCACCATCTTGTAAGATGCAGGCCAAACGTTCAAGCCCCATTCC
>BAHV02000011.1:0-74357 GCA_000508965.1 Clostridiales bacterium VE202-08
CATTTCAGATTTCACATTTGATTCGTATATTTTGTATTGTAAGAGTTTAAATAATGATTATTTGATTGAGAGTAGAAATGTTGGAATTTCTAGTCATACAGTCAAAGAAATTAGTGATGATACGATAGAGCGTATCAAAAAGGCTTTAGTTAAAACAATTAATAAAGAATTTGGGGAAGAATATTTAAACGTGCTAGGTGATGGAATATTATCTGATTTTTTTGAAAAACTACATATAGTAGTGGATGATGGAGAGAAAAGTCAACATATAAAAAGCATATTACCAATACATCAATTAAACCAATTAAGTAAAAAAAGTCTTGAAGCAATTTTCGAGGATATAAATAATATGAGAGTGAGTTTGAAGACTAACATTAATTTAGAAAATCAGAAGATTACTCGAATTAGTGAATGTTTGGCATATAAAAAACACTTGCAAAGAAAAACAATTGAATCTTTAGTTATAACAAGATTAGTTGGGTATGATATTTTTAAATATAATTATTCAATACCACTTTATTTTAGTGCGTATACTGATCATTTGGGAATAGAAGAAAAAAAAGATCTTTTACAGAATGTTAATTCAGAAGTGAGCAAAGCATTTTTTGATGTTAATAACTCAGAAGTGTTTTTTGGTTTTATTGATTTTATTATGAATGAAGTTAAAAATTCAAAAGATGTTAATTTAATATTTGAAATCACAAAATCAAGAGGGATAGAGTTTCCCCCACAATTAACTGATATCTCAGCTAAATTTTTAATTAGTATGATAATAGGAGGGCTTTATGATAATTAACGAAGTAGCAATTGGCAATGCGAAAAGTGCGTATATCGAAAAAAGATTTTCGCCAAATGTAAATGTATTATATAGCAATGATAACAATAAAGGAAAAACAATTTTAATTCAATCGATAAGTTATGCATTAGGAGCATCTGATGTTTTTCCTGACGGAATTAATATCAATGATTATTATGTATATGTGTCTTGTTCTATCAATAATAAAATAATTGAAATTGTAAGAAAACGAAGAGATTTTTTTGTTCTTGTAAACAACGAATTAAATATATTTGATTCTGTAAGTGAGTTTAAATACTTTTATAATAAAAATATTATGGAGTTACCAAAATATTTTAAAGATGGAAAAGAAAAAGTTGTAGATTTTCCACTGTATTATGAATTGTCTTTTATTCCTCAAGATGGAAGAGACCCCTCTAATATAATTAATAAAACAGGTACAAACAAGGTTGATTTTTTAGATATGTTAGCAAGTATGATGAACAATGGTTATAAAAGTGATTTAGATCTTAGCGATATTGAGGAAGAACTCAAATCAAAGAAAAAAGAGAAAAGTATATTATCAAGAAAAATTAAATGTTCATCTGACAATAAGGAAATGTTTTCTGAATTAAGCATAACTTATGATAGAGAAAAATATGAGTTAATAACTAAACGACTTTCAGAACTTGAATCATATATGTCTGAATTAAAAAGAAAGAGAACGTTAGAGACAAATAGAAAAACAAAGTTAGTTTCATTAACTTCTGAATTGATATCATTAAATAGAAAATTGAATGAAGGCTATTTTATTTGTGCAGATTGTGGTAGTGAGAAAGTTCTTTATAAAAAAAAATGATACTGTGTTTGATACAAGCAACCCTGATGTTAGGGCAAATATATTGAATGCAATCACATTACAAATAAAAATGAAAGAAGAACAAATTGAAGAGCTTAATATTGAGATTAATAAAGCAATTGAAGAAAAACAAAAAGAATTAAAAGATATTCCAGAAGGTGCGAATGATTATTTTTTGTACTTAAGAGAATATAAGAACGTTGAAAAGAATTTGATTGAGTTAGACAAAATAGAAAAGGAAATTGAGTTACTAATAAAGAAGAAAAAAACTGCGATAGAATTAAGTGAAAGTAGCAAAGAAAATTATAAAAAAATGATTCAAAATATACTAATGGAAATGAATAGGCTACAATCTCTTATTGAAGTAAATACTTCAACTATATATAAGGATATTTTTACGACAAAGACAAAAATATTTTCAGGCAGTACGGAAAATGAATACTATTTCTGTCGGACAGTGGCTCTATCTAATATTTTAAAACATGATCTTCCAATAATTATTGACTCATTTAGAGATGGTGAAATTTCTTCTACTAAGGAGATGGAAATGTTAAACATTTTTAAAAAGATGGGAAAACAGATAATTATATCTTCTACATTAAAAGATGAGGAGTATGAGGGAGAGAGTAAATATGCTCTTATAGATGGAATTAATACATTAGATTATGAGGTTGTAAAAAAATATAATTTATTAGGTCATCAATATGTAGAAGAATTCAGAAAAATTTTAAGTAAGTTTCATATATTACTAAAATGATGAAAGATAAAATGCAAGTAGTCAAAAAGCTTCTTTTATTATCATATTAAGCATTACATTTTTAGTTGTATTTAATGATAGTATAATGAATTATTACTGATTCAGAAATGGATGAAGAAATGAATTTATTTATTAAATCATAAGCAGTAGTACTTTGACAATACACTGACAATAAAATAATATTATTGTATCAAAATTTTATATTTCTTAAAAGCATAATATGGTAAAGTTCTCAAAATATTAAATTAACATTTACAAAAGTAACTCACTATAAAAACATTATAAGGAGGAACTTATGTGGCTGAGGCTTTTTTCTATGAAAACTCTTTCTTTGACCTCTCATCATTATGCTATATTTTAGTATTAGATATCAAAATATAAAGACTCCAATCAAAGCATGTTGTTAGAATATTTTTTATACACACATATAGACTTTCTCATTATTACAGAATTAACTAAGCAGCCAATACTAGCAATTGAAGTAGATGGAAAGTATCATAAAAATAAAGAGCAAAAAGTAAGAGATGAAAAAAAGCACAAAATTTTAAAAAATCATGATATTCCTGTATGGAGAATAAAAAGTACAGATGCTGTCGAAAAAATGATATTCAATCTGAATTAGAGGTTGCAATAAACAAAATAAGGAAAATTTATTGCTTTTTTTAGAAGCTAAAAATTGGAAAAGATAAATGTAATTTAAGAGTATTAATTATGAGGGTTTGAAAATATTATTTTTATGTGGTAAAGACTATTATTATATTTCAAAAATAACGGACAATGTGATAATATTATAAATGCTATGAAAATTAGACAGGCTGCTGACCTGTCTTTTTGGATAAGAAATCAGGAGGTAATCAAATGAAGCATGTAGTAATCGGAACTCTGGCACATGTAGATGCCGGTAAGACAACATTATCAGAAAGTATGCTTTATTTGAGCGGGAGTATCCGAAAATTGGGGCGTGTCGATCATGGCGATGCTTTCTTAGACTATGACAAACAAGAGAGAAGCCGCGGGATTACTATATTTTCAAAACAAGCTATTTGCCAATGGAAAGATATTGAATTTACCTTACTAGATACGCCGGGACACGTCGATTTTTCAAGTGAAATGGAACGAACCCTGCAGATTCTGGATTATGCGATTTTAATTGTTAATGCTGTTGATGGCGTGCAGACGCACACGGAAACGATTTGGAAATTGCTGGAGCATTATCAGATACCTGTTTTTATATTTATTAATAAGATGGATACGGCATATCTAACGAAAGAAGAATTGATGGCTGAGCTGCGTAAACGGTTAGATGAGAGATGTGTCGATTTTACATCTTCATCTAATGAAATGATGGAACAGGCGGCCATGTGTGATGATGAATTGCTGGAAGATTACATGGAACATACGATTATAAATAAATCTTTGTTATCAGCTAAAATACATAAAAGAAAAGTATTTCCATGCTATTTTGGTTCAGCCTTAAAAAGGCAGGGTATTGAGACTTTCCTGGATGGCTTAAGCGAATTTATTATAATGCATGATTACCCTGAGGAATTTGGCGCAAAGGTATACAAAATAACTCGTGATGAGAATGGTAATAAGCTGGCCCATATGAAAATCACTGGCGGCAGCTTAAAAGTTAAAGCCAAACTGGGTGAAAGTGAGAAGGTTGACCAGATTCGTAAATATTCAGGCAGTAAATTTACTGCCGTTAATGAAGCCATAGCCGGTGAGGTATGTGCGGTTAAAGGACTGCAGAATGTCTATGCGGGTGAAGGACTCGGTTTTGAAAAGAAATCTGAAAAGCCTTTGCTTTCTTCTTATATGAACTACCGTATGCAGCTGCCTGAAGGATGTGATGCATTTAATATGCTTAGAAATTTAAAACAGCTAGGAGAGGAAGACCCACAGCTTCATATTACATATAATGAACGGTTAAAAGAAATCAGAGTTCAGATGATGGGAGAGATTCAGACTGAAATATTAAAAAATATCATCAGCAATCGTTTTAATGTTGATGTGTCTTTTGACCATGGTGCTATCAGCTACCGTGAAACAATTCTGGAACCCGTCGAAGGCGTAGGGCATTATGAGCCATTAAGGCATTATGCTGAAGTACATTTGCTGCTTGAACCGGGGAATGAAGGCGGCGGTATCCAAATTACGAGTGCATGTCCTGAAGATGAATTGGATCGTCATTGGCAGCGTCTGATATTGAGCCATCTTGAAGAAAAAGAGCATTTAGGAGTGTTAACCGGATCACCTATTACTGATATGAAGATAACTTTATTAAGTGGTAAGGCTCATCAAAAACATACTGAAGGCGGAGACTTCCGTGAAGCAACTTATCGGGCAGTGCGTCAAGGGCTGAAATCTGCCAAATCAATCGTATTAGAACCTTATTTCAAATTTAAATTAGAAGTGCCTACGGAATATCTAAGCCGTGCTGTTTTTGATATTGAACAGATGAATGGGAGTTTTGTAATCGATGATACTGCCAATGAAATGACGGTACTGAGCGGCAGCGCGCCAGTAGCAAAAATGCAGAACTATCAAAGCGAGTTAGTTGCTTATACTAAGGGCAAAGGAAAATTAGCCTGTGTGATGGAAGGCTATAAACCATGTCAAAATCAAGATGAAATCATTGCTGAAGCAGGCTATGATAGTGAAACCGATATCGATAATCCTACAGGTTCAATTTTTTGTTCACATGGCGCCGGTTATTTTGTACCTTGGCATGAGGTGAAGAAGCAGATGCATGTTACAACCAGTTACAGCAAGACGGAAAAGAAACAGCAAAGTGTTCCGGCCAAGGAAATGAAAAAGTTAAATGATGAAGATTTAGATGCGATATTTATTAAGACGTATGGGCCGGGAAAACGCCGTTTGGAAAATAATTCAAAGAAAGCTAAAGAAGAAGGTGTTCAAGGCCTGCTGGCAAGTGTGAAACATCGGCCTTTATGTTATTTGATTGATGGGTATAATATTATCCATTCATGGCCTGAATTAAAGGAACTGGCTGTAGATAATTTGGATGCTGCTCGTTCGAGGCTGATGCAGCTGATGGGGGATTTTCAAGGCTATAAGCAATGTCTGTTAATTCTTGTATTCGATGCCTATAAGGTATCTGAAGGTGTTGGCCAAATGTTTAAAGATCATAGTATTTTTGTAGTGTATACGGATCAGGCGCAGACAGCTGATATGTATATTGAGCGGGCAACTCATAAATTGAGCAGTGATTATCGGGTCGTTGTCGCTACCTCCGATGCAATGGAACAATTGATTGTCAGCGGTCAGGGAGCGCATAGGATGTCAAGCCGGGAATTGCTGTTAGAGGTAGAAGGACTGCGTAAACGAAGGCAGCAGAAGTTTGAAGAAAGTCAGCGAAAGGGATATAATCAGCCACTTGAAAAAATTCGCGATTTATATAATGATGGGTTAAAAAAATCAGATTGACATATCAATTTGATTTTTTTATGATGCAAACGCTTACAAAATATGATACATTATTAATGCAGAGGGTTGGTATGGGGATATTAAAAATTTACATATTCATAATTTAATTATCTAACTCATATTTGCTGCTAAAGGGGATGGGAATGAATATATAGTTTTTAGTATAGTTTTTTCATTTTACACATGGGGAGGAATTATGAATACTATTAATGATGTATTAGATTATTATATAAATTTTGAGTTAGAGGAAAGATTATATAAAATTGCGATTAATAAAAATAATTATCTAAATTTAAGTAAAAATAAATTAACTGATTTATCTAACATAGAATCTTTACTAACAAGTAAGAAAATAGCTTTAATTAAGACGATTATAAATGCGATTAAGTTCAAAAATGAAGATAAGGAAAAAGATTTAATTAAATTATTAAATACGATTGAAAATGGTAGCCTAACATTAAAGGAAGGATTTGATTTTAATGATTTAGTCAGCAAAAGCGAGTATAAATATGGCGATAATTATGCAAAAGATAATTTAGAAATTAATAAGATAATAAATGATAATAAAATTTATATTCTTTATCCTGTTTTTGCGTTTGGAAAACAAAAAATACCACTTATTAATTTCCAGGTCGAAATTAAGGATAATAAAATAATTGTAGAAGATTATCGTGTTCAAATAGAAGCATTGAGAACGATTATATCCAGAATTTTATCATGTGATAGAGCCGATGTAGAATACGCTATGCCTGATTTTGAAAATTTCTATGAAGCGATATCAGTATATGAAAATACAGATATTTTTGAATTAATTACTATAATAGAAAATGAATTAATGGGTAAATTTACTAAAGAGTTATTTACAGGTTTTTGGTCGTATAAAGATTATGGTAACTGGGCTGTTACAGAAGAAATTATTATTACAATGGAATCATTTGGTGAAATGATTTTACCTCCATATCAGGAAGAAATTGAGGAAGTTAAATTTCATTTAAAAGATAAAAATTCTAAATTGTTAGACCAATATTTATTTGGCTGTGATACATCATTATATTCTGAAAACATAAAAATTAATACTCACTACGGTAGCTACACATCAGATTATCCGATTAATGAAAAACAGGCAAAAGTAATTAATAGTTATAAAATCTCTAATTTGTTAGCAGTCAGTGGTCCACCAGGTACTGGAAAAACCACTGTGATTAAAGAAGTCATAGCGAATAATATTGTTGAGAAAGCGATAAAAATACTTGGGATTTGGAATCAAAGCTGGGAAAAAATAGGGTGGGATAATCAAGAGGTTTATCAATCTCCACTAAAAGGTAACTGTGATTATTCTATGTTGATTGCTAGTGGTAACAATAAAGCAGTAGATAATATCGGGTTAGAATTGCTTGAAGAAATTAATTATTTTTCGGAAGCATTGGACACTAAAAAAACTGGATATAAAGGAATACTTTGTGCCAGACTAGGAAATCAAGATAATACTGAGAGCTTTAAAAATGATATCCTGAATCCCTTTATTAATTACTTAGAAAAAGAGACAATTTACGATGAACATAAAGCAAATGAAACCATCGTTTCGTTTCAAGCGTCTGTAAATAATTTGTTGAGTTTGAAAGAGACAATATTTGGTTTTAGTAAACATCGAGAAATTCTCTGCAATAAAATGTTAACCTTAAATGTGTTTGGCAGGGAACTGGATGAGCAAATAGTAGAAGAAGCGAAATCTAAGTACAATCATGAAGTCAGCATTCTTACTGAAACTATTAAACAATTAGATAATAAATTGTCTGCATTAGAAAAAAGAAAAGTTTTTATAATTAACGAAATTGCTGAAAAATCTAATAATCTAAAAAAAATTAATGAAGAATTAGATAAAAAACGGCAATATGTACAATTGATTGATAAGAAGGCAAAAATTATTCTTATAGGTCATTTTCTAGCCCGTTCTTTGGAAAATAAATATGGTAGTAGGTCAAGCATATACGAAAATGTAAAATTATTAGAAAATGATTATAATTTAGAAAAAATATTGTATAATCAGCAAGAAGCAGAATTTAATACGTTAGAAGAGCAATTAACCGATGCTCATAATTTATTAGAAGATAGAAGAAGGGAGATTAATAAAATCAAGGAAATCTTATCGTTGATTGATGAATTTGAAAAGTTAAAGGGTAAGGCGGATGATTTAATCAAACTTGGTTTAAAAGATGTCAATTGGAATAGTTCAGAGTATGATTTATTTAATAATAACTACATAGTTCAATTGAGATATGAATTATTTAAAAAATCACTATTGTTAATAAAGTTATACATATGTAAAAATGCGCGATATATTCATTTTAATCTTAAAAAAGTATATCCTGATAAATGGTTTCAAGCATTTTATCGGCGTGATTTTCGATACGATAATAAATATGAAGGGTATCTAAAGGCTATGTGGGAAACATTATTTCTTTGCTTTCCAGTTGTGACAACAACACTATTTTCATTAAATAGAATGAAATTTCCTTTAATACAAGGTTTGTACGATACAATACTAATTGATGAAGCTGGACAGTATTCCATACATACTGTTATAGCGCCAATATACAGATGCCGTAAGGCAATAATAGTTGGAGATACTAAACAAATTGAGCCAATACGAAATCAGAATAATTATGTTATTGAAAATAGTAAATTAAATGATCAAATGAAACAACTATTTGATGTAAATTTGAATAGTATACAAAATGCTGCAGATAGGGCAAGTGATGTTTATGATATTTTGGGCAATAAAAAAGTAGGAATAATTCTTAATGAACATCGTCGATGTGAGAGGTCAATTGTAGAATTCTCTAATCGATATGTATATAAAAATCAATTGAAAATTATAAAAGAGGATACTGTCAAGCCGTTTCTTAAATACAGTTTATGCATGATAGATGTTAGAAGTGTTGAAGAAAAACGTCATATTAATAATACAGAAATAGATATGTGTGTTAAAATAATTGACAAACTTTTAGCGATATATGGAAATGACTATAAGAAAAATATTGGTATTATAACACCATTTAGAAAACAAGCAGATGCATTGAAAGCGAGGATTCCGGAAATAGAATGTGGTACTGTTCATTTATTTCAAGGTCGTGAAAAAGATATAATTTTATTTAGTATTGTATCTGGCGGTGCGGAACGATGGAGCAGTATGAATTTTATCGGTAAACAAGCAAATAATTTGAATGTGGCATTTACACGTGCTAAAAAACAATTAATATTGATAGGTAATTATGAAGCTTGTGCTAATGCAAATAATTATATGAGTTCAGCAATGAACATTTTGAAAAAAAGAGGCAAATTATTCTCCATTTACGAAGATGATCTCTTTGAGGATAATACTCTTGAAAATAGTTATAAAGAACAATTTTACTCTTTATTTATTGAGTTTAATGCAATAAAAAAACAAGTCGATTTTGAATTAGAGAATTATGTTGTAAATGGTTTGATCGTAACACCTCAAAAACACAATCTTTTGTTATTGGGTGTTCTAACAAAATTAGAAAATTCGCTTCGGATAGTCACACCTTGGATTCGATCAAGTGTTGTAAATGCTTCATTTTTAGATTCTTTAAGATTATTATTGAATGAGAAAAAGGAAGTGAATATCAGTTTTGGCTATCATAAAACAAACTATGATTTATCTAATATACCAGCAATAGTAAAGAGGGATAATTACGGAAGTGAAGAAAAAGATATTAAGAGTATTCAGGAATTGCATGATTTACTAAAAGATCATCTCGAATATATTCCACCTATTCACTGTAAAATTTTGATAATTGATGATAGAATTATGATAATTGGTTCACACAACTGGCTTTCGAATTCAGGAAAAGCAATAAATGCAAAAGATGAGATTAGTTGTATAATTTATGATAAAAATATGATTCAATATGTAAAAGAAAGATACTTTAAAACATTAAATTAATATTTAGGTTTTGTTAATTATTAATCAAGATGCTATGATTCTATTTATTAGATGCAGCAATTGTCAAAATATGGTACATTAATAGTAGTGTAAAAGGTAAAGGAGAGACAGAATGAAACAAGATATGATTGTAATATTGGATTTAGGCAGCAGCGATAACACACGTTTAGCCAGAGAAATTCGTGAATTAGGTGTATACAGTGAGATATATCCGCATGATATTACCAAGGATGAATTAGAGAAACTGCCAAATGTTAAGGGAATTATTATTAACGGCGGGCCAAATCATATGATTGACGGGGAACGGATTGATGTATGCAAATGCGTATATGAAGCAGGTTATCCGGTAATGGCAGTTGAACATGAACCAGCTGTTTGTGAAGGAAAATTAGCCTGCTGGCCTGAGGATAAGGATGCCCGCACTGACTTGCTTAAAAAAATTGTTTTTGATACATGTCATGCTGAAGCCAACTGGAACATGAAAAACTTTGTCGCTGATCAAGTGGAATTAATTCGTCAGCAGGTGGGTGACCGTAAGGTTTTACTAGCATTGTCTGGCGGTGTAGACAGTTCAGTTGTTGCGGCATTATTGGTTAAGGCGATCGGCAAACAATTGGTTTGTGTACATGTGAATCATGGACTCATGCGCAAGGGGGAGTCAGAAAGCGTTATTGAGGTATTTAAGAATCAGCTTGATGCCAATTTAGTCTATGTTGATGCCAGTGAAAGATTTTTAGGCAAGCTGGCGGGTATCGCTGATCCCGAAGAAAAACGTAAAATTATTGGTGCGGAATTTATCCGTGTTTTTGAAGAAGAAGCAAGAAAACTTGAGGGCATTGATTTTTTAGCTCAGGGAACTATTTATCCGGATATCGTGGAAAGCGGTACAAAGACAGCGAAGGTTGTAAAATCACATCATAATGTAGGTGGACTGCCTGAGGATTTGGATTTTGAATTAGTAGAACCATTGCGTCAATTATTCAAAGATGAGGTACGTGCCTGCGGTTTAGAGTTAGGATTGCCTGATGAAATGGTTTTCCGTCAGCCATTCCCTGGACCTGGACTTGGTGTTCGCTGCTTAGGCGCAATTACTAAAGAGCGTCTTGAAGCGGTTAGAGAAGCAGATGCGATTTTACGTGAAGAGTTCCACAATGCTGGCTTGGATAAAAAGGTGTGGCAGTATTTTACTGTTGTTCCTGATTTTAAATCAGTGGGTGTCAGAGATAATGCAAGATCATTCGAATATCCGGTGATTTTAAGAGCAGTGAATACGGTTGATGCAATGACTGCCTCTATTGAACAAATAGATTGGCCGGTATTGTTGAAAATCACTGATCGTATCTTAAAGGAAGTTGCCAATGTAAATCGAGTTTGCTATGATTTATCACCAAAACCGACGGCAACAATTGAATGGGAATAGAAAATGACATCAAGAAAGTGCTGATTAGTTGGCACTTTTTTACTTTTTTATTTTTTAAAATTTATTTGATTGAGATAAATACCGAAAGCTTTTTATTTGCTTCAACATTGAGTATAATAATACAATACAGACTGTTGAGTAGGCAGGCTTTAAAAGAATGCATACAAAGTTTTCATGCAAATTACTAAATTCTTTTGAAAGTGAGGAAAATAAAATGGAAAAGCCTAAAGCATACACAATGTTATTTAGTAAAATATATCCGTTGTACATCAATAAAGCGGTAAAGAAAGGACGTACGCAAGACGAAGTAAATGAAATCATCTTCTGGCTGACGGGTTATAATGAAGATACGCTTCAGCAGCAAATTGATTCTGAAGCTAATTTAGAGACCTTCTTTAATCAAGCTCCGCATTTTAATCCAAATGCGGTTTTAATCAAAGGAAGTATATGCGGTTGCCGTGTTGAGGAGATTGAAGATGGTGTTCTGCGTAAAATACGCTATTTGGATAAATTGATTGATGAACTGGCAAAAGGTAAATCAATGACAAAGATTCTAAGAAAAGAATAGTTTATTATGGTTAAAGAAATGGAGCGATTCGATGAATATAAAATTTATTCCAATTAATTCTCATAATTATGATGAGGTCAAAAAATTACATATCAGCGCATCTCAGAAGGGAAATGTAGAAACAGTAGAAGAATGCTGCCGGGAAGCAGTGGCTTTTTCTTTATGGCGGCCGGTCGCTGTTGCCGATGGTGAACAGTTGATTGGATTTGCTATGTATGGTCTTTGGATCAATGAAGGTGAGCGCGGAAGAGTGTGGCTGGATCGCTTCTTTATCGATGAACGATTTCAGGGACAAGGATATGCAAAGCCTGTTTTAATTCAGCTAATAAGAAAAATCCATGAAGAATATGGTTATGATGAGATTTATTTAAGCGTCTATGAATCAAATCAGCTGGCGATAAAAATTTATCAATCTCTTGGATTTACATTTAACGGCGAACACGATATCAATGATGAACTTGTCATGGTGCTGGATATCAAAATCACTAATATCTAAATGCTAAATTAAGACAGATTGAGATTTATTATGAGTTGATTAAGCGGACATCTTATTATATACTTAATAGAGTAAAGCATGAAAGAATGGATGTGGTAAAAGTGAATTTACTGATGATAATTGTGAATGATGAATTTCAGGAGGAAATGCTCGAACTGCTGGGTGAAAATGATTATATGGCAACAATGGTAGCTTCTACGGGTGAGTTCCTTCAATATGGCAATACTACGTTTATTCTTGGTGTTGATGATGAAGAAACTGATAAATTGGTACAGCTCATTGATAAAAAAACAAGTAAAAATCGAAATCAATATGAAGATTCAATAGGTGTTAAGGATATTCATAACAGAAAAAACATTGCGACGATTTTTATCATGAAATCAGAACAATTCATTAAGACTTAGGCGAAGAGGAACCTTCGTTTTCTTTTTACATCAGAATTATACGATGATAATCAGTTTTAAAAATCTGAGCTTTTCTAATCAAAAAATTTTAAAAAGCTGTTGACATTTTTGCCTAATTCCTGTAAGATAAATGAGCAATCGAAAGATGGAGGTTTAGCTCAGTTGGGAGAGCGTCTGCCTTACAAGCAGAGGGTCAGCGGTTCGAGCCCGTTAACCTCCACCATTTTTTTGTGCCGACTTAGCTCAACTGGTAGAGCAACTGACTTGTAATCAGTAGGTTGGGGGTTCAAGTCCTCTAGTCGGCACCATTTTTTTATTTGCGGATGTAGTTCAATGGTAGAACTTCAGCCTTCCAAGCTGACTACGTGAGTTCGATTCTCATCATCCGCTCCAAAATCAATCGATACGCCTTAACGGGCGTTTTTTTCTTTATCAGATAAGTGCTTTTCTTTTCATTCTTTTCAATGACAGTGGGTGTTCAGCTCTTCTTTTGCGATTGAAACGAAGAGGAAAGCAATACGTCAATCATTTATAATAGACATACCTAAAGGGAGGAACTACAGATGGAAAAACCATTCAGAATTGAGAAAATGGATAGCTTTCAGGTGATTGGCTATAAAATTGAAACGACAAATCAAAAACAAGAAGGAAGACGTGTAATCCCTGAGTTTTGGGAAAAGTTTAGAAAGCAGCAGCTCGCCGATAGGCTCTTTCCTTTAATGGATTCCAAGCCTTATGGCATCTTAGGTGTCAATGTATACAATATTGATACAGACAGCCGCAGATTTGATTATTACATAGCAGCTGCCAGTACTCATTCGGTACCTGAATCAATGGTGGCTTATACAATACCAGCCGCAACATGGGCCATATTTCCATGTACCCCTGAGACCATAGCCAAAACAGAGGTACAGGCAATCATGAAATGGCTGCCTAAATTCAAATATAAACCAATAAATTCAGGCTACATAACCGGCAGAATGAAAGCGGGCGCGCCGGATATCGAATATTATGGTGAAGATGATTACGCAGAGGTTTGGGTCGCAGTACGGGAATAAATGATGTTCCCGTATTTTTTTATGCTTTGATAAATATTAGGTATTTTCCACTTTAACGCTTATATATAAGTGGTGATAGAATGAAAAAAGTAATACTTATACTCCTTGTTCTGCTGACGATTGGCCTAAATTATAACTGGCAGCCTATACAGATGGATGATTATGCGGCATCACAGTTAATGGCTGAAATCAAAGGTGCAGTAGTACAGCCGGGCTGTTATGAAATTACTGAAAAGACAACGATTTCTGATTTGATAGAATTTGCCGGCGGGCCGCTTGAGGAAGCTGATTTATCTTCGCTCAACCTCAACAAACAGGTGCTGCATCAGTCCGTGATTGTGATTCCGCTTTATAAAAATGATAAGGTTTCTTTAAACAGCGCTTCTCTTGAAGAATTAATGGAGTTAAAAGGAATTGGGGAAAACAAAGCGCGGCTGATTCTTGAGTATCGTGAAGCCCATCAAGGTTTTAAAACTATTGAAGAGATTATGAATGTAAAGGGGATTGGCGAAAAGACATTTGAGAAAATGAAGGATCAACTAGCTTTATGAACGGCCGTTGGCTTTACCTCGCGTTATCTTTAATGATAATTATATCAATACCGCATTGGCTATTCTTTTATGGATTACTTATCATCTGGCAGCTTAAATATCGGCGGCTGCCAATCGCGGCACTCATCGTTTTACTTGTTGGCGGCTTTATCACCCATCAGCCTAAAACCAATTCGCTTCCGCAGACAAAAAACGGAGTTGTTGAATCGATTCGCAGCGGTTATTTAATTGTAGATTTTGATTCGGTCAAAGCCATCGTTTATACTGATGAGGTGCTGCCCAAAGGTACGATGATTTCGGTGAATGGTGAATTTCAAGCATTGGATAACACCGCAAGTCTGTATACTTTTAATTTTGACTCATGGTGTCAAGCCCGCGGCATCACAGCATCAATCAATGCAAAATCTCTGAAAATACTTAAACGATCATCATCAATTCAGCATTTCTTTTTCCATCGTCTGAACAATTTTGATGAGGAGCTTAAAAACTGGTGCTTTAAGGTATTTTATGGAGTTAAAGAACAAGATACTTTCTATCTTATTTCCGCTTCAGCGCTGCATTTATCCTTCATTATGCAGCTGCTTGAAAAAATGACGAAAAGTAAAACGGCGGCATTAGCCGTCCTGATTTTCTATGGCATCTTCATTCATTTTTCTTTTGCAATTTGCCGCTTATTAATTTTTACTGCTGTCCGTCAAGTTTTGCCCGATTCCTCATCCAAAGACCGATTAGGCATTGCGATTCTTTTAACTTTGCTGCTATTTCCATATGCCGTCTATGAATTATCTTTTATTCTGCCTGTAAGTTTTACGCTGCTCTCTATTTTCAGCTGTCATAAGATATCCAAGCTGCTCTCATCATGGCTTGTTTTAATGCCGGTGCAGCTGCTTAATTTTTATGAATTTAATCTGCTCTCACCGCTGCTTTTTTCTTTTTACCGCGTCTGGTATTCCGTTAATCTCCTGCTTACCCTTGCCTGTGTACTCTTTCCGATGCGGTGGCTGCTTGCCTTTTTAAGTATGGCAGATCAGGTTGTACAGCAGCTTCAGCCTACGCTGTTCACGCTTTGGTGCAAGCCTTCAATGTTGGCGGTGTTCATTTATTTGATTTGTGTTATCGCTTATATCAGCAAGGCATCCATTAAACATGCACAATGGCTTTTATGTGCGATGCTGGCTCTTAATTTTTCACCATATCTTGAACCATTTACGACTATCACTTATATGAATGTCGGTCAGGGTGACAGTATTTTGATTACTCTCCCATTTCATGGCGGTGCAATGATGATTGATGCGGCAGGCAGCCTTTATACGAATATTCCTGAACGAAAAATCCTGCCGGTATTAAAGGCTAAGGGATATAAGACCATTGATCAGCTCATCCTAACTCATGCCGACAAGGATCATGCCGGCGGTTTGCAGGAACTTGCTGATTTAGTTGTGATCAGGCAGGTAATTACAGATAAGCAGGCAGTTATGAATTTTAAAAACATCGAGTTTATTTCGTTGCTGGCAGAGAATGATTTCGGCAACGAAAATGACAACAGCATCGTCCTGCTGAGCCGTATTGGCACGCTTGATTATTTGTTTACAGGGGATGCGTCACAAGCTTTTGAGAATCAGCTGCTGAGTGTTTATCCTACCATAAAATGTGATATTTTAAAGGTTGGACATCATGGCAGCAATACATCATCATCAGCACTATTCCTGCAAACATTAAGACCGCGGATAGCTGTCATATCCGCAGGCCGCAATAACCGCTACGGACATCCGCATGATGAAGTACTTGCGCGTTTAGAAGAGTATCGGATTAAATGCTTCAGAACGGATCTTCAGGGTGATATCGAAATAAAAAGTTTTCTAAATTTCAACTTTATCATAACAGGAAGCCGGGAATTTGGTATAATAAACTAGGTGATAAGATGAACTATCTGATTTATGGCGAAGACCGCGGCCGGATTCAAAAAGAAATCAAGAAAATCGTAAAGGATAATATGTCAAATGATATTAAGCCGGATACGATTACATACAATATGGCAACAACATCACTGGAAGAAATTCTGGCCGATGCTCAAACCATTCCTTTTTTTACTGAGCATAAAATCATTGTCGCTCAAAACTGCAGCTTTTTAAGCGCGGCCAACGAGGGCAGTCAAAATACTGAGAGCTTAGAGGCTTATCTCGATCACCCGATGTTAACGACTACATTGATTTTAAGCGGTAATTTTGAAAAGGTCGATAAACGTAAAAAAATCGTGAAAACGATTCAGAAGACATGCCGGGTAATCAGCTGTTCAACATTGGATGAGCAGGGGAAAAGAGCTCAGGTCATACAGACGCTGAAAGCCAGCCAGCTTAAACTCAGTGATGAGGAGCTGAATCATCTTGTCAGTCTGCTGCCCTGTGATTCGGCAATCATCGAAAATGAATTGGCTAAGCTGATCGCATATCCCGACACCCTAAACATACGGATCATCGATCTGTTAATTACCAGGCAGATTGAGGATGATGTATTTGCGCTGGCCGATGCAATCATGAAGGGAAGGGAGAAACAAGTATTCAAGATCTGGAACGATCTGAATGCGTTGAATAAAGAACCAATATTTATGATATCTGTGCTGGCATCGCAGTTTCGTTTTTATTATCAAGTAAAAACCTTGCTGGTGAGCGGACTGAATGAAAATGACATCACTCAGGAATTAAAGGCACATCCATATCGCATCAAGCTAAGCGTAAAAGCGGTTGGCGCGGTGAGCTGTGATCAGCTGCTGAAAGTATTGGCGATGCTGGCGGATACCGATCAGAAAATAAAGGGCGGTTTGCTTGATAAACAATTGGGCTTTGAATTATTTCTCATACATTGTAAAGGAGTATTTGCGTGAAATCATTAAAAGAATTATATCGGATAGGGCCAGGACCTTCATCCTCACATACATTAGGACCGCAGCGGGCGGCAAAATTATTTCAGGAAGCTTATCCGCAGGCAGCATCTTATCTTGCTGAACTCTATGGTTCACTTTCGTTTACCGGCAAAGGTCATTTGACTGATGCCATCATTATTAAAACCTTCTTACCTAAGAACTGTAAAGTATGCTTTATGCAGGAAACCGCTCCTGAACATGCAAACACGATGGTTTTGAAAGCCTTGGACGAAGCAGGTGCAGTCATTGGTGAATGGACGGTTTATTCTGTAGGCGGCGGTGCAATCAAGGTTAAGGGCAGTGCTGATCTTGAACCTGAAGAAATCTATCTGCATCATTCCTTTGCGGAAATCATGGCATACTGCAAGCAGCGAAATATTCGTTTGGCACAGTATACGGATGAATTTGAGGCATTGGATGATTACATGAATGAAATATTAGATCAAATGTTATCTACTGTGGCAACCGGCTGTATGACCACCGGTGTACTGCCTGGCCGTTTGCAGCTTGAACGAGTAGCCAGCGGTTTATACAACAAAGCAAAGCAAGCGGCTGATCCATCGCGTAAGCAGAAGCTTCTGATTATGGCTTATGCTTATGGTGCCAGTGAGCAAAATGCCGGCGGTGGTACAACGGTGACTGCCCCGACATTAGGTGCCAGCGGTGTTCTGCCGGCTGTGATTACTTATTATTACCGTGATTTAAAGATCGATCGCAAGAAAATTATAGACGGTCTGAAAATTGCCGGCATTATCGGTAATCTTATTAAAACCAATGCGACTATTTCCGGCGCCCAAGGCGGTTGCCAAGCGGAGATCGGCGCAGCCTGCGCGATGGCGGCAGCGTTAGTGGCTAGTCTTCATGACATGGATGATGATAAAATTGAATATGCGGCTGAAATCGGGATTGAACATTTCTTAGGCCTGACTTGTGATCCGGTCGGCGGTTATGTGATGATTCCGTGCATTGAGCGAAACTCAGTGGCCGCCCTAAGAGCCATTGATGCGGCGTTTATGGCTGAGGAATTAGGCTCATTAAAGGATCATCGTGTCAGTTTTGATATGGTCGTCAATACAATGAATTATACTGGCAGAAAGATTGCTATTGAATTAAAGGAAACTAGCCTCGGCGGCCTTGCGACCGTAGTGCCGCTGGCTGCTTCAGAACCTAAAAAACACTGTGAGTAAGCATTTTCACGCTGATCTCAGTGCTTTTTTTCTGCATAAAAAAACTAGCTCATCTGAACTAGTTTAATTAAGCGATTTTATTGATTGCTGCAGCCAGACGAGCTTTTTGTCTGCTGGCATAATTCTTATGGTGAATTCCGCTAGAGATCGCTTTGTCTAATTTAGAACTTGCATGGTTGTATGCAGCAATGGCAGCCGCTTTATCATTCGCATCAACAGCAACAATTACGTTTTTGATTGCAGTTTTCAGCTCAGATCTTTGAGCAGCATTAGCCATGTGTTTTTTATCATTAGTTAAGACACGCTTCTTTTGTGACTTGATATTTGGCATTCCGACACCTCCTAATTTTTTTCATTTGCCTTTAGATTATAACAAAAGTTATTATGAAATGCAATAAGACAAATAAAAAAAGACATACTATCGTAGAGGTGAATCGAATGAAAAAAGCAGATTACATGCCAAGAACGGATTTTGCTGATGAGGTAATTACCTCAATGGGTGAATTTGAGCATTACAACCGGATTGAAAAAAAGATGCCGAATATGAAAATGAATTGGGTGAAAGTATTCAATGATGAAAATGAATTTAAGAAGCAGAAGGGGGACTATATCACTCTGGAATATAAACAGATGGATGATGCGCTTTTGCGTGACGGCATCAGTGAAGAAGTGGTGAATTGTCTCGATCAGTTAACCAGCGAAATCGTTGTGAATAAGGTACTGGTAGTTGGTTTAGGCAATAAAGAAATGATTTCGGATGCCATTGGGCCTAAAACCGCGGAACAGATTTTGGTAACCGCGCATCTGTTTGAAAATCATCAGGATGTCGGAGATGGTGTCAGCAACTGCGCGGCCATCGCCCCCAAGGTCATGGGACAGACTGGTCTTGAATCAGCCCGTATCGTAAAAGGTGTCGTTGACTTTTATCAGCCTGATTTACTGATTACCGTTGATGCGCTGGCGACAAATACACTTTCCAGAATCAACCGTGTCGTACAGATCAGCAACACCGGCATCGTGCCTGGCAGCGGGGTGGGCAACCACCGATTGGCAATCAATCATGAAACGATGCAGATTCCGGTTATTGCGATTGGTGTCGCAACGGTAACGACGATCGGCGCCATCGTACATGATGTACTTAATGAAGAATGTGAATTAAAGCATGACCAGCTGGACTGTATCGTAACGCCGAGAAGCATGGACATCGAATGCGATCAGATTGCCAGCATTTTGTCGAAAAGTATCAATTGTTTTATCCATCCGGATTATGAATCGATGTAACTCATAAATGACTGGGCCAACACATAGAATGACAAAGAGGAGGCCGGTCAATGAAAACATCGTTTCAAATCTTTATCAAGCTTTGCGCACTGGTGCTTTTTTTTGCCTGCACACCATTTTTGGAGGGTATAAAAACATCGGTGAATGAACAGACACTGGCCAAGCATTTGGTTTACACGAATTTGGATATTGAACCTGTGGATCTTCAGGATTCTTTAAATGTGATCAGTGTGCCTAAAACGGAGAATGTGCCGATTGAAGAAACCGAGCCGCCGCTGCCAAATGAACTGCCGGCTGAACCAATCGAGGAAATGGAGAACCCGCCGGTGATTGAACCAATTCAGCCGCAGCCAATAAAAGATAAATCGATTTATATCTATAATACGCATCAGCAGGAGGCATACATCGGTGAGCTTACCGTTTATAATGCTGCACAGGTTTTGGCTGATAAGCTGCGAACCTTAGGCTATACGGTTATTGTAGAGGATGGCGATTTTGTGAAATACGGACAGGAAAATGATATGGATTACAATATGTCATATCAGATATCCCGTAAATTTATCACTGATGCGATTATGAATAACGGCGGCTTTGATTTGATTATCGATTTTCACCGTGACTCCGTGCCAAGAGAAAGCACTTATATTACGGTTAATGGCATCGATTATGCGAAAATGATGTGTGTTATCGGCTCTCTTACTGATAACTCCTATGAAATAACTAAGACAGCTTCGACATTGTACGACAGCTGCAACTCTTTGGTCAGTGGTATAATGAAGAACACAATGACCCGAGAGGCTTATTACAATCAGGATATGAGTAACAAGATGCTTCTGATTGAGGTAGGCAGCGATAACAATACGTTTGATGAAGTTAAAAATAGTGTTGATATCTTAGCTTTGGGCATTGCACAGATTCTGGGGTGATGCGATGAAACGCTTTTTTGCGGATGGTATGCTGATCTTTATTTTGGTTGGCATCGGCTCAACGCTGATGAAACAACAAGGTGAAGAGCCGATTACAATGCAGTACAGAATTGAAGAATTTGAAAAATCAGTCGATGAGCAGCAAATCATTGAGCCGCAGGTTGAAGGTGCTTCGCTCAATAAAATCGAAATGAATAAAGCTGCGAAACTGGCTGAGGGTACAAGTGAGGTTATCGTGCAGGTAGTCGATACGACAGTCAGTATGATTACGTCATTGTTTATCAGTGTGATAGAATGAACCTGTATACAGGTTCTTTTCTTTTAGCTGACCATCCAGTTTACGCTAACCATTTTCTTGAAGGAAAAGCTGTGGTATAATTAAGCGCGAGGTGAGCACGATGAGCGAACAAAGAATAATTTTTATGGGAACACCGGTATTCGCATGCGGGATTCTGCAGCGATTGATTGATGAAGGCAGCAATGTTGTCGGTGTTGTATCCCAGCCTGATAAAAAAGTTGGCCGCAGGCAGGAACTTCAGCCGACTCCGGTCAAGCAGCTGGCTGAAAAGTATCGGATACCGGTACTGCAGCCGCAGCGGATCAAAGAGGATTATGAGCCGATACTGGCATTAAAACCGGATATGATCATTACATGTGCCTATGGACAAATCGTTCCGCAAATTGTTTTGGATGCGCCGGCATATGGCTGCATCAATGTTCATGCATCTTTATTGCCGCGTCTGCGCGGCGGGGCGCCGATTCATAAGGCAATCATATATGGGGAAGCTGAAACCGGCGTATCGATTATGAGAATGGTTAAGAAAATGGATGCCGGCCCAGTCTGTGCCGTCGCTTCACTTAAAATCAGTGAGTTAGATACAACTGGCACGCTGCATGATAAGCTAATGATTTTAGGGGCTGACTGTCTGGCTGAAGTATTGCCGAAGCTTTTTGCAAATGAAGCAAGATTTATCGAACAGGATGAGAGCCAGGCAACGTTTGCTTGGAATATTTCCAAGGAGGAAGAGCTGATTGATTTCAATCAGCCGGCCAAAGCTGTCTATAACCATCTGCGCGGATTAATTCCATCGCCTGTGGGATATGCGCTGATCAATGGCAAAAAGATGAAATTTCATCAAGTCTCTTTGAGTTTGGAAAAAAGCGATGCAGCGTGCGGAACCATTTTGGGTTTTGACGCGGATTCAATGAAAGTGGCTGTGGCTGGCGGTATCATTCACATCCATCAGCTACAGTTGGAAGGTAAGTCAAAAACCAGTGCCCGTGAATTTTATAACGGAGCTGGACGCAGTTATATCGGGAAGGAATTTAACAAATGAAATTAAAGGAAATAGTGTTTGGGGCTTTTGGAATTGCGGCAATTTTTATTTTAACGGCGTTTATCTCGCTGCCGGTAGCGAACCTTGGTTACATTAATATCGGCGATGCGATGATCATGCTGTTTGCATCTGTGTTGGAATCATCACCGTTGGCTTTTCTGGTCTCCGGCATTGCCAGCTGCCTGTCGGATATTTATTTGGGTTTTCCTCAGTATGCGATTTTTACATTTATTATTAAAGGTTCGGAAGGTCTGCTGGTATCCTTGCTGGCACGCCGTTTTAAAAAGAAACTGCCGGCTTTTGTCTGCGGAGCCATCATTGTTGTGGCAGGTTATGCGCTGACAGATGTTTTTTTAACGATGCAGTGGGCAAGTGCTTTTGCTTCCGTCGGTATGAATTTTGTACAGGTAGCTGTCTCGTTAACACTGGCGATGGCATTAAGCAAACCTTTTGCGAAAATATCGGATAAATTTCTGCAGGTTATCCGCTGATTGCGGTAAGTTGTTTAGGTTTCCTTGCTGATTATTAAAATTGAGCTAAAATAAAATTAGTACCGGGAGGTTTCATGTTTAAAGTTAAATTTTTGGCTGAACAGAAGGCACGTGTTCTGAAGCAGCTGCATATCGAAGAACAGTCTGATTATCAGATCGTACTCTGCGAGAAGGCTGATGACATTGAAGCTGATAAGATCAACCTTTGTTTTGCTTATGAGCATCTGGATCAGGTAAACAAGCTGATGGCTTTTAAAAATACACCGTTAAGCATTAAAGTGCCATGCACATCAGAACGCGGCGAAGAAATGGTCGCTTTGCATATGATTGATTTTATCGAATCATTCGGCAATGAGATCAGTGCTTCCGTGAATCGGCGAGTGCTGCGGATCAGCAGTAAGCTCTATAAGCTTGAGGAAGAATGGCGTAAATACGGCTTTATCAGGATCTCTAAATCGCAGATTGTCAATGTAGGTAAAATAGCCGCTATCAAACGGGGCTTTAATGGCAAACTACTCCTTGTACTTGAGAATAATCAGCACCTTGAGGTCAATCGCAGTTTTGTGAAAGACTTTAAGGCATATATGGAAGGGAGGAAACCGTTATGAAATGGGTGATTGCTTTTTGTTTGCTGCTGGCTGCCCTGGCTTTAGCGGTTGTTTCGATTCAGGAGGCATCCTTAAACAGTCAATTAGATGCACGGCAGCGCGAATTAGGTTATACTTCAAAAAAACGTCCGTTTTACTTTGGCAAGCGTTACCTATCCCTGCTGCTTACTGCCGCTGCGTTCTTGGTGGTGCTGCCTTCCTCTTCGCCTGCCGATGAGCCGGAATCAAATCCCATCAGTGTCATGAGTCTTGATCCGTCAACACAAAAATCAAGGGCCCTTGATCAAGATGTTTCGCCAATCATTCAATTGCAGGCGGGGGTTCTGCTTGAAGAAAAGGCGGTTGATGTCGCAGATCATCCAATGATCGGCAGGTATCATGAAGGTGAACTGACTTATAGTGTTTATATTGTTGATAATGAACTGATCTTTCAGAATCAGGATGGAAAGACATATGTGAATCAATTAAAATGACAAAAATTTAAAATATGTCATTTTTTTTGCTCATTTTTAGGAAAATCTACGTGTATTTTCGATTTATTCTTTTTATAAGTGCTGGATTCCTGTTAATTGTAAAATTAATTCGCTTATCAAAAAGCTTGTGTTTGCTAATTATGAAACATTTGTTATAATAAAGAAGATTTTTAGATAGGAGTGGTTCGATGGACCAAAGCAAAATTAGAAATTTCTCAATTATTGCGCATATAGATCACGGTAAGTCAACGCTTGCGGATCGCATTTTAGAAATAACGGACACGATCATGCAGCGTGAGATGAAGGATCAGCTGCTGGATACGATGGATCTGGAACGTGAACGGGGAATCACGATTAAGTTAAATGCTGTTCAGCTGACATATCATGCATTGGATGGAGAGGATTATACATTTCATCTGATTGATACACCGGGGCATGTCGATTTTACCTATGAGGTATCGCGTTCACTGGCCGCCTGTGAAGGGGCTGTGCTGGTTGTAGATGCCGCGCAGGGAATTGAAGCGCAGACGCTGGCCAATGTATATCTGGCATTAGATAACAATCTGGAAATTCTGCCGGTTATCAATAAAATTGATCTGCCGAGCGCCCAGCCCGAGGTGGTTATGGATGAGATTGAAAATGTCATTGGTCTTGAAGCGCATGACGCACCGTGCATTTCCGCGAAAAGCGGTTTGAATGTCCGTGATGTGCTGGAACAGATCGTTAAACGGGTACCGGCACCTTCCGGCAACCCTAATTCACGGCTGAAGGCCTTGGTTTTTGACTCGATTTATGACGCATACCGCGGGGTTATCGCTTTTGTTCGTGTCAAAGAGGGAACGGTGAAAGTCGGCGATAAGATTCGTTTCATGGCAACCGGTGCTGACTATGAGGTGCTGGAGGTTGGCGTCCGCACGCCAAAGGAAGTTAAGAAGGACTGCCTGTCATGCGGAGAAGTAGGCTGGATCGCCGCCAGCATTAAAACGGTTAAGGATGTTCGAGTCGGTGATACAATCACGCATGCAGATCTGCCGGCAATTGAACCGCTGGCGGGGTATCGTGAGATGAATCCAATGGTTTACTGCGGCCTGTATCCAATCGAAACAAACCGCTATAATGATCTTCGTGATGCGCTGGAAAAGCTTCAGCTTAATGATGCTTCACTGCATTTTGAAGCGGAAACCTCGCAGGCGCTTGGTTTTGGTTTCCGCTGCGGCTTTTTGGGGCTGCTGCATATGGATGTGATTCAAGAGCGGATTGAGCGTGAATATAATGTGGACATTATTGCGACCGCACCTTCCGTAGTCTATCATGTCAATCTGACTAACAAGGAACAGATAACGATTGATAACCCTTCGATGATGCCGGATGTGCAGACGATTGAATCCATTGAAGAACCTTATGTCAAGGCAACTATTATGTGTCCGAAGGAATATATCGGACCGATTATGGAGCTTTGTCAGAATAAACGCGGGACTTACCGAGATATGCAGTATCTTGATGAGACGCGGGTGTCGATTATTTATGAACTGCCCTTAGGGGAAATAGTTTATGATTTCTTTGATAAGTTAAAATCATGTTCACGCGGTTATGCTTCCTTTGATTATGAGCTGATCGGCTATCAAATCAGTAAGCTGGCTAAGATGGATATCCTGTTAAATGGTGAATGTGTGGATGCCCTATCCAGTATCGTACACCGTGAATTTGCTTATGAACGTGGTAAATCACTTTGTGAACGGCTGCGTAAGCTGATTCCGCGCCAGCAGTTTGAAATACCGATTCAGGCATCACTGAATGGTAAGATCATTGCGCGTTCGAACATTTCCGCATTGCGTAAAAATGTTCTTGCGAAATGTTACGGCGGTGACGTATCACGTAAAAAGAAATTGCTTGAAAAACAAAAAGAAGGTAAAAAGCGTATGAAGCAGGTGGGCTCCGTTGAAGTGCCGCAGGAAGCATTCATGGCTATTTTGTCGGTTGATGATGAATAGTGTCTGAAAAGGCACTGTTTTTTCTAGTTTTGTCGCTTTTGACCAATTTTCACCCAAATATGATATGCTGATTAAGGGTGATGCTATGTCATTAGCACAGGAATTTACAGATGATGTATATTTAAGCTTTGAGGAACTTGAAGCACTTCTGAATTATCAAAATACACAGGCGGTATGGCATGAGATCCAAGTGTATCGCAGACCCTTTGAATGGCAGCTGAAAACATCAAATAAGTGCTTAACCTTGGTTTTAACACCGCAGATTTGCGCGCAATGTTACGCATTGGAACAACAGATCCGTTTTTATCAGCTGTTGATGGGTCAGCGTGAATCAAGTGATTATATGCTTCAGGCAGCTCTAAATCCCGAAACTGAGCAAGCCTTTTATTTGAATCATCTGAAAGCTTATTTCAAAATGGTTAGCTATGAGCAGCTGTCAGCGCTGACACAGATGCACGTATTTGCACAAATCATGGCAGTCCGCTGTTTTTGCCATGAGGACTGCTCAGCGGCAGCAGCTTTTTGTCTTCAGCGTTATAGCCTGCCGGCAGCAGCTGACTTATTGGATCTTTCCTTGCTGTCTTGCAAAGACGGTACGGCAGAAATGATAAAAATGATTCACCAAGCGCATCAAAGGCTGAAATTAAAGCTGCAGCTGGTAAAGCTGAAGCATTTACCTTCAATGAATGAGGGGGATGCCAAAGAGCTTTGTGCTCGCTATCCGTTTTTAAATGACGCGCAGGTGCAGTTTTATTGTGCGCATCGTCAAGCGATGCACTATTATACAGTCAATGATTATGCCAAATGGAATCAGTGCAGCCATGAAACAGCAAGAACCAGTCTCAATGAACTGGTCAAACTTGGCTGGTATAAGAAACAGAGGATAGGAAAGAAATTTGTCTATTTAATATGATATGAAAGGGGAATTATAAAATGAAAAATATTGGGTATGTAAGTCATGACAAGGAGCTCAGGTTGCTCATCAAAAAATTGGAAGAGAGGCTGCCTGAACTGCGTTTCTATGATATCGGCGCTGATTTGAGCATCGTTCATAAAGCCGGCATCAGTCATGTTATATTTGATTTTGATAACTTCCGCTCATTAAGCGATTCACTGCTTTATAAGCAAATTGAAAAACTGCAGGGGATGCGGCTTTTGATTATTGGCAATGAGCTTTCTGAATTGCTGTTTAATCATCCTAAAAGCGGTACGGTCATCGCACATTTGTTGAAACCCGTCAGTCCGGAAAGCTTATATGCGGCCGTTAAGTATTATCTGCTTGATCAGGAGCCGACGATAAGTAAGGATGAATTCAGTGAACGTCTCTTATTTGGCAGCCGCATGTACAGCTGTCTGCTTGGCTATTATTATTTAAATAAAGCTGTTGAATACTGCCGTGATAATAATGTTGACGACAGTGTGAGAATGGCTGTGATTTATGATTATATTGCAGTAAATTATGATACGACAAAAAGTAAGGTTGAAAAATCGATTCGCCGATTGATTTCACGCTTTGAAGGCGGTCGGCATCAGACTAATTCGGAATGGATTCTGTATTTTTATGGACAGCTGCAGTCAAATGGGGTAGAACTTTAATTATGGTCAAGGCAATGTATGTGCATGTGCCTTTCTGTGATTCAATCTGTGCCTATTGTGATTTCGGCCGCTGTAAGATGCAGCCGCAGCTGGCGGATCGCTGGCTGATGGCAATAGAACGTGAATTAGTAAAGCGGCAGCTGCCGACAGCAATATCGACGCTTTATATCGGCGGCGGCACACCCAGTGCGCTTTCTGTTGAGCAGCTGGATATCCTGCTTACTCTGCTCGATGATTATGCACAGCAAACAGTGGAATACAGTGTTGAAGCGAATCCGGAGAATTTGAGTTCAGACAAGCTGGCTGTAATGAAGGCGCATGGGGTAAACCGCATCTCATTAGGGGTGCAGAGCTTTAATGACAAACTGGTAAAACGCATTGAACGTCATCATGATAAAAAACGGATCGATCAGGCTTTAGATCAGATTCATGAAGCGTGGATTCATAATATATCGATTGATCTGATGTATGGTCTGCCGGATCAGACAGCGGCGATGCTAAAGGAAGATTTAATACAGGCGGTGAATGATGAGCGCATTAAGCATATCTCGATCTATTCACTGACTATTGAGGAACACTCCAAATTCGGCCGGCAAAAGGTCGTGCCTTGTGATAATGAATTGGAAGGTGCCATGTATGAGCTGATTGTTAAGACACTGCCTGAACACGGTTATCAGCATTATGAAATCAGCAATTTTGCGAAACCCGGTTATGAAAGCAAACACAATCAAATGTATTGGCATTATGAGGATTATGCGGGGATTGGCTGCGGGGCCAGCGGCAAGGAGAACCATATTCGCTATGACCGTCCTTTTCAGCTGCTGAATTATCTGAATGATGAAGAAGTGTTTGAACGCATTGAATTGAGTAAGTCTGATGAAATGTTTGAATTTATCATGATGGGACTGCGGATGAAGCAGGGAATATCACTGAGCCGTTTTGAGGCGCTGTTTCAGTGTTCGCCAAACGATGTCTTCGCCTCAGCGATTCATCAAAATATAGCGCGCGGCTGGTTGGTTCTGGATGGTGATTCGCTGCGGCCAAGTGAGGCGGGCATGACTTTTTTGAATGATGTTTTAATGGCTTTTATGGATTAAAGGCTTATAATAGGAGTGGAGATGATCTTATGGAAAAACAGTCCTTCAGTCTGGCTGGCTTTGCCTTTGCTTTATTATCCTTCGCATTCAATCCCTTCGGCAGCGTTTCAGTTTTGGCCATCGTATTTTCTTCCATCGGTCTGAAAGAACGGCGGCATTTAGGCAATCACGGCTTCTGTGTCGGCGGTTTATGCGGCGGAATTGTCAGCTTAGTTCTTGATATTGTCGATATTTTCCTATAAATACTTGTTTTTTTATCTGGCCTGTGGTAATATATTGAAGATTTGTTACTGTGCTATTCGCTTCCTCGGCGGTATGCTCGGTTACAAATGACTTAACAACAGGAGGAAATTTACAATGATTTCAAAAGCAAAAAAACAAGAGATTATGAAGGAATACGCACGTTTTGAAGGAGATACAGGTTCTCCGGAAGTACAGGTTGCTGTTTTAACTTATAACATCAACACATTAACTGAACATATGAAGGTTCATAAGCATGACTTCCATTCTCAGCGTGGTTTAATGCAGATGGTTGGTCACCGCCGTAACCTGCTTGCTTATTTAAAGAGCAAGGATTTGAATCGTTACAAAGAACTGATCACTCGTTTAGGAATTCGTAAATAGTTGTTTGTCAGGCTTTCTCGAATCGGGAAAGTCTTTTTTCTTATTACTGAAAATGTTTCCAAAATCAGTAAAGTATGCTATTATTATCAAGATAAAACAATGAGGTGAAAAAATGGCTAAGCAAACTTTTAGTTTGGACTTCTGTGGTCGGGTGATCACAGTAGAAACGGGAGAAATTGCCAAGCAGGCCGGTGGCAGCGTATTGGTACGTTATGAGGATACAGCGGTATTATCATGTGCTACTGCGAGCAAGCAGGCTAAAGAGGGCATTGACTTTTTCCCATTAACAGTAACTTTTGAAGAAAAGTTATATTCCGCAGGTAAGATTCCTGGCGGCTTCTTACGCCGTGAAGGAAGACCGAGCGAACATGCGACATTGACGGCGCGTATGATTGACCGTCCGATCCGTCCGCTTTTTGCGGAGGGATTCCGTAATGAGGTGCAGGTAGTCAATACAGTACTGTCAGTAGATACTGACTGCACACCTGAAATGACAGGTATGTTTGGGGCTTCTTTAGCGCTGGGCTTATCCGATATTCCGTTTAACGGACCGATTGCGGGTGTTTATGTAGGTTATGTTGATGGTGAATATATCATCAATCCTTCAGTTGAAGAATTAAGCAGAAGCCGTATCACACTGGCGGTTGCCGGTACAAAGGATGCCATTAATATGGTTGAATCAAGTGCTACGGAAGTCAATGAAGAGGAAATGCTAGAAGCAATTCTTTTCGGACATGAAAATATTAAGAAATTGTGCGCGTTCCAGGAAGAAATTATCGCAGCCTGCGGTAAGCCAAAACGTGAGATCACACTTTATGAGATTCCTTCTGATTTAAACCGAGAGGTTCGTGAGATGGTTCAGGATCGTCTTGTGGAAGCTGTACGCATCCATGAAAAATTGGAACGTTATGGTAAGATTGATGATTTGGAGGATGAGACAGCTGCGGTCTTTGAAGCCAGAGAGTATGAAGATGAAAAGAGTAAGCAGACGACATTGAAATTTGTTCATGAAATCTGTCACAATATTGTAGTTGAAGAGGTGCGCCGCCTGATTACGGTTGACAAGGTTCGTCCTGACGGCCGTAAGATTGACGAAGTGCGTCCGCTGAATTCACAGGTGGATCTGCTGCCGCGTGTACATGGTTCTGCATTGTTCACCCGCGGTGAAACACAAGTATTGTCAGTATGTACGCTGGGTGCTTTAAATGACAATCAGATCGTTGATGATTTAACAGACATTGAAAAGAAACGCTTTATGCATCATTATAACTTCCCGCCGTTCTGTGTTGGTGAAGTTGGCCGTATGGGTTCGCCGGGCCGCCGCGAAATCGGGCATGGTGCTTTAGGCGAAAAGGCATTAGCTCAGGTTTTGCCAAGTGAAGATGAATTCCCGTATGCGATCCGTCTGGTTGCTGAGGTTTTGGAATCCAATGGTTCAAGCTCTCAGGCTTCTATCTGCGCCGGTACCATGGCATTGATGGCTGCTGGTGTGCCAATCAAAGCGCCGGTTGCCGGTGTGGCAATGGGCCTTGTCAAGGAAGGCGAGCATTATACGATCTTAACGGATATCCAGGGTATGGAAGATCACTTCGGCGATATGGATTTCAAGGTTGCCGGCACTAAGAATGGTATCACTGCCTTGCAGATGGATATCAAAATTGACGGTATTACCCGTGAAATCCTTCAAGAAGCATTGGAACAGGCTAAGGCCGGCCGTGAAACTATCATGGCTAACATGATGGACGCTATTTCTGAACCACGTCCGGAAGTCGGCCGTTATGCTCCGAAGATTGAAAAAATCATGATTTCTCCAGATAAGATCAAAGATGTGATCGGACCTGGCGGTAAGATGATCAATCAGATTATTGCAGATTGCGATGATGTGAAGATTGATATTGATGATGACGGAACCGTTTTGATTTATCATCATGATATTGAACCGATCAAGAAGGCGGTAGCGATGATTGAAGCAATCACCAGAGAAGCCAAAGTGAATGAAATCTATGAAGGCAAGGTTGTCAGAATTGAAAAATTCGGTGCCTTTGTGGAACTGTTCCCAGGCTGTGACGGTCTTCTGCATGTTTCTAAGATTGCTCATGAACGCGTTGAAAAGGTAGAAGATGTATTAAAATTGGGTGACATTGTGAAGGTTAAAGTCATTGAAATCGATGAGAAGGGCCGTGTCAATGTATCACGCAAAGCATGCCTTGAAAAGCCAAAAGCTGAGAAGCGTGCTGAAACTGCGGAATAATGACGAAAGCGACATTTAATTTGTCGCTTTTTTCTTTTGTAGAAGTAGCTATTTGTGATAGAATAATAAGGTGAGGTGAAAACATATGAATTGGAATACAGAAGCAAAAAAATATGAAGCTCAGTTTAAAAAAGATTTAAAGGAATTAGTTGCTATTCCTTCATTAAGAGATGAATCAACAGCGAAAGAAAATGCTCCTTTTGGTGATCAATGCCGTAAAGCCCTGGATAAGATGATGGAAATCGGCCGTGAAGCAGGTTTTACTGTCAAGGATATTGATGGTTATGCTTGTACGATTGAATATGGTGAAGGGGAAGAAAGCGTGGGCATTCTTGCTCATTTAGATATCGTGCCAATCGGTGAAGACTGGACGCATGATCCACTTGGCTGTGAAGAGGTTGATGGTATCATGTATGGCCGCGGTACCTTGGATGATAAAGGACCGGCAGTGGCGGGTCTGACCGCCATGCGGATGCTGAAGGATAATAATGTAAAGCTGAATAAAAAGATCATGCTGATCTGCGGCTGTGATGAAGAAAGCGGCATGCAGTGCATGGATTATTATTGCAAGCATGCGGAAGTACCGACGATGTCTTTTACACCGGATGCGGAATTCCCGGTAATCTATGGTGAAAAAGGTCTTTTACAGATCGCGTTAAAAGGCCATGCGGAAACACCGATTTTGTCAATGCACTGCGGTGAACGCCCGAATGTCGTTATTGGCAAGGCGAGCGCTTTGGTGAAGGATTTCAGAGAAGAATATGTCGATTTATTTGATTTTTATCTGCGAAGCAATAACCTGCAGGGCAGTGTTGAATATACTGAAGCAGGGTGTGTGCTGAAAATTGATGGTGTCTTTGCTCATGCTTCACTGCCATGGCGCGGTACGAATGCCGCCCTGCATTTGATTAATTTCATTGGTACAACGCATGAGAATGAATTTTTGACCAATACTTACCGAATGCTGTCCGATTGGCGCGGCAGCGGTGTCAGCATTGCTAAGGAAGGCGCTTATATGGGCTTCTTGACGGCCAATGTCGGTATTGTTGATCTTGAAAATGATGAATTTAATATTGTTATTGATATGCGTTATCCGAATGATACGGACAGTGAAACAATCATCAAGGGATATCAGGAAACGTTTAAGTCTTATGACTATCCGGCTGAAATCGTGGTGCGCTCTGACAGCAAGCCATTGTTCCTAGATCCTAATTCAGAGATGATTCAAAAATTGATGGCAGTTTATCGTGAATACAGCGGTGATACATTTACACCGGCGATGACGATGGGCGGCGGCACTTATGCCCGTAAGCTGCCGAATTGCGTAGCTTTCGGCCCGGAATATCCGATTGCCCGCCATCAAAGCGAACATGTCATCGGCGGCCCGCATCAGGCGGATGAGGGAATTGTTATTGATGATATGCTGTGTGCAGTTGCAATTTATGCAGGAGCACTTGAAAAACTGGGACAGTAGTCATGAGAATGCGGAAGTTGAAATGGGCAGAGCCTTTTTTGGAAGTCCAGTCCGTCATCGTTAGAAATTGTGATGAAATGGCTGGTCAGTGGCGCCGTCTGCTGAATCAAGAGGAACTGCATGTGGAGATTGGTTCGGGCAAGGGTGATTATTGGATCAAAATGTCAGAACTGTATCCCAATGCCGGCTGGATCGGAATTGAAAAGAATGTTAATGTCGCAGCGATTGCTTTAAAAAAGGTTGAAAACAGCGAACATTTAAACCGCCGGTTTATCGTTGATGATGCGCAGGCTATTGATTCATGGTTTGCGAAGGATGAGGTTGATGTCATCCATCTGAATTTTTCGGATCCATGGCCTAAAAAAAGAGCCAGCAAGCACCGGTTATCGCATGCTTCATTTTTGAGGCGATATGAACAGATCTTAAAACCTGAGGGCAAACTGATCATGAAAACGGATAATGTTAAGCTGTTTGAATTTTCAATATTGGAATTTCAGAACAATGGTTGGCTGCTTGATGAATTCAGTGTTGATTATCGGCGTGATGAGCATCCTGAGGATGTGATTACTGAATACGAGCACCGGTTCATGGAACTGAATCAGCCAATTTATCGCGCGGTATGGCATAAAGCTTAGAAGGGAGGGTTTTGATGAAGAAAGTAGTGTTGCTCATGCTTTCGTTATTTCTGCTTGGCGGCTGTGCCTCAGAAGCGGATCTGTCAAATCAGGTACTTACCTTATTGCAGGAAAAATCAATGCTTGAACCTTTTAATGATACAAATATGTCGAAGAAGTATTTCAGTTATTATTTGCCTCGGGATGTCGGACGCGGCCATGGCAATTCGCTGAGTGGTGTCTATCTCAAGGATGGCTATAAATTTGTGATGAATCTGGATGCTTCTCAGATTATTATTGATGAATATTATACAGAAGCAGCATCAAAGCCTTTTTCAGAGGTGCAGATGGAGACTTCATCGGCAGGGATGGTCTATCAGGGCAGCTACATAAATACTGCCGAAGAAACTAAGAATTATACGCTGCGGCTGGAAAAATTGACGGACGGCTATTATTATATTGATCTTGCGGCCAGTGAGCTTCGCTTTTACAGCATTGTTCCTTATGCAGAGATCAAGTCACTGCTGAATTGTATGTTAACGATCATGCAGTCAGTAAAAGTAGAACGGCAGCTGATTCTGAATGATTTTTCACTCAAAAGTGCAACGGCTCAGCAGCAGCAAAATCTGGATTATCTTAACGAAGAAGTGCCGGTTGACGGTTATATCAAAGATTTAGTTGAAAAATAGGAGGTTTTGATTAATGAAAGACTATATGAAACAGCTAACATCCATGGAGATGTTTGAGGCAGCATGGAATTCTGATCAGGTGAGTGTGTTTGTATTCTCCGCCGATTGGTGTCCTGACTGTATGTTTATTAAGCCATTTATGCCAAAATTGGTAGAAAAATACAAGCATTATGAGTTTATTTATGTGGATCGTGACGCGTGGCTGCCAATTTGTCAGCGTTTGAATATTTTAGGCATTCCTTCTTTTGTGGCGGTTAAAAACGGACAGGAATTGAATCGTTTTGTCAGCAAACTGAGAAAAAGTGAAGCTGAGATCGATGCCTTTCTTGGAGGTCTGCAATGAGCTGTTCAGCAAGATTGTTTATCAACCGCAAAGCCTTCAGCGGCGTTGGCATGATCGTTTTGAAAGATGCTGCACCGGCAGCTTCTGAAACCATCGGCGAGGTGTGTGCAATCTACGATCTCAAACATGAGATCATCGGTTATAACCTCATCAATCCTTATTTTGAAAAATTAAATGACGGCTATCAGCCATGGGATGATGTAACTTTAGCATTTGTTAATGAGAAGCTGATCGAAGCCGGTTTTGCGGGCATTGAGATCGATCCGGCACCAAGACTTGTGGTTGGCTATGTGAAAACGTGTGAAACGCATCCGGACTCTGACCATCTGCATGTCTGTCAGGTGGATGTAGGTCAGGAATGCGTGCAGATTGTCTGCGGAGCGGCCAATGTAGCGGCTAATCAAAAGGTTGTAGCGGCACTGCCGGGAGCTGTATTGCCGGATGGTAAGCTGATTGAAGCTTCAGTGCTGCGCGGTGTTGAATCAGCTGGTATGCTTTGTTCAGAATGGGAACTGCGTCTGATTGATGAACCCAAGCGCGGTATCTTGATTCTTGATGATCAGGCAGTAATCGGTTCACCATTTTTTGGGAGGTAGAAAAGATGTTTAAAAAAATCCTTTCATTTTTATTTGAAGAAGATGATGAAGTCGTAGTCGATGACGATTTAGAAAAGGTTGATTTCAGCCGCGTTCAAAATGAGGAATTCTCATCCATCGTCAACAGTGAGAAACGAGTCGATCAGCTGCGCCCGCAGCCGCGTCCGCAGGCACAGCCAATCAGCCGGCCAATCGATGCGGAAAGTGAACCGGTTACACGGACACAGACCATTGATATTAAGCTGGAACCTGAAAAGAAGGAACCGGTGCGCCCGCAGCGTGAGGTTCAAAAAACAGTGAAGAAGGAGTTTGAATTTTCACCTGTCATTTCACCGATGTTTGGTTCGAGCGAAGTGAAAAAGCCGAAACGTCAGGCGCCAATCGTGGAAACCGGCCCTGCTAAGAAACGCAACGCTTTAGGTACCGTTATTTCTCCGATGTATGGTCAGAGCGAACTGGATCGTTTTGAAAGTGAAGCACAGATCGAGCTTCAGGAAAAAGAAAAACGTCAGGAAAGCGCGCCGATCATTGAAGAAGTTGAAGAAGGCTTGTCGCTGGATGATTTAATTGTAAATGAAAGTGAAAACAGCCTTGATGACTGCGTGCAGTTTTCATTATTTGGCGATGAGACGCCGTTAAGTAATATCGAGTTAGAAAATGCCGATAAAAAAGAAGAAAAAGAAGCTTAGGGAGATGAAAGCATGGTTCACTTTATAGGTATTAAAGGTTCAGGTATGGCATCCCTGGCATGTATTCTAAATGATTTAGGTGAAACAGTAACCGGATCCGATATTGAAAAATATATCTTTACCCAACAGCCGTTAGAGGCGAGAAAGATTAAAATCACACCCTTTGATGCGGATAATATTCAGCCGGGGATGAATGTCATTATCGGCAATGCGTTTGATGAAAGTAATTGCGAAGTTGCTAAAGCACTGCATACCGAAGGTGTTCACAGCTATTATTATCATGAATATTTGGGCCAGCTGGTCGAACGTTATACAACCATCAGTGTAGCGGGTACACACGGCAAAACGACAACGACCGGCATGCTGTCACACATGATGTCAGCTTTAAATAAAACGGGCTATCTGATTGGTGACGGCACTGGTGAAATGCCAAAAGACAGCCATTATTTCGCCTTGGAATCGTGTGAATACCAACGGCATTTTATGGCTTATCATCCTGATTATGCGATTATTACCAATATTGATTTGGATCATATTGATTATTATAAAGATTTAGAAGATTATAAGAGCGCTTTTGAGGCTTTTGCCAATCAGGTAAAGAAGGCTGTGGTGGTCTGCGGCGATGATGAGAATATTCGATTGTTATCAATTAAGACACCGATGCTGACTTATGGCTTTAATGATTGTGACGATGTCCGGGCTGTGAATTTTCAAGAGGATGAACACGGCATGCGCTTTGATTTATATTATCATCATAAGTTCTTCCATCATTTTGAATTGCCTTATGTGGGCAGACATATGCTTTTAAATTCATTGGCAGTCATTGCCATCGCGCTTCTTGAGGGGGCTGACGGTGATCTGATTCAATCACAGATGAGCAGCTTCGGCGGTGTAAAGCGCAGGTTTAATATTGAAGAAAACGGGCAATATGTTTATGTTGATGACTATGCGCATCATCCGACTGCTATTAAAGCAACGATTGAAGCGGCCCGTGTTCGCTTTCCGGGCAAAAAAATCATCGCTGTTTTTAAACCGGATCGTTATTCTCGCATTTATGCCTTTATGAATGATTTTGCGCAAAGCTTAAGCGGTGCGGATGAAGTTGTTCTTTGCCCGTTCCCGGAAAATGCCAAGCATGAAGAAGGCATCGATATCACAATTGAGGATCTTCAGAAACTGATTCCCAATGCCGAGGTAATGGTTGAGAATGAAGCAAATGCGAAGCGTTTAGCGGCTTATGGAGAAGCAGTGTATCTATTTATGAGTTCAAAAGATATCTATAAATTTAAAAATATTGTAAAGAGTTTTCATTAATCTTGAAATAGGTTTCAAAGTGTTGTACACTTAATATGAGGTGTTACTATGACTACAGATCAGTTTATTGAATTTTTTAGTGAATTGTGTTCAAAGCTTTTGCCGATCATCGGGGTAATTGTTTTGATTTATGTGATTCTTCTGCTGAGAAAAATCATACAATTCTTTGTAAGCATGCAGAAGACAATGGTTACTGTTGATTCAACGGTGAGTGTTGTCGAGGAACAGATCAGAAAGCTGGACGCACCGCTGAATACGGTCACAGAATTTTCTCAGACCTTGGATAATCTGCATGAAATGAGTCAGAATGCTGTTAAATCCGCATTGCTGGCATTGATATCAAATCTGAATGTAATTCGTGACTGGCTGTTGAATCATGGCGGGGTTGACGAATCAGAAAATACGGCTGCAGAACCAGCACCAGCTGCTGAAGAAAGTCAGGACTAAAGGAGGTCAAACTTATGGAAGAGCCTAATGCAAAGCTGAATAATGAAGAAGTTGCTGAAGAAGCAAAGGAAATTGAAAAGGAAGTTAAGTATAAAATCATCACTTTGCAGGATGAAGAAGAAAAAGGAAATACAAATCCATTTATTGATCAGGTAATTAAGGAATTGGAACGAATTTCTGAAGAATTCAAAAAATGGTGCAGAGAAAATGATGATCCTGAAAAACGGGCTGAGGTAAAGGCTAAGATTCAGCTTGAAATCGACCGCCTGATCAGTTTTTCTAAGGAGAAGGTTGATTCATTAAAAGAAAATGAAGATTTGATGCATAAGCTTGAGACTGGTAAGGAAACGGTAAAGAAAACAGCTGAAACAGTAATTTCTGCCATTGATACCAGTGTTCAGGATATTCTGAATAATCCGGCAATTGCGTCAACCATCGATACGGTTTCAGATAAAATCGTTGAAGTAATACAAGATGAGCATGTACAGGATGGTATTGATAAGGTACGCCGTTCAACGCTGAAGGCTGCAGAAAGTGCGCTGGAAGGCTTGAAAAAGGTATTAAAGGCGGATGAGCTTAAAGAGAAGGATGAAGCCAAAGCTGCACAATACTGCCTTGAAACATCTGAAAAAGCTGATGAAGAAGAACAAGGTTAGGTGAAGATATGAAAAGAATTACTATTTATGATGTTGCGAAGGAAGCCGATGTATCGCTGGCTACTGTATCAAGGGTTATCAACGGCAGTGAAGTAGTTCGTGAGGATACTCGTGTGAAGGTACAGGAAGCGATTGAAAAGCTGGGTTACAAACCGAATGCGATTGCTCAGGGGCTCGCTTTGCAGAAAACTACGACGATTGCGCTGATCGTTCCGGAGGCGAGTTTCTTCTATACCGGACAGATTATCAATGGTCTGATCGATGTTGCTAAGATTTATAAATACAACATCGTTTTACATACGGCTACTGAGGGTATCATTGAAATGAATGATATCATTGAAACAATTATTAAGTCACGGGTTGACGGCGTAGTGATTTTTAATGATAAATTGTCAAAAAATGAACTGAATACGCTGACACGTTATCAAGTACCAATCGTTGTCATCGGCAATAAAATGTCTGACGATACCATTGGCTCTGTCTATGTTGACTACTCTAAGCTGGTTTATGATTTTACTGCGAAGTATCTCAATAAAGGCATTACCGATATTGCTTTAGTTGAGGATCGTAAGAATCCGGCAATGATCAAGCAATTGTTTGATGGCATTTCCCGTGCTTTTGCGGATGCCGGCAAGAGCTTTGACAATTACATTGAAATTCCTAAGGATTATCGTTCATCTTATTTATTCCTGCAGGAGTATTTTAAGAGTCATAAACATGAGTTAGTAATCACTTATCGTGATTCACAGGCAATGGCTGTACTGAATACCGCCGCTGAAAATAATATCCGCATTCCTGAGGACATGGAAGTTGTCTGCATCCTTGACAGCAAGTACAACGCGATGGCAAGACCGCAGATCTCAGGATTTAAGATTCCGGATTATGATTTAGGCGCCGTAGCGATGCGTGTGATGACAAAGATGCTTCATGATGAAGATGAGGTTATTGATAAGGAAATTGAATTGAGTTATATTTATTCACCACGTAAATCTACGAAATAAGTTGACAAATCGTTTTGAATCAATATACTGTTTAATATAAGCGTTGAAGAGAAAAGAGCTATCGGTATTATGCAAAGAGATGTGATGGTTGGTGAAAATCACAGATAAGCCGATAGAAATACACCTTGGAGCTGTCTATTGCAAAGATAGACCGGTTGATTCCGTTATCTGATTGAGGGCATGTGTTTTCACATGAACTAAGGTGGTACCACGCTAAGCGTCCTTGGATAGGACGCTTTTTTATTTGATGGAGGAAAAAGAAAATGAAATTATTTGAAGAATTAAAATGGCGAGGATTGATTGAAAGTGTCACTTCGCCGGAACTTGAAGAAAAAATCAATAATGGCGGCATGACGTTTTATATTGGTACTGACCCTACGGCTGACAGCCTGCATATCGGACATTTTTCTTCGATGTTAACAGCTAAACGGTTAGCTGATCATGGGCATCATCCGATTATTCTGGTCGGCGGCGGTACCGGCCTGATTGGTGATCCGCGTTCAACTTCTGAGCGTGATGTGATTTCAAAGGATGTGCTGAATAAGAATTTTGAAGCTTTAAGCAAGCAAATCACGACTATTTTTGATTGTGAGTTAGTAAATAACTATGACTGGTACAAAGAGCTGAACTTTATTGATTATCTGCGTGATTACGGCAAGCTGTTTAATGTGAATTACATGTTAAGTAAGGAAACAGTAAAAAGCCGTCTGGAATCAGGCATTTCATATACCGAATTCTCATATATGATCCTGCAGTCCATTGACTTTCTGCATCTTTATGAAACCAAAAACTGTGTTATGCAGATCGGCGGTCAGGATCAATGGGGCAATATCACTTCAGGATTAGAGCTGATCCGCAAGAAACATGGTGCCAATACTGAATGTTATGGCTTTACGATGCCGCTGATTACCAAGGCAGACGGTACGAAATTTGGTAAGAGTGAAAGTGGTTCTGTCTGGCTGGATAAGAATAAGACCTCTTCTTATGAGATGTATCAATTTTTAGTGAATTCTGAAGATGAAAAGGTCATTGATTACTTGAAAAAGCTGACCTTTATGAATAAAGAAGAAATTCAGGCTTATGAGGAAAAGGTAAAAACTGAACCGCATCTGCGTGAGGCTCAAAAGGCACTGGCTCAGTCAGTTGTAACATTCCTACATGGTGAAGAAGAATATCAAAAAGCATTAAAGATTACGAATGTATTATTCAAAGGCAATATCCGTGAGCTTGATGAAAGTGAATTAAAAGATGCTTTCCACGGCTTTGAAAAACGTGAAGTTGCGAATACACTGCCATTGGTTGACGCGCTTGTTGAGGGGGGGATTGCCAGCAGCAAACGTGAAGCCCGTGAATGGATCAAACAAGGTTCAATTCAGGTAAATGGTGATAAGGTTACCGATCTTGAAGCGGTGCTGACACCAGAAAATGCATTGTTGGCAAATCTGACTTTGATTAAAAAGGGGAAACGTAATTATTATTTACTTGAACATAAATAATTAGAAAACCTGATCTGCCCTGCGTATATAGAGGTAGGAGGGAGCTAATTATGAATACAATAGGTTTACCTGCATATGCGATCGTTTCGGCAACGGCTTATGTTATTTATCGGTATTTAAATGCGAAAAAAGGCAAATAGCCTTTTTTCATTATATAGGAATTACATATGCAGGCATCTACCGGATATATTTATAAAATATATCTGATAATAGTAATAAAGCTGTATGGAAAGGTTTGGGCACGACGCTAATACAGCTGGTAAAACAGAGACATTAAAATACAGGAAGGAACTGTTATCGATGATGGCATGATTTCCTGAAGGGGGAGAAATCATTTTCTTGGGTACTGACAGGTACGGATTTCTCGTGCACAATGGAAAAGTTATGCTATAATATTGAAAGAAATGTTAGAGGGTTTGGCAATGATAAAAAAAACAGTTTCTGAAATCCGGCAGATGCTAGGATCAAAGAATGAAAATACGGTGTATGATGAGGTTGCAATCAAGGGAGTCTGTATTGATTCACGGCAGGTTGAACCCGGTAATTTATTTATTCCGCTTGTTGGCGAGCGGGTGAATGGCCACGCCTATGCAGACATGGCTTTAGCCAAGGGTGCAGCTGCCCTGCTTTGGAATGTGAATGAGCCCAACCCGCCTAAGGATGCGGCAGTAATCTTAGTTGAAGATACGGCAGCAGCGCTTTGGCGGCTGGCGGGTGCGTATCGGCTGCTTTGTCATTATAAGACGGTGGGAATTACCGGCAGTAATGGCAAGACTTCCACGAAGGATATGGTAGCTGGCGTGTTGTCTGAGCGTTATCGGGTGATGAAGACACAGGGGAACCACAACAATGAGATTGGTGTACCGCTGACACTGCTTTCCTTTGATGAGGATATCGATGTGGCGGTTGTGGAAATGGGAATGGAAAATCGCCATGAAATTGAAGCCTTATGTGAGATTGTGAAACCGGATATTGGGATTATTACCAATGTTGGTGTAGCGCATCTTGAAAATTTAGGCAGTATGGCGAATATCGCCAAAGCTAAATGTGAATTGATTGAAGGGTTACATAACGGCAGTGCTTTCTTTTATAATGGCGATGATCCTTATCTTGGTCAGGAAATTCCATCTCATGATCTGCGTCAGCTCAGGGTGCAAACCTTTGGCGAGGGTGAGCACAATGACTGTATGCTTACATCGTTTTCTCAGAATCATGAAGGCATCACATTTACGCTTTCACTGACTGATGAAGCGTTCAGCTGTAATATTCTCGGCCGCCATCAGGCGATGAATGGCTGTGCGGCTTATTTAGTGGGCCATGAGCTAGGGATGAGCGATGAAGAAATACAGCGTGGTTTTCAGCGTGTGGAAACAACCAGTATGCGCAATGAATTAAGCTCAGTGGGTCAATGGCTGGTGCTGAATGACGCATATAAATCCAATCCGCAAAGTGCTTTGGCTGCTTTAGCTACTTTCAATCAGATAAAGGGCGGCAACCGCATAGCGGTGCTTGGTGATATGCTTGATTTAGGTGTTACAAGTCCTATGCTTCATGAACAGCTTGGCCGTGACTGCGCAAATTTTAAGCTGGATAAGGTTTTCTGCCTGGGCCCAATGGCTGAATATATTGCCAAGGGAGCAAAAGCGGCTGGTATCAGCGATGTTCGGCATTTTATTGAACGGGATGAACTGATTGCTGCCTTGCTTGCGGAAACAGATCATGAGGCAACCGTATTATTTAAAGGCTCACGGGGGATGAAGCTCGATGAGATATTCGATCAGATAAAGGAAAAGGTTAAATAAATGGAAAAAATTAAACTGGCTGTCATTTTTGGCGGTAAATCAAGTGAATATAGTGTATCTTTGCATTCTGCAGAGAGTCTTTTGTCACATTGTGACCAGAATAAATATGAGCTGATCCTGATCGGTATTACCGAAGCGGGAAAATGGCTCCATTATCCTAAGCTGGATTTTGAGGCTGTCGCTCATGATACATGGCATTTAGATGCTGATTGCCGTGAGGTTGTGCTGAGCCCTAGCAGCTCAAGGGGGTTGCTGGAAATAGATGAAACAGGTTTTAAAAAGCTGCCGGTTGATGTTATTTTTCCATGTCTGCATGGTCCAAACGGTGAGGACGGAACGATTCAGGGACTTTTTGAACTGGCATCAATTCCTTATGTGGGCTGCGGGCCATTAGCTTCCGCTTGTGGAATGGATAAGGAATTTACCCATATTCTATGTGAAAATGCCGGCATTGCTTGTGCTCCTTATCTTTGTGTTTATAAGGATAAAGAGTTGAATCTGAAAGCAATCTATCAGCAGGCGTTCAATAAGCTTGGCTTGCCGATGTTTATTAAACCGGCGAATGCAGGTTCATCATACGGCATTTCTAAAATAAACAGTGAAGAAGAATTTATCAAGGGTATGGAATTTGCTTTTAACTATGACTGCAAGGTATTAGTTGAAGCAGCGATTGACGGCTTTGAAATCGGCTGTGCGGTTTTGGGCAACCATGAACTGATTGTCGGTGAATGCGATGAAATTGATACGAAGAATTCATTCTTTGATTTTGCGGCTAAATACGCCCTAGAAAATACCCGGATTCATTGTCCGGCGCGCATCTCAAAAGCGCTGAGCGATGAAGCAAAGGAAATCGCGAAAAAGGCATACCGCACATTAAACTGCAGTGGTATGTGCCGTGTCGATATGTTTATCAACAGCCGCCAGGAGATTATTTTCAATGAAGTAAATACAATTCCAGGCTTCACCGCTACCAGCCGTTATCCGTCAATGATGAAGGCTGCCGGTATCGGTTTTGGTGAATTGATCGATCGTCTTGTACAGCTCGCATTAGAAAAATAAAAAGAACGGAGGGATAGCATGCTGCAATCTAAATCAAGAGCATGGCTGCAGGTTGATGGCAATGCAGTCCGGCATAATCTGAAGGAAATTAAAAAACTGATTCCTGAGACAACCGAAATCATGGCTGTTGTGAAAGCGAATTGTTATGGTCACGGTGACCGGCAATTATCGATGCTGATGCAGCAGGAGGGAATCAAAACCTTTGCGGTAAGCAGCGTTGATGAGGCATTGAATCTGCGGGAGGCAGGAATCAGCGGCGATATTTTGATTCTGGGATATACGCCTAAGGAGCATTTTCACTATCTGCATGAAAAACAGCTGCTGCAGAATTTCTTATCCCTTGATTATGCGTCTCAATTAGATGAATATGCGGCTTCACATCATGTTGTGATCCGCGGTCATATCAAAATCGACACTGGTATGGCACGGTTAGGCATCCGCTGTCTTGATGATGACTATAACATTCAAGAGGTTTTTGAAATTTACAAGCTTCAGCATGTATCTGTTGAGGGGCTATTTTCGCATTTCAGTGTAGCGGACAGCTTAGATATTGAAGATGACCGTGCTTATACGATTCATCAGCGCGAGCTTTTTGATCAGGTTATCGCTGATGTTTTGCATGCCGGATTCAATCCGGGTAAGCGGCATCTGCAAAACAGCTATGGAGTGCTGAACTATCCTGAACTTTGTTACGATTATGTTCGACCCGGCATCCTTATGCTGGGTTTTACCAGTGATGATTCAATCCTGATTAATACATCGCCTAAATTTATACCGGCCATGTCTTTGCATGCGGAAGTATCCCGTGTACGCTTAGTGAAAAAGGGCTGCAGTGTCGGTTACGGCCGGCATTATAAGGCAAAAGAAGACCGTTTGATCGCAACCGTATCCATCGGTTATGCTGACGGTATTCCTAGAGCTGCCAGCAATCAGGGGATGCAGGTACTGCTTCATTCTCAGCGTGTTGAGATTGTCGGCAATATCTGTATGGATCAGCTGATGATTGATGTAACCGGCATCGAGCATGTAAAGAGCGGTGATATTGTTACCCTAATAGGACAAGACGGCAAAGAATGTGTCAGCATTGATGAATGGAGCCGCTGTGTGCATACCATCAACAATGATCTGGTATGTCAGATCTCGGCCCGAGTACCGCGTTTTTATGAGCATTTTTAAAGTGCAAAAGCGTAATTTAGCTGCGAAGTATTTTTCTTGCTTATGGCCGCTAATACCGTACAATGCGAATATAGGATGGTGGTATCAAGAACTATGAATATAAAAAAAAGGATTTGTGTGCTGCTCTGTATTTAGGACCCTTTACTTGTAAACTAAGATATAATCTTCAGATTGCCGGCATTAATCGATTATTTTGAATTAAACACTCTGCGGAGTGTTTTTCTATGTCAAATTCTGTTAGTGAGTCCAAATTTGTGGTAGAATAATATGGAAGTTTGTTTTATGTGCAGGAGGTCTTATTTATGAAAAAATGCTTATTGATTGATGGCAATGCGATGCTCTTTCGAGCATACTACGCAACTCTATACGGCCGTATGATGACTACATCTAACGGTATTCCTACCAATGCGGTCTATGGCTTTATCACAATGATAAACAAGGCGCTGGATTTAATTAAGCCGGATCATTTGCTGGTAGCTTTTGACAGCGGCAAGCCAACCTTTCGCCATGAGACATTTAAAGAATATAAGGGAACCCGCAAGCAGCTGGATCAGGAGCTGATCGTGCAATTTCCTATTGCCAGAGAATATTTGGAAGCTAAGGGAATTCCATGGTATGAATGCGAGGGGATTGAAGCTGATGACATCATCGGCAGCGCAGCAAAAACCTATCCTGATTATCAGACGGTAATCTTAACATCAGATCGTGATTTGCTGCAGCTGATTGATGAGACAACTAATGTGCTGCTGATGAAAAAAGGTATCACGGAAATGGAATTGGTGGATGTACAGGGACTAAAGGAAAATTTTCATGTTACACCTTCTCAAATTATTGAATTAAAGGGTTTGATGGGTGATACAGCGGATAACATTCCGGGTGTTCCAGGTGTCGGTGAAAAGACAGCACTGAAGCTTTTGGATCAATATGAAACAGTTCATAATCTGTATGAGCATATCGATGAGATCAAAGGCAAGCTGAAAGAAAAGTTAGAAATGAATAAGGATAAAGCTGAGCTTTCTTTATTTTTAGCTACCATCATTACCGATGCGAAGCTGCCTTTTGATTTAGAATCCTGTATCTTTAATGAAGATGTGGAAAGAAGCAACAGTTTCTATAAAAAATATGAAATGCTGTCATTTGTAAAACAAGTTGAGGATAAGACTGTCTATGCGGATACAGAGATAAAAAAGGTTGATCAAATCAGTGAATCGCTGCTTAAAAGCGGTGTGCTGTTATATCCTGACTGCAACAATGAAGCCTATGAGGAAGCTGAATTCTTTGGTTTGGCATGGGTTAATGACAGCGGCTGCGAATATATTGAAATCAATGATCTGCGCAAGGACGAGCGTGCACAGGCATTTTTAGCCAATACAGAAAGCAAGGCGGGCTTCGATGTCAAGCATCTGATGCATTTGTTTGAACATGTTCAGATTCCAATCAATGGTTTAGATTTTGATTGCTGGATTGCAGCATTTCTAAGTGACGGTACGATTACCGGTTACGATGCGTTTGCTGAAAAATTCAAGATTGACCGCAAGCTTATAAGCGACGATGTTTATGGCAAAAAAGGACGTCCGCAGTTAAGTGATGAATTATCACGTATCGAATATGTTAAGATTCAGGCGCATGGCTGTTATGCGGCTGTTGAACAGTTGAAGAGGGAATTAGCTGAAAAGGAATTAAACAGCTTGTTCTATGATATTGAGATGCCGGTTACAAAAGTTTTATTTGAAATGGAAAACAATGGCATTTGCACGGATCTGAATGTGTTGAATGAAATTGCAGAAAATACGAATCTGAAAGTATTGGCTTTGACCAAACAAATCTATGAGGCTGCCGGTCATGAATTTAATATCAATTCACCAAAGCAGCTGGCTGTCGTTTTATTTGATGAGCTGGGTCTGAAGGCCGGCAAAAAGCGTTCTACGGCAGTAGATGTACTGGAAAAACTGATGAATGCGCATCCGATCATTCCGCTGCTGATGGAGCATCGTAAATTCCAAAAGGTTTACAGCACATATGCGATTGGTCTTGCCAAGCATGTAAAGACTGACGGTAAGATTCATACATTGTTTAACCAATGCCTGACTACCACTGGCCGATTATCATCTTCTGAACCGAATCTGCAAAATATTTCAGTGCGTGATGAAGAAGGTAAGGAAATCCGCAAGGCTTTTGTAGCCAGTCCGAACCATGTGCTGCTGTCAGCGGACTACTCTCAGATTGAACTGCGCATGCTGGCGCATATGGCGGATGTGAAGGAAATGATCAATGCCTTCAACAGCGGCATTGATATTCATACACAAACAGCAATGTCAGTGTTTGGTGTTGCCCATGATGATGTTACAAGTAATATGCGCCGTCAGGCAAAGGCAGTTAATTTCGGAATTGTTTACGGCATCAGTGAGTTTGGCTTAAGCGAACAGCTTGGCATCAGCCGCAATGAGGCAAAGGATTTCATTGGGCGTTATTTTGCATCTTATCCTGAAATCAAGCAGTTTATGGATGAGACTGTCGCTTTCTGTGAAGCCAATGGTTATGTGAAAACACTGTTTAACCGCCGTCGTGAAATTAATGAAATTCATGATAAAAACTACATGGTTCGTGAGTTCGGCAAGCGGGCGGCAATGAATGCACCGATTCAGGGTTCCAGTGCCGATTTAATCAAGGTGGCCATGGTTAATGTTTATAATGCGATGGTGAAGCAGCAGTGCAAATCAAAAATTATTCTTCAGATTCACGATGAATTGATCTTTGATGTTTGTGAGGATGAAATTGAATTAATGAAGACTTTAGTTAAGAATGCGATGGAACAGGCAATGGAATTGAAAGTACCTTTGATTGCAGATGCAAATATCGGCAAATCATGGTATGATGCCAAATAGGTGAGCGTATGCCTGAACTACCTGAAGTTGAAACCGTCAGAGCCACGCTTGAAGTGCAGCTGGGACATCCAAAAATTGTCGGTGTTGATGTCTATTGGGAGAATATTCTGCCGCAGGGCAGTGGTTTTTTCAAACAGAAGATTATCGGTCAGACGATTCAGGCGTATAAACGCCGCGGCAAATATCTGATGTTTGTTCTTGATGAGGATATGCTGATTGCTCATCTGCGTATGGAAGGTAAATTTTATATTTATGATCAGCCAACGGTGCGCAATAAGCATACCCATGTGGTATTTCATTTGGATGATGGCCGTGAGCTGCATTATAATGATACCCGCAAGTTTGGCCGCATGGAGATTTATCCGCTGGATGAAACTGAGAATTACCCAATGCTTAAAAATACCGGTCTGGATGCATTTGATGAACGGCTTGACGCATTAACATTATATAAAAAGTGGCATCCCAAAAAAATGCCGCTGAAAGCAATGCTGCTGGATCAAACCTTTCTGGCAGGCATCGGCAATATCTATGCTGATGAAATCTGTTTTGCCTGTGGTTTGCATCCAAAAACACCAGTCAGTCATTGCTCAAAGAAGGATTTTGAAAATATATTATTTCATACCCGCAGGATTTTAGCCGGGGCGGTTAAAGCAGGCGGCACAACGATTCGCTCTTATACCTCATCGTTAGGGGTTACCGGTTTGTTTCAGCTGAAACTGAAGGTACATGCCAGAGAAAATCAACCGTGTCCGATCTGTCAGACACCGATAAAAAAAATTAAAGTGATAGGAAGGGGGACTTGTCTGTGTCCGAAATGCCAGAAAAGAAAGTAATCGCCATCACCGGTATTATCGGCAGCGGCAAGTCAACACTTTCAGAAGCGTTGCGCAAACGCGGATATTTAGTGATTGATTGTGATCAGGGATCGCGGTTATGCTGTAGTAAGGGCACTTTGGGTTATCAGCAGATGCTCGATGCTTTCTCAGCGTGCATTTTGGATGAAGCCGGTAACATTGACCGTCAAAAACTCGCATCCCTTGTGTTCACCAATCCAGAAAAAAGGAAACAGCTGGAAGCAATTCAGCATCCGCTGATTTTGGCATGGGTTAAGGAGCAGTGTGCAGCCAGTGGGGATTCTCTGATTTTTGTAGAAGTACCCTTGTTGTTTGAAAGCGGCTGGGAAAAATATTTCGATGAAAGCTGGGTCGTTGCGGCTGATGAAGATGTTGTCATAAAACGTTTGAAACAAAATCGCGGCATGGATGATGAAGCAATCCAAGCGCGTTTAAAAACTCAGATGAAGAGTGAACTGAAGATAAAAAAAGCCGATCATGTCATTGTGAATAATGCTTCACTTGAAGAATTACAGTCACAGATTGACAGTTTGCTGCATGGAGTGGATAAGCACGATGGTAAAAGATGAACAGTTAAAAATAGAACGGATCGAAAGCATCAGCGATGAAGAGAGAGCATCGCTTTTCATGCTTTACGGACCTTTGATCGGTTCGCGCGCGCTGCACCTTTACAGCTTGCTGGAAGCCTTGTACATGATGAATCAGAATACTTGTTCAACAATTCTGCTTTGTCAAAGCCTTCAGCTATCGCCTGCGGAATTGACAAAAAGCCGCAAAATCCTTGAACAGTTTATGCTGATTAAGACCTATGCCGGTGCCGATCATATGCTGATTCAGCTCAAGGTGCCTAAAAAGGGATTGGATTTTTTGCGTCATGATGTATTTGGCCGCTTATACTTAAAACAGCAAGGCCGTCAGATGTATGAGATGATGCAGGTGAACTTTGCGAAAGGACAGATCGCAGAGGGATATGAAGAAATCAGTGAACCGTTTCGGATGGCCGATTGGTTTGAATGGGAGGAAGAGGAGGAAAAGAAATTCCACGAAGTTAAGCCTGAAAAGAAAAATACGATGCGGATCACTTTTAATACTGAATTATTCTTAACTCAATGTTCAAAGCTGGCCTTTCCGCCAACCGCGAGAACGAAGGAAAACATTGAAACCATCGAGCAGCTTGGTTCTTATTATGGTGTAAATGAAGAAGAAATGATCAAGCTGGTGGCCCGCAGTATTAATTTGAAAACCGGAACGCTGAGTGTCAGTCGTCTGAAAAATGCAATTACAAAGAAATATCAGGTGGTTGAAGCCGATGCCAACCCATATCGCTTGCCGGTAATTAAATTCCTGCAGATGAAGCAAAATGGCGTACCGGTTACTAACACTGATAAGCGTTTGCTTGCTTATCTTGAAGATGAGTTAAAGCTGCCTAAGGAAGTTGTCAATGTGCTTGTCGAGTATGTGCTGAATACCCTGAATCAAAATCTCAGCAAGGCTTATGTGGAAAAGATTGCCGGATCATGGGTGAGACTGAATATTGATACGATGGAAAAAGCGCTGGAACAGGTTCAGAAAATTAAAGAACCGAAACCGAAACGCAAGCCATCGGCCAAGCTTAAAGTAACGGAGAGACAGCTGCCGGATTGGTATACCGGCAATCAGCAAGAGGAAGATGAAGAATTAAAGCCAGAGGATATTGAAAAGCTGAAGGCTGAATTAGCGAAAATGCGGGGTGAGTAAATGGAGAAGATTGAGGTATATTTTGAACTGAATGAAGAACAGCGGCGGTTAAAGGAAGAACGGCTGCGCTTACTAAAGGCTGATCCGGAAGTAAAGCGCTGGCTGCATCAATACCAATTGGATGAAAGCTTTCTTGAAAAGCATACGACAAAGATTCACGAATGGCTGATGAGTCTGAAAAAATGTCAGTCATGTTCAGGGCTTGATGAATGTGTTCAGCCAAGTCAGGGACAATTGCTGAATCTGGTTTATGACGGTCTGCTGAATTATCAGCTGACGGATTGTCGCTATCAGCGTGCCCGCCGCGATGAATTGACGCATGTTAAAAATTATATTCTTCACCACCTCAGTGATGATCTGCTGAAAGTGGCGGTAGAAAACATCGATTTAAGCAATGAGAAGCCTGCTTATGTGAGCGCTGTTTTGGAAGTGGTCAAGAATCTTAAAGATCCCGTCAGGGGCTTGTATCTGCATGGCGCTCCGGGTGTCGGCAAGACTTATCTGGGAGCATGTATTACCAATTACTTTGCGAAGCATAATAAGAAAGCAGCCTTTGTTAATGTGCCCGAGCTGATCATGGCGTTAAAATTAAACATGAGTGAAAACAGTATTATGGAAAATATGATTCGTTCATTAAAAAGGGCAGATGTTGTTTTATTTGATGATATTGGCGGTGAAAGTGTAACGGCATGGAGCCGTGATGAAATCCTGCTGCCGATTCTGAATGAACGGATGGAAAAGCATCGTTTAACTTACTTTACAAGTAATTATACGATTGAAGAGCTTGAGCGCCATTTCGCAATGGATAGCCGCGGCAACAGTGATCCAATCAAGGCAAATCGGCTGATTGAAAGGATTAAAGCACTTACATTTGAAAAAAATGTAAAAGGTTGTAACAGACGTACTTAAAATACTAGTCAAAAGTTTGTAAAAATGCTATCATAATAGGGCATGAACGGAGGAATCAGATATGGTGAAACGTATAGGTATTCTCACTTCCGGAGGCGACGCTCCAGGAATGAATGCAGCCATCCGTGCTGTAACCCGTGTCGCTTTGAAGAGCGGCGTTGAAGTCTATGGCATCTACGATGGTTATCGTGGTTTAGTTGAAGGCTATATTGAACCACTGACAAGAAATGATGTTGGTGATATTATCGACCGCGGCGGAACGATCCTCGGATCGGCACGTCTGCCTGAATTTAAAGATCCTGCGGTGCAGGAAAAGGGCATCATGCAGTTAAGAAAGCGTGAAATTGACGCGCTTGTCGTGATCGGCGGCGATGGCTCCTATCGGGGTGCTCTCGCATTGACAAATCAGGGCATTAACTGTATCGGTTTGCCGGGTACAATCGATAATGATATCACATGTACAGATTCAACAATCGGATTTGATACTGCTCTGTCAACAGTAGTAGAGGCCGTAGATAAATTAAGAGATACTTCAAGTTCTCATCACCGCTGTTCGGTGGTAGAGGTTATGGGCAATCACTGCGGAGATCTGGCTTTATGGTCAGGTATCGCCTGTGGTGCAGAAATCGTAATCACTGCCCAGACCGGATTTGAGGAGACTGAGGTTCTCGAACGCCTTAAAGAATTTGATGTTGTGAAGAAGAAACGTCATGCAATTGTTGTAATCAGCGAGAAAATTACCGATGTTGACGCCTTTGCGAAAAAGGTAAGTCTCAATACTGGCTTTTCTGGCCGTGCTACTGTATTAGGTCACGTGCAGCGCGGCGGTTCACCGACGCCGATCGACCGTGTATTGGCATCGCGGATGGGTGAAAAAGCTGTGGATCTGCTGCTGGCCGGTATCGGCGGACAATGTGTGGGTATCAAGGATAACCAGATTATTGCCGTACCGATCGAAGAAGCATTGGATATGCCGCGCGCTTCCAGGAAGCGATTGCAGGATTTGTTTGATCGTTTAGTTTAAGGTTTAAAAACAAGGAGATATTAAAAAAATGGAAAGAAAGACTAAAATTATTTGCACCATTGGTCCAGCTACTGAAAGTGAAGAAATGTTAGTTAAAATGGCTGAAGCCGGAATGAATGTTTGCCGTTTAAACTTTTCTCATGAAACACATGATGCACATCTTGAGAGAATCGAGAGAATCAGAAAAGTAGCCAAGGAATCCGGTAAGAAATTTGCAATTCTGCTGGATACTAAGGGACCTGAAATTCGCTGCGGCGTTTTCAAAAACGGGCAGGAAACATATGCGAAAGGTGATATTGTTACCCTGGTTCGTGAGGAAATCGAAGGAACTAAGGAACGCTTCCACATTCAATGTCCGGAAATGTTTGACGATGTTTCGGTTGGCGGTACAATTTTGATTGACGATGGTAAAGTGCGTCTGACAATTCTCGAAAAACGTGACGGTGAGCTTGACTGCCGTATTGAAAATCCAGGTGTGATCAAGAACCGTAAGGGATGCAACGTGCCGAATGTTAAATTAAGTATGCCATTCATTTCACCAAAAGATGAAAGCGATATTCGTTTTGCGGCAAGAAATCATTTAGATTACATTGCTGCTTCTTTCACTAGAAGAAAAGAAGATGTGCTGGCAATCCGTCGTATTCTTGAAGAAGAAGGCGATAATCATATCCAGATCATCGCAAAGATTGAAAACCAGGAAGGTTATGACAATCTTGATGAAATCTTGAACGTTGTTGACGGTATCATGGTTGCCCGCGGTGACTTAGGTGTTGACGTATCTGTTGAGTTAGTACCAATTTATCAAAAGCAAATGATCAAACGTGCTAATGCGTTTGGCAAGCCGGTTATCACAGCAACTCATATGCTTGAATCAATGCAGTCAAATCCTAGACCGACACGTGCGGAAGCGAGCGATGTTGCCAATGCTGTTTTAGACGGTACAGACGGCATCATGCTTTCAGGTGAATCAGCAGTCGGTGCATATCCGATTGAAGCGGTTCAGACAATGGATAAGATTTCTAAAGCGATGGAAACAATTCTGCCTTACCGTGAACGTCTTGATAAAGCAATCGCTACCTCAAGAAAAACAAAGGAAGATGCTATCGGTATGTCAGCGGCTGATACTGCGATGTCTTTAGATGTTGCTGGTATTATCTGTTTCACTTCAAGCGGTAATTCAGCAAGAAGAATTGCGAAATTCCGTCCGAAGGCACCAATCATCGCTGTATGCTTTGATGAAGAGGTTGAGCGTTCATTGGCTGTTAACTGGGGTGTATCTACATACCTCAGCAAGACAGTTAATACTCAGCTGAATGAATGTGAATTAGCAAGAGAAATCGCCAAAGAACACGGCATTGCTGTTGGCGAGACAATTATCTTGGTTGCTGGTTATCCAACGGGTTCCGGCGCAACCAACACAATGAAAATTATTGATGTTGAATAAGAATGCGACTGAGGCTGAGAAGCCTCGGTTTTCTTTTGGCAGAATTTATAAAGTTCACAAATAAAATTGTTTATTTTATAGACAATAAACAACATTCAACATTATTTTATGTTCTTTATTGATAGTTTGAAGTCTGCGGGCTATGATTTTGCTTCACTCTTTGATATAATAAAATTATCAACAAGGAGGGTATTTTATGAAAGTAATCGTAGTAGAAAATTATGCAGAAGTAAGTGCTGAAGCATTCAAAGTAATGCATGAATTAGTGGCGTCTAAATCCAATGCAGTATTAGGCTTGGCAACTGGTTCAAGCCCGATCGGCTTATATGAAAATATGATCAAAGACCATAAGGAAAACGGTACTAGCTATGCTGAATGTCAGAGCTTTAATCTTGATGAATATGTAGGCATCGACCGTAACCATGAACAGTCTTATTATACATTTATGCATGAAAATCTGTTTAACGGTATTGATATTAAAGAAGAAAATGTACATCTGCCATATGGCAATACAAAAGAAGACTGTGAAGCTTATGAACGTTCAATGGATAATGTAACTGTTGATATTCAAGTATTAGGTATCGGCAGCAATGGTCATATCGGTTTTAATGAACCAGGTACTTCTTTTGATGAAGAAACACATATCGTTACTTTAAAGGAAGGTACACGTAAGGATAATGCGCGTTTCTTTGAAAACGACATCAATAAGGTTCCTACGCATGCAATCACAATGGGTATCGCAACAATCATGAAAGCTAAAAAGATTCTTTTAGTTGCTGCAGGCGCTAATAAAGCAGATGCTGTCAGTGCCATGGTTGATGGTCCGGTAAGTGTTGATTGTCCGGCATCTGTTCTGCAGAATCATTCAGATGTAGTGGTTATCGTTGACAAAGCGGCAGCCAGCAAGTTAAAATAGGGAAGACGAAACAGTCGCAAGGCTGTTTTTCTTTTGGAGGGTAGTTATGGCCATAAAAATGATTGTTATGGATATGGATGGCACGCTTTACCGCAATGATAAATCGATTGATCCATCTACCATTGAAATACTGAAACAATGTCAGCAGCAGGGAATCGTGCTTGTTTTGGCATCTGGCAGAAATTGCGGCGATCTGCTGAAAGTAAGTGAAATCTTGGATATGCGTGAAACCGGCTATATCGTAGGCATTAATGGCCTTGAAATCATGTGCTTAAAGGATGGCAGTCATGCGGTTGAGGGACAGCTTGACAGCAAGGATGCAAGTTATGTTTTCAAGCTTGCTCATCGTTATGATTTAAAGGGCATCGCTTTTACCTTTGAACGCTTTTATTTCTATGTAAGACCTTATCATCGCTGGTGGAATCGCATGCTGTCATTCTTTGAAGGAAAACTGAAGGAAATCGGCTTTGAAGGTGAAATGGTGAATAACTGCTATTTGAAGCATCCGGATGATTTGATTGAACCAGCAATCAATAAGCTGATTCTTCAGGATGACAAAATTGTTCAGTTAAAGCCAAAGCTGATGAGTGCGTTGACTGACTATGATGTGATGATCGTCGGACCGCGCTGGCTTGAAATCATGAAAAAAGGCGTCAGCAAGGGGAAAGGTGTTTTGAAAGTAGCGCAGCGGCTGGGTATTAGCAGTGATGAAATCATGTGCTTTGGCGATGCGGAGAATGACCTTTCTATGATTGAATGTGTTAAATATGGCATTGCGATGGGGAATGCGATGGAGAATGTTAAGGCAGCGGCTTATTATGTGACCGATACCAATATGCGGCAGGGAATCGTTAAAGCGATTGAGCATTTTAAGGATGAGCTTTATGAGCGATAGCATGGTAACGCAAAGCGGTGAGAGAGTCACACCGCTGGCTTGTGATGAAAAACAGATTCATATTGAGGATATTGCCCATGCCCTGTCACAGCTTTGCCGGGCAAATGGACATACGAAATATTTTTATTCAGTTGGTCAGCACTGCATTAATTGTGCTTTAGAAGCTAGGGCGCGCGGCTTCAGCAAGCAGCTGCAGCTGACAGCCTTGCTGCATGATGCCTCTGAGGCCTATATGGCGGATTTGATTCGGCCTGTCAAGCAGCAGATGCCAAAGTATTGTGAGGCTGAGGATCAGCTGCTGGCGGTTGTTTTGAAGAAGTATGGTCTTGATCCTAAAATACCGGCTTCAATCAAAGCGATTGATGATGCGATACTGTATGCAGAATTTAAGGATTTGGTAGGGCCTGAATTAATTGAGTATCAAGCCGAGCTGATCGCTGAACCGGATTTAAAGGAAAAAACTTGTACAGAAATCAAACAGGCTTATTTGAAGCTGTTTCATGAATTGACGCAATAAGCGTCTTTTTTTTGTCGTCTTTGTCTAAATATTGTATACTAAGGGTAAAGAGGGGTGGTTTGATGAAGAAACTTAGCTTATGTGTACTTGCGTTTTTACTTTGTGCCTGTCAGCCTGCAATACCCAATGAATCACTGAATGAGGGAGATTCCAGTGATGTCAGTACCGAAACGGATTCAAAGCCAGCCATCATCATGCCGGAAATAGAATCTTTTATGAAGGATCTTGGGGTTATGAAGCTGAATGGCGATGCTGTTTCTAATAATCAAAAGGCAGCAATCATTGAATGGCTGAAATCTTTAGAAATAACGCCGACTCATGAATATGACGAGCAATTAATGATTAGTGAAAATGATGTTTCAACAAATTCAGACAATGCGTTAACAACTCTCATTGATGTAGATTATGGTGATCAAGGTTTTGCTGTTTATTATGCTTTTTTGTCATCAAACATTTATTTTCTGAAATTTAAGGGTTCTGCGAATATCTATCCGGTTGACTATTTTGAGCTTTTGAAGCATCCTGCCTTTATACGAGATAAGAGCTTGGATATTTCATCCTTAGGCACAGCCTATCAGCCGGATTTCACTATTCCGGCCGATGCAAGAGTTTCTAAACAGTTTTTGGCAGAAAATAGATCAGAGATAACCATTGATTTGCCTTACTTGTCATTGGGAACATGGGAAAGTGTTGCCTTTAGTAAGGAGCAAGCGGAACGAAATATTCAGCAGCTGATGCTTGCTTTCTATGCGGAGCAGCAAGGATTCTTTAAGAAGATGCAATACGTATTCACCCTAGTAGAACCTATTGCTGTGGGAAGCTATGCCATGGATGATACTGATGAAATCGTCATTGACGGCCAGCTCATAGAATTGGAAACGCCGGTTCCTGATTACAGCGAATTCTACAAGGGCGAGGCGATCCGGCAGAAATATGAAGAATTATATGGAGAGCCGTTAGGGATGATTGAGAGTGATAACAGGCGATGGCTCGGTTACACTTATGAGGCTGAATATGATTTGTTCACCTATCATGAGTATCGTGACGGTGCTGTTGGCGGGTATACTTATGATACACCCTATGCCTATGATGTTAAGCTTTCAGGTGATGAAATGATCCTTCAGGTCGCATCCATCAGCACAAACTTTGTATATGACAAAGAAACTGTCAATTGTTATAAAAATTCAGGCTTGCCAATTGCTGACCGTCATTTCTCAGCGGCAGCTAAAGCTGACGGCTATTTGACGATTAAGGAATTAATTGATGAGCAGGGCAGCTATCTCAATAAATTTGAAATCCATGGCAAGCTCAATTCATGGGGAAGCTATTCATTGAATAAGGTTGAAGATAAAACATTGATTACAATGCCTGAAAAGGATGTTATTTTCTATAATAACTTTGAGAGGATCGATCAAAATACAATCTTCCTGCCTTTGTTTGACTGCAATTTAGCCCGCAGCGCGAACACGACGATGCTTTATGATATGAATCTTGATTTAAAAATCTGCAATCGCTATACATTTTATGAAGATGAACGCTATGCGCTTGTTTACACAGGGACTATTAATAAGGGGGAATTGCTGGTTTATGTTTTGGATAAGCAAAATAAAACCTTTAATCAGCCAATGAGTCAAAGCGAAGCTGATTTCTATTATCAGCAGTTAAAGGACGCAAACCCTCATTTAAAACTAGATACAGAAATGATTCTTTATGAAGAAAACGGTCAATCTCTGCTTTATTTAAAAGGGACGAATACGACACTTGATACGGTAATTAAACTAAAATAAGCATAAATCAACCTTAAAGATCAATTTATGCTTTAATGAGATCAGCTGTCTCTGCATGGATAAGCTGAATCAGTTCATGAGGATTCATTTCAATCTGAAAACCGATTTTACCGCCGCTGAAAATGATTGTATCCAACGTTTGACAGCTTTCGTGCAGTACGGTTTTATACAGCTTTTTCATGCCGATGGGCGAACAGCCGCCGCGGATATAGCCGCTGATTTTGTTGATTTCACTGACCGGAATCATATCTACGCTTTTTTCATTCACCGCTTTTGCACATTTCTTTAAATCCAGTTCATGTTCAACAGGAATAACAAATACAAAATAATTTTTGCTGCTGCCGCGGGTAAGCAAGGTTTTAAATACTTTTTGCGGATCCTGTGAGCATTTTTTAGCAACCGATACACCATCGATAGCGCCATCATCTGCATCATAAGTATATGTCTGATAACTGATTTTGGCTTTATCGAGAATCCGCATCGCATTTGTTTTTTCTAATTTCATAAAATCACCGCTGATATTATAATCCTAAATTACAAAAAGTGAAAGAAAAAGGTTGAACTTTAGGTTTTTGTCCATTATAATAATGAAGTATTTCCATTAGGGGAGTAGTCTGCGCTGTGAGCGTCATTAAATCAACATCATGTTTCATTACAGAAACTGGTTTAATTATAAAAGACAAGACCTATGTTACGCTATGTAGCATAGGCTTTTTTTCGGGAGGAAGCATCATGCTGGATTTTTTGTTATTAATTGTAGGATTTGCATTTTTAGTAAAGGGCGCTGATTTCTTCGTGGATGGGGCCAGCTCAATCGCTGATCATTTAAAGGTGCCGGCGATTGTCGTCGGATTGACTATTGTTGCCTTTGGCACCAGTGCTCCGGAAGCGGCGGTCAGCATCACTGCCGGTATATCGGGGTCTAATGCGATTGCGGTAGGCAATGTTGTCGGTTCTAATATTTTCAATCTGTTGATCGTACTTGGCGCGTCGGCAGTTTTAAAAACTGTAAAGGTGCAGAAGCGAATCATTGATTTTGATTTGCCGGTCATGATTGTCAGCGGCTTATTGCTTTGTCTGTTTTGTTATACCGGCAATGTAGTCAGCCGTCTTGAGGGGGCTATTTTGTTCGTGTTGATTCTCGCTTATGTTGGGTATACGGTAATTACTTCATTAAAAAGCCGTCACAGCATTGAAGTGAATGAGCCTAAATTCAATGTTCCAATGAGTGTAGCGGTATCAATTATCGGTTTAGCACTGATTATTTTCGGCGGTCAGTGGGTTGTTGATTCAGCGACTAATATCGCCCGCAGTTTCGGCTTGAGTGAGACGCTGATCGGTTTGACAATCATTTCCGTAGGTACATCGCTGCCTGAGCTTGTTACCTCGGTTGTGGCTGCACGCAAAGGACAAAGTGATATAGCCTTAGGGAATGTTATCGGTTCTAATATTTTTAATATTCTGTTTATCATCGGTTTGTCCTCAATGGTGAATCCGATTGAAATCGCACCGGTTATCTTTACCGATTTGATCTTTATGATGGTGATTTTCATTCAGACGCTGGTAATATCAATGAAACAGAAATGCTTTAATAAAAAGGCGGGAATTACGATGCTGGTACTCTTCGCAATCTATCTTACCTATATCATTATCAGAAATTAGCCGCAAGGCTTTTTTTCTTTTGTGACATAAATCGTGTTAGGTTTAAAGGTATACTACCTCTGAGGTGATAAAATGAAAAGTTTTATTGATTATTTATGTCTGATCAAGAGGTATAATAAGGATGCCTTTGAACGGGATCCGATGTATCGCTGCAAAATTATCAATCAGTATTTATTTCGCTATATCAATGAATGTAAAAGACAGGGATATATGCCGGAAGATGCCGCAATTTATCAGCGGGAAAAGGAAGCCTATGAGCAAAAGATCCGCCATCTGCGCTTTTAACGTTTTTATGTGATTAAGTTTCCTTGCCGCCGATGCGTTGATATGCTATTCTTAATTTAAAGGTAAGGGTACATATATGAAAAATATTCTCATTCATGGTTTAGGTCAAAACAGTGAAAGCTGGCAGGCTGTCAGACAGTACTTAAATGAAGCCGGCATAGAGGCCGATTGTCCTGATTTATTTAAGGCATATCCGCAAGCCATAACGTATGATGCGCTGGCAAAGGCTTTTGCTGAAGACTGCCAAAGGTATAATGAAAAGGTGAATTTGTGCGGGCTTTCACTGGGTGGGATTTTGGCGCTTGATTATGTCAAAGCATCTCCGGAAAAGGTAAATTCAGTTATTTTAATTGGTACACCATATGAAATACCTAAACGGCTGTTTAAGCTGCAAGGATTCATATTTAAACTAATGCCTGAATCAGCGTTTAGAAAAATGGGATCTAATAAACATGACTTTATGAGTCTGGTTAATTCAATGGGCAGCTTGGATATAAAAAAAGATCTGAACAGGATCAACAGTCCTGTTTTGATCTTATGCGGTGAGAAAGATTCAGCAAACCGTAAGAGCGCGCTTAGACTGCATGAGCAGATTAAAGACAGTCAATTTAAATTGATTCAAAATGCGGGTCATGAAATAAATACAGATTATCCTGAAGAACTAGCAAAAGCAATGATTCCTTTTTGGAAGTAAATTGATTGGTTCAGTCTTCCTGTTATCCGCAAGCTGATACTTTAGGATATTATTTGCTATTCTATGAAAGGAGGGAATCAATGCCTGAATTATTGAAAGACAAATATTATAATTTTGATTCGATTCATGAATTAGCCTTCCGCATTAAGGCAATATATCCTTCATTTCAGGATAGTGATTTTATAAGTGACATTATGGATGAAGCATGGGAGGCGCTTTCACTGAAAGGCCGTATGCGCCATATCACTATAAATCTAGGCAAATATTTGCCCTCTGATTATGAACAGGCACTGGCCATCCTTGATCAGGTAATTGCGGGATATCCAGCAGGTCATAATGATCTTTCATTCATTTACTTTCCGGATTTTGTTGAAGTCTATGGACAGGACGAGTGTAATTGGGATATGTCAATGGCTGCATTAGAGAGATATACTCAATGTTCAACTGCTGAATTTGCCGTGAGAGAGTTCATTAAAAAGCATGAAGAACGCATGATGGCACAAATGTTTTTATGGGCGAAACACAGCAATGAGCATGTCCGGCGGCTTGCCAGTGAAGGATGCCGTCCTGCGCTGCCGTGGGGCCAAGCGTTGATTAGATTTAAAAAAGATCCAACCTTGGTGCTTACTGTTTTAGAGCAATTGAAAGCTGATCCTTCACTATATGTTCGCAAAAGCGTGGCCAATAATCTGAATGATATATCCAAAACGCATCCAGATCTTGTTGCGCAAATTGCAAGTGAATGGTATGGAAAAAATAAGTATACGGACTGGGTCGTAAAACATGGCTGCCGTACGCTTTTAAAAAAGGGCAACAACTGTGTGCTTGGGATTTTTGGGATTGCAGATGCAAAACATGTCACTGTTTGTGATTTTGCCCTGCAAGCTGAATCTGTTTCTATTGGAGAAGGTATGACTTTTTCCTTTAAAGTCAAGGCGAAAAAAGCAGCTAAGGTGCGGCTGGAATATGGTATTCATTATGTGAAAGCAAATGGTACGCAAAATCTTAAAATATTTAAAATCGCTGAAACTTCATTTGTGGCAAATCAAGAAAAGACATATATAAAAACACATTCTTTTGCAGACTTAAGCACAAGAAAACATTACCCTGGCAAGCATTCTCTTATCCTTATTATTAATGGCACAGAACAAGGTAAACTTAGTTTTGAAGCAGTGGCTGCTAAATGATCTATTGGGCCGCAGATTTCCAATGGGTTACTAATTGTTTTTGATTGAATTTAGTTTTTACTAAATCTTACTTACTAAAAGGATTCGCCGAATTTTTAAATTAAAAAACTTGCAAATTATCAATCTGCAAGTTATTTTTATATGGTGCCGACTAGAGGAATCGAACCTCCGACCTACTCATTACGAATGAGTTGCTCTACCGACTGAGCTAAGTCGGCGTACTTGAAATTACGCCCTTATATTATAGCGCGATTTTGTTAATTTTCAAGTATAATTTTTAAAAAGCTGAATCACATTAAAAAGTCTTTATTTTTCACTCTTAATAATACGCACCAAGGTAATCAGGTTTATAATCACTGCCAGCAGCCCTAATAGTTTCGTCAGCATACCAAGCATCGAGGTTCCGCTTGTAAAGATTGCCAGCAGGGCAACTACATTGGTTATATTGATGACTAATTTGCGTTGTTTATTTGACATGGGCTCAGCTCCTTTCTATTTTATAGCTCTGGGTATTAAAGTCTACAATAACTCTGGTACCGTCTGCGAACAGTGTTTCCTGCTGTTTCCAATCATTATTAATAAAATGATGGGATACCATTTCTTCTTTTGCGACTGTTTCCTGAATTTCAAGCACTTGTTTGCAGCGCTGCCAAGCCGTTGCTAAATCTTTTGGCTGATCAGTATCGAACACACCGTCGGTATTCGGATAGGCGCCCTCTTTCTCGAGATAAGCACCACCGCCATTCAGCAGGGCATAAAGCATATAATCTTCCTGACCTGGGTGCTGATCCATCGGCCATGGCAAAAGCAGACAGTCATGATAGACAAGATTAAACAGGGGAACCGGATAGCCATTGCGCGGTGTGTCATAGGGTTTCAGCATGAAGTCATAAGGGCCGTAATGCGCAAACACTAATTCACGCATTGCCCAATCGCTGCATTCCTCTGAGCTTGGCAATATTTTCATGCTATTCAGTATTGAAAAGCATTCCCGACGATATTCAAAACATTCCTTGCGGTTCATCATATGCTCAGGATTGAAACATTCATCGCCTTCATTGCATGTAAACACATCCAGATAACTGGCTTCAAGGTGAATGCCGTGCTTTAATAATTCCGTAAAATTACGTTTTACATACATGGCTGCCTGAGAAGCGCATAAAAGGCTCTGACGGCCGCCAGCCCAGCGGGCCATATCAAAGATCGATCCATCTTCATTCATGCAGGCATTTGCAGGATCAAAGCTCTCCGCATTAAAATAATAATCGCGATATTGATCATGAAGACCCAGCATATAATTATATGTCTGCATCGTATCGGAAAGCTTTTTTAATCCATTCCAGCCGCCAGCCTGAACGCAGGGAGGAAGAATATCGGGATGTCGATTGTCATAACCCGGTTCAGCCCAGCCGTCAAGATGCAGATAAAGCTTTTTAATGCCCATTTCATAATATTGTTTTATTTCTTCTGTTCTGGTATCAAAAGATGTCAGATGATCATTATGTTCAGGATACTCAGGGTCATAAAACAGTGAATCCGGTTCAATATGTGATTTGATTCCTTTATGCACAAAAGCAGAACCAATCAATTGATCAACAAGTGGATTGCGGGCGGCTTTTTCACGTAGGCTTGTAAACAGACCGCTTTCTTTTACATGCTGACGATAGAGCTTGCATAATTCATTATAGTCACAGTTGGCCCGTAATGAATAACGCATCCGGCGCCGGCAGCGCATTTTGCCTAAAGAGGGGAGCCAGCGAATGCTGATGTTGGTATAAGGCCCATTTGCGGGGTGATCAATCTGGTAGGCAGCATCGGCAGGATCTAAGCATTCTGCAAGATAACCAGCGTGTTGATTCACTTGCGCAAACCAAGGCATATAAGCCGCACTGCTGCCTAACTGCCCATCAAAATGCAATTGATTCACCGTATGCGGCCAATTATTAGGAATCAGCGTTCCCTGCATCTGATTAATTAATGTATAGCTTTTAGCATTGCCATCATCAAAACGAACCGGCATTGGCCAGTAAACCGCACTTGGCTTAAGCTTATCTTCAGTTAATGGCAGCCATTCAAAATAAATATCCTGAGTGCTGTCTTCAACCCAAACAAGGACTTCACATGCGTCTTCACCGCCATCAAAACCCTTATAAACCGTTTTAAACCCTGAACCTAAACCATGATTAAATTCAGTCGTTATAATTTCCTGTGCTTTGCTGAACCAAAACTTTTGCTCATTGCACAGATAATAACCATCATTCATCATTTCAAACCAAAGAACATTGTCATTATATAAACGAATTGTTTGATCTGCTTTTATTTTTATCTTCATAAGTACCTCTATTTTGTTAAACAGCTTTATTTTATCATAGCTAATTCACACATGAAAGTTGAAATGTTTATGAATTAAGTTATAATGGTTCTGAGGTACACATATGATAAAATGGATCGTTATGGATATGGATGGCACATTGCTGAATGATGAAAACAGGATCGATGAGCAAACCAAACAAATATTAATTAAACAAGAAGAAAAAGGGGTGCGTCTGCTGCTTGCCAGCGGCCGCAATTACCGCAAGCTGATGGATTATGCAACTCAGTTGAAAATGGATGTTTATCAGGGAATGCTGATAGAAGCAAATGGTTTGGCAGTCTATAACTGCATGACACATGCGAGACAGAAGAAAGCCGAGCTGATTAAGCAGGATATCGAACGGGTCTTCAAGCTGGCACAAGCATATGATTTAGAGCTGATTGCTTCTTTGGATGATGGCTTATATGATTATTTTTCTGAAAGTATCCGCCAATCTAAAATAGCTTATCGTATTGAAAACAACTTTCCTGAGGATTTTCCTTTGACCGGCGGTCATCGTGATTGGATCAGTGATAATCGAAGCGGCTATCCCAATCAGTTTTTTGCTGAGCAGCTTGAAGCTTTTCCGGATGCTTGCAATAAACTGTGTCTGACACATTTTCCGACGCGGATCAGTGAAGTCTTTGAAGCTTTAAAGGAAGCCTTAAACGATGAATATGAAATCGTGCGGACATCCCCTAGATGGGTTGAAATATCACCAAAGGGAATCAGCAAGGGAAATGCGCTGACAGCGTTAATGAGTGCCAATCATATTGAAAAGGATGAAGTTTTAGTATTTGGTGACGGGGAAAATGACTGCTCAATGTTTGCCTGTGCCGGTACTGCCATTGCGATGGGCAATGCGATGGATATAGTCAAACAGGCAGCCCATGGTATTACCTTAGATAACAATCATAACGGAATTGCCTATGCCATTGAAAATTTAGAGCAAATTACGAGTAAGCATGAATAATAGATGGTATAATACAAACAACAAACAGGAGGTATTTACTTATGAAAATTACAAACACAGCAGAATTTGATGCAATCAAAGACAATGGCGTAGTATTAGTTGATTTCTATGCAGACTGGTGCGGACCATGCAAAATGATTTCTCCGATTCTCGAAGAATTAGCTAAAGAATATGAAGGAAAGGCTACGATCGTTAAGGTCAATGTTGATGAAAATGGCGATATTGCCGGCCGTTACGGTGTAATGTCAATTCCTAATTTGGTATTATTTAAAAATGGTGATGTAGTCAAACAAGTGGTTGGCTTCCAGCCGAAGAATCAGCTTCAGGCATTATTAAATTCTGCTATCTAACATCCAATCAAGGATGTTTTTTTTATTTTAGCAATTTAAAAATGTTCTATTTTAAAACAATTATCAAAAATCTGCTATTTTGTGTAAGAAATTTTTAAGATTAATGTGACAGAAATGGCATTTTCCCTTCATTAAATTATGATATAATGGGTTTGCATATAGAGTAAAAAAGGAGAGAAAGCCAATGTCTTTGATAGAGGTAAGGGATCTCCGTAAAGTTTACCATGTAGATACGGAGCGAATTGTTGCTTTAAACCGTATCAATCTCAAAATTGAAAAGGGAGAAATATGTTGTGTGCTGGGAACTTCTGGTTCCGGTAAATCAACACTGTTGAATATTATGGCAGGTCTGGAAAAACCGTCATTAGGAAGTGTTTTTATTGACGGCGTTGATATTTGCCAGTTAAGTGAGAAAAAACTGGCTGCTTTCCGGCAGAAAAATATCGGCTTTGTATTCCAGTCATACAATCTGATGTCAACACAAACAGCGATTGAAAATGTCGCAATGCCCTTGATGTTTAGAGGCATGAGTAAAAAGAAGCGGAATCACTATGCGATAGAGATGCTGAAAGCGGTAAAACTGGACGGACGTATGGGGCATAAGCCTTCACAGATGTCCGGCGGTCAGCAGCAGCGTGTAGGTATAGCCAGAGCGTTCGTTGCCCGGCCTAAAATTGTTTATGCGGATGAACCGACAGGAAATCTGGATAGTCATACAACCATTGAGGTTATGGAAATCATGATCGATATGGCAAGGCGATATAAGGAAACCCTGATTATTGTTACCCATGATCAGGAAATTGCGTCTTATGCAGATCGAATCATTTATTTACTTGATGGAAATATAAAGTCGGATAAGCCGAATGAATCGATCATGAAGACTAAAAGAGAGAAAAATCCCGAAACTGCAAAACAGGTTAAGGATCAGAAAAAGAATGAAGAGGGAAAAAGCAATGAGGAAAAATAAAGTTCTATTAAAGAGTGCTGCGGCGATGCTGTCCTTGATGATGATGGGAAGTGTATTGCCGGGAATGAGTGTGAAGGCGGCTGATACAGATGATAAAAAAGCTTGTGAAGAAAAGGGCATTGAGTATACATGGTCGGATACTGATAAAATATGTATAAAAAGAGAAACAGTAGAAGTGCCTTCTGATCCTGAGCCAGACACGCCAATTTACGGCAACATCTTTAAATTATATCCAGGCTATGATACGCCGACGATCAATGCCGGTGAATCCAAGGTAATTGAATTTCCAATTGTCTATGCGACTAAGAAGACAGCTACCAACTATGAACAGGCACAGATCACCTTACCTGACGGGCTGTATTTTTATGAAGCAAATGACATTCAGTCTTTCGATGTGAAAACACAAAAGGACGATAAGCGCTTTGAAGGAAAAGTGGCGATCTTAAAGGCCAGTATTTCCGCAAGCTCCGATGCGAAAAGCGGTACGGTTACCGTTCCGATTAAAATTACTTATAAATATTCTGGTAATTCTAATCCGATAACTGAAACGGTCAATGCCTATATTAAAATCAATGGCACTGACAGCAATCCTGCCAATCGTTTGAAAATCACAAATTACAGTTTTGACCGTCAGAATATCAAAGCCGGTGAAGCCTTTAATTTAACTGTAGAATTAAATAATCCATCAAACGGCGCGGTTAAGAATGTCAATGTAAATATCGGCAATTTAACCACGGAAACGATTATGATGAACAATGCAATCGATACGATGTATCTGCCTGAATTACCTGCTAATTCAACAAAGACATTAACCTTCCCGATGATTGCCAGCAAGAATATCGATAAAAATTCACAGATGCTTGAGCTTACGGTGACCGCTGATGGAATTGATACACCGCTCACTTCTAAAATTTTCGCCTTTATATCTAAATCTAGTGACGGTTCAGAAGCAGCTTTAAACGGAAAACCAAAAATTGTCATTGACAGCTATGACTACGGAGGTACAGCTGTAACCGGCGGTCAGCCATTTGATTTATCAATGGTATTCAGAAATACAAGCAGCAATATAACGATTGAGAATTTAAAAATGACAATCCAAAGTGTTGCCGATGAAAAGACCGGCGGTGCATTTACACCGACAAGCTCCAGTAATTCATTCTTTGTGAAGAGTATTGCTCCAAATGGTTCGATTGGTCAAAATATCAATCTAATGCCTAAAGCAGATGCTGATCCAAAATCATATGGTCTTGAGATCCGCTTTGAATTTGAATATGTTGTGAAGGGGGAATTGCAGGAAGGCAGTTCAACTGAACAGATTTCTATTCCTTTAAAACAGTCGGATCGCTTTGAAGTAAATGAAGTTGATTTATGGGGTCCGATGTATGTGGGTATGGAAAGCAGTGTGAATGTATCATATGTGAATAAAGGTAAATCAACCATCAACAATCTTGAAATATCTATTGAAGGTGAAAATTTGACTGCCATGGAGTCCAAAACGTATGTTGGCAATGTAGAATCCGGAAATAGTGATTATTATTCAGTAAATGTAATGGCTAATGAAGAAGGACCGGTAAAAGGGAAAATTGTTTTCTCTTATGAGGATGCGAACGGTCAGACTGTAATCGTTGAAAAAGAATTCAGCAGTGATGCAATCGCAATGAATTATGAGCCTGATCCAGGTATCGATACGCCGACGCCTCAGGAACCGGAAGGAATGCCGATGTGGGGAAAAATTCTGATTGGTGTTATCGTGGTTGGCGGTATTGCTGCTGTTGCCTTTGTTGTTATTAAAAAGAAGAAAGCCGCAAAATCAAAAATTCAAGAAGCTGAATCTTATGATGATTTCCCAGAAGATGGTGAATAATTATGAGTATTAAGGATAAGATTATCATGTGTTTTTCTAATCTTTATAAAAGAAAGGTTAGAACTTTACTGACGACCGTAGGTGTTGTTGTAGGAACATGTGCAATCATTATCACTGTATCGCTGGGGGTCGGTATGCAGAAGGCTCAGGAGGAAGCATTGTCACAGATGGGTGATTTGACAATCATTAATGTCAATGCTTATGGTATTTCGCCAGATATCGATCCACTGGATGATAAAAAACTGGAAGAATTTCGTGAGCTTGATCATGTAGTTGCGTTAACTCCTGCTTATCAATTAAGCGTTTGGGGAGGCATCAGCATTACAAGTGGTAAATATGCTTATGACAGTATGATCTATGGTGTTTCTTTAAAAGATCTGGAGGCTTTAGGCTATCAGCTTTCTGATGGCTCATTTCCCGGTGAGGAAGGGGCTAAAGAGGGTACGGTTTACTTCAGTGAGTCGTCAGCTTATGATTTTTATAACACAAAGAAATCAAGCAATAATCGTGTCTATGAAGGAACCGGCAAGGATCCTTATGTCGATGTGAAAAATGATAAAATGAAGTTTGTTATTAAAGATACGAATGATAAAAAGAAACCGAAGGAGCATGATGTTGTTTACGGCGGAACCTTGGTAGCAGACTGGAGTAAAAATCCTTCTTCTGGCTGGGCAATATTTGTTGATGTTGATTTCCTTAAAAAAATGGAATCTGAATACAACAAATTAAACAATATTCAAGTGAATAAGGATGCTAAAAAGAGTTATGACAGTGTGACAGTCAAGGTTGATGATATGAATAATGTTGCGGCTGTCGAAGAAATGATTCAAAGCATGGGCTATACAACAAATTCTATGGAAACAATTCGTAAACCGATGCAGGAAAAGGCACAGAAGGATCAGCTGATGCTGGGTTCGTTAGGTGCTATCTCTTTACTGGTTGCAGCTTTAGGGATTATGAATACGATGATGATGTCCATTTATGAACGTACACGGGAGATTGGCGTTATGAAGGTGTTGGGCTGTTTCATCAGTGACATCCGCACAGTCTTCTTAATGGAAGCCGGAACGATTGGCTTCTTAGGCGGATTGCTGGGTGTCGGTGTCAGCTATGGCGTATCTTATTTGATCAATACCTTTGGCGGCGGCGGTGCAGCGACGGATAATATCTATGGTGCTTTACAGGGCGGAATAGGTTCTACCTCCATCATACCTTGGTGGCTGGTTGCCGGAGCATTATTGTTTTCTACACTAGTAGGGCTGATTTCAGGTATTTATCCTGCCAATCGTGCGGTAAGTATTTCAGCATTATCTGCAATTAAACAGGACTAAACAGAAGACTGCTTCGGCAGTCTTTTTTCTTTGTCTGAAATTTTTGTTTAATAAATAAAACTTTTTGTTTAATTAGTATTGCATTTCAAAACGAATTGGGTATAATAGTATTGTTTGAAAATGAAAAACATTAAGTTTACTATTGCTAAACAAAAAGGAGGGATTTGGTGGATATCGGACATAAGCTGAAGCAGCTGCGAATTAAAAATAGTTTAACGCTGGAAGAGCTGGCTTCAAGAAGTGAGCTGACCAAGGGATTTCTGTCACAGGTTGAACGAAATCTGACATCGCCTTCCATTGCCACCTTAGAGGATATTTTGGAGGCGCTGGGAACAACTTTGGCTAGTTTCTTTCAAGAGGATAAGGATGAGAAGTGCGTCTTTACCAAGGACGATTATTTTGTTGATGAGCGTGAGGGCAGCACTGTTCATTGGATCGTGCCTAATGCCCAAAAGAATGAAATGGAGCCCATCCTCCTTGAACTTGAAGTAAACGGCACCTCACAGATTATCGATCCCCATGATGGGGAAGAGTTTGGTTATGTGCTGAGCGGCCGGATCGTTCTGGTTGACGGTGAAAGTGAATTTACAGTTAGAAAAGGGGAAACTTTTTATATTAACGGAACCAACAGCCATTATTTAAAAAATGAAAGTCAGGCTGTTGCCAAGGTGCTGTGGATTACCACACCGCCTCTGTTTTAGTGGAAAGGAGCAGCAATGAAACCACTGATTCAATTTAAAAACATCGTAAAAGAATTCGATGGTCAGCTAGTGCTGAAAGGGATAAATCTGGATATTTATGAAAATGAGTTTGTTACTCTGCTAGGACCGAGCGGCTGCGGTAAAACAACACTGCTGCGTATTCTCGGCGGATTTTTGGAACAGACTGAAGGTCAGGTCATGTTTGATGGTGAAGAAATCAGCAAGCTGCCTGCATATAAAAGGGAAATCAACACCGTATTCCAGAAATACGCTTTATTTCCACATATGAATGTTTATGACAATGTAGCTTTTGGCTTAAAAATAAAGAAAGAAGCTAAAGACTTAATTGAACAAAAGGTTAACCGTATGCTGAAGCTGGTGAATCTTGAGGAATATGCGAAACGTTCAGTTACTGAAATGTCCGGCGGTCAGCAGCAGCGTGTTGCGATTGCCCGCGCTTTAGTCAATGAACCTAAGGTTTTGCTTTTGGATGAACCGCTGGGCGCTTTGGATTTAAAGCTGCGCAAGGAAATGCAGCATGAATTAAAGAAAATCCAGCAAGAAGTAGGGATTACTTTTATCTTTGTTACTCATGATCAGGAAGAAGCGCTGACTATGTCAGATAAAATCGTGGTTATGAAAGACGGTGAAATTCAGCAGGTAGGTACACCGGAAGATATTTACAACGAACCGATTAATGAATATGTCGCAAACTTCATTGGTGAAAGTAATATTGTAGACGGCGTTATGACGAAAGATTATGAAGTTATGTTTGAAGATAAGAAGTTTACCTGTGTGGATTTCGGCTTTAAACCTAATGAAAAAGTCGATGTTGTAATTCGCCCTGAAGATTTAGATATTGTACCTAAAAGCCAAGGCAAGCTGCGCGGTATCGTAAAATCAGTTTTGTTTAAGGGCGTGCATTATGAAATTATCGTTGAAACTAAATCAGGTACCAGTATTACTGTACAGATGCATGTATCGGATGATCGTCCGGTAATCAATGAATCAGCCCGTGAAAAAATGAGTGCCAATGTCTTCTATCTGGACGTTGAGGACGTAAAGGAATTGACAGATGCGGAAATCATTGCCCGTGCTGACGCGCAGGCATGGAGTATGGATGATGAGGAAGAATCAATCTCAATCAGTAAGGTTGAATATGATATTAAACCTGAAAAAGGAACTTATCCGGTTACTTTCTCAACCTCAAACGGTACTTCGGTTACTGTCAATATGATTGTTAAAGATCAAAACCGCGTAGTATCTAAAGAATACGGTGAAGAGATCTTCGCTGAAAATTTCTTTAAAAAAGTAGATGAGATTCAGGACAGTGTCGCTTTAGAAACTGATTTAAAAATCTGGGCAAACGCGCAGGCATGGGATCTTGATGAAGATATTAAAGTAGAAATTACGACCGTTGATTATGATTTTGATCCGGAAACGATCGTGCCGGGAACTTATTATGTGACCTTTAAAACAAGTGGTTATGAATATAAGGTTGATACGACAGATTATGCGGAAGTTGACAGTGTTGTCGGTCTTAAGTTTGAGCCTGAAGATATTCATATCATGAGTAAGTCAGGGAGCTATTAAGCCATGAAGCAGTTTAGAAAGATGACGATTCCATACATTGTATGGATGTCGGTCATGATCGTTATCCCGATGCTGTTTATCTTTATGTATGGAATTACCAAGGAAGGGAACAGTGTTGTAACTTTAAATTTTACCTTGGATAATTTTGCTAAATTCTTTGTGGAGCCAATCTATATCGATGTGCTGATCCGTTCAATGCGGATTGCCGTGGTTACGACTTTCTTTTGTATCCTGCTTGGCTATCCGGCGGCATATGCGATCTCACGCTGCAATGAAAAAACGCAGACTCTTTTGGTACTGCTGATTACCTTGCCGATGTGGATCAATATGCTGGTAAGAACGTATGCGTGGATGGGGATGCTTCAGGATGACGGCTTGTTTAATACTTTGCTGGGTCTAATCGGCATCGGCCCAATAAAAATGATTCATACTGAGGCAGCGGTTGTCTTTGTCATGATTTATAACTTTATTCCGTTTATGATTCTGCAGATTTATACATCACTGACTAAAATGGATAAAAGCTATCTGGAAGCTGCCAGTGATTTAGGGGCAACACCGATTCAGGCATTTAGAAAAATCACCCTGCCTTTATCTTTGCCGGGTGTGGTCAGCGGCATTACCTTAGTATTTTTACCGGCGGTATCTACCTTTACCATTACGTCATTGATCGGCGGCGGTAAATTCTCCAATGTCGGAAATATTATTGAAACCTTGTTCTTGAAATCCGGTGATTGGAATGCCGGTTCTGCGCTGTCTTTGATTTTAGCGGTCATCATTATGTTCTTAATGTATCTGACTAAGAAAGTAGATAAAGACCCGTCTAATGGAAGGGGGCGTATCTAATGAAGAAAAAGAAACAGCCTATTTTCAATATTTATATAGTTTTAATGCTGATATTCTTTTATCTGCCGATTATTTATACGATTTTCTTTTCATTTAATGAAACTAAATCATTGACCCATTTCAGCGGCTTCTCATTGCGCTGGTATGAAAAAATGTTTGCTGACCGCACGATGATGGAAGCCATCTGGTATACCTTTATCATCGCGATCATTGCCACCGTTGTATCTACCGTTGTCGGCACGATTACCGCGATTGGTTTATCTAAATCAAAAAGGATCGTACAGAATCTTGTCGAACAGATTAACAATCTGCCGATTATGAATCCGGAAATCGTTACCGCAGTTGGCCTGCTGATGCTTTTTGCATCAATCAAAGGGATTGAAAAAGGCTTTGTCACTTTGCTGCTGGCGCATATTATGTTCTGTATTCCTTATGTAATACTAAGCGTCACGCCCAAGCTGAGAACCCTTGATCCAAACCTTACGGAAGCGGCGATGGATCTGGGTGCTACGCCATGGCAGGCATTGACGAAGGTCATCGTGCCGCAGATTATGCCGGGAATCGTTTCAGGTGCGTTAATTGCTTTTACGATGTCATTTGATGACTTTGTTATTTCTTATTTCGTTACCGGCAACGGTGTCAACAATATTTCAACACTGGTATGGACAATGTCAAAACGCATCAATCCATCCATTAATGCCTTATCGACAATTATTATCGTTATTATTACCATTGGACTGATTTTAGCCAATGTTGTACCACTTTTAAAAGATAAAAAGGAGAAAAAGAGAATATGAAAAAAACACTTGCTGTACTGATAAGCACAATGCTGCTGCTAAGCGGCTGTTCCTCTTCCAATGGCTCCAGCGATGCTGTTGAAAAATATGGTTCAGATACATTAAAGCTCTATAACTGGGGTGCCTATATGGGTGAAGATTTAATTCCTGATTTCGAAAGAGAGTTTGGTGTAAAGGTAGTTGTAGAATACTTTAATTCCAATGAAGAAATGTATACTAAGTTACAGGCCGGTGATTCATATGATGTACTGGTTCCTTCAGATTACATGATTGAACGTTTGGTTAAAGAAAACATGCTTCAGGAACTTGATAAATCAATGATTCCTAATCTTGCGAACCTGGCTGAAGGTGTTAAAAACCTGCCCTATGATCCAGATAATACGTATTCCGCGCCTTATTTCTGGGGCAGTGTAGGTATCGTATACAATTCAGCCAATGTGCCAAGTGAAAAAGTAGAAAAAGAGGGTTATGCCATCCTTCAGGATACTGATTACAAGGGCCGCATTTATATGTATGATTCAGAACGCGATTCATTTATGATCGCCCTTAAAAATCTGGGCTATTCAATGAACAGCTCTGATGATGCTGAAATTCAGGCTGCTTATGATTGGCTGTCACAGATCAACAATACAATGGATCCGGCTTATGTTACTGATGAGGTTATTGACAACATGGTTAACGGCATGAAGGATCTTGCGGTTGTTTATTCAGGCGATGCTGCTTATATTCTTTCTGAAAATGAAGATATGCGTTATTTCCAGCCGAATGAGGGAACAAATATCTGGTCTGACGGCATGGTTATTCCAGCGAATGCTAAGAATCCTAAATTAGCTAATGAATTTATCAACTATGTGCTGACTTATGATGCATCATACGGCAATTCTGAGGAAGTTGGCTATGCATCAAGCAATCAGGAAGTATTAGATGATATGACAGCGCCAGGCGGCTTATATGAAGACAATGAAGCCTATTTGCCGCGGGTTGGCTATGCTAAAGATGAAGTCTTTGTTTATAATGCGGAAATGGTCAGCAAACTGGCTGAATTATGGCTTAAAGTAAAGGCTCAATAAAACCGGATAGATAAAAGGGGAGCAGAGACAGAAATGTTTTTGCTCTTTTTTTCTAAAAAAGTGTGAAAAGCTGTTGCATTTTCTGATTAAATTTAATATAATAGACGAGCAATGAAAAGTTTTGGGGCCGTGGCGAAATAGGCAGACGCAACGGACTTAAAATCCGTTGGGAGCAATCCCGTGGGGGTTCAAGTCCCCCCGGCCCCACCATTCATTGTAAAACAAATAAATAGGTATGGTACCATAGCCAAGTGGTAAGGTCAAATAGACTGCAAC
>BAHV02000010.1:0-800928 GCA_000508965.1 Clostridiales bacterium VE202-08
ATGTTTCAAACAACCTCAATATGAAAAGACCAGGGCATTATCTGCCTTGGTTATCGGCTTATTATCAGTTTATAGTAAAACATCACTGATAGTTTGAAAAGTAAGTGATTCAAAGATGATCTTGCCATCCCGATACGGTGAGTTAATACACCGGCTTGCTTTTTGCCCGATGCTGACATACGATGCAGCTCAATTCCGCAACTGCTTTTTTCATCGACGTGTTTTAAAATCCCATGTCTTGGATAATTTCAAAGTCGATATCAAAGAGATTGTTGAACAGGTTGGCGTGCTGCTGAAACAGATGGTTATACAGGCAAAAGCGGCGTCTTCAAGGCAGGCAGATTTTAATAGTCAGCTTTTTCAATAACTGATATAATGACTTCAGGAGGAATGATTATGATGCGAAATCCAAGCCAGACAATCGGCAATTTGATTGAAAAGGCAAGTATGACAAGTATTTCTTATATTGATGCGCAGGGTTATCCGGCCAGCCGTGCGATGCTGCCGCCAAGAGAAAGAGAAGGAATTAAGTATTTCTGGTTTACGACCAATACATCTTCCCAAAAAATCAGCTGTTACCGAAATAATCCAAAGGCAAGCATTTATTTTGTGGATAAACGCTTTTTCCGCGGTGTATGCCTAAAGGGTACAATGGAAGTATTGGAAACTAAAGAAGCGAAAGAAATGTGCTGGCGTGAAGGTGATACGATGTATTATCCGCAAGGGGTTGAAGATCCCGATTACTGCATATTGAAATTTACTGCCGAAAAAGGCCGTTATTACAGTAAATTTAAATCTGAAGATTTTGATATAGAAGAACCGCAGCCGGAAGCTTAATTCCCACTGCGGTTTTATTTCTTTTTGGTTTTTAATTCAGTTTTATATTGCTTGCGGTAAGCGGCCGGTGATTTGCCATACTGATTTTTAAAACTGGCTGAAAAGGCAATCGGTGATGAAAAATTATATAATTCAGAGATCTCTGCAAGGCTCATGGTTGTATTTCTCAAATCATTGCAGATCTGCTTCATACGAAACATCAGGATAAATTCCTTGGTGGAACAGCCTTTAATCTGATGAAAACATTGGTAAAGATAACTTTGTGATACATTTAAATGGGTACATAGATCTTTGACTTTGATATTATCATGTACATGTTCTGTGATGTAATCTAAGCATTCCACAAAAATACGCTCTTCACTTGTATTATTGGCAGCTCGGTCCGCATTAGCGGCATAATAGGCGTTGGCATTCATCAAAATAGCAGCCAGTGCTTTTTTCAGTAATACTTCCAAGTTGAAATAATAACCGGGTTTATCGGCATTTTGGTGAGAGAAGGTTGAGAACCAAAACAGATCTTGCTCCGTGAATAATTTTGAATATACCGCCAGCTGATGGCAGCTGAACAGTTTCGCAAAGCTGTTGCGCATAAGATCAGTTTTTAAATCAAAGTGAAAAATATAAAGATGGGCTTTTTCTTCGGTGAGGCAAGCAGCGGTGAATAAGGTATATGGCGGTATAATTGCCAAGTCACCTTTTTCGATTAATAACCGCTGATCCTTAATCATCAGTTCAATGCTGCCTCTTTCGACAGCGACAAGTTTAAAATGCGGCAGAATTTCATTATTAATAATCCGATTCTCCTGTTCAGTCCAATCCACATAGCCAAGCACACGAAAATTCAGAGACAGCAGTATCTCTGAGAGCGGATCCGGTTTTAAGAGATCAAAGGTTGCGATGTTTTTCATGTTATCATTTTAACATAATTTTATTAAAATTAAATATTAAGTATAAAAAGTTATGAAAACATTAAATTTATCATAGATTTTTGACTAGTTAATAACTTATCAAGTGCTAAAATAAGAATAGGAGGATGAAAAGGATGAAAAAAATAGTAAGTATTTGCTGTGCATTGCTGATGACAATCTCATTAGCCGCATGCTCAAAGCCGCAAAACGAGACACCAAAAACTGATGACAATCAGTCAGTGGTTAGTGCAGATGTGGAAAAGAGCGCAGATGTTATTATCATAGGAGCCGGCGGTGCTGGTCTTTCAGCGGCAATTCAAGCGGTTGAAAGCGGCGCTAAGAGTGTTATTATTATAGAGAAAACAAATAATACAGGCGGTTCTTTGAATTATACAAGCGGATCGATGTCCGGCGCTGAGACAATTATCCAAGAGCTTGACGGAATTGAGGATACAAAGGAATCATTTGTTCAGGATATTTTGAAGAATGGTGCTCATAAAGGAAATGAAGAATTAATCAGAAAGTTTGTTGATGAAGATGTAGATATGATTCAATGGCTTTGGGATCATGGTTTAAGTGATAACCAATTCAGCATAGATAAAGAAGGCCATCGTTCAGTATTTGCTCCTGAACATGCGCTTTACAGTGTGCCTAGAACATATAAAGCCAGCCCTGATAATAAAGAAAAATATAAATCAGCGGCTCATGAAATTCTTGATACCGTTGTAGCGGGGCTTGATAATGTAACCATTGATTTCGTGACTGAAGCGAAAACACTGCTGCCTAATGATAAAGGCCAAATTTTATCTGTATTGGCGGTTAATAATGAAACAAGCCAGACTGTAAAATATACGGCAGAAAAAGGTATTATCGTTGCTACCGGCGGTTATTCAGGCAATGCCAAACTGATGGGTGAATTTGCTGAAAATGGCGCTAGTTATCTGGCTGGCGGTTCATTTGCGGCTGATGGTTACGGTATCCGCATGATGCAGGAAGTAGGCGCCAAGGTTGATGAAGAAACGATGACTTATATTCCTACTTTCCCAATGGGACTTGAAGTTGCACCTGGTATTGGTTCAATCGCGCCAACCTATACATGGAAGGCCGGCGGTATCTGTGTGAATAAGAATGGCGAACGTTTCGTAGACGAAACACTAGCCGAAGTTGAAGAGCGTGAGGTTGCTTTGGAAGAACAGCCGGAAGCCATTCAATATGATATTTTCACCGATAAGATTATAGAAGATCTGAAAGCAGCTGGCGCTGATATGATGTGGACTTATTTATATGAACCTGAAAATGGCAAAGGTCACAGCAAGGTCGTAACTGCCGAATCGATTGAAGAATTGGCAGGCAAGCTGAATATGCCGGCTGAACAATTAGCTAAAACAGTTGAAGAGTATAATGCGTCTGTGGAAGCCGGCGGCACGGACAGCTTTGGCCGCAGCTATGATGGCACAGTAACCGCCTATAATGTTGCTGTTAATAAAATTGAAGGCGATAAATATTATGCCGTACCTTTAAAGGCTTTAGTTGTTATGACTTTAGGCGGTGTAACTGTAAATGATAAGATGCAGGTACTAGCTGAAGATGGTACAGTCATTCCTGGCTTATATGCGGCTGGTGAAGTTACCGGCGGTATCTGGGGACGCTTTGTCTCCGGCGGTACCGGAGTTATGGGACCTATCGTATTCGGCCGTCTGGCAGCCCGTGAATTAATGAGCGGTGAATTGGCTGAGGGCTATACGGCTAAACCGGCATCAAATCTTCTTGATGAAAAGTTGTTCGTCAGAGATGAAGCTGATAAGACTGATCGCTTTGACATGAGTAAAGCCTTAACTGATGGTGAATATGAGGCATCAGTTGATGGTCAGGAAGGTAAAATGAATGTGAAGACAACCATTGCTGACGGTAAGATCAGCAAGGTTGAAATCGTTGAACAGCATGAAACTGAAGCGGTTGCTAAGCCAGCTCTTGAAAGTCTGCCAACAGCGATTGCTGAACAGAATTCAGTAAATGTTGATACTGTAGCTGGTGCTACTTTGACTTCAAATCGTATTCTTGATGCGGTTACTGACTGTCTGAATCAAGCAGCTAAATAAGCGTTGATCAATAGAGGGCCTGTCTTTTGCGGACAGGTCTTTTATTATGATGAAGCAGTATTATGAATAAAAAAATCGCGTTTATTGAGATTTTTATAAAATTGGGTTAATTTTTTTATAAAATAGATTGACAAACGTTTCTGGTTGTTTTACAATTACAAAGCTAGCGTGAATATGTTCCTGAAAGATGGAACATTAATTTATGCCGTAATATGACACACCCGGAAATGTGTGTTAGCACGAAAGGAGGACAATCATGCCTACAATTAATCAGTTAGTACGTAAAGGTCGTACAAATAAAGTATGGGTTTCTAAATCTCCTGCTTTAAATAGAGGTTACAACTCTTTGAAACGTCGTCCTACCGATCTGAGTTCACCACAAAAACGTGGAGTATGTACTCGTGTTGGTACAATGACACCAAAGAAACCAAACTCAGCACTTCGTAAATATGCTCGTGTTCGTTTGTCAAACGGAATGGAAGTTACAGCTTACATCCCAGGAATCGGTCACAACTTACAGGAACATAGCGTTGTATTGATCCGTGGAGGACGTGTTAAGGATTTACCAGGTGTTCGTTACCATATCGTACGTGGAACATTAGACTGCGCCGGTGTTAATGCACGTAACCAGTCTCGTTCTAAATATGGAACTAAGAAACCTAAAGCTGCTAAGAAATAGCATTAATCGTGAAAGGAGGAAGTAATAATGCCTAGAAAAGGACATATAGCAAAACGTGATGTGTTAGTAGATCCGATTTACAACTCTAAGTTGGTTACTCGTTTAATCAACAAAATCATGATTGATGGTAAAAGAGGGGTAGCTCAGACTATTCTGTATAACGCATTTGATATTATTGAAGTAAAGACAGAACGTAAACCAATGGAAGTATTCGAACAAGCATTGGAAAATGTTATGCCGTTATTAGAACTTAAAGTACGCCGTGTCGGAGGTGCTAACTATCAGGTTCCAGTTGAAGTTTCTCAAGAAAGAAAGTTAACATTAGGCTTACGCTGGATCGTTAACTATGCTCGTTTAAGAAACGAAAAGACAATGGAGCAAAGACTTGCTGCTGAGATTATCGATGCTGCAAACGGTACTGGCGCTTCTGTTAAGAAGAAAGACGATACTCATAAAATGGCTGAAGCAAATAAAGCATTTGCTCACTACCGTTGGTAAGAGGGGACTTGAACTATGCCACGTGAATATTCATTAGAAAATACTCGTAACATTGGTATCATGGCTCACATCGATGCTGGTAAGACGACTACAACTGAACGTATCCTGTATTACACAGGTGTTAACCATAAAATTGGTGAAACTCATGATGGAGCTTCAACAATGGACTGGATGGCTCAGGAACAAGAAAGAGGTATCACAATTACTTCTGCCGCTACTACAGCACACTGGGCTGGTACTAAAACTCAGTACCCTGATACTCGTGTAAACATCATCGATACTCCGGGGCACGTTGACTTCACTGTTGAAGTTGAACGTTCACTGCGTGTGCTTGACGGTGCGGTTACAGTATTAGATGCTAAGGCTGGTGTTGAACCTCAGACTGAAACAGTTTGGCGTCAAGCTTCAGCTTATGGTGTACCACGTATCGTATTCGTTAATAAGATGGATGCTACCGGTGCTGATTTTGATATGAGCTGTGCTACAATTATCAACCGTTTAGGTGCTAAGAGTGCTGCTGTTCAATTACCGATCGGTGCTGAGAGTGATTTCAATGGTATCATTGATATCATTGAAAGAAAAGCTTATGATTTCGAAGGTGATTTCGGTGTAAATATTGTTGAAATCGATATCCCTGAGAATTTAAAAGAAAAAATGGAAGTTAAGCGTCAAGAATTAATTGAAGCAATTGCTGATTTTGACGATGACTTAATGATGATGGTTCTTGAAGGTGAAGAACCAACAATCGAACAAATCAAGGCTACGATTCGTAAGGCAGTATGTACTGGTGAATTCTTCCCAGTATTCTGCGGATCTGCTTATAAGAACAAGGGTGTTCAATTAATGCTGGACGGTGTTATTGAATATCTGCCTTCACCGCTGGATATCCCGGCAATCGTCGGTAAGACTGAAGATGGTGAGGATGTAGCTCGTCATGCCAGTGACAATGAACCATTCTCTGCATTGGCATTTAAGGTTATGACTGATCCATTCATCGGTAAGCTGACTTATTTCCGTGTTTATTCTGGTACTACTAAATCAGGTACATATGTATTAAATGCTACTAAAGGCAAACGTGAGCGTTTTGCACGTATCGTTCAAATGCACGCTAATGCCCGTAAGGAAATCGATGAAGTTTATGCAGGCGATATTGCTGCTGCCGTAGGTTTAAAAGATACGACAACGGGTGATACTCTGTGTGCTGAAGATTCTCATATCATTCTTGAATCAATGGTATTCCCTGAACCGGTTATTCAGATTTCTGTTGAACCTAAGTCAAAGGGCGATCAGGACAAGATGACATTGGCACTTCAGAAACTTGCTGAAGAAGATCCTACTTTTAAAACATATACAGATCCTGAAACAGGACAAACGATTATCGCCGGTGTTGGTGAGCTTCACCTGGATATCATCGTTGACCGTATGCGCAGAGAATTTAAGGTAGAAGCTAATACTGGTGCTCCGCAGATTGCTTACCGTGAAACAATCCGTCAGGCTGCTGACTGTGAAGGTAAGTACATTAAGCAATCAGGCGGACGTGGTCAGTATGGTCACGTTTGGATCAAATTCGAACCACTTGAAGAAGGTAAAGGCTTTGAATTCGTTGATGCTACTGTCGGCGGATCAGTACCTAGAGAATACATCAAATGTATCGGTGAAGGAACTGAAGCTGCATTAGCGAACGGTTTAGTTGCCGGTTATCAGGTAATCGATATCAAGGCGACTCTGTTTGATGGTTCTTACCATGATGTCGATTCAAGTGAAATGGCATATAAGATCGCTGCTTCAATGGCATTAAGAGAAGCTGCTAAGAAATGTAAGCCAGTAATTTTGGAACCGATCATGTTAGTTGAAGTTACAGCTCCAACTGAATACATGGGTTCTGTAATGGGTGATATTTCATCACGCCGCGGACAGATCAATGATCAGGAAGAAAGAGGCAATGCCGTAATGGTTAAGGCTTATGTTCCACTGTCAGAGATGTTCGGTTATGTAACAGACCTGCGTTCATTCACTCAGGGTCGTGGTAATTACTCAATGAAATTTGACCACTACTCAGAAGTACCTAAGTCTATCGCAGAAAAAATCGTTAAAAACAACGCTTAATTCACTTTAAATGTTGCTTTTATAAACAAATTGAATTAAAATAAACTTGATAAAATCACAGGAGGAATTTGCAATGGCAAAAGAAAAATTTGATAGATCCAAAACACATGTTAACATTGGAACTATCGGTCACGTTGACCACGGTAAAACAACTTTAACTGCTGCTATCACTAGCGTACTTGCGCAAAAAGGTCAGGCAGAATTCAAGGCTTACGATGCAATCGATGGAGCACCTGAAGAAAAAGAACGTGGTATCACAATCAATACTGCACACGTAGAATATCAGACTGCTACTCGTCACTACGCACACGTTGACTGCCCGGGACATGCTGACTACGTTAAGAACATGATCACTGGTGCTGCTCAGATGGATGGTGCTATTCTGGTAGTTGCTGCTACAGACGGTCCTATGCCTCAGACTCGTGAACACATTCTGCTTGCTCGTCAGGTTGGTGTTGAAAAGATCGTTGTATTCTTAAATAAATGCGACATGGTTGATGATGAAGAATTAATCGACTTAGTTGAAATGGAAGTTCGTGAATTATTATCAGAATACGGATTTGACGGAGACAACACTCCAGTTATCCGCGGTTCTGCATTAAAAGCTCTTGAAGGCGATGCTGCTTGGGTTGGTAAGATTGATGAATTGATGGATGCTGTTGACAGCTACATCCCTGAACCTGCCCGTGAAGTAGACAAACCGTTCTTGATGGCAGTAGAAGACGTATTCACTATCACTGGTCGTGGTACAGTTGCTACTGGACGTGTTGAACGTGGTGTATTAAAACTTGGTGAAGAAGTTGAAATCGTTGGTATCCATGACAGCAAGAAAACTGTTGTTACTGGTATCGAAATGTTCCGTAAACTGTTAGACTTCGCAGAAGCTGGTGACAACATCGGTGCATTGCTGCGTGGTGTTAACCGTGACGAAATTCAGCGTGGACAAGTTCTTGCTAAACCTGGAACAGTTCACCCACACACTCACTTCAAAGCTCAAGTATACGTATTAACTAAAGAAGAAGGCGGACGCCACACTCCTTTCGTTTCTAACTACCGTCCTCAGTTCTATTTCCGTACAACTGACGTTACTGGTGTAATCACTCTTCCTGAAGGAACTGAAATGGTTATGCCTGGTGACAACGTTGAAATGGAAGTTCAACTGATCGCTCCTATCGCTGTAGAACAAGGTACTAAATTCACTATCCGTGAAGGTGGCCGTACAGTAGGTGCTGGTAACGTTACTGAAATCATTGAGTAATTGAAACCCAATAACAATTAAGAGATCTTCGGATCTCTTTTTTCTATATAAATATAAACTAAAGGGCAGCTATGGGGGCTGCTTTGTTTGTACATTAATTATAGGAATTAATCATATTTGTATCACTGATGGATTTTGATAATCTTGCAGTTATTAAAGTATTATTTATATTATTACGAACTAATTCAAGCGGATAACAATTACTGTCACTGACGCACACTCGCTTAATAATCTCGGCTAGCTCGTCCGCTGCCATAATACCGTCAAGTTTCATATAGTCCAAATTTACTTTATGTATCCGATATTGACCATCATCACAATCATCGAGGAAGCAGCCATAATCACGATTTTTTTGGCTATAAAAATAAATAAACCAACGATCCTGAAATGGCTCATAAAAAATTTGCCCTAAAGGATAAAGAAAATTAACATGGACATGTGGTATAACAGAGACAGATACATGTTTTGGCCTCTCGGCATAACCATTTTGTCCTGTTTCAATTACATGAATATCTTTCTTAGACAGCTGCATGTATTTTTTAAATTCAATATTCTGATTCAGTCGCTGTTTAGAATCATAGTCAATATAATAAACTTGTTTATTACACGCAATTGTCTGCAGAACACTCCAATTTACTAACTCAGCTTTTTTCAAGAGAGGATAAACATAAAAGTATGGAGTCTTGTAGTTATAGATGTAATACATTTTATCATTTGCCATGATCACCGAACCAATACCAATTTCAATGGTTTTTTCTTTGTTATTATCTTTCTTAATTTGATCAAAATCATTTTTCTCCAATGTATAGTAATAATCTTTAAGGCAGTCCAACGGAATAATGACTTCACGGCTTATATTCACATAAGAGGACTTTCTCAGCTTATATTTCTTATGATCAATTTCAGCCTGCTGATAAACGCTGCAGCCTAAATGTGGTTTGGATGAACAAGCATAACCCTTCACTTGATCTGCTTCAACGGCGGAGATAACATAAGGTCTGATTCGATGCCCAGGTTCCACAGTCATAAGTTTCTGTTCGCTTAATGGCATTTTACACCAATAAACATCCCCGGGCTTAATTTCCAGATCAACCGTCTCCTGATCACACCATTCAATGATTTGATAACATTTCGTAATTATCCATTTCTTTAAGTATTTCAGCCTATGCTTCAAGTTGATCACCACCTTCCTCCAAACTGGCGATAATATACTTATCAATCACATAAAGGACTTTAACATACTGCTTTTCCGCTATCAAATCATAAATTCTGCCAGCACTGTATGTTCCTCGGGCAACGGTATGAATGCTGTTAGCTACATGCCCTAACACGACTCCGGTATCATACATGACACAAATTGCTTCATCATCAAATGTATTATCTGCATCTTTCGTCAATCTCAGACGCTGACCTACACAAAATGCTTCCGGGCCAAAATAATAATTACAACCTGCTATTGTTAACGTTCTCATTATTATCACCTCTTGTTATCCATATTATAAAACAATTGCTGTACCATATTTCGCCCAGCCATCAATTGTGTTAAGATAAAAGAGGGGATATAAAATATGAATGAAAGCCGAGTATTTTCCTTAAAAATTCTAGCGATATTACAAAAATATTCTGATGAAGATCATGTATTAAGCAATCAGCAAATTCAAGATCTGTTGCTGGCTAATTATGATATTAAAATGGATCGCAAAACCTTGAATACTTATTTAAATATTATTAATGATGAAGGTATTGCTGACATCAGCATGTATCAGAATAATCGTAAGGGTTATTATATAATCAGCCGATTATTTGAGAAAAGTGAGGTTCAGCTGCTTTGCCAAAGTATCTATTCATCACACTTTTTATCTGCCGCTCTAAGTGATAAATTAATAAGCAAACTATTATCAACGCAAAGTAAATATGTTGAGAAAACCTTTAATGAGACGCTGGCACAGAATAATAATGCTTGGAAATCTGAGAATAAACAGTTTTTTCATACGATTGATATTTTACTTGAAGCGATAGAGAAAAAATGTACCGTAACTTTTAACTACGCTCATTATGATATCCATAAACAGTTGATATTTAATAAAGAACAGCGATATAAAATTCATCCTTATTATCTTGTTCAAAGTAATAATAATCTTTATTTATTATGCCGGACTAAAAACTATCAGGATATCAATGCTTATCGAATTGATAAAATATTGAATATCGAACTCACTGACGAGAAGGCTCGGCCACTAGAATATGGCTTTGACTTGCATAAGCATGTGAAACAGCGAATGTATATGTATGCGGATAAACCGATAATGATAACATTGCGTTTTCATTCAATGATTCTTGACGATATCATTGATATGTTCGGCAAGGAAATCATTATTCAGCCGGATCGGGAACAGAAAGATTTATTGATTACCAGAGTATGTTCATCAAAAAAGGGGATGTTGTATTTTGCCTTACAGTATCTGAACAACTGTGAGATTTTAGAGCCACAGGAATTGCGTGATGAATTAATTGAATGTCTTCATCAAGGCATTGATAAATACCAAAAGTAATAATCTGTATTAATGGGTAATTACATGCGTAATTAACCCTATTAATGCATTCATCCGATTAGCACCGCAAAGTTTGTAAGCTTGCATGTAACTTTAAGATATACTATAATATGAATAAGCAGCGGCTTTGAAAGCCTTGTTAATCAAGAAGGGAGTTGCTTTAAATGAAAAAAAATAACCGATTGATTAGTGTTTTATTATCTGCGATCCTTCTTCTAGCTGGCTGCAGCAACATTGAAAAAGGACGTGACGCTATTATCGGCACGGATGTTAATAAAGTAGGTATTATTCATGTTACTGGTGATGAGATGGTTCAATGGACAGTGAGCGGTGATGAGATTGACGCACTGAGAGAGTGGGCTTCAGGTTTAAAATTCTTACCGCATGAATTTGAAAAGAATAAGACACCTTATGATACTGATACCGATGTTGAATCTTATGAATTCTATCTTACGAAAGGTGATTACCGCAATATCTCATATGCCATTATCGATGAAAAGACCAGCTATATTTTCTATGCAGATAAATGGTATACAGTTACAAATCCATCAGTACCGCCATTACAAGAGCCTGCGGAATTAACCCTCGATAAGGTTATAGAGCTTGCAGGGAAAGGTGACGATCTGACTTGGAGTGATTTTGAACAATATAAGAGCAAAGAAATAGGTTCAGGCTTATATATTCTTCATTATAATATTGATGAGAACTACTATTTGCTGGTAGGCGGCACACCTGATAAAAAACCGTCGTATATCCGTTTGGTATCGGCACAGGATGATACGAAGTACATTGACATCAGAACAGAATCAATCAATGATTTCATCAGCAAATAAGATGCTATTGCTGTCTCATTACGGGACAGCTTTTTATTTGCTTACTGAGGAAAAAGAAAAACGGCTTATCGCCGTTATAAGATCGGTATATCTGAAACTCTATTTCTTTAAATGCTCATTATACGCCGTGGCAGCTGCAATCCTGCCGAAGCAGACTGTATCGGGTATTGATAATGAGCCAAGCCGGTTAGCACCATGAATGCCGCCGGTAACTTCCCCGGCCGCGTACAGATTAGGAATAATGTTTCCCTTAGTATCAATTACATGAGCATTCTCATCTATTTCCACGCCGCCCATAGTGTGATGAACGGAGACAATACACGCAAACATCAAATACGGGCCATCACCAATCGGTATTAAGTCAGTGCGGTTAAAGTCCGTATCTACTCCCTGTGCAGCCATTTCATTATAATGCTCGATCGTGGCTGCCAAAGTTTCATACGGAATATCGAAGAATTCTGCGCATTCCTTTAAACTGCCCTTAATCAAAACTCCCTGATCAAGACAGCGGGCAATTTCAGAAGCGTAATCTTCTTCCAGATTCATTGCCTTAGCGACTTGATCATCGATGATTTCATAGATCATAGCGTCTTTTTGTTTGATGGCCGCCCGTGAGATAATTTCACGAGTCTCCTTTTCATCAACAAAACGCTCGCCGTCTTTATTGACCAGCAAGGCATTGCCGATTAAACGCGCATAATCAACGAAATAATAATTGCCGGTTGCTGGATTATTGATCGGATACAGCTGAATCGCATCCATATCAATCAGATTAGCACCGGCAGCCTGTGCCATAAGAATACCGTCACCTACGATTGCCGGTGAATTTGTCGTGGGAATAGAGGCATCTAAAGTTGGCCATTGGGTATTGTACTGCTGACGCATTTCCACATTGGCAGAGAAACCGCCGGTTGCCAGTATAACTCCGCTGTCACCATAGAAGTGCAGACTGTTGCCATCACTGACGGCTTTTATGCCGATCGCTTTGCCATTCTCCATAATGATTTCCACCGCTTTAGTATTATAGATCACTTCAACACCCAATTCTTCAGCTTTCTGTGCCAAAGTATTTACATAAGCAGGGCCATCACCAACCGGCCACAAAGTTCTGGCAACCCGATGACCGCCGTACCATGATTGTTCATCCTTATATTGCACACCGATTTCATCACGCAGCCAATAAGCATTTTCTAATACATGATCAGCCAGTGTACGCACCAGTGTTTCATTGCTTCGGCCCTGTCCGGATATTAAAATATCCTCGATAAATGCTTCCTTGGTGTCAATGATTCCTTCACTTTCCTGAACCCAGTTGTTGTAACAGGCATATTCACCGCCGGACATGCGAGTATTGCCGCCATTGAAAGCCATTTTTTCAATAATCGTTACTTTCTCAAAGCCCAGCTGCTTCGCTTGAATTGCAGCCACAAAGCCGGCCCCGCCGCTGCCGACAATTACCAAATCAGAATGCTGTTCAATGATTTTCTGCTGCTGCTCCTGCATGTTGGCATTCATCAGATCCTCCTGCGTGACACCCGCCTGCATCAGCGCATCCTTTACAGCATCTATGAACCCTTGACTGGTCAGAGTAGCACCGGTGATCGTATCGACATCAATGCTGTTTTTAGATATGATCTCATCTGCCAATTGGATCATTTTGCCAGAAAAGCCCGGCACCTCACTATGCTTCACCAATTCGATATGTTCAATCTTATCATCCTTAATAACCACATCAACAATAATCTTTCCTTGTTTGCCAATGCCTTCACCCTGATAGGTATCCGTATTATCGATACTCTGCGGTGCGCATGCACTAAGCATCAGCAGCAATGCCAAGAGAATTTTCTTCATAGATTTTCCTCCCTTGTGCTGTTGGGTGTACGGCCGCGGATTTTTTTATACACTCTTGAGAAATAAAGCGGATCAGTAAAACCGCACATCAGCGCAATCTGTTTGATCGCAGCATTCTTCTGATTTTTCAAATAGGCATCGGCAAGATCGATCCGCTGATTTGTAATATACTCATTCAGCGACTGATTTGTTGCCTGCTTAATCATTTTACTGATACTTGAACGTGACAGGCCGAAACTATTCTGCAAGCTGTCATAATCAAGGGTCGGATCATCTAAATGATTTTGAATATAGGCTAGGAGATCCGCGGAATCATTTGGCTGATATTGTTTCAGTAAATTGTGTTCCAAGAGACGTTTCTGATAATTATCAATTGCCTGCGCGCAGACTTCAGCTAATTCATCGTCATCTACAGGCTTTAAAAGATAGAAATCAACCTTTTGTCTGATTGCCTCCTTCGCAAATTGAAAATCATCATAGCCGGATATTATAATGATTGAACACATATGCTGAAGTTCACGGATTCTTTTGATTACTTCAAGGCCATTCATACCAGGCATATTGATATCCATAAACAACAATTCCGGATGATATTTCTGTACAGCTTCTAAAGCAACTTCACCATTATCCACAAGGGCAATTACCTGAATATCCAGATTTAAAGATTCGACCTGCCGCTTTAATCCGAAGCGGATATTTTCTTCATCATCAACGATCATCGTTCTTATCATAGTCAAACTCCTTTATCAGTAAAGTAATCCTGCATCCTTCACCCTTGATGCTGTCAATCAAAATATCATTTTCCTGATTCATCATTTTTAAACGGGTATAAACATTATGCAAACCAAAATGCTTTGAGGTATCCGAGGAATGCAGATAATTAAGTAATTCATTCACTTCCCGCTCATCCATGCCGCAGCCATTATCTTCAACACTCAGCATTAAACATTCATTTTCAATCACGGCTCTGACGATAATTTTTCCCATGTGCGAATTTGGCTGAGTACAAGCATGGATACTGTTTTCAACCAATGGCTGAAGCAGTATTTTCACAACCTGAATCGTTTCCATTTCCTTCGGACAATAAATCTCATAATCAAGATTTTTAAAGCGAATCTTCTGCATATCGAGATAAGCCTTCGTATGCTTAAACTCCTGTTTCAATGAAATAACCTGCTGACCGCTAGCTAAGAAGGTACGGAAATAAGTCGAAAGGGCAGTAATTGTTTTAGCGACATCCTCAGCGCCATGCTGCTTGGCAAGCCATTTCAGATTATCCAAGGTGTTGTAGAGGAAATGCGGTTTAATCTGTGCCTGCATGATTTCCATTTCCGCTCTTTGTTTCTGATTGCGCTCTTCGACAATCTGATCAATCAGATCACTCATTTTAGAAATCATTTTATTAAAACTCATTGATAAGTCATGAATTTCATCACGGGCATTGCCTTCATCGACATAACTTTCCAGCTTTCCGTTTTCCACAAGCTTCATTGCATTCTGAAGATTTTTGATGGGTGTCAGCACTGAGGTTACCAGCATTTTACCAAGGATAAAAATAACGGCTAAAAGGAAGAGCAGTAATATCCACAAACCGGTCATCAGCTGATTACTTGACTGCATCAATTCTTCATTGGATACAACTGTGGCAAAAATCCATTCCGGATAATTTTCAATCGGAGAGACAAATAGGGTGGCTGCTTTCCCATTAATATCGGTGACTGGAAATTGATTGCTGCTTGTTATCGCCATGATATCGATGGCATTCAGGGTTTCTTCATTAATCGTATGCGAATAGAAATATTGCTCGTTGGTAGTAATTAAATCATAATCACGGCTCATGATGAAGCTTTTGCCATTATAAACCTGCATCGTATTGACAATTTCATTTAAACGTACGGAAGGAATCGCGGCGACAATCAGCGCTTCTTTTTGATTAGTAATTGATTTAATCGGATAATAGAAAAGCAATACCTCACGATTGTTGTCATTCAGTTTAGGCTTAGAAATGATAAATTCAGAATCATCCCGATAAGCTTTTTGATAGTCCTGATTATCCATCAGGTTTTCAATCGCATCACTGTTAATCCAACAGAAACCATTCTTTCCGATATAAGAAAAGGTTTCCATCACTTCACCGTTATTAGTATAAGAATTAGTAAAGCGTTCGATCTGCGGTTCAATGCCGCGTACATCCATTGAAGAAAAGGCAGGAATGGTAGATATTGTGCGATACTCAGCAGATATTCGCTTGATCCACATGCTGACCTCCTGTGCTTTACTGTCAACGATCTGAGAAACCGTAAAAGTATTATTGGCAATATCTTTGGGCCGGTAAATTGCTTCAATGTAGAAAAACAGTGAACTGAATACAATCAGGACACTGATTAAAAAATAAAGCTGTATTTTAGTTTTGATTCCTAAGTTTTTCATAACTCTATTTTATCATCATTTTAAGTATTATGTTCAATAATCCATTGAGTTGAGCCATTTATCCATATTCAATTGTGACTGATTTCACTATAATTGGGTTATCAGGAGGTAGGAGTAATGAAGAAAATTGCAAGTTTATTATTAGCTGGTTTGCTGATTGTCAGCGGCTGTGCTAAAACAGATCAAGGCTCACAGCTTTATACAGCAGGAACTTATGAGGTTGTAACCCAAGGCTTCGGCGGTGATATGAAGGTTGCAGTGACGGTCAGTGCTGATAAAATTGAAAAGGTTGAGGTACTGGAACATGGGGAAACACAGGGTATCGGTACGAATGCTATTGAACAGCTGCCGGCTGTTATCGTAGAGAAGCAAAGTGCTGAAGTAGATACTGTAGCCGGCTGTACCGTATCAAGTAAGGCACTGTTATCCGCCGTGCAAGAGGCTTTAAACCAAGCAATGGGTAAAGAAGCTTCTGCTAATGTGGCAGCAGATGGTGAATATGCCGTTGAGGTAAACGGTTTCCATGGTCCTATGCAGGTAAGCGTGGTTATTAAGGAAGGTAAAATTACGGCAGTGAATGTCGGCGATAATGTTGAAACTGTAGGCATTGGTTCTAAAGCAATCGATGCGATGCCGCAGCGAATCATTGATGCTCAGTCAGTGAACGTGGATGTATTAACTGGCGCTAGTATTACATCAAGAGCGATTCTGTCTGGTGTAAGTGATGCGCTGACACAGGCCGGTGCTGATTTATCTGTATATTCTAAAGCGCCGGAAGTGGTGAAGAGTGAGGATAAGGAAATCAGTGCGGAAATCGTAATTATCGGTGCTGGCGGAGCTGGTCTTACAGCGGCAATTGAAGCATTAGAAAATGGCGCAGCTTCAGTAGCATTAATCGAAAAGATGGATATCACCGGCGGTAACACACGTCTGTCAGGCGGTGAATTTGCAGCTCCGAATAACTGGCTGCAGGCTGGTGAAGGCATTGAAGACAGTAAGGAACAGTATTTTAATGATATTTATGAAGGCGGTTATGAACGCGGCAACAAGGAACTGATTCAAGTTATTGTTGATAACGCGCTGGAAAGTGCAGAATGGCTGAAGGATGATGTAGGTGTTGTATATCGTGACAAGATGTCATGGTATGGCGGTCACAAAGTAGCCCGTACATTATGGCCGGTAGGTGATGGTCCTGTCTATGTTGATACATTAGAAGAAAAAGCTCGCTCATTGGGTGCGGAAATTTATTTCACAACTACCGCTAATGAATTGATCCAAGATGAAAATGGCCGTGTAACCGGTGTTGTCGCTACTTACAAGGATGGTGCAACGTATACATTTAAGGCGGATAAGGGTGTTATACTGACAACCGGCGGTTTCTCTGCCAATGTAGAAATGCGTGAAGCAGTTAATACTATGTGGCCAAGTCTTGATGCCAATGTACCTAATACGAATTCACCGGCAATAACCGGTGACGGTATCGTTATGGCTCAGGCAATCGGTGCGGATGTTGTAGATATGGATGCAATTCAGCTGTACCCGGTAAACAATCCGGCGACTGGCAATTACTACTATATCGATTATGCTCGTTTAAATTCAACAGCGCTGTTAGTTAACAAAGAAGGTAAACGTTTTGTAAATGAAAAGGGTACTCGTGATGTTATTTCATTAGCAACTCTGGAACAGACAGATAAGATGGTTTATGAAATTATCGATGCAGCTGTCGTTGCTGAACAGAAGCTGTATGAAGATTATCAGGCTGAAATCGATAAGTGTCTGAAAGACGGTGTATTGGCAATCGGTACTTTAGAAGAAGTATGTGAACATTTCGGTGTGCCTGTGGAAGAAGTTAAGGCTACGATCGCTCATTACAATGATATGGTTGAAGCTGGTACTGATGAAGATTTCGGACGTACAGATAACTTCAATAAGATTGGCGAAGGACCATACTTCATGTTCTCCTCTGTTGTTTCTGTCCACCATACAATGGGCGGTGTAAAAATTGATACGGATGCCCGTGTTCTTGACAAAGACGGTAATCCAATCGAAGGACTGTATGCGGCGGGTGAAGTTACCGGCGGTATTCATGGCGGCAACCGTTTAGGTTCAGTTGCTGTTTGTGACACTGTTGTATTCGGCCGTGTCGCAGCTCAAAGCGCATTAGCTCAGAAATAATTAAGATTGATTACAATGCTGTTATACTAAAAAACATGATGAGTTCTGCCGCAATAGGCAGGACTCTTTTTTTTGCTATTTATTATGATGAAGCTGAGAAGGTTTTAGTTAAAGAAATGCGACAGTCTGCTGATTAAATTTTTTCTGGATTGCGGTAGTTAATCGCTGTCTCATTATGAAAATTAATCAGTATTGATAATATCTCTGCCATGATTGCAGAAAAAACTGGTAATTAAATTTTGTATAGGCTATAATACAACAAAAGGGAGTAGCTTGTATCTGATAAGGATAGGGTAATCATCGTCATCACGTTGGCAGAACCAACCGGTGTTACACATTGAAGCAAGACTTTTACCGAAGGGTGTAGAAGTCTTTTTCTATGCCGTAATGACAGGAGGAACACTATGATTTCGGTTTTGTATTTAGTTCTTGGTTTTGTTTTATTAGTGAAAGGTGCTGATTTTTTTGTTGATGGCAGCAGTGCGATTGCAAAAAGGCTGGGGATTCCAAGCTTGATTATCGGTCTTACAATTGTAGCCTTTGGTACTAGCGCACCGGAGGCAGCAGTCAGTATTACAGCTAGTTTGACGGGACAGAATGAGATTGCGGTAGGCAATGTGATCGGCTCTAATATTTTTAATTTATTGTTTATAGTTGGCTTATGTGCAATGATTCGTCCTTTGTCTGTGCATAAGTCAATCTTGAACCGTGATTTTCCATTGTCGATACTCGGTGCCGGGGTGTTGGTAATCTGCGGCTTAGATGTATTTTTTAATGAAGGCAGTGTGAATGTTGTCTCACGTGTTGAGGGGCTTTTACTTTTATGTTTCTTTATTATATTTATTTATGCGACTAGCATGGCCGCACTGAGTGATAAGCAGACAGCTGAAACGGGCACCGATGTTTTGTCATGGCCCAAGAGCTTTCTTTACCTTGGCAGCGGCCTGATCGGTGTTGTAGTCGGCGGTCAGCTCGTTGTGAGCGGTGCCAGTGATCTGGCGTTAATGCTTGGATTAGGAAAGGATCTGATTGCCTTGACTATTGTGGCGATCGGTACATCGCTACCGGAACTGGTTACCTCATTTGTAGCGACACGCAAAGGGGAAAGTGATATTGCGATGGGGAATGTCATCGGTTCTAATGTATTCAATATATTCTTTATCTTGGGGATGTCCGCAACTTTGGCACCGCTGACGATTACCAATAATACATTCATTGATCTTGGCGTACTGATCGTTGGCAGTGTTGTTGCCTTTATCTTTTCAAAAAAAGGAACAATTAATAAAAATTCAGGAATTATGATGTTGTTAATGTATGCCGCATATACGGCATATCTGATAATGCGATAGATAATTGATGGGTATAAGAGCTGTGACGGTTTATGTTACAGCTTTTATTGGTTAAAATACAAATCAGAAGTAATGGTGACGGTGCAGCTTCACTGTATCTGTGCTAGCTTTATTAATTATATAGATCAGTATTTTCATGGTTTTAATTCATAAGCAAATTATTATGATGGAAAAGGTTGCATTCACCGATATAAGTAATATATAATAGTACAGTCAAGACAGGGGTGCTGAAAAGCTGAGAGAGTCCCTTTGACCTGATCTAGTTAGTACTAGCGTAGGGAGTCAATTTCTTTTTGATGTTCTTACGCCTCATGGAGGTGTTTTTTTATGGACAAAACTAGAAGTAATGTTTTAACAATGGTTTATGCAGCTATGTATATAGCGCTTGCCGTGGCACTGAATGCATTTAATACAGCAATGCCAATCATTCAGATGCCTAATGGCGGTTCTTTAGAACTTTTGGTAATCGCACTGTTTATCGCATCTTATCATCTGGGCTGGCGATGGGGAGCAGCAATATCAGCGCTCTCATGGGTTATCGGTGTTCTGTTTGGTTTAAACAATTATATGGTGTCAGTGCCGCAGGTGCTGCTTGATTATGTAGTGCCTTTTGTGGCAATCGGTCTGGCATCCATCGTGCCGGCTATTCACATCGGAAATACAAAACTCTCAAATCTTTATACCGGTGTCTGCTTCGGCATGTTTTTAAAATATATTTCGCAAGTAATATCCGGGGTTTATTTCTGGTTCCCAGAAGGGAGTGCAGCAGGCTCATGGGCTGCTTGGGCGTATTCGGCGCCTTACAATTTCTGGTACAACCTGGTAACTTTCATTGCTGCGATTATCTTAGTGCCGATTTTGGTTAAACGACTCAATAAGCTAAGCAGTATAACGATGAGCGGTGTAAAAGAATGACTAAGCATAAGAACTTCTTCGGGAGTTCTTTTTTTGTGTATTACTAATCAAAGAATTCAATAAAATTTAGAAAAACGGGTAAAATCAGAATGAAAAACACCAATCGATAAGTGATTTGTGAATGTAACCGCTACCATTTTGGGGCGTGTAGCAAAAAATAGGTAGAATTGAAAAAAAGCCGAATTTTATGGGATATTTTTAAAAAAAAGACTTGCAATACGGTGTTATTCTTTGCTATAATACCTCTGTTACCGCGTGGACATGCGAGGTTGCCGACACACTGAGAGACGTTGTCATGACTTAGTGAGCCGGGGGAATTCGCACCGAGCGGGTCTATCACAGATATAGACGAAAGGAGATTTATTTCATGGCAAAAAACAGCGTAAGAATTCGCTTAAAAGCTTACGAACACAGAATCTTAGATGCTAGCGCAGAAAAGATCGTTCAAGCTGCCCAGGCACACGGTGCCAAAAAGATCGTTGGACCAGTACCTCTTCCAACTGAAAAGCAAGTAGTAACTATCTTGCGTGCGGTACACAAATACAAAGATTCTCGTGAACAATTCGAAATTAGAACTCACAAACGTTTAATTGAGATTGTCGGACCTACAGCAGAAACAATCGATTCACTGAGTCGTCTTGAACTGCCGAGCGGTGTTGACATCGAGATTAAACTGTAATGATGGAGGTGAACATCATGAAAGGAATTTTAGGACGTAAAGTCGGGATGACACAAGTCTTCACTGAAGATGGTGTATTAATCCCTGTAACTGTAGTAGAAGCTACACCAAATATTGTTTTACAAAAGAAAACAGTTGAAAATGATGGCTATGTTGCTGTTCAGCTTGGCTTGGAAGACATCAAAGAAAGACGCGCTACTAAAGCTGCTCTCGGACATGTTGCGAAAGTGAACACAGCACCTAAGCGTTTCATCAGAGAAATTCGCTCAGAAGAAATGATGAGCTATGAATTAGGCAGTGAAGTTAAAGTTGACTTATTTGCCGCTGGCGAAGTAGTTGATGTTATCGGAACTAGCAAGGGTCACGGATTTACTGGTGCGGTAAAACGACACAATCAGAAAATCGGACCTAAGAGTCACGGTTCTGGCCATCACAGAGGCATGGGTTCAGCTGCAACTACTGGTCTTGGTACTAACAAGATCGACCCTGGTTTCACAATGCCTGGTCATTATGGAACAGATCGTACAACTAACCAAAATCTTGAGATCATCAAGGTTGATGCTGAAAAGAATTACATCCTGATCAAGGGTAACGTTCCTGGTCCTAAGAAGGGTCTGGTTATTATCCAATCTGCAAAATGCAGCAAGGGTGATAAAACAGCTAAGGTGTTAGTTGACTACACTAAAACTGAGGAGGAATAAAAAATGCCTAATATCGTTGTATTAAATCAGGAAGGTAAAGAACTTCGCGAAATTAACCTTAATCCTGAAGTGTTTGGCATTGAGCCAAATCAGCAAGTAATCTTTGATGCCATTGTTATGCAGCGTGCATCAATGAGACAAGGTACTCACGACGTTAAAAACCGCAGAGAAGTTCGCGGCGGCGGTCGTAAGCCTTACAGACAAAAAGGAACCGGTAATGCTCGTCAGGGTTCTACAAGAGCTCCGCAGTTCCGCAAGGGTGGTATCGTATTCGGTCCTACACCTCGCAGCTATGCTTATAAATTAAATAAAAAAGTTCGTCGTCTTGCTCTTAAATCAGTATTATCTGAAAAAGTGGCAAGCAATGATATGATCGTTGTTGATGAATTGAAATTTGCTGCTCCTAAGACAAAAGACTTCATCAAGACAATCGATGCAATCGGCGCAGCTAAGAAAACATTGTTTGTTGTTTCAAGTGAAGAAGATTTCGAAAATGCTTATCTGTCAGTTCGCAACATCCCTACAATGATGATGCTGACATCTGATGGTATCAATGTTTATGACATTGTAAATGCTAACAAGATCGTGTTCACTGAAGCAGCAGTGAAATGCGTTGAGGAGGTATTAGGATAATGAATAACTACAGAGATATTATTATCCGTCCAATCATCACTGAGAAATCAATGAAATTGATGGAAGAAGATAACAAGGTTACATTCGAAGTGGCTAAGGGCGTAAACAGAACTCAGGTTCGTCAGGCTGTTGAAAAGATCTTCGGTGTTAACGTTGAAAAAGTTAACATGGTTAACACAAAGCCAAAAGCTAAACGTGTTGGTAAATACACTGGCACTACAAGTCCTGTACATAAGGCAATCGTTAAAATTGCTGCTGGACAAGACATCAACTTATTCGGCGAATAGTCGAAACAGGGAAGAGTCACGCTATTTCCCTTTAAAATGCGTAAGGAGGAAATTAATCCATGGCGATTAAGAAATATAAGCCAACGACCCCGGGTCGTCGTAATATGTCAACACTGACATTTGACGAAATTACAACGAACAGTCCTGAACGCTCACTGCTTGCTCCTTTAGGAAGCAAAGGTGGCCGTAACAATAACGGACGTATCACTACTCGTCACCAAGGTGGAGGCCATAAGCGCCAATACCGTATTATCGATTTCAAGAGAAACAAAGATGGTATCCCTGCTAAGGTTGCTACTATCGAATACGATCCAAACAGATCAGCAAACATCGCATTGTTAAACTATGCGGATGGTGAAAAACGCTACATCCTAGCTCCTAAGGGGTTAACGGTTGGCACAACACTGCTTTCTGGTGAAAATGCTGACATCAAGGTTGGTAACTGCTTGGAAATGCGTCACATGCCTGAAGGTACATTCATTCACAACGTTGAATTGAAACCTGGCAAGGGCGGTCAGCTGGCTCGTTCAGCTGGTGTTTCAGCTCAGATTCTTGGTATCGAAGATAAATATGTAACAGTACGTCTTGCCTCTGGCGAAGTACGTAAAATCTTAGCTAACTGCCGTGCTACTATCGGACAAGTTGGTAACGAAGACCACAGCCTGGTAAATCTGGGTAAAGCAGGTCGCTCACGCTGGTTAGGTATCAGACCTACGGTTCGCGGTTCAGTTATGAACCCTAACGATCACCCTCACGGTGGTGGTGAAGGCCGTACACCAGTTGGACGTAAGTCACCAATGACGCCATGGGGTAAAAAAGCTATGGGTGTTAAAACTCGTAAGAACAAAAAAGCTTCGACTAAACTGATCGTTCGTCGTCGCAATGGCAAGTAAGCGAAAGGAGGAAATTAAAAAATGAGTCGTAGTTTGAAAAAAGGACCTTTCTGTGATGAACACTTAATGAAGAAAGTGGAAAAACTGAATGAGTCTGGTAAAAAAGAAGTAATTAAAACTTGGTCACGTCGTTCTACAATCTTCCCTCAATTCGTTGAACACACATTTGCCGTTTACAATGGTAAAGAACATCTTCCAGTTTATGTTACAGAAGATATGGTTGGTCACAAATTAGGTGAATTCGTGCCAACTCGCAAATACTCAGGCCATGGAGCCGATGATAAGAAAGCTAAGAGATAGGAGGAAGTAAATGATGGAAGTTAAAGCAACTGCAAAAACATTACGCATCCCACCTAGAAAAGCTCGTCTTGTACTTGATCTGGTTCGTGGTAAGGATGTTGAAGAAGCGAAAGCAATTTTGAAATATACATCAAATTTTGCTGCCGATGCATCATTAAAAGTATTAAATTCAGCGATTGCCAATGCTGTTAACAACAATGGCATGGATGAAGAAAACCTGTATGTAAAAGCTTGTTACGCAAACGAAGGTATCGTATTGAAAAGATTCATGCCGCGTGCAAAAGGCAGCGCAAGCGCAATTCATAAGCGCACTAGCCACATCACATTTGTGGTTAGTGAACGTGATTAAGGAGGTAGCTCATGGGACAAAAAGTTAGTCCAATCGGATTACGTGTCGGTGTCATTCGTGATTGGGAATCAAGATGGTATGCAGACAAAGATTATGCCGATTTATTACTGGAAGACGTTAAGATTCGTGAATTCTTATTCAAAGAGTTAAAAGCTGCTTCCGTATCAAGAATTGAAATCGAACGTTCAAAGAACCGCGTTGAAGTAATCATTCGTTCAGCTCGTCCAGGCGTTATCATTGGTACAAATGGTGAAGCTGTTGAAGTGATCAAGAAAAAATTAATCAAATTAACAAATGGTAAGAACGTATTCATCAAGGTAGTTGAAATTGCTAACCCTGATTTAGACGCTCGTATCGTTGCAAGAAGCATTGCCGATCAGCTGGAACAGCGTGCGTCATTCAGAACTGCTCAGAAAAGAGCGATTCAAAAGACGATGCGTTCTGGTGCTAAGGGTATCAAGACTTCAGTATCCGGCCGTTTAGGCGGAGCTGATATCGCTCGTTCAGAAGGTTATTCTGAAGGGGTTGTACCTCTTCACACATTACGTGCTGATATCGATTATGCACATGAAGAAGCATCTACTACTTATGGCCGCTTAGGTGTTAAAGTTTGGATCTGCCGCGGTGAAGTTCTGCCTGGACAAATGGTTCAGGAACCGGAAGCACCAAAACAGCCTGCTAATGACAGACGTCGCCGCAACAACAACCGTCGTCCGAATAACGGGGATCGCCGTCCTAACAACAATAACGCTAAAGCAGCTCCAGTTAAGGAAGCTGAAACAGCAGCTCCGGCAGTTGAAGGAGGAAAATAATCTATGTTAATGCCTAATAGAACTAAATATAGAAGACCTCACCGTTTGAGTTACGAAGGTAAGTCAAAAGCCGGCCGTGCTGTTGCATTCGGTGAATTCGGTCTTGTTGCTGATTCCGGTAACTATGTAAGTAACCGTCAGATTGAAGCAGCACGTATTGCGATGACACGTTATATGAAACGTGGCGGACAAGTTTGGATCAAAATTTTCCCACACATGGCAATCACAAGAAAACCATTGGAAGTACGTATGGGATCTGGTAAAGGTGCACCTGAAGGATGGGTAGCAGTAGTTAAACCTGGTCGTGTTATGTTTGAAATCGGCGGCGTTGACGAAGCAACTGCTCGTGAAGCGTTCCGTCTTGCTTCTCACAAACTTCCAGTTAAGTGTAAATTTGTACGTAAGGGCGAGGAGGAGTAAACCATGACAGTAAAAGAAATCAGAGAAAAAAGCAATGCTGAATTGCTGAATGATATCGAAACGCTTAAAGCTGAACTCTTTAACCTTCGTTTCCAACAAGCAACTGGACAATTAACAAATCCTGCAAGAATGAGAGAAATTAAGAAATCTATTGCTCGTATTAAGACAGTGATGACTGAGCGCGAGCTTAGTAATCAAGATTAGGAGGATCGAAGAGAATGGAAGAAAGATCTAACCGTAAAGTTTATCGCGGAACTGTTGTTTCCGATAAAATGGATAAGACAATTACAATCATTGTTGAAACTAAAAAAACACACCCTTTATATGGTAAACGTGTTAAATATTCTAAGAAATTCAAGGCTCATGATGAGAACAACGAAGCTAGAATCGGTGATAGAGTTGAAATTATGGAAACTCGCCCATTGTCAGCAACTAAACGTTTCCGCTTAGTTAAAGTCATCGATAAAGCCGAAGTTCTTTAGTCGCTAGGAGGTAACGTTCATGATTCAAAATGAAAGTAGATTACGAGTAGCTGACAACACGGGAGCTAAAGAAGTATTAGTTATTCGTGGACTAGGTGGAAGTAAAAGAAAATTCAGCAACATTGGTGATGTTGTTGTATGTGCAGTAAAACAGGCTGCTACCGGCGGAACTGTTAAAAAAGGTGATGTTGTTAAAGGTGTAATCGTACGTACTCGCCGCGGTATCCGCCGTGAGAATGGTACTTATATCAAATTTGATGACAACGCTGTTGTACTTATCAAGGATGATAAGACACCACGTGGTACACGTATTTTCGGACCAGTGGCAAGAGAACTGCGTGACAAGGATTACATGAAAATTGTATCTTTGGCACCAGAAGTATTATAGGAGGTGCCCTTGTGAAGATCAAAAAAGGTGATAAGGTTCAAGTTATTACAGGTGCTTACAAAGGCACGATCGCTGAAGTAACTAAAGTTCTTCCTAAAGAGAGCAAAGTCATCGTTGAAGGTGTTAACTTAGTTAAGAAACACATGAAACCGACTCAAGCGAATCCGGACGGCGGAATTGTTGAAATGGAAGCTCCAATTCATGTTTCAAATGTTATGCTGTATGACAGCAAAGCGAAAAAAGCAAGCAGAGTTGGCTTCAAAATTGCTGATGGCAAAAAAGTGCGCGTGTACAAAGCTACTGGCGCTGAAGTGAAATAGGGGGGAGCTAAGAGATGAACCGCCTACAGGAAAAATACAACAATACAGTTGTAGAAAACATGATGAAGAAATTCGGGTACAAATCTGTAATGGAAGTACCTGCTATTGATAAAGTAGTTATCAATATGGGATGCGGCGATGCTATCGCTAATCCTAAGACTTTAGAAGAAGCTGTTGCTGAACTGACTCAGATCACTGGTCAGAAGCCGGTAATCACTAAAGCTAAAAAGTCAATCGCAAACTTCAAACTTCGTGAAGGTATGCCGATCGGCTGTAAAGTTACATTGCGTAAAGACTACATGTATGATTTCTTAGACAAGCTGATGAATATTTCACTGCCTCGTGTAAGAGATTTCCGTGGTGTCAGCAAAACGGCTTTTGATGGCCGTGGTAACTATACATTAGGTGTTAAGGAACAAATCATTTTCCCAGAAATCAACTTTGATAAAGTAAATAAGGTTCGCGGGATGGATGTTGTTATCGTAACAACTGCAAAAACAAATGAAGAAGCGAAGGCGCTGCTTGAAGAATTAGGCATGCCTTTCCAGAAATAGGGAGGACAATAAGATATGGCAAAAAAAGCGATGGTACTCAAAGCAAATCGCCCTCAAAAGTTCTCAACTCGTGAATATACACGCTGTGAACGTTGCGGACGTCCTCACTCAGTTTTACGTAAATACAAACTCTGCCGTATTTGCTTCCGTGAGCTGGCTTACAAAGGTCAGATCCCTGGAGTGAAGAAGGCTAGTTGGTAAGAGATAGGAGGAATTGAGTCATGATGATGACAGATCCGATTGCTGATATGCTGACTAGAGTTCGTAACGCGCTTCAAGCTCGTCACGAAACAGTTGAGATTCCAGCAAGTAAAGAAAAGATTGAAATTGCTAAGATTTTGAAATCAGAAGGTTTCATTACTGATTACAAAGTTGAAGGCGATGTTAAAAAAGTATTAACAGTTACCCTGAAATACGGTGCTAACAATGAAAAAATCATTAGCGGATTAAAGAGAATTTCAAAACCAGGTTTACGTGTTTACGCAAAAGTAGATTCTATTCCTAGAGTATTGAATGGTCTTGGTATCGCTATTATCTCAACATCTCACGGTCTGATGACTGACAGAGAAGCTAGAGCTAAACACGTTGGCGGCGAAGTGCTGGCTTACGTTTGGTAATAAAGGAGAACATTTATGTCACGTATCGGTAATAAAACGATTACCATTCCTGCAGGCGTAGAGATTACGGTTGCTGAAGGGAATGAAGTGACTGTTAAAGGTCCTAAGGGAACTTTATCACGTCAATTTGCACCGTTCTTAACAATTTCTGTTGAAAATGGTGAATGCAAAGTTATCCGTCCGGATGACAATAAAACAACAAAACAACTTCACGGAACAACTCGTGCATTACTGCACAACATGGTTGTTGGTGTATCTGAAGGATTCGAGAAGCGTCTTGAATTAGTTGGTATCGGTTTCCGTTCTGCTATTTCAGGTAACAAACTGCAATTAAACATCGGCTATTCTCATCAAGTAATCTTTGATTTAGTTGATGATGTTAAAGTTGAATGTGCTTCACCTACGGAAATTGTTGTATCAGGTATTGATAAACAAAAAGTCGGTGAATTTGCTGCTAATATCCGTGCTGCTAGAAAACCAGAACCTTACAAGGGCAAAGGTATTCGCTATAAGGGTGAATATGTTCGTCGTAAGGAAGGTAAGACAGCAGGTAAGAAATAGCGAGAAAGGAGCAATCGTAACATGCTTAAGAAAGTTTCAAGAAACGATGAACGTTTACGTCGTCATGCACGTGTTCGTACCAAAATCAATGGTACTGCTGAATGCCCTCGCTTAAACGTATTCCGTTCAAACGCACATATCCATGTGCAGATTATTGATGATGTTGCAGGTAAGACTTTAGTGGCTTGCAGCAGTGTTGAATTGAAGTTAGAAAATGGCGGTAATATTGCTGCTGCAACGGCTGTTGGTACAGAAGTTGCAAAGCGCGCATTGGCTGCCGGTATTGAAAATGTAGTATTTGACCGTGGCGGATATATTTACCACGGACGTGTCAAGGCAGTGGCTGAAGCAGCCCGTGAAGCCGGACTGAAATTTTAAGGAGGTCATGCGAAAAATGGAACGCAAACCAAGAAGAGACCGCGAACGCGAAAAAGAATTTGAAGAACGCGTCGTTACGATCAATCGTGTTACCAAGGTTGTTAAAGGTGGACGCCGTTTCCGCTTTGCTGCTCTTGTCGTGATCGGTGATAAAAAGGGACGTGTAGGTTTCGGTACAGGTAAAGCTAATGAAGTACCTGATGCTATCAAAAAAGCCATTGAAGATGCTAAGAAGAATGTCTTCAATGTTGCTATCGTAAACGGAACAACTATTCCACATGAAATCGTTGGTAAATTCGGTGCCGGTGAAATCCTGCTCCGCCCGGCTTCAGAAGGTACTGGAGTTATCGCTGGCGGCGCTGTACGTGATGTACTGGAATTGGCCGGATTCAGCGATATCCTGTCTAAGTGCTTGGGGTCACGCACACCGGTTAACATGGTAAGTGCGACGATCAATGCTCTTCAGAATCTGAAGACAATCGAAGAAACTGCTCGTCTTCGTGATAAAAAGCCTCAGGAAATTCGTTAGAGGGAGGACAACACATGAAATTACATGAAATGAGTTATACAGAAGGAGCTAGACGCGAAAGAAAGAGAATCGGCCGCGGACATGGTTCTGGACATGGTAAAACATCTGGTAAGGGTCAAAAGGGACAAAACGCTCGCAGCGGCGGTGGTGTTCGTTTAGGTTTTGAAGGTGGACAGACACCAATCATGAGACGTTTACCAAAACGTGGATTTACAAACTTCAATCGTAAAGTATTTGCAATCGTTAATGTTGAGAGCTTAAACGTTTTCGAAAACGATACAGTTGTAACTCCTGAATTATTGATTGAAACAGGTCTTGTAAGAAAAGAACTGGATGGAATTAAAATCTTGGGACAAGGCGAATTAGAGAAAAAATTAACTGTAAAGGCTAATAAATTTTCTGGGTCAGCTGTATCTACCATTGAACAAGCAGGCGGAAAAGTTGAGGTAATCTAAGATGTTTGCCACAGCAGTCAACATGTTCAAAAACAAGGATATTCGTAAGAGAATCCTGTTTACATGTGCCATGTTGTTCATCTTCCGTTTTGGAGCGAACATTCCGGTTCCAAATGTTGATACAGGGGCGCTGCTGGCTGGTACGGACAGTAATTCACTGTTGGCGATGATGAACTTGCTGGGTGGCGGACACTTTCAGCAGTTCTCAATCTTTGCAATGGGTGTAGGACCTTATATTACAGGTTCTATCATCATCCAATTGCTGTCAATGGATGTAATTCCGGCTTTGACTGAATTGTCAAAGCAAGGACAGACTGGACGTAAGGTCATTGACCGTTACACAAGATACCTCGGTGTCGTACTGTGTTTCTTCCAGGCAGCCACAATGACGTATGCATTTGATAAAACTTATCATTTGCTGCTGAATAACAGCTTTGCATCTTATATCTTCGTTGCTATCGTCTTAACTGCCGGAACAATGTTCCTGCTTTGGATCGGTGACCAGATTTCAGCTAAAGGTATTGGTAATGGTGTATCCATGATCATCTTTGCCGGTATTGTTGCGAATCTGCCTGGTCAGTTTAAATCAACCTATGATACTTTAGTAACGGCTGAAACGGCAGGTGCCAACGGCATGCTGAGTTTCTTGCTGTATATTGTTGTGTATTTGGTAATTATCGTTCTTGTTGTTTTAATGACTGAAGCAACCAGAAGAATTCCTATCCAATATACTTCAAGTACAGTTATCAAGGGTAAAACCAATGAATTGACTTATCTGCCATTAAAGATCAACTCAGCCAGCGTTATCCCGGTAATCTTTGCTTCTTCAGTAATGATTGCACCGGTAACCATTGCTACCTTCATCACACAGAATGATTTCACGCGTGCGATGCAGCAGGTGCTGAGCTTCCAGACATGGACAGGGTTAGCCATCTATGTAGTCTTGATACTTTTATTTACATTCTTCTACACGAATCTTCAGGTGGATCCTGAAAAGATTTCCGAGAATCTCGGTAAATCAGGTACATATATTCCAGGTGTCAGACCTGGTGCTGAAACAAAGAATTATGTCAGCAAGGTTTTAAACCGTATCACTGTACTTGGTTCAATTTCATTGGCATTTATCGCTGTGCTGCCATATGTGATCCCATTAGTTAATCCGGCGTTTGCAAATACAAATGTTGGTTTAGGCGGAACGGGTATCATCATCGTAGTCGGTGTTGCTCTTGAAACGGTGAAGTCATTGACCAGTCAGGCTACACAGAAAACATACCGTGGATTTATTGCTCGATAGAAGGTGAAGGAACATGAATTTATTGATTATGGGAGGACCTGGTGCCGGTAAGGGTACGATGTCTGAAAAAATCCTGAAGAAATACAATGTTCAGCATATTTCAACTGGAGATATCTTCAGAAATGAAATGGCGAATCAGACTGAATTAGGGATATTGGCAAAAAGCTATATCGATCAGGGACTGCTTGTACCGGATGATGTAACGAATCAAATGGTAAAGAGCTACCTTGAGAAAACTGATCTTGGCAATGGTTATCTGCTTGACGGATATCCGCGCACCATTGATCAGGCAAAGGCCTTTGACGAAATGACGAAGGGAACATCACTGGCGATCGGCAGAGTAATCTCGCTGAGTATCGCTTTTGAAGAACTTGCCGGCAGAGTTACAGGGCGCCGTATTTGTAAGAAATGCGGAGCAATCTATCACGTAAAATCACACCCGCCGAAAGTGGAGGGAATCTGTGATGTATGTGGAAGCGAATTGATTCAGCGTAAAGATGACACAGTTGAAAGCTTAACTGTACGATTAGATGAATACCGCCGCCAGACAGAACCGGTTATGCTGTATTACGGCAATCAGGGACTGCTGCGCAGCGTAAATGCTAATCAGGCCATCGAAGACGTATGGAAAGATACGCAAAAAGCTTTGGAGGACTAAATGATTACGACCAAATCACCAAGAGAAATCGAAGTTATGCGTGAGGCGGGAAGAATTGTCGGTTTGGCACATGCTGCGGCTGCCTCCTTCATTAAACCGGGTGTGACTACGAAAGAAGTCAATGCGGTTTGTGAAGAGGTCATCTTAAAGCATGGTGCTGCCCCTTCATTCAAGGGACTGTACGATTTTCCGGCAGCAACCTGTATTTCGGTTAACTCGACTTTAGTTCATGGTATCCCGGACGATACAATACTAAAAGAGGGCGATATTATTTCGGTTGATATTGGTGCCTGTTATCATGGTTATCATGGCGATTCGGCTTGGACATATGCGGTCGGCAGCATTGATGATGAAGCACAGAAATTAATGGATGTGACAAAAGCATCATTGTTTGAAGGTCTAAAATATGCGAAAGCTGGGAATCATCTGACTGATATAAGCCACGCAATTGGAGAATATGTTTATCAGCACGGTTATTCAATTCCGCAGGATTATGCAGGCCATGGGATCGGAACTGAGGTTCATGAAGATCCGATTGTTCCCAATTTTGGCCCATCAGGTCACGGTATTTTATTAAAAGAAGGTATGACAATTGCAGTTGAACCGATGGTTCATGCAGGAAGGCCGCAGACCAAGGTGCTTCCTGATGGTACTGTTCTGACTAAGGACGGTTCACTGGCTGCTCATTTTGAGCATACAGTTGTGATTCTGAAAGATGGGTATGAAATTCTAACAACAACTTCAGAAAAGGAGGAACAAATTAATAATGGGTAAGCAAGATGTAATTGAGATTGACGGCGTAGTCGAAGACACGCTTCCAAACGCAATGTTTAAAGTGAAATTAGCGAACGGGCACGAAATTCTGGCTCACGTTTCTGGTAAAATCCGTATGCACTACATTCGCATTTTACCGGGGGATCGTGTAACTGTTGAGATTTCACCTTATGATTTAACACGTGGGCGTATAACATTCCGACATAAGTAGTCGTGAACAAGGAGGGAAACGCATGAAAGTAAGACCATCTGTCAAACCAATATGCGATAAGTGCCGCATCATCAAGCGCAAAGGTCGCGTGATGGTAATTTGTGAGAACCCTAAACACAAACAAAGACAAGGGTAAAATGGAGGTGTAAACAAATATGGCTCGTATTGCAGGTGTTGATATTCCACGCGATAAGCGTGTTGTAGTTTCATTAACATATGTATATGGAATCGGCCCGACAACGGCTAGAAAGATTCTTGCAGACTGCGGAATCAGCGAAGATGTTCGTGTTAAGGATTTAACTGAAGAACAAGAAAACGCGATTCGTAGTAAAGTAGACGGTATTAAAGTCGAAGGTGACTTACGCCGTGAAGTTTCATTAAACATCAAGCGTTTAATGGAAATCGGATGCTATCGTGGTATCCGTCATCGTAAAGGTTTACCAGTTCGTGGACAACGCACTAAAACAAATGCGCGTACACGCAAAGGTCCGGTTCGTACAGTAGCGAACAAGAAGAAATAGGACGTAGGGAGGAAATAGTATGGCAAAAGTAAAAAAAGCTGCCGCTGGTGCTCGTAAACGTCGTGTTAGAAAGAATATTGCTCGTGGTGTTGCACACATCCACTCTACATTCAATAACACTATTGTTACAATCACTGACGAAAACGGAAATGCGATTGCATGGTCTAGCGCCGGTGCATTAGGATTCAAAGGTTCTCGTAAATCTACACCATTTGCTGCTCAGTTAGCTGGTGAAGCTGCTGGTAAAGCTGCAATTGATAATGGTATGAAAACTGTTGCTGTTAACGTAAAGGGTCCAGGCCCTGGCCGTGAAGCTGCAGTAAGAGCATTACAAGTAGCAGGATTAGAAATTACATTGATCAACGATGTAACTCCAATTCCACACAATGGATGTCGTCCACCAAAACGACCACGTGGTTAATTTAAACCTAAACTGAGGAGGTAAGCTATGCAAAAATTCGAACGTGCACATTTTGAAGTAAAAGAGTATGTTGAGTCAGAAAGTTACGGAAAATTTGTGATTGAACCGCTTGAAAGAGGGTTCGGCCAAACAATCGGTAACGCATTAAGACGTGTTTTGCTCTCCTCATTACCGGGAGCTGCTGTATTCTCAATTAAAGTTGACGGCATCTACCATGAATTCACATCAATTCCGGGAATCATGGAAGATGTTACAGCAATTATTTTAAATATCAAAACACTGATTATGGAGATCGACACCGATGAAGTGTATACACTGCGTATCTCTAAAAAGGGACCTGGTCCTGTAACGGGCGGCGATATTATCTGCCCGGAGGGTGTAAAGGTTCTGAATAAGGATTTATACATCTGTACCTTAGAAGAAGACGGTGTACTCGAAATGGAACTTCAGGCACGTATTGGACGCGGTTATGTAAGTGCTGATACTAATAAGCAAATGTATCAGACACCAAACCAGCCGTTGGGTACTATCTATACTGACTCTATTTACACACCAATCGAAAGAGTTTCCTATCAGGTTGAACCAACTCGTGTTGGTCAAAATGCAAAATATGATAAGATCATTTTTGAAATTTGGACTAACGGATCAATTACTCCTCAGGAATCAGTTGCATTAGGATCAAAAATTCTGATTGACCATCTTGAACTTTTAACAAACGTTCATGATGCTGTTAACGATATGGAATCAATCATGAAAGAAGCTCAGGGCGAAGTTGTCAATAAGGGTCTTGTGATGATGATTGAAGATCTTGATCTTTCTGTTCGTTCATACAATTGTTTAAAGCGTGCAGGTATTCAAACTGTTGAAGAACTGACACAAAAGACAGAAGATGAAATGATGAGAGTAAGAAACTTAGGTAAAAAATCACTTAAGGAAGTTAAAGACAAAATCTATGATTTGGGCTTAAGCTTCAAATCATTTGAATAGGTGTAAAGGGAGGACATAAACATGTGGAATCGTAGATTTGGACGTACTGCTGATCACCGTAAAGCAATGCTTCGTAACTTAGCTACATCTGTAATTTTGTACGGAAGCGTTGAAACGACTGAAATGAAGGCAAAAGACTTACGTTCTGTTGTTGATGAACTGATCACTTTGGCTAAGCGCGGAGATCTTCACGCTCGCCGTCAGGCTGCCAGCTTCGTACGCAATGCTGTTGACGAAAAGACTGGGCATACTGCAGTTCAAAAACTGTTTAATGAAATCGGACCTAAATACCAAGACCGTAAAGGTGGTTACACTAGCGTAATTAAGACTAGAAACCGCCGCGGTGATGGTGCTCCGATGGCAATTATTAAATTAGTTGACTAATTAACATGTGAAAGATGGCTGAGAAATCGGCTGTCTTTTTTTGCGCATTTTGATTTTGTTAGTGCTGGACGGGCGAGATTCTTATAATTATAATGTAAGTATAGGAGTGGATGGGTTACAAAGGGAGGAGAATTAAGCCTTTATGATGAAGAAATTCAGCACGATTATCAGCAGGATATTTTGATTGGTGCCTTCTTATTTAGAATATATATATTTTCAAGTGGATGGGAAACCTGAATGTACTTATTGAAAACACAAGAGGTCCCTTTTACGCAGATGTTTTGGTTGATAAAGAGCTAGTTTTAAATGAGATGCCACAGCGATATTTAGGTGATGATTTATCAGAGGACACCCGCAATGATTTGCTGATCCTTAAGGATTTTGAATATGATGGAAAGAAACCAATGCAAATGAATACTTACATTGAAGGGAATTGGAAGATTGGTCCTTATGAATGTAAGAATACAAAGAATGGGTGTTTATTTTCAACAGATTCCCGGATGCCTGAGACGGTACAGCTTGTACTCATGGATAAAGATCATAAATTCTATGTATCAGAACCCATTACTCAGACGCTGGATAACTGTGTAAAGATTGATTTCACTACCATGAAGGCAACTTATAATCGCAACCATATTCTAAAGTTCATATCCCCGCTATTATGGCTCTTACTGAGTGGAGAGTTTATCGTTAGTATCTTCCTAGCGAAACGCAATAGTGAGAGCAATGCAGAGTATTTAGGCAATGATAAATTAGTTGAGTTTTTCTTCTATGTTCCATATGCTATGAGTGTTATCTTCCTCATACAACATGCTTACAAGTTAAATTCACTATCTATTATTTTTGCTTTACTATTAAATGTATGTTATGTCATGCAGAGTGGGGATGATGAGAATGTTGCTCTTTGGATAGCGACAATTAATTTCTTGATTGCTATCCTCTGTTCATTTTTATTACCGATTTTCTAATCATATAAATTAAGAAAGCGTATTTTACATGGCAGAATCCATAGTGTATACGCTTTTTTCTATATCCTAAGCCAAGCCGCAAGCTTTATTCAAACAATCAGATTCCAGCATTCTCATGCGATATTTAGATGCCTTTGTGGTATACTGTTTATTAGGTGATAAAATGAAAAAACTTCTTGTATTAAGTATGCTTCTGTTACTGGCAGGATGTAAAACTGAACCAGCCATTGAGGGTTTTACTGAAGATCAAATGGCAGAGCTGAGAAAGAATGAGGAAGTATTGAATAGAGTAAGAGACCAATGTGAATATCAGGAGTCGGTCAGATTGATGATGGATGCCGGGGCATTTAATGCGGATGACGTGGAGCTTTATTGTCAGATACCGCTGCGTGCTGAGCTGGTGCCGTCGCTGACTACTTTGGTTACCGCTGGTTATGATGCGGATCAGATTAAAACTCTTTTTGCTTTGAATTTCTATCGGCCGGAAAATACCGCCCGCTATTTGAATTATGCAGCTGATAATCTACAGTACAGCTTGGAAGATGTTGTAGTAAGAATCAATATCGGTTTAGATGTGCCGTTTTTTACGAATACCCGTGTCATTGATGATACGAGCGATTTCGGTATGCTGATTAATAAATATAATGAATTGCCGGAAGGGTATGAGCCAGCTGAATTGATGATAACACCGAGCCCATGTACAATTGGTTTTCATTTTTCTTGTTCATTCAATGATCCGCAATATGTGGAAAAGACTGCCGGTGAACATTTTCAGCAGCTTGTCGACGCGGCAGCTGAAGCGGGCATCAAAATCAACGCGATTGCATCGTATCGTTCCTATGACTATCAATACAACCTCTATCATTATTATCTGAATGAGCAAGGTCAGGAATATGCCGATCTATATTATGCAAGACCAGGACAGAGTGAGCATAATTCCGGTTTAGCCATTGATGTGACAATGAATGATATGAATTATAATGAAATAGAGCTGGGTCCTGATTATCCATGGCTGCTTGAACATATGGCTGATTATGGTTTTATCCTCCGTTATCCTGAGGATAAGACTGAATATACCGGTTTTGGTTATGAATCATGGCATCTGCGTTATGTCGGTGAAGAAATTGCCAAGGTTGTGATGGAAAACAATTGGTGTCTGGAAGAATATTATGCAAGAATGGATGTGACAAAATGAAAAAACTAAAAATATTGCTTGCTTTGTTTGTATTATGCGGCTGTCAGTCAGCACCGGCTGAACCTGATGAAGTTACTGATCCGGTAGTAAAAGAGGAAACACCGCCTGAGAATCAAGATGTTGTTGTGCATTTCAGCGGTGTTGGTGATAATCTGATTCATGATTCCATATATCGTGACGCGGATCGCTTAGCGGGTGAAATGAATGATGGACTTTATGATTTTTTACCGATGTATGAAGATGTGAAGGATGAAATCGAAAAATCAGATTTAGCGTTCATTAATCAGGAGACGATTTTGGGCGGTGATGAGCTGGGTCTGTCAGGGTATCCGACCTTTAATTCCCCGCAGTGCCTTGCTGAACAGCTGCCTGCCTTTGGTTTTAATATGATCAATCACGCGACCAACCATGCGCTGGACAAGTGGGAAAGTGGTGTCAATAATGCGATCTCTTTCTGGCGCCAGCAATCCGGTATTGTAATGGCAGGTATCTATGATTCATGGGAAGACCGTGCTGAGGTTAGGGTTATCGAAAAAAATGGCATTCGTTTTTCCTTTCTGGCTTATACTTATGGCACTAACGGCATAGAATCATATGCCGGCTATGCGATTCCATACTTTGATGAGACAACGATCCGCGAAGATGTAGCACGTGCAAAGGAAGTCAGCGATGTGGTGATTGTATCGGCACATTGGGGGAATGAGAACCAATTTGAACCAAATGAATTTGAATATGAATATGCACAGCTCTTTGCTGATCTGGGTGTTGATGTTGTCATCGGTACGCATCCGCATGTTATTCAGCCGGTGACGTGGGTAACGGGTGCTTCAGGTAATAATACCTTAGTTGTTTATTCCCTGGGAAATTTTATTGGCGGAATGCTGGATATGTATAATAATTTATCTGGAATGATTTCCTTTGATTTCGTAAAAAAAGCGGATTCAGAAAAGATTACTGTAGAGAATGTGAAATGGATACCGCTGGTTTCTCATTATGAGGGAGATGCCAATGATATTATGAATACACGATTAAATTTCAAAGTATATAAGCTTAAGAATTATACCGATGAACTCGCCAGTCAGCATGGGCTTAATGGTTATGAGGGACAAGTGGTTACTAAAGAGGCCTTCAGTGCGCGGACTCATGAAGTAATTGGTAATATCATACCTATCGAGGAGTAAATATGGAAGCGTTAATTAAAGAGATGGAAACTTATGCGGCAGAGAATCATGTGCCCATCATGCAGCAGGAAGGCATTGAATTTTTTCAGAAGCTTGTAGAGAAGGAAGAAATAAGGAGCATACTAGAATTGGGTACCGCCATCGGTTATTCAGCAATACAGCTGGCAAGACTGCATCCCGACATTCATGTTGTTACTATTGAAAGAGATGAGGCGCGTTATCAGCTGGCTGTTGAAAATGTGAAGCACAGCGGGTTAGATAAACAGATTACATGTATCTTTGATGATATCATGAATGTGGAATTAAGTGATTCATTTGACTGTATCTTCATTGATGCGGCCAAAGCACAGTATATCCGCTTCTTTGAACGCTTTGAAGTGAATCTGAAGCCCGGCGGTGTCATTGTCAGTGATAATCTTAAGTTTCATGGCTTAGTAGGGGCTCCATTGATTAAATCACGCAACCTGCGTTCTTTGGTACGTAAAATTCAGGGATACATTGATTATTTAAAAATGCGTGGTGATTATGAAACGGAATTTTATGAATGCGGTGATGGTGTAGCAGTAAGCCGTAAAAGAATTTAAGCGAACTTCTTCCATAATCAGTAAAATGTGTTACAATAAATAAAAGAAAGTGGTGATTCAAGATGAAAAAAGCATTAACTACAATTGCAATCTTAGGTGGTATTGCCGCTGCGGTTGCCTATAAATTAAAAAAAGATGAAGAAAAAAAGATCATGAAACTTGAACAGGAGCTTCTTGACGAAGAAAATAGTACAGAAAATCACGAAGCAGAGGCGGATCAGGAAGCTTGCTGCAGCTGTGAAGCTGAAATGGAATCAGCCTGCGGCTGTACGGAAGAGAGCTGCGGATGCAATGAAAGCTGTACTTGTGAAGAAGGCTGTGCATGTGAAGATGAAGCCGCCTGTGGCTGCAGAGATGAAGAGACATGTGCCTGTGAAGCAGGGAAGAGTGAAGCAGCTGATCCTCAGTATCCATATCTAAGTGCTGATGATAAAAAACGCATCGATGAAATCAATCGGGAAGTGATTGCGGATCTGGAAGAAAACGGTGATGTTCATGAAAACGAACGGCCGGTCCAGCATACGGTAGCTTTCACTGATCTTGATGATTTAGAAAACTATAAGACAGCGGTTATCAATAAAGGCTTTGTCGTAACAAAGGGCGAAGAAGCACTTGAACTTTATGTACTGCACATTGCGCCGATTGATCGCATTCAATTGATTCAAAATATTTATTATCTAGCTAATCTGGCATTAGAAATGCACGGTGTATACAAGGGCTGGAAAAGCCGTGTAAGCTACTAGAATCAAAAAAGGCGAAAGCCTTTTTTTCATTCAGTCAGGGGAGGTGAAGGGATTGCTGAAGAAACGGCTGAATATCGGTTTCATGTTTGTGAACGGAGCGGTGTTATTATATTTGGGTGTCATTTTTATTACGAATTGGGCATCAGCTTTGAAACTGACTTATCAGTTTTTCAGTATCGGTATTATTATCTTGACCCTCTCTTCAATTGGTTATCTTTGTATCAATCGTTGGAATAGTCGAAAATCAGCACTGCTGATCCAAGTAATTGGTCTTATTATAGTCGGTCTTATATGTTATGGTAATGTTGAACGGCTGATGGCGTTGGTACCGGTCGTGCTTGGTTTCTGGCTGCTTATCTTAGCTGTTGTCAAAGGTATTACTTCCTATCTGATGCTGCACGATCATCTGCCCTATGCCCGCTCGCAGGTATTTATGACCATTCTCTATCTGCTGAGTGCGATTGCGTTGATTTTTAATCCAAGTGATTATTCACTGGAGGTAATCATCGTATGCGGAGCATATTTTATCTTATACGGAGCGTTTTTCGTGTTTCGTGCGCTGACTGCCTTGATTCCAGAATCAGTAATTGAAGATATCGACAATCGTTTTCAGTTAGCGATTCCTACCATGGTTGGCGCATTACTGCCGCCGCATTTGATGAAGGTTATCTTATCCCGTTCAGAATCAGATCAGCAGCGTGAGGAATTTGATGTCATTAAAAAGGATCTAAAAAGTGATCTTGAAGTCATAGTCCATGTTGCCAAAAGCGGTCCGGCGCAGCTGGGACACTGTGATTTAAGCTATCATGGCACACTGCTTTCCTATGGCTGCTACGATCCTCATGTCCGTTATCTATTTGGCACCTATGGCGATGGTGTGGCAATTCTGGCTCCTAAGGATGAGTATTTATATAACTGTCTGAAAAATGAGAATAAGGTGCTTGTTACCTTTGGCTTAGTATTAAATGACCGTCAAAAGGAACAGCTGAATCAGTCACTGTTAGAATCCTTTGCTAAGTTTGAACCCTTTAATTCTGATGAAGAATTAAAACGGAAGGGAATCGAGCCAAAAGGAATCTGCGACGATTATCTAAGCCGTGTTACCCGTAATGTACATAATTCACACTTTTATAAAATAAAAGAGGGAAAGTTTAAAACCTTTTTTGTCTTTTATACAAACTGTGTTTCCTATGTTTCCAAGCATCTCAGTAAGATAGGCTTCTCTATCCTTGATTTCAGCGGTATTATCTCACCAGGTGCTTATTATGACTTTTTAAACAATGAATTTAAAAGCGGCAAAGGCTGTGTGATCTACCGCAAAGTTTATACACCTAAAGATGCGTGGCAGTTTAAAAGTCATGAAAGAGAGGATAAAATTGATTTGTAGAAGAAATCACATTTTATTATTGACAAAATGTAAGCGTTTTAGTAAGATGTAAGTGGACAAAGATAAATCGGTTTTGTTACTTAATCAAGGTTATTAAGGCAAACTCCAAAGTTGATTGTAAAGCAAGCAATCATGATGGGGTTTGTTTTTTTATGTCCTATGGAAAGGAGTGGTTAAGATAGATATGATGAAAAACCAATTAAAAGTGAAACGAGTAATCAATAACAACATTGTCATTGCGGAAAACTTCAAAGGCCAAGAAGTTGTCGCAATCGGCAAAGGGTTAGGGTTCAAGAAGGATAAGCATGATATCATTTCAGACAATGAAATCAGCAAGACTTTCATTTCATTAGATAATCAAAACAAGCAAAGACTTCTAACATTATTTGATGAAGCTCCTTATGAAATTATTGAATTAACTCAATCAATTATCGAAATGGCACAAAATGAATTGCATGCGACATTTAATGTCAATTTGGTAATTGCTCTGGCTGATCATATCAACTTCAGTGTCAATCAATATAAATCAGGTTTTGATTCCTTTGCTTTAGTAAATGAAGAAGTTAAACGGTTTTATAAGGATGAATATGAAGTAGGTAAAAAGGCACTGAAAATGATTAATGAAACTTTAAATATAAATTTAAAGAAAGAAGAATCAACCTCTATTGCTTTCCATTTAATAACCGCTACTGAAAATAAGACCAACCGAGAAGCATTAAAAATTATGAAGGCTGTGAGTGAAATCATGAATATCGTTGAGACAGATTTAAGTATCGTTGTTGATGAGGATTCAATGGCTTATTCACGTTTTGTAATTCATCTTAAGTTTTTCATGAGAAGAGTTTTATTTGAAGCAACAAAGCCATCGGATGAATCATTAGGGGATATTTATTCACAGATTCAGACGGGGCATGATGAAGCGAATCTTTGTGTCGATAAGATTGCCGAATATGTATCAGAGACTTATAACTGCAGTGTCAGCGATGATGAACGATTATATTTGATCATTCATGTTGAACGGCTGCTGAAACAAGCCAAGCATAACCAATAACTTGGAAAGGAGAAAATATGGCTAAGATAGAACCTTTAAAGCTTGCATCCGATATTATTGAAAGAGTCGGAGGTACAGCCAATATTCAGACGGTTTCACATTGTGTTACCCGTTTACGTTTTGTATTAAAGAATCGAAGTCTCGCAAAGGATGAGGAAATAAAGAAGCTGAATGGTGTTTTGGGGGTTGTTTATGGTTCCGGACAATTTCAGGTAATTCTGGGTGAAAACCTATTCCCGGTCTTTGATGAGATTGAAAAGCATTATGATATTCAGACGGGGGATGTCGTTGATGAAAATCATGCAGAGGATTTGGATTTAAAAGAACCGGTTAAAAAGAATGTGAAGTATTACTTCCTTAAAGCGATTCAATTTATGTCAGCGTCATTAACGCCGTTTATCACTGTTTTATACGGCGCCGGCATGATGCGTGTTGTATTGTCGCTGGCAAGTTATTTCAATCCTGATCTGGCTGCAACGACAACCTATAAGATGTTTGATTTTATCGCTCAGACACCTTTCTACTTTATGCCGATTCTGGTAGCTTACGGGGCTTCTAAGGTATTGAAGTCAAATCCGGCATTCTCTATCACATTGGCAGCGGCTCTGCTTTATCCTGGCTTTGTCAGCTTAACGGCGGCCGGTGAAGCAGTGACGATGTTGGGAATCCCGGTTACCTTGATTAGTTATTCAAGTACTTTGCTGCCGGCGATTTTCTTATCTATCATGGCTGCATATTTAGAGAAGTTCTTCTATCGGGTGATACCGGGAGTTTTGCGAAGCGTTTTCGCGCCGCTGTGTATTTTCTTAGTCGGTTATCCAATTACGATGATCGTATTAGGACCAGCCGGTAATATTGTGGGCGGCTGGATCGTTAATGTCATTGTTTGGATTGAATCGTTAACTGGCGGTATGGCACCTGGTATCATTGCCGCAGCTCATCCATTCTTAGTTCTGATGGGCGTTAATATGCTGATGGTACCGCCGATGACCGAATTGTTTACCGCTCAGGGATTTGATAATGTATTCCGTCCGGGCTGGATTCTGCATAACATTGCGGAAGGCGGTTCCTGCTTTGCGGTGATGATGCGCACAAAGGACGGCGATTTAAAATCAACGGCTTTATCTGCAGGCATCGGCGCTTTAGTTTCAGGTGTTTCTGAACCGGCATTATATGGTATCGGCATTCGATTTAAAACGCCGATCATCGGTGTAGCAGTCGGCGGCCTGGTCGGCGGCGCAGTTGCCGGTCTGATGGGTGCACGGGCATATTCAATGGGTTATTCAAGTATTTTAGGGGTAGTTATCTTTGAAGATACAATTGCTGCGATTCTAGTTGCTGTTGCTGTTGCATTCATTATTTCCTTTGTGGTGACATTCTTATTATTTAAGGATGAATCTAAAGCTTAGCTGAAACTGAATGTTTGATTTTTTAAATAAAGCAGCATTGCCGGCTAATGCAATTGCCGCAGCAGCAACCGGAAAGCTGATTCCGCTGGAGAATGTAAAGGATGAGGTATTCGCTCAGAAAATGCTGGGCGAGGGAGCCGCTATCATCCCCGATAGTGAAATAGTCGCCGCGCCGATCAGCGGCAGAATATCGATGATCTATCCGACACTCCATGCCTTTGGTATCACATCAGAGGCAGGACTGGAGGTTCTTGTACATATCGGAATCAATACAGTAGAACTTAAGGGGAAAGGGTTCAAATGCTATGTCAAAGAAGGCGAGCAGGTACATTGTGGTGATAAGATTGTCCGTTTTGATTCTTATCTGATGAATCAGGAGGGCTATGATATGTCCATTATGATCTTGTTTCCCAATTGTCAGCAGGAATTAAAGATTATTAAAGAGGGACATGTAAAAAGAGGTAAAAGTATTATTGCTGAAATAGGAGGAGTAAAAAAATGAAATATTCAAAAGATTTAATTATACCAGAAGATTTTCCAAAGGGCTTCCTTTGGGGCGGCGCTACAGCTGCCAATCAATATGAGGGCGCTTATATGGAGGACGGCAAGCTGCCTTCAGTCGCTGATGTGCAGCCCCACGGCGTCTTTGGTTATCCGGATCGTAATGCGAAATATTATCCAACCCATGGCGGTATTGATTTCTATCATCATTGGCAGGAGGACATCAGTGAGTTTGGAGAAATGGGCTTTAATGTCTATCGGACAAGTGTCGCGTGGACAAGATTATTTCCAACCGGTGAAGAGGAAGAACCCAATGAATTAGGTCTGCAATTCTATGACCAAGTATTTAAGACATGCCGGGAAAAGGGCATGGAGGTGATGGTTACTATTTCTCATTATGAAATGCCGCTGCATTTAGCTGATAAATACGGTGGCTGGAAGAGCCGTAAAATGATTGATTTCTATACGAAGTTTGTTAAAACGATGGCTGAACGCTGGCATGGTGTTGTAAAGTATTGGCTGACTTTTAATGAAATCGGCAATAATATTCATAAGATGGAATGGATGACTGCCGGCATTGATCCTAAAACAAGTACATTAAATGACGTTTATCAAGCGAGTCATCATCAATTTGTCGCCAGCTCTTTAGCGGTAAAGATTATTCATGAAATTGATCCTGAAGCAAAGGTAGGCTCAGTCATTGAGTATAAGACAATCTATCCGATGAGCTGTGATCCTAAGGATTCAATCGTCGTATTAAAAGAAAAACAACGCGGTTATTTCTTCTCTGACGTACAGGTGCGCGGCCAGTATCCGGGTTATGCATGGGAATATTTCAAAGAGAATGATATTAATATTGAATATACTGATGAAGATATGGCCATTATTAAACAATATCCGGTGGATTTCTTAAGCTTTACATATTATCGATCAAGAATTGCTTCTAAAGATTATGTTGAATCAGTACAAAAGGAAACCAATACTTCGGATAAGGAAATTCATGGCGATACAGCGTACCGCGGTGATGATAATATTGTTAATACCGGTAAGACTAATCCATATTTGAAGCTGACCCCTTCCGGCTGGTCAATCGATCCGGATGGCTTATATCTGGCACTGGTTGATTTATATGATCGTTATCAGGTTCCTATCTTTGTTGCTGAGAATGGTTTAGGCATCAAAGAAGCATTAGTCAATGGTACCGTGAATGATACATACCGGATGGAGTATCTGCGTGATCATGTGATAGCGATGCAACATGCGATTCGTGATGGGGTTGACTTGTTTGGTTATGCATGGTGGGGTCCTATCGATATTGTCTCGAATGGTTCCGGACAGATGTCGAAGCGTTATGGCTTTATCTATGTAGACCGCAATGATGCCGGTGAAGGAACACTGAAACGTTACCGTAAACAGTCTTTCTATTACTATAAGAAGCTGATCGCATCAAACGGCAAGGATCTGGCAATTCCTGAATAAAACAGCGAAACCGTTTTCAATAATGAAGGCGGTTTTTCTTCTGAACGAATAAAATTCAGGCAGTGCTCTGCTTAGGGATGATAATTTGCAGGAAGCGGTAAAAACAGCGGTTATTCGCATGATTTTACAACTAAATATTTGTGAAGTAACAAAAAACGTTGTATAATAAAGTGCAGACTGCGAGGTGTTTTGATGAATAAAATTACAGTTAGAGACTGCACATTTTCTTATGATAAAGAACACAATGCAATAGACGGCATTTCTTTTGATATTGAAGCAGGGTCTTATACAACTATCATCGGTCATAACGGCAGCGGTAAGTCAACGATTGCCAAGCTGCTGATTGATTTGCTGGTTAAGGACAGCGGTTCGATTCAAGTTGACGGACTTGAACTGAATGATGAAAATGTATATGCGATCCGCAGTAAAATAGGAATTGTATTTCAAAATCCGGATAATCAGTTCATTGGCGCAACGGTTGCTGATGATATTGCGTTCGGACTGGAGAATCACTGCGTAGAGAGCGCAAAGATGCAGGGCATTATTGAGAATTTTGCGGCTAAAGTAAATATGCTGGATTACTTAAATAGTGAACCGACACGGCTTTCCGGCGGTCAAAAACAGCGGGTGGCAATTGCCGGTGTATTGGCGATGAATCCTGAGATTATTATTTTTGATGAGGCCACCAGTATGCTTGATCCGCAGGGGAAGGCAGAAATCAACGCGTTGATTCATGAGATTCATGAACAAAATCATTTAACGGTTTTATCGATAACGCATGATATTGAAGAGGTAGCCGGCAGTGATCATGTGCTGGTGTTTGATCAGGGTCACAAGATCATGGATGGCAAACCGGCAGATATTTTAAAACGGAAACAGGAATTGATCGATTTAAAGCTTGATATTCCTTATGCGCTGAAGTTTGTTCATGCATTACAGGATGAGGGTGTTAATATTGATGAGGTTATTACGATGGAAAGGCTGGTGGATGAATTATGTCAATTGAAATCCGCAAGCTAAGTCATATTTATAATGAGGGTACGACTTTCGCATCCGTAGCCTTAGATGCTATTGATTTAACGATACAGGAATACTGTATGACTGCGATTATTGGTGAAACAGGCAGCGGCAAGAGTACGCTGGTTCAGCATTTGAATGCATTATTGCTGCCAAGCAAGGGTGAGATTCAGATTAATGATCGAATCATAAAAGCTGATGAGAAGCCAAAGCAGTTAAAGGCGCTGCGTAAAAAGGTAGGCTTGGTCTTTCAGTTTCCTGAATATCAGCTGTTTGAGGAAACGATTTTAAAAGATGTCAGTTTTGGTCCGAAGAATTTTGGCGCCGGTGAAGAAGAGGCTGAACAGCGCGCTAAAGAGGTGCTGAAGGTTGTCGGTCTTGATGAAAGCTATTATGAGAAGAGTCCTTTTGAATGCTCCGGCGGTGAAAAGCGGCGGGTGGCGATTGCCGGTATTTTAGCGATGGATCCGGAGATATTAGTGCTTGATGAACCGACAGCGGGACTTGATCCTAAAGGCGCCAGAGATATGATGCAGCTGTTTGTTGATATTCAGAAAAACTATCATAAGACAATTTTGCTGGTAACACATGACATGGAACACGTATTGTCCTATTGTCAGCATGTGGTTGTGCTTTCACATGGCAAAATTAAACGTGATTGTGATGTGAAGACATTCTTCAGTAATGTTGATGATTTAAAAGAAATGAAAATTAATCCGCCGGCGGTGATCCGTCTGCGTGAGGCTTTGCTGGCGAAAGGATTTAAGCTTGATCCTTCATTGCTGGATATGGAAGAACTTGCCAAACAGGTGGCAAAAGAGGCGAAACGATGAAAAATTTTGCCTTGGGACGGTATCTGCCGATTGATTCTGCAATGCATCGTTTTGATCCGCGGGCTAAAATAGCCGCTATGCTGATTTTGATGATTGCCATCTTTATTCCGGCGGGTTTTATCGGTTACGCATTAATTGGCGCTGTTGTATTGCTGGGCATTTATCTGGCAAAGATGAAATTAAACTTCATCTGGAATGCCATGAAGCCGATGTTTTTTATGCTTGGTTTCTTGCTGATTATCAATATGCTGGTAGTTAAGACAGGAACGCCGCTGATTACAGTATTTGGGTTTACGGTTTATTCTGACGCCCTGTCACAGACGTTTTATATTGTTGTTCGTTTGGTGCTGATGATTACCATTACCACCACGTTGACCGCAACGACCAAGCCGCTTGACCTGACGATGGGGTTGGAAGATTTAATGTCACCTTTGAAAAGATTTCATGTACCGGCCCATGAGATTGCGATGATGATTTCAATCGCGCTGCGTTTTATACCGACGTTGATTGAGGAAACTCAGCGAATCATCAAGGCACAGGCAAGCCGCGGTGTAGATCTTGATGAAGGAAAGCTGAAAGAGAAGATTATGGCTATTCTATCCCTGATCGTGCCATTATTTGTATCTTCCTTCCAACGCGCGGAGGAATTGGCAAATGCAATGGAGGCCAGAGGGTATGTGCCGGATCATCAGCGTACGCGTTATAAGCAGCTTGTGTTGCAGCGAAAAGATACAATGCTGATCGTTTTTGCTTGCTTGGTTTGTGCCGGCATGATTGCCTTGGCGGTGTTATGATTGTAAAGTGTATTGTGGCCTATGACGGATCGATGTATTGCGGATGGCAGGTGCAGCCTGGTTCACCCTCAATTCAGGAAACTATCGAAAAGGCTTTAAAGAAAATGCATAAAAGAGAGGTCAGCATCGTCGGCAGCGGCCGCACGGATACCGGTGTACATGCTTTAGGGCAAGTATTTCATTTTGAAACCGAATTGAAGCTGACGCCTTTTCATTGGTGTGCGGCGATTAACCGTCTGCTGCCTAAATCGATTCGCATTCAGGACGCCCAGGTTATGCCCGAGGATTTTCATGCCCGTTTTGATGTTGTCAGTAAGCGGTATGATTATTATGTGACAAGGGATGCTGACAACCCCTTTATTCAGAATTATATGGGTAAAGAAAGACGGGAACTGGATCTTGAAGCGATGCGGGAATGCGCGTCGATCTTTGTCGGCACCCATGATTTTACTTCCTTCACAAGTAATAAGATCCATGCTGAGAAAAGCCGGGTGAGAACAATTACTCGGGTTGAGGCAGAAGCGTATGAATCGGGTGTGCGGATGATTTTTGAAGGCGATGGCTTTTTGCGCTATCAGGTGCGGATGATGGCTCAGACACTGATTGAAGCCGGTTTGCATCATGAGGATAAAGATAGTATTTTGAAGATGCTGGAAGCTAAGGATAAGCATGCATGTCATTATAAGGCAGAAGCGTGCGGGTTATATTTAGTCAAGGTTAATTACGAGGAGGAATGAAGATGAAGGCGAATTATCATACGCATACAACACGCTGTCAGCATGCGAAGGGCAGCGATGAGGATTATGTTTTAAGTGCAATTAAAGCCGGTTATGATGAATTAGGCTTTTCAGATCATGCTCCATGGAAATATAACAGTGATTTCCATCCGACAATGCGGATGGAGCTGAGTCAGTTTGATGATTATAAGCAAAGCATTGTATCGCTGAAGGAAAAGTATAAAGATCAGATCAGTATTAAGCTGGGTCTTGAAGTTGAATATTATGAGCAGTATATGCCATGGTTAAAACAGTTTATCAAGGAACAGGAGCTGGATTATATTATTTTCGGCAATCATTTCTATGAAACCGATGAAAATCGCTTTTATTACGGCAGTCATATTATTGATAATCAGACGATGGAGCTTTATCTGAATGATGCGATTAAGGGCATGGAAACCGGCCTGTACGCGTATTTTGCGCATCCTGACCTGTTTATGCGTTCACTGCGTCAATGGGATGCTCTGTGCGATAATGCGGCTCATGTTATATGCGATAAAGCGAAGGAACTGGATATGATTTTAGAATATAATATTGCCGGCAAAATGGTTTCTGAACAGTTGGGCAGAGAACAGTATCCGCATCACCGTTTCTGGGAAATCGCGGCGGATACCGGCTGTAAGGCAATCGTTGGTATGGATGCTCATGATAATCTGAATCTGGAGAAGAATGAATATTATGACAATGCCAGGGCTTATTTGAAAAAACTAGGGCTTGAGGTGGTCGATACGATTCAATTTCTGCGTTAATTGTGTAAAATTAATACATAATTATCTTGACTTTAAGGGGTTTAGCATTTACAATATTAAAAGGCACGTTTATGCCTTTGTAGCCCCGGAAACTACTTAGGAAAGGAAGCAACAATATGCGCCAAACAACATTTACAAAACCTGCAGAAGTAACACGTCAGTGGTACGTAGTCGATGGAGCAGGAAAGAATTTAGGACGTTTAGCTACTGAAGTAGCTGCTGTGTTACATGGTAAACACAAACCGTCATTTACACCAAACGTTGACTGCGGTGACTATGTTATCGTTATCAATGCTGATCAGATCGTTTTAAGTGGAAACAAAATGGAAGACAAAATGTACTATAACCACTCTCAGTGGAGAGGCGGCTTACGTACACGCAGCGCTCGCGTAATGAAGGATCAGTATACAATTGAATGGGTTGAAAGAGCTATTCATGGTATGCTTCCACACACTCGTTTAGGTGATGTACAACGCGGACATTTATTTGTCTATAAAGGTGCAGAACACCCACATGCAGCACAAAAACCAGTTGTGCTGGAGATTAAAGGCTAGGAGGATAGGATATGGCTAAGAAAAATAACGTAACTTACATCGGTACAGGACGTCGTAAAACTTCTGTTGCTCGTGTCTTCATGACTCCAGGAAAAGGTAACATTTCTGTTAATGGTAAAACATTAGAAGAATACCTTCCATTAGAAACTTTACGGATGGTTGTTCGTTCACCGTTAGAATTGACTGAAACTTTAGGACAATTTGATGTATTAATCAATGTTCAGGGTGGTGGTTACACTGGACAGGCTGGCGCTATGCGTCACGGTATCACAAGAGCTTTAATGGAAGCTAGTGCTGATTACCGTCCGGCTTTAAAAGCTGCTGGCTTTGTTACTCGTGATCCACGTGCTAAAGAACGTAAGAAATACGGACTTAAAGCAGCTCGTAGAGCACCTCAGTTCTCAAAGCGTTAATCGTTTTAATGAGAAGATTAAAGAAGTATTCGGACTTTGTGAGTTTGAATGCTTCTTTTTTTTGTTATTTACATGCGTGTATATGGGTGATACACTGCTTAAATATAGAACTTCAAACTGCATGTCCCTTACCTCCTTGTATGACTTTATTATAGGCAGCAGCAGTTTGCATTCCTGGCAAACTTCTGGTAAATTTTTAATTTCTTTAGAGTATGGTTAATGTTTTATCTCTTATTTTCATCATGATTTAATGATACAGGTGCTCAATAATGAAAATTAGTTAGTGAATGACAATTTATGGAAAAGGATGTAAGCCGCTGATTTATATGCCGGCTATTTCATTCGTTAACAAGAAATACATTGAATCATTTCAATGCTAAATCGTTGACTAAGCAAGATTTATTACTATAATAAAGACGGGTAAACATTTCAGAAATAAATTAAATTGGATATAATTTCAATGTGCAATAAATTGTCTGCTGCCACCCATATTTACAGAGGATGGCTGATTTGTTATTGAATTAACGGCAGTATTGACAAAGACGTCATTTCTTTATACCAAGCAAGAAAAACGATAGGTTTATCATTGATATGAGTAAATTTGCCGAATTTATTAAAGGGTAGCGTTTCAGTGAAGGCTTTAAGGTTATAAAGCGGTTAAGGTTTTATGTGAAGTTGAATTAACGGCCGCGTTTTAACAAATAATAGCTATGAAATATGCTGTACAGCCGCCGGCATTTTCAGGTTAGTTCACAGCACAAGTTAATATAGCATAAGAAAGGGATTAGTGAGATGGAAAAAGAAAAGAAAGTAAGAGAAAAAAATAGACCAAGTTTGTTCGAAGCACTTTCGATGATAGCAGTTCTGTTAGGAATGATCATTTTAGCTGTTCAGGCAGATATTTCTATCATTCCGGCATTGGTGATCGCGATTGTATGGTCTATGGCGATTGCCGTTAAATGCGGTTATAGCTGGGATGAAATTATGAAACCGATTTTGGACCGTCAGCGCGGTGTTGTGGAAATCTTTTTAATTATCTTAGCAATTGGTATGTTTGTTGCCTCAATGATATATTCCGGCACCATTCCGACAATCATTTATTATTTAATCAATATAATTTCACCAAACTTAATGGTTGTTTTATCCTTTATAATTACCGCGGTTGTATCATGCGTCATCGGCACATCATGGGGTACAGCCGGTACGGTTGGCGTTGTTATGCTTTCAATTGCTCAAAGTATGGGAGTGCCGATGGCTATTGTGGCAGGCGCCGTTGCTTCTGGCTCACATGTCGGACAGATTCTCTCACCGATGAGTGATACTTCCAATGTATCAGCCAGTTTGGCAGAGGTGGATACAGTAACGATGATTAAACGGATGGCACACTATGCAATACCGGTGATACTTATCGCAGTTGTTGTTTATGCAATTCTTGGTTTTGCCAATACTGCAGTTGGCGGCAATCTTGAATCAGCGGCACTGATCCGCCAGGAAATAGCTGCTGTTTTTAATGTTAATCCGCTGGTTATCCTGCCGATGGTATTTGTCTTCTTTCTGACATTTAAAAAGAAGCCGATCCTGATGACCCTAAGCTTAACCTCACTGATCGGCTTGATTTTCGGTATGATTTTCAATGGCTTCTCCTTTGTGAATGGCTTGGATGCATTATACAATGGCTTCAATTTAACAGGTACCGTTGGCATAGCGGAAAATGGCTTTAATGATATTTTCCTAAATCTTGTTAACCGCGGCGGCGCGATGAGTATGATCAACGCGGCATTGTTGGTTATCGTCGCTACGATGTATGGCACGGTCTTACTTGAAACAAAGGCGATCGATGTGATTGCCGTATCAATCTTCGGCAAGGTGAAGAGCCGCCCGATGCTGGTTACTTCCTCAATCTTTGTTTCTGGGCTGGTAGTGGCGATGACATCGAGTTCCTTTTTAGCAACCATGATGTCAAAAGATTTATTTATTGAAAAATTTGAGAAAGAGGGAATGGACAGCATGGATCTGGTATCAAGCTGCGCTACCGCCAGTACGCAGTTCTTAACCTGCATTCCTTGGTGTGATACGGCAATCTTTCTGGCTGCTCTCAGCGGTGTTTCAACCCTTGATGCACTGCCGTATAATGTATTTAGCTGGGGCTGTGCCGCAGTTGCTATCGGGCTGTCAATCTTTGGAATCGGTTTTAAAAACGGCAAACGTTTTGTCGATCTGACACCGGTTAAAACAAAAGCGGCTGAATAAGTATTAAACAATAAAGAAAGTGTGAAGAAGATGAATAATTTTGATACTCCTTTGAATCGCAGAAATACGAATACTTGGAAATGGGACGGGGAAGGCTTCGATGTTGATTTTCCAATGGGCACGGCGGATACTGATTTCAAAATGCCATCTGAGGTGCAAAAAGCACTGCACGACAAAATAGATCAGGGCATCCTATCTTACTGTGCAGATAAAAGCTATTTCTTAGAAGCTTTCGCCAACTACCAAAACCGCCATTACAGTCTTGACATTAAACCTGAAGAAGTATTTCCCGGCACATCATTAATGGCTGTTTATAAGGTCTTGCTTGATGCGTTTACGGCGCCGGGTGATGGTGTGATCATTCAAACCCCAACCTTCGGACACTTATATAATGTACCTAAAAATAACGGCCGGATGATTTTTGAAAATCGTCAGCTATATGATCGTGAAAAGGGCAAATGGACAATCAACTTTCCGCAATTAGAGGTAATGGTTAAAAATCCAAGAGTTAAAATGCTCGTTGTATGTAATCCAGGCAATCCGACGTCCCGCGGATATACCCGTGAGGAAATGCAGCAAATGTATGATCTTTGCAATGCTCATGATGTTATTGTATTGAGTGATGAAGTTCATTCTGATATTTATTATGATGGCAGAAAGCACATATCGATATTAAGCGTCGGTGATGAAGCAAAACATAACTGCGTACTCTTAACCAGCAGCGGTAAAGTATTCAGTATACCCGGTTTAAAAACCGCAGTCACAGTCATTCCTAATCCGCGTTTAAGAGCGCAATATGAGGTGGCCGCAATGAATGCCCGAGTTGAAATCATCGATCTAGCCTTGGTGGGGATGGCGGCCGGCCTCAATCTTTGTGATGATTATATCAGCGAGCTTCAGCTGTATTTACAGCGCAATAAAGAGTATGTCGTAAAATTCTTTAAAGAAAACAACATGGATATTGTTTTAACCAAACCGGAAGCCTCTTACTTATTCTGGCTGGACTTCAATGATTGGCACATGAATTGTGACCAGCTTGCGGAATTGCTCAGAAAATACAGTATCGTTTATTCATCAGGTACAGAATTTGGCCCTGGCAATGAAGGCTTTATGCGAATGAATATTGCCTGTCATTATGATCAGCTGCAAAGAATGTGCGGTGCGCTTAAAATGTGCTATGAAGAAAATATTAAATAAGGTTGTTCAGACATTCAATAACAAAAACGTTTGTTTGAATCAGAAGAGTCAAACACTGACTGCATTCTAAACTGAATAAATATCCTTTAGTCACAGAATCCGGATCACACGATCCGGATTTTTCATCATGCAAAGGTCATTATTGTGTTATTATTAATTGATAAGGGACAGCATGACAGCAGTCATAAAGCTTATCTGATTATGCGCTGATCAGGAAAGGGAAAATCAAAATGAAAATTGAAATTGGCACAGCTTTTCCACAATATTTTAAATCTGCATATCCTGAAGAATTTGACTTGTTTTCACATCTTGAAACAACTTCGGCAATTCCATCAGTTTTATTTGCCATTACTACTTGGAAAGCGAATGGAGAACCTAATGTCTGTTTTCATGCTTGGAGTTGTTTTCATGGCGATAAAACTGCTTTTTTTGCAGTGATGGGCGGCTTGTATCAAAAAACGCATACTTATGCAAATATTATGCGGGACAAATGCTTCTGTATCAACTTCCTGCCGATCCGTTATTATGATCAGCTGATTGCGACGATTAATCAAAATGATGATGAAACTGATGAATTTCAAGTAGGAAATTTTACTTTGGAACATGCTGAAACAATTCATGCTCCAATGATTAAGGAAGCTTTTCTTAATATGGAATGTACTTTAAAAGAGGTAATGGATTTAAGCGGCGCTCAGATTACTGCCATGGTTGTCGGTCAAATTCAGCACATATTTGTTGAGGAGGGATATGCAAAAAGCTACGATAAACGCTATGGACAGGACGGTTTCATGATGCTTGTACCGGCAATGCAGGATTTGATCAGCGGTGAAGCAGGACAAACAGCGATTGCGACAGTAAAGATTGAACGTTTTGATTAATCAAATTTAAAAGCGAATTGTATTATTTTTTGTCACAATTTAGCTTTCTTATTGTCTAATTATATGTTGGGTTGAAAAATATCGACGATAAGGAGGAAATTATGTTTCAAAAAATTTTATTAACCGCATTGCTGGGAATTGTTGTCGGGCTGATTGATATTCTGCCGATGATCAAAATGAAATTGGATAAATTTTCTATCAGTTCCGCTTTTGTATTCTATTTTGTTTTGCCTTTTGTGATCATTAATATCGATTTATATGGTATGGCATGGTGGCTTAAGGGCGGCATCATCGGCTTGGCACTGGCTTTGCCGACCATCATTATGGTTATGAAGGAAGATAAAAAATCAGCAATTCCAATGGTTATTATGTCAGTCATTTTAGGGACGGTTATCAGTGCGGTTCATTACTTTTTTATGTAATTATAGAAGTCCGGTCAGGACTTTTTATTATTATAGGAACTTTCATTTTCAAGCATCAAAGGTACAATGGCATGATTTCCTGAATTGATTGATGAAGGAAATCATTTTCTTGATTTAGCTAAGCTTTATGATACACTGAGAATAGAGGAAAGGAGTTTCGTTATGAAAATGCCTGATATGGATATCGATACAAATATGTTTGCGCCCTGTGGAATGAATTGTATGGTTTGTTATAAGCATTGTTATCATAAAAAGCCGTGTGCCGGCTGTCTGAATCATGAACAAAATAAGCCTGAGCATTGCCGTAAATGTAAAATAAAAGACTGCGTCAGAGAGAGTGGAATTAGTTATTGCTATGAATGTAAGAAATATCCTTGTTTGCAGATAAAAAATTTGGAGCGGAGCTATCGTCAGCGTTATCAGACAAGTCTTTTAAGTAATAGTGAATTTGTGAGAATAAATGGTTTACCTGCATTTATGGCGTGGCAGAAACAGCTGTATTCATGCCCTAAATGCGGCGGTATTATTTCAATTCATGACAAAGAATGCAGTGAATGTCAGGAAAAAATGAAAATGGAGAAGTCGCCCGTATGACAATATTAACCTTTGAAACACGGCAGGCATTCAGGGATTGGCTGTCAAAGCATCACCCTTCTGAAGCCGGTGTCTGGCTGCGGTTTGGTAAATCAGCGCAGATTAAAACATTAAAAGCTAATGAAGCGCTGGAAGAAGCACTATGCTTTGGCTGGATCGACGGACAGATGAAAAGTCTTGATGAACAATCATACATAAAATACTTCGCCTTGCGCCGCAAGAACAGCAAATGGTCGGCTAAAAATAAAGCGCTGAGTGAAAAATTAATAAAAGAAGGCCGTATGACAGCTTTTGGTTTTTTAAAGATAGAAGAAGCTAAGCAAAACGGTCAATGGGAACGTGATCATGCGCCTGTACCCATCTCTGATGAACAGCTTGTTGAAGTCGCTGAACTGCTTAAAGAAAATACAGATGCTTATCATAATTTCATTAAAATGCCGCCGTCAGTTAAGAAAACATACACTCGGGCCTATTTTGACGCTAAAACGGAAGCCGGAAGGAAGCGCCGTCTTGAGTGGATGCTTGACCGGCTGGCAAAGAATTTAAAGCCGATGTAGGCCAATGATCCAACATAAATTAAAATAAAAAAGGAAAATTTTAAATACAGTTGACATGAGGTGACAACCATGATAGTATCTATACATACCAACGGTATGTATATGGCTTGGAGGTGGAATATGGCTCGAAATAAATATCCCGAACAGACGGTTGAGAAAATCCTGGAAGTATCGCTGAAGCTCTTTTCTGAGAAAGGATATGAAAAAACTACGATGCAGGATATTGTGAAAGCACTTGGCATGTCTAAGGGAGCGATATATCACCATTTCAAATCAAAGGAAGAACTGGTGGACGCTGTTTCTACTTACAGCTTTATGAAGCGCAACAGCTTTGTGGATGTCTATGAACTCAAGCATCTTAACGGTTTGGAGAAACTGCGCTGGGTATTGACGAATGAATTCTCCAATGCCGAGAAACAGGAAGTTGACCGCTTCACAGCGCCATTAGCCGTTGAACCTAATTTCATGATGAAAATGATTCAGGATACCATTTCGCACAGTGTTCCAATGCTGATTCCAATGATTGAAGAATCCAAGCGGGATGGCTCATCTCAGGTAGAGGATGTGCAGATGACGGCTGAGATTTTCATGGTATTAGCCAATGTCTGGGCAAATCCGCTGTTTTGGGAAATGAGTGAAGAACAATTTGCTTATAAAGTTAGAACCATTGGTATGATACTTGATACGCTGGGCTTACCGGTTATTAATGATGAAGTAAAACAGACAATGATTGAGTATTATAAGAATATACTGCCTTAATAGAGGCAGTTCAATTTTAATTAAATACATACCGACAGTCGGTATTAAAGAAAGGGACTTTATGCATAAAAAATTATTTCACAAGGATTTCACGATGATGGTCATCGGTCAAATCATTTCTATTTTTGGCAATTCAATTTTACGTTTTGCGATCTCTTTATATGTTTTAGATCTTACCGGTTCTGCCGGTATCTTTGCCGGTATTCTGGCCATGTCCATGCTGCCGACAATTTTATTATCACCGATTGGCGGTATGGTCTCTGACCGGCTGAGCCGTAAATATATCATGGTGATATTAGACTTCGCAACAGCTTTGCTGATTCTGCTTTTTGTCTGCAGTCTGGGCAGCTCATATATAGTAGTGGTGATTGCGGTATTTATGGTTTTGCTGTCACTGATTCAATCCTTCTATCAGCCTTCGGTTCAAGCCAGCATCCCCTCAATTACAGATAAAGAAAATCTGGTTGCTGCCAATAGTGTGGTCTATCAGATCAATGCGCTTGCTAATCTGTTAGGCCCGATTTTAGGCGGCTTGCTTTATGGTTTCTTTCCAATTCAGGTCATTGCCCTACTCAGTGCTTTCTGTTTTTTCTGTTCGTCAATTCTTGAACTGTTTCTGCATATTCCATATATCCGACAGCCGCGCGCAGCTTCCATTGTTCGGACAGTAAAGACAGATTTTAAAGAGGCGATCAGTTTTATTCTTCATGATAATCCAGCTATTTTTAAACTCTTGATACTGCTTTCCGGTTTAAATATGTTTCTGACTGCTATGCTGCAGGTCGGTTTGCCTTATATTATCAAGATTCAATTAGGCTTAAGCTCTCAGCTTTATGGTTTTGCGGAAAGCTCATTGGCTATCGGAATGATTATCGGCAGCCTCTATGCAGCCAACCATGCCGGTAAACTTAAGATTCAAATCTCTCATAAATACTTATTGCTGGGCAGTCTGGCAATGGTTCCCATCGGTTTAGGCATCTTAACTGATATCAACGCTTATCTGGCCTATGGACTGATTGTGTTGTCATTGCTGGCTGGCATGAGCTTCATTGCTGTATTTAATGTTATAGCACAAGCTTTCATGCAGGAACAGACGCCAACTCATTTACTGGGTAAAGTGAGCAGCTATGTAATGACGCTGACAATGTGTGCCATTCCTGCTGGGCAGGCATTATATGGCCTGTGTTTTGAAAATTTCGCTTCACATTCCGCATGGATCGTGCTCTTTGCCTGTTTGATGGCAGTACTTTTATCGAATTATGCGAAAGGTGTGCTGGCGGCTCAAAAAGAGGCAATCGCATGAACTCAATAAAGGAACAGCTGAATATCGCTCAGCAGCGGACTCAGAAAATCATTGAAAAGCAAAGGAAATATGCTCTGTCATCAATGCCCAAGATTCAGCGTAAAAAAACGCTGCAAATCAATTTGGTTACCAACCTGCTGATGCTGATTTTATGTCTGATCGCTTTGATGATATTTAAAGCATTCTGGCTGCTTAGCTTACTAAGTATCATTCTTTTATCACTGGCGGTAAATTTTTATTTACTGAATAAATATCAATAGGACTGTGTTATAATAAACTCATAAAGAGAGGATTCAATATGTACCATCTACGAGACAACGACTCAGTGCAGTTTCAAAACCGCCAGGCAGATTGCGCTGAGTTTGCGAATAACTAAACTTGCATTGGCGTGTCAACTGCACTGATTCTTTTAAATCATAAGAAAGGTGGAGTTACCAATGGATTTTACTGAATTAAAAAAACAATGGCTTGCTGAGGAACAGGCAAGCTTCAAGGGCTGGAATTTTTCACATATCCGTGGCAGATGGATGGATGAACAGCTGCCATGGGATTATGAACAATTACTGCGCCGCTATTTAAAACCAGAATATCAGCTATTAGATATGGGAACCGGCGGCGGTGAATTTCTGCTGTCGCTTAAACATCCATATTCACAATGCAGTGTCACAGAGGGTTATGAACCCAATGTGCAATTATGCAAAGAGCGGCTTGAACCGTTAGGGATTACGGTGCGTAAGATTGAAGACGCGCTTCATATTCCTTATCCGGATGCTTCTTTTGATCTTGTTATCAACCGTCATGAGGCTTATGATCTTAAGGAAGTATATCGTATATTAAAACCTGGCGGTACTTTTATTACACAGCAGGTCGGCGGTAAGAATGATGATGATTTAGTCGCAAAGCTTGGCTGTGTAAAAGAGCTGCCTGACCCTAAAACTTTTGATTTACAAAATGCGATGCACTTTGCGTTACAGATGTCATTCACTGTTGAATTGGGCTATGAGGCATTTACACCCATTGAATTTTATGATGTCGGCGCTTTTGTCTACTTTGCACATATTATCGAGTGGGAATTTGGCGGCTTTCAGGTCGAGTCACATTTTGATCAATTATGTTCATTAGCCCAAGAAGTTGCAGAACATGGCTGCATTCACGGCAGAGAACATCGTTATCTGCTTGTAGTAAAGAAATAATGAATGAAAGGTACTTCACGGTACCTTTTTCTTTTAAACCCGGTGCATTGTGTTTGACGTTTTTATGCTGCCGCTTCTATAATGTGCTGAAAGGGATCTGTGTGATCAGCCGGTGAAATCATGACACAAAAGCATCGTTATAATTTAAAGGAAGCCTATGGTATTCTCGCGGAGGCAATACGCGCCATGCCTAAATTGAAAAAAGAAGTCGCTGCTGGTTTGCTGGATCAGCCATTTAAAGAGCGAATCATGCTGGCTGTGACAGAAGTTAACGGCTGTGCCATGTGTTCTTATGCCCATACTCAGATGGCCTTGGAGGCTGGCTTAAGCAGTGAGGAAATCAGTGGATTGCTTTCAGGCGTTATGCATCATGTCCCCGAGGATGAAGCGGCAGCCGTTCTCTTTGCTCAGCATTATGCGGACAGTCGGGGAAAACCATCACCTAAGGCACAGGCTGTTCTCAATCAGACATATGGAAAAGCCAAAGCTGATGCCATCACGCATGCGATTCATGTTATCATGGCCGGTAATGTTTACGGCATGGCCTTTGGTTCATTAAAGGGGAGAATCACCCATAAAGGAACTGACAGCCGCAGCTCGCTTGGCTATGAAATTATCCTGCTGTTTTCATTGATCCTCTATCTGCCGGTGGGCTTAGTTCACGCTTTATTAACCAGCAAAGCATCATAAATGGCTTACTGCGCAGCATAATAAGTGTAGAAACGTAAAAGTCAGGCATATGAGTATTCAATAAACAGCATCCGCGTTATCATAAAATTAAGAAAAGAGGACTCGAAAAATGGAAGCATTAACTAAAGAAAACCACAGCTATACATTTACCATCTTCGGCGGTACCGGTGACTTAACTTATCGCAAGCTGCTGCCGGCATTATATAATCTTTTTGTCGCTAAACAGCTTACCGCATTTCAAATTGTAATTATCGGCCGCCGCAATTATCAGCATGACGAGTATTGTGAAATCGCTAATGGCTGGATCAAAAAATTTGTAAGACTGCCATATAATGAAGACTCATTCAGACAGTTTTGTGAGTGCCTGTATTATTATCAGATGGATTTCACTCAGGAAGCGGTTTATACAGGTCTGCATGACTTTTATTCAGCGCATAATATGCATGAACACATCTTTTACTTTGCCGTAGCACCGCGCTTTTTTGAACTCATTGCCAAAGGTTTGACTCATGTGCCCGATGCAAGACAGGGCCGGGTCGTGATCGAGAAGCCTTTCGGCAAGAATCTGGCTTCAGCCCGTGAATTAAATGCTCAGCTGGAAGCTTTTTTTGCACCGGATCAAATTTATCATATCGATCATTATCTCGGCAAAGAAATGGTGCGTAATATTCAGACAATTCGTTTCATGAATCCGATTTTTGCGAATATCTGGAATCATGATTATATCGAAAATATACAAATCTCCGCAATGGAGGAAGTCGGTGTTGAAACCCGTGGTTCATATTATGATCAAAGCGGAGCATTAAAGGATATGGTACAAAACCATCTCTTTCAGATTCTAAGCATTGTAGCGATGGAGCCAATGCAAAAAAACAGCCGTGAAGAAATGCATCGCTGTCAGCTTGAGGCGCTGAAGCATCTGCGAAAAGCATCAGCCTTAAAGCTGGAAGATACATTGATTCTCGCACAATATGACGGCTATTTAAAGGAGAAGGATGTGGCTGCTGATTCTAAGACCGAAACCTATGCCGCTTTGCGCTTGTTTATCGATAACGAGCGCTGGCAGGGGACGCCTTTTTATATTCGCACCGGCAAGAAGCTTGATCGCAGGGAAATGGAAATCATCATTACATTTAAACGGCCGCTGCCGGCTGCTGATCCCAATATTCTGATCATCAAGATACAGCCGACCGAAGGGGTATATGTACGCTTTAATATTAAAAAACCGGGAAACACTGAGGAGATCATTCCCGCCAGCATGGATTTCTGTCAAAGCTGTCAGGAAATCAACCGCATTAACACGCCCGAAGCCTATGAGCGATTATTAATGGCAGTGGCTTTAGGGGATGCATCGTGGTTCTCACAATGGGATCAGATTGAAACGAGTTGGGAATATGTCGATCAGCTGAAACAGCGTGCTATTGATGAGCATCTGCCAATCCATGTGTATCAGTCCGGCAGCAAGGGCCCCGATGAAGCGGCTGTCTTGCCTGCCAAGCAGGGTCATGAATGGTTTAGCCAAGAATAGAAGAACGGCTGCGTATTGCGGCCGGTTTTTTTAGACAGCAATCATGACTGTCTGGCAACAGCGGTAAAAAATAATCATAGCCTTTCAAGAAACCTTGGTTAATAGGATTGCATTTTTTACAGTCTTCGATATAATTAAGACGATAAAGAGGAAGATTCCATGGATAAAAAAACAATTTATATCACAGGTCACCGCCACCCGGATACCGATTCTATCGTATCGGCGATTGCCTATGCACAATTTAAGGAAAGAAAAGGATTTCATGCCGTTCCCTGCCGTTTGGGTGAGATAAATGCGGAGACAAAATATTTGCTGAATCGCTTTAATGTAGAAGCACCGATGCTTTTTGAAGACGCCAGAGCGACGCTTGATGAAATTGAAATAGATGAGCCAATTACGATTTCACCATTGACAACAATGATGGAAGCACTTCAGATGATGAGTGATCAGAATAAGCAGTCATTGAGTGTTGTAACCGATCAGGGGAAGCTGATGGGGATGGTGACAAAGTCAGACTTAGCGAATATCGGATTGGGTGATACAGCCTTATCCATCCGCCTGCTGAAAGAAACACCGACTGAATTTATCGCAAAAACGATCAGCGGTCAGGTGCTGTATGATGATGAAGACCGTCATTTTAACGGGAAGGTAAGTATCATTGCCATCGCGGAAACTAGACTGCGTAATTATGAATTAAAAGACCGTATGGTAATTGTCGGCAATGATCAGGATGCTCAAATCACCGCGATTGCGAAAGGTGCGGGAATGTTAGTTGTTGTGTGGACTGATGAAGTTGCTGAGGAAGTATTGGAAATGGCTAAAATATCACATTGTCCAATCATCAAATCCGGACATGGAACAATGAATACAACGCGTTATCTGTTCTTTGCACCGCCGGTAAAATTGATAATGAAAACAGATTTAATCAGTTTCAATATTAATGAATTTGTAGAAGAAGTCGGTAAGAAATTAATGAAGTCAAGATTTCGCTGCTATCCGGTAGTGGATGATGATAATCGCTTATGCGGCTATGTATCACGGTATCACATTTTAAATCAGCATAATAAGCAGGTAATTCTTGTTGATCACAATGAATATTCTCAATCGGTTAAATCTATTGAGAAAGCCGATTTACTTGAAGTCATCGATCATCATCGGGTCAGTGATATCGCTACTCATCGGCCAATCTTTTTCCGCAATGAGATCATCGGCAGTACAGCGGCGATCATAACTTCTATTTATATGGAAAATCAGATGACTATTCCTAAGCAGCTGGCGGGTTTATTGCTGGGGGCAATCCTTTCCGATACATTAAAATTCAAATCGCCGACAACAACTGAAAAGGATATGGGAATGGCTAAGGTTCTGGCAGAAATTGCTGAATTGGATATTGAACAGTTTGCTAAGGAAATGTTTAAGGTCAGCAGCAATATCATGGGCAAATCAGTAAATGAATTGCTGAATCAAGACATCAAGCAGTTTGATATTGACGGTAAGAAGGTTGCCATTGCTCAGGTCATTGCCTATCAGGTCTCAGAAGCCAGAGAGATTGAAAAAGAAATAGCAGAAGTAATGGATGAGTATGCGTCAGATAAGGAGTTGGATCTGCTTGTTCTAACATTTACGAGTATTCTTGAAAATGGCTCAGTGTTCTATGCGGCCGGTGAGTCAGCAAAAGCAGTCAAGGAAGCATTCCCTGATCATGAGGGAGAAGAACATAGCTTCCAAGAGGATATCCTTTCCCGTAAGAATCAAATCGTACCATTGCTTTCAAGAGCGATTATTAATTCTATCTAATCAAAGTGGGACAATGCCCGCTTTTTTTTATTTGAATACTCTGAATGGCATTTTAAATCGAAAAGTGTTAATATAAAATTATCAAAGGGCTGTCAGTTCAGCCTTGGCAAAGGAGGCATCGATGATGAATGAACAATTAGTACGTATGCACACGGGCAAGGGATTTATCGCGGCGCTTGATCAGAGCGGCGGCAGTACTCCTAAGGCACTGAAATTGTATGGTATCGATGAATCACAGTATCATAATGATGATGAAATGTTTGATTTAGTTCATGAAATGCGGACTCGAATCATGACAAGCCCGGCTTTTACTTCTGAACACATCCTCGCGGCGATTTTATTTGAAAATACGATGGATCGAAAAGTAGAGGGTGAATACACAGCGGATTATTTATGGCTTAAGAAAGGTATCCTGCCGATTCTGAAGGTGGATCAGGGACTGTCTGAGCTGGCCCATGGCGTTCAGCTGATGAAGCCGATTCCTGATCTTGATGATTTATTAAAGCGCGCCAAAGAAAGACATATTTTCGGTACTAAAATGCGTTCGGTGATTAAACAGGCGGATGAAGAAGGAATCAAGGCCATCGTGGATCAGCAATTTGAAGTTGGACTGCGTATTTACACGGCAGGTTTTGTGCCGATTCTTGAACCTGAGGTTGATATTTTCTCAGCGGATAAAGAAAAGAGCGAAGCAATCCTGAAGCGTGAAATCAAGCGTCATTTGGCACTGTTAGAGGATGATGTCAGAGTGATGTTTAAACTCTCTATCCCAAGCGTTGACGGTTTCTATTCTGATCTTATGGAGGATCAGCATGTTGTGCGGGTTGTTGCCTTGTCCGGCGGTTACAGCCGTGATGAAGCAAATGAAAGGCTGTCCCGCAATCCAGGTTTGATTGCCAGCTTCTCAAGAGCTTTGTCACAGGGACTGAACGTTAACCAGACACCGGCTGAATTTGATCAGCTGCTTAAGACTTCGATTGATTCAATTTACAAAGCGAGTATCGCTTAATGATCACGGACAGGATTGCCTGTCCTTTTCTTTTAAGCTGAATCTTGTCATTAGCTGGCTTTAATTGTCCAATGTCTTGAAAAAGGCTCATAAAAATCTTATGATAGAGTCATGATTTAAGCATGATGAAAACATCAAAGGGGATTGCGATGAAAAAAATACAGCATGGGATCATAATGGCTTTAACCATTATTTTTGTTTTGCTTTCAGGGCATGAAATACTGGCGGCAGAGGTTGGTTATGTTTATGAAGATTTGAATGTAAAGGTAGAAATCAATGAAAAAAGAGAATATCATGTGACTGAAACGATGGTCATTGATTTTGAAAATGATATGCATGGGATTATCCGGAATATTCCTTTAAATAGTGATACGGAAAAGGTTCGGATTAAGGATATCAATGTATCCGGCATGCCTTTTTCGGTATCAGAAGAGCATGAGAATGCGATTATCCGTATTGGTGATCCTGATGTGACAGTAAGCGGTATGCAGGAAATTACACTGGAGTATACGCTGACTCATTATCAGGATTATGATCATGAATATGATTATGCTTATGTGAATGTTTTGGGCACAGATTATGATACTGAAATTAAACATTTTCATGCGGAGGTCATTTTCCCATTTGCCGATGAACTGATCAATTATAAGGTAACTTCAGGCACCCGCGGCAGTACATGGAATAATTATGTTAATGAAGTAATAGAGGGTGACCGGCTGATTATCGATGCTGATGATACGCTTCCCGCTAAGGTTGGCGTCACTGTGCAGATGCGTTTTACGGAAGGTGTTTTTTCATCAGCGCCGTCGTATTCATATCCTTACGTTTTGGAAAACAGTGACTGTCAGATTGAAATAGATAAGAATCAGGATCTGCATGTTACACAGACCCTTGATTATCAAACAGAGAATCTTTATCTCGGTATTTCGATCCCTTTTATCAGCGCTGATTGGGATTCTTCTGAATACCGCATTGATGATTTTGAAGCTGTCGGTGATGCCGAGGTGAGAGTTTCCGGCAATGCGTTCAGACTTCAGCCTGAGAAGGAACAGGGCAGCGTTGTGGTAAGCTATATCATACATCCATATTATTTATTGGATAAAGACATATCCTTTACATTGAACGATCCTGATGAGGATACACAGATTAAACATTTCACCCTTGCTCTGACAATGCCTAATAATCCGGATATTGCTGTCTATCTGCAGCGTTATGATGCCGATACAAATGCTGATCGCTATCGGATAACCCAAGCGGATAATACAATCATGCTTGAGACAACCCAGCCGATTGAAGCCGCGGAAATTTTTAAGCTCACCCTGCCCATCAATGCCGCCGATTATCACCGGGATTCGGGTTTTTATTCAAAGCTGGCAGCAGGCCTTGGCGGGTTGCTGGTAATGATTGTATGTGCGCTGCGCTTTATTGTATATCGAAAGAAGTCATTAACGATTCCGGTAAACTTCTATCCGCCAAAGGGGATGAACAGTGCAGAAGCAGGCTATGTCATCGACCTTAAACTCAGTAACAGTGATGTTACTACATTGATTTTTAACTGGGCGGACCGCGGTTATTTAAAAATTCATTTTATTGACAAGGAATACAGCTTTGAAAAAATTAAGAACGCCGATTCTTTGATGACCGACTATGAACAGCGCTTATTTAATGCGATGTTCCGATATGGCGCTGATGGGTTTGTCAGTTCTGCGCTGCTTAAGGCATTTTATTATGATCTGAGAGATGCGAAAAAGAGCATCGAGAGAAAGTATACAAGAGGTAAAGCGCTGACTTTAAAGAGTGCTGAAATTGTGCGTAAGCTGTTTATCAATCTTTCACTTTTACCTTTGCTTATCTATCTGCTTTTAAATAATTATGAAATATATCGAGATGGCTTTAATTTGGCTATCTTATGTGTGATGATCGTGCCGATGCTTATGGCTGCGAACAGCATGCTCACAATGTATTCCCGCCAAAAGGAAGTCCGTAATAATATGGTGTATCTCGGTTTTGGTTTACTGATGGGACTGCTGCTGATTTATATAAGTATTTTAATAACAGAAGTATCGCTGAGCGTGGAGCTTCTGGTCTGTCTGTTTAGCTGCATGGCTCTTTTAATTATTGCGGGCGGCATCCGTAAAAACAGTGAATATCGGAATGAATTATTAGTTCCTTTGCTTGGTTTTAAAGATTTTATTAAAGCAGCGGAAAAAGACCGCTTAGAAATGCTGTTAGAGGAAGATCCGGAATACTATTATCATGTGCTTCCTTATGCGCAGGCACTGCATGTAAGTAAGATCTGGATCAATAAATTTAAAGATCTGACAGTTCCACCGCCAGCTTGGTATGTCGGTGAAGAAGCTTGGTCGGCGAAGGATTACGATTTCATCGTTCATGACATTGAAAAAGAAATCGAGCTTGCTTCTAAAGTCAGAATCCATAGCAGCAGTTCAGATTCATCCAATGACTCTGGTTATTCAGGCGGCGGTGGTTTCTCATCGGGTGGTTCAAGCGGCGGCGGCAGCGGTGGCGGCGGCAGCCGTGGATGGTAAAAAGCTTCATAGATTAAAAACAGCCGGCATGTTGATCAGTCAGCTGTTTTTATTCACTATTCTTGATGCTATGCTTATAATCAATACCCCAAGCTTCCATGGATGCTAAGACAGGCTTAAGGCTTAAGCCCAGCTTGGTCAGTGAATATTCTACCTTAGGCGGTACTTCCGCATATACCTTGCGGTTTACCAACCCATTTTCCTCCATGGCACGCAGATGAGCAGTCAACACTTTTTGAGAAATGCCGCTGATTGATTTCTTTAATTCACCAAAACGTTTAGTACCGGTAAGCAGATCTCTGATGATTAAGACTTTCCATTTATCACTGATTAAAAGCAGTGTTGTTTCTACCGGACAGGCAGGTAATTCTTTATTCACATGATTCACCTTCTTTATACTTCTATTCTACATGATTCTGTTTATTATCACAAGACAGTATCCTGTCGGTAACCATGCCGTGCATACTGTTTTTTCATGAGAGCGGATAAGCTGTTTTATCATAAAGCACATCCTGTGTGTTTAAGAATGCAGACGTTGGCGGAGGGATGTTATTATCCCTTCTGCTGAGGCCCGGAACTTCCTGACTTTGCAGCCCCTGTTGTCAAAATTTACTCTTTTGATAGCATCATCGCTGAAAAAATTGATGCAATCCTGCAGCGCTTTGAGCTTACAGGCAGAATGAAAGATTTTTATGACATATACTATCCGGCTAGGACTTTTGATTTTGATGGGAAAATGTGCAGACAGTCATTTTTGAAACCCTGCGGAAGCGGGGCACTTCCTATAATAAAGAAAGTTTTAGCAGGATTGATGCACTTGCCGAAGATAATTGCCAATATTGGTGGATATGATAAATTTCAATCCTATTATGAAGTTACCCTTAAGCTATCCTTTTATTTATTCTGGGAACTGAATGCGAATCGTTAGCATTTGTTTTTCACAGACAGCGTCAATCGTACCATGCATCTGCTTAACCAGTTCTTTTGCGATGGATAGACCCAGTCCCATTGAATTACTGCCGGTTTGTACCGTATAAAAGCGGTCAAAGAGCTGATTGATCATTACTTCATCTAAGGCTTCAGTGTGATTGGCGAAACTGATAACGCCGCTTTCTGACAAACTGATCATTAAGTCGCCGCTGCTGTATTTCGATGCATTGCCAAGAATATTGTCGATAACACGGCTGAGCGCTTGTTTATCAAGGCGCAAGACGATTGGCTGCTTGGTGATTGTAATCTTTGGCGTGATCCGGTGCTTTTTGAATGCCGCGTAATAGGAAGCTAAACATTCCTCTAAGAAGCGATTGAGATTCACGGCTTCAATCTGGGGATGGGAGGTTAACAGCGCTGTTCCTGAGGTATAAGTAAACAACTCTTCAATCAGCTGTTTTAGAACATCACAGCGGCTGCGGATAATTGCCAGCATCCGTTTATCTTCCTCACTCATTTCGGATTGTTCAAGCAGATCAAGATAACCGCACATGGCGGTTAAAGGTGTACGCAGATCATGAGAAATGTTCGTCACCGCCGCTTTAAGCTGCAGATCCCCCTGCTCATAATGATGTCTCAGATTGCGAAGCTGTTTCAGCTGTGTGTTGATGTCGGCTGCCAGCTGACGCATATGCGCATCATGGGTGGAGATCGTAATCAAGGTATTGGTATCCTGATTCAGCCGTTCATGAAAAGCCTGCTTGATTTCATCCGCTCCCTTTCGCATTAAAGTCAGGCGGATCAGCAGGTATATGATAATCAGAATGAGGATGCCAAACAGGCTTACGATTACGATTTCCATAGTTTAATTAATGTCTTTCTTTTTAAGCAGGCCGATGCCTGCCAGCGTGGTTGTAATCAGGATCATCAGCGAATATAACGGCAGCCGCCATGGATGCGCGACGGCCATATTTGCCAGCTGAATTGCCTGACAAGGGGGCATAAAATCATAGACAAATTCATAGGCGGTACGCTTTGCGCCGGTCAGATAGCGTGGATTGGGTACCGTTTCGCTTACGCCCGGTTCATTGCCATTGTTAGTGAGCTGATAAGTTTCGTAGGTTTCAGGCTGATTCAGCTGGCTGTGTACATAGGTAGCACCCAATAATAACACAAAGGCTCCCAAAACACAGAGAATCGCGCTCAGCGCTTTATTTTGACAAAGCATGGCGACCATCACATAACAGGCACTGCCAGCCGCGGCACACAGGATCGAACAAAAAATCAAAATCAGTATAATTCGCAGATCGACAGTAAAGAAGCCAAGCAAAGGGATGCCTGTCAGGCAGTAACAAATGATAAAGCCAAGGCACATTACTAGGCCGCAAAGCAGGCAGGTTATCAGATTAGACAGATAAATCGCTGAGCGGCTGTGGCCGATAATCAGCTTATTGCGGATCGTTCCATCACTGTATTCAGTGCCGGTAAACAGCGAACAGAATACAGCAAGCAGGATATTGATAAACAGCGGATAGGCGAAAAAAGTACTATCCAATACAGCGGAAGTGCCATAAATATGCATGTTTCTAAGCTGCATGAACGGTATGAGCAGTCCCAGCAGACACATGAATGTCAGGCAAACTTGGAAACAGCGGTTATTGATCATGCGATGTAAATCGGCATTTAGTAACTTATTCATGAGTTCCTCCTACAAGATTAATGAAATAGCTTTCTAAGCTTTCATCTTGTTCCTGAATGGATTTTACCTCACAATGCTGATCCGCGAGTTCCTGAATCAGAGGGGTAATTGAGGGCTTGCCATAGATTTCAGCCGTATTTTCGTTAATCAGCTTATAATTCAGCTTCATGGTGTCCAGCACCCTAACGAGTGACTGTATATTATTAACCTCAAGCCGCAGACATTGCCGCGACATCATTTCAAGCTGTTCGGCACTGATTTCCTTAACGATGCGGCCATTATCAATAAAGCCAAAATGGGTTGCTAATTTTGATAATTCATCAAGAATATGCGAAGAAATCAAAAGGGTGATCTGGCGGCTTTGATTCAGCTGTAAAATCAGTTCTCTGATTTGAATGATGCCCTGCGGGTCAAGCCCGTTGGTTGGCTCATCAAGCACTAAAAAATCAGGATCATTGACTAATGCGATGCCGATGCCTAAACGCTGACGCATGCCCAATGAGAAATGCTTTGCTTTTTTATTTCCCGTATGTTCAAGGCCGATTAATTTTAATAGTCCGTCAATTCCGTCAAAAGAGGGAAGACCGAGAATGCGGGCCTGTTGTTTCAGGTTTTCCTCAGCACTCATTTCCATATAAATAGACGGTGTTTCAATTACCGCACCCATTCGTACCCGCTGCTTACTGATGCCTTTATCGTCATTGGCAGTACCATAAATCGTGTAACTGCCGTTATCCGGTTCCTGTAAACCGCAGATTAAACGAATCAGCGTTGTTTTGCCAGCTCCGTTCCTGCCGACAAAGCCATAAATGGCTCCCTTAGGAATATGCATTGAGACATTATCCAAAGCTTTGAATTTTCCGTAATGCTTAGACAGTGACTCCGCCGTTAAAATATAATCCATATCATTCACTCCTTTTCTTTACAAGGTACAGTTTATCAAGGAGGGGTTAAGCAGGCGGTAAAGAAAAGGGTTAAGATTTAGTAAAGAACTTAATCTTCTTTCATTTTAAAGCCGATTCCCCAAACTGCTTCAATGTATTCCTCATTGCTGAATTCACGCAGCTTTCTTCTCAGATTACTGATATGTACCTTTAAGGAGCTTTCCATGCAGTCATTCTCTTCACCGATGCGTTCTAAAATCGTTGATTTGGGATTGACTTGAGAAGGGTGGGTCATCAATAGCTTCAAGATTGCATATTCGGTTTTGGTTAAGCGCACCGGCTGATTTTTTATCTGTACTTGATGGGTATGCAGATCAAGCGTCAAATCCTTAAAAACCAAGGCTGCGTTATGGGCAGGGTTCTCATTTCTTAGCTGAACCGTGATGCGGGCTAACAGTTCGCGGGTATCAAAGGGTTTTGTCATGTAATCAGCGGCACCCAGATATAACAGTTCCACCTTATCATTCATATCAGCTTTGGCGCTTAACACGATTACGGGAATGGCTTTGATTTTAGTTAGGACAGCCTCCCCTGACATCCCCGGCAGCATCAGATCAAGAAGAATCAGATCCGGTGTCATAGTATCTAAAAATAATAGAGCTTCGGTTCCTGAATAACAGCGGTAAATCTGATAATTATTGCGGCTGAGCAGCTCTTGAAGCAGATCGCCAATACAGACATCATCATCAATGATCAGAATTTTTTTCATTTTCCGGCCCCGCTTTCTATACTCTTTATTGTAGTGAATTACCGATATAAAATCAACCAAGTGAACGCTGATTGCGATATTATGGTACAATAGGGCTAACAAATATGAGGGGCCCTATGATAAAAAAATATATTGATACTGGCCGAGGCCGTGTCTATTACTGGATGAATCAGCCAACGGTTTATAAAACAACATTGATGCTGACACATGGCTTGACAGCCGATCATACATTATTTGATCCCCAGCTTGACACATTGAAAGATATACGCATCATCACATGGGATATGCCGCTGCATGGCGAATCACGCCCTTATAATGATTTTTCATTCATTCATGCTGCCCAGGATATGAAACAGATTCTTGATCAGGAAGGGATTGATTCACTGGTTATGGCCGGGCAGTCAGCTGGTGGTTATGCGGTTCAAGTGTTTGCACATTTATACCCTCATCTGCTGGCCGGCTTTATCGCCATCGATTCTACGCCGCTTGGCAGTCATTATTATAAGCGTTCAGAAACTTTCTGGACCGATCATTATGATGCTTTTGCGGCCTTGCTGCCTTATCGCTGCTATTGCCGGCTGAGTGCCAATAACGCGGCCTTGCATAAAACGGCCAGAGAAGCTTTTTATGACTCACTGCTGCGCTTGGGAAAGGCGGAGCTGCTGAAGGCAGTGCGCAGTGTGTACCGTGATTTTAAGAAATATGATGAAGTAAAATTTCAATGTCCGGTCCTGCTTTGTCTTGGTGATCATGATCAGGTAGGCTATGTGTCAAAATATAATCAGATGTGGAGTCAGGCAACAGGTTATCCGCTTTGCATTATCCCGGATGCCGGGCATAATTCTAATTATGATAATGCGCCTTATTTCAATGAAGTAATAATAAAATTCATCAATCAGTTGGTAACTGGACAGGAAAACGGAGAAGGCTATGGAAATTAATGTGAATGAAATGATTGAAATTAACGGCGTTAAACAATTTATCGCGGTACGTGCAAAGCATGCGGGCAATCCGCTGCTGCTTTATGTTCACGGCGGCCCCGGTGATGCGGCCTTGCCTTTGGTGCTGAAATATAATGGCGCGCTGGCTGAGCAGTATACGCTGGTTGTTTGGGAACAGCGGGGAGCTGGTAAGTCTTATTATCCGTTTACTGAATCAGTAACGATTGACACCTTTGCAGAAGATCTTCATATCCTGATTGAATATCTGCTGAAACGTTATCAGCAAAAGCAGCTGACCCTTGTCGGACATTCATGGGGCAGTGTACTGGGGATGAAAATCGCTGTTCTGTATCCGCATCTTTTGAAATGTTATGTCGGCTGCGGTCAGGTAATCGATATGACAGAAGGCTCAAAGCGGGCATGGGAATATGCGATGCAGGTTGCAGACCCTAAAACCAGAAATAAATTAATGGCGGTTGATCCAACGTATCAGGGGACAAATTGGTTTAATGATTTAATGTTGGTTACTAAAACGGTGGTAAAGTATAAAGGCTCCTATTATGGTCATCGAAGCTATAATCCGATGATCAGGGATTTTATCTTTTCAAGCTCTTATTGTTTAAAGGATCTGATCAATCGGCAGAAAGGTTCTCTGCAAAGTATTCAAGCCTTGTGGCCTGAATTAATGTCAGTAAGCTTTAAGCATATCCATGACCTTCAAGTGAAAATTGTATTGATTGAGGGAAAACACGATCATCATGTTGACAGTGAGCTTGTTGTTGATTTTTATAATCAATTAACAAGTTTAAAGCAGCTGTATCTCTTTGAGAAAAGCGGTCACTTTCCGCAATGGAGTGAGGCCAAGCAGTTTAACCGGATTATGATCACATTGTTGTCTTAAGTGTGAATTGTTGTTTTTCTGGTTTGGGTGTGCCATAATAAATACAGCGAAAGTGAGGAATAATATGCTCGAATTTAAATTTGATACTCAGCTTTTAATCGAAGGAAAAAATCTTTCAGAAGATGCAATCAATGATTATATAACCGAACACTTTAAAGGTGATTGTCTGCTGGCGGTGGGAGATGATGAATTAATCAAAATCCACTTTCATACCAATGAACCATGGCAGGTGCTTGAATACGCGTCGTCTTTAGGTGAGATTTATGATGTTGTAATAGAAAACATGGAACGGCAGGCAAACGGTCAGCAAGGTTAAGCAAAGGTCCTTTATGATTTATCATAGAGGATTTTTCTTGAATTATTTAATCCGATGACTGTTTATCCTCTAAATGATGAAGAAATATGATAAAATCAATATTGATTACTAATAGGGAGCGATACGATGAAAAAACCAATTATGATAGCATTTGATTATGGGCAGACAATTATTGATGAGCATCCGGTAGATTTTGTCAGAGGAACAGCCGAGGTTATGAAGTATGCTGCGGTTAATAAATTCAACAAAACACCGGAAGAAATTCAAAACATAGCGGCACAATTAAAAAAAGAACTCGGCAATTTTGAACCGGGTCTTGACTTTGGTGATTATGGTGAAATCAGCAATTTAGCTTTTCAGGCATTTTTGTATGAATCACAGGGAATTGAATTGTCAATTTCATATGAAGAAGCCGAATTGATTTTCTGGGACAGCGCTGCCTGGGGAAAAGCGGCGCAGGGGATTGAGGAATTGCTGGTATATCTTCATGATACCGGCATCAGAACCGCAGTTTTAAGTAATAACGTGTACGGACAGAAGGCGCTGAGCAGCCGTATCAACCGCATTCTGCCGGAGCATCATTTTGAATTTATCTTATCGACAAAGGACTATTTATTCCGTAAACCCAATCGGCATATCTATGAGCTGCTGCTGATGAAGGCTGATTTACAGGCGGCAGATGTCTGGTATGCGGGTGACAGCTTAATCAACGATGTCGACGGCAGCCGCAATGCCGGTTTAATGCCGATTTGGTATACCGGTGCTAGTGAATCGTGGGAGCAAACGGATAGGGAATGCCTGCATATCCAGCATTGGCACGAATTGATCGATTATTTAAAAGAGCTGCAGTAGCAGTTTTTTTTGTATTGTATACTTGACATCAAATGTAAAGCGTACTATACTATAAATGTAAAGTTAACTATACTTAAAAAGGATGTGATTGCTTGCAGACACGAATACAGGAATTGCGTAAAGCAAAAAAGGTAACACAGAGTGAGTTGGCTGATGCGGTTAATGTGACCCGTCAGACGATTATATCGCTGGAGAATGGCAAATATAAAGCATCGCTGATACTTGCGCATAAACTGGCTCAATTTTTTTGTGTAACGATTGAGGAAATCTTTATTTTTGATTTAAAGGAGGAAAATCTATGAAAGGAATCTTATGTGCCACAAAGGCAGTGACAAATGAGGCGTATCGTCAGGAGTTGGCAAAGAAACGAATTTATTATGTACTGATAATTATGGTGGGTGTCATTACCTTGGCGATAACCTACTTCGCATCAGCTAACGGCATTACATTCAATGAGCATCTGCATGGTACATTCGCGGGCATCGGGACTGGATTAATTTTGGCCGGGGCTGTGCTGATTATTAAGACACAGCTGACTTTAAGCAGTGAGGAGAAGCTGAAAGCAGCCCGTTTGAATAATTCTGATGAACGCAATATGGAAATCAGCAGCCGTGCCTTTCGCAGCGCAGCATTTATTATGATTCTCTCATTTTATGTGACAGCTCTCATTGGCAGTATCATGTTTGATGAGCGTCTGATTCAATTCCTGCTGTTGAATATGAGTGTGTTATTAGCGGGTTATATTCTCTCATATAACTATTATAAACGTAAATTATAGACCGTCTGACGGTCTTTTTATTTGCGCGTATTCATATAGTAAAGCAGGGTGAAGCGTATGAAACGAATGAAACTATTAATCATCTGCGTGGTGGCTGCGGCTTGCTTTTTTATCAGTGAGCATTTTGTCGCGGCCGTTCAGGATGCGATTTACGCGCCGTTATCAGGAGCAGTGATCGTTTTAGATGCCGGGCATGGCGGTAAAGATGAAGGGGCAATGATGGATGGTGTCACTGAAAAAGCCATTAATATGGCTATTGTTACAAAGCTGCAGGCGCTGTTTGAAGAAGCGGGAGCTACGGTTGTACTAACGCGTAAGGATGAAAATGATCTCTCCTCGCCGACAGCTGCCAATCATAAGCGTGAAGATATGAAGAACCGCATTAATATTATCAATGATGAAAAGAATGATTTGCTGCTTAGCATCCATCTGAATAGTTATAGTGATACTTCAGTGAAGGGGGCGCAGACTTTTTATCCAAAGGACAGTTTATCCAGTGAACTATTGGCGAGCTGTATTCAGGTACAATTTTTAGCAGTTGACAGCCGAATGTCCCCTAAATCGGGTGATTATTATTTATTGAATAATTCCCGGATTCCCGCGGTATTGATTGAGTGCGGTTTTCTCTCCAATGACCAAGAAAGGGAGCAGCTTCAGCAAGCGGATTATCAAGATAAGATAGCGAATCTGATTTTCGCAGGTACGCTGAATTACTTTAAGGAATTGAGTTATGAATAAAGCTGGTTCGCCAGCTTTTTGCGTAATAAAAAAACGCCCCTAAACAGGCGCTGTTTGTATATTGGTGGAGCTTAGGGGGATCGAACCCCTGACCTCCTGATTGCGAACCAGGCGCTCTACCATCTGAGCTAAAACCCCATTTCTTTTACAATTATAGCACTAATCGTAAAAAAGAAAAGGGGTATTTTATTTTTTGCATCATGATTCATGAATGACTTTATATTGCAGTCTGAGATATGAATCTTCAAGTACAGTGCAGGCTTCAAGCTGCAGCACGCCAAGCTGATCCAATTGCTTGGGATCATGTATGGCTTCACCGTCAATCAAGGTTGCGACATTCTTGCCGCCGATTAAAATCGGGGCGATGACCAGATCAATCTGATCCAGCAAATGTTCTCTTAAGAATAAACCGTTCAAAGTACCGCCGGATTGAATCGTAATGCGTTCAATCTGATAGCTGACAGCTAAGCAATCCATTAACTTCGGCAGATCGAGGACCGGCTGTGAAATAATATGCAGATTGCTGATGGATAAATCATAGGCCGGGTGCTTGGGATTGGCTGTGACAAGGATCAGCTGTTTCAGCTTTTGGCATAAGGCCTTGACGCCATGGGCGTTCAGATGCGGCTGATTGTCAATGATGACGAAGGACACCGGTGTCTTGGCAAGATTCAGATCTGCTTCATTCATGCCGATTTTTGCCATTACCCGTCCGGTATTCAGTGACCAGAGATCCTGACATTGTTCGATTTCATAATACTGATGCAGACCTTCACGCACCCCTTTAACTTTAGGGAAATCACGATCTACATCAAGACAATCATGATCGCCGGTGCATATTTTACCATCGGCTGACATCAGCATAAATAATGTACAAATAGGTTTTTTCATTTTATATGTTCCTGCTTTCTTTAATTGCTACCCATATTTCAAAGGGATAAGCGGATTGATTCATTTGCTTATCGGGGTAGATTTCTAAGTCGTAATTGCCCAGCGGTTCAAAATTACTGGCTGGAAAATAATCAGTATATATTTGATGCCACGCTTGCTGGATCACTTGCGGAAGCTGGCCGCTGCCTTTAAAACAAAGCCAGGTTAATGCCGGGATTTCAATGCTTTCAGAATTGATTGGGCAAGCATCACTGGCGCTGCCGATCAGATAATTTAAATGACTTTGATCGGCTGCTAAGCAGCAGGCGGCAATTCCGTTGAGGAAGGTGTCAGCGCTGAAATTCATCAGCGTTAGAAGCGTTTGATCCTTTTCGCATTGCTTCCAAAATTGAGGAATATCATCGCGGTAGATGGATTCTGAAATCGGAAATCGGCAGCTTGTGCCGAAAAGCGTGAAACTGGGCCGCTGACGTTTGATGACATGAAATGCAAGCGGTGCGGTGCTATGACTGACAATGATTCGCGCAAAACGCTTAGCAGGCTGTTTTTGCTGTCTGATTTCAGAAGGTGATGCACCGTGAAAACGATGAAATGCCTTCGTAAAGCTTTCCGGTGTTTCATAACCGTATTTATAAGCCAGCTCAGTAATCCGGCAATCACTGTTCAATAACTCTGCGGCTGCCATGCTCATTCTGCGGGAGCGGATGTATTCACCGGCCGAAACTTCACAGACAGCTGAAAATAAGCGTTGAAAATAGAATTCAGAATAACCGCTCCGTTTTGCCAGATCACTGATTGACAAAGCATCTGCCAAATGATCCTCAATGTAGCACACAGCGTATTCAATTGCGGATAATGTACTCATTTTTTTGCTTCCTTTCTTCATCATTATAACAAAGTCAAAATCTTTCTGCCTGTCTGTTTCTGCGCAATGCAGGCAAACTTTTTTAAAATAAAAAAACACTTGCGAACAAGTGTTTATCTTTTAATTGGTGGAGCTTAACGGGATCGAACCGTTGACCTCCTGCGTGCAAGGCAGGCGCTCTCCCAGCTGAGCTAAAACCCCATGTATATTAAATTCGATGGTGGGCCTGAATGGACTCGAACCAACGACCTCACCCTTATCAGGGGTGCGCTCTAACCACCTGAGCTACAGGCCCATACTCATCGAATGCTTGTATATATTACCATGGAGATTTATGATTGTCAACAATAAAATTAAAAAAATCTAATAATAATAATCAGTTTCTCAATTATTTTTGAAATTTCCGAAACAGCAGCTATTTGTATATGAACTTCCAGTTTATTATAAAATGGATATATCTTTAAATTAAATCAAAAGTAAGTATTTGTTGATCTGTATCAATAACTATCTGTATTTGATTATCAGAAATTTGAATATTATAGAAAATACTTGTAAAGCTACCCAATGATGTAGCGTCACTTTGCTTTTTGTCTGCCATCCATATTATATGTTTTCCTTGCTGTTCATTGACTTGAATTGTCTCTAAATAGCAGGGAGTGTTTGTGGTTTCTGTTAGATAAGAAAATTTACTGTTGGACATACTATTTTGTAGGTTATTTTTATATATCTCAAAACGTTCACGTTGCTTTGCTTCAGTTTCATAAATATAAAGGTTATCATCATCAATAAGAGTATAACTATTATCAAAGTAAGCAGCACCTTGTAATTTATTAATAGATTTTACTTTTACAAATGAATAATTTTTCATGTAATATAATTCATGATTTAATAATAGAAAATATTCATTGTTTCCAATATTGCTAATGTGTTGGAAATCATTATCTGTTTCACTTGTTGGAATTTTAACACACTCCTTTTAATCATCAAGGCTCATAAAGAGCCTTGATGATTATTAATGAATGATTGCAGATCTGAAATGATCATGATTAACTTCATAAACATCTTCTAACTCATACCAATGATTACTGTATCCTTCTTTATAAGGATCAGTGATTTTCGCTTTATTGGTAGCGGCTGCTCTTGTTAAGGAAAAGAACATGCATACAATCACAGCATTTTTTATGAACAGCTTTTATACTGATGTTAAATGTCGTTTCATGAACGCGCAAGTGTGCAGGACCGCATTATCTAAACCCTTGCCAGCCAGCAGCTGACGGCTGTCTTTAATCAGCAGATAAGCAGCGTCATGACTTGAATTGACAAGCGTCTTAGCATGATTACGGCTGTCAGCACAATCTTCACTCGCATTGACGCATAGCAGGGAGCCTTCGGTCAGAACGCTTGGCTCTGCCATATCCAAATTCCATAAGCAGCGGGCAAGAGGAGCCTGTTTGCCGCTTACGACCATCGCTTCCCGGCAGCCTTTGCCGATACCGATTACGCCCATCTGTTTCTGATTCACATGCAGCAAGTATTTAAGCTGCCGCATGGCCGATTGGGCAATATCTAAGCGCTGTTCATCACTGTAATCGGTTCTTGTCAATGGATAGCGCAGACTGATGATGCCTTTAGAAGCCAGAGCCTCAGCAATTTTACGGCTGTTTTCCTGCGGATAATCAGCATCGGTAAGAATCAGCACACAAGGATATGTGCGCAGCCGTTTCATATTGACCGGCATGGATAGCACGGCAGGAATCACTGTACGTTCATACTGGAAATTAAGCTTTCTTTCATTGGATGTTTTTAATTTAGCCTTTGTTACATGGCAGCCCGCATGATAGGCACAATAAACCGCACCGCCTAAAGCAAGCACACCGCCAGCTTTTTTCAATCGTTTGATCTGTTTCTTAAAAAACATTTTATTCACCTATCTTTCTGATAATTAATTCATTCAGCGGCCGCTTCGGTACATGATGATCGCCATTTTCATCCCGATAATATTTGATATCATCAGTGCTTTCTTCAAGAATTACTGTTTCAGCAGGTTTGCCAAGCGCGATTACAAAAGCAATTTCATAGCGTTCAGCATCGATCGCCAGAGCTTCCATCAGCGCTTGGCGTTTACAGCTGCCGATAATACAGCCGCCATAACCCATCTCAACCGCGGTTAATAAGATGGACTGAGCTGCGATGCCTTCACTGTGCTGACTTTGTTTCTTTAAGGTTTTATCAAATAGAAGCATGATATAAGCACTCGGCTGTTCATTTTCCGCCGGACCCTGCCAATCGGCAAGATAGCCTGCCCAAAGACAGTTTTCTGTGATTAATTTACAAGTCTTGAAATCGTTAATCAGAATATACTTGGTTGACTGAATGTTCATTCCATATCCTGACAGTCTTGCTGCCTCGCACATTTCACTTAGTTCATCCATCGTCAGATGAACCGATGAATCAAAACGTCGATAGCTTCGATTCTTTATAATTAAATCTTTCAGCATGATGTCTCTCCCTTCCATTGTTCCAGCAATGCCTGCTGAACCGCAATAATTGTTTTGCTGTCTTTGATGATCCCCTGCTGAATCATTTGATAGGCTTCATTAGGATCAAGCAGCATGACTTCAATGCATTCATCTTCATCCATCGCTTTAGGATGCGGCAGCTTATATAATTGATGGGCTGAAAAGATATGCAGTTCTTCACCGCAGAAGCCGGGAGTAGGATAAAAAGAGATTATTTTTTCAATTTGCTTAGCCCCATAGCCGGTTTCTTCTTCCAATTCTCTTAATGCGCAAAGCTTAAGATCTTCTCCTAATTCAATCTTGCCGGCCGGTATTTCAATGGTTTCTTCACCGACGACATAGCGGTATTGCCTGACCAGCAGCAGCTTCTTCTCAACAAATGCCAAAATTGCTACGCCGCCGTTGGCATAAACACATTCCCGAACAGCCCTTATGCCATTATCGGTCTGCACCTCATCCTTTGTGACACGAATGACTTTACCGTTAAAAATGGCTGTACTCTTGATTTTAGTTTCCAATTTATCCCTTCTTCCTTTGGTTCCATTATACTACGAATTGATGCTTTCTTAACATAAAGGGATGTAAAACATCTTGCCTTTCGGAAGGCTTTACGATATATTAACGGTATTGCAGAGGTGGCTTATGAAAAAATTTATGACAAAATATTTTGGTGACCGGCATTTCTACAAAGAAGTGCTGATTATCGCTGTTCCCTTAATGCTGCAAAGCCTGATTACCACATCGATCAATCTGGTGGATAATCTGATGGTGGGGCAGCTGGGGGATGCGGCCATCGGCGGTGTCGCGGCGGTTAACCGATTCTATATGATTGGTATGTTTGGTACCAATGGGATGATTACCGCGGCGGGTATTTTCATCGCTCAGTTTTTCGGTGCGCGGGATAAGGATCATATGCAGCAGTCTTTCCGTTTTTCCATTCTTTCAGCTTATGCGATTACTTTGCCGATCTTTATGCTTGCCTACCTGTTTCCTGAACAGATCGTCGGCTTCTTTACGAATGAACCGGAAGTAATCGCATTGGGGATTGCTTATGTGAAAATGGCCTGTTTCTCTTTTCTGCCGACCGGGCTGTCGCTGGCGATTACCGGCGCGCTGCGGTCAGTCGGTGAATCAAGGCTGCCGCTTTATGTCAGCATCGTGACCGTATTTACGAATACCTTTTTGAATTACTGTCTGATTTTTGGTAATTTTGGCTTTCCGATGCTGGGGGTTGTGGGAGCGGCCATTGCGACATTGATCGCCCGTTTAGTTGAAATGTCATTATTGCTGTTGATCGTCTATCATTTTGATTTTGATTTCACGACTAAAATCAAAGAGCTGTTTCATATCAGCGGTGCTTTGGCGAAACGCATTGCAATCAAGGCAGCGCCGCTTGCATTAAATGAAGTGCTTTGGGCATCCGGAATGGCTACGATCTTTAAGCTATACGGCACGCGAGGCCCTGAGGTACTGTCAGGCTATTCTGTGGCCAATACGACCACCGATTTGTTTTTTACCCTTTTTCAAGGTATGGCAATCGCTACAACCGTCATGGTATCGCAGCGGCTGGGGGCAAATAAGCTCAAGGAAGCAAGAGTCAACGGCTACAAGATGGTCGGCACCGCTACCTCAATTGCTTTGGCAGTCAGCGTCCTGATGTTTGGTTCAGCGTTTTTAGTGCCTAAGCTTTACTCAATCAGTGAAGAAGCGCTCAATGTGGCCCGCATGCAGATAATCATACAATCTTTCTGTTTCTGGATCTATACGATGAACTGTCAAAATTACTTTATCTTAAGAGCCGGCGGCGATACGAAAAACACCTTGATTACAGACAGCTGTTTTATGTGGCTCGTGAATATCCCTTTATTGGCAATTCTGGCCTATTTCACAAATCTTAATATCTTCTGGATGTATCTGATTGGCCAGTCAACGGATCTGCTGAAGCTATGCGTATCGACCCATCTGGTGCGGAAGGAAAAATGGGTTGTTAACCTGGCTCAGCATCCGGAAGCGGAAGTTATTTCATCGACTTAAAGAAAATTTAAAAAGCTCTTGAAACAAAACATGGACTATGCTATTATAATTAAGCAAGTTGCCTAAATAGCTCAGTAGGTAGAGCATTCGGCTGTTAACCGAACGGTCACAGGTTCGAGTCCTGTTTTAGGCGCCATGTAAAAAAATATCGGATTTCTAAGTGATTAGAAGTCCGATTTTTTATAAAAAAATCTGCTCCCTCATGGAATACAAGGGAGCTTTTATTAACGAAATATTCTTTATTAAATGTTTAATCAATATGTACTTCACTGGCCGCATGGTTTGCCTGCCGGATTTTTGCCCACTGTTCAAATTCATCAACAGGAAGGGGTTTAGAATATACATATCCCTGTATGAGATCACAGTGAAGCTGCTTTAGATAATCTGCCTGCTGAATGTCTTCAATACCTTCCGCAACAATATCAACATGAAGTTTTTTTGCGAGATCAATCAGACAGCCGATGACATCTTTAGCTTTCTTATTTTCTATATCCAAGAAAAAGATTCGGTCAAGCTTTAAAGCATCAACTTCGAATTCTTTTAATAAACCTAAGGAAGAATATCCTGAACCAAAATCATCCAAAGAGCACTTGAAACCAAGCTCATGCATCTTTAAGATACCGTTTTTGACAATATGTATTTGATCATGATTCAAAAAAATAGATTCTGTTAACTCAAATTCCAGAAAATTATGGGGTATTTGATATTTGTCGGCAATTGCGTTAAATGCGTTCAAGAAATCAGCGACATCAAAATGCTGTCTGGACAGATTAACGGAAATGGGAATCAGCTCTTTCCCCTGAAGAATCCATTTCCTCATTATTATACAAACCTGTTCAAACATATATAAATCCAATTGACGAATTTTTCCATTGCGTTCAAAAAGCGGCATGAATTCAGCGGGGGAGAGCAGTCCCGCTTGAGGTATTTGCCAGCGTATGAGCGCTTCCGCACCGCCAAGCTGATTCGTAGCCAGATTAATTTTAGGCTGCAGATAAACGAGAAAATCATGGTTCTTGATGGCTTCATCAAAAAGCAGATTCAATTCTTGTTCACGGTTCATCTGTTTCAAAATCATGACATCATAAAAGGCGAATTCTGCACCTTGGTTAAATTTACAGGCGGCATGGGCTCGGGCCTGTATGATCTCAACAGGCAGTGCAGGATCGTCAATTACGCAGACCCCGATTTCAAGTTTGATATAAGATTGGATATAAGCGGGCATCATTGATAAGAGGGTTTTAGTAAGATGATGTAATCTGGCATGAATAAGCGCCTGATTTCCTTCACGAAAGAATAAATAGAATTGATCACCATTAACACGCGCCGCAAATTCATCACCGCTGATGGCCTGATTCAAACCATGATTGATTTGTTTCAGTACTTCATTGCCGGTATTTATGCTGAAATTTTCATTGATCAGTCTGAAATTTTGCATATGAATGAAAATGACTGCACAGCTGTTTGGCCGAATCGATACTGCCGCATACTTATAAGCCATGGCAAAGCCGGTTTCATTCAGACCGCCGGTCAAAGTATCAGTGACCATATATTTCTCAAGCTGTTTTTGGTGTGCGTATTTAAATAGGATACTAAAGATCATTTGGTTAATAAGTATACAGCTAACATAAGCGATCAGCAGCGTAATGGGTAAGGATTGCCAATTCATAAGATAAATCAACAAAAATAAGGCAGCTGTGAGTAATGTTAAACTGATGATTGAAGTTAATACATATTTTTGAACCGGTGATTTCCAATTATTCATATCAACAACTCCCAATTTATACTATCAGCATTATAGTCTTCAAACAAGATTAAATCTGTGTACATAAGCATATAGTGATTGATTTTCAAGCTGATTAACAGTATAATGACAGACTGAAAGAGGGGATGACAGCAATGCATGAAAAGCAGACACTGCATGCTTATGTATATCATCATCTGCGTGAACAAATCATATCCGGACAGCGTCCTTATGGAACAAAGCTGCCTTCAATGAACCGGTTATGTGAATTTTATCATGTTGGCATCCGCACGGTCCGCGATGTTTTAAGCCGTTTAAAAAGTGAAGGGTATATAGTCAGTGAGGAACGCAAGGCTGCGGTTGTGAACTATCGTCTAAACGATCCACAACATCTGGAAACCGCCGTGCATACCATTTTAGCTAATCAGGATAATATTCGTGAGGTTTATCAGACACTGACCGTTGTGATACCGCGGCTGCTGGCTTTTTCGGTGCAGTTTTATGATGATGAAGATTTAAAAGCGCTGATATATAAAGTGTCAAGGCTGAAAAATAAATCTATAGAGGCACGCACTCAGATATGTTCGCATGAATTCTATCGGCTGCTGGATTGTTCGCATAATCTTTTATTGCGTGATTTATTTGCCAGCTTGGAAGTATTTACTTATATTACTTTTTTTCGGAATCAGCCGCATTTTATAGATTATATTCTTAAGCATAACGCATTTCATAATATTGGTTGGGTATTAGCGCCGATTGCAAAGAAGGATCAGGCAGCGATCATCGAGCGCAGTCAAACGATGTTTGATTCGGTGGCTGCCGCTATTAATGACTCGCTGATAGAGTTAAAGATTGAAAATGACGAAAATCAAGGTCAGACTAAGCTCTATCAATGGTCTGCCAACCGGGGCCGTGATCAGTATTATACAAGCATCATTCGTGATTTGATTGATAAGATCGGCATCGGCTATTATGAGGAAGATAAATATCTGCCGCCTCAGGCTGAGTTGGCCCAGCTCTATGGTGTTTCGGTTGCCACGATCCGCAGTGCCTTAAAAGTGCTCAATGAATTGGGATTTGCGAAAACGATGAATGCGAAGGGAACTAAGGTGATTCTTCAAAATACGGCAGATACTTATCGCTGTATGCAGCATCATACCTATCGCCGCGACACTCTGATTTATCTGAGCGGTCTGCAGCTTATGACAATCTTGATTAAACCGGCGGCCAGACTCGCATGGGATCAGATTGACGCGAAGACAAAGGAAGAATTGAATCAGCAAGTGAAGCAGGGTTCGGCAATACCCTTGGCTTTAATTAGCGAATGTGTCATTGCCCATCAGCCGCTGCAGCCTTTAAAAGAAATATTGCGGCAGGTGAGTCAGCTTCTGCATTGGGGTTATTATTATTCATTCTTCACTCATGGCCCGGCAAGCGAGCAGACACTCACTTCACGAAGCCTGTTGGCGATTGAGGCGCTGCAGGAACAGGACGCCCAGCGATTTGCTGAAACATTGGCGGATTGTTACTGTCATATCCTCGATTATGTGCGCAATGCTCTTGTTAAATGCGGATTACCGGCTGCCGCGGCACTGATTACGCCTGATTGCAGCTTTTACTAAGATAGAAAAAAACGTTCTGCGCTTAGAACGTTTTATTTTACAAACATGATTTGACTGCCGTTTTTAATACAATCAAGCAAAGCCATATAATCTTCATGAAGCTCACCGATTACATTAACGCGATCATCCTGCGGATAGTCATCAACAGGGATCATGATTTCACCGGAATACCGCTGGTAACGTTCATTATCCATAACAATGGACCCGCTTTTGCGGTAAATACAGTTATCCGGCTTAATTTTTTCACCGGCAGCAGCATAGCCTCGTGATTCCGCAAGTCTTTTTAATCCCTTAGGACTGTCTGAGCGGATGGTGAACGGCTGATCGTAATATTGTTCATAGCCATGATGCAGATGGCAAGGCAATGTAATGATACCCTCGCTGTTAAATTTGGAAATCCGCTCAAAGCTTATCGGATCAATCAGCGAATCACCGACTAAAATATTTTCAATGCCATGATTTAAACATAGATCAAGGTAATTTACATAAGGATTTTGATGCCGGTGCTCTTCAATTGTCACCAATCCCTCATACAGCGGGCCACGCAGCACTTCATTCCCATTGATAAAGGCCGTGATCTTGGCGTGATGTGCCAGCAGCATCGCATTCATGGCATCAAAGGTTTCATCATCAAGACCGGTTTCCGGGCGCGGATAGAAATTATGAATAAAGAGAATATCCGGGTTGACTGCCAGCAATTCTTCACATTCTTTTTCATTAATCGTAGAAGCATTCAGACAGATAGCCGTTGTTTGAGCCAGCTCTTTACATTCTTCAAAGCTGAAGCCATAATCAATTCTCAAAGCATCGATGCCAAAGTCGTTCTTAAACTGAAGGATATCGGTATAGTTAAACATTTCCAAAGTTTTTCTGGAAACATCGCAGACAATCTGAAAGCCCATTTTTTTAAGTGCTTTCAGCATATATTCAACATCATCAAAATAGGTCTCATTCATTTCCTCCGCAATATGCAAAGAGGTAAAAACAAGAGAACCCTCCTGTGCATAAGAGGGAAGTCTTGTTTCAATTTCTTTAAATGTTGAACAATAAACAGAGAAACCAAGCTTAGACATTTATTACATCTTCATCCTTAATCACAATTTTAGTAATACAGAAGCCTGCGATATAGGAGATTACTAAACCGATAAAGAAATTCATCATGCCTGAAGTACCCTGCATCAGCGGAATAGCAACTAAACCGCTTGGACCCCATGCGTTAGCCATTACTTGGGTCAGCATTACATAAGCACCGCCAAAGCCGGCACCCAAGCCAGCCGTGATAAATGGTTTGCCCATCGGTAATGTAACACCATAAATCAATGGCTCACCAACGCCTAAGAAGCCAGCTGGCAGCGCACCGGTGATAACACCTTGTAACCGTCTGTTTTTTACTTTTTTAGCAACTAAGTAAATCGCGATAGCAGCCCCAACCTGACCTGCGCCGGCCATTGCCAGAACCGGGAATAAAGAGACACCGCCAAAGGTTTCCAGCTGTACTGCATAAATCGGAATTAAACCATGGTGTAAACCAAGCAATACCATTGGCAGGAATAAAGCCGACAGGACAAAGCCGCTGATTACTCGAATGACTGGGTTTGTGGAATTAATGATAATAGTTAATACAGAGACTAAGCCATCACTGATGAAACCGGCAATCGGCATAATGATGAAGATAAATAAGAGACCGCCGATCAATAAACTGGTAAATGGCGTAACGATCAGATCTAAAACATCAGGTACGCGTTTACGGATATTCTTTTCAATTTTAGAAAGTACCCAGACACCAAAGATTACACCGATGATACCGCCTTTACCAGTTGTCAGGATTGATTCAAGAGGTACCGTTTCATTATATAAACCGATCATTTTTGAGATTTCAACAATATTGCCGCCAATGCTGATAGCACCGATCATACCGCCCAAAGCCGGTGTAGCGCCGAATACTTCAGCTGAACGAATACCAGTATAGATTGCGAAATAGCTTAAGAATGCACCGCCTGTCAGACTGAACAGCAATTGAATCATGGTCCATGCCTGTCCGGCAATAACTCCATCGCTCATTAATTGACCGATCAAAGAACCAAAACCATTAAATAAACCGGCTGCGATAACAGCAGGAATCAATGGAATAAAGATTTCGGCAATCAGCTTCATGCCTTCTTTTAATTTGCTTTGTTTCTGCTGATTTTTGATTTCAGCCTTGTTTTCCTGCCAGTCTGTCGATACTGCATCTCTTGGCAAACCTAATTCTTCAACACAGATATCGGTTACTTTTTTAGCCTTGCCTGGCCCTAATATAATCTGATAATAATCACCCTCATTGACAAGTCCTAAAACACCTTCAAGCGCTTTAATTTGATCCTTATCAACAAGCTCTGTATTTTTGCAAGTCACACGCAGGCGTGTCATGCAGTTAGCCGCCTTTACAACATTTTCTTTTCCGCCAAGTAATGATACGATCTGCTTGGCTAATTCAAGATTGGTCATGTTAATCCTCCTTTGTATCCATGATTTCCTGAATACGTCCCTTTGCTTTGCATAAAGCTTTTTCAGCACTGTCCTTATCACAATCAAGCAACACCATGACAATTGCTGTTTTCACTGATCCATCGGCTTTTTCCAGGGTTGCCTGTGCAGTTTCTTGACTGCAGTCAGTTACCGAGCATATGATGTTTATGCCTCTGGTAATCAGCTTCTGGTTTGACATTTTCACATCTACCATATAATTGTTGTAAACTTTACCGATGCGGATCATGCTGATGGTTGAAATCATATTCAGCACCAGCTTGGTTGCAGTACCGGCTTTTAACCGGGTAGAACCGGTTAAAACTTCAGGCCCGGGTTCAACAACAATCGTATGCTCACACATCGCTTCGATTTCACTGCTGCGGTTACAAACCAGACCGCAGGTGAAGGCGTTGATGCTTGCCGCGTATTCAAGACCGCCGATGACATAAGGTGTGCGTCCGCTTGCCGCTACACCGATTACGACATCTTTTTCATTCAGGCCGATCTTTTTCAAGTCATCAACAGCAAATTGCTTTGAATCCTCCGCGCCTTCTACTGCTTTCACAAATGCATTGTCGCCGCCGGCAATCAGACCGACCACCGTGTTATAATCAACCCCAAAAGTAGGCGGACATTCAACTGCGTCCAAGAGTCCCAGCCGACCGCTTGTACCTGCACCGATATAAATAATTCGGCCGCCTTTTTCAAGGGCATCACTGGTTATCGTTATCACCTTTTCAATCATGTCAATCTGACTTTCAATACATTTTACAGCATTGTAGTCTTCTTGATTCATCGTTGTGATGGCCTCACGAATACTCATGGCACTTAGGTGAACGGTGTTGGGATTCACCTGCTCAGTTGTCATTTTACTTAAATCTATCATTGAATTACCTCCATGACTACACAATAAACAAAAGCGCTTTCATTTGCAATAGTTTAAAAATAATGTGAAACATTGTTTCGTATATTGGCATTTTTTTATGCCTATGCATGTCAAAATTTCAATCTCAAGCGAAGAAAAAACACCGGCGAACCAGTGTTATTCCTCTTCCTTTTTCTCAAGTAATTTATTGGTGGCAATAATCTTATCCATGGATTGTGAGTGTACTCTGGCAAGATATGCCTGATAGAGAATATCAACTACGCTCAGCTGTGAAATGCGGCTAGATCCGGCGCTGATCCTTAAAGGTGCTTCGATCTGGGGAACATATAAATTATAGTCACTGAGCGAAATCAGCTTGCTGCTGCCATACTTTGTTACCGCCACGATAATACCGCCGCGCTGCTTGATATTGCGGGCCATTTCGATGATTTCCTTCGTTAAGCCAGAGTAGGAGAAAATGATGGCGACTTCACCCTGTTCGATGTTGGTCGATGAAACAAGCTGCAAGTGAATATCTTCATATAGGATCGTTTTCTTATTGATGCGCTCAAGCTTTTGCTGTAAATCCCGGGCAACTAAAAAGCTGGCGCCGATACCAAACAGATAAACATAGCGGCATGCTGACAGCAGATCAACGATAGTATTCAATTCCTGAAAATCAAGCAGGCTGAAAGTATTTTGAATGGCATGAATATTTTCATTTAGTGCATTGATAATGATTGTCTGCACATTTTCACCGCTGCTGTTTTGAATGTTTGCCTGTTCCAGCTCTCTGGAAAAATCAAGGTCATTCAGCAGGGCAAGTTTCAGTTCCTTAAAGCCCTTGAAGCCATTCTTCTTGCAGATACGGACAATCGTAGCCGGTGAACAATAGCATTTTTTAGCCAAGGTATGAATATCGATCGCCGTAGCTTCACGAGTTTGATTCAACAGGTAAACCAAAACGTCACGCTCACTGGCGGTTGCTTTTTGTTTATAGTAGGTTTCTAATCGATAAAGGGCTTTTTTCATTCAGCACATCCTCTCACTACATATTATACACTAAAAAGTTCAATGCCGTCTTGGTGTCACACATTGTTACTTTCTGAATGATAGTATTTGATACAGATGCCGTTAGCTTTCTGCAGCGTTCTGCCGGATAATAATAGCTGCTTGGCATTTTTTTGAAGCGTTGTATTTTCTTCATAATTCACATAATCCGCGGTTTCATTTTCTCTGTCGGGCCATACCCGTTCAATGAATTGGTCAGCGTTATCTTCAAGCGCATAAATTAAATAATCCTTTTTAAACTGCATGATACCAGCGCTTTCATCAAGACATTCATCAAGCTGAGGGGAGAGCAGCCAGCTGGAACAATGAAAGATCGGTACAATGCCATTAAAGTAATGAACCGCTTGCTGATAAGCGTCAGTTATGTCCGCTGTTGTCAGACGTGGTCCGGCTGGCACATGGACATTCAGCAGAACGCTGTTTTTAGGAAGATAAATTTCTGCTGACTGTATCTCATTATCAATTGCTTTTGGTTCAAATTCAAGCCTTCCAAGACGTGTGATCTTGCCTTCAATCAAACGGTCAAGAAACATCCACATCATCGGAAGAATGCCATACACGTTAAAATAGTGATGACAAAGGATTGCCCATTCATACAGATCCTTACAGCCATCAAGACATATAGCCGCTTCTTGACTTGTTTTGGCTTTCAGGTAGCGCTGATAGAATAAGTGAGTATAGAATTTTAAATACAGCCGATATTTTAATAATTCATCGAATTGCTCAAAATGCTGAAATAAAGCATCTTTATGCATATAAAACAGATGGGTTAAATAGGGTTCGTCTGTCAGTTCAAGCGTGTTCAGCGTCTGCAGCATCACCTCAGTAAAGCCGGCATTTTTTAAGTATTCATTTAATGATAATTTCATAGTTTCCTTTCTTTCCATCAAAAAAAGACCTTCTCAGAAGGTCAGACAAACACACCGATGGAATTCATTGGCAATGATGAGTGTTCGTCATGATTCTGTAGCTTTGCTTCCCATTTTTCATAACGATCACCTCATCTTTCTTGCCTTTATTGTATTTTAAATCATTCTATAATGCAAGGGTGTTTATTGCTTTTCAGCCGTCAGCTTTTTCAGCATCAGGAAATATATAATCATACCGATGCCGACTAAGATGTGACCAATACCTGAGATGCCGGATATTGCGGCATCAAAGCCGCGGTTTAATGTCATACCCTGAACTTGCGTAACACCACGTACGATCAGCATAATGACCATGACGGCAACACCAAGATTGTAAATCAGATAGAATTTCTTGAAATTTTTATGTCCGATTAAATTTACATTCATTTGAAATAATGCGGCCAGCAGGAAGAAAACCATGCCCAACAGAAACAGGTGAGTGTGTACGACACCTAAGGTTGTCACACCGCTGAAACCATTGAATTTAGTAAATTCGCGATAGAATACACCGCCGGCCATTGCCAGCAGCGCATAGGTAAAAGCTGTATTAATTAATAAATTTTTAGATTTTTTCATAATGAACCCCTTTCGTTAATATGAACATTGTTCATTATAGAGTGTCAAAGGGAATGCGTCAATTTGAATGCTCATATAAATCAGAAAGCTTTCACCTGTTGTTCAGCAAATGTTCACAATCAGCGTCTATAATGCAGTCATCATCAAAGAGTAACATCCTATGCGGATTGAAAGGAGATGATGGCCGGTATTATAAATAAAAAATCGATTTCATTTTATCAGGAAGCAAGCCCCCAGCTTACCCTAAGCTTCCTGAAACTATTTACTCCTATCCCTAAATTGAATGATAATCAATAAACATCATGAGGCTTACTCATGATGTTTATTATTAGACGGGAAAGCGGCTATTTGTTTTATGCCGGATCCATTCTTTTAATATATTTAAACCAATCATCATTAAACTAATGATTATAATTATACCTAATTCAGACATCGGTTCACCTCCAATTAGTTAGCCAAGACTAATCTTTATTCAATTTCAGTATACTCATTCCTGTCATGCCTGTCAAGCTGGATGCGGTAATAATAGTTGTAATAAAAAGCTCTGCCTTGACAAAAGGTGGTTGAAAAGCTACTATAAATAATGTTCATTAGTAAACTATTTAAGGAAAGTAAGGTTGATAGAGGATGAAAAATGAAGCAAATCTAGGCAGCGAGAGTGTAGGAAAGCTGCTGTTTAAGCTGTCTTTGCCAGCTATTGTCGCACAGCTGATCAATGTTATGTATAATATGGTAGACCGGATGTATATCGGTCACATTCCCAATGTAGGTGCCAGCGCATTGACAGGAGTGGGGGTAACGATGCCGGTCATCATGGCTATCTCGGCTTTTGCGGCTTTAGTCAGTATGGGCGGTGCGCCGCGCTCATCAATTATGATGGGTAAAAATGATAAGGAACACGCAGAACAGATCCTTGGCAACTGCACGATTCTGCTCTTTGTCTTAGCATTAATTTTGACCATTGTGTTTATGCTGTATGGAAAATCAATTCTTATGCTGTTTGGCGCCAGTGATACGACCATCGGCTATGCTTGGGATTATATGCGCATTTACACATTAGGTACTTTGTTTGTACAGATTTCTTTGGGCTTAAACGCATTTATCACATCGCAGGGTTATGCGAAAACAAGTATGATGACAGTATTGATCGGTGCTTGCTGCAACATTATTTTAGATCCGGTTTTCATCTTTGTTTTTGATATGGGCGTTGCCGGTGCCGCATGGGCGACCATTCTCTCACAGGCAATTTCTTCAATCTGGGTATTAAAATTTCTGTTCTCAGAAAAGAGCTTTCTGCGGATCAAGCCTAAGTATTTTAAATTATCTGCACGGGTTGTATTGCCATGTCTTGCCCTCGGTTTATCACCATTTATCATGCAGTTTACGGAAAGTGTTATATCCGTCTGCTTTAATACGTCTTTATTAAAATATGGCGGTGACATTGCCGTCGGTGCGATGACGATCTTAACGAGTGTCATGCAATTTTCAATGCTGCCGCTGCAAGGTTTGACCCAGGGTGCGCAGCCGATTATCAGCTTTAACTATGGGGCTGGTAATGCGGATCGTGTGAAAAAGGCATTTAAACTTTTGCTGATCAGCTGTCTTGTTTATTCTACGGCGCTATGGGCAATCGCGATTTTCTTACCGCAGGTATTCATCGGCATCTTTACCAATGATGCGCAGTTGATGGTATTCAGTGAAAAAGCGATGCGGGTTTATATGGCGGTATCGTTAATGTTTGGCGCACAGATTGCCTGCCAGCAGACATTTATTGCCTTAGGCAATGCCAAGGCTTCTATCTTTTTGGCACTGCTTCGTAAGGTGCTGCTGCTGATTCCATTGATTTTTGTGCTGCCGATGTTTATGAGCGATCAGACAATGGCTGTCTTTATGGCTGAACCAATCGCTGATTTCATCGCTGTTTCTGTCACCGTTACAATGTTTACGATTTCCTTTAAAAAGCTGATCAATAAAATGAATCAGCCAATAAAGGAACAGCTTGATCCGGCCTGTTAATAAATGAGCATTGACCCCATCGTCAATGCTTTTTTGAGTTTTATGATAAATCTGTTATAATTAGAAAAAAAGAGGGATTGAAGTGGCTACTATAAAGGATATTTCGCGTGAATTGAATCTGGGGGTTTCAACCGTGTCAATGGCATTGAATGGGAATCCCCGTATTTCTAAGGCAACCAGAGAATTAGTGCTGAAAAAAGCTAAAGAATTAAAATATGTGAAGAATACAGCGGCGGTTGATTTGCAGAAGGGTAAAACCAATTTGATTTTATTGGTTGTTAATGATCCGGCACGTACTTTCTTTGCGGAAACAATTAATCGGATTCAGCGGGAGGTTGCCCGTCACGGTTATGATTTTTTGATTGCAACAACCTTTGAAGGACATGATGAGACAGCGAAGCGATACATCAAGGAGCGCCGCGCTGATGCGGTGATTGTTTATACATCGACAATCTCGGAGGCGTTTATTCTTGAAAATGCTTCTGAGTCATTTCCAATCTTTATTTTAGGACGGGAAATCTGCGGGGAGCATGTATACAGCTTTCAAAAGCCCAATGATGTGCAGTCTGAGGGTGTTAACTACTTGATTGAAAAGGGTCATCAGCACATTGCTTTTGTGAAAGGCTCCCCTTATTCATTAGGAACTCAGCGCAAATTTAAAGGCTATTTGGCCGGTTTGCGCGATCATGGTCTGCCGATTGATGAACAGCTGATTTTTGATGCGAATGGCAGTGACCGCATGGATGGTTATCGGATTACTGAAAAGATCATTCCGCATATCAGAGAGCTGGATGCTGTCATATACAGCAATGATGAAATTGCGATTGGCGGCATGGAATGTCTGAAAAAGCATCAAATCAACATCCCTGAGGATGTTTCAATCCTTGGCAGCAACAATACACCTTTGGCTGAATATGTATCACCCAAGCTGACCTCGGTAGGTTCAAATTACTCCAGTGATATCTTTCCGATGCTTATTGATACATTGGTTGCACTGATTGAAGGCAAGGAAGTTCAGAAGCAGATCCAAGCTCTTTCTGAAATGCCGGTGAATATGCAAATTGCGGAGCGGGAAACTGTTCAAGACAGACTCGAAAACAAGGCTGATTCTTAATCAGCTTTTTATTTGGTCAATTATTAATTGAAACGTTTCAAATTGATTGTTGACAACGCTTACATTTGTGTTATTATAATATTGTGAAACGTTTCAACTAATCGAGAGGGGGTATTGAATGAAAGCAGTACTTGTCATGTTTGATACATTATCCAGGCGTTATTTGTCTACCTATGGCAATGACTGGGTTTTGACACCTAATTTTAAAAGACTTGAAGAGCATTGTGTGGTTTTTGATCAATTTTATTGCGGTTCACTGCCATGCATGCCGGCCCGCCGTGAGCTGCATACCGGACGATACAATTTTCTGCATCGCGGCTGGGGTCCGATTGAACCCTTTGACGTATCTTCAATTGAATTAATGAAGGCAAAGGGAATCTATACGCATATCGTCACTGATCATTCACATTATTGGGAAGATGGCGGCGCTACTTATCTGACTCGATACAGTTCCTGGGAGGGCTTTAGGGGGCAGGAAGGGGATCGCTGGATGCCGGTATTAAATAAGGATGAATTAAAGATTCCAAAGCTTGCGGCTGCATCGAAAGTATCAGATTCACTTTATCACAACTATGCGAATCGCCTTCAGCAAAGCAAAGAGGCTGAAATGTCCAGTGTGAAAACCATGGAGGCAGGCCTATCATTTTTAGATCAATTTCATGATCAGGATCATTGGTTTTTGCAGATTGAAAGCTTTGATCCGCATGAGCCATTTGTCGTACCGCAGCGTTTTCTTGATCAAGTGAAGGATACGTATAAAGGTGATTACTTTGATTGGCCGGCTTATAAGCAGGTCAGCGAAACTGAAGCGGAATGCGAGCATCTCGTGAAACGATATGCCGCGTTAATTGCTATGTGTGATGAATATTTAGGCAAGGTGCTTGATGCTTTTGACCGTTATGATCTCTGGCAGGATACGATGCTGATAGTCAATACCGATCATGGCTTCTTGATGGGTGAGCATAACTGGTGGGGTAAAAACGTTCAGCCTCAGTATTTAGAAATTGCCCATCTGCCATTTTATCTGCATGTGCCGAAGCTTGCGCCTAAACGGTCGGACTTATTGGCGCAGACGATCGATATCGCGCCTACGCTGTTAGATTATTTTGGCTGTGAAATCCCAGCGAGTATGCAGGGAAAATCGTTGATTAATGCCTTATCTTCGCATTGTGAAATCCGCGAGGCCGGTTTATATGGAACCTATGGCGGTCATGTCAATGTGATAACTAAAGATACCCTGTATATGCGTGCCGGCAATGAAGCGAACCAGCCGTTGTATATGTATACGCTGATGCCGACCAGTATGCGCGGATTTCTGCCGAAGCAATGTTTATCACACGCTGAATTGTATAAGGGATTTAAGTTTTTAAATGATCTGCCGGTGCTGAAGCTGCCGGGTGGTACTTTTGTGAATTCTTATGTTTATGGAAATCTGCTTTTTGATATTAAAAATGATTATAATCAATGTCATCCAATTAAAAACGAAGAGCTGGAACAGCATATGATTGCACTGCTTAAAAAAGGACTGGCAGAATCAGAAGCTGATGAAGCTCAATATATCCGTCTAGGATTAAAGTAAAGGGAGAAATATATGAGTGACTTTCTAAATAATAAGGTTATACCTGCAGTTACAAAATTTGCACAGTTTAAGTTTGTCAGAGCGATGCAGGCAGCCGTAACAGCTGGTTTAGGTGCTACTGTTGTCGGTTCTATTTTCATGATTATGATGAATCCGCCGTTTCCTGCCGATGTCAGTAATGTCTTCATCGATGCGTGGCGGGCTTGGTCAGCGGCCAATGCTTCATGGCTTGGTTTAGGGTATCAGGTAACCCTTGAATTAGTCGGCTTATATGCGCTGATCGGTATGGCCGTCGTTGTTTCCAATATGAATGATGTCAGACCGACCAACATGGTGGTGATCAGCTGCGCATCTTTTCTGATTCTTTCCGCTAATTTAGTTGAAGGCAATTTAGCCATTGGCTTTCTTGGCGCAAAGGGATTGGTTACGGCGCTGTTGGTAGGCTATTTTGTTGTGGAATTGAGCTGCTGGCTGATGAAGCATGGTTTTAAAATCAATCTTCCGGAAGCGGTGCCGCCTTTTGTCGCAGAGCCATTAAACGCGCTGATCGTAAATATTGTGGTCATTGCAGCCGTGGTTGCGGTGCGGTTAATTGTAGGGGCACTCAGCGGCGGTGCTTTATTGCCGGCGGTCATTAACTCACTGTTTGCACCGTTGTTTGTTGCCAGTGATTCCTTAGTGGCAGTTGTATTATACTCGGTTATCGTGCGGCTGCTTTGGTTCTTCGGTCTGCATGGCGGCAATATTGCCGGTGCAGTTATGACGCCGATTTTATCTGTAACCCTAATTGAAAACGCGACGGCTTTTGTGAATAATGAAACGATGCCGTATATCTTCACAACGATGTTTGTGCAGACATGGACGGTCATGGGTGTTTTAGCAATCGTTATCGCAATGATGATCGTCTGCAAATCAAAACAGCTGAAAGCTATTTCTAAAGTAGCCATTGCACCGGCATTATTTAATATTGGTGAGCCGATCACGTTCGGTCTGCCAATTGTTATGAATTTTAAAATTTTAGTACCTTATCTGCTTTGTTTCGCCTTAGATGCAGCTGTCCCTTATCTGGCAACTTCAGCGGGTTTAATCAATCGTTCTTTCGTGAATATCCCATATACAGTACCGGCTGTTTTCAAAGCCTTCTTAAGTACGATGGATATCCGGGCTGTCATTCTATATATCGTATTATTAGTCGTTAATGTGTTGATTTTTATTCCATGGCTTAAAAAATATGATCATGAACTGCTGGTGAATGAGGAGCAGTCCGCATAAATTAAAAATCTGATAAGGAGGATGCTTATGAGCTGGATGATACTCTTGATACTAAAAGGCGCAATAATCTATTTGTTGTTTCATTTTATCCGCAATCTGTCACACAACCGCAAGAAGGAGCCGACACTGCGTTTCAGTGCTGATTTTATCAGCATGATTGAGCTTGGCAGCGCAGGAGCGATTACGGCAGCGTGCTTGCTTTCTTCACTAAAGGCAGGCAGTATCTTTATTATCCTGATTGCTTTGCTTGATACAATTGTACTTTATTTTGAAAGTAAACGGGTAATTCTGATTGGTGAGCAGGCGATTCAAATCAGAGACGAATTGGTGCCGATAGCCGATATCGTCCGTGTTGAAACCAGTTTGTGGACTCTGCATGTGCATACGGTAAATAAGACTTTCAAGGTAATGAATCCGCTTGTGACTTCCTGGCAGTTTCAGGAATGTGTTTATAATAAATTAAAGCCGGTACGGGGGAAATGCTGATGAAAAATATTGTGATGATTTATTGCGATGAGCTGCGCTGTGATGCATTAAGCTGTTACGGCAATCCTTATGGCATTAAGACGGAAAACATTGATGAATTGGCAGCCCATGGCGTCATGTTTGATGAATGCTACTGCGCCTCTCCGGTCTGTGTGCCTTCCCGTTATTCAACATTAACCAGCTTGCCGCCAACGCAAACAGGTGTTTATCATAATGAGGCGGCAATGCCTTCCTTTAAACTGGATCATGAGTCCATCACATTTCCTCAGGTTTTAAAGGACGGAGGCTATTGCACAGCCAGTTTTGGCAAGACACATATCCCCGCGGTGCAGACACCTATTTTTGATGTGAATGATGATATGGGCGGTGAAATGAATCTGGGAATCAATATTAAGAAAGAAGCAAGTCAGATTATGAAGCTTCCGGGTCAGTTTCAGTCAGTTTTAGCGGCTGATTATCCAGCTGATAAAAAATTTTGGCCGGAGCAGGTGACTGATCACGGTATCGAGTGGATGCTTAACCAGCGTCAGCCTTTCTTTGTCCGTTTCAGTTATCTGCAGCCGCATACACCCATTGTGGTGCCTAAAAAGTATGTGGAACGATTAGAAGGCATCGATTTTGATGATTCACTGACGGTTTATTCAACCAGCGAATTTGAAAAGCGTTTTGGTGAGATCTGCGATATAAAACAGATGAGTGCCGCTGATGTCAAACGGATGCGCAAGTATTATTATGCGATGGTACTGTGGATTGATGAACAGGCCGGCCGAATTATGCAGGCGTTAAAGGATCATCATCTAATGGATGATACGATTTTAGTATTTACCGCAGATCATGGTGCTAACCGTGGTGAAAACGGTGCCTTGGCGAAGCAGACATTTCAGCCTTCCTGTCATCGGATTCCGTTGCTGATCAGCAATAATAATTGCAAAGAACGCCGTCATGATATATGCAGTAATCTTGATCTGGGTCCTACCCTTTTGGCGATGAATGATATTGCGGTTCCTAAGTCTTTTATGGGAGTCAATCTCTTTGAAAAGACACAGGAAGAAGTTTATTCAATTATCGGTTACGGCAAACGATCCAGCAAAGCATTCCCAAATAAAAATCAGGGGACATGGGCAGTGAACCATGGCTGGCCGCAGCGTGTCTGCATCCGTACCTCCCGTTATCGGCTGGACATGAACAGTATGATAGATGGTGAATGGGTCAGTGAAGCGGATGAGGATATCTGTTTCATTGATCGCCTTAAAGATCCTACGGAACAGGTCAACCGAGTCAATGATCCTGAATATCAGCCAATCATTTGTGAATTAACGGAAAAACTGAGAGTATACAGTCGTTCACAGAAACTGGTTGATGATGCCATGGTTGAAATGAATCCGGAGAAAATAAAAGCTTATAAACAAGCGGGGCAGACACTATGACAACGATGAATGTTCAAAGTGAGCTGGGCATGATGACAATGGAAATGCTTAAACCTGATGACGGGTCTGCGGGTGATTTACGGACTTGTATTATCTTTTTCTTCGGCGGTGGTTTTGTAAAGCGTAACCTGAAGCATTTTCAGCGGCAAGCTGAATATTTCAGAAGTCTGGGTGTAATTTGTATTCTTGCCGATTATCATTTGGCATCCGAAGGTGATGGCTTGTCTGCCTGTTTTGCCGATGCGCAGGCAGTGATGAATGAGGTGTATGAGAAGGCTGAACAATTAGGCATTGACCGGCATAAAATCGTTGTCTGCGGCGGTTCAGCCGGCGGTACGTTAGCGTGCTGGTGTTCATTGAATTCATCCATCCCCTGTGCTCAGGTATTGTTTAATCCGGTCTTATTTTTTGGTGAGAAAAACATCAAGAAGATTACTCCTAAAAAAATCATGGTTCAGATCAACGAAGAAACGGCTGAGTTAAATAAGATTCAAACTTATAATCAGGCATGGGGTGAAGAATTCAAGCTATATCCGCAGCATTTTTCAGCGTATCATAAGCTGGATCATGCCGCTATTCCACCAACGCTGATTCTGCAGGGCAGCAATGATCCCATCGCTTACTTTGGTGTGATTCTGTTTCATCAGAAAGCGTTAGAATTAGGCAATGATTGTCATTTAGTGCTGTATCAGGGTGAAGGACATGGCTTTTTTAATTATGACAGAATCGATCATAAATTCTGTTACGAGGATACATTGAAACAGATGGAAGTATTTTTAAGAGAAAGAAACTTAATTCAGAGGACAATAAAATGAGAAAAATTGTATTATTATGCGCGGCCGGTATGAGTACCAGCATGCTGGTGACAAAAATGAAAAAATATGCCGAAAGTGAAGGGTATGACTGTGAGATCGGTGCTCATGCCGTATCGGAAGCAAAGCTTTACGGCGCCGAGGCTGACATTGTTTTACTGGGGCCGCAGGTTCGTTTTAATCTGGCGAAGGTAAAGGAACAGTGTCCTAACTGTCCGGTGGAAGCTATTGATATGGCTGCTTATGGCGCGATGGACGGTGCTAAGGTGATTCGTCGGGTCAAAGAAGTGCTGGGTGATTGAAATGGAAGGCATTGAATTAATCAGTTTTCAGATTATCAGCGCGGTAGGCACTGCCCGCTCGATGTATATTGAAGCCATTCAGGCCGCCAAGGCAGATCATTTTGATGCGGCTGAAAAGCTGTTGGAAGAAGGACAGGAGCTTTTTGTTCAGGGACATCACGCGCATGCTCAGCTGATTCAAAACGAGGCGAACGGTGAAAAAACTGAATTTGCTTTATTGCTGATGCATGCTGAGGATCAGTTGATGAGTGCGGAAGCTTTTGGCATCTTAGCTCAAGAATTTGTCGATGTATATAAGAAAATGAAGGAGAACGTGTAAAATGAGCCGATTACCGGAAAATTTTTTATGGGGCGGTGCTGTAGCCGCCAATCAGCTTGAAGGTGCATGGAATGTTGATGGCAAGGGAATCAGTACAGCTGACTGCATGAGTGCCGGTGCTGTGGATAAGGAAAGAATCTACACCGATGGTATTCAGGAGGGCGTTTACTATCCGAATCATGAGGGCATTGATTTCTATCATCATTATCAAGAAGATATCGCGATGTTTGCGGAAATGGGCTTCAAATGCTTCAGAACATCGATTGCCTGGACGCGCATCTTTCCGCAAGGGGATGAAAAAGAACCGAATGAGCTGGGACTGCAGTTCTATGACCGGGTTTTTGATGAATGTCTGAAATACGGGATTGAACCGGTAGTCACAATCAGCCATTACGAAACACCCTATGGCTTGGTGAAGAAATACGGCTCTTGGCGCAGCCGTTCAATGATTGATTTCTATATGCGTTTCTGTGAAGTGATTTTTAATCGTTATAAAGATAAAGTAAAATATTGGATGACCTTTAATGAAATTAACTGCATCTCTTTGCATCCTGCGATACCGGCGGGTATTCGTATCGGCAGTGATGAAAACTTCCATCAAGTGACGCTGCAGGCTGCTCATCATATGCTTGTGGCTTCGGCAAAAGCAGTCCGATTGGGACATGCAATCAATCCGAAGTTTAAAATCGGCATGATGATGCTTTATCCGCAGATTTATGCGGAAACATGCAATCCGCTTGACGCGCTGAAACAAATGCAGGCAATGGATATGCAGTATTATTACAGCGATGTTCAGGTCCGTGGGTTTTATAGCTCAAAGGCAAAGAAGATGCAGAAGGCATTGGGGGTTGAATTAGCCGCTGAGCCTGAAGATGATGCGATCTTTCGTGAGGGCAAGGTTGATTATATCGGCTTCAGTTATTATATGAGTATGGTCGCGTCGGCGGATTTGAATAAACAAGTCAGCGGCGGCAATATGCTGAAAGGAATTAAAAATCCATATCTGAAAGCTAGTGAATGGGGCTGGCAGATCGATCCTGTTGGCCTGCGGTTAACCTTAAACAATCTCTATGACCGTTATCAGCTGCCATTGTTCATTGTGGAAAATGGCTTGGGCGCGGTGGATCAAATTGATGCTGACGGTTCTATCTGCGATGATTACCGTATTGAATATTTAGGTGAGCATATCAAAGAAATGATAAAAGCTGTTGATGAAGACGGTGTTGAGCTGATGGGTTATACGCCTTGGGGCTGTATCGACTTAATTTCTGCCGGCACAGGTGAAATGAAAAAGCGTTATGGTTTTATCTATGTTGACCGTGATGATGAAGGGCATGGCACTCTGGCACGCTCAAAGAAAAAGAGCTTTGAGTGGTATAAGCAGGTGATTGCTTCGAATGGTGAGAAGCTGTAAAATGAAAAGCGTTGATTTACATCACGCTTTTTTCATTATGAAGCAACAGCATTACTTGTGCTTTTTAGATAAATCTTTTGAAATTCTTAACATTTTCAAGCTATAAAATGGTCTATAATAAAAATAGAAAGCGCGGGGATTTGAATGAACAAAGAGAAATTTAGATTCACAGGTTTATCAGCGGCTGAAGTTACACAGCGAGAAACTGAAAATAAGGTCAATGTGGAAATCCGTCCGGAATCAAAAACGATCAGGGATATCTGCAAGGATAATATCTTTACATATTTTAATCTGATCTTTTGTATACTGGCCTTGATTTTAATTGCTGCGAGGTCTTTTCATAATATGCTGTTTATGTTTGTGGTCATCATTAACACATCCATTGGTATTATTCAAGAAATCCGAGCCAAGAAAACCTTAGATGCCCTGCGGCTTGTTTCAGCGCCTAAGGCACATGTGATCCGAGACGGCCAATTACAGGAAATCAATGCACATGCGCTGGTGCTTGATGATTTGGTGGTGTTTGAGTCAGGAAATCAGATTTATGCGGATGCCCAAATTGTGGAAGGACAGCTGGAAGTAAATGAAAGCCTGCTGACCGGTGAGGCAGACGCGCTGGTTAAAAAGGCCGGTGATGAACTTTTAAGCGGCAGTTTTGTGATCAGCGGTCAATGCGCTGCCCGTTTGATTCGTGTCGGCGCCGATGCCTATGCATCACGGTTGGTTAAAGAAGCCAGCAAAAGTAAAGTCGTTCAGTCAGAGATGATGACATCGCTGAGAAAACTTGTTAAGGGAATCGGCATCGCGATAATTCCAATTGGCGTGCTGATGTTTCTTAAGCAGACTTGGCTGCTGCATCAAGACTTTTCTCAATCCGCCGTTTCAGTTGTAGCAGCGCTGATTGGGATGATTCCGGAAGGGCTGGTGCTGCTGACCAGTGTGGCACTGGCGCTTTCAATCCTGCGCTTGGCGAAACGTCAGACCGTAGTTCATGAGCTGTATTGTATAGAAACGCTGGCACGGGTAGATGTGCTTTGTCTTGATAAAACCGGTACGATTACGGAAGGCAGTTTGCTGTTAGAAAAAATCATCGCTTTGGATCATCATCCAGAGAAGCAGATTTTAGAAATATTAAATGCCATGGCGCACAATACATCGGATAATAACGCAACCGCGCAGGCTATCAAAGAATTCTTTAAAAATGATACCAGTGACTGGGTTAAGGTTGATGAACAGCCTTTTTCTTCACAGCGCAAATGTAGCTCACTTGCTTTTGAAGAGCATGGACGTTTTGTGCTGGGAGCTTTTGAATATGTAATGCCTTTACTGGCTTCAACTTATATAGCTGAAATCAATCGTTATCTTGAAGAAGGACAGCGTGTTTTACTGCTTGCGAAGGAGAATGAGCCTTTGGCATTTCTGCTTTTCTCAGATAAGATCCGTGATCATGCCAATGAGACATTGAGTTATTTTGAACAGCAGGGGGTTGCCTTAAAGGTCATCTCTGGTGATAATCCGATTGCCGTAAGGCAGATTGCCAGCCGGGCCGGTATTAAAGATGCGCATCGGATGGCGGATGCATCTAAGCTTGATGATGAAGCCTTGATTCGGGCGGCTGAGGATACGGTTGTTTTTGGCCGTGTTTCTCCGAAGCAGAAAAAACTGCTGATTCAGACTTTGAAGCAGAATGGACATACGGTGGCGATGACGGGTGATGGAGTCAATGATATTTTAGCAATGAAGGAAGCCGATTGTTCGGTTGCGATGGCCAGCGGCAGTGAAGCGGCATCGCATGCAGCTCAGCTTGTGCTGCTTGATTCTGATTTTACGGTCATGCCGAAGATTCTGGAAGAGGGAAGGCGGGTTATCAATAACATCCAGCGTTCTGCGTCTTTATTTCTGGTTAAGAATATCTATTCCTTTTTGGTTGCGGTCTTACTGATGTTTTTTGCTTTTCCATATCCGTTTACACCGATTCAGCTGACGCTGATCAGTTCGCTGACTATCGGTATTCCTTCATTTATTTTAGCGTTTGAACCTTCCACCAGCCGTGTGCGCGGGAAGTTTATGGAAACAGTGCTGCTTAGGGCACTGCCGGGCGGGCTGACCAATGTTACGATTATTATTGCGGCGGTCTGCGCAAGCTTGATCATGGGAATATCCAGTGATCATACCTCATATATCTGCATGGTAAGCACCGGTACATGCGGTTTGTTGGTTTTGTTAGTTACATGTCTGCCGTTAAGTCAGATGCGTAAAATCCTTTTGGCAGTCATGGCCTCTTTATTTGTTGGCTTATCGATTTTATCCCTGCCTTACATCATTCAAACGCCGATGCAGTTTTCATCCTTTATCTTGCTGGCGGTGCTGCTGGCAGCAATTCCTTTCATCCTGCGCGGATATACGCTGCTGATTCGGCGCATTGAAAAATTTTATCAAAGTAAAACAAAAAAATAAAATATGACACAGGGGTGTCACAGTCATCACTTATAATAAGGGCATGAAAGAAAGTGAGGATATGAAAATGAAATTTTGTCAATGCTGCGGTATGCCAATGGAGGGTGCTGTTTATGGTAAGGAGAAGGATGGAACATTGAGTGAAGATTATTGTGAATATTGTTATGCGGATGGTGAATTTACAACTCAGTGTACAATGGATGAGATGATTGAACAATGTGTGCCATTCTGTGTTGAGGCCGATCCTACAACGACAAAGGAACAGGCAAGAGCTTCAATGAAGGCATATTTTCCAACCTTAAAGCGTTGGGCTCAGTAATGATTGTCGATTATAAAAAAAGCTGTAAAGAAATTTATCTGCCCAAAACCGAACCTTCACTCATTACATTGCCGCCGATCGCTTATGCGGCAGTGAAGGGCTGTGGTGATCCTAATACGTCAGAGGCTTATAAAGAAGCCTTAGAATTGCTTTATGGTCTTTTGTATACGATTAAAATGAGCAAGCGCTCAGACCATCCGTTTGCCGGTTATTTTGATTATGTCGTGCCGCCGCTGGAAGGCTTATGGGAGAATGGCGGCGAATTGAATGATGCCGTCGATAAGCATCGGTTTGTCTGGGTTTCAATGATTCGTCTGCCTGAATTTATCGATGCACAGGCATTTGATCGGGCTGTTGAAATGCTCCATGCAAAGAAACCCAAGCTTGATGTCAGTAAATTGTTTTATAAGGTTTATGAGGAAGGGCTCTGCGTGCAATGCATGCATTTGGGTTCCTATGATGATGAGCCGGCAACCTTAGCGAAAATGAATGCGTTACTTGAGGCTGACGGTTATTGTACTGATATTGATGAATCACGCTGGCATCATGAGATCTATCTCAGTGATCCGCGCAAATGTGCTTCAGATAAACTGAAAACAATTATCCGGCATCCAATACGGAGTGTGAAGGCAGAATAAGAACAAGAGAAGCAGCAATGCTTCTTTTTCACTGTCAGTAAAGTTCATGCTGGGCATAACAGAACCTAAAATACGCAGTCTATGGTATGCTTATGTCAAAGAGGGATCGTATGAAAAAATTATGTCTTGGTTTGTTATGCTTATTATGCGGCTGCGGGAATATTAATGCGGTTGAAAGCGCCGCGCCTGCGCATGAGCTTAAACTGATGATTGCCAGTGATCTGCATTATCAAAAGGAGCTGAGTTCTGTCAGCGCCGCAATCGTTGGTCAGATGGTCTATAATGATGAGATTGCTGACGCCTTATGTGAAACGGCGATTGAAAATCAGCCTGAGGCTTTGATATTGCTTGGCGATTTAAGCAATGTCGGCGCTTATGCCGATCATGAGCGGATGGCGGCAAAATTGGCACGCGTCAAGGCAGCCGGTGTTGATGTTTATGTTGTGCCAGGCAATCATGATCTTCAGCAGTCCTCAGCGGCTGATTTTGAAAAAATATATGCTGACTTTGGTTTTAATCAGGCTTTTTCAAGAGATCGTGATTCCTTGAGCTATGCTGTTAAAATCAATGATGACTGCTGGCTGCTGGCCTTGGATACCAATGAGGAACAGATGGCTTACGGACACTTAAGTGATAATACTTTCATGTGGGCGGAGAAGGTGCTGAAAGAAGCTGAACAGGCGAATGCTTATGTATTGGGAATCTCTCATCATAATCTTCTGCGTCACTCAATGAAGGGAACTGAAAAGAGTTTTATGATTGATAAGGCGGATGAGCTGGCCAACCTGCTGCTGCGTTATGGTGTACCGCTTTATCTGAGCGGGCATCGTCATGGCCGCAGTGTTCAGACTAAGACATTAGGCGATGCTGAAATCACTGAAATTGTCAGTGACATGCTTTTAAACTATCCCAATATTTATGGTGTTTTAGATTTTAGTACCGATCGAACGATTACCTATGAAGGCATGGAGCTTGATGTATCCGCGTGGGCGGCTAAGCAGGCAAGCCAAGATGAAAAGCTATTGGATTTTAAAACCTATTCATACAATCTGTGCGCGGCGAAGGCGGCCGGCATGGGCAGCACGGCACTTGCTTCTAAGCCGCTTGATGATGTGGACAGTCAGGCGATGCAGTCTTTTATGGAACAATTTTATTTAGCCTATGTGCAAGGTGAAATCTATCAAGTGCGGGATGCGATGCTGGCAGATCCGGCATATGCTTTATGGCAGCAGAATTGCAGGGGAGAAACTTATCAGCGCTGGATTGAATATGTGCTGAATAATTATAAAGAAAATTATGATCGATGGGAAATCCGCTATTAAAAGTGGATTTTTTCTTTTGATTGGGAGTGAACGTGCTATAATAATTAAAATAAAATGGTTGGAGGAATGTGTATGATTATTAAAAAAGAAGTGCTGATAACTCCCTTTAATCTGACCCGCATGCTGCATATCTATGTGCCTGATGGTGCTTTTCGCAGTAAAAAGCGTTATCCGGTAATGTATATGTTTGACGGTCATAATTTGTTTGATGATGAGGAAGCGACCTATGGCAAAAGCTGGGGGCTGAAGAAATGGCTGGATGAACATAAGATGAATTTAATCATTGTCGGCATTGAATGCAATCATGAAGGCAATGAGCGGCTTTCAGAATTCTCACCGTATGATTTTACTTATCGGAAAAGCCGGATCAAGGGTAAAGGCAAACAGCTCATGCAATGGGTTTGTGAGGAGTTGAAACCATTGATCGATAAGGAGCTGCCAACCTTGTCAGATCGTGCGCATACGGCAATCGGCGGCAGTTCAATGGGCGGTTTGATGGCTTTGTATACAGTGCTGCATCACAATGATGTATTTGCCTTGTCAGCCGTAGTTTCTCCGCATATCTTTGGCATGAATGATGCACTTGATCAAGAGGTAAACAAAACGCTGCAGGACTCTACCAAGATTTATATCAGCTGGGGTGCTAAGGAATGCCGTTCTAAACAATCTCTCGCCCAATACAGTGCTGCTTTAATCAATATCGCAAACATCCATTCAGGTCAGGTTTATTTGAATCTTAAAGTTGATGGTGAACATAATGAAGCCAGCTGGGAAAAGGAAATTCCATGCTTCATGAATTATTTGTATTTGCGTTAAAGGAGGCATTAATCATGAATTTTGTATTTATTTCGCCTAATTTTCCAGATAATTACTGGCTGTTTTGTCAGGGCTTAAAAAGGTTAGGGGTCAATGTGTGCGGTATCGGTGACGCGCCGTATGAGACATTGAGTGAAGAATTGAAGCAGAACCTAAATGAATATTATCGGGTTGATTCATTGGCTGATTATGACGAGATGATCAAAGCTATCGGCTATTTCACTTATCGTTATGGAAAAATCGATTGGCTGGAATCAAATAATGAATATTGGCTGCGTCAGGATGCCCGTCTGCGCCGAGAGTTTAATATTCAAACCGGCATTCAGCCGGAAGCTATCGACGGCTATCAGTGTAAATCGCGGATGAAGGAATATTACGCGAAGGCCGGTGTGAAGACAGCGCGCTGGTGTTTGTCTGAGAAGCCGGAAGAAGTAGAAGCCTTTGCGAATCAGGTCGGCTTCCCATTGATTGCCAAACCCAATATTGGCGTAGGCGCCGGTAATACGCATAAGATTAATTCAATGGATGAGCTGAGAAGTTTAGTAGCTGCCGGTTTTAATGAAGCGATGATTTTTGAGGAATTTATCAAGGGAGATGTAACTTCCTATGACGGTATTGTCAATGAGCGGGGAGAGATTCTTTTTGAGACATCCCATGTCTATACCGCATCCATCATGGATGCGGTGAATGAGCATCAGGGGATTGGTTGTTATTCACGGCTTTCGCTGCCTGATGAGCTGAAGCAGGCTGGCCGTAAAACCGTTGCCGCTTTTAATACCCGCAGCCGTTTCTTCCATTTTGAATTTTTTGTGCTCAGTGAGGATCAGCCTGGGGTTGGCAATAAGGGGGATGTTTTAGGCTTGGAAGTAAATATGCGGCCGCCGGGTGGTTTTTTGCCGGATCTGATTAATTATGCCAATGATTTTAATATCTATCAGTTATGGGCAGATATGATTGTTACCAATCAGACATCCATGACCAGTGAGCGTCCATATTCAGCTGTCTTTATGGGCCGTAAAGATTGTTTAAGTTATCAATATTCGCTGCAGGATATCCGCGATGAATTTAAGGAAGCGGTATTGGATATCCGTCGTCTGCCGTCCGTGCTGGCAGAGGCTATGGGGGATGTAGTCGTATTAGCCCGCTTTAAAACTACCGCTGAGGTTGAACGGTTTGTGGCCTCATGTTCGCGGTTAGCTGACAATAGTTAACAAATGAACGAATGCCGCAGACAGTGATGTTTACGGCATTATTTTATTAAAATCAGGGTTCGTTTTGATTTATGGCAGGATATCAATTTTATATATCAAAAGCAGTTGAAATTTAAAGAAGGGTTCTATATAATGAGATTGTTAAAAAGTGGATAAACATTTTTAACATAGGGAGGTATAGATCATGAAGTTCAAAAAACTTGCCGCTTTAGCTGTTTCAGCAATGCTTATTGCTGGCTGCTCAGCAGGCGGCGGTACCGGTGACGGAGCTACATTCAAAGCTGGTACTTATGAAGGCAGTGCCGCTGGTTTTGGCGGTGATTTAAAAGTTGAGGTTGTTTTAAGCGATGAAGCGATTGATTCCGTAACAGTTACTGAAAACAGTGAAACTGAAGGTATCGGCAGCAAGGCAGTTGAATCATTGCCGCAGGCTATCGTTGACGCTCAGTCAGTGGATGTTGATTCTGTTTCCGGCGCAACTGTAAGCTCAGAAGCAATCAAAGCAGCTGTTACAATGGCATTAGAGGCAGCGGGTGTTGATGTTGCCAGCCTGAAGCCGGTTGTCAGCGGCCCAGTAGAAAAAGAAGATAAAACAATGGATGTCGATGTTGTTATCGTTGGTGCCGGCGGTGCTGGTATGAGTGCGGCTATTACTGCTGCTGAAGAAGGCAAAAAGGTATTGCTTATTGAAAAAGCGCCGATGGTTGGCGGTAATACTTCAAGAGCAACCGGCGGCATGAACGCAGCTGAAACAAAATATCAGAAAGATGCCGGTATCGAGGATTCAGTGGACTTATTTGTAGAAGATACAATGACTGGCGGACATAATTTGAATAATGAAGAATTAGTTCGTACATTAGCTGAAAATTCAGCTTCAGCTATTGACTGGCTGGATTCAATCGGCGCTCACTTAAATGACGTTGGTAAGGCTGGCGGTGCCAGTGTGAGCCGCTCTCATCGCCCATTAGATGAAAATGGCAAAATCTTATCTGTAGGCAGCTACTTAGTACCAATTATGGAAAAAGCCTGTGCTGATAAGGGTGTAGAAATCATGCTTGAAACCGAAGCAACTGAAATCATTATGAAGGATGGTCAGGCTGTCGGTGTCAAAGCTGAATCTAAAACTGCTAATCTGACAATAAACGCGAAATCAGTAATCATTACAACCGGCGGTTTCGGCGGCAACTTAGATATGGTTGTTGAATATAAGCCTGAATTAAAAGGCTATGTAACAACGAACGCACCGACAATTACCGGTGACGGCATCAAGATGCTGGAAGCAGCAGGTGCCGATTTTGTTGATATGGATCAAATTCAGATTCATCCGACAGTGGTACAATCTAACGGTGCATTAATTACCGAAAGCTTACGCGGTGACGGTGCAATTTTGATTAACAATGAAGGCAAGCGTTTCACCAATGAAATTCTTACTCGTGATGTTGTATCAGCAAATGTTATTGCTCAGCCTGGTTCAACTGCATGGCTGATCGTTGATGATGCAATGTATCAGGATTCTACAGTTATTCAAGGCTATGTAAATAAAGGTTATATGACTAAAGCCGATACGATTGAAGATCTGGCTAAGGTTATGAATGTTGATGCGGCTGTGCTTCAGGAAACGATGGATGCTTGGGCAGCTGATATTGCTGCGCAGACAGATGCAGAATTTGGCCGTGATGATTTAGCGGAAGTTAAATATCATCTTGATACCGCACCTTATTATGCAGTTATGATTGCTCCCGGCATTCACCATACTATGGGTGGTGTTAAGATTGACACATCTGCGGAAGTATTGGATAAAGACGGCAGCGTTATTCCTGGTTTATTCGCTGCGGGTGAAGTAACCGGCGGTGTTCATGGCGGCAACCGTTTAGGCGGCAATGCAGTTGCTGATATCATTGTATTCGGACGTATTGCGGGTACAAATGCGGCAGCTTACGCTAAATAAATTGATTATTGAAGGAGTTCATCAGCAAGGGTGAGCTCTTTTTTTGATTGACTGTGCTTATTATCTTTATTTCAGCTGATTATTCAGCATTGGCGCGGCTTGTGTAAACCTTGACACATGGGGGTTAATCATTTATATTATAGATAAAAGCGACTGCTAAATGTCAAAAAAAGGCATACGCAGTGGCTGATGTTTTTTTTAAAGGAGTGTACACCGCTATGGACAAATGGATTCAAATTAGACGGGGAATCGCTGTACTTCTGACAGCAGCCGTAGTTACATTGTTCAATGCAGTACCAACGGAGGCTCAGCCGCGAGTGCTGAAGGTTGCTTTTTCACCGGTAAAAGGGATTACGGAAATCGCGGAAGACGGCAGCCGTCAGGGGCTGGTTGTTGATTATCTGAATGAGATCGCCAAATATACCGGCTGGGAATATGAATATATTGATACTGACGGTGAGCACATGGTTGATGAATTCTTAGAAGGCAACTATGATTTAATGGGCGGTACTTATTATTCACCGGGATTCGAGAAATATTTTGCTTATCCTGATTTTAATATTGGTTATAGCAAATCAGTGCTTATTGCACGCTATGATGACAAGCAAATCAATGGCTTTGATCTGCGCAGTTTAAATGGCAAGACAATTGGCGTTTATGAGAAGGCGGCCGAAAATATCCGCCGTTTGAAGGAGTTTCTGTCAATCAATGATCTGGAATGTGAACTCCGTACTTACAGCTATGAGGAGCTTTCCGATGATGGTAATTTACATCCTTATTTAGCAAGCGGTGAGGTTGATCTGCTGCTTGGCAACGGTTTTGAAGACTCGGCTGGTTTTCGCACCGTGGCTGCATTTAATTCACAGCCATATTATATCGTGACCCAAGCTGGTGATCAGGAAATTCTTGATGGCTTGAATATGGCTATGGCAAAAATATTAGATTCTGATCCTGATTTTAGTGAGAATCGATATTTAGAGCATTTTCCAACCGTATCATCCATTGATATTGTACTGAATGAACAAGAACGCAGTTACATTCAAAACCGTGAACCTGTTAATATTGCTTTGCCAAGGCGGTTTCATCCACTGATCTGTCTTGAAACGGAAGATGATCTTCACAATGGCATCATCCCGGATATTCTTGAGAAAATAGCTGATTTTACAGGTTTAACATTTAATTTTGTTTATACTGATACTTATATTGAGGCGGTTGAGCTGGTTCAGCAGGGTGGGGCTGATATGCTTGGGTTTTACTTAGGCACTGAAGCCGAGTCAATGGATATGGGCTTGGCCTTAACGTCACCCTATGTTAATATGAACAGCATCGTGGTGCGTAATAAGGCTTCTACATATCCTGACAATGATTTGATTTGTGCAATCGTAGAGGGTCAGTCACTGCCTTCGGATATCACCGCTGCAAAGGTTCAGACCTATCCTACCATTACGGCGGCACTTAAGGCAGTAAATAATGGCAGTGCGGATTTTGTCTATGGTTTAGCGGTGCGTCTGGAACAGGATATTCAAAGAAATCATTTTACGAATGTGGTGCCGGTGACCTTAGTTAATGATCGCAGTGATCTTAATTTTGCACTGAAACGGCCGGTTGATATTGATCTGCTTTCAATTATCAATAAAGCCATTAACAGGTTATCAGATAAGGATAAATCGTTAGTTCTGGATCAAAACATGATTTCTATCGGCAATACACGAATGTCTTTGATTGAAATTATTTATGCCAACCCGATGACCTTCATTGCGGTGCTGTCATTATTTCTGTTAGTGCTGGTAGCGGCTGTCTTGGGGGTAAACCGGGCACGGACACGGGCGGCGCTGATGCAGAGCAGCTTGGAACAGGCGGAGGCTGAAAGCAAAGCAAAGGGTGAATTCCTGTCTCATATGAGCCATGAGCTTCGTACACCCATGAATGCGGTCCTCGGTCTTACTGACCTTACTAATATGATGGAAGGTGTACCGGACGATGTAAAACATAATCTGGAAAAGCTGAGAGCCTCTTCACATTACATGCTTGATTTAATAAATGATATTCTCGATATGAGCCGTATTAACAGCGGCAAGCTGACGCTCGAGAAGGAACCTTTTTCACTAAAGCGCATGTTAGGTGAAATCAATACAATGATGGAAACTGAAGCTCAGCGTTTGGGCTTAACGTATGTTTAAAAACAAGATGTCATTCATAACAATCTTAACGGCGATGTTCTCCGCTTGCGGCAAGTATTAACAAATCTGCTTTCTAATGCCTTTAAGTTTACACCATCAGGCGGCTCTGTGACGTTGAGTGTCAGTGAAGAAGTTCAATCTGAGAATGAAGCAGCTTTTACATTCAAGGTAGCAGATACCGGCATCGGCATTTCTTCAGAGGATCAGAAACGAATCTTTGAAAGCTTTGAACAAGTAGGCGCCAGCTTTACTAAAAGTCAGGGAACCGGTCTAGGCTTGCCGATCAGCAGCAGTATTGTTTCCATGATGGGCGGTGAGCTGAAGGTCAGCAGTCAGCCGCATGAGGGAAGTGAATTCTACTTCACTATTATCCTGCCGCTGAGTGCAGAAGCTGAGCAAAGCAGCAATGCGGATGAATATTTGAATAATAATGTATTGGCGGGTGTAAAGATTTTGTTGGCTGAAGATAATGATCTGAATGCTGAAATTGCTGTGCAGCTGCTTGAAATTCAAGGTGCCAAGGTGTATCGCTGTGTAAATGGCAAACAGGCGCTTGATGAGTTCAGCCGCTGTGAGCCAAATACATATCAGCTGATCCTCATGGATATTCAGATGCCGGAAATGAATGGATTAGCGGCATCCCGCGCAATTCGTTCGTTAGCCCGTAAAGACGCGGCAGTTATACCCATTGTGGCAATGACCGCCAATACCTTTAAAGAAGATGTGGAAGCGGCATCGGCAGCCGGTATGAATGGCTTTATCCCAAAACCGCTGGATGTGAATTATCTCTATCATCTGCTGCAGGATATCTTGCGTAAGACTAAGCTAAAGGATGACTAAATCATAAAAAGTACCTCTTTTATTATTAGATAAAGGAGGTACTTTACTTTGCTTTGGCATTAAAAAATTGGTGATTTGAAGCACGTCGGGAATTCTTAATGTTTCATATTTTAATGCCAAAACATTTATGAATTAGCATACAACGGTTCAATATCTTTGCGATTTCTGACAACCAATAATTGGATACAGATGAAGCCAAAGAAGGCACAGAAGACAGCGACTGACCGATAAGGCAGGAATTCACCCAATACACCCACAATCAGCTGCATGATTAATACCATTAAACTGATTGCTACATTCAATAGTGAATTAACTCTGGCACGCATTTCAGTAGGCAGATAGGACTGCACCGCGGTTTCTCTTAAGGTTGCGGAATTTACACCAAGGAAGCCACACAAGGCTCTTAAGGCAAGCATGATCGGATAGGGCAGAAAGAGAACGATGCCGTCGATGAATTGATAAACACGATATACAAACACCGTCATCGGATAACGCAGCGGCTGAGGAATCTTGATTGCGTAGTGGACAAAGCCGCCAATCATTCGGCCAAAGGTCACCGCACTTGTCAGCAGCGCATACATCGTTGTTGTCAGCCCCGGCGCAGTTTGGAAATAGGTCATCGTCATCAGCTCAGTACCATTGCCGCAGGCATTGGTAATAGCCATGTAAGAATAGATATTCCGCAGCCCCTTTTCCTGCTTCATATAGCTGAACCCTTCACTGATTTGATGCCAGTACGCTTTAAAGTTAAATTTTTGCGCACTAGCCTGCTTCTCTTTAATCTGGATCTGAGATTCAAAAGCTGATGCCAGCAGCAATAAGCCGCCAACGATACAAAATAGAAAGGGGATTCCCAACTGCACATATATCATCGTTGACAGCGGTGCGGTAACAACGGTAACGGTCGGATAAATCAAGGATGATACAGAATAACCTTTCTGCATAAACCCTTCACTGATCAAATCGGGATAGAATGCACTATAAGCGGTAGAATAAATCGAACTGATACCGTTAGTCACAAAGCCAAACAGCATATACAGCAGATAAGAGAAATCATGATTCATTAAATAGAAGGCAAATAATAAATAAATACTGCCCATCAATGCATCTAAGCCAAATATAAAGGGTTTGCGCTTATGTGAATCCATATAAGGGGCCACTAAGATCGGCAGCAGAATCGAAGGAATCATGATCGATGCCTGATAGAGTCCGGTAAGCAGGGCTGAACTTGTATTGTCAAAAACGACCAAGCCCAAAGCCAGATTCATTGCGACACCGCCCACGCAGCTGATAATCGTGCCAATTGTAATAATCGTAAAATTTTTAGTCCATAAAGTCTTTTTCATAAATGCCCTCTTTTCTATGCAAAAAAAGTATAACATTTATTTAAGTGAATAAAAATAGCGCATATTTGGGAAAATAGCGCTTATAATACGGCTCTTAAAATACATAAAATTATATTTCAAGGAAAATTATAAATTCATTAGCATTTCCTGCATCTGCATCGCCAGCTGCAAGGCTTCTTTATAACGCCGATTTGCCTTATAGGCATCAATCAGCATATGACCATGAAATTGCTGGAAGCCAAAGATGATTCGCTTGCCGCAGTCTTCATATACTTCTTCCAAAAGCTTTAGATATTCCTCATTCATTTTGCCCTCCGCCATCATTCTGACAACCTGAATCATTTTCGCGTAGATATCTTCACAGTGATCTTGAATCAGCTTTTCATGCAGAACAGCTTCCGCTTTTTCAATATAATCCAAACTTTCTGACCGTCGGTTCAGATAATACAAAACGAGAGATAGTTTATGATAGGTAAGAAACTTACTTAACGGATCAAGCCGTTCTGGCTCAGCTTCAATTAAATATTCATATGCTTTTTCATAACAGCCGATTTCACAATAAGTTGCACCGATATTATACTTAATATCACTGCGCAGATGTGAATCATGACGATTAAGGTTTAAGCAGCGCTCGTAGGTCTGAATCATGAGATCAAATTGATATAAATTACAGTAACAGCCGCCCTCAATGATGCAGACCTCGCTCATCACGGCTATATTTCCTTCATAAGCTGCCAAATCATACGCTTTCTTACAATATTGCAGGGCTTTTTGAAATTGACCTTTTTTATAATATAAAGAGGCAATCTTTAATTTAGTGATACTGCATGGATTCAATTGATCCGCTTTCAAAAAGGCACCTTCCGCTTCTTCATTAAACGCTTTGCCATACAGCAGTTCATAAACAAAAAGCATTTTTTCATCCATGAAGCCTATAAAAGGCTGCAATTGATTCAATCGTTCTTTCATCGCTTCAGCATTGTGCTGAAGCTGGGCTTCCTGTATTTCAAATAGCTTAAAAGCAAGATACAGAGGACTGATTTCCGCTTCTTTAAGGCAGGCCCTTATCGCTTTTGAACTTTCACTTGCGTCTTCATAATGAAAGACTTTGTCAAAATAAGCGGTAAGCAGTTTCTCGCCTTGTTTTAAAACAGCTTCATTCCAGCATGATTTGATGCCTAAAGCCCTAAACAGCTGTTCAATGACTTCTTCACTGGGCTGGGCGGTGCCGTTTTCAATCTTGCTGAGATAAGAAACTGTGCAAATACCCTTACAGACTCCGCTTTGTGAGAAATTAAGCTTTAATCGATAGTATTTTAATAAGAAGCCGACCCAATTTTTCATTTTTTATCACCTAGCTTTAAGTGTAGCATTTAAGCTTGCATCAATCAATGATTGAATGGCTTACAGGTGGTTTTAACCGTTAAATTGTGATACAATTCTAACGACAGGCTGGTGAAATTATGAAAAAAGATTTTGATGATATTTTAGCGGGAATCAGGGGTTCGGCTTCGGCTTCGACACCTTCTAAGGCCAAGCAATATCTGGAAACGATACAAAAAGAAAAAGAGGCGCTGATACGATCCAATGAGGAGCAGATTGAAGCGTTAAAGCTGCATACTTTGGATGCTGATCTTGATCGGATCAACAAAGAAATCGAACGTGATTTTGGTTTGGTGAGTGAAGATTCGCTGCCGGTGAATGAGCTAGAGCGTTTTCAAAGCATCGCAGCTGAGTTAAAGAATGCCCTGATTGGTCAGGATACTTTTATTGATGCATTGATTTTAGCCTTTAAACGGCCTTTAGTCATGGGTGAGGGCAAGGTTAAAAATAACATTATTATCGGATCATTAAAAGGCAGCGGCCGGCATACAGCCTTGAAGCTGATGGCTCAGGGGATGAAAAAACAGCGTCTGTTACATGTTGATGAAGTTGCATTTATCGATTTGAGTAAATATCCGACCAGCAATGAAGAGAAGCTGTTTCTTCAGGATTTGTATACCGCTTTAAAAAAGGAAGGCTCAATTATTGCCTTTGAACATTTAGAACAGGCCTATCCCGGTTATCTAAAGCTGCTGGCATCATTGGCCTCCAGCGGCAGTGCGCTTTTGAATAAGCGATATGCGATTCAAAAGGATTCATTAGTTGAAGCGGGTAATGCTTTAGTGAAAAGTGCGGTATCAAGCTTTAGTGCTGAGGATAAATATTTAGTATTTATAACTGAGCAGAAGCCGGAATCGCTGGGTTCTATTTTAGGCAGAGAATTTATGGCTTCCGTGAATGATATATGTGTGACTAAAGCTTTAGAATCGGCAGACATCGAACAGATAACGGCTCAGTTATGTTTAGCATTAAAGCATAAGGCCATGAAATATCTGCATTTTGATTTGATTTTTGAAGAAAGCTTTATGCAGGCGGCGGCTACCCACTACCGAATTGCTTTAGGCGTGCCTTCTTTGCAGCAGCTGCTTAATGATGTCTACAAAGCCTTGTCTCAGTTTGCATTGCTGAATCCGGAGAAGATGGGAACCGTAACCTTAAAAGCAGAGCCTGATTTAAAAGCGGTTATCGGCGATGATGTGATTGAACTGGTGAAAGCTATGGAGAATGATGAAGAACTGCGCTCCGTCAAAGAAGAATTGAGCGGTATAGTCGGTTTAGATAATGTGAAGGAATATATTTATGCGATTGAAGATCATGTGAATGTACAGCGTCTGCGCAGCAGCAAGGGTTTAAAAACTTCACCGTTAAGCATGCATATGATTTTTACCGGCAATCCGGGTACTGGAAAAACGACCATCGCGCGCATCTGTGCCCGTTATTTAAAAGCAATCGGTGTATTGAACGGCGGTCAGCTGGTTGAGGTGACAAGGGCCGATCTGGTTGGCAAATATGTTGGGCATACAGCCCCGCTGACACGGGAAATCATTCAGTCTGCCTTAGGCGGCGTACTGTTTATCGATGAAGCGTATGCGTTAGTCAGAGGTAAAGACGACAGCTTCGGTAACGAGGCCATTGATACATTAGTTAAAGAAATGGAAGATCATCGAGATAATCTGGTTGTTATCTTGGCCGGTTATACCAAAGAGATGAATGCGTTCCTGCAGGCAAACAGCGGCTTAAAATCAAGATTTCCCAATATCCTTGAATTCAGCGATTATACGGGTGAGGAGCTTGTGCAAATCGCCTGTTCCATTGCGAAAGGCAAAGGATATGTTATCGATGATGAAGCGTGTGAATTGCTTGCGAAGCGTTATGCGGCGGTTCAGCTTGAAAAAGGACGGGACGGCGGCAATGGCCGGCTTGCGCGCAACAGTGTGGAGGCAGCTATTCTCAAGCAGTCTAAACGAGTACTGAAGGATGCCGATGCTCAGCTGGAATTATTGATGAGCTGCGACTTTGATGATTAATCACCAGTGTATCTGCGTAATCGGTGCGGGCGGCAAGACGTCACTGATCAGGCTGCTGATGGATAAATATAAGGATCGAAAAATCATTGTATCAACTACGGTACATATGGAGCGGCCAACTTGTATGATTGTTGAAAAAGAAGATGTTTATCAAGTTCAGGAGGCATTAAAGCATGAAAATGTCATTGCCTGTGTGCATGACTCTTTGCGGGGTGTTGAAGGCTTTGCAAAGGAATGTTTAAGACAGCTTTATCCGCTTTGTGATCTGATGCTGATTGAAGCGGATGGGAATCACAATCATCCGTTTAAGGTCGATCGTGACCATGAACCGAGCCTGGTTGACTTTATGACATTAGGTATTGCGGTACTTTCCATGAGCGCTTATGGTCAAAGCTTTGCCCAGGCTGCATATCCGGCAGCATTCAGCGCAGAATATTGTCAGTGTAAGATAGATGATCCAATCGATGAGGCGGCTGTCATTAAGGCAGCCAAACAGCTGATCAGCCGGTTTAACGGTACGGCTTCCTGTTTGCTGTTAACGCATTGCTTAAAACAAACAGCGGCAGCCGCAAGAGCGATTCGCTCAGCGCTTGATGTTGAGGTAATCATCTGGTGGGAAGGAGAAAAGGAATATGAAGAAAACAGTCTGTGTCTATAACTTAAGCAAGGAGCATGAACAGGTGATCGAAAGCTTGCTTGCGAAACAAAATATTACAACCGTCAAACTAAATGAAAAGCTTTTAAATCAGAAAATCGGCGCGGTTGCGGGATTGCCTGATTTTTCATATGAAGATCGGCCTCTGGCAGAATCAGAGTTTGATGAAGAACTGCTTCTGTTTGCCAATCTGAGTGATGCGGAGGTGGATCAGTTCGCCGATGAATTGAAAAAACATTTCCGATTCAGCGGTGTAATGGCGATGCTGACCGAACATAACCGCAACTGGTATTTTATTGATTTCTTCGATGAAGTAATGAAAGATCATCGTCTTTTTAAAGCTATTGATGAATTACGGGAAGAAATGAAAAACTGTGAATCTGCTGATCCTTCAAAGGTTGAGGATCTTAAAAAATTGAATGATACATTAATGGAAGCCTTTTTGTATTTAAAGGCACAGGACTATGAAGAAAAAAGACTGCTTGCACTTAGTTCAGAATTAAGAAGACTGCGGGAAGCTGTAATTTAAACTCTCAGCAAAAGCAAAAAGTGTTATAATAAAAAAGTTGATCAGGAAAAGAGGTGGCCGGTATGGATGCGTCAGTACCCGAGCGATTGCAAATTGAACCAGATGAAATAAGTACGAGCAAACCCAGCCGGTGTTAATTCACGGTCTGGACACTCAGATAGGAGAGGGAAACGTGACACCTGAAGAAAGTAAAAATCTGCTTCGCGAATTGTTGCTGAATGGGAGCAGCGAAGAATTAAATCATGAATTGGAGCATATCCATCCTGCTGATATTCTTGAAATTCTGCATGAGGATGATGATGCTAATTTTGAGATCATCTTGAAGCGGCTGCCAGAATCCTTTGTGGCTGACTTGATTGATGAGGAAGATGAAGAAGAAAAGTATGAGATTTTAAAAGTATTATCTGATTATCAGCAAAGTGAAGTTTTGAAAGAGATGTCTTCCGATGAATTAACCGATTTAGTCGGTTCCTTGGAAGATGAAGAATTAGATGATGTTTTGAATAAGATGAGCGTTGAGGACAGGGAAGATGTCCAGCAGCTGCTCGCTTATGATCCAGATACCGCCGGTGGTATCATGGCTACTGAATTTATTGCTATCTGGGAGAATAAGACAGTTAAGAAAACCTTGGAATATCTGCAGTCAATTAAAGAGGAAATGGAATCTTCCTATTATCTGTTTGTTACCGACCGAAATTTTATTTTGAAGGGAGTTATCTCCTTAAGAGAACTAGTATCGACCCCCTTTGATACGTTGATTTCAGAAATTACGAATCCCCATGTTATATCGATTGATGTGAATATGGATCAGGAAGAAGTAGCCCATAAATTTGAAAAATACGGTTTTGTGACGATGCCGGTTGTTGATGAAACAAATAAAATGCTGGGTATCGTTACCGTTGATGATATTGTTCAGATCATTCAGGATGAAAATACCGAAGATATTCACCAATTAGGTGGTGTCTCCGGCGAAGAGCGTGTCGATGGCACGCTGGTGGAGTCAATTCGTTCCCGTCTGCCATGGCTGATGGTAAACCTTTTGACCGCCATTTTAGCAGCCTCTGTGGTTGGTGCTTTTGAAGGCACGATCTCTCAGGTTGTAGCCTTAGCGACCATCATGCCGATTGTAACGGGTATGGGCGGCAATGCCGGAACCCAGTCATTGACCATTATTGTGCGTGGTATCGCGTTGGGTGAACTGACCGGTGATAATGCTCGGCGCATCTTATTTAAAGAGCTGGGTGTCGGTCTTATAACCGGTATTGTGATCGGTTTGCTGATGTGTATTATTGGTTTGATTTTTCAGGGGAAGATGATTTTTGGCTTGGTTTGCGGTGTCGCAATGTTTTTAAACATGGTCGCTGCTACGATGGCCGGATATTTTGTTCCGCTTTTATTAAAGAAGATGCATGTTGATCCGGCATTAGCTTCCGCGGTCTTTGTGACAACGGTAACTGATGTTCTCGGCTTCTTCTTCTTTCTGGGACTGGCAACCATGTTTCTGCCATATTTATTATAGGAGGTGAAAGAATGGAAAAGAAAAGTGCTAAAGAATTGCTTGAACAGGTCCGTCAGGCAAAAAAGAAAAATACCCATAAGAATTTTGATAAAATTGTTGGCAAGCCTAAAAATACAGCCGAATGCCGGCGGGTGAATTTTAATAAATAGATATTTAAAATAAATAGGGGAGCTGATGCACATGGGCTGTTTTATCATACAAATGCTGATCATTATAGAGATATCACTACATTAACTGATTATGAATGGCCGTTATTTAAAAAAGCGAAAGCTTAAATTTCTTAGGGTTTCCTATGGCTATGCCGATTATCACCAGGATGCCTGCGGCTATGAAGAACTATTGAATAAGGCGGATGCCCAAATGTATGCGATGAAAGAAAGCAGGCAGATTGAACGCTGAAATAAGTCAGATATTTATAATCAACCCTATAATACAAAGTAAAAAGCGCTTTTCGGCGCTTTTAGTCTTTTTCATTCTTTTCACTTTCATCCAGTGATTCCTGCTCATTGATCTGAACCCACTTAATTTTGCGGTCATCAGCTTCAAGAATTTTAATGTGCATTGTTTTAAAATCAAACTCTTCACCGACTGACGGCATCTTTTCAAAAAACTCTATAATCCATCCGCTCAGCGTATTGGATGTATAAATATCTTCTTCATAAAGATGGAATAAGTCAAAGATATCATCAATATTAGCCGTACCGGCAATCTTATAAGTCTTTTCATCAAGCTGAATGATCTCATCAACCACTTCATCATGCTCATCCCAGATTTCGCCAACCAGTTCTTCAATAATATCCTCTAAGGTAATAATCCCGGCAGTACCGCCAAATTCATCACAGACAACCGCCAGATGCACTTTGCTTTTTTGAAGCTGCTTTAAGGCATCGGAAATCGGAGTTGTGAGCGGCAGATATAACGGCGTTTGAATGATTGAGGTCAGTGCTTCATGTTCTTTATCTAATTCATAGAAATCACGCTGATGGATAAAACCGATAATATTATCAATCGTATCTTTATAAACCGGCAGTCTTGAAAAATGATTTTCTTCAAATTTTTCTGTGATTTCATCTAATGTATCATCAATATCAACCGCGATAACATCGACTCTCGGTGTATAAATATCTTCAATATCAACATCACTGAATTCAATCGCGGAACGAATCAATTCACTTTCTTCTTTTTCAATGTTGCCGTCTTTTTCAACTTCTTCAATCATCGTGATCAATTCTTCACCGGTCATACCCTGCTTGTCACTTGATTTAAACAGCAGCATGACAAGCTTCTGCCATAGATTGAAAATAAAAGTAAACGGTGTAAGAATCAAAAAGATAAATTTAAGCAACGGATAAGCAAACATTGCGAACTCATCGGCATATTCTTTAGCGATGGTTTTTGGTGTAATTTCACCAAACAATAAAATTACAATGGTCATTACAGCAGTTGAAATGGACGGCCCATTATTTAAAAATAATGCTGTAAATAATACGGTTGCTACGGTAGTAGCAAGAATGTTGACAAAGTTGTTGCCAACGAGAATAGTCGATATCAGTTTATCATAAGTCTCACAGAATTCGAGAACGGATTCTGCCCGTTTATTTCCGCGGTTAGCCATCTGACGCAGACGAATCTTGTTGCAGGTTGAATAGGCTGTCTCAGTTGCTGAGAAGAAAGCTGAAAACAAAACGCAGAGAATTAAAACAATGAGTAAACTCGATAAGGGTACATCTTCCATGATGAATAATCATCCTCCTATATTAAATGTAAAACTGAAATAAACAAAAATTCATGCTCTGCATGATTTCTTTAAAGGATTCTTTTTTCGTATCGCTCGTGTATGTCCAAGGGCTGTATCCTTTCAGTTTTTCAATCATATTTTATGATTTATGGGTAAAATATAGCATTTATGCGTATAATTGTCAATATTAGAACTTGTACAAGCATGATTGGTTGTGCTATATTATTAGCAATGAGACAATGAAGTCCATCGGAATTTGATGGACTTTTGTTGTATTTTGGAGGCAGAACTATGGAGAAATATCATTTTGCGAAACGATTTCAAGAAAATTGTGAAGGCAGTGTAATTGCGGAAGCGATTAAGGGTGCAGATCATATGGCGGATCTGATTAACTTCAGCATCGGCGATCCGGATTTTAATACCGATCAGGAAATCATTGAACAAACGTTTCAGGATGTGAAAGCAGGGGCGACTCATTATACAGATTCACAGGGACTCTTACAGCTTAGAGAACACTTGGGTGAGTTTTATGAGACTGCTTATAATTTGAAGGTAACGCCTGAGGAAATTATGATTACCACCAGCGGCTGTCATGCGATGGTATTGGCTTTAATGGCTATTTTAGATCCCGATGATGAGGTCATTTTGTTAGAGCCATATTTTTCATTATATAAGGAACAGGTGGAGCTGTCCGGCGGTCGTGTTGTGAGCTGTCCAAGTGATCCAGACAAGGGCTTCAGATTGGATATTCAGCAGCTTGCCGCCTGTGTCAGTGAAAAAACAAAGGCTTTGATTTTAAATACACCTTGCAATCCAAGCGGTGTGTGTCTTTCTGTGGATGAAATGCAGCAGCTGGCTGATTTCGCAATCCAGCACGATCTGATTGTGATTGCCGATGATATCTATACGCTTTATTCATATGAAACTGCTTTTACGCCCATCATGAGTTTACAAGGAATGCGGGAGCGTACCATTACGGTATCTTCTTTTTCCAAGGATTATTGCATGACTGGCTGGCGCATTGGCTATATCGCAGCTGATCAATCATTGATTCAGATAGTCAGAAAGATTAATGATGCCATTGTATATTCAGCGCCGGCACCTTCTCAATGGGCGGCGGTTCATGCCTTACAGCTTCGAGATAAGATTCAGCCTTTGCTTAAAGCTGAATTTGAAAAGCGCTGCCGTTATGCGTATGAGCGAATCAATGCCTGTCCGTATTTATCTGCCATAAAACCGCAGGGAAGTATTTATCTTTTTGTAGATGTACGCAAGACTGGCTGCACCAGCAAACAATTCTGTGAGCGGCTTTTAAAGAAAGCACATATTCTAGTTCTGCCGGGTGATGACAGCGGTAAGAGCGGAGAAGGCTTTGTTCGCTTTGCGATGACCTTGGGAATCGATAAGATGAAAATTGCATTTGATCGAATTGATCAGCTTACGGCGGCAGATTTTATGTTATAATCTTTTTAAAAAGGAATGAGGAACAGCATGAAAACAGTATTATTTGATTTAGACGGCACATTGCTGCATATGGATATCGATGAATTTGTGAAAGCGTATTTTAAGCTTTTAGGTAAGACCTTTGGACAAAAGGGTTATGATGTAGAGCGGATCATGAAGGGCTTAGGTGCTGGCTTAGAGGCAATGGTAAAAAATAAGGGTTCAGACACTAATGAGAAAGTATTCTGGCATGTGTTTACACAATATTCTAATTATCAGCCGGCTGAAGTCGAAGAAGACTTTTTGGCATTTTATACACATGAATTTGAAAACTGCGCTTCTTTAGCTGCCAAGAATCCATTAGCCGATGCGATGGTGAAGAAATGCAAAGCTCAGGGTTATCAAGTCATTCTTGCGACCAATCCGCTATTTCCAAGTATTGCGACACAGCAGCGGATTCGCTGGGCGGGCTGTGATCCAAAGGATTTTGAATGGATTACAACCTATGAAAACAGTTCTTTCAGTAAACCCAATCCCGCTTATTTTAAAGAGATCATGGATCGTTTTCAACTGAAAGCGGAAGACTGCATCATGATTGGCAATGACCTTGATGAAGATGGTGTTATTGAGACATTAGGCGTACCATGTTATCTGACTACTGATTGTCTGATTAATAAGCATGGCAAAGAAATCAAGGTGAAGTGGCAGGGCAGCTTTGAAGAATTATATAATCAATTTAACTAATGGACATCAGTGAAATCCAGCAGATCTTGGATCTGCATAAGAGCTGTTATGAACTGATCGCCCAAGATAAACCGATTTTGTCAGTAGCTGACGCCAAGCAATATTATCCAATTGAAAAAGCTGCGCCGGTACTTGTTTTGCAAAGTGAAAAGGGCTTGATTGGCTGCATTGTGTCTGTCCGGCACGGCAAACTGAATTTTGGTGAATTGAAGCGTCAATTTGGTTTTATTCAATTAAAATTGGCAGATAGAGATGTGATTAAGAAAGCGACCGGATATGATGTAGGCACGATTCCTTTGGTAGGTTTAGGGCTTGACTGTATTTTTGATAAAAAGCTTTTGAAGCATGATGCTGTCTATGGCGGTACGGGAAATGAGCGGCTGACGCTTAAAATAAAACCCGCTGATTTGCTGCGGGTAAATAACATTTTAGGACAATTCGATTAATTAAAAAAATAGGTGGTACCGATCGGTATCACCTATGATGCTATTAGGGATGTTAAATCATTGGCCCATAAGCCGCTGTTAAAGCGTTTCATGCCAATTACCAGACGTACCAGCTGTTCTAATTGAACAACGAGGAATACTAAGGCGATATCCTGCATCTTAAAGAGATGAACACAGATAAATGCTAAAGGAATACCGATTACCCACATGATGCCGCTGTCAAGAACGGAAATAATCTTTGAATCACCGCCGGAGCGCAGTACAGAGAAAATCATGAAATTAAAAAGCCGCATTGATATTTTAACCGCGAATACCATCACCAAGGCTTCGGCATAACCGATAACGACCGGATCCTGAAGCTGGAAAATCGACACCATCGGACCGGCGAAAACGATCATCGCCGTTACCAGCACCACAGCCAGTATCGCTGACAGACCACAATAATAATCACCCTCACGGCGCGCTTCTTCAATCTTGCTCTGACCGAGAATACCGCCCAATAAAACCGAGATCGCATTGCCGTAGCCATAGACTACAAATAGAAAAACATTACTGATTTGATTGCCGACATAATAGGCATCCATGGCTTGCGTGCCTAATACGCCAAAGGCCTTAACAAACAAAGTGGAACCAAAGCCAAATAAAGTTTCATTAAAAATAAGCGGTGCAATTTTACGTAAAATAGGCATTACAAAGCTGCGGTCAAAGCTAAACATTTCGGTGAATGAACCAAGAAAGGGCTGTTTAGTAATAAAACCGTGAATCGTATAGACAGCTACAGCAAAACATTGTGCCAGAACTGTACCTAAAGCCGCGCCTTGGACACCCATTTCCGGAAATGGACCGACACCAAAAATTAAGGCATAATTTAATCCGGCATTGACAAGCATCGATACAATACTGACTTTTAATGGAATTGATGCTTTTTGAATACTGCGGTAAATATAGCTGAAAGCAAAACTGATGCAGCTGGGTACAAATGAAAACATGGCGATATTCAGATATAAAAGTCCATTCTGAATGATTTGCGGATCATCCATATAGAATTTTAAGATAAATTCACCAAAGAACATGGAAACTGCCAGCCAGAATAGTGCATTGATCATACCAAGTACAAGGGAGAAACCAAAAACACGTTTCAAATTCCGATAATCTTTAGCACCATAAAATTGTGATGAAAACATACCGGTACCGCCAATTGAACCATAAGCAATCATGCTGCATAAAGTATCGATCTGAGCGGCAGTACCTACGGCGGTCACCATGCCAATCCAGGAAACCATCAAGGTATCGACTATACCCATGGCTGATGAAAGCAATTGCTGCAGAGCCAGCGGAATAGCTACTCTCGCGGTTCGCTGATAGAAATCTTTGGGACCAAAATAACGCTGTATCAAGCTTTGCATATTTTACCTTCTTTCAGTTATACAAGCTATTATAGCCTAAAAATTAGATTTATAAAAGATACTATTGCCATTGAGAAACGACGCTTTATTTGATAGAATAAAAAGAGATGGAAAAAACAGCTTAAATGCAAGGGGGCTCATATGGAAATTAACAAAAGTATTCAAAACGCAATGAATGATTATCAAAAAATTACTGGCTTAAGAAGTTACATGGTATTGAATAAAGAAGATTTGAATAGTCCTTCAGAAAAGAATTATTTTTGTAAATGCTTGAAGATTTCAACAAAGGCAGTGAAGTTATGTGAAGAATGCGCGGCAGAAGCAATTGATATTATATTGAAAACTAAAAAAGAATATATTTATTCTTGTCATGCCGGTATTATCAAAGTGGCGATACCTGTCGTTGTGAATGGTGATATTGTGTCTATTGTAATCGTAGAAGGCATTTTAAACAGCAAGCAGCTGGAATCAAGTGATCAGTGGGCTCAGTATCTGAGTAATGAATATGATGTGTCTGCTAGTATTATGAAGAAAACCTTTGAGACAGTAACAGTAATGAATGAACGTGAATTAAACGCGTCCATCAAGCTGCTGCATGATCTAATTAATTATCATATCAGTAAGGAAGTTTGGGTGAATGGACAACCGGCTTAGCTTTGATTATTTGCCGGGCACCGATATTTATTTATATCAGCGCCGGGATATGTTCAGAATGAATACGGATACTGCTTTATTGGGCCATTTTATGCGTGTCAGGGAAAATGACACAGTGCTTGATATTGGCTGCAACAACGGGGCTTTGTTACTCTATGCTTCACGATATACTAAGGGCAGGCTGATCGGTGTTGACATTCAAAAGGAAGCTTGTGAGCTTGCGGAAAAGAATTTGGCATATCATAAACTGACAAATTCAATGATCTGCTGCGCGGATGCGGCGGAGTTTGACTGTGAACCCTGTGATGTTGTTGTATGCAATCCACCTTATTTTAGGGTTACTCATGAAGATCAGCTGAATGAATCATTGGCCAAGCGGATCGCCCGACATGAAACAAATTTGGATCTTGAAACATTGGCGGCAAAAGTGAGTCAATGTCTGAAAGAAAATGGCAGATTTTATTTGGTTCACCGCTGTGACCGATTAACGGATATAGTATGCGGCTTAAGAAAAGCTGAATTAGAAATGAAGACCCTGCAGCTGATTCGGGATGAGAATAATGAGCATTCGCATGGGGTATTGATAGAGGCGGTTAAGCATGGCAAAAGCGGCTGTGTCGTGCTGCCAGAGCATATAGTAAGACGTTAATCAAGAGAATATCATAATTGCATAACCTAAAGTACCGGTAATTGGGTTCTAAAGGTTATGCTTTTTTGCGGATATTAGCCAGTAAGTGCAAACAATAAATATTATTGACAATTGCTGGTACTAATGTATAACGGTGAAGCAAGAATGAATGTGCATGATGGTGCAAGTGGTGGAAATTTGTATTCTTCTATGCCAATGGAAAAACTCGGCGTATCGTAAACCGTTTATTTTAAGAGGTGTACGTCAGGTAGAGAAAACCTGGATTCTTAAGTTTCGGCAGATGATATTATGAAAATACGGCATATTTTAATCGATATTCTTCCTGTTGAAGTAAAAGCTGAATTGAATATCAAAAGCTGCAGTCTAAAAAAATATATAGTACTCTTCGGTGATAAGATTAAATTACGTATCAGATTTTTGATGGATAATTTAAAACTGGACGAAGATGTTTTAAACATTCCGTTGTTTATGGCTGATCAAACGGATCGATTAATTGGAATGGCACTTAAGCAGGACAAAGGAACATTATTATGAGAATTATGAGATAAAAGAAAGCCGAATGATGCTGAATTAATATCTGCACTGATTCGGCTTTTTGTTTGAAGGATTTCGGGTAACCGGCTGGTCATTCTTTGATTATTGACGATTTATTGTTATAAAATAAATGTATGTTAAAAATCACATTATAGTGTGGTGTCTTAAAAGGTATACCTTATAAGACACTGTATTTCTCTTTCATTATATGCGATTTTATAATATTCGTAAAGGTAAATAGACCGTTTTTTGTTATTTCACGGCTGTTTTTTGCGTTTTCGAGAGTGTCTTATAAGGTATACCTTTTAAGACATATTCAAAAAACCTGGGGAGGTAAGTAAAGTGGAATCAAACAAAACAAGGTCAGCGATGACTGCTTTAGTCGTAGCTGCAATGCTCTGTTCAGCAGCAATGCCCATCAGAGCGGCTGAGGCTCAATGGGTCAATAACAACGGCACATGGTCTTATGTTAAGGAAGATGGCAGTAACGCTAAGGGTTGGATCAAAGATAATGACTGCTGGTATGCTTTCGATGATAACGGAGCAATGCGTACCGGCTGGATCGCTTCCAATGAGCATTGGTATTTCATGGGTGAATCCGGAGTCATGCAGTCAGATGCTTGGGTAGAAGAGAACGGCGCCCTTTATTATATTAAAGGTACCGGTGTTATGGCCAAGGATTATGTCAAAGACGGTTATGAATTGACTGAAGATGGCAAAGCCATTCCTTTAGCTGAATCAAAATCAGTCGTAGTGACAGATCCGGAAGCATTGGAAGGTGAAGTCATAGAAGGGAACCTGTATGTCGATGTAACGACGGCAAAAGCGTTAGAGCTGAAAGGTGTAACCGTAAAGGGTAAATTAGTTGTCATCGGTGACAATCAGACAGCCGGTAAGTTAACGATCACTGATTCAAAGATCGAATTGATCAGCACGCAGACAAGAAATGCGGAAGTTGTATTAAGCGGCGAAACAGAAGTGAAGGCAATCGTATTGGAAGAAACCTCAGCGGTAACACCGGATAAGAACTTCAAAGGGGAAGTAGAGAAGATCGAAATACAGTCAACAACCAAAGGAGAAATCGTCATAGAGATACCGGCACAGGAAGTAAGTACACGGACATATGCGGGAGTTGACATTCAGGCACCGGTGGAAAGCCTTGAGGTAAAGACAGATACCCAAATCAAAGTGAATGCCGATGTTAAGAATGTGACAGTTACTGAAACAGCGAAAGATACCATAGTAGAAGTAGCAAAAGGAAATAAAGTCGGCACCATTACAGCCGATGCACCGGTAAGTATCGAAGGAGAAGGAACGGTCAACAAGGTAGAAGCCAATGTAGATGGTGTTGAAGCAGGCAAGGATACGATCATCAAGGATGTAGTTAAAGGTGATGATGTCACTGAAGCACCAAAGGAAAACAAGCCAAGCACCGGCGGCTCTGGCGGAAGCACAGGACCTACTTATATTACTAAAACAGTAAGTAATGAAAATGACTTACTTACTGCATTAGATAATACTAGTGTTGATAAAATTATTGTTGATAGCAATATTTCCTTAACTAAAGATACAAGCTTAACGATTCCAAAAGGCAGAAATGTAGAAATAACTATCAATGATGGTGTTACCTTGGCGATTCAAGCTAAAGCCAATGAAAAAGACGCAAATAATAAGACAATATATTATAGTGGCTTAATTATAGATGGTACTTTGAAATTAACCGGTACCGGCACATTGAAAAACGACACATCTTATTATACAGTTTTTGTCAATGATGACGGTAATTTCACAGTGGATGGAGCAACTATTCTTTCACATCATACGTATCATAATGAATTTATTAAAATACGTGGTAAAATGACATTAAAATCAGGTATGATTGGTGATGCTGCAGCTAATGCAGAAAACAATAGCATATATGTTAATGGCATTGGTGTTGGTCAAAATGGTGAATTTGTAATGAATGGCGGCATAGTAAACGCCAGCTGGTTTGGTATCGCAACAAATGGTACTGAATCAGGGCAAACAATCACGATTAACGGCGGTGTAATAAATACTGTGGGCGGTGAAACAAATATTTTCTATTTACCAAAAGCCGATACAGTAACCATAACTGACGGTACTTTTAACGGAAATGATGGCGGCATGGAAATGCGCCAAGGAGATTTGGTAATTACTGGCGGTACATTTACTACAACTGCTTCTGCGGATAACTCAACTGCCGATTGGGGAAGCGGTAAATCAGGTTCTTTCTGGTCAACATTCGCCTTTGGTAAACCAGATAATGCTGCATATAGCGGTGATTTAACTGTTAATATCAGTGGTGTTACCATTCAATCAAATGCAGATGCAATTCTATTAGATACTAGATATTCTTCACATGCAGATAATATTCAAATAACTATCTCTGGAATTAATATCTCGGGTAATGTAAAAATTGTTGAAGATGCGACTGTAAAAACATGGACTGCTGATTCAAATGGAGCTTATAGCTACACATACCCATCACAAAATGCTAATGAGATTGAAATCAATAATGCTGATGATCAAAATCAATCAGATAACAGCAATTCAGAAGATAATCAACCAGCTGATAATGACAATCAAGACAATAACACTGATATTAATCAATTAGAAGCATAATACGATATTAAAGAGTATGACAATCAGTGAAATCAAACAATCACAGGCTGACCCCCTGTGATTTGTTTTACATAAAAAAGTGCTGAACAATCAAGCTTCAGCACTTTTCTACATATATATATAAAAAGAGAGGGAATGGGGCATCATCCAAATCTGTATCGATTCAGCCCCATAAACTTTTAATGTGATCCATTCACAATTATTGATGCAATCTTTCCAATTACAGGTACTTCATAAGCGATGTAATTGTAAGCTTTAATCATTGCGATAACTTTAAAGACAAAAAATACTAAAGTAATAATGCCTGCAATTAATCCAAATATCAGTAAAATAATTCCAAAAACACTTCCGGTTAACAATGACATAATCCCTGAAAAGCTAACGAACCAACCAGTTACCATGGCAGTACCACCGATAATAGCTGTAATCATTGAAATAATAAATGAAAGAACACCGGGAATAAAAACCAGCATAACTGCCTGAGCACAATGGAATTTAACCAAATCGCTGTCTTTCTCAACAAAGAAAACTATGAGTGGAATTATCCAAGCTAATGCTGAGGCATGAAAGGCAAAGCCAACCAGCATCGGTATTAAATAAACAAATAAAGCCACCAGATTTGCATCGAGATTAGCTATTGATGATTTATGTGGTTCATAATACATAAACGAATCCTCCTTATAAGATATTCTTATTATAATTTATTCTCATGAAATTACAATCATTATGACAGCATTGTAATACTGGAAGGAAATAGCTAAATATATAAAAAGTTTTAGCAGACGTATTGACAGAGTGCTAGAATTGAGTATAATATGAATTAGCACAAAGATAGTGAGAGTGCCAAAAAGGAGGAATACTTAATGATTAAACCATTACATGATTATGTTCTATTGGAAAAAGCAGAGGCTGAAAAGAAAACAGCAAGCGGTATCGTTTTGACTGAAGCTTCAAAAGAAAAACCTTCCTATGCGATTGTTAAAGCTGTTGGCGAGGGAAAGCTGGTGGATGGACAATTAGTAAAACCGACTGTGGCTGTTAATGATAAAGTAGTTTATAAAAAGTATTCAGGTACTGAAGTTAAAGTAGATGATGTTGAATATATCTTGGTTCCTGAAAGTGATATCTTAGGAATCATGGAATAATAAGAAAGCGAGGAAAATGATATGAGTAAGGAAGTACGTTTTTCTAAAGATGCAAGAGAGGCAATGCTGCAAGGTGTAGATATTCTTGCCGATTCAGTTAAAGTAACATTGGGTCCTAAAGGCCGTAATGTAGTTTTGGATAAGGGTTATGGCTCACCGTTGATTACCAATGATGGTGTAAGTATCGCTAAAGAAATTGAGTGTGCTGATAAATTTGCCAATATGGGGGCTAAATTAGTTTATGAGGTAGCAGCTAAGACAAATGATACAGCTGGTGATGGTACAACGACGGCTACTCTTTTAGCTCAGTCAATGATTCATAAAGGATTGAAGATGGTTGAAAAGGGCGCTAACCCTGTATTGATGCGTGAAGGTATCGATAAAGCCAGCAAGGAAGCAGCTAAGATTTTATTAAGCAAGGCACACAAAGTAGAAACTAACAATGATATCGCATCAGTTGCTTCAATTTCTGCTGGCAGTACTGAAATCGGCGGCTTCATTGCCGAAGCGATGGAAAAGGTTGGTAAAGACGGTGTTATCACAGTCGATGAATCTAAAGGCTTTGATACTGAATTAGAAGTTGTTGAAGGTATGCAGTTTGATAAAGGTTATGTTTCACCTTACATGGTCAGCAACCGTGAAACAATGTCAATTGAAATCGACAATGCCTTAATTATGGTTACCGATCAAAAGATTTCCACGATTCAGGAAATTCTGCCGGTACTTGAAAAAGTTGTACAATCAGGCAAACCATTATTGATGATTGCTGAAGATTATGATAACGATGTTGTATCAACATTAATTGTTAATAAGCTGCGCGGTACTTTCAATGTTGTAGCTGTTAAAGCTCCTGGCTTTGGTGACAATCAGAAAGAAATGCTGCAGGATATCGCAATCTTAACCGGCGCTAAATTCTTTGCTAAAGATCTGAATATGGATCTGAAAGAAATGGATATTACTGATTTAGGTTCTGCAGGTAAGATCTTAGTAAATAAAGATACGACTACAATTATCAATGGTGCCGGTGATAAGGCTGCTGTTGAGGCTAGAACTGATGAAATTCACAATCAGATGGATAATACGGAAAGTGAATTCGATAAAAAGAAATTTGCTGAACGTTTAGCTAAGCTGGCCGGCGGTGTTGCTGTTATTAAAGTCGGTGCCGCTACGGAAAGTGAATTAAAAGAAAAGAAACTGCGCATCGAAGATGCATTAAACGCTACTAAAGCTGCTGTTGCTGAAGGTACGGTTATCGGCGGCGGTGCAGTATTAGTTGAAGTATACAATGAATTAAAAGATGTATTGAAATCAGAGGTTACTGATGTGCAGAGAGGTTTCAGCGTAGTTCTAGATTCATTATTGATTCCGGTTTATCAGATTGCCGAGAATGCAGGTTATAATGGTGACGATATTGTTGCATTGCAGAAAGAGGCTAAACCGAATGTTGGCTTTGATGCGAAACTGGGTCAATGGGTGGATATGTTCTCAGCAGGTATCATCGATCCGGCTAAAGTTACAAAGAGCGCTTTATTGAATGCCGCAAGCATTGCCGCATTATTCCTGACAACGGAAGCAGCTGTTGCTGAATTACCGGAAAAGAAGGAACCGATTGCTCCGCCAATGGATTATTAATCTAAAGAGGGAAAAAATCCCCTCTTTTTTTATTTCAATGATGACAGGGCTTACATTTTTTGTGAGATTTAATAATCATTGAAAAAGCTTAAATTTATTGATAAAAAGGCAGATTTTACAATTGAACTGTCAGTCATATTTCGTTATAATAGTAAAGTATTTGTTCATCATATAAGCTTCTGATAAGGGGAAGCGTTTCTACCTGGCACCGTAAATGCCGGACTATGATGAAAGCATCTTTTTGCTTTCATTGTGGTCAATGAAAGCTTTTTTATATGCCGAACAAAACAGAAAGAGGGATTGAACAATGTTAGAAAAGTTATTTAAACTTAAGGAAAAGCATACATCGGTGAAGACAGAAATTATTGCCGGTGTTACTACTTTTCTTACCATGGCGTACATTCTTGGGGTGAACCCGAATATGCTGTCAGCAACTGGTATGGATTTCAATTCAGTATTCCTTGCTACGGCTATTTCTTCTGGTATTGCCAGTATTTTAATGGGACTATTGGCAAATTATCCAGTTTCACTGGCTCCAGGCATGGGCGTTAATGCATTATTTACATATACTGTCTGCTTCCAATATGGTTATACATGGCAGGAAGCATTAGCCGTTGTATTATTATCCGGTGTTATTTTCTTTATTATATCTGTAACGGGCTTAAGAAAAATGGTTATCAATGCAATTCCAAAGCATTTAAAAGCTGCGATAGGTGCCGGTATCGGTTTCTTTATCGCCTTCATCGGCTTGAAGAATGCGGGTATCGTAGTTGCGAATGCTTCTACTTATGTAGGTCTTGGACCTTTTACTGATCCAACGGTTGCTCTTTGCCTTTTTGGCATCATCGTTACTGTTGTATTGCTGATTCGTAAGGTGAACGCGGCTGTATTCTATGGTTTGATTATCACAGCGGTAGCTGGTGTTGTTTTGGGAATGTTGGGTGTATCCGGCATGCCTGCTGTACCAAGCGGTGTCGTTGACAGCGTACCTGCAATGCCTACCTTCATGGCATTTACCGAAGGTTTCAGCACTTTATTCTCACATCCTGATTTGATTTTAGTATTATTCTCTTTCCTGTTTGTCGATTTCTTCGATACAGCCGGTACTTTAGTTGCCATCGCAAGCCGTATCGATCTGATCGATGAAAAAGGTGAATTGATCAATGCTGAACAAGCTTTTGTGGCAGATTCTGTCGGTACTTGTGTCGGGGCTGTATTAGGTACTTCAACAGTTACATCTTTTGTTGAATCAACTTCGGGTGTTGCTGCCGGCGGCCGTACAGGTCTTACTGCCGTTGTGACAGGTGTGCTCTTCTTATTGGCGGTATTCTTTACACCCTTGCTGAGCGTATTTAATTCTGTACCAGTGATGATCGGTGAAACACAATATTTCCTTTCACCGGTTACATCACCTGCATTAATCATTGTCGGTGTGCTGATGGTTCAGCAGCTTAGAGAAATTGATTGGACGGATCTGGCTATGGCTGCGCCTTGCTTCATTACTGTAATTATGATGGTTTGTGCGTCAAGTATTTCTGATGGCATTGCTTTAGGCTTTATTACTTATGGCATTGCTCAGATTGCAACTGGTAAAGTCAAAGAAGTCCATGTTTCAATGTGGGTATTGATTTTGATCTTCATTGCTCGTTTTATCTTTATTTAATAAAATTAGATTCATATTTACAAAGCTGGCTGCTGCCGGCTTTTTTCTTTTGAAGTGTTTCATTTGCCAAAGACTGCCTGTCCGCCTATAATTAGATTAAGTTAACCATACACTATGAAAGAACATAGTAATATAGATGGAGGTAATTTATGGAATCAATTTTATGGGCAGCCGGCGGAACTGGCTTTACCTTTCTGATGACAACTTTGGGAGCTGCCATCGTATTTTTGTTTAAAAAGCAGAATACCGGCAACACACAGAAAATATTTTTAGGTTTTGCGGCTGGAGTAATGATTGCTGCCTCGGTTTGGAGTCTTTTGATTCCGGCGATTGAAGAAGCTGAATCATTAGGTCAGATCGGCTGGGTTCCGGCAGCCGGCGGTTTTATTTTAGGAGTAGGTTTTTTACTTTTATTGGATACACTGCTTCCGCATCTTCACCCCGGTTCTGATGAACCGGAAGGCTTAAAAAGTACAATGAAAAGAACCACGATGCTGATCTTTGCTGTTACATTGCATAATATTCCGGAGGGTATGGCTGTGGGACTCTCTTTTGCGCTTGCTGCTCAGCATGGCGGTGATCCTGCATTATATGCGGCTGCTATGGCTTTGGCAATTGGTATCGGCATTCAGAATTTTCCTGAGGGTGCCGCTGTCTCGCTGCCGCTGCGTCAGGAGGGAATGAGCCGGACAAAAGCCTTCATCTGCGGCAGTCTGTCGGGCTTGGTAGAACCGGTATTTGGTATTCTAACGGTATTAATTGCCAGTGTGATAGCGCCGTACATGCCATGGCTGTTATCATTTGCGGCTGGCGCGATGATTTATGTGGTTGTTGAGGAATTAATTCCGGAGGCACATTTAGGCGAACATTCCAATCTGGGTACGATGGGGGTTATGGCTGGTTTTCTGATTATGATGATTCTCGATGTCGCATTGGGATAAAAAATTAAGTTATTATAAAGCAATCATTTGAATATAATTAAAAGCACAGGCAGCTGTGCTTTTAATTTAAACTTTGCTATAATAAAGAGCATAAAGCGGTGAGGTGATGGTGATGTTTAAGGCAAGTAATGGATGTGTTAAGCTGTCCGATATGGAAATGGATTTTATCACTTTTGGCAGCGGCAATAAGAATTTAATCATGATTCCCGGTCTTGGTGATGGCTTAAAAACGGTAAAAGGATTGGCCTTGCCTTTCGCATTTATGTACAGGTGTTATGCTTTGAAATATAAGGTTTATGTATTCAGCCGTAAAAATAACATGTCAGCTGACGAATCAACGCGCAGGATGGCTGCGGATCTGAAAGCGGCCATGGATTATTTAAACATTGACCAGGCCAGTGTCATAGGAATTTCGCAGGGAGGAATGATTGCTCAATATTTAGCTATTGATGCTGCTGAAAAAGTCGATAAGCTTGTTTTGGCAGTTACCGCAGCGAAACCTAATGAAACAATGCAGCAGGTGATTAATGAATGGATAAGACTGGCAGAGGCTGATGATTACCGCAGTATTTTTATTGATACTGCAGAGAAATCATATACTGAAAAACATCTTAAGGCGTACCGTTTGGCATATCCGATACTAACGAGGATAGGTAAGCCAAAAAATTTAAACCGCTACATAATTCAGGCACACGCTTGTCTCACTCATAACTGTGAAGCTGAATTAAATCGGATTCATTGTCCGGTGTTCATCATCGGCGGTGATCAGGATAAAATTGTCGGCAGCAATGCCTCGAGTGAATTGGCAGATAAGATTTCAGGCAGCAAACTTCTTCTTTATAAAGGATTGGGCCATGGCTTATATGATGAAGCTGCTGATTTTAATGAACAGATACTAGCCTTTTTAAATCAAAATGACATAGAAAAGCCGTGAGTTCCTACCCACGGCTTATTTTTAATCGTTTTTACTCTGTCGCAGCTGCTTTTGCTTCATCGTAAGCTTTTTGAACTTCAGGCAGTTTTGCTTCTAGTTCAGCTTTGAAATCTTTGATATCCTCTGCAAATTCACCGCTGTAATCATCAGCAATCGTATCCAATTCATTGGTAAAAGCATCCATCTGATTATCGATACTATCGGTATGAATCAATGAATCATATTGGAAACGTGCTTGGGCATAAGTGTGAATAGCCTCAGAATCCTTGTAGTCTTGCAGATCTTCCTTATTAAAATTATAAGTTTTCAGTGCTTCTGAGAAATTGCCTTCTTCAACATAAGTAATCATTTGCTCATAAAGCTCATCTGCTTTTGTGCTGCTGCTTGGCTGTGACTGACATCCGTATAAAGCCAGTGTTAATACCATGGCAGCTGCCACTTTTTTTAATATGTTTTTATTCATAATGTACTTTCCCTCTCTTTGCACACGATACTTATTATAGCGCTTTTCATTGACGATGAAAAGATTAAAATTAGGAAATTAATAAAACGTAGATCAATGATTGGAATTGTAAAAAACGGCTGATTTTGATAAGATGTCATAAACAGATATCCGATTATTAATCGATTTGCTTAACAGCCTTAAATTTGGTTTATTCAGCTGTTTTTGCCGCATAATAATGGTTGCCTGTGATTCATGTGTCAGCGTTGCTGTCACAGACGAATTGATAAAAGCGACGCAGAAAGAAGGGTTTATGAAAAAAGCCGGAATGATTGATAAAGAATTATTGGATAAGTGTAAAAAAATGACAGCTGAGAATTCAATGGTGCGTTCTTTGGGCTGTGCTCTTTCAAAAACTGATTTGATGGATGCGGCTTATGACGCGAATGCCGGCCGTAAGCTAACTATGGAATTTTCCATTGATTTATGCAGTTCTAAGGTTACAAATCAGAAATCAAGCGGACGCTGCTGGATTTTTGCCGCTATGAATGTCTTAAGAGAAGCAGCTGCGAAAAACTGCGGAATGGAAAGCATGGAGCTGTCACAGAATTATATTGCCTTTTGGGATAAATTTGAGAAAATCAATTACTTCCTTGAAGCTATACTTGACAGCGCGGATCTGCCGGTCGGCAGCCGGACGCTGGATTGGCTGCTGCAGGGATTGAATGACGGCGGTCAATGGGATATGATTGCCGAGTTGGTTAAGAAGTATGGTGTTGTGCCTAAGTCTGCAATGCCGGAAACTTATCAGTCATCGAATACAGCAGCGATGAATCAAATGCTGAATACGAAGCTGCGTGAAGATGCGGCTGAATTAAGAGCATTGGTTCATGAGGGAAAACCGACGGAAGCGCGAAAAGAAGAAATGCTTTGTGAAATGTATCAGGCGCTCTGCATCTGTTTCAACTATCCGCCTGAAAGCTTTGATTTTGATTATCGGGATAAGGATAAGAGCTATCATTCTCAGCATCTGACTCCTCAAGAATTCTATAAACAATATGTTAAGTCAGATTTAAGCGATTATGTCAGTGTTATTAACGCGCCTACCGAGGATAAGCCGTTTGGTCATTGTTACACGGTTAAATATCTTGGCAATCTCGTTGAAGGAAGCGTCCGATATCTGAATGTTGAAATGAATGAATTAAAAGATTTAGTTATTAAACAGATGAAGGATGGCGAACTGGTGTGGTTTGGCAGTGATTGTTCTAAATATGCGGATCGTACTTTTGGCATCTGGGATCAGGATTCCTTTGCCTTAGGTGAGATGCTGGGCGGCTTAAGCTTCCAGATGAATAAGGCACAGCGCCTTGATTACCGTGACAGTGCGATGAATCATGCGATGGTGCTTACCGGTGTCAATTTAGATGCGTCAGGAAAGCCAAACCGCTGGAAGATTGAGAACAGTTGGGGCGAGGATAAAGGTGTGAAGGGTTACTTTGTTGCCAGTGACAACTGGTTTAATGAGTTTACCTATCAAGCTGTAATCCACAAGAAATATCTGAATGAAGCACAGCTGGCGGCATTATCGAAGGAGCCTAAAGAATTAGAACCTTGGGATCCGATGGGCAGTCTGGCAGTTTAAGGTGTTAGAATCAATGAATGTATAAATAAAGAGCTGTAACATATAGTAATTACTCAAGATTTGTAAGTATCTATATGAGTGCAGCTCTTTTTATTTTATTAATCTAAGCAGCTCAAGAATGCTGTTTTAAACTCTTCAAAATTATTGGCATTTAAGATATTTTGAATGTTTAATTCACCATTTATATAATAAGATATAAATTCAAAAATTGGCTTAAACATCGGCAAATCCTTTTTTTCGATTGCAAGCATTAACACGAATCGGATTTTTTTATGATTGTGCCAGATAATTTGCTTTTTCGCAATCGCTATGCTGATTATGCTTTGTTTGGCGTTTAAGATGATTGGGTGAGGAATAGCAACCGTATTGTAAGAGGTGGGTGAAATAACTTCCCGGCTGAGACAATCATTGGTAAAGCTCTCCGCGACAAATCCGCTGCTGTATAATTTATCACCCATAAGACGAATGATTTCCTCTTGATCAAGTCCATCATTGATGATTAAAAAGTGTTCTTCTGACAACAGTTTTGAAATATTGTACTTTAAACGTGCAGCATTTTTCTTTTTTAATGTCTGATGAATACATGTATCAAGCTCAAGACTCATTTCACGAGTTAATATATAATCAATTTTGATACTATTTTGTGCAGGCTCTACAGGCAGGGATATTGTTGATATAATCAAGTCGCAGGGTTTGTATTTTAATAATTTACAATCAGTCAGAATATCAGTAATCACAATTTCTTCACTGTAGCGTGATTTCAAGGTTGATAACAATTTCGTGCTTAAAGCATAGAATTCAGGACAGATCAGGATACAATTCAGTTTAGTCGTCAATGATTTGATTGAATCAACCTGCGATCCGATATGCAGGGCAATATAGGTAATTTCATCTTCATTCAGAGAAATGTTATAAACCTCTTGCAGACGATTGGTTATCATGACCGATACTTCATAGAGTAATGGATAATTCGCTTTGATTGAACCGGTAATAGGATTTTTAATAACAATGCCGTGACTGCTTCTGAATAATAGATTTTTAATATGTAAGGCAAAATTATCCAAGAAATTCAGGTCATGTTTTCTTAAATCAATACCATATATTTGATCGATTTCATTGATGATACTGCCTAATGTATGATAAATATCAGCAGGAATTAAGTTATCTTCTTTCATATTTATTTCCTGATGATTTTTTTGAATATAAGAATAAATCAGCCAGCTTAAGTCTTTTCTTTCCGCAGTATCAAAATATATATGATATAAATCTTCAATAGCACTGCATATATGATCAGACATTTCTTCAAAGACGTCCGAAGCTTCCCAATACTTTTTTACAGTATCATCGGATAAGCAATAGAGCTTTATGATTAAGTGCAGCAATAGAATATCCAGATAATATTCATCAATATAAAATTGCTTACTTGTAAATTCTTGAGTAATAATTTTTTTAATTGCTTTGACATCAAAATCAGGAAAATAATTCTGCACCAAATGCATATCGATAAAATTCTCATTCATTTCCGCATATAAATTCTCTTTAATTAATTGTCTTCGGCATTTGTCTTCTGCCTCTACATAAATATTATCAGCGTTTAAGTTAACCATGATGCCAAAGGGTTTCACATGCTTCTTAATTTCAATTATATCTTTCCGCATTGTAGAGGTGGAGACAAAGAATTCATCACAGAGATCCTCAATGTTTAAACAATCATGGCTCCGTATTAATTTAACCATAATCTGCTGAATTCTTTTGGATCGTGAATAATCAATTTGATTCTCCTGCAGCTTTTTATACGGTTCCTGATTAATACTATAAAAAGCATTATCAGTTCTTATTAAATCTTTATAGGTCTCATTCCATTCATGAATATACCGCTGTACTGAGCGCAGTGATATATCCAGTTTATCGGAAATTGTTTTCGCCTTTGCCGGACCATATTGATATAGATATTCGAGAATTTGATTTTTCTTATCTTTCATATAATCCTCCTATTTAATTCTATTATACAAATTTCTGACAGGCATCGTAAAGTTAACTTTGGCGCGTATGCTGTGCCAATTTCGATTTGCATTTCAAATCCATTATAAGCGAAAATTAGGGTATCAGAAAGGGGACAGAATTTATGAATGTCTTATTAATTTGCGCAGCGGGGATGTCCAGCACATGCCTGGCTCAGAATATGAAAAAAGCAGCTAAAGAACTTCAGCGCACGGATATTAAAATCAGCGCGCATAGCGAGTATGAGATTGAAAGCTATCTGGAGGAAGCAGATGTCTGCCTTTTAGGACCGCATTTAAAAACAATGGAAGAAAGCATTAAAGAAATGGCCAGAGAAGATTATGATGTGCCGGTTAAATGTATACCGAGTGAAATTTACGGCGCGCTGGATGGTCTTGGCGCGCTTCACTTGGCGCTCAATATGGCTGAGGAGGAAAAAAGATGAACCGTTTAATTAACTGGATGAATGAAAGCTTTGCACCTAAGGTCAATAAATTTGCCCAGAATGTATGGGTAAAAGCCTTGCAGCGAACGATGATTGCGACACTGCCGATTATTTTGGTTGGCTCGATCGTTAATATTATTACGGCATGTAAGATGTATTTTCCGATTTTGCCGGATTTATCGACGATTTACTATTATACCTTTTATTTGTTAGGGCTCTTTGTGGCTATAATGATTCCTTATTATGTCGCTGAAGGTAAAAGAAAGAAGAAAATTCAATTGATAAGTATCATCACATCGGTCGGTGTTTTCCTGATGCTTCAGAAGTGGAATCTGAATCCTTGGGGAGAAACCGGGATTATGTTTACCAATTTAGGACCGCAAGGAATTGTTTTGGCGATTATTGGCGGCTACTTTGTTTCTTATATCATGTGCAAGCTTGCTGATTTTTCTTTTTTTGGTGAAAACAGCGTATTGCCTGATTTTGTCACTAGTTGGTTTAATCAGATGCTGCCGATTGCCATCTGCTTTGCGATTCCTTTTGTACTTGTATATCTGCTTGATTTTAATATCTTAACTGCGATTACGGAAATTTTTGCTCCAATTCAAAATATATCGAATACGTTAGGCGGTTTCGTATTAATCAACTTCTTATATGTCTTCTTCTATTCGATTGGCGCCAGCGGCTGGATTCTGTCAGGTGCCTTTTACCCAATCTTAATTGGCAATATCGCATTAAACGGTGCAGCTGTGGCGGCGGGCAATCCAGTAGTTGGGGTAGCAACAAACGAAGTGATCTATTCAGGCTGGTGTGCTATCGGCGGTCTAGGCTGTACGCTGCCGCTTGTTCTTTACATGCTGAAATCAAAGAGTAAAAAACTAAAAGGGATAGCGAAGGGGGCTTTTATCCCAACGCTTTGTAATATTAATGAACCAATCGTTTATGGCGCGCCAATCATTTTAAATCCTATTTTAATGATTCCGATGTGGATTAACAGTATTGTTATTCCGGTTATCGTTTACTTTGCGCTGACTTTAGGTTTTGTAACGATACCTTCGCAGGCGCTGAATCTTGGCTTTATTCCCACCTTTATTTCATGTTTCCTTGTTAATTATGATTTAAGGAGCTATATTCTGCTAGCAGTTGTATTTGCCGTTGCCTGTGTGGTATGGCTGCCGTTCTTTAAGGTATATGAAACTCAGGTATTAAAAGATGAAAATAATGGAGAGGGGCGATAAGATGGAGTTGGAATTGCAATTAAAAACAGCGATGAAAATGATATCCCTGTCAGGCGATGGACGATGTCAGATTCAGACAGCATTAAATTATATGATGGAAGGCAAGATGGATGCTGCGGCCGATGAATTAAACAAGGCCAATGAGCTAATTAAAGAGGCACATATAATTCAGACACAAGTGATTCAGGAGGCAATGGCAAAGGAGAATAAGGAAAGTGCAGAATTGCTTTTTGCACATGCTCAGGATACGCTGATGACGATTAATTCTGAATATAATGCGGCGGTGCAGATGATGGCAATGTATCAATTATTAAATGCGCGATTATGCCGATTGGAGGAGATACTATTTGAAAAAGATAAATAATTATTTTCCTGAAAATTTTATGTTTGGAGCCGGGATGTGTGCGGCACAGGCTGAAGGCGGTTTTAATGAAGGCGGCAAGGGGATAAGTATCCCTGATTTGCATAGGGCTGTATCACCTGATAAAAGGAAAGAGCATTGTCAGTTAAATGAAAAAGAGATCGAAGCTTATATGCAGGATACAAATCATGCTTTATATCCCAAACGCAAAGCTATTGACTTTTATCACACCTATCCTGAGGATTTAAAATTGATGGCGGAAATGGGTCTGCAATGCCTGCGAATTTCAATTGCCTGGACACGGATATTTCCAAAGGGTGATGAAGCAAAACCAAATGAAGCAGGACTTGCTTATTATGATCGTTTAATCGATGAAATTATTAAAAACGGCATGCAGCCGATTATTACAATTTTTCATTATGACTTACCGATTTATCTTGTGAATCAATACGGCGGCTGGCAGAACCCTAAACTGGTTGATTTTTATGTGAATTATGCGAAAGTTCTTATCGAGCGATATCATCATAAGGTCAAGTATTGGATCTGTATTAATCAAATTAATTTATTATTTTTTGAAATGTTTCCGTCACTGGGTGTATTTAAAGAAAATTGTGATAATTATCAGCAGGTTTGTTATCAATCCATTCATCATCAATTCCTTGCCTGTGCTAAAGTTAAGCAATTTGCGAAATCATTGCAGGATTCTGATTTGATGATTGGAACCATGCTGGCGGATTGTCTTGCTTATCCATATTCATATCGGGAGAAGGATATTTTATTGGCAGATCAAAGGAATCAGCTACAACTTTTTTACAGCGATGTCCAATTAAGAGGAAGTTATCCTGCATATATCTTAAATTATTTTAAGGAACAGGGAATTAAGGTTGAGACAAGTGAAGATGAATTACAATTGATTAAAGAAAATACGATGGATTTTTTGGCACTGAGCTATTATTATACGTTTGCAGTAAATGCCGATAAAGATACACTCGATCCTAAAACGTTTACGATCAATCCTGAAAATAAGGTGAATGAATGGGGCTGGCCTGCTGACGGCAAGCTGATGATTCATAATTTAAGAACGTATTATGAACGTTATCAGTGTCCGCTCATTATTGCGGAATGCGGTATTGGCGAGCTTGAACAGCTTGATGAGCAGCATGTTCATGATCTAAGGCGAATTGATTATTATAAGGAATGTCTGATGTCATTAAATGAGGCGTTAAAGGAAGGTATTGATGTGAAAGCTTTCTGCGCTTGGTCACCGATTGATCTTGTATCAAGCGGCAGCGGTGAGATGAGCAAACGATATGGTTTTATCTATGTGGATCTTGACGATCATTTACAAGGGAGCGGCAAGCGATATAAGAAGGATAGTTTTAATTGGTATAAAGAAGTGATTCGAACTCATGGTGATTCATTATACGATTGAGTTCTATATAAAAATAAGATCAATGAATGCAGGCGGGCTTCACTGATCTTTTTGCTTAATCATATAAGGTTTTATCTTTAATTTCATCAAGGTGAATACCGACAAACTTTGGGTTATGCGCATCGGTTGCACAGTAAAGCTTGACATGGTGATCCTTGAAAATCTGCAGAATCTTATCATTCAGTCCCATTTCCTCGTGGTTATAGCGATAGTAACAGCCAACGTTGTTTTCTGTATACATCTGATGCTTAACCAGTAAGCCGGCAATGCGGTTCCAATTAGCGGTTGTATCAAATCCCGGCATCCGATGGAACATTTTTAATGTATCCGGATGGGCGGTTCCATCAAACAGATCACTCTTGATCAAAGCTTCCATCAATTCAAAATAACGCTTCCAGATCCAGTCGGTATCATAACGATCCCACAGCGTCGCTTCGCTGATGCCTTTTAAATCATATGCCATGTTGTCGATGAAATGGATGCTGCCAACTACAAAGTCATAATTAAATTCCGCAAGCATGTCACGGATAAATTGTTCATGCTGAGGGAAGTAACAAACCTCAAGACCGAAATGAACGGGTATCGGAAATGCTTTTTTACGCATATCACGAATGAAATTTGTATAAGATGATAGAGGCAGCAGGTGTTTGTCCTCGATCCACTTACGCTGCAGTTCGTTGACTTCTTTTACTTGCTGATAAAGCGGTGCAAATTCGAAAAAGCGATGTGTATGTTCCAACACCCAGATTTCATTGATACCCCGGCTCTGGGCTGTATTTATAAACTCCATCAGCCAATCAACCGTATAACTGCCTTGTTCCAGGTGCATATGTGCGTCAATCATAGGATCCCCTCCTCTTTGTAATTTATTATAGACTAAGCGATTCATAGAATCAAGAAACATTTTACATTTATTGTGAAAATTATACATTATTCACTGAAAGTATCTTTACATCACTTGTGAAGCGATGTATAATCACTGTAAGGTTAACACCTTTGAAAAGGAGGTCATAGTATGACACGAGTGTTTAATTTTTCCGCAGGTCCTTCTATACTGCCAGAATGGGTACTGAAAAAAGCGTCCGAAGAGATGCTGGAATATGGCTCCAGCGGCCAGTCAGTGATGGAGATGAGTCATCGTTCGTGTGATTTTATGACGATCATACAGACATGTGAACAGCGTTTACGCAGGGTAATGAATATTCCTGATAACTATAAAGTATTGTTTCTGCAAGGCGGAGCTTCTTTACAATTTTCTATGATACCGATGAATTTATTGGTTAAAGGAAAAGCAGATGTTATCAATACGGGCTTATGGAGTAAGAAAGCCATGAAGGAATTGAAGAAATCAGGAACCTGCAATCTGATCGCATCCAGTGAAGAGGCAGGTTTTTCATATATTCCTAAAACCACAAAGGATCAATTTGATCCAGATGCGGATTATGTCTATATCTGTGAAAATAATACGATTTACGGCACCAAGTATCATCAGCTGCCGGATACCGGATCAGTACCGTTAGTTGCCGATTTATCCAGTTGTATTCTGAGTGAGCCGATTGATATAACGCAATATGGTTTAATCTTTGCGGGTGCCCAAAAGAACATGGGACCGGCAGGTCTGACCGTAGTGATCATCCGAGAGGATCTGATCGGCAGGGCGGATGCAAAAACACCAAGTATGCTTGATTATAAGACTTATGCAGACAATGATTCAATGTTTAATACACCGCCGACCTATGCAATTTATATCTGCGGTCTTGTTCTTCAGTGGTTAGAAGAAGAAATCGGCGGTCTTGATCAAATGAAGACAATCAATGAAAAAAAGGCGGCTTTACTTTATGAGACGCTGGATCAGTCAAAGTTGTTTAAATCACCGGTCGCAAAGGAAGATCGTTCAATGATGAATATTACTTTTGTAACCGGCGATGCGGAATTGGATAAGAAATTTGTGAAAGAGGCAGAAGCCGCGGGCCTGGTTAATCTGAAAGGACACCGCAGTGTCGGCGGTATGCGGGCTTCGATCTACAATGCCATGCCGATCGAGGGTGTTGAAAAGCTAACCGCGTTTATGCGTCAATTTGAAAGTGAGAATTTAAAATGAAAATAAAAACATACAATAAGATATCTAAAAAAGGCTTAAACTTATTTCCTGAAAATTATGAAGTCGGTGATGCTTTAGAGGCTGCCGATGCAATTCTTGTCCGTTCAGCGGTTCTTCACGATATTCCGTTTGATCCTGAACTGAAGGCAGTTGCCAGAGCTGGCGCCGGAACCAACAACGTTCCTATTGACCGCTGCAATGAAGCGGGTATCGTTGTGTTTAATACACCGGGGGCTAACGCGAACGCCGTCAAGGAATTGGTAACTGCCGCACTGATCATGAGTGCCAGACCCATCTATCCGGCAATTGAGTGGCTTCAGACATTAAATGAAACGGCTGATTTCAACAAGGTTGTTGAAAAGGGGAAGAGCAATTTTATCGGCCCGGAGATTGCTGGTAAACGCTTAGGTGTTATCGGTTTAGGCGCGATTGGCATCAAAGTAGCGAATCTGGCAGTACATTTGGGCATGGAAGTTTATGGCTATGATCCATACCTTTCTGTGGATAACGCATGGAGCTTGTCCACACGGGTCATTCACGCGAAGAAATTAGAAGAAATTTATAAGAAGTGTGATTTTATAACCCTGCATGTTCCTGAAACTAAAGATACAAAGGGAATGATTAATACAGAAACCCTGCAAATGATGAAAAATGGCACGCGTTTATTGAACTTTGCACGTGGTGGACTTGTGGAAGCTAATGATGTCATCGCGGCGGTAGAAAAAGGCAAGCTGGCGGCTTATGTGACAGACTTTGCGACACCGGCCATGCTGGGCAGAAAAAATATCTATCCATTACCGCATTTAGGAGCAAGTACACCTGAATCTGAAGAGAACTGTGCAGTGATGGCAGTGCAGCAATTAACGGACTACTTGGAAAATGGCAATATTATTAATTCAGTAAATATGCCGACGGTAACGATGGATCGCAGCGGCCATGCAAGAGTTGTCTGTGTGCACCGCAATGTACCGAATATGATTGCGCAGATTACCAATGTCTTATCCGCAGCTGGAATCAATATCGCCAATCTGCTGAATAAATCAAAAGGGGAGATGGCAGTAACGCTGGTTGATATAGAAACAACGGCAGCTGAGATCAAAGAGGAACTTGAAGCGATCGATCAAGTATTAAAGGTTAGGATCATTGAATAAGCATACATTATTTATAATATAAAAAGCTAAGGTTTGCCGCCTTAGCTTTTACTGCAGCTGCTTGATCAACGAATCAAACTGCTTGATTAATTCATAATAATCATTGATCTGATAATCGGCTATAGAAGTATCCTGATTAATTATGCTGCCCTTATAGCCAATCGTGTATAAGCCAGCCGCTTTGCCGGCCTGAATGCCAGCCGGACTGTCCTCAATAACCAATAATGAATCGGCTGGCAAAGCCATTTGCTGCTGGGCAAGCAGGTATATATCCGGACTTGGTTTGCCATGTTCAATCATCTGACCGCTGATCAGCAGATCAAAATAATCTTTTATCTTCAGACGCTTAACCACATCTTCAATATAGCTTAAATCACTGGAAGAAACAATTGCCAGGCGATAACCCTGCTGACGGCATAAAGTGAGAAAATCAACAAGGCCGTTCATCGGCTGCAGCTGTATCGCATTAAACTGCGCTCTGAATATTGCCCGCTGACCGTCAATCAATTGCTGATCGCTTAATGTGTGGGGAATATTGAAATGAGTACGCAAATCAGCGACGATGCGTTTCATCGGCTTGCCTAATACAAAGGTTACACCTTCAATTGTTGTCGGATAGCCGATCGATGCCAAATATTGAACTAACGCGTTCAGATAAATTGCTTCACTGTCCAACAAAACCCCGTCACAATCAAAGAGTATCCCTTGAATCTGTTTTATGCCCGCCATGCTTTTAACTTATCCATGAAACGCTTAACGCGTACCTCATCCACAGGATTTTCAAAGATGCCGTCTACCTTAAAGGTTGTGGCAATAAAGGCCGCGTCAGCTACAGAATAGATTTCCTCGATCGTTTCATATTTAACACCGGTGGTTGCAAATAATACAACTTCCGGTTTTGCTTCACGCAATTCTTTCATAAAAGGTAAGTCAATACTTTTCCCAGCGCATGCGCCGCAGATACCAAGGGCATCCGGCAAATTCCCGAACAAGGCACTGTTCGCAATCACATGCTTGTCTCTGCCGCCGATTTCGGCACTGCTTTCCGGAGAAATATAATGCACCATCTTAAGCTTTTTATCTAATCCTAAATTATGACGATGTCTTAAAAACTCACCGGGTTTTGCATTGATTAAGCCCATATCCCCAGACCAAGCGCCAGCGAAAGTTCCCCGCATCAAACAGCCGCCCACTGCCGCATTTAATGCAATTGAATCATGAGTATTGCTGATGACATTACAGCCAAACGGCACGGTAATGTCCTTTTTTAATTCACCGATAACATAAGCCATACCAGCCACCACCTCAAGGGCCGGCTCAGGTTCATAAGGAAATGAAAATTCATTTGAGAATAAAACAGCATCGATACCGCCTTTCTGCAAAGCTGACAAATCCTTTCGCGCCGCATCAACAATCGCCTCAAGTCCACCCTCTGCATCATACAAGGGATCAGAAGGAAAGGCTTTAAAATGTACGACGCCAATCGCTGCCTTCTCCGTCCCAATTACATCACTTAACCATGTTTTACGTTTCAAAATCTAGTCCTCCTCTTATTTTTGGGTAATAGAAAAGAAGATATTCATTTTAACTGCTATCTTCTTCTCTTACTTTATTTAACGTGCTTGCTTAGCATTGATCATTAACTGTTTAACTCGATTGACATCGATTGGGTTATAGAACTCACCGTCAACCTTTATTCCGGTTGCGACAATACAGCCGTCACATACTGAAAGAATCTCCTTAACCGTTTCAGGTTTTACCCCATTGCTTGCAAATACCGGTGTATTCGATACGGATTTGATTTCCTTTACCATATCAATATCAATGACTGAGCCCGGATTACTTGAATAAACAAGCAATGTATCCGGATTCAAATTGAAGGTCAGCGTTTTTACTACTTCACGTAAAGGTCTCTCAGCTAATTGTGCAGTTCCTTCCGGAATCACTGCGGTCATTGTTTTGATCTTGCCGCAGCCCACCTCATAACGATGTCTTTCCACATCACCCGGTGAAACATCATAAATGCCATAAACACCGGCAAATGCACCATGAAGCACTTCTCTGATAAAATCAGCGCCGACAGCAGCAGCTAGATCGAAGCCCTTCCTTGGATCCGAGGCAACGCAAACGCCGAAGGGAACTTTAATCAAGGATTTCAATTCACCGATAACTCTGGCCATACAGGCAACCGTAACTGTCTTTACATTGTGCGTATACGGTATACTGAATTCATTACAGAATAGCACACCGTCAATGCCGCCCTCCTGAAGCGCCAGCAAATCGAATCTCGCGGCTTCTAAAACTCCTTCAACACCGCTTTGCGGATCATACTTGGGATCGGTTGGCAGCGCGTGTAAATGCACTAACCCAATGACTGGTTTATCAGTGCCAAACATTTCTTTCATCCACATATTCATTTACCTTTACAGAATGCCGATCAGACTGCATACAACAGCAATAATAAACATTGCAATCATAATCTTAAATACGGAAGTACCTTTCTTTAAGAAAGCAAAGACACCGCCGACCGCAACAACACTTAACATACTTGGCATGATTGCATTCAGCAGATCCTGAAAGATAACCGTTGAATCCGCAAACGTTAAAACTAATGGGGTAGAGATGCTGACATTATTGGCAACCATGGCACCGGCAATGGTTAAACCGATGATTGATAATAAGTCAGTAATCTTATTCATAATCTTTTTATCAGTAATCTTATTCAATACACTGCGGCCTACTTTATACCCTTGGTTGAAAGTAAAGATACCCATTAACAGCAGATACAGAGTATAAAGGAATACGAAGATCCAAGGCCCAATCGCACTGCCTTTTAATGTCATATCAACAGCGATTGCTAAGGTAACCGTCTTTACTAAACCCTGTGTAACTGTATCGCCAATACCGGCTAATGGACCCATCAGACCTACTTTAATGTTTTTGATCATATCTTCAGAAACATTGCCGCCATTCGCATAATCCTCTTCCATAGAGGCAACCAAGCCGGGAATAAAAGCACCCCAGTTATTCTCAGTGTTAAAGAATAACATATGTCTTCTTAACGCTTTAATACGTTCTTCCTTATCATCACTGTATAAACGGTTGATTACCGGTGTCATTGCGTGACAGAAACCTAACGACATTAAACGTTCATAAGACAAACAAGTTTCTGTCATTGTTTCCCATAAAATAAAAGTTTTAATTAAATCCTTCTTAGTAAGATGCTTTTCATTGTTTGGTGTATTCACCATTTCTGCATTATTAGTCATCTTATTCACCCTCCGTTAACTTGTCTAAACCTAATGTCCAATATAATAGAGCGGCAGCTCCGCCAACTAATGTACATGCGATAATATCTAAGTGCAGATAAGCAATCAAAACGAAACCAATAATCGCAAAGGCAAGAAATTTCTGCTTATAAACTGCTTTAAACATCATACCGATTCCAAGTGCCGGCAGAATAGATCCAACAACGGTTAAGGCATTGGAAATAAAGGCAGGCAGTGATGCCATGAATGATTCAAAGACACCGGCGCCAAAGTAACAAACAATGAATGCAGGCAAACCGTAAACTACACCGGCAAATAAATTAGGCAGCAGCCAGTTATAAATCCATAAACGCTTTGTTTCACCGGTTTCAATATATTTATCAGCCATATGAACAAAGACTGCATTGACCGTCATGGTAAGGTTGCTGGCTAATAAGCCAATCGTGCCTAAGGTAACGGCAATAGTTACACCTACTTCCGGTGTTTGATGAGACAGCATCGTTACCGCCGTAGCAATTACACCGGCATAACATTTATCAAAGGATGAGATACCGCCGACCGTAATCTGTCCCATATAGATCAGCTGTATCGTTGCACCAATTGTAGCCCCTGTCATCCAATCTCCTAATATCAAACCAACTAATGCACCATCGATGATTGGGTTTCTCATTACCCAAACCCAGAGTTCTAGGAACGTACTGCCACATAAGGTAGCTAATATTCCAATTAATAAAGCTTGTACAAACATTATTTTATCCTCCTTTATCTTTATTTGTATTCCGTCCGTTTTTCATCCGGTGTTACCTGAAAATAAACATCGACACCGGAATCTTGTATTTCTTTTAATGTATCCTTCTCAGCCTGACTGGCACTGATGTTTTTAAACAGCTTCTTACGTTCGGCACTAGCCCCCATACCACCGATATTCAGCTCTTTGATTTTTACCCCTGCCTTGAATATTTCCTGAGCAACATAAGGAAACTTAACTAAAATTAAAACATTGTCCCCCTCACCATCCAGCTTTTCCAGCAGCGCCGGCACTTCCGCAACACTGCTGATAATCAGTTCTCTGTCACTTGGTGCCACCATCTGCATTACACCTTTAATAAAATCATCCTTCGCCACGCCGTCATCTACGATCCAAATTTTACCGGCATTGATGTTTTTAGCCCATGCGGTTACAATCTGACCATGTATTAAACGGTCATCAATACGAATCATTTTAATACTCATAAATTTTCAAACTCCTTTCTTACTCTGACTTAAGCATTTAATTTTGCTTTGAAATCGACAATGCCGTTAATACCGGCATTCAGCGCGATTTCTTTCAGCTCATTTAATGATCGGCTTTGAGAAATTGCATTGACCAGCTCCACCACCATTGGTAAGTTCATACCGCTGATAATTTCAATTGGAACTGTGTCATGATATTTATCAAATGTTTTTACAGATATCATAAATGGACTGCCGCCAAATAAATCTGTAAGGATCAGTATGCCCTCATCCTTCGCTTTCTCCACATGAGCTTCGATTTCTGCCTGATAAGCCTGCAGGTCCTGCCCATAGGGAAGCGTAATATAGGATACTGAATCACTTGGTTTCCCCATTATCAATTTCACAGTTTCGTAGATTGATTCTGCTAACTGTGAATGGCTCAATAAAAGCAAATTGGCCATTACCTATCCACCTCCTTGTTCATGAATAGATAATAACATCAAAAAAATAAAACACAAAATTTGGTAAAAAAGCTACACACTTGATACGTGTGTTATACAGAATAAACACATTTATTTGACCAATACGTGTTAATATATTGATAATTTGACATTATAATTTCATCTGTGTTAAGATTTGGATGATAATTACACACATGATGTCATTGTTTACAACCTGTGCAGTCACTTATACACACATTAATTTCAATTAAACACAAAAAAGGGGATTTCTATGAACTCACAACGGCTTGATAAAATCAAAAAGTATTTAAAGGTGAAAACGGTGGAACTGATTGAAACGGATCAGCTGAATCAGAATGGTGTAGACGCATTGAATTGTTCATTGGATCTACAGCTGGACAGAGCGAATGTATCAAGAGATTTAAATACGCTTTGGAAGAATGGTGATGCTATCAAGATTCAGGGAAAGCCGGTTTATTATTTAGATTATGGTATGCTTACTCAGCATTATCCGGATTGTTTTTTTCCATCAGTCGTTGGTAAGGATGAGAACTTTAATAATTATCTGTCACAGAAGGCAGCTGTCCAATCAGCGAGTGATGATGAAGAAATATTAGATAGTCTGGATGAGATTATCGGAGCTACGGGATCTTTAAGTGAAGCGGTATTAAATGCGAAGAGTGCGGTGAGTTATCCGCCTTATGGTATACCATGTTTGATTCATGGCCCCAATGGAGTAGGTAAAACAAGCTTTTCTTATCATATGGTCAACTATGCCCGCAAGAAGCGTAATGATCCTAAAATGCCGGTGATGACAATTTATTGCCAGAATTATCAGGATGATCCTTCTTTATTTATGCAGGCGTTGAATGGCTCTGAGAAAAAGGCCGGTTTAAAAGGAAATGACAGCATCTTTAAGCTTTGTGAAAATGGAGTTGTGATTCTTGAACAGATTCAGTTTTTACCTTTTTCATGTCAAAACGCGCTGGCTTCTATCATCAATGCCGCGTCCTTTCATAATATCCTGCAGTCAGCCGCCACACCGTTAACCACTATGATAATCGCTACAACTGATTGTGATGAAAAGGATGAGCGAATCAGTCCGTTAAGCACATCCTTTCCGATTCATTTGCAGATAAAAGATATTGAGTCGCGGGGAATATATGAGAAAATAGAATTGATTTTGGACTTGTTTCGTTTAGAGGCTAAACATATTCATACAGATATTGCCGTGCATAAGGATATTATCGCATTGCTGGCGGCAAAAAAATTTCCGGGTAACTTAAATCAGATGCGCAATGAGATTCAAATTTGCTGTTCAAAGGCTTATTTGGAAAATCCGGGCAATAAGTTTCGCAAGGTATATGTTACTTATCAGGCATTATCGATTGATCTGTTATCACAGAGTGAAGCGAATAGCAAAGTAAACAGTATCGCAATCTCACTGCTGTCCTGCATCGAATCCGATTATGCACAGTTTAATGCTGATGGAACGAGCCAAAGCGCGGTGATTTTTAAAAACGCACCCAATAAATTTAATGAGCATCGTCTGAATCAATTTGTCAATGAATTGAATATTGATGTTGGTGAATTGGATAACATGGAGAATTATGTCAGGGAGAATATCAGCGTTCTGAAAGACTGTCCGCCGCCCCAGCTTGATGCGATTAAAAAGAGCATCAATCCTTATGTGTATCAATTAACGTTGGCTAAGCTCAGTCAAAGACCGTTTTTTTCAAAATTAAAAAAGAATGTACAGCTGATGTATGGGATTTTGCTGCATATATCTAATTATTTAAAACGCGCGCATGAGGAAGCAGCGCCAGCCAGCCAGCTGCAGTCAATTACATCACAGTTTTATCCCAATGAATATTTACTTGCGAAAGACATTTATCAGTCATTGGCACAGGTGTATAATTTTGAGGTTGTTGAGCGTGAGATTGATTTCCTCTGTTCATATTTGGTAATCGCTACACAGTGGGCAGATCATGTTAATATCGCGATTTTATTAATCTGTCATGGTGACAGTGTGGCTTCACAATATGTTGATTATATTAAAAAGACCATTGAGGGGAACTATTTTCTGGACTGCATCGACTATAATGAAACTATGCAGCTCAATGACTGTCTTGAATTGGCAAGCATAAAAGCAAATCAAATAAATCAGGGGGCCGGGGTGTTGATTTTAACAGATATAGAACCGCTTACTTCAATTGGTTCATATATTCAGAAAAACCTGCATATACCTTGCCGGACGATTAGTAATGTGTCTTTGAATATGCTGATTCATTTTGTAGAGGCATCCATGAGTGCTTATAATAATTTAGATACAGTAAGCAATGAAATTAAAATGCCGGAGCCTTCATCGAATCCAACCGGTAAGCATATTAATAATTTTATTGATCAGATTAAGGATAAGGTCATATCGAAGACAGTGGCGTTTATTGATGTGGATAAAGCAGTCTCTGTACTTGATATCTGCTTCAGAAAAACGTTGCAGGATCTGCATATACCGTATACGGATGTATTAGCCGTTAAATATCTGTGTCATTGCACGAATATGCTGGAACGAGTGATTCGCAATGAAACTTGGGGATTCCAGAAGATCAATACATTTTCTAATGAAAATTATAATCTGATGCATATTGTGGAGCATCGTTTGGAATATGCAGCAGATACGTTTGGTGTAAAGATACCTTCTAATGAGATTGCTTATGTGGTTCAGATATTTTTGTTAGAGAAGTAATGGTTTTTTAGCAATGGATATTCTCTGTTCCTTGAATTAAAAGCTACTTTAAAATCTATAAATAAAAAATCCAGTTGTGTTAGGTTTTCAGACCTTTAACTGGATTATTTTAGCTAAATGCTTACAATCATCTTTTATTTATTAGTGCATCTATATAATTTCTGATGCTTCTTACTCTGCAATTTGCAAAATGAGGTGCTAATACAAATGGCAATGCGGTAGCTGCAGGAATTGATTCAGAATTAGATTCGGCATTCCATAACCACATTGCTGTGGCATCTTCAGCCATGAATATAGCATCAGTCAACTCTTTGCTGCAAGTTCAGCATCCATATAAATCAGGAATTTTTACATCAAATTTACCATTTTCAATAGGGGTGAATAGAGCCGAATATACATATTTCGTTTTCTCCTTTAGGAGTTAAGTATACAGGTTATTTCAGCACTGCGTCTCCCCTTTGTATTTGTTAAATTCTTTATTTTCTCTTGCCTCATATTTAGTTTTTTTGGTTTATGATATTCTTGATTAAATGCAAATCGTATTATGCCTGAATTATGATAGAAACTATTTCACAGAATGAAAAATTGTCTTAAAAAGTATACTTTTTGAGACACCCTGCTTCTCTTTCATTATAGGCATTTTTGAATCGTTTGTAAAGGCTCACAGCCTTTTTTATGCACTTTCACAGTTGTTTTTTGTCTCTCCTTCAGTGTGGTATAAAGTATACCTTTTAAGACATTCTTTCAATACCTGGGGAGGTAATTAAAATGAAATCAAACAAAACAAAGTCAGCGATGACGGCTTTAGTCGTAGCTGCAATGCTCTGTTCAGCAGCAATGCCGATCAGAGCGGCTGAGGCTCAATGGGTCAACAACAACGGCACATGGTCTTATGTTAAGGAAGATGGCAGCAACGCTAAGGGTTGGATCAAGGATAATGACTGCTGGTATGCTTTTGATGATAACGGAGCAATGCGTACCGGCTGGATCGCATCCAATGAGCATTGGTATTTTATGGGTGAATCCGGAGTTATGCAGTCAGATGCTTGGGTAGAAGAGAACGGCGCCCTTTATTATATCAAAGGTACCGGTGTTATGGCCAAGGATTATGTCAAAGACGGTTATGAATTGACTGAAGATGGCAAAGCCATTCCTTTAGCTGAATCAAAATCAGTCGTAGTGACAGATCCGGAAGCATTGGAAGGTGAAGTCATTGAAGGAAACCTGTATGTCGATGTAACGACGGCCAAAGCGTTAGAGCTGAAAGGTGTAACCGTAAAGGGTAAATTAGTTGTTATTGGTGACAACAAGACAGCCGGTAAGTTAACGATCACTGATTCAAAGATCGAATTGATCAGCACGCAGACAAGAAATGCGGCAGTTGTATTAAGCGGCGAAACAGAAGTGAAGGCAATCGTATTGGAAGAAACCTCAGCGGTAACACCGGATAAGAACTTCAAAGGGGAAGTAGAGAAGATCGAAATACAGTCAACAACCAAAGGAGAAATCGTCATAGAGATACCGGCACAGGAAGTAAGTACACGGACATATGCGGGAGTTGACATTCAGGCACCGGTGGAAAGCCTTGAGGTAAAGACAGATACCCAAATCAAAGTGAATGCCGATGTTAAAAACGTTACAGTAACAGAAAGTGCAAAAGATACCAAAGTCGAAGTATCAAAAGGCAGTACCGTAGGAACATTGACAGCTGATGCGCCAGTGAAGATTGAAGGTACCGGTACTGTTAATAAAGTTGAAGCCAATGTTGACGGTGTAGAAGCAGGTAAGGATACAGTAATCAAGGATGTAGAAACAGGTAAAGATGTTGAGAAAGCACCGGAGGTAAATAAACCTTCAACTGGCGGATCAACGGGTGGTTCTGGCGGAGGATCAACAACTCCAACAAAGTCAGAAACCGAAAAGTTCAAAGAAGCATTCGAAGCTGAATTAAAAGGTGCTTTCACAACTAATGCTGAAATGAATGGTGTTACCATTGGAGTTGATGGAACAGTAATTACTGGAGTAATGGGAAATACAGAGAATAAAGTATGGGATTTTGTTAAGGCAACAATTTTAGACTCCATTGTAAATGTCAATAAAACATACAGCGGTATTCATTCAGTCAAAATAACAGGAGACGCAGGAAATACTGGTGATATGGCAATGAATGACTTAATTGCACCAACTGCACAGAATCTCGGAACATGGGGCATGGCTTTATTTAACAAAGCAAATGCCGAGGAATTATTTGCTTTGAAACTAGCTGATGTTGATGGCAAGACTTATACAGTGGCGTTTAAGATTGCTGATAATACTGTTATTGAATATACTGTAAAATTAACTGGCGAAAAAGCACTTGAGGATGAAGCAAAAGCTAATTTGCAAGCAAAGGTTGAAAGTGCAGTTAATGCGTTAGGTAGAGATGATTTAGCTGCGGTAACTGTTGAAAATCAAACAATTAAGACTGAATTTTTAAGCGGCGATACGACTATATCACAAGTAACTGGCACAGGTATTTTCTCTATTTTAACTACATTGAAAAATGAAGGAGTAAAGAGCTATACGTTTGATGATACAGCTGGAACTGTAATTGAAACACCGGATTATAATAACTTACTTGGTGTTTTAAAGAATTATCTTGATGAGCAGAATACAACAACCGTGTTGGGAAAAACAGTCAGTGATCTAACCAGTAAGACAGTAAAAGTCACTGTAGCTTATAAAGATGCTAATGGCACCGAAGTAAATGTTGAGTATACCTTTACTTTTGCAATTTCTGATAATGCTGAATAAGAATAATCAATAATCACAAGCAGGAGTTTAGACCTGTATCTTAATAATAGATACAGGTCTTTCTTAAAAGGAGAATTTATGAAAAATAATAAAATAAAAGTAAGCATACTGCTGTCAGCCTCTCTAGTAATGAATTATCTGCCGGTGATTGCTGAAGAAAATTCTGGCTGGGTCAATAACAACGGCACTTGGTCTTATGTTAAGGAAGATGGCAGCAACGCTAAGGGTTGGATCAAAGATGGTAACTGCTGGTATGCTTTCGATGATAACGGAGCAATGCGTACCGGCTGGATCGCTTCCAATGAGCATTGGTATTTCATGGGTGAATCCGGAGTCATGCAGTCAGATGCTTGGGTAGAAGAGAACGGCGCCCTTTATTATATTAAAGGTACCGGTGTTATGGCCAAGGATTATGTCAAAGACGGTTATGAATTGACTGAAGATGGCAAAGCCATTCCTTTAGCTGAATCAAAATCAGTCGTAGTGACAGATCCGGAAGCATTGGAAGGTGAAGTCATTGAAGGAAACCTGTATGTCGATGTAACGACGGCTAAAGCGTTAGAGCTGAAAGGTGTAACCGTAAAGGGTAAATTAGTTGTTATCGGTGACAACAAGACAGCCGGTAAGTTAACGCTGATCGATTCATCAGTAGCTACGATCAGCACACAGACAAGAAATGCGGAAGTTGTATTAAGCGGCGAAACAGAAGTGAAGGCAATCGTATTGGAAGAGACTTCAGCGGTAACACCGGATAAGAACTTCAAAGGGGAAGTAGAGAAGATCGAAATACAGTCAACAACCAAAGGAGAAATCGTCATAGAGATACCGGCACAGGAAGTAAGTACACGGACATATGCGGGTGTTGACATTCAGGTACCGGTGGAAAGCCTTGAGGTAAAGACAGATACCCAAATCAAAGTGAATGCCGATGTTAAGAATGTGACAGTTACTGAAACAGCGAAAGATACGAAGGTAGAAATAGCCAAAGGCAGTACCGTAGGAACATTGACAGCTGATGCGCCAGTGAAGATTGAAGGTACCGGTACTGTTAATAAAGTTGAAGCCAATGTTGACGGTGTAGAAGCAGGTGAGGATACAGTAATCAAGGATGTAGAAACAGGTAAAGAGGTAGAGAAAGCACCGGAAGTAAATAAACCTTCAGCTGGCGGATCAGCGGGTGGTTCCAACGGAGGCAGCACACCAATTACTTATGAACTATCGATCCAAGAGAGTGATCAAGCGCTCGAAGTATCTGATACCATTCAACTGCATGCAACTGTAAAACCTTCAACAGCAAATCAAAAGGTAACATGGCATTCATCAAATGATTCAGTAGCGACAGTTGATGAAAATGGTTTTGTTACAATAATTGGATTAGGTTCTTGCAGCATTATAGCCAATGATACTTACGGTAATAAGTCGGAAATTACTATTACTGTGGACATATCAAAAATGACATCACTGAAACCTTATATAGATAACAATACTGTCGTAGTAGGTGCTGTTATTGATATTTATTATGAGTATTATCCGGCTGATGCTACAAATATGCGGTTGGAATGGTCATCAGATAATCCTGAAGTAGCTGATTTTGAGGATTATTATCTGGTTGCGAAAAATCCCGGCACTGCTGTTATTACGGGAAAAGCACAGGATGGCAGCGGTTTATCTGCTGTTTATACGCTGAATGTTATAACACCTGATAGTGTAATTGATGTATCCAGTATGTTTGCTGATGAACATTTTACTGGTTTCAATAATACGGGCAGTCCCTTCACAATCAATCACGTATTAGATAGGGATTGGCTGAAAAGTACCAATGAAGGAATGAATGACAGTGTATCTGAAATTGAATTTGATGTGCAGGGAAAAGGATATCTACTTTTTGATTATCTTCTTTCAAGTGAAGATTCTTGGGATTATCTTTCTGTAATAATTAATGGTGAAGAAACAAAGATTAAAGAACCCTATAAGGTTGATGGTTCGGTATTCACTTCTTTTGAAAATATAATACCTGTTACCAGACAATTTACGTTACCGAAAGATGTCAATCGGGTTAAGATATCTTATGTTAAAGATTCATCGGGAAATGCAGCATTAGATGCTTTATGGTTATCAAATATTCGATTCCTCGATGAAAGTAATCCGGCAGTACGCAGCTTAAAAGTAAATTATGATATTACAAAAGGTACTGTGGTTTTAAAAGACAGTGAACAGCTCGATGGAATATCAGTCAATAACGGACAGAATTATTCGATGAACTTGGCAAATGCTATTACTCTGGAAGCTGAACCGAAGGAAAACTGTGCGTTCATGGGGTGGTACGAGAATGATGAATTATATAGTCAAAGCAGCAGCATTTCTTTTGATTTATTAGCTGATCGTGAATTAGAAGCTCGTTTTTATGATTATGCCAAACTGCCGGAAACATTGATCGTACAGCGTACAGGTTCAGTGACTGCAGATTATGATGCTGCCGCAAAGGATATAACGATTGAGCAAAACGCAGTGAATGAAACTGATAATGAATATCTGATTATAATGGGTGAACTTGAAGAAGAAACGACAATTACTGTTGAGGTGAATGGAAAACCTGTGGAATATCAGGGCAATACCTTTATCCTATCACAGCCGAAAGACAATGCTGTCCTAACACTGACCGCTAATCGTGAAAATCATGCGTCAGTAAAGCGAGTCATAACAATCAATGTTGGTGTTGCATTAAACAACATTGTTACCGAAGGCAATGTTCAGGCAGAAAGCATATCGGGAAAAAATTATACTGGTTATGCGTGGAAGCTTTCAAATGAAATTTATAATCAGGAAGGATTTATTGCTTTTATGCCAAATGAAGTCGGCATATCTGCCAGATATGAGAATCTTCAATTAACAACCACAGGTGCAGGTATTCTTCAATTTGATTACAAAACTGATTTTACTAAATCAAGTTATTTGATGCTGGACAATGCGCTGATAAAATCAACAACAAGTAAAACGAAAATAAAATTACCTGCCAGTAATGAATGGATAACCTATACATTACCAATTGATGTTAATACAGATGTTATTAAAAATACTTATTTGGCTTATTATCACGCATCAAGTGAAGCTGGAGCTCCGAAGATAAAGAATGTGCAGTTCATACAAGGAAATGCAAGAGTATCATTTGCTTCTTCTGACAGTGCGCTTGGAACCGTTTCTGCTACATATGCAGATGGAAGTAATATCAATAGTTCGGATATTTGCGCTATTGGTAAAACTGTAAGTTTCAATGCATCTGCGATTTCTGACGCATTATTTATAGGGTGGTTTAATGAAGCTGATGAATGCTTGACCTATTCTCCAACGTATACAACATCATTAACTGCTGATATGAATATTCATGCTGTATTTGCGAAAAAGGATACTTATGCGGCAAGAATCGGAAATCAATTATTTGCTAGCTTAGAGGATGCACTGGCAAGTGATTTGTCTGATAATATTATTTTATTGGATAATTTGACACTGGAAAGTAATTTAATCATTCCGGAAGGTAAGACATTAGTTATTCCTTATTTTAATGGGGATGTGGGCTATGATGCACGTATTAAAAATAAGGAAGAATATAATGCAGACGGAACCGTTATCGACCGCAAAGATTATAAAGAGCTTTATCAAAGTCTTACTGTTCCGAAAGACGTTATCTTGGAGGTACAAGGTACGCTGATCATTAATGCAATAACCGGTCGAGCGGCTGCCGGTCACTATGATATGGATAATACCGGCGGCTACGGACAGTTAAACCTTGATGGGGAATTGATTATCAGTAATAATGGTTTAGTTGATTCAGCAGGCTTTGTAAAGGGTTCGGGAGAAGTTATTGTAAAAGAAAATGGAACTTTAAGAGATTTATATGTAGTTAAGAATTGGCGCGGAGGATCACAAGCATCTGAGGTTGTTTTGAATCATAACGTATATCCGATGAATGAAGCGGATTGCCAGAATGTTGAAGTGCCAATTACCATTATGGATAATGGCAGTTATACCGGAATAGTTAAAATGTATGCTTCAGGTTCTTATAATAAAACAAGATTCCCGTTAGTCAGCCGTGATAATGGATTAATTCGTTTAACTGATGGCGCTGAACTGCAAATAAGACGCAGCAATGATTTAACAAGGACAAATTTCTTATTGAATGGCGGTGGAGCGGCAGCTAGCAGTACTTTAAATATAGTAGGCTTCGATTTATCAACGGGTACCTTTATTTATCCAATTGATGGTGATACAACGTATGTGTTAAGCAACGGCATCTACACAGTTGAAAATGATTTTAAATTCCTTACTGGGTCAGAGCTATATGTAAAAGATGGCGCTGAACTCATTCTTAATGAAGGACACACACTGGTTTTCTATGATGAATTTATTGATGTGGTGAATACAAGTACAACTAAATATCCAGATCGCCCTGCTTCATTTATTCATATGGAAAAGGGTACCTCCTTTATGATCAATGGCAGCTTTGCTGGTAATATCGTGATTGATGAAGCTGCTGACAGTGCTCATCCAATTATTATTAATACTGGATCAAGTGCTAAATTTATGGTAATTACACAGGAAGCCAATGGTTATATTAATGGTGTTCGTGATTTAACTTTTAATGCTGCGATTAATGGTGAAGCATTTGCTTTTGAGTCGAATACCAATTATACCTTTTATTATGAAGGCGGAGTTCTGAAAGTTTTAGTTAATGGTATTGAACCCACTCTATTTAATGAGGTGGATGCTGACATAATGGATCCAGAAGATGAAATCATTCAGCCAACAGACTTGCTTCCTGATGAAATTCAGCAAGCAGCAGCTGAGGACGGCATTGAAGAATAATTTATTTTAACTGTTAAGATCTCTTCTAATATAGAAGGGGTCTTTTTTATTTCCTGGATCTGGGAATGCATTTCATTTGAAAATATTATATTTATATGCTTACAGCCTATTGACAAATAATGTTATCTGAGGTAAACTTATGATGCAAGTTAGATTGGACTAACCAAGGAGGTAGCATGATGCCGCTCTTATTAGGTAGAATTGGTGAACGCATGAAGGTTATTGAAATACGTGGCAAAGAAGATGTATGCACACATTTGAAAAATCTGGGGTTTGTACCTGGTGCCGATGTATATATTACTGCCCGCAATGCTGGAAATATGATTATTAATATCAAGGACAGCCGGATCGCTATTGATGAGAAGCTGGCCGGTAAAATCCAGGTAGAAGTCTAAGGAGGAAGGGTATGAGACAATTAAGTCAGGCGTCAATCGGCGAAACTGTTACTGTTAGTAAAATTGATGGTGAAAAGGGGCTGAAACGCAGAATCATGGATATGGGTATTACTAAAGGTGTAGAAGTATATATCCGTAAAGTTGCACCCTTAGGTGATCCCATGGAAGTAAAAGTAAGAGGATATGAATTAAGTATTCGCAAAGCGGATGCAGAAAAAATCGAAATTTTATAAGCAGAGGTCACTCTGTTTAATTTTTGAATCATCAGTTAACTTGAGTTAACTATTGGAGGGAAACTATGAGCTTGAGAATCGCACTTGCAGGTAATCCAAACTGCGGTAAGACGACATTATTTAATGCGTTGACTGGCAGCAGTCAATATGTCGGTAACTGGCCGGGGGTTACGGTTGAAAAAAAGGAAGGTAAATTGAAGGGTCATAAAGATGTTACTGTTATTGATTTACCAGGCATCTATTCATTATCGCCTTATACTTTGGAAGAGGTAGTTGCAAGGAACTTTTTAATGCAGGAAAAACCTGATGTCATCATTAATTTGGTTGATGCTACCAATCTTGAAAGAAATCTTTATTTGACTACTCAGTTGCTTGAAACAGGGATACCGACAGTAATCGCATTAAATATGATCGATATTGTCGAGGAACGTAAAGATGTGCTGCATGCCGATGAATTATCGAAATGTCTAGGCTGCCCAGTTTGTGAAATATCAGCTTTAAAGTCTAATGGCATTGATGGGATGATTGAAAAGTCACTTTCATTGGCTGAGCATGCTTCAGCCTATCAGCCGGTTGAAATTTATACCGGTTTGCTTAAGGAAAAGGTTCTTGAATGTGAAAAGCTGTTAAGTGATAAGGCTGATAAAACATCATCGCGCTGGTATGCTGTAAAGCTATTGGAGGATGATCAGGAGAGCCTTAAGGATATATCTTTAAGTGAAATTGATAAAACTTCTGTTAAAAAAGCCCGTGAAGCGATCGAACAGGAATACGATGATGACGCGGAAAGCATTGTAACCAATGCCCGCTATGAGTATATTGCTAAAATCCGTGATCAAATTATGATTCGTCATGATCATGAGGCACTGACCATATCGGATAAAATTGACCGAGTCCTCACCAATCGCTGGCTGGCTCTGCCTATTTTTGCCTTAGTGATGTGGGCTGTATATTATATTGCTATGAGTACAATCGGTACGATGGGGACAGATTGGGTCAATGATGTATTGTTTGGTGAAATAATACCCAATGCGGCTGATTCGCTGTTGACATCATTAAATGTCGCACCATGGCTAACCAGTCTGATTCAGCATGGTATCATTGCTGGTGTCGGAGCTGTACTCGGTTTTGTCCCTCAAATCATGGTACTGTTCTTCCTGCTTTCAATTCTTGAAGACTGCGGCTATATGGCCCGTGTTGCTTTCATCATGGACAGAATCTTCCGCAAATTTGGGTTATCCGGAAAAAGCTTCATTCCAATGCTGATTTCAACTGGCTGCGGGGTGCCGGGAATCATGGCAAGCCGTACAATAGAAGATGAAAAGGACCGCAAAATGACAATCATGCTGACAACCTTTATTCCTTGTTCAGCAAAGCTGCCAATCTTTGGATTATTTGCCGGTGCCTTATTTAACGATGCTGCCTGGGTATCTGCAAGCATGTATTTTATCGGTCTGGCATCGGTGATTGTTTGTGGTATCCTGTTAAAGAAAACTAAATATTTCGGCGGTGATCCAGCGCCGTTTGTTATGGAGCTGCCAGCCTATCACTGGCCTAGTGTCAAGGGTCTGTTTATTCATATGTGGGATCGTGCTAAAGCTTTTATCAAAAAAGCAGGAACGATTATCCTGCTGGCAACCATTCTCGTATGGTTCATGTCAAGCTTCAGCTGGTCATTTGAAATGGTTGATACAAATGAGAGCATTCTGGCATCAATTGGTAATGTGATTGCTCCATTGTTTGCACCGCTGGGCTGGGGTGACTGGCGGGCAGCTGTCGCAACCTTTACCGGTTTGATTGCGAAAGAAAATATTGTCGGTACCTTTGGTGTCTTGTATGGCTTAGAAGAAGTAGCTGAAAATGGTACTGAAATCTGGACACAGATTTCACAGCTTTTCACACCGATATCCGCCTATTCATTTATGGTGTTTAATCTGTTGTGCGCGCCATGCTTTGCTGCTATCGGTGCTATTCGCAGAGAAATGGGCAGTGCTAAGTGGACATGGATTACCATTGCTTTCCAATGCGGTGTTGCTTATATTGCCGCATTATTGATTAATCTGATTGGTAATATGATTTTCTAATCTGAAAGGGCGGAGAGGTGAACTTATGGGTACATTCATTGTAGGATTCATTATTTTAGCAGCTTGTATCATGGCGATTCGCTCATTGATTAAAGACCATGGCAGCTGCGGCGGCTGTTCAGGCTGCAGCGGCAGCTGTGGAAAATGCCATCCTGCCACTGCAAAGGGAATCAATAAGCTGGTTAAGGAGAGCAAGGCTCGTCATGCCGGCTGATAAATGGTTTTCAAATTTAAAAAGAATACGTAAAGATGCGCATCTGACACAAGAAGAACTGGCAAAATGTGTCGGTGTAAGGCGTGAAACAATATCACAGCTGGAATCGGGTAAGGGCAATCCTTCATTGCTCACTGTACTTAAGATAGCTGAGCTTCTTGAGACACCCGTTGATGAATTATTCAAACTGGCTGATTAACTCCTTTTAATTTCATAAAGAGATAGCATGACAGAACTGTCAGCTATCTTTTTATTTTTATCGTATATAATAAAAGAAAAGATAGGAGGATTCAAAATGAAATATGAAATAATCGGCAAACAGCTGCCAGCTGTGGAATTAACGCTTGGTAAGGGTGAAAGTGTATATACTGAATCTGGCGGTATGAGTTGGATGGATGACTGTTTTGAGATGAACAGCAATACCCGCGGCGGCTTGATGAAAGGATTGGCACGGGCATTCAGCGGTGAATCAATATTTATGACAACGTATACTTGTCTTATGGAAGGCGGTAAGATTACCTTTGGCTCCAGTTTCCCGGGAAATATCTTACCTATGCACTTAAGTGTAGGCGAATCATTAATCATACAAAAAACGGCGTTTCTAGCTGCCGAAGAGAGTGTTAGTCTGGAAGTTTTTGTAAACAAACGGGCCGGTGCCGGTTTCTTTGGCGGCGAAGGATTTATCTTGCAGAAAATCAGCGGTCCTGGTACAGCTTTTCTGGAAATCGATGGTGAAGTGATGGAAAAAATATTAAAACCGGGTGAAAAATTGAAGGTGGATCAAGGCTATATCGCAGCCTACGAGCCAAGCGTGGATTTCAGTGTTGAAACAGTTAAAGGGGTCAAAAATGTATTATTTTCAGGTGAAGGCTTATTTTTGGCAACCTTGACAGGCCCAGGCAAAGTTTGGCTGCAGACAATGCCATTTAATGTTTTGGCCGGCCGTATTGCTGCCTGTATGCCAACTAAGAAATAATGCTTTGGCTGATTTATATCGGATCGGTACTCCTGATGATTGTCTTGGGCGTAAGAATTTCGCATAGTCCTCATCCAATTCAATAGTTGGCAAATGCTGCGGAACAGCCCGAAGTTGAAGATTTCCGCGGCTATAATCAAGCACTAGGCAGGAATTTCATTTTGTTTGGCTTGCTGCTGCTGATTGTTTTGCTGCCTATGCCTTATGCCTTGCTTATGCTGTTCTGCATTCCTTTCTGGGCCATTGGTTTTATGCTGCGCTGCATGCAGATACAAACCCGCTATGAAGCACAGTCAAACAAGTAAAACTAGACAAAAACATTATTCTGTCTGTTTATCGGACATGAAATAATGGCTGTCTATGGCAGAAGATATGAATTTGCTTATGATTAAGTTGGAAGTGATAATGTGGATAAGGATTATGATCTGGTGTTTGAGACACCGCGGGGAAACCGGAGCGGATATCTGATCTTCATGATTGAGAAACAGGCATTAAATGGTGTGCTGAATATCGGCAGCGCGAATGCTTCCTTTTTTGGCGGTACTTTTGATGAGCGTCAATTCAGCTTTAAAGGAAGTATTTACTTTCATTATTTGCATCTGAATTATCAGGTGAAAGGACAGTGGCTCTCAGATATGATTCAGGGAAGTTTGTATATCCGGCACATGAAGTTTAATTTTATGGGAGTCCCGCACATAAGAAAGCATCAGCCTAAGGACTGATGCTTTTATGTTTATTGGTTTTTAAGATTGTCAATCGCATTAGTAAAGCTTCCCTGCAGCATCTTTGATAAGGTAGCTGCCAGCTCTTCACTGCTGTCACGGCAGCCGCGGGTCAGCCATTGAATAATTAAACCAGAGAATGCAATCGCATAAAAATTAACAATGAAATTAAGTCTGTCCGAATCAATATTCACATCATGAGCAAATTGACGGATACCGTTCTCTACCATCGTAAATGAGGTTTCTGAGAGAAACATTTCCAAATGATCGCGGCCGAGTGAATTAAATGTATTCAGACAGAATACCTTATTCTGTTCGATATATTTCAAGATTTTCAAAAAACGATCCGGCCATTGTTCTAAAGAACCGAATTCCGGAAGCTTTTCGATGACTTCACTTTGATAGATATAACCAAGGCATTCGTAAATATCCTGAAAGTGATAATAAAAGGTCTGACGGTTCAGATCACATTTTTCACATACCATAGCTACGGTGATTTTATTCATGGGCATGAGGTTCATCAATTCTTTTAAAGCATGACCCAATTCTTTTTTTGTTAATGCTGAACTGCTCATAATTTCACCTCTATGCAGACATTGTACCATAATATCAAGCGATTTAGAAGATGAACAATATCTGCTAATAAAATGACTAAATAATTAATAAAGTCAAAAAATGATTGACTTCCTGTTTGGCCATGATATAATGAATTTACTTAACGGAGGAAATTTATGTCTAAATTCTTGATTGTTACAGATACTACATCCACACTGATTCCTCAGGATTCAGAGAAATACGGAATTGAAATAGTGCCGCTCAGCGTGCTGAATAAAGGGTATGAATATGCAGATGGCATCGATATTAATGCCGAGCAGTTTGCTGATTTGCTGCGTAATGGCGAGATGCCGACAACCTCTCAGCCTAACATCGGCAGAGTTGAAGAATTAATGAAGAAATGGAAAGCTGCTGATTATGATGCGATTCTTATTATTACAATTAGCTCTTATTTGTCAGGCACTTATCAGGGCTTCTTAATGACTGCTAAAAATCTGGATATGAAAAATGTACATGTGATTGATTCACTGACGGTTGGCGCACCAATGCTGGATATGGCACTGACTGCGAAGCATTATGCGGATGCGGGTCGTTCACTGGATGATATTTTGACGATGCTGAAGGCAAAAATCAATGATACTTATTCAATGCTTTATCCGAAGAATTTGGAACAGCTGAAAAAAGGCGGCCGCATTTCACCGGTTGCTGCCGGTATGGCTTCATTGCTTAAAATTAAACCGCTGCTTTATTTAAAAGAAGATGGTACTTGTGTTGAAAAATATGGGATGGCCAGAACAGATTCCAAGATTTATGATATGATCATTGAAGAATTTAAAAAGCGTAATGTAAGTGCTGAAACTCATGAATTTTATATCATGGAAGCTGAAGGCATGGAGAATGTTGAAGCTTTTCTCAGCAAGGCCAAAGAAGCATTTGGCAGGGATATGTGTTTTAAAATCATACAATTACCTGCTGTACTTACATGTCATGCCGGCCTGGGCAGCTTTGCGGTACAATCTTGTTTAAAAAACTAATGAGCGAAAGCTCATTTTTCTTTGCAAGTTATTCAGGGATTAATGCAACTTAAGGATGGAAGCTGGCAAATCATGGCATTCAGTGACATAATAAAATTAAGAAGGAGGGTCTGCTTATGAAAATTATCTGTGCAATGTTATTAATGCTGTTATGCGGCTGCAGCAGTCTTATCCGTCCTGATGCTGTTGATCATTATCAGTATGAGGGCAAAATTGTGGAATTAAAAGATGATCAGCTGATGATTCTGGGGAAGGATGGCTTGGTACACGTCGGCGGTGAGTTTGATACTCAATCATTAAAGGAAGGGATGCAGGTATTAATTGACACGAATGGAACTGTGAATGAAACATATCCCATGTCCATTCAATGTACCGGTACAATTCAAATTGTTAAACAGGAGGATGATCTGATTGGCTTCTATCTGGATGTGATACAGGATTTATTTGATACTGATCCAGGTTTGAATGATCAGATTGAAATGATTGCTTTTGATTTAAGCAAGGCTGGCAATCTGAATGAAGAAGAAAAAAATGCGTTAATCTGGATGGCCGGCAGTATGCTGGGCTGGGATACCCGTGCAGCAACGTATGATGAACTTGTAGAAGAAGGTCTGATCGATGATGAAAATTTATATTTTGAGAAAGGACTGCTGTTTAATCTTGAAGCTGAGACTATCGATGAGAACCATTTTACTTTTACAATTCAGAAATGGCGCAGCGGTTTAGGCGCTTATTGGTTCGCTGATTGCAAGGCGGTTAAAACGGATAATGAGTGGCATTATGAAATCGGCGCTGAAATGATATCCTGATGAAATTCAGATAAAAATGAGAGATACAATGAATCACTTTGATGGTTAATAATAAACATGGAAACCTTTATTACTGTAAATCATTGCAGACTGTATCTGGAAATTGAAGGCGAGGGTGAGCCCTTGCTTTTTCTCCATGGCAATGGAGAAGACAGTCATTATTTTCAACGTCAGCAGGCATTATTCATAAATTATTATCAATGTATTTTTATGGACAGCCGTGCTCATGGCAAAAGTGATGTAGGCAGAGCGCCGCTTTCTTTAACGCTGATGGCTGATGACGTCATAAAGGCCATTGAGGCATTAAATCTGCCGCCGGTGAATGTGCTGGGGTTCAGTGATGGGGCTAATATTGCATTACTGGCAGCGTTGAAACAACCGCAATTATTCAAACGCATTATATTAAATGGTGCCAATATTATGCCAAGCGGTCTGAAAACCAGTGTAGTTCTGTCAATACTGCATGAATACGCTCTGGCCAAAGGGCTTAATCGGCAGCTGCTCGCATTGATGGTCAGGGAACCTAGGCTGTCATTTAAAGATTTGACACGCATCCAATGTCCGACACTAGTCATTGCGGGTGAGCATGATATGATTAAAAAGGCACATACACAAAAAATTGCTGCTTCACTGCCTGATGCAAAGCTGGCAATTATCCCTAAGGCAGATCATTTCTGCGCGTTCAAACAGGATCAGCTTTTTAATCAGATCGTTCTTGAATTTTTAAAAGATAACTATAATCCCTTAAGATAAATAGTTAAGGGTTTTTTATATAAAAAAGAATGACAATCAAGGTATGTCATTCTCTATAATTCATAAATCTTTAATTCTCAATATAATCAGCATATTGCTTTTTAATGCTATTCAAAGATTCTTTTGGAATTGGTATCGTGATATTACTGATTAAAGTAAAATGCCGATTTTCCAACTTATTAATATAATTCATACTGACTAAATAGCTTTTATGACATCGCAGAAATCTTCGATCATCTAATTGCTTCTCGATATTATCCAGCTTATCGTTGATTGAAACGACACTGCCATCCTTGCAGTGGAAGAATACCTGTCTTTTTAAGCTTTCTACATAGACGATATCCTTGTGTTTGATGCGATAATAACCAAACTTAGAATTCAGCGTGATGTAGCGGGCATCTATTTTTTGGAAAATATGACATAATTCATCAGCCAGCGCTTTAACTTCTTCCGCATCATAAGGCTGAAGAATATAATTAAAGGCACGTATACCATAGGAAGCATAAGCATAGTCTTTAACCGCTGAAGTTATCACAATCTTGCAATGACTGTCATAGGTACGGATATAGCGTGCCAGCTTCATTCCTTCACTGTCCTCACCGTCAACGGCGATAAAGATAATATCATAGACAACATGGTTGTCACAATGATTCAGCGCCTCTTTGTAGTTATCATATTTGGTGATTAGAAAGGGCGTTTTATTAGCTGTGAGAGCATCGAATAACATCGTATAGAGTGTTTCTAAATTTTCTGTATTGCTATCACATATTGAAAATCTTAACATGTTGAGCCTCCTAAAAATTAAAAATTGTTTTCAACAAAAGGCCGCAGCACAAGTTCATGAACAACCGCATCATCCTCACATTCTAATACGGCAAGGATAGCGTTGGCAACTGTTTTAGGATGCATGTAATCTTCACGGACATTTGTACGGAAATTTGTGTTAATTCCACCAGGATATATACCGGTAACCTTGATATGACTTTCCCTTACTTCTTTTAATAAAATCTGATGCAGAATATCCATCGCATGTTTACTGGCAGAATAAGCGCCGCTGTTTTCAATGGAATGTTTGCATACTGAAGAAAGAATATTAATGATATGTCCATCGCCTGTTTCCTTCATATGGGGAAGGACGCCTTGAATAAAGATCAGCGGCGATACACAATTCAGATTAAGCATATATCTTAAATCATTCAAATCAATATTTTCTACTAAATCTTTTTTTATATTAGCACCGGCATTATTAATTAGAATATCAATATCACCAAGCGCTTCCTGAGTATTGCGGATGAAGGCGTAACAGCATTCATCATCAGTAACATCGAAGCATGCCGCAAATACCTTGACACATGGATTTACGGTATGGACTGCACGTACGGTTTCCTTTAGCTTAGCTTCATTTCTGCCGCAGATTGCTAATGAGCAGCTGTATTTGCTGGCAATCGCCAGCGTCAATGCTTTACCGAGACCATCACTGGCACCGGTAATCATGACCTTAGATTGATTGTTGATCATAAGCGTTACCTGTAAAAACCGGGGAATTCATCAAAACCGGCATATCCGGCATCAATGTATTCATCGCGCAGTGTAATGTATAATTCAGCATAGGTAGCTTCCATATAAGGCATAACGGCAACACCGACTATGCCGCAGGTAAAGGAAGACAGAATCATCCAGCCAATGAAAGATAAGTATAATACGAAAATATCCCATTTATTACCCATTGTCATTTCCCGTGTCATCTGAAATACCCGATGGGAATTAAGCCCTGGATTTTCAGCAAGAATATATGCAATTTGACTGTACTCAATGCTTTTAATAATACCGGGTACTATAAACAGCAGCGTCCATAAGAAGATAAACAGATTGCACATAAACATGATCGCAACAATGTTGAAGTAATCCTTTTGTCTGAATGTAAACAGCAGGGCTTCCATGGAGGAAGGCTCTTCACGGTTTTCCAAAAAGTAACGGGCTTTACCGACATTTAATGGATTGAGAATAAAAATGTTGTAAATGATGCCGAGAATCCCCAACAAAGAAGCTGAGAGTAAAGAAAGAATAAGCAGGGGCCGATTATAGTAGGAAGTCAGTGAACCTAAATTTAATGTGAATTCCTGATAATCGAGGTTATATTCAACGGATATGAAATTGCCGGCCAGTACCGCGATGACGATACAAACGAGCAGGCACTGCCAGTAATTCGCTTTAATTGAAGCTTTGGCGCGTGCTTTTAATTCGGAACGTGTCCACATAAAATCACCTCACTCTTATTATACGCCAATCAAGCAACTATTTTAAGTGTTTATTTCAGAAGTGTCACTCTGATACCTAATCGTATCAGCCTGTTCCTGGGTGATTAATGCTTGCTTAAGCATCGCGTCAAGAACCTCAAGCTGACGCTTTCTGGCGGCCTCATAACCATCGGACAGCTGAAGCACTGCCGGAGCTTGCGGCAGACCAGCCAGCAAGGTTGCTTCATCTAATGTTAATTCATCGGCATTTTTATGGAAATAACCCTGTGCTGCATCTTGAATGCCATAATAGCCATCTCCGAAATAAATGATATTCAAATAAAGCGTCAGAATTTCATCCTTGGTCAGCGTACTTTCCAGATCGCGGGCAAAGAATAATTCCGCTACTTTTCGAGATAAATTCTTGTCCTGATCAAGAAAAAGGTTTTTAGCCAGCTGTTGGGTTATTGTAGAGCCGCCCATGACATAATCCAGATGGATTATATCAGTAATAACTGCCTCAATAATTTTAGCGATGCGAATTCCTTTATGAGTGTAAAAATGCGGGTCCTCAACAGCCAGAATCGCATTGATAAACTCTTTGCTTATCGCATTGAGCGGTGTATAGGAGGCATCATCCTGTATGGCTTGGATGGTAAGCGTCATTGATTCATTACTGCGAATCGAGACATAACGCCGATAGCCAACACAAAAAGTCGCTGATAAAAAAAGCAATGCTGTCAGCAGCAGACAGGTTATACAGCGTTTAAGATGCTTTTTCATGGCTTACCTCCTAAGAACGTGATTTACTATATCATTTTTGTGTGAAATTGAAAAGCGGTGTTGTTTGTTTTATACTATATTTTATACCAGCAGCCGATATTTAGACGTTTTTGGCTGCGGAAAGGATCGGCTATGTTTCTACAATGTACAAAGACAATGCAGAATAAACTGAAAATCAATGATGTTAATTCTGATCATCAGGGACATGAAACTGATTTTTATGCATGGCACGTTCATATGATTACCATTGACCGCCGCCGTATTTTTGTTTTGATGAATAATGTTACCCGCTATCCGGTGTTGATTTATCGTCCGTCAGATGCCGATATGCGACACCCTGAACAGCTGTTCATAACGGCGATCAAGGCCGCATTGCTGGAAGAGGGGATCGATTTACAAATTGTTGAACGTTATATTGAGGGTAAAATCAGCTATGCGGCATGCAGCGGCATGAGCTTGGTTTCTAAACTTAATGCGTTATGTCAGGATATCCGTAATCATTATTGTAAATGCTTTGAACCTCACACGGTTTGTCAGCCAAGATTATCAGTGCTGCTTTCCCATCAGCCGCAGACCTATGGCAAGGTGATTGACATGCCGTATAAGCGAATGCTTCGTCAGTTAAACAGAGCCTATGGTTTGGAACAGACAAATTTAATTAATACCCGTACTTATCAGCTTCGCGTCAGCCTTGATTTAAACCATGCCACCGTAATGCGCCGCTTTACAATTCCGGCTCATTTTACCTTCCACCAGCTTCATGAGGTCCTCCTCATCTTATTTCAGTGGCCGTCAGCGATGAAGTATGAATTTCAAATTGATGAGCAGCGGCTGCAGGATGGCAGTGTGATGAATAGTGAAAACGGTGATACTCACCGATGTCTGGCAGAGCTGCTTGAGAGCTGTAAAGACTGTGTTTATCAAAATACATGGCGGCATCATGTTGTGTTAGAGGGAATCATTGAAGAAGGCCATCGTTCAGGACCATATTTAATAGAGCGTGAAGGCATCCGGCCGCCTTTAAATGCCCGTACCGAAAAAAGCTATCTTGAGTATCTGAAAATCATCAGCAATCCCAAAAGCAAAAGACGCCGTCAGTTAATGGCCAGTGATTTTGGTGACCGGTATGAGAAAATATGCAGCGATGAACGGCTGAACCGGCTGTTGAATAAATGGCCGCAGGCATGCCGGTCGAATCATGATCATAATTAAATAAATTTTATAAAAAAGAACAAGCTCAGCTGAACTTGTTCGTATTTTTAATTGGCAGGAGGAGAAGGGATCGAACCCTCGATTACAGAGCCAGAATCTGTCGTCTTACCACTTGACCATCCTCCTAAAGATGGGGTGAAAACAATGAATGATTCATCATTTTCTGCTTGGGATAATGAGCACACAAAATCCCTGCTAATAGTATATAAGATTTCAAATAAAAATGCAAGATGAAATTTTAAAAGTTTTTCACCTTGAGGATCGAACTCGAAATGATTTCAGCACAATCAGGGAAATAGCGGCTTTTACATTTTTTCAGCTTCTGTTATCCATAGGAACGCTAAATAACTCAATGTGAAACATGCTTGCCAGTTTTATTTGATTAAGCGTTATATCTTGTTCGGATAATGAATAAGGCGTCAAGTTTAACTTTTTTTTCGTATCCAGCGAATAATTACCACCAACAATCCGACAAAAAGCAATCCATAGGTGATCCAAGAATAAGTATCCATGATAGTTAAGATATTTGTCCAATGTTCACCAAGCATCGCTCCGGCAAAGACTAAAACAGAATTCCAGATCAGACTGCCCAGCGTGGTTAACAAGATAAAAGTGGAAATCCGCATCTTAGCCATGCCAGCGGGAATGGAGATCAAAGAGCGAATCAATGGAACCATTCGACAGAAAAAAACGGTCTTGCCTTCATAGCGGGAATACCATTTTAATGCTTTCTGCACATCCTCATAGCTTAAATGAATGATGCTGCCATATTGATCAAGCAAGGGTTTAAGCCGTTCACTGCCCAAAAGGTACCCCAATGCATAAAGCAGCAAAGCGCCCAGCAGGGAGCCTAAGGTCGCAAAAACAATCACGGAGCCTACACTCATCGATGTCGAGGCAGTCATAAAGCCGCCGAAGGTCAGAATCAGCTCAGAGGGAATGGGCGGAAAAATATTTTCAATAAAGATCAGCAGAAAAACACCGAGGTTGCCAAATTGACTCATGAACTGTTGAATCCAGATTTCCATACGATCACTCCTATCAATACAATGATATAGATAATATATGCTGGGATTTGCTGATTAGTCTAACACAATTTGAATGAAAAAAACGTTTTTTAACCGAAATTTAACAATTCTCTCATAAATCGAATTGCAATTTGATTATCAGTTCGTTATCATAGTTAGAGAATTAGGTAATTGAATGTCCGGAGGAAAAGTATGATAAAAAATATAATCGGCGGTATCGCCGTAGGTATAGCAAATGTAATTCCCGGTGTCAGCGGCGGTACCATGATGGTTATCTTAGGCATCTTTGATCATATGATGTCAGCCATCAGCGGCGTCTTTAAGGTGCATAATCCTGACCGCAAGGCAGAGATTCTGTTTCTGCTTCAGGTGCTGATTGGTGCTGCCATCGGCCTTGTCGGTTTTGCGAAAGTCATTTCCTTTCTATTTGACTATTTTCAAGTTCAGACGATGTTTTGGTTTGTTGGCTTGGTTGGTTTCAGTATTCCTGTTTTCTGGAAGAGTGAAAGCAAGAATGAAAAGGTACAATGGCTGCCGTTAGCCATCGGCATGGCAATTATATTCCTTATTAAGTTTTTAGCTCCGGATGCTTCCGCCGAGATAAATCCTGAATTTCCGGCATTGTCAGTTTTCTACTGCCTGAAACTAATATTCATCGGTATGATCAGCGGTGCGGCGATGCTGCTGCCGGGGATCAGCGGTTCGATGGTTTTGCTGATAATCGGTGAATACTATCTGTTTAAATCACTCTTGGCCAATGTGCTGTCCTTTCAGCTGATCGTATTAGTGCCATTGGCATTTATCGGATTGGGTGTCTTATTGGGTATCATCCTGTCTGCCAAAGCAACCAAGTTTCTGCTTGAAAAATATCATTCAACGACGATCTCATTGCTGCTTGGTCTGATTATCGCATCGACTCTGATATTGATTCCCTTTGAGGCAGCTTATGATCTGCCGCTGATTCTCTCTTCATGTTTTGCCTGTCTGTTTGGCGGCTGTATCGTGTGGCTGATTGAACGCTTTGTATAATTGAATGCTCCACCTGGGTAACCAGGTGGATTTTCTTGCTTTAAACAGCGTGAATCAATATTTTGGTGTATACTAAACTTAACAGAGAATTAACATATTTTATCAGCATGTCTGATAAAATAAATAGGGAGGAAACACTTATGATTACAGGCATCATTGATTTAGGAAGTAATACGATTCGATTATCTATTTATAAATGTGAGGATGGTAAGTTCCGTTTGCTGACGAATAAAAAAACGATGGCGGGCATCATTTCATATATTAAAGACGGTGCGTTATCCAACAAGGGAATCGATAAGATTTGTGAGATTTTAAACGCTTATCGGGAACTGCTGGATAATTTTGAAATTACGGACTGTCACTGCTTTTCAACTGCATCCTTAAGATTGATTTCCAATAAGAATGAAGTGCTTGAAGAAATTGAACGTCGAACTGGTATTTTTGTAGATTTAATCAGCGGTTTAGAGGAAGCCAAGCTCGATTTTATCGGCGCTACTTTATTCACTGACCTTGATGAGGGTGTATTGATCGATATCGGCGGCGGTTCGACAGAGCTGGTATCTTTTCAAGATGGCAAGATGCTTGAATCCTTCAGTATGCCGATCGGTTCTTTAAATACATACAATCGCTTTGTGAAGAAAATTCTGCCGGGTAAGGGTGAAAAAGCTGAGATCCGCAATGAAGTGATTTTGAATCTTGAACGCAGCAAAACCTCAGCAATTGCTAAGAAGCGTTATCAAAAGGCAATCGGCGTCGGTGGTACAGCCCGTGCGGTATTAGCGTTATATAATGATATTTTTGGCTATCCGAAAAATAACCGTCAGTTTGAAACCGCGCAGGTGAAGAAAATGCTGCAGCTGCTTAAGGACAATGGTAAATCAACCGTACAGAAGATTCTGCAGATTGCGCCAGACCGCATTCATACATTGATTCCCGGCATGGTTGTTTTATATACGGTATTGAAAAACTTTGGCATTGAAAGTGTTATTGTTTCGACAAGCGGTGTCAGAGAAGGTTATTTATATCATAAGGTGATGAAAAAAGAGGGATGTGGAAATGAGTCAGATTGTCTATGACAGCAGCTACACACAGAATCGGGAATTATCTTGGCTGAAATTCAATCAGCGGGTGCTGGAAGAGGCTGAGGATGAATGTGTTCCGTTAATGGAACGCATGAAGTTTATCTCAATTGCAACGAGTAATCTTGATGAGTTTTTTATGATTCGTGTCGGCAGCATTACCGATTTGTCGATGCTGAAAGATAAGCATACAGAAAATAAGAAGAATATGCTGCCAAATGAAGAGCTTGCCGCTATTTATGCTGCCAGCGCGGGCTTGCTGCATTGCCGGGATAAGGCTTTTGTAAAGGCGGAGGAAGGGCTGAAGCAATACGGTATTCAGCGGGTTAATCTTAAAGAATTGGATAAGGCGGAAAAGAAGTTTGTCGATCATTATTTCAATACTTATATCGAACCTGTACTCTCACCGCAGATTATCGATCCCCATCATCCTTTTCCGCATTTAATTAATAAGCTGCTTTATGTGGCGGTGCTGCTGAAAGATAAGCTTGCCAATACAACAACTTACGGGATCATTCCAGTACCGACAACGATAAACCGAATCTTGCTGCTGCCGCAGGAGGGCACCCGTTTTTGCTTATTGGAAAAGGTGATTGCGGAATATGCCGCTAAGATATTTAAACAATATACCGTGCTGGGCAAAACGGTGGTTTCAGTTACCCGCAATGCTGATTTAGTGATTGATGGATCAGGCTTTGACGCGGATGAAGATTTCAGTCTCTATATGAAGAAAATCTTAAAGAAAAGGACAAGATTAGCACCGGTCCGGCTCGAAGTGCAGAATGATATCAATCAGCAGCTGCTCGATTTTTTAATGGACAAGCTGCATTTATCAAAAGAGAAAGTATTCAAATGCAAGGCGCCTTTAGATTGTTCCTATGTATTTAGCTTTAAGGATCTGTTTGCCGCTGCCCTGCCTGATGAGTTATATTATGCGCCATTCACACCGCAGAATTCACAGAATGTCGATCCGAACCGGCCGATGATTGAACAGGTGCTGGATCATGATTTGCTGCTCTCTTATCCTTATGAAACAATGGATGATTATATCCGCATGATTAAGGAAGCGGCGAATGATCCGTGTGTGGTTTCAATTAAGATTACGATTTATCGGCTGGCTAAAAAGGCAAAGCTGATCAAATATCTGTGCGACGCTGCCGAAAACGGCAAGGAAGTCAGTGTTTTGATGGAGCTGCGGGCCCGTTTTGATGAGGAAAATAATATTAACTGGGCAGAGAGTCTTGAAGAAAGCGGCTGTCGGGTGATGTATGGCTTTGAGGATTATAAGGTACATTCTAAGATTACCTGTATTACCCGCATGAGTGAGGGTTCTTTGCAGACAATTACGCAGATCGGTACCGGTAATTATAATGAAAATACTGCTAAGATGTATACCGACTTCTCATTGATTACGGCTGATGAGCGGATTGGCCGTGATGCGCTGCATTTCTTCAATAACATGGCGATGTCAGATCTCAATGGCGATTATGAAGAATTGCTGGCTGCTCCTAACGGGTTAAAGAATCAGATTTTAGAAAAAATCGATCTGGAAATTATGAAAGTTCAAATGGGACAGCCCGGTATGATCACGATGAAGTTTAATTCATTAACCGACCGTGAGATCATCGATAAATTTGCTCAGGCATCAGCGGCGGGGGTAAAGATTCGGCTGATTATCCGCGGCATCTGCTGCATCCTGCCAAACATTGCTAAAAAGACTGAGAATATCCTGGTTACCAGCATTGTCGGCCGTTATTTGGAACACAGCCGTATTTATGCGTTTGGTGAGGGTGATGACGCGCAGGTATATATTGCCAGTGCCGACATGATGACCCGCAATACAGAAAAACGGGTGGAGATTGCCGCGCCGATCAAGGATGTCAGATTAAAGCGCCAGATATGGGAATATCTCAATCTGCAGCTGCAGGATAATGTGAAGGCACGCGTCGTTGATCAAAATGGCGATTTAAAGAAAAAGGTAGTTGCGGAAGGCGCGCAGCGGCTTGATTCTCAGCAGCGAATGATGGAACTGGCTGTTGAACGGGCACCTGAGAAGCTTGAAATCACAGAGGATCATTCGAAAAAGAATAAATTTATGGAAATGATCCGTCACTTTCTGAAGCAGGCGTAGGCCTGCTTTTTCCTTATTTTTATCGGCTGAATCTTATGAATGTTAATGAATTCCTTTTCAAAAGTTTAATTTGTTTCAGAAACAATGGCAACATTTTTCAACACTAAATCATTTGTGAATTTTTATGAATTATTAAGTAAAAAAAACCGATAAAGTCGTTCAAAAACCTTTCAAAATGCGAATAAAAGTTCTATAATGAAATAGAAATTAACAAGGAGGAAATTTATGACTAAGAAATTCATGTCAATGGATGGTAATACTGCTGCGGCTCATTGCGCCTATGCGTTTACTGAAGTAGCTGGAATCTATCCGATAACCCCATCTTCACCAATGGCTGAAGTTGTTGATGCCTGGGCATCACAGGGGCGTAGAAATATTCTGGACTCAATTGTAAAAGTTACAGAAATGCAGTCTGAAGGCGGCGCAGCCGGTGCAGTACACGGTGCTTTACAGGGCGGTACATTGGCGACGACTTTCACAGCTTCACAAGGTTTATTATTAATGGTTCCAAACATCTACAAGATGGTTGGTGAATGTCTGCCAGGTGTTATCCATGTTGCAGCTCGTGCTATCGCAAGCCGCGCATTAAACATCTTTGGTGACCATGAAGATATCTATGCATGCCGTCAGACTGGCGTATGCATGATCGCATCTCACTCTGTACAGGAAGCAATGGATCTGGCCGGTGTCGCACACTTGTCAGCAATCAAGGGCCATGTACCTTTTATCCATTTCTTTGACGGTTTCCGTACTTCTCATGAAATTCAGAAAGTAGAAGTAATGGATTATGAAGTATTTGATCGTTTATTAGACCGCAAAGCGCTTGAAGAATTCCGCGCCAGAGCATTAAATCCGCATACAAATCCGGTAACTCGCGGCGGTGCTGAAAATGATGATATCTTCTTCCAGGGAAGAGAAGCTCAGAATGAGCACTATAACAAAATTCCTGATATCGTAGCTGAATATATGGCTGAAATTTCTAAGGTTACAGGTCGTGAATATGCTCCATTTACATATTATGGCGCACCTGATGCAGAACGCATCATCATCGCTATGGGTTCAGTTACTGAAACTGCCAAAGAAACGATTGATGCATTAACTGCTAAAGGCGAAAAAGTGGGTATGATCAAGGTTCACCTGTATCGTCCATTCTCAGTTAAATACTTAACAGCTGTATTACCTGCATCTGTGAAGAAAGTAGCTGTATTAGACCGTACAAAAGAATTAGGCGGCCGTGATCCACTGTATCTTGATGTTGTTGAAGCATTAAAAGATAAGAATCTTACAATCATCGGCGGCCGTTATGGTATGGGTTCTAAAGATACTCAGCCTAATCAAATCAAAGCTGTATTTGATGAATTAACTAAAGAAGCACCTAAATCTGAATTCACGATTGGTATCGTTGATGATGTTACACATCTGTCATTAGAAGTTGATCCTGATTTCCACACTGACGGTGACTACACTTCTTGCTTATTCTACGGTTTAGGTTCTGATGGTACGGTTTCTGCAAATAAGAATGCTATCAAAATCATCGGTGATAACACGGATCAATACGCTCAGGCTTACTTTGCTTATGATTCTAAGAAAGCCGGCGGTGTAACACGTTCTCACTTACGTTTTGGTAAATCACCAATTCATTCTACTTACTATATCAATAACGCAGACTTTATTTCATGCTCATTAGATGCTTATGTATTCAAATATGACATGGCTGCTAATTTGAAAAAAGGTGGTACTTTCTTATTAAATACTACATTTACTGCTGAAGAGCTTGAAGAGCATCTGCCAAACCGCATGTTAGCTACATTAGCTAAGAAAAATGCTAAGTTCTATATTATTGACGCAACTAAGATTGCTCAGGAAATCGGCATGGGCAGAAGAACAAATACAATTCTGCAATCTGCATTCTTCGCATTGAATGAACAAATCATGCCATATGCTGAAGCTGTTGAATACATGAAGGGCGCTGCTAAGAAATCTTACTCTAAGAAGGGTGATGAAATCGTACAGCTGAACTACAAGGCGATCGATTCAGGTAAAGACGGTTTAGTCGAAATTACAGTTAAACCTGAATGGGCTAACTTGACTTATGATTCAACTCGCGCATTAACTGGCGACAAGTATTTTGATGAACATGTGGCTCCAATCAATGGTCTTGAAGGCTATGATCTGCCGGTTTCTGCATTCACTAAATTCAACTTACTTGATGGTTCAATCAGAAATAATGTTTCTTATCTTGAAAAACGTACAATTGCTGTACAGGTACCTACTTGGGATCCTGAAAGCTGTATCCAATGCGGATTCTGTTCATATGTATGTCCGCATGCTACAATTCGTCCGTTCCTGCTGACTGAAGAAGAAATCAAGAACGCACCAATGGAATTCAAAACAATTAAAGCTATGGGTAAAGGTGTAGAAAATCTGCAATACCGTATCCAGGTTTCTCCGGATAACTGCGTAGGCTGTGGTCTGTGTGTTGTTGAATGTCCGGGTAAGGGCGGCAACAAGGCATTGAAGATGGTTGATATCAATGCTAAGCTTGATCAGGCTCCGCTTGCTGATTATCTGTATAAGGGTACTGAATATAAGACTGAATACTTCCCGGTTGATACGGTTAAGGGTTCACAGTTCGCAATGCCTTACTTTGAAATTTCAGGCGCTTGCCCGGGCTGCGGTGAAACACCTTACTACAAGCTGGTTTCTCAATTATTCGGTAAGGATATGATGGTTGCTAATGCGACTGGATGTTCAATGATTTACTGTTCATCTACACCTTCAACGCCATTTGTTAATGATAAAGACGGCAATGGTGTTGCTTGGGCTAACTCATTATTTGAAGATAATGCTGAATATGGTTATGGTATGGCTGTCGCTCAAACATACAAAGAAGGCAGAATCCTTGAAATCATGGAAACGAACATGGATGCTGTTGAACCAGAATTAAAAGAATTATTCAATAAGTATATTGAAGCAAATAATGACCGTGATGCACAGCGTGCAATTAAAGATGCTTTAGTTGCTGCACTTAAGGCTTCTAAGGTTGATGCAGTGAAGGAATTATTAGATTATGAACGTGATTTAGTATCTAAATCAATCTGGATCGTCGGCGGCGACGGCTGGGCATATGATATCGGATACGGCGGTTTAGACCATGTATTAGCGAACGATATGAACGTTAACGTTCTGGTTCTTGATACTGAGGTTTATTCTAATACTGGCGGTCAGTCTTCAAAATCTTCTCAGGCTTCTTCTATCGCTAAGTTCGCAGCTGGCGGTAAAGCAACTGCTAAGAAGGATTTAGGTCAGATTGCAATGGCTTATGGCCATGTGTATGTCGCTCAGATTTCTATGGGTGCTAATAAGAACCAAACATTGAAAGCAATCAAGGAAGCTGAAAGCTATGACGGACCATCATTGATCATCGCTTATGCACCATGTGTAGAACACGGTATCAAGGGCGGCTTATCTAACCACCAGAAGACTCAGGCTAAAGCTGTTGAATGCGGCTATGTAACTCTGTACCGATTCGACCCACGCAAGGAACAGCCATTGACAATCGATTCTAAGGAACCTGATTTCGATAAGTTCTTTGAATTCATCCTGTCAGAAACTCGTTACAACCAGCTGCCTAAGCTGAAGGGCGAAGAAACTGCTCATGCGATGTTTGAAAAGACTAAGGCTGATGCACAAAGACGTTACTCTCGTCTTGTTAAATTAGCTAAGGACTAATTCATAAGTTAAAGGATAGCTGAAAAGCTGTCCTTTTCTTTTACCCTTTCGATAGGATATAATAGTATTTAGAAAAGCGAGGATTTTGTATGTTAATTGAAAAGGCTGAAATGAGTGATTTAGAAGCAATGAGTGAATTTTATTATCAGGTAGCAACGTATCTGGAAGCAACTATTAATTATCCGGGGTGGATCAGTAATGTTTATCCGGCAAAAATTGATGCGCTGGAAAGTATTGAAAACAATACCTTATATGTTGTGCGTGATGGGAATAGGATTGCAGCTTCCTTTATCTTAAATCATGTAACTGGAGCGGGATATAACGAGGGCAACTGGCATATAGAGGCTGCTTTGGATGAGATGCTGGTGGTTCATACTTTATGTGTACATCCTGATTATTTAAGAAGAGGGCTGGCTTCTATGATGGTTGAAAAGGTGATTGAAGAGGCAAAGCGGCAGGGTGTGAAAACGGTCAGGCTTGATGTTTATGAGGATAATGAACCAGCCATGCATTTGTATGAACGTTATGGCTTTAAGGCCTGCGGCAAGGCGGATATGCGGATTGGGAATAATGGCCCTGAATGGTGTATCTTATATGAATTAGTTATATAGGAGGCAAACATTAATGAAGATTGCGGTGATTCAGGGAAGCTCTCAAAAAGCAAAAAATAATTTATTATATGAATGCTGTGTAAAAGCAGTGACGAATCAGGGGCATGAGGTTATTAATTTTGGTGTATATGAAGATGAAGAGATTGAATTGAGCTATGTTGAGACAGCCTTGTTAATAAGCATGCTGCTGGTAAGCAAAACGGTAGATTTTGTAATTACGGGATGTTCATCAGGACAGGGAATGATGCTTGCATGCAACAGTCTGCCAGGTGTGTTGTGCGGTTATTTAGAAAATCCGTCCGATGCTTATTTATTCGGCAGGATCAATAACGGCAATGCAGTCGCTTATCCGTTAGGACTTAATTTTGGCTGGGCAGGGGAGATTAATCTGCAGAATACATTGAATAATTTATTTAGTGAACCTTTTGGCATCGGTTATCCGCCGAAAGCGGCAGCTAGAAAACGCCGTGACAGTGATATCCTAAAGCAGATACATGCTGTATCAAAGCTTGATCTGCCAGCACTATGGCCGCTTTTGGATGATGAATTGAAAGTTCATGCGCTGAGCCGGCATTTGGCAGTTGATGCAATTTTGGAAAATGGCAGTGCAGAATTTAAAGAAATGCTGAAGGGTTGGCTTAAAGAAGCTGATTAAAAATGATAGCTTGATTGGCTTCTTTGCATGCGATGCTGAAGCATGATATACTTGTTAACATCTAAGGAAGTGAACGTATGGAATATATATTGATAATTATAGCCGGCGCCGCGGTTGTATTCGCGGTTATGAAAGTCAAAAAACAGCGTCAGCAAAAGAGTCGGCAGAAGATGCTGAGTGATGAATTGGCACGCTTGAAACAGATGAATGTTGATTTGGATGTGGAAGGTTATATCCGTGAGGAAAAGCGGGCGATGGCTTATCCTGAAAATCGCGAAATTCTGCCGACAATGCAGATGAACCTGGTGGCTGCTTATATTAATAATGCCCAGACTGAGGAAGCGGTCAACTGTTTAAAACAGATGGATTCAAGTGCTTTCCCGCTAGATTTTCAGATTCTTTATCATCATAATATGCTGTTTGCTAAATGGATGCAGAATGAACGTGCTTTTGGTGAACAATTAGCGGAAAGCTGGCCGCTGCTTCAGGAGCATGTTGATGAGGTGCAGTGGAAGCCGATTCTAAAGATTATTCAGGTACTGAATGATCTTTATACTAAGAATTATGATGCCGCTCAGCAGCACATCCGTGAGCTGCCTCCGCCTAACAGCAATCATGCGGCGTCACTGCAGGATATGCTTTGGGTTGAAATTAATTTCCAGACCGGGCAAAGGGGAAAAGCTTCAGCATTGCTTGATAAGATGACTCAGCGTCAGAATTTCCCGATCATCACGGCGTGGATCAAGCAGAAGCGTGCAGAATTAAAGAATAAGGGTGTTAAAGGTGAAGAAACTAAGAGCGAGGTGAGTGAATGAATAAGCATTGTATAATCGCCGGTCTGCAATTTGAAAATCAGACTGATTTTAAGGAAAACTTTGAGGAGACGTGTTCGCTTGCAGAAGCCTGCGGTTATGAGGTTATCGAGACAATGGTTCAGCCAAGGCGCAGCGCTCATCCGTCTACCTTATTTGGCAGCGGTAAGCTGGCTGAGCTGCAGACACTGATTCATGAAACAAAGATTGATACATTAATTATCAGCAGTGATATTACACCGTCACAAATGCGCACATTAAAGGATTTATTCAAAATACGCATTTTAGACCGCACGGATTTGATTTTGGAGATCTTCGCGTCAAGAGCACGGACAAAGGAGGCCCGGCTGCAGGTGGAGCTGGCAACCTTGAAGCATCAGCTCCCTTATTTGATCCGCACGGTGCAGGCGTTTTCCCGTCAGGGCGGCGTCGGCGGCGCCCGCAATAAAGGCGAGGGTGAGAAGCAGCTTGAACTTGACCGCCGTAAACTGGAAACACGGATTCAGGCGTGCAAGCGTGAGCTGGACAGCGTTGTTAATAATCGTGATACGATGCGTCGGCGCCGTAAAAAAGCGGGTGTGCCAATGGCGGCTTTGGCTGGTTATACTAATGCCGGCAAATCAACGTTAATGAACGCGCTGCTTGAACTTTGTGAGTCAGATCAAGACAAGCAGGTATTTGTAAAGGATATGGTCTTCGCTACCTTAGATACGACAGTGCGTTCGCTGAATTGGCAGCGCCATGAATTTTTACTCTCTGATACCGTAGGCTTTGTAAGCAATCTGCCTCACGAATTAATCAAGGCGTTCCAGTCAACACTTGAAGAAGTAGTGGAAGCGGATGTAATTCTGCATGTAATCGATGAGTCAAGCCATCAGCGTGAGGCGCAAAAACAGGTGACGGACAGTACGCTTGAAAAATTAAAAGCGGGTGATAAGCCAATTATTTATGTTCATAATAAATGCGATCTCTGTGAATTTAAAGCAAATGTTGATAATCATATCTATATCAGTGCTGCTAAACGGCAGGGATTGAACGAATTAATGGATAAGATCAATGAAATCTGTTACGCGGATCATCGTCAGCTAACGGTGCGGATTCCTTATGACAATCAGGAAATGATTCGCCTGATACAGAATAAGCTAACGATATTATCTTGTAGGCAGATGGAAGATGGCTTTCATTATGTGATTGAAACAGTACCGAGTTTTGTGGAGTTACTGAAACCCTATATAATTGAAGGCAGCTAAGCTGTCTTTTTATTATTTATGAGCTAAATGTCTACAAAATGCATACTACGGCAGTTTGGTATAGTGGTATAGGTGTGGTATAGACTGGTTTAGACCATGTTATTTTAATGGTTTATACCATGATAGAGATTATATATAAGGAATATGATGATGGAAAATGTTAAAAAAATCTATAAAATGATAATAAAATTCTTATTTTATAGGGATTTTAAAGAAAAATATAAAAAATGAAGTTTTTTAATGAAACCCCTTGCATTTTAAAAATACTGTGTTATTATAAGAGTGTCAACAGGTGGTATATACCAAATAAATCAAATGGGCTATACCAAGAAAGGAGGATACAGCATGGTAAATATACTTCTGGTATGTTCGGCTGGCATGTCAACCAGCGCACTGGTTAAGAAAATGGATGAGGCCGCTCAAGCCAAAGGAGTTGAAGCCAAGATTTGGGCGGTGGGAGATGCCCAGTCTAAAGAAGATGCCGCCAAAGCTGATATCGTACTGCTTGGCCCGCAAGTTCGTTATCTTGAGAAGAAAATGAATGAGCGTGTCAATCATGAAAAACCGGTAATGGTTATCGATATGGCTGCTTATGGAATGATGAATGGAGCTAAAGTGCTCGATGATGCACTTGCATTATTAAACAAATAAAAATAAAAGGGAGAAAGAACTATGTTTACATCTTGGATGGAAGAAAAGTTTGTTCCTGTAGCTGCGAAAATCGGTTCACAGAAACACCTCGTCGCAATACGTGACGCATTTATTAGTATTATGCCAATTACAATGGCCGGTTCAATCGCTGTTTTGCTGAATGCAATCGTCAGAGATCTGCCTGCTAAATTTGAATTAAACGGCATTACGGAAGCTTTCCAATGGCTGATTGGTATTAACGGCAATGTTTGGTGGGGAACACTTGCTACATTGTCAATGGTATTTGCATTTGCTATCGGTTATCAATTATCAAAGGCTTATGATACAAACCCATTAGCCGGTGGTCTGATTTCATTTGCATCATTTATTATCGCTACTCCTCAGTCAACGGTTGTGGCTTTGGAAGATGGTACGACAATCGGCGCTTGGGGTAACTTAGCTGTTGGTTATCTGGATGCGAAAGGTCTGTTTACCGCATTGATCGTTGGTTTCATCGCTACGATCATCTACGCTAAGATGATGAAGAAAAACATCACTATTAAGCTGCCTGAACAGGTTCCGCCAGCTGTCAGCAAGGCATTTGCCGCTATCATCCCAGGTGTTACTGCAATGTACGCTATCGGTTTGATTACATGGGCATTAGATAAATTTGCCGGAACTTCATTATATGCTTTAATTCTTGAATATGTTCAAATGCCATTCCTGTCGATGTCTCAGGGTCTTGGTTCAGTTATAATCATTACCGCTTGTGTTTCTATCTTCTGGTTCTTCGGTCTGCATGGCTCAAACGTGCTGGCACCGGTATTAGATGGTATCTACAAGACAGCATTAGCTGAAAACACAAATATTTACAATGCTACACAGTCTATTTCTGAATTAAAATATATTTGGACAAGAGGTTCATTTGATGCTTATGCATGGATGGGCGGCGCTGGCTGTACAATTGCTTTAATTATTGCAATCTTCATTTTCTCTAAACGTGAAGAAACTAGAGCGGTTGCCAAATTAAGTGCACCGATGGGTCTGTTTAATATCAATGAACCGGTTGTCTTCGGTCTGCCGATCGTTTTAAATCCAGTTTATCTGATTCCTTGGGTATTAGTACCAACGGTATTGGTTATTATTGCCTATGCCGCAACTTCAATTGGCTTAGTGCCACCGGTATTCTTAGAAGTGCCTTGGGTAATGCCGCCGGTATTATATGCTTGGTTTGCTACAGGCTTCAGCTTCTCAGCGGCTCTGCTCGCATTATTCAATCTGGCTGTCGGCATCGCTATCTGGTCTGTCTTTGTAATCATTGCTAACCGGGTTGAAATTAAAGAATAATAAATGAAGCAGCGGGGAAGGAATCCTTCCCCCATGCTTTTGGAGGAAAAGGTCATGGAAGGTTTGGAATTAATTTGTTTTCAGATTATCTCTAATGTGGGCGGTGCCCGCAGTTGTTTCATCAACGCTATTCAGGAAGCTAAAGAAGGCCGTTTTGATGAAGCTGAAAAGATGATGGATGAAGGCGATCAGTTATTTCTTGAGGGGCATCATGCGCATGCTAAACTGATTCAGCAGGAAGCCGGCGGCGAAAAAATCGATTTTGCTTTGCTGCTGCTGCATGCCGAGGATCAGCTGATGAGCGCTGAGGGTTTTAAAATCTTGGCTGCTGAATTTATCGACGTGTATAAACGGTTGAAATAGAGAGGGGTGAATAAGATGATTTGTGTTTCATGCCCAATTAAGCAAGATTTTATTATAGAACTGCTGGAAAAATATGAGGGTGAGGACTGTCAGTTTAAATTTGTAGAAAAAAAGGGGATTAAAATGAAGTTTTCTGTTAATATAGAAGATAAGGAAAAGGCGATTGCCGCTGCAAAACGTATTATTAAGGCAACGGAAATCGGATCTGTTTTATATTTTCAAGTAACAGAGGAATAGGGTGATACAATGAAGAACTGGACAATCTTTTTATTAAGTCTTGGCTTTTTGCTGATTGCGTTATCACCGACTGTGGAATTTTCAGCTTCACTTATGACAAGCGGAATAGTTCTGGTAGTCGGTTCAGCTTATATGCTTTATAGGAAAAGAGGGAAGTAAGATGGAAGTTAAACGAATCGTACATGGAGATATTGAAGCCTATTTTAAGGTTTTGACAGACTCTTTGCTAAATGATTACAATGCTGCCATGCAGGCAGAACATACCAGCGATGTATTGAAGAGCGGTCTTACTTATCAGAAAAAGCTGCGCAACAGTTTTGGCAATGAAGGAACGGTGACTGTCAGTATTGATCGGTTTGAAACAAATCATTATGCAGCCAGCTTTAAAAGTGCCCAGGGAATCAATCAATTATCTTATGATTTAGAGCCTTTGGATAATCAGCAATTTGAGGTGACGTATAAGGAAGATTTTTTCTCAGAATCAAAAAGTAAAAGTCTGAATTATTCAATCATGTCAAAATTATATAAACGTTCCAGTAAAAAGAAAATGAATCTGATGCTGGATGCGATTGAAAAAATGATACAGGAATGAGAATGGGAGCATTCTCATTTTTACTAGGAGGAACAACTATGGCAAGATTAGGAATTTCAGTTTATCCTGAACATTCATCACTGGAAGAAATTCAAGAGTATATCCGTTTGGCAGCCCGCTATGGCTTTAAACGCATTTTTAGCTGTCTGCTGAGTGTGGGTGAACGCAGCCGTGAGGAGATTATTGATGAATATTCAAAAATGATCGCTGCCGCTCATGAACATGGTATGGAAGTTATTTTAGATGTAGCGCCGTTTGTCTTTGAACGCTTGGGGATCACTTATAAAGATCTATCGTTTTTTACCGCTTTAAATGTAGATGGTATCCGTCTTGATGAGGGTTTTGATGGCTTGAAGGAAAGCTTGATGAGCTATAATAAAGAGCGGTTGAAGATAGAAATCAATGCCAGCTTCGGTAATGGTTATATCGCCAATATTATGAGTCATTATCCGAATAAGGATGGTTTGATTACATGTCATAATTTTTATCCGCAGAAGTATACCGGACTTTCGCTGAAACATTTCAATCACTGCAATGAGGATATCAAGAAGCAGGGATTGAAAATTGCGGCTTTTGTTTCTTCACAGAAGCGTGATACGTTTGGCCCTTGGCCGGTAAATGAAGGTTTATGTACATTGGAAATGCATCGTGAGCTGCCGATTGATGTGCAGGTACGTCATCTGTTTGCGACTCGACAGGTGGATGATGTAATCATCGCCAATGCTTTTGCCAGCGAAGAAGAACTGCGCATTTGTTCAATGATTGATCCAGCCCTGCTGACCTTCAGCATCAACTTTGAAAAGGAATTGAATCCGACAGAATATAAGGTCATTTATGAACATGAGCATTTTGTCCGCGGTGATATGAGTGAATATATGGCACGTTCTACAATGCCAAGAGTTACTTATGCGGCGGAAAGTGTGCCAGCTGCCAATACCCGTGATTTAAAACGCGGTGATGTAATTGTCATAAATGATAATTATTCACGGTATAAAGGTGAACTGCAGATACTCTTGAAAGATATGCCAAATGACGGACGCCGCAATGTAGTGGGCAGAATTCCTGATAATGAGTTAATGCTGTTGGATTATATTCAGCCATGGATTCCTTTCGCATTCATGAAAAAAGATTAGAGTCTTGTTTTTTTGTGGACTATACCATATAATTATGGGAGAAAGCAAAAGGAGTGATACTTGTGGCAGCACCCATTTATCTGCAGATAAAAGATCAGATGATAGAAGAGATACAGCAGCTTAGCGCTAATGCGCCAATTCTCAGTGAACGCGATCTTGCAGTTAAATATAACGCGAGCCGCATGACTGTACGCAAGGCTGTAAATGAATTGGTCGATGAGGGATATTTGTACCGTGATTCCAATAAAGGCACCTTTGTAGCGGATGAAAGACTGCATAAACGCAATACTTCTGTAGACCCTTTTGCGGAAGAACGGCCGATCAAGTATAAGATTTTATATTTTGATATTAAGGCTACCTCTTCCAAAGATGTTCAGGATCGATTGTTTATCTCATCGGAAGAATCGGTATTAAGAATTGTTCGGGTGGCGATGTTTGAGGAACGCCCTCAATCGATTGAGGAAATCTATTTCCCGCGTTTAAGTATTCCTGATGAGGATTTGGGTAATTTTAAAAAGCTTCTGGATTTTAACTCATACATTGCGCATGGCAGCTTGTCACAGACCTTTGTGCCGATCATCGTACCGCCGCAGTACGCGCATCTTTTGAAACTGAAAATCAATACGCCGATCATTCTTGTGGAGAACGTGATCACCAGCAAGAATGGCAAACCCTTATTATATATGAAAGTATTTAATAACCCTAATGAAAAGGTTATTGAAATGACATTATAAAGAAAGCTTCAGACAGTCAGACATCTGGCTGTTTTTTCATTCAAGGCTGCCGTTGTGTGGTATAATTAAATAGGATTTAAAGTTGTGTTAGAAATAGTTTGATAACAATTTATTCTCTGAAAGGTGGTGGTTTTATGAGTCCGGATAGTCAAAACGATGGTTATGAGCGAGTCAGGAACATGATTCCACGATTGGAAGGAGAAGATTATGGAAGAAATCAAAAAATTATTAGAAGCAAAGCAGTTTAAACAGTTGAGAAAATATCTTTCTGAGATGAATATTGCCGATATTGCGGAAATCTTGGATGAGCTTGAAGATGAGGAAATGCTGAAGCTGTTTCGAATTTTGCCTAAGGATGCGGCAGCCGATGTATTTTCTTATTTAGAGGTAGCCAATCAGCAGTTTATTATTACCTCTTTAAGTGACCGTGAAGCAGCAACGATTATTGATAATCTGATGGCTGATGATGCCACTGATTTTTTGGAGGAAATGCCGGCGAATATAGTAAAAAAGTTACTCACTAATGCCAGCGCGGAAACCCGAAGGGATATTAATCATTTATTGCGTTATCCTGAATATTCGGCAGGCAGTATCATGACCGTTGAATATATTGATCTGAAGGAGAGCCTGACGGTCGCCCAGGCCATTGAGCGTATCCGCCGAAAGGGATTGGACAGTGAAACGATCAATATTTGTTATGTGTTGGATCATGAACGCAAGCTTTTAGGGACAGCGGCTTTGCGTTATCTCTTGCTGAGCCGTCCGGATCAGACAATCGGAGATATTATGCATGAGAATGTTATTGCCATTCATACGCTGATGGATCAGGAAGAGGTTGCCGCCCAATTTAAAAAGTATGACTTTACTGCCATGCCGGTTGTGGATAATGAAAATCGGATGGTTGGCATTATCACGGTCGATGATATCGTTGATATTATTGATGAAGAAACGACAGAGGATATTGAAAAGATGGCCGCCATCATGCCGTCTGATAAACCTTATATGTATACTGGTATTCTTGAAACATATAAAAAACGTATCCCATGGCTGCTGCTGCTAATGGTGTCGGCAACCTTTACCGGCCAGGTAATCAAAAGCTTTGAAGACGCGCTTAGTGTCTGTACTGTGCTGACCTTATTTATACCGATGCTGATGGATACGGGCGGAAATGCCGGCGGACAGGCCAGTGTTACTGTAATCCGTGGATTATCGTTAGGTGAAATTGAATACAGTGATGTGTTTGGCATCATCTGGAAGGAGCTGCGGGTGGCGCTTTTATGCGGCGGCACACTGGCAGCTGCTAACTTTGTCAAGCTGATGCTGATAGATCAAGTAGGTATCAATGTAGCGCTTGTCGTATGCCTGACGCTAGTGATTACCGTAATCATGGCGAAGCTCATCGGCTGTACCTTGCCGATCTTGGCTAAAAAAGTAGGTTTCGACCCTGCTGTTATGGCCAGCCCGTTTATTACAACAATCGTTGATGCGCTGTCCTTGATTGTGTATTTCCAGATTGCTACCCATTTATTGGGCTTGTAGAAAATAAAAGCTATGCATGCGCGCTGCTGCATAGCTTTTTTTATGAATGAACTTGTGAAAAAAATATGTTTCTTAACGATGGATTAGTTTATGATAACACTTACATTTTTACTTTTCAGACAAGCTTTTCCACTAGGAGCTGAAAGCATGGCACAGCATTGAAAAAGCTTCACAAACAGCTGCTTAATTTTTTCACAAAATTCGTCTGAACATTAAGAAAAGGCTTTCATATCAGGCTTTTTGATGATGCTTGAAATTGATAACGGTTACATTCAAATAAATGTGAATTTATTAACAAAAGTGCTTGCAAACGTCATTTTCTTGTGTTAACCTATGTGTGTGAAAGAAATCACAATAAGTTTTGGAGGAAAAAATATGGCAAACGAAAAACAAAAAGAAGTAGAAAATGTTCAAGCTGTCAGCCCGGCAGTTGCTGAAGTAAATCGTTTAGTAGAGAACGGTTTGAAGGCACTCGATGAATTCATGCTGCTTGATCAGGATCAGGTCGATTATATTGTAGCGAAGGCATCGGTTGCTGCACTGGATCAGCATGGTGTGCTGGCATTGGCCGCAATCGAAGAAACCGGCCGTGGTGTGTTTGAAGATAAGGCAACTAAAAATTTATTCGCCTGTGAGCATGTTGTCAACAATATGCGTCATACAAAAACAGTAGGTATCATTTCTGAAAATGATGTTACCGGCATTACTGAAGTAGCGGAACCGGTAGGTGTTGTCTGCGGTATCGTACCGACAACCAACCCAACCTCAACAGCAATCTTCAAAAGCTTGATCTGCTTGAAGACAAGAAATCCAATCGTGTTCAGCTTCCATCCATCAGCCGTTCAATGTTCGATTCAAGCGGCTAAGGTTGTCTATGATGCAGCTGTTGCGGCCGGTGCTCCTAAGAACTGCATTCAGTGGATTGAAAAACCTTCAATGGAAGGTACAAACGCATTAATGAATCATCCGGGTATTTCTACAATCTTGGCAACCGGCGGCAATGCAATGGTTAAAGCTGCTTACTCATGCGGTAAGCCGGCATTAGGTGTTGGGGCCGGCAACGTACCTGCTTATGTAGAAAAAACATGTAATATCCGTCAGGCTGCTAATGATATCGTGTTATCAAAGGCATTTGACAATGGTATGATCTGTGCTTCTGAATCGGCTGCCATAATCGATAAAGAAATCTATGATGAATTCCTGAAGGAAATGAAAACTTTCGGAGTTTACATGGCTAACAAGAAAGAAAAAGAATTGCTTGAAAAATATATCTTCGGTGTAACAGCTTATTCAGCAGAGGTTGATAAAGCTAAAATGAATCCGAATCAGGTTGGTAAATCAGCAAAATGGATTGCGGAACAAGCGGGCTTCAAGGTTCCTGAAAATACAGTAATCATTTTAGCGGAATGTAAGGAAGTAGGTCCTAATGAACCGCTGACTCGTGAGAAGTTATCACCGGTACTGGCAGTGCTGAAATCAGCAACTACTGAAGAAGGTATGAAGATGGCTGAACAGATGGTTGAATTCAACGGTCTGGGACATTCAGCTGCGATTCATACATCTGACGATGCGATTGCGAAAGAATTCGGCAAACGCATGAAAGCGATTCGTATTATCTGGAATTCACCGTCTACTTTCGGCGGTATCGGTAATGTATACAATGCCTTCCTCCCATCATTAACACTTGGCTGCGGATCTTATGGACATAACTCGGTTGGCAACAACGTAAGTGCCATTAATCTGATCAATATCAAGAAACTGGGGAGACGTAAAAACAATATGCAATGGTTCAAAGTACCTTCTAAGATTTATTTCGAAAGAGATTCAATTGAGTATTTGAGACAAATGAGAGAAATGGAACGTGTCTATATTGTTACTGACCGTTCAATGGTTGATTTAGGTTATGTAAATAAGGTAACTGATCAGCTGAACCTGCGCCGTAATAAGGTTCAATATCAATTATTCTGCGATGTTGAGCCGGATCCATCAATCGCTACCGTACAGCGCGGTGTAGAAATCATGAGAGCCTTCCAGCCGGATACGATTATCGCATTGGGCGGCGGTTCATGTATGGATGCTGCTAAGGGAATGTGGCTGTTCTATGAAAATCCTGAAGTTAACTTCGATGATCTGAAACAAAAATTCATCGATATCCGTAAACGTGCTTTCCGTTATCCGGAATTAGGCAAGAAATCAAAACTGGTTTGTATCCCGACAACGTCTGGCACAGGTTCAGAAGTAACGCCATTTGCGGTTATCTCTGATAAGATTGCCAACAAGAAATATCCGCTGGCTGACTACTCACTGACACCGACAATTGCGATTGTTGACCCGGCTCTGACAATGAATCTGCCGCGTTCAATTACGGCTGATACCGGTATGGACGTATTAACTCATGCTACTGAGGCTTATGTTTCTACATTGGCTAATGATTATACCGATGGTTTATGCTTACAGGCAATTAAGATTGTCTTCAAATATCTGCTCCGTGCTGTAAACAATGGAGCTAATGATCCTGAAGCTCGTGAGAAGATGCACAATGCTTCCTGTATCGCGGGTATGGCATTCGCCAACGCTTTCCTGGGTGTGAACCACTCAATCGCACATAAGATCGGTGCTGAATTCCATGTTCCGCACGGCCGTGCCAATGCGATTCTGCTGCCGCATGTAATCCGCTACAATGGTACGAAACCGCAGAAGAACAGCTTATGGCCGAAGTACAATTACTATCGTGCTGATGAACGATATGCGGAAATCGCTCAAATGCTGGGTCTGCCTGCATCCACTGTTGAAGAGGGAGTCGCATCTTACGCAAAAGCCTGCGCTGATTTAGGTAAAGCCTGCGGTATCAAGATGAATTTTGCTGACCAAGGTATTGATGAAAAAGAATGGAAAGACAGAGAAAGAAGAATTGCTCTGCTTGCTTATGAAGATCAGTGCTCACCGGCAAATCCACGTCTGCCAATGATCGAAGATATGATCGATATTCTTGAAAAAGCATATAAAGGCAACTAATTAAGTAAATTATGATTAAACACAGGAGGCTTTATCCTGTGTTTTTCATTTTATAAAGTGGTCTGATCAAAGATTTGTTATAATAATGAAAATGGAGGATCAGCTATGAAACGATATACGGTAGGACAGATGGCTAAAGCAATGGGTGTTTCACCGCAGACGCTGCGCCACTATGAAGAGATGGGATTGGTTGAAGCGCAGCGGAATGAACAGAATCAGTATCGTGAATTTTCCATGCGTGATAATAAAATATTAATGCAGACGGCATTATACCGCTCCATGGGCTTTTCTTTAAAAGAGATCCGCTCATTGTTTAAGGAATATCAAGAGGAAGCGGTACAGTCGGCTTTTGATCGGCGCATCGATGAGGTTGATCAACAGATTGCTCAGCTTCAGCTGTTAAAGGTTGAGCTGAAGGAGTATGCGGATTCGATACAAACGGCGCTGAAACACTCAGGGGAATGCTGGATTGATGAGCGGGATAAGGAATTTTATGGAGTCTTGAAAAAAGGCAGCGGTCTGGGTCTTGAGTCAGAGGACGGCAATGAACTCATTGAATTTCAGAAAAAGGCACCGCATATCCGTCAGGGCTTTAAGGTATCATTAAAGCGCGTTCTTGAACCAACTGATGCTTTTGATTTTCAATATGGCGTTTTTCTCAAAAAGGCATGGGCAGAAACCCATTGTCCGATTCATGAAATCGAAAATCACAAGATCATATTGAAAGCGCCGCTGGCTCATCAAATACTGGAAACATCAATCTTTTCACCGGCAGTGTTTCAGCCTTTGCTGGCTTATGCCGATGAACATGGATATGAGGCTGCCGGTGATTTTTATGGCATTGCTCTATATATGAACTATGTTGAAGAAGATAAGAATTATTTTGAATTTTTCTTGCCGCTGCGGAAGAAGTAAATGCTAATTGATTAACAATCACGCTTGACCTTAAAACAGTTGTAAGGTTTATCCTTAAATGGTAACAGGAGGATTAAGGATGAAAAAAGTTTTATGTCTGCTCATGTCGGCAATGATGGCATTGTCACTGAGCGCGTGTACAAAGGAAAATGCTGAGGGTATTTATACACCGGGAACTTATACCGGTGAAGCACAGGGGTTTGGCGGAACGGTAACTGTTACAGTTACAACGGATGCCGATAGCATTATCGAGGCAGCCATTGAAGGCAGTGATGAAACACCAACCATCGGCGGTGCTGCTTTGGAAACCCTGATTGAACAGATCAAGACAGCGCAAAACAGTGAGATTGATGGTGTATCAGGTGCAACTATGACCAGCAATGCAGTAAAGGCGGCATTGAAACAAGCCTTGGATCAGGCAATGGGCGTTGTCAGTGAAAAAACGGCGCTGAACGATGGTACCTATTCAGTCAAGAGTACGGGTTATAGCTGGACGGGCATGATCAGTGCTGATGTGACAATCAAGGATAATAAGATCAGTACGATTACGATTACTGAGGAGCATGAATCAGAGACCGGTGAAATTGCCCAGACTGCTTTTGATCTTATGATTGACCGACTGATTGAAAATCAGAGTTTGGCAACCGATACGATCAGCGGTGCTACGGCGACGTCCAATGCGATTCGTGATTTAGTATCACAGGCAATCGTGTTGGCTGGCGGTGATCCTGCCCAATGGCAGAATGCAGTCGAAAAGAAAAGTGATACAGTAAAGCTGGAGGGCTATGACGTTATTGTTGTCGGTCTTGGCGGCTCCGGTATTTTATCTTATTGTGCGGCTGCGGATACGGGTGCGAATGTATTTGGTATTGAAAAAGCAGCAAAACTGGGCGGTCAGTCGGCAACCACTACCGGTCCGATGGTAATCAATTCAAAATCAGCGGTTTATGAGGATGTAACTTTTGCTGATCCAGACGATGTTTATAACACATGGATCGACTATGTTGAAAGTGATGCGAAAGCGGATATTATTCATGAAGCCGTTTATAACAGCGGTACTTATCTTGATTATTATATGGAAAACTTTGGCTTTGAATTTGCCGGTATGATCATGAGCTTTGCGAAACCGGAATGGTCACAGTTCTGGACTCGTTATGTTGGTGAGGACGGTAAGGCCAATATCTTTGGTCCGCAAAAGACTAATCAATTTGACCGAGCCATGGAAAAAGCAGCGGCCATGAATGATAAAAATGGTTATCAGCTAGAAACCACGGCTGAAGAATTGATTTATGACGGTGATAAGATTGTCGGTGTAAAAGCTGTTGGTTATGATGGTACGACTTATGAAATCTATGGTGATTCTGTAATTCTTGCAACCGGCGGTTATATCGGTGATGCAGAGATGGTTAAGGAAAACTGGGGCACGATGCCCAATACGGTTGCGGCTACGATCAATGACGGAGCCGGTATTAAGATGGGACAAGCTGCCGGCGGTACGACTTATATGCTGGCAGTGGCACCGATGATTCATATTCTTCAGGTGCCGAATATGATTAAAAATGATGATTTGAGTGCTGATCAGAAGGCAGTATTATCTGCTTTAGCTTTAGTGAAAGGTGAAAAAGCCGTAACAATTCATGGTGAGGAGTTAGATCCAACCTTATCGGAAGCGATGATTCCCGGTTATAAATATTATAATGTTTATACTGAAGATCAAATCAATGAATTTAAAACTGTTGGTTTCAGTGAAAACTTTGCAAGTGCTACATCCATGTTTATGGGTCAGGGCGGCAGCTTTACCATTGGTTCGCCGATTGCTGATCTGGATACGGTGCTTGAAGTTGGCATGCAGTACAACAATGTGCTGAAGGCTTCTTCAATCAGTGATTTAGCGGCGCAGATCGGTTGTGATGAGGCGGTCTTGTCTGCGACTTTAGGCGGTAATGAGACTACTTATTATGCAGTAATTTGTTCAGGCTATACTTATGGTACGGTTGGCGGACTTGATGTGGATGTCAACATGAATGTTCTTCGTGCTGACGGTACTCCGATTGAAAATCTGTTTGCGGTTGGCACAGATTCAATGGGGGTAGAAAACAGTGAAGGCAAACCTTATACACCTTGGGGCGGTCAGGCACAGTCTTGGACCTTTGTTTCCGGCTATCTTGGCGGTCACGCGGCTGCAGAATACGGTTTAACTAAATAATTAACAAAAGCTGCAAGTGTTCAGTGAGTCTGGATGCCGGCAGCTTTTTATTATATTCAGATGATTGATGCCGTTATGTATATGGAGGCTTTATTCTGTTATACTATCGATAATGAGTAGGAGTGATTAAATGGAAGGCAAAATCAGCTTAAATTTGGCTATGAGTTTAGATGGTTATATCTGTGATGAAACTGGCGGTTATCAATGGATTCATGGTGACGGCTCCCATGAGCTTAAATCAGCGAAGAAGTGGTCACAGGAAGAGTATCTGAAAGAGATTGATCTTGTGGTTATGGGACGGCGCTGTTATGAACAGGGAATGCATCTGGAATTCAGCGACAAAGAGGTATTGGTTGCGACCTCAAAGCCTTTAATTGAAAGTGAAAGACTGCATGCAGCGGGTAAAGAGCTATGCAGTCAGGTGCTTGATGAGAAGCAAAAAGGGCGCAATATTTATTTGTATGGCGGCGGTGTGACCATCGATCCTTTTATCAAACAGGATTTAATCGATGAATATATCATCGGCATTATTCCAGTGATTCTTGGCCGCGGCAAACCGCTTTTCCTGGGTAATAATTTCACCATTGAATTGCGGTTAAAAGACTGTATTTATGAAGAAGGTATCGTAATTCTTCGTTATGACCGTCATTAAAGTGATTGATTCTATTTTTATTCGGTTATAACCGATTCTAATCAAACATAAAAGTGAAAAATAAAGCATGGTTAAGATTTAATTGATAGAAACAAACAGGTCAGCTGCTGAATGTACAGCTTCTTTTAATTAACTGCATGACAGACAGTGCTTTGATGCCTATAACTCAGACATCAAGGCTTTTTTTGACGTAAATGAATGTATAAATTAGTTTTGAACATATTAATAAAACTTTTTGTTAACTTTTCCTTGCCAAGCTTTAATTTATAATAAGAGTATCAGAAAAGGATGGTAGTAAATGGAACCTTATAAAATGCTGAATGAAAAAGCAGCACAGATCAGAAGATTGGCATTAGAATCAATTTATCTGGCGCAAAGCGGTCATCCGGGCGGTTCTCTTTCAATCGCGGAACTGCTTTCGGTACTCTATTTTGATGTTATGGAAATCGATCCTTTAAAGCCGGATTGGCAAGAGCGTGATCGTTTTGTCTTATCGAAAGGGCATTGTGCTCCCGCCTATTATGCAGCCTTAGCCCTTCGCGGTTATTTCGATGTGGAAGCGCTGAAGCAGCTGCGCCAAGGCAGGGATACACTTCAGGGACATCCGTCAATGACCAAGACCTGCGGCGTTGATGCTACAACCGGTTCGCTGGGGCAGGGCTTATCGATCGCAAATGGTATGGCTATCTATGCAAAACGCAATCATATGAAGCAGCGAATCTATTGCTTATGCGGTGACGGTGAGATTCAGGAAGGCCAAATTTGGGAAGCGGCCATGACCAGCGCGCATTATGAGCTGAATAATTTGGTATTGTTTGTGGATGCGAATGGTCTGCAGATTGACGGTTTCGTGAGTGAGGTAATGAATGACGCGCCGATTGCGGAAAAGTTTAAGGCTTTTAATTGGCAGACCTATGAGATCAACGGCCATGATGTAAAGGCCATCCGCTCTTTGCTTCAGGCTTTAAAAGAAAAACAGACAAAGCCAGTCTGTGTTGTCTTAAATACAGTCAAGGGAAAGGGTGTGTCCTTTATGGAAAATCAAGCAGCTTGGCATGGCGGCGCACCGAATCGTGAACAGTATGAACAAGCATGTAAAGAACTTGCGGTTGGAGGTATTTATGAGTAAATGCGCGAATCGGATCACCTATGGAAAGACCTTGGTACAACTAGCGGCAGAGTATGATTTTTATGTGATGGATGCCGATTTATCAAAGGCAACCGGTACCAAGGCTTTTGCGAACGCTTATCCACAACGTTTTATCAATATGGGAATTGCGGAACAGGATCTGATGGCGACGGCTGCCGGCATCGCTGGATGCGGTGTGCCGGTGTTCGCATCGACATTCGCCATGTTTGGCGCCGGCCGAGCTTATGAACAGATCCGCAACAGTATTGCTTATCCGCGTGCCAATGTAAAAATAGTCTGTTCCCATGCCGGTGTGCTGATCGGCGAGGATGGTGCTTCCCATCAGTGCATCGAAGATCTTTCGCTGATGCGGACGCTTCCCGGCATGACGGTTCTTGCGCCATGTGACAGTGCAGAAACAGCTAAAGCATTAGCCGCCGCGCTGAAAATGAATGGGCCTTGTTACATACGCTTCGGCCGTCAGGAAGTAGATCAAATCTATGATGATACTCTAGATTATCAAATTGGTAAATCTTTCCTGCTGAGAAAAGGCGTCGATGTCAGTATCATAGCATGTGGAGAGCTTGTCCAAAACGCATTGCGGGCAGCGTCATACTTAAGTGAAAAAGGCATTGAAGCTGCAGTCATCGATATGCATACCATTAAACCGCTTGATGAAGCAAGGATCAACGCTTGCATTGATCAGGGCAGTCTGCTTGTCGGCGTAGAAGATCACAGTGTAATCGGCGGTTTATCCAGTGCGATTGCGGAAGTTATTGCCCAGCGCGGTAAAGGCCGCCTGTTAAGAATTGGCATTCAGGATGAATTTGGCTGTTCAGGCAATGCTGACTATCTGGCCAAGCTTTATCGCTTAACCCCCGAAGCGATAGCTGAAACGATCCGAAAGGAGCTGAAAGTATGAAGCATATCATTGTCAATCTGAAACGTTTTGATATTCCTAAAGCCTATCACGGTGTTTCAGAGTGTGAACCGTCAGCCTATATCGATACGATTCTCTTCCCATTAGTTGAACCATTAAAAAAATATCAAGATCTGTCTTTTACTATTTATCCGCAGGAAGCTTATTTGCTTCGCGCCTGTGAATTAGTCAAAGATAGTCCCAACATTCGTATCGGCTGTCAATCCAATCATTATGAGGATGTCAGCGAGGATGGGAATTTCGGTGCTTTTACCAGTTTAAGACCGGCCAGTGCAATGAAGGCAATCGGTGCACAAAGCAGCTTGATTGCTCATTTTGAAGAACGCAAGCATCTGAATGCTTTATATCAGCTGGCAGGTGTAAATGATTCAATCATCGTAAATCAAGTATTGAATAAAGAAATCCAGATGGCTCAAAAACAGGGCATGGATGTCTGTTACTGCATCGGTGAAGCGGCAGAGCAGCTTGAACAATGGGATGAAGTATTGCTTCAGCAGCTGTCGATCGGCTTGGCAGGCGTAGATCATCAGCGCATCATAATCGGTTATGAACCGCTGTGGAGTATTGGCCCCGGCAAACAGCCGGCGGATCAGGCTTATATCGAAAAGGTGATCCAGCTTGTCAAGACCTTTGATCCTGAATTAAGGGTTATTTATGGAGGCGGTGTAAAATTGGCCAACGCAGCGATGCTTGCCGGCATTGAGAGCATGGACGGCGGTTTGATCGGACTGACTAATTTTCAAGATCACCTCGGCTTTCATCCCGATGAATTTCTGGCAATCATCGAACGTTATCATCAGCATTTAAAGCAATAATTATTGCAGGGAGGCATTATTATGAAGCTTGATTTTGAATATGGACAGGGCAGCGTCAGCGCTGAGCTTCCAGAAGATACTGAGGTTTTTATTCCAGGTATTACAGTGAAAGATCCTGCTTGTATACCCGAAGATCAGATTGCTGAGGAGACATTAAAAAGTATCCGTAATCCAATTGGCATGGAGCCATTATCCAAATTGGCTCATAAGGGAAGCAAGTGCGTGATCGTGTTTCCTGACCGCGTAAAGGGCGGTGAACAGCCAACAGCACACCGCAAGGTAAGCATTCGGCTGATCCTAGACGAATTATATGCTGCTGGTGTTGAGAAAAAAGATATCCTGCTGATCTGTTCCAATGGTCTGCATCGTAAGAATACAGAAAAGGAAATCCGCGGTGTCTTAGGCGATGCATTATATAATGAATTTAATCCGACAAATCAGATCATGAATCATGATTCTGAAGATTATGAGCATCTGATCGATCTAGGTTTTGATGAAGCCGGTGATCGGGTGATCATGAATAAGTATGTCTTTGAGGCAGATGTAGCAATTCTGATCGGCCATGTCCAAGCCAACCCTTACGGCGGATATTCCGGCGGCTACAAGCATTGTGCGACTGGCATTACCCATTGGCGCTGCATCGCTGCCCATCATGTACCTAAGGTCATGCACCGTGAAGACTTTACACCGGTCAGCTCACACAGTCTGATGCGCCAGAAATTTAATCAGATCGGTATGTATATGGAAGAAAAGATGGGCAAGAAGTTCTTCTGCTGCGATGCCGTGCTGGATACACTCAGCAATCAGATAGCGGTATTCAGCGGCTATGCAAAGGAAATGATGCCGCTTAGCTGGCAGATAGCGGATCAGCGCACTTATGTGCCGTTTGCGGAAAAGAAATATGATGTGCTGATCTTTGGCGCTCCGCAGTTTTTCCATTACGGCGACGGCATGGGAACAAATCCAATCATGCTGATGCAGGCGATTTCGGCACAGGTAATTCGTTTGAAACGGGTGATGTCAGATCATTGTGTGATTATCTGCACAGCGTTATGCAACGGCTATTTCCATGATGAATTATGGCCGTATACCCGTAAGATGTATGAAATGTTTCAAAAAGATGGAATGAATACTCTGGTCGATATGAATCGATACAGCGAATATTTTGCGACCAACGAAGAATGGATCAGGCAATACCGTTATTGCAATGCATTTCATCCATTCCATGGCTTTTCAATGATTTCATGCGCGCATATCGCGGAAATGAATACTTCCGCAATCTACATCTGCGGCGCACAGGAACCAGGTTATGCAAGAGGTATGGGAATGAAGACTCGAGCAACCATTGAGGAAGCACTGGCTGACGCAAAGAAAAAATATGTCGGTGAGCATCCGCATATTCTGGCGCTGCCTTTAACTTTTAAAAAATGCGCTGTCCATTTAATGATGAAAGATGAGGTGTATACAGGATGATTGATCAAGCACTGACCCAAATGCCGCTGCTGTTTCAGGATAACCGCATTACGCGCTTTTATATCGGCGGTAAACTGATGCATGAATGGCGTAAAATGCCGCCCTGTGTTGATTCACATCAGTGTGAGGAGCTGTTGGTTACCTCCATCGGTGCAATCAGCAAGGGGCAGGCGGATGGCTATGCCATCAGCAAAACAATAGATCAGCAAGGTGGTATTTTGCTGAGTGATTTAATTAGAGCTTATCCTAATGAAATTTTAGGTGAACGTTTTCAGAAGTACAACCCTGATCAGCTGACAATGCTGGCAAGAGTCGGCGATACGACTGTGCGTTTAGTGATGCAGTGTCATCCTAACCGTGAAGATGCGAAACGCTATTTTCATATGCCGATGGGTAAGACTGAAGCGTGGTACATAGCGGGAACACGTGAGGTGGAAGGCAAGGAAACCTGTGTTTATGCCGGTTTTAAACCGCATGTGACAAAAGCGCTCTGGCGCCGGCTTTATGAAAAACAGGATATTGACGCGATGGTTGACTGCCTGCATCAGATTCCTGTCAAACAGGGACAGATGATTTTGATCCCTGCCGGTATGCCGCATTGTGTCGGACCGGGCTGTCTGTTTCTCGAATACCATGAATGCAATGATGTGACGATTCGTGTCGAACGCAGCATCAACGGCATGATCATCAGCGATGAGGAAATGTTTTACGGTCTCGGCGCGGATGCCTGTTTCGATATGTTTGATTATACAACCTATGATGATGCCCAAATTATTGAACGCTCACTGATGAGGGAGCGCTGTCTTGAACAAAATGAGCAGTACACGCTGAGCGCTCTGATCGAACCTGAACAGAACGATTCATTCAGCGTACAGCTGGTGACTATCACCGGCGAATATCCAATGCCTGAGTTTGACGGACACCGGGTGCTGTGTGCGGTTGAAGGGGATGTGAAGCTGTGTTGGGCAGATCACTCAATCACCCTGACCCAAGGCCACGCCGCTTTGATTCCGGCAGCCTGCAAAGGCGTACGCGTAGTTGGTGAAGGAAAACTCACCATTGGCATTCCAACCATTAAAGAGGAGGTAGGAAAATGAAAATTGTAGCCGTAGCCGCATGTACGACCGGCATTGCTCACACTTACATCGCGAAAGAAAAGCTGATTAAAAGTGCTGAGCTGCGAGGTCACACGATTTCCTGTGAGACACAGGGAAGTATTGGCATTGAGGATGAACTTGATCCTAAGGATATCCAGGATGCCGATGTAGTCATTTTGGCAATTGATGTTGCCATTGATAAGATGGATCGCTTTACGGGGAAAAAAGTGATCAAGGTTGATACTTCAACCGTTGTTAAGAATCCGATTGGTTTAATTCAGAAAGTTGAGAAAGTAATCCAAAAATAAGGAGATGGAAACATATGAATGACATTATCAACATTAAGGAATTGAAACAGCATATTCTCACAGGTATTTCCTATTTTATTCCATTAGTTGTCGGTGCCGGTCTTACAATGGCTATCGGCCGTGCGATGGCCGGTTCTTCAGTTGCCAATCTCGGTGACAGCGGTATTGGCTATTGGCTTTATCAAACTGGTTCATTAGGTATGCAGCTGATGGTGCCGATGCTTTGCGCCTACATTGCTTTTTCCATGGGCAGCAAGCCGGCTCTGGCGCCTGGCTTTATCATCGGCTGGGTTGCTCAGAATATCAACACTGGTTTTATCGGCGGTATGGTTGGCGGTATCTTAGTGGGTATCGTTGTCAATCTATGCAAGAAATATATTCATCTGCCAAAGGTTATTGAATCATTGAAAGGCATGCTGGTCATTCCATTCCTCGCAACCGCTATATCCGGCTTATTGATGTATGCGGTCATTCAGGGACCGATCATTTGGCTCATGGCTCAGCTGACAAGCTTCCTGCAGTCATTATCTTCAGGCTCTAAATTTATCTATGGCGGTGTACTTGGCGCGATGGCTACCTTTGACTTTGGCGGGCCGGTCAACAAGACGGCGACTGCCTTTGTAAATGCTTTATATGCCGAGGGAATCAGAGATGCTAAAACAGTACAAATCATCGCATCAATGATTCAGCCATTCGGCATCGCGATTGCCTGTCTGCTGGCAAGAAATAAATTCACCCGTGCTGAAAAGGAAACATTAAAGGCAGCTGTACCAATGGGCTGCTTCATGATCTCTGAGGGTGTTATTCCTATCGCTGCCCGCGACTTAGCCAGAGTTGTATTTGCCTGTGTCTGCGGTTCCTTTGTAGCCGGCGGTTTATCAATGGTATGGGGTAATTCCTCAGAGCTGTTAAACGGCGGTTTTATTGCCTTCCCATTCTTTACTTCACCGATGCAGGGATTGATCTGTCTGGCAGTCGGCTCGGCTGTGACCGGCATCGTATTGGCAGTCATTAAGAAAAAGGTGACTGAAGAGGATGAAAAACAAGAGGTTGAACTGGGTAAAGAGTTATCCGATGAAGATCTCGACAACATTGAAATTGAAATCATGTAAGAAGAAAGCAGGTACCCAATTATGTTGCTTAATTTAAAAGAAATACTAAGTGTCGCTAAAGAAAATCATTTTGCTATCGGTGCTTTTAATACATCAGATTTGGCACTTGTAAGAGCTGTGGTGGAACAGGCCGAAGCATCCAATACACCGGCAATCCTCCAATTTGCCCCGGGTGAATTTAAGTACGCCACCCCTTATTTTTTCCGTTATGTCACCGAGCGCTTAAAAGCGAGTAAGGTTCCCTTTGCTCTGCATTTGGATCATGGGAAATCGATTGAGGAATGCGCTGCTGCAATCCAAGCAGGCTTTACCTCGGTAATGTTTGACGGATCCTTGCTGTCCTTGGCTGAAAATATTGATCAAACCCGCCAAATAGTTGAATTTGCCCATCGCCTGAATGTCAGTGTGGAAGCTGAAATCGGCACGATCGGCTCGATGAGTAATTCCGATGAGGGCGGTGTTGAAAACATTACTTACACGAAAGCGGAAGAGGTTGTAGATTTTGTAGAAGCAACCGGCTGTGACGCGCTGGCCATCGCTATCGGTACAGCTCACGGTATCTATCCAAAGGGATTCCGTCCTAAGCTTCAGTTAGAGTTATTAGCGGAAATCAACAAAGTAGCTACCGTACCGCTGGTGCTGCATGGCGGCAGTGATAATCCAGATGATGAAATTGCCAAGGCTTGTCAGATTGGCATCCAAAAGGTAAACATCTCCAGTGATATCAAGCAGGTATTCTTTAAAAAAGTGAATGAGATTTATACTGAAACCGGTAATTTCATGCCGCCGCAAGTCTTTAATCCTTCTATTTTAGAAGTCCGCAAGACGGTTCAGGAAAAAATGGAACTGTTCGGCAGCAGCGGCAAAGCCACTTATTATTAAACACAGAGAGGCAAGGCTCAATGCCTTGCCTGATTAGGAGTTGAACAATGAAGTCAGTGAAACAAAACGCTTTAATGCACAATCTTTTACTGCTGCTATGTGAAAATGAAACAATTTCCGTATCCAGAATCGCTGCGATTTTGGATACCAGTGAAAGCACGATCCGCAGAAAGATTGATATACTCAATGATGCACTGAAGGAAACGGGATATGGCTATATCGATAAATCCCCGCGCAGGGGCCTGCATCTGGTGGTGGAAGACAGAGCGGCAATCAATAAACTTTTTGCTAATTATGAATTAAAGAACATCATGACCGGTGAACAGCAGATTTATAAATATCTGATCCTGATACTTTCTGGGAAAAACAACCGGATCACGTTGAATGAACTAAGCGAGCGGGTTTATGATTCCATCCCTGTGGTCAGAAAAAATCTGACGGTATGTGAGGAATGGCTGAGCTTATTTGAACTTCATTTGTCAATCAAGAAAAATGTCGGCATAACCTTAAAGGGCAGTGAAGAAAGCATTCGTCTGGCAATGAAACATATTGTTATCAATAATGATCTGTATAGTATTGATGAAAGTATCCACATTTTTGCCCAGGGAATAGATCTAGCATTGCTTAAACAATGTATCTTTGCCATTGAAAGTGAGTGGAATTTTAAGTTTACTGAGGAATCTTTTCACTCAATGCTTGTTTATGCAGCACTGGCAATCAGCCGCTTTGCGCATACGGTACTGAATATTTCAGATACTGAGCGTAAGACGGTATTAAAATATAACGAATACAGCTGGTCAAAAAGTCTGTTTAAGATGATTGAGGAAAAGTTCAGTGTGGAGATTGGTGAGGATGAGACCATCTTTTTCGCGGTTCAGCTGTTATGTTCTTATTTGATTCACAGTGAGAATTTTGAGGAAAACAATGCTTACAAATATGATGAAAAGCTAAAAACGTTTATAACCCGCATAATTTCTGTCGTCAGCGATGTGATAAATGTTGACCTGACACAGGATAAAGAGTTATATTACGGACTTTTAAATCATATTCGGCCGGCTATTTTCAGAATGCGTTTTGAAAAGCACAGTACACAGACTTTAACAAATTTTATAAAAGAGGAATATAAGCAGACATACAGAGTTTCATGGGCCTTGTCGATCTTGTTTGAAGAATATTATGGAATCAATATATCCTCTACAGAACTAAGCTACATCACGCTGTATATTCAATCTTCATTAGATCGTATGTCACAGCCGATAAAAATGGCACTGGTAACCGAGCTTGGCATGGGATTGAATCAGCTGTTCTGTAATAAAATCAAGATTTCAGTGCCCAAGGTTGAGAAGATTGCGATTATTTCACTGCATGATTTTAATGTGAAAATGCTGGATCAGTATGATTTGATTGTTACTACCTCCAGTTTAAAAATCAGCAGTGATAAGGTTATCCAGCTCAGCTCCTTGTTGAGTGATAATGGGATCGGGTTGATTAAGCAAAAGATTGAAATGCTGAAAAGCAGACAGTTAGAGACGAAGAAGAAATTTGATGTATCATGCCATACATTATTTGATCCAAAGCTCATTTTTACCCATCTTAAGGTGAAGGATAAGGAAGCCTTGCTGAGCCTGCTTTCCAAGCATTTAGTCAGTCTTGGTTATGTCAGCAGTAAATATCACGCGTCAATCTTAAAGCGGGAGAAAACCGTTTCAACCTATATCGGGAACAGTGTGGCTATCCCTCATGGTAATTCAGGGTTGGTTAATGAGTCAAAGGTTGCGATTGCAATCTTGGATGAGGCCATTCAATGGGATACAGAGAATGAAGTGGATACAGTATTTTTATTGGTGTTTCGAATCAGCAGCCATGAGGATTCAAAACGAGTTCAATTATTTTATAAAGGCTTTTTAGAATTAATAGAAACAGATGAGAAACTGAAATATCTGCGCAGCCTGCCTGAGGATGAGCTGTACAAATATTTGGTTCAATAAAAGGTGCAGAGGTGGATTATGGAATTAAAAGATGTTTTAGATAAGCGGATTATCCGCATTGGTCTTGAGGGCAGGGATAAAGATGATGTCCTGAATAAGATGTCAAAGCTGCTGTATGACAGTGGTTATATTGATGATGTTGAAGCGTTTGTAAAGGATATCTACCTGCGTGAAGCTCAGGGTGTGACGGGAATTGGCAACGGAATTGCGATTCCGCATGGCAAAAGCACAAGCGCAAAGCAGCCGGGTATCGCTATTGCTACACTGAGTCATCCAATTGAATGGGAGACGCTGGATGAAAAGGATGTTGATACAGTTTTCCTGTTTTGTGTGAGCAGCGATAAGAATTTTGAACGCAATCATATGCTGCTGTTATCTAAGGTGGCGGCTAAGCTTGCCGATGATGATCTGCTTGCTAAGATCCGCAAGGTAAACAGCAGTGAGGAGATGGTAGCCTATCTGTGCGGAGAAAAACTATGAGTGCGTTGATTCATGATGGGGTGTCTAGGCTGGCTGAATTAGACAACGGTATTTTAAAGCTGCAGCTGGCGCTTGACCGCGGCAATATTTTTAAATCATTGATGTTTAAGGGACAGGAATTAATTTTGATCAAGCCTGAGAATTATGCTTCTGATGAGCGGCCGACCTGCGGCTGTCCGGTTCTGTTCCCTTATTCAGGGAATAATCAAGAGGGTTTGCTGCATCTTGGCGATGAATGTTATCAAAGCGGCATTCACGGTATCGCTCATTCATTAGTCTGGGAAATATGTACGTTTGCTGAGTCATCGATCACGCTAAGTACACATGCCACTCAAAAGACAAAGCAAACCTACCCGTTTGATTTTTGTCTTCAATCAAAGCTTTCTTTAAATGAGAATGGGCTGCGGTATGAGCTGACTGCCAAAAATGAATCAGAGTGCGTCATGCCGTGTGATTTAGGACTGCATCCTTTCTTTTTGAATCCTGATCTAAATAAGACAATTATTACTGGTGAATTTATGGATGGCAGAAAGCTGACCAATGAGGATCTTGATTTTGACCGGATTTGTAAGAGCGGCTTTTTGTGCGAGCAGCTGCGCGTATTGAAGTGTATTCTGCCTAATGGTATACAACTGACCTTTAATAACTTTGAAGGCTTTGTGAATACCTTGGTCTGGAGCGGTGATCTTCATCGTTTTATGGTTATCGAGCCATTGAGCGGTACTGTCAACGCCATCAATGAACATCGGAATCGATTCAATGTTCAGCCTGGTGAGGCATGCCGCGCTGTGCTTGAAATCAAGATCAGTGATGAGGCTTGATACACGAAGTAGCTGCTGCTGTCATTGATTGTGAAAATCATGCAGAAGTATGGTAAACTAGAAACAAGTGAGGTGATGACATGGGTGTATTGGCTATTGGTGTTGCCTGTATCGATACAACAATTGAAATAGATCAGCCCTTAATGGAGAACCGTAAATACAGCTGCACAGGCACTACCTTATCCGGCGGCGGACCGGCTTTCAATGCGGCTTGTCTGTGCGCGCTGTGGCAGGCTGACACTTATTTGCTCAGCCGGATTGGAACCGATGAAAACGGCAGGCAAATTGAAGCAATTGCAAAGCAATCAAATCTGAAACTGCTGAGCCGTGGAGATGAACGCTTTAGTACCGCGCATTCCTATATTGTCAGCTGTAATGTTAATGGCAGCCGTACAGTATTGAACTATCCGTGCAATCAACCCTTTAATGATTTTCCTTTTCAGCCGCTGCCCATTAAAGTGATTTTATCCGATGGTCACTTGCCGGCGCTGACCTTGAAAGCACTGGATTATTATTCTGACGCACAGCTGATCGTTGATGCTGATATCTGCAATGAGAATACCATTCAGGCAGCGAGAGCGGCTGACTTTATTATCTGCAGTGAGGAGTTTGCGTCAGATTATTTAGGTGAAGCTTTAGCGCTGAATGACATGGCTAAACTGAATCAACAGTTTGAAACGATCCGCGAACTGAATCATCGCCAGTTGATTATAACGATTGGCGATCGGGGTGCAATTTATAAAATGGGTGAACAGCCGGAAATTTTCCCTGCTTATCCAGTCAAGGCCATTGATTCCTGCGGGGCGGGCGACATTTTTCACGGGGCCTTCGCATGGTGTGCGGATCAGCAGGCTTCAATGCTTGATGCGCTGAAAATTGCCAGTCTTACCGCCAGCATATCAGTAACTCGTAAAGGCTCACAGACTTCCATTCCTTCATACGATGAAGTGATGACAAAGTTCAGACAATCATAAAATAAAAAGTTCTCCGGATGGAAAACTTCATTACGCTGTGTCATCATTGATGCAGCGTTTTATTATGCTTCAGTTATTTCTTTTTCTTAGGCTTGGGCAGCGGCAGCTCAGGATAAGAGGCTTCGATTACATCTCTTAGGAGCTCTTTATTTTCAATGTCGGCAACAAACATTTTCTTGGCGCCGGCATAGGGAAAGTCTTCAACCACCGGGTCAAGCAAAGCTTTGCCTGCCTTTGTTTCCTTGATAAACAGCTGACCATCGCAGATCAGACCAATAACTTTATCCCGATAATAAACGACATATTCACCCATCATCGGCCGGGTGCGCAGCTCCTCTAAAAGACTTAACTGGTCAAGGATATAGGCCAGCATATCTTTACTGGTTGACATCATGCATTCCTCATTTCTTGGTGATGCTTCTATTATACTTTATATCCGTATTTAGTGGTATACTAAAAACAAAGGTGGTGCTTATGGAAAAATCAGAAAAGAAAAGCATGAAGCGGAGTGTCAAAGAATTGGAAAGTCGTTTCGCGATGCTTCAGCAGCAATTGAAAACCGCAAAGGTACCGGCAGTCATTACGTTTGATGGCTGGGGCGCCAGCGGCAAGGGAACACTGATTGGTAAAATGATATTAAACCTTGATCCGCGCGGTTTTGCAGTATGTGCAATGAAGGAAGCGGACGCGGCTGAACAACGTTATCCTTTTTTATATCGCTATTGGCTGAAATTGCCGGCAAAGGGGGAAATTACGATTTTTGACCGCAGCTGGAATCAGGAAATCTCAGTGTTTCGCGTTGATCGTGAAATGAAGCATAAGTGCTTTAAGGAACAGCTGGAAAGTGTTCTGCGCTTTGAACGTCAGCTTTGTGATGATGGTGCTGTGCTCTTGAAATTCTTCTTGAATATCTCAAAGAAGGAGCAGGCCAAACGATTTGAAAAATTGCTTGCCGATAAGACAACCGCCTGGCGGGTAACGGATTTGGATATTTACCGCAATGAGCATTATAATGAATATGCGAAAGCTTTTGATGAGATGATTGAGAAAACAGAAACTGACCATGCACCATGGCATTTGATCGATGCTTGTGATAAGGATGAAGCCTATTATAAGATTCTGGAATGCTGTGTAGAGACCCTTGAAGCAAAAATGAAGGAAAATCTTCAGCATGACGGCATTCGGGCTGACCAGATGAAAATGCCGCTGCTGACAATGCCATTGCTGCAGGATGTTGATTTATCTTTAACGATTGATGATGAGACTTATAAAGAGGAATTAAAAAAAGCCCAGAAAAAACTGCGTATGTTATCGAATGAATTATATTTAAAAAAGATACCGCTTATTTTATGCTATGAGGGATGGGACGCGGCAGGCAAGGGCGGCAATATTAAACGGTTAGCCGCCTGTTTTGATCCGCGCGGTTATAACGTAAATCCAACCTCAGCACCTAATGCTTATGAAGCAAGCCATCACTATCTTTGGCGTTTTTGGCGGCATTTGCCTAAGAGCGGACATATCGCTGTTTTTGATCGCACATGGTATGGCCGGGTCATGGTTGAGAGAATTGAGGGCTTTTGTACTGAACAGCAGTGGCTGCGGGCTTATAATGAAATTAATGAATTTGAACAGGATCTGAGCCGCTGGGGAGCTGTGATTTTAAAGTTCTGGCTGCAAATTGATAAAGATGAGCAGCTGAAACGTTTTCAAGAACGGCAGAATACACCAGAGAAACAGTGGAAGATTACCGATGAAGATTGGCGGAATCGTGAAAAATGGGAGCAATATGAACCGGCAGTCAATGAAATGCTGAGACTGACCTCGACAACCTTTGCCCCGTGGATGATCATTGAATCCAATTCTAAGGAATATGCCCGCTTAAAAACGATTCACTTAGTAATTGAAGCGATTGAAAAACGGCTTGATCAAAAGGGATGAAGAGTCTTGAAAACAGATGCAGGGAGGGATAAATTAAAATGAAATGCCCATATTGTCAAAATGAAATGCAGTCAGGATATATCCCCAACGCCGGGCAGCCGGTTCAATGGATTCCCAATGGTGAAAAGCCGTCAATATTTACTTTCACAGTGGCTGGTCATGGCATTCCTTTATTAAATCAATTTAAGCCGTTAAAAGCGAATGGATATATTGCAGAGGCTCATTATTGTCCGACATGTAAATTGGTTATTGCACCAACTAAAGAATGATTTGATGAAGCCGGCTTGAATAATTCAATGACTTTCCTTATCAAAGATTTTATAACAATTAAAAGGGGTGAAGATTCACCTCTTTTATAATTGACAGTTTTACGTTTCCTATGGAAGATGCAGAATTTTTCAAAATGAATGTTTTACTGACAGATTATTATTAATGGCGGCTTCAATGAGCTGGATTGCTTCATCATAATCGGAATAGCCTCTCATGACTTCATATTTCTCATCTTTTAATAATGATTCAAGCAGACGTTTTCTTACCGAGCGCTGATTTTCTTCGTTCGACTCTAAGCGGATTCCTTTAAAGATTGGATGCTCGTCATAATTGTAGCTGCTGGTGCAAGTCTTTTCAATATAGGTCTTAAAGTAATGGGCAGCTTCAGACAGATTCTGTTTGCTGAGACAGCAGTGACAAAGTAATAGCTGACTGCTGCCTTGCGGGATTTGAAACAGCTCCTCCAGCTGTCCGGATAAAACAAGAAGCGGTATTTGTTCATTCTCCTCACTGAGACGGGCAAGCACTGAAAGGCAGCTGATACATTTGTTTATTTCTTGCAGCAGCAGACCCTGACATGCTTGCCTGGCTTCTTCAAAACGTTCCTGTTTTTCATAAAGGCTTAAAATAATGGCAGAAGCGTCAATGGTTTGTTCCTGCAAGCTTTTCAACAGCTTTTCACATTCCTCATATGCCTGCAGGTTTAACAGACAGTAGGCTTTGGAAAACATGGCGCTGTTTGTCAGTTTTGGATCATGCTGATCAATTACGGCTTGTAAAAGGTTGGCTGCCTCTTGATATTGCTCATTGATAAAGGCCTCATCAGCATTTTCTGCTAGCGGTGCGTACATCATGATCAGCGTTCCCGCACTAAGCAGTAAGCTGCCGTTGGCAGGGTATTGGCGCAAATAGTGATTCATCAGGCGGATGCCATCCGCATAACTTTTCTGAAGCATACAAGTTCGGACTTCATCTTTTATGTCCTTAATTGCTTGGGAAGTCAGCTGAATTTGAAAATCAAACAGTTCATCTAAAGTGATATGAAGGGCTCTGGCTAATGGCGGCAGTAAGCTGATATCCGGAGCGGTGCTGCCATTCTCCCACTTGCTCACCGCTCCTGCCGATATCCCCAGCTGATTGGCCAACTGTTCCTGTGTCAAGCCTAGTTTTCGGCGGTTTTCCGCAATTTTTAGTTTTAATTGTGTCATAACATTCTCCTTCTATCCCCATTATAATCGATGTTTAATCGCTTCACAAGCGAGCGGTTCGCCACTTTAAGATGCATAAAGTTGAGCGGCGCTCAAGTTGTGAGTTGACATTGAATCAGCAAAAGAAGTAAACTTTAATCAATAAAAGGACGGTCACTTATGGAACGACAAAATATTTTCTTTGATGTAGACGGCACACTTCTTGATTCAGCAACGCATGAGTTCCCTCAATCAGCGAAAGCGGCGATACAATCCCTAAAGCAGGCTGGGCATCGTGTATTCATCGCAACGGGGCGTTGTTATGCTTCATTGAAGCGCTGCGGTTTAATGGATGCGATTGAATGGGATGGCTATGTATTAAGCAATGGTCAGGTTGTCATGCTGAAGGATCATACATTGCTTCATGAAGAATGCATAGATTCTAGGGCGGTTAAACAATGCATTGACATAGCAGCAAAGCATCAAATCGCGCTTTCATTAATTAGCAGCGATGATTGGTTTATGATGGATGCTGGTAATGAGTATGTAAAGCGTGCGCATCAATTTTTAAATGAAGTGCTGCCCAATTGCCGTCCTTATAAAGGTGAGTCGATCATTACGATGCTGGCCTATGATTCAAGAAATGCTGATTATCATGAATTTAGAAAGATTGAGGGACTCAAGGTGATCCCTGCTGAATCAACCTATGCGGATTTAATTGTTGAGGGTGTCAGCAAGGCAGACGGCATTAAAAGGTTATGCACCTATTTTGAACAGGAAGATTATATCGCGTTTGGTGACAGCTTAAATGATTGGGAAATGATGGAACAGGCCGCGTTTTCTATTGCTATGGGCCAAGGAAATGAAAAGCTGAAGGCGCAGGCAGATTTTGTAACCCGTTCAGTCAATGAGGATGGCATTGCCTATGCTGTGAATGCATTGGGGTTACTTAAAGAAAATAAGGCTGATCATATAAAATAACTTTGATAAGTTTTATAACTATACAGCATATCCGCTGTTTTTTTCTTTATAAAAAGAACCCGTCAATTTGAGGGATGTTGACGGGTTAAGGGGCAGGTATATCAGGCTGCTTCGTGTTTATTCGTGAAATAACAGAGCTGTGTAGCAGGGAATCGGCCACGCTTTGTCTGAACATAATGATTCAAGGGCATCAGCATCAGCGCGCAGGGTTTCCATCATTTTTAGAATCGTGGTGGAAAAGAGCTTACCCTGTTCATGCATTGAATCAAGGGCAGTTGTTTTAATGCATGCTTTTTCCAGCTTTTGGCAGTCAAAGTAGAGGGCTTTATAATTTTCATCAACCTGATGAAGGTGATCCATTTCGGCGGCACAATCAAAGGCGGGTGAGACTGCTTTTTTGTTAAGAATGGTTTCGGTTAATGATTTTGTGACCTTTTCAACGGCAGGCAGGATTTGTTTTTGAACCATGTCAACCATTGTCAGGGCTTCGATATTGATTGTTTTACAGTAATTTTCAAGAAGGATCTCACCGCGTGAGCGCATCTCATTTTCAGTGAAGATTTTGTGTTTTGTGAAAAGCTTGATATTTTTTTCAGAGGTGTAATAAGGCAGGGCATCAATCGTTGTTTTAAGATTAAGCAGACCTCTTTTTTCTGCTTCTTTTACCCATTCATCAGTATAGCCATTGCCTGAGAATAGAATCCGTTTATGCTCTCTGATGGTTTTCTTGATTAAGGCTGCCAGTGCCGGTTTCAGCTCTTCAGCTTTTTCCAGCTCATCGGCAAACAGACTTAATTCTTCCGCGACAATGGTATTCAGCATAATGTTAGGGCATGCGATTGAGAGACTTGAACCAAGCATTCTGAATTCAAATTTATTGCCGGTAAAGGCAAAAGGAGACGTTCGGTTTCTATCAGTCGTATCCTTTGGAAAGGCTGGGAGAATGTCGACGCCGATTTCCATTTTTTTGTCATAGATTTTATCATAGACCGTATTTTCTTCGATACATTCAAGAATTGAAGTAAGTTCATCTCCCAAATGGACGGATATTATAGCCGGCGGTGCTTCGTTGGCACCAAGGCGGTGGTCGTTGCTAGGGGTAGCAACAGAAACACGAAGTAAATCCTGATACTCATCTGCCCCCTTGATCACTGCGCAGAGAAACAATAGAAACTGAGCGTTGGTTGCCGGTGTTTCACCGGGCTCCAACAGATTGACACCTGTGTTAGTGGAAATCGACCAGTTATTATGTTTTCCGCTGCCATTGATCCCCTCGAAGGGCTTTTCATGCAGCAGGCAGGCGAAGCCATGCTTATCCGCGATTTTTTTCATTAATTCCATCGTTAGCTGATTGTGGTCGGTAGCAATATTTGTGGTGGAAAAGATAGGCGCTAATTCAAACTGACGGGGAGCTACTTCTTTATGCTCCGTTTTGGCAAGGATGCCCAGCTTCCACAATTCTTCATCCAGCTCTTTCATAAAAGCCAAAACACGATTATCCAGCATACCGAAGTAATGATCTTCCATCTCCTGACCTTTGGGCGGTAATTTACCGAAAAGTGTTCGGCCGCATAGTAAAAGGTCTTCTCTTTGGGAAACCAAATCTTTATTGATTAGGAAATATTCTTGTTCACAGCCGACGGTTGTTGAAACATGGGCTGCATCACTGCCGAATAATTTCAGGATTCTCAATGCCTGCTCATTCAGCACTGCCATGGAACGCAGCAGCGGTGTTTTCTTATCGAGTGAGCTGCCGTCAAAGGAACAGAAAATCGTTGGGATACAGAGTGTATTGTCTTTAATAAAAGCGTAGGAGGTTGGGTCCCAGGTCGTATAACCGCGGGCTTCAAAGGTTGCCCGCAGACCGCCGTTAGGAAAGCTTGAAGCATCCGGCTCACCTTTGATCAGTTCTTTGCCGGAAAATTCGAGAATGACGCCATCATGATCATCCGGGGCGATAAAGCTTTCATGTTTTTCAGCGGTAATACCGGTCATCGGCTGAAACCAGTGGGTATAGTGAGTGACACCTTTTTCTACTGCCCAGTCCTTCATCGCGTTGGCAACCGTATTGGCTACATTGACATCCAGTGTTTTTCCTTCGCGGATAGTCGCTTTAAGCTTTTTGAATACATCCTTAGGCAGCTTTTCTTTCATGACAGCTTCGTTAAATACCATACTGCCAAATGCATCAGTGATTGGTTTCATACACAGTCCTCCTTGATTTATTAAATAAAAAAGGTGCTGAAAACAATTTCTGTTTCAGCACCTTTGCTTATTTATGCCGCTATTATATGCTTAGAAGATTGGTGATGTCAACATATTTTTGAATAAATATTGCTTTAACTTAAAGAGCGGTGTAACGGACATACTCGTAAATTTATTCGGCTTGCTAATAAGTATTAAGGAAAAAGCCATTTGTATAGAGTGAGGTAAATCTAATTTATTAAATCTGAAATAGGCTGCAAGAAAATGTGCGAAGTGAATGAATGCAAAGAAGACTTCAGAAACAGCAAAAATAAAAGAGAGTTAGCGATTAACTAATGCATTTGTTGCCGTTAATGTGATATACTTTTTTTAAATTAGTATAGTTGAAGATTATCAATTAATGGAGAGGATCAGATGCTAACAAGCACAAATCGTATTTAGATTATTTTAGAATTGATTATTAGATAAGAAATATAGCTGGGGACTGAAATTGTTGGATGCTTTTGAGGGATATTTTGTTATGGTATGAATTGGGCAGACATAGTATACTGACAAATGGTTTTGTAAAAAAGACGCAGAAAACCCCTAAAGTAGAGATAGAACGTGCGAAGACATATCGAGATGATTATGTAGAAAGGTGTGATAAGAATGAAAAAATTTGATGACTTTTTAGAAGAACAGATGCAGAATCAGGAATTTAAAAAGGAGTATGATGATTTACAGCCGGAATTTGATGTGATAAGAGCAATTGTTGATGCTAGGACTTCTCAGAACCTTACACAGAAGCAACTTGCAGAAAAAATGGGCATAAATCAGGCAGATATCAGCAAACTGGAAAATGGCACGAGAAATCCATCCATAAATCTGTTAAAAAGACTGGCAGAAGGTATGGGGATGATGCTGAAAATTGAGTTTGTTCCAAAACAGAAAGTATAGATAAATACTTTATTATTCAAGAATTCTAAAGCGACAGGCGTACTATTGAATGTAGTGGTAAACTTGTTTAGGTTAGAGAAAACAATAAGTGAAAATCAAAAAAATTAAGGAGTTTGAGAACATGATAAAAATACTATTCATTTGCCATGGGAACATCTGCCGTTCACCGATGGCTGAATTTGTAATGAAGGATATGGTAAAGAACCATTGTCTTGCTGATGCGTTTATCATCGATTCCGCAGCTGTCAGCCGGGAGGAGTTAGGCAATGGCATTCACTATGGAACACGCGATAAGCTGAAACAGATGGGCATACCATGCTCAACTCATCATGCCGTTCAGGTAACACGTCATGATTATGATACCTATGATTTGCTGATTGCAATGGATCAGTCTAATGTTAATGGTTTACATCGTCTCTTAGGCAATGATGACCAGCATAAAATAACTAAACTGCTCAGCTATGCCGGCCTTGATCGAGACATAGCCGATCCATGGTATAGCGGCAACTTTGATGAAACTTATGATGATATACAGAAGGGATGTGCAGCTTTATTAAGGAAACTGCATCCGGAGGTGAATGATGATTGAACAATTTCTGAATGTTTTTTATGACTGCCTGCATTTTTCGCAAACCGAAGCTTTTCCAACTGAACGCTTTGCCAGCCTGTTTGCTGACCACGCTGTCTTGATCGAACATCAGCCCCATGGCTTTCAGACTTTGAGCGTAAGCGAATTCATTGCGTCAATGAATGCTTATCAGGCAGAAATGACGGGCACTTTCCATGAAAGTCAGACAAATTTTCAAGTCAGTGAGGAAGCCGGTGTTCTGATTGTTGACAGTGATTATGAAAAGCAGATCAACGATCAAAATTTTTATGGTACGAATCATATGATCTTGACTGAGATTCAAGGCCAGCTCAAAATTATCAGTATTGTTTTTTAGAGTGAGAAAAATTCACTCTCTTTTTTTTGCTTCTTGAATATGCTATAGTTGTAAACAGATTGATTCATCTGAAAGGGTGAAGCATGGTTGGATCAATTGAGCGCCTGGACTAAGGAAAGTCGACGAGGACAGCAGTTATCGAAAGATTCGGCGGGTGCTGCTGCGGTGAACAGTGAATCGTAAGAATGGGGACAAAAGCAGAGGACTGCCACAAAGCTGCCATTCGGCACTGATAACTGGAGGAATAATTTATGTGTGGAATCATTGGCTATGCAGGCACTAAAAATGCGCATGGTGTTTTAATTGACGGCTTAAAGGCACTGGAATATAGGGGCTATGATTCAAGCGGAGTGGCGGTTTTTACGCATGGCAGAATTGAAACAGTGAAAGCACAGGGAAAGATCAAAAATCTTGAAGCATTGCTGAATGAGGATATGGGTACATGCGGCATTGCCCACACCCGTTGGGCAACTCATGGCGAAGCGAATAGGGTAAATGCTCATCCGCATACAATTGGCAGGGTTACGTTAGTGCATAACGGCATCATTGAAAATGCCGATGAATTACGGCAGACTTATCAACAAAAGGGCATCATTTTTGCTTCGGACACCGATACGGAAACCATTGCTGCCCTGATTAATGATTTTGTGAATCAGGGAATGAATAAAATTGACGCGTGTCTGCGTGCCGGTGAAAACTTAAAGGGCAGTTACGCGCTGGCCATTCTTTTTGAGGATGAGCCGGATACGATCTATGCGATGCGCAAGGATTCACCTTTGATTCTTGGCTTAAGTGATGATGGCAATTATGTGGCAAGTGATGTCAGTGCCTTTTTAAAAGCCACGAATAAGATTCTTGAACTAGAGGAACATGAGGTAGTACGGCTTACTTGCTCACAGTTAGAAATCTTTGATCAACAAGGTAAGGCAGAACGAGATTGGCACACCAGCTGCCGTGAGCTGTCAGGCTTAAATAAAAATGGCTTTGATTCATATTTGCTTAAGGAAATTTTTGAACAGCCGCTGGCCATAAAACGTACCCTTGCTGCTTATATGAATGAAAATTTCGATAATTTAGAAACCCTAATGCCTGATTTGACCACTGTTAATTTTATTTATTTTGTGGCATGCGGTTCTGCCTGTCATGCCGGTATGATTGCCAAACACTGGCTTGAAAAGCTGGTTCATATGCGCTGTGCCTGTGAGTGCGCCAGTGAATTCAGATATGGCAATCCACCCTTGGATAAAAAAACACTTGTCGTATTAATCTCACAGTCAGGTGAAACGGCAGATACGCTGGCAGCTTTGCGCATGTGCCGCAAAAGGGGAGTGAAAACAGCTGCTATCGTGAATGTGGAAGGCTCCAGCATTGCGAAAGAGGCGGATGTATATTTACCCACAGCAGCGGGCATTGAGGTATCTGTGGCCACTACCAAAGCTTATACATGTCAAGTTGCTGTGCTTGCTTTATTCTGTATTCATGCGGCAATACAACGTCATCAACTCTCAATGGAGGATCAAAAACAATTGCTTGCCGATCTAAACAGGCTGCCTGCTTTAATGGCAGATTTGATTCGTAATGATACGATCTGTCGGTTTGCCGATCAAATTGGTGATGCTCATGATGTGTTCTTTATCGGCCGCGGCATAGACTATGCGCAATCACTGGAAGGCTCTTTAAAGCTGAAGGAAATTTCTTATATTCATTCTGAAGCCTATGCTGCCGGTGAATTAAAGCACGGCACTATCGCATTGATCGAGGCAGGCACACCCGTTCTGGCGCTGATCAGTGATGCGGCTTTAGCGGCTAAAACTTTCTCCAATATGGCTGAAGTCAAAGCCAGAGGAGCAAAGCTGCTTTTGGTCATTCGTGAAGATCTCTATCATCAATCAGGGAATGATACTCATCTTAAACTGCCCAAAGTTCATCCGCTCCTGCAAGGCATACTTTCAATCATTCCCTATCAGATGCTGGCATATCATCTTGCAAAGCGGCGCGGCTGTAATCTGGATCAGCCAAGGAATCTTGCAAAGAGTGTAACAGTTGAATGAAAAAATGTAAAAAATGAAAGAAAGCATTGACATTCGCAATTCATGGCAGTAAACTAGAACCACGAACAAAGACGTTCTATAAAAGTACGATGTGTACAATTATAGGCGTCTTTTCTTTTTAAGGAGGCTTGAGAAAATGCTTAAAAAGAGACAGGTAAGGATGCAATCAGTCAGCTGATTCAGTGATTTTCAATATGAATATTAGGAAGGGAGTCATTAACATGTGTGGTTTAATGTTTATCAGCAATCCATCAAAAATAATGGAATTTATGCATGGATTTAAAAAAATCGCCCGCCGCGGCCCTGATATGGAACGGGTTGAAATTATGGATCAGGGAATTCTAGGCTTTCACCGACTGGCTATTATGGATGTTGAGCCTTCAGGGATGCAGCCAATGCATCATCTTGGCAACGCGGTAATCTGTAATGGTGAAATCTATAATTTTCGTGCTATAAAAAAGGAATTGATAGAGGCAGGGGTTCAATTTCATTCCGGCAGTGACTGTGAGATTCTGCTTCCACTATATGAAAAAATGGGGTGTGAGCTATTTAATATCCTTGATGCGGAATTTGCCTGTGTAATTGTTGACGCGGGTCATAAAAAAATCATCGCTGCCCGTGATCCGCTCGGTATCCGTCCATTGTTTTATGGTTATCTGTCTGATGGTTCAATCTGCTTTGCCTCGGAAGCTAAAGCATTGACTCATTGCTGTGATATAGTGAAGCCTTTTCCTTGCGGTACTTATTATGAGGAGGGTCAGTTTATTACATATCATGATAACTGTACGCAAAGTCAGCCAGGTTTTGATACCTTGACTTCAGCTTTAGAAGTCATTCATGATGATTTGGTACAGGCTGTCATTAAGCGTTTGGACGCGGATGCCGAGCTGGGCTTTCTTTTAAGCGGCGGTCTGGATTCCAGCCTTGTATGCGCCATCGCTCAAAGATATTTGAAGAAACCAATCAAAACATATGCGATCGGTATGGCAAAGGATGCCATTGATTTAAAATACGCGAAGGAAACCGCGGCCTATATCGGTTCAGAACATACGGAATTCTTAATGTGCCGTGAAGATGTACTGTCGGCGCTGGATGAAGTAATCATGACACTTGAAACGTATGACATCACAACGATTCGGGCAAGTCTTGGCATGTATTTATTATGCAGGCAGATTCATGCAAAGACTCAAACAAAGGTATTGCTGAGCGGCGAGGTATCTGATGAATTATTCGGCTATAAGTATACGGATTATGCCCCGGATGCTCACGCCTTTCAGCAGGAGAGTGAAAAGCGTATCCGTGAATTATATATGTATGATGTACTGCGGGCAGACCGCTGTATCTCCGCTCATGCGCTGGAAGCCCGTGTTCCTTTCGGGGATCTTCGCTTCTTATCGGATGTATTGGCAATTGATCCTAAATTGAAAATGAATGGTACCGGTAAAGGAAAGTATCTGCTGCGCAAGGCTTTTGAAAAAGATAAACTGCTGCCCGATGATATTCTCATGCGTGAAAAAGCAGCTTTCTCTGATGCGGTAGGTCATTCTATGGTGGAAGATTTGAAAGCTTATGCGGAAACATTATACAGCGATGAAGAATTTGCCAATCGCTGCCGATTGTTTGCCTACCATGCCATTCCTTATACGAAAGAGAGTTTGATGTACCGGGAAATCTTTGAAAAATACTATCCCGGACGGGCGGCTTGGATTAAAGATTATTGGCTGCCTAATCAATCCTGGGAGGGGTGTCATGTATCCGATCCCAGTGCCCGTGTTCTTGATAATTATGGTGAAAGTGGAAAATAACCGGTAAACACCGGTTTTTCTATGGAAATTCACACGGTTTTCACATTGCTTAGGTAGAATTAAGTGATATAATAACGTTGCACTTTTTAGACTGGGAGAATACTTATGAAAAAAAGAAATGTAAAAAATAATGGGAAAACGATCGATTTGATCTTTCTGATCTTGTTCGCTGGTTCAGCCTTATATTTTCTGGTTGAAACGATGATCGGGCATCTGCTTCCTACCAAATATATTCTGATAGCATCAGTTGTACTGCTGATCGTTGTCGGCTTGTTATATCTGAGCATCCGCTTATCAAAACATAGCTCATGGCCGCGCTGTCTTTTAAGTCTTGTACTGGCTGGCGCGCTCTTATTCGGCGGTGTTTATCAGATGCGCATCAGAAAGGCATTCGGCAGTATCGATGATGGTTCAGTAAATATCAATGCGATCTCTTTAGTAGTCCTGGAATCCTCAGCCTTTCAATCAGCGGCTGACTTAAGCAATCATAAAGTGGGTTTGATCGGCTCCGCTGAAAACGCGCTGAACGCATCGGCAATCAATGAAATAAATGATGTTACGATTACATATATTGAGAGTCAGGATTCAATGATGCTGGCTAATGAATTAGTCACACAAAACGTTGACGCTGCCTTGATGGCCAATTCACAGCTTACGATGATTGAAAAGAATAATGAAGATCTGTACCAGCGTCTGCGGGTTATTAAAACATATGAAATGAAGGTTGATAATACAGAAATAGCCAGTGATAAGGATATTACCAAAGAACCCTTTACAGTCTATATTTCCGGATTAGACAGCTTGGGTATCCCGAATTACAATGGTCTCAGCGATGTGAATATGCTGCTGATGATAGATCCTGTTACCCATCATATTGAAATGGTTTCCATTCCAAGAGATGCTTATATACCTAACAAGGCTTATAATAATTATCCGGATAAGTTAACACATACCGGTAATGACGGCATTGATAATGTTGTTCAGTCAATGGAAAATGTATTCGGTTTTGATATTGATTATTATGCCAAGGTCAGCTTTTCATCGCTGATCGAAATTGTGAACACTTTAGGCGGCATTGATGTAGATGTTCAACTTGAATTTTATGAACAGGATGAAAACCGTGATTTCTCCAATCAGATTCATCTTTATCCTGGCTTGCAGACATTGGATGGCCGCAGTGCTTTGGCTTATGCCAGACATCGGCATACCGAAGGCTGGGGCGATCTTGGACGAAATTACGCTCAGCAGCAAATCATTCAGGCGATCGTTAATAAGCTGCTGACCGCAGAGGGAATCAATAAAGTTCCTGATGTGCTGCAGGTAGGTGCTGAATATGTTTCTACCAATATGCCGATCAGTACGGTAAAACGCTTTATTAATCATGAAATCAGCAATCCGCGCTCATGGTCGTTCTCATCGACATCACTGGCGGGAGCTTTAAGTGAAAATCAATTATGCGTGAGCGCGACGGAATATGGACCGCTGTTTGTCTTTATTTTGGATCAGAATGAATTGAATAATGTTTATGCGAAATATTTGGAAATGTTTGAACCATCAAAGCTGTCAGATTTCAAGTTCACTTTAGATGATTTGAATAAATATCAGGTGACGATGCCATATAATGAGTATTTGCTGACAATCGATAATTATCAGTCAAAGATGAGTACCCAATTCCCATCACTGTATTATGTAGCGCCGCCGGCACTGCCGGAGGTGGATGAATCTGATCAAAACACAGGTGAGAATACAGAAGAACCGCCGCTTGATGAACCGGCGACGGATACGGATGTGCCCTTTGATCCTGATCAGGGCGGGGAGTCTGATAACCTGCCGTCCGACAGTGAGAATAATGAAACCGATAATCCGGAGGGTTTTGAAGAAAATCCAATTGCGGATGAACCTGAAGGCAATGACTTGCCGCTTGATCCAGGCGTATAAACAAAGACAGGCTTACGCTTGTCTTTCTTTTATTTTAGAGAATTGACAAGCTTATGGTAAAATCGGATAATGGATGTAAAGGAGCTGACTATGAAAGATAAAAAGAATAATTCAATCATTGATTTGATCTTGCTGCTGATTTATCTGATCTGCGCTCTTTATTTCATGGCTGAACTCTATCTTGGTTCGCTGCTTTCTTTCCGCTTTATGCTGCTGCTTGGAATTGGCTTGCTGTTAATATTGATTTTGTTATTTCTCAGTATCAGTAAAAAAGCCAAAAGCCTGCTGCGGCGGTTGATCACCATTTTGCTTTGTCTGCTTCTGCTGGCGCTTTCAATTGTTCAGATGGGGATACGCTCAGCCTTTTATGAACTGGATAATGTGCCTAAAACAACCTATCATTTATCCTTGATTGTCAGTGATGAAGGTGTCACGGGTATCAATGATATCAAGGGCGGTGAAATTGGTTTGCTGGCGGATCAGGCAAACAGCAACGCATTCGCGCTGAATGAATTAAAGAAAGCCAAGGCATCCTTTAACTATGTAGAATATATCGATTACTCTAAACTGATTCTTGATCTGATGAATGGACGTCTTGATGGAATTTTAGTTAATGACGCGCTGTATCAGAAGATGTGTGATTTATATACGGATGTGGCGGCAAATACTCATGCAATCAAGGATTTTAATCATGTTGTGAAGATTAATTTCAATCAGCGGGATAAGGATCTCAACAATGAACCTTTTACGGTTTTTGTTTCCGGCATGGATCAAAACGGGGATGTATCACTGGCTGCTAAAACCGATGTCAATATGCTTTTGATGGTAGACCCAGGCCGTCATCATGTGGAGATAATCTCTTTGCTCAGAGATACTTATGTGCCGAATCCAGCTTATGATTATTATCCGGATAAGCTGACGCATACTTCCTATAACGGTATAGATAATACAATTGAATCAATAGAAAGTGTTTTCGGTTTTCCTATTGATTATTATGTCCGGGTTAATTTTTCAACATTGATTAATATTGTCGATACATTGGATGGCATTGATGTTGATGTAGCTCTATCCTTTTGTGAACAAGATTCCAACCGCAGTTTTGATTCACCGATTTGTGTTGATGAAGGCCGGCAGCGTTTGGATGGTGAAGAGGCATTGGCTTATGCCCGTCACCGCACTTCCTATTCAGATGTGGAACGGACACAGGCTCAGCAGCAAATCGTTGAAGCCTTAGCGCAGCGTCTGTTTTCAGCAGATAGCATTCCTAAAATCAGCGATGTTTTAAAAACCGCCAGTGAGAATATTTTAACTAATATTGATATGGCCTCAGTAAAAGCATTTATGCGCAATGAAATAGATACACCGAGAATGTGGACATTTAATGCTGTCTCTTTAGCCGCTGGTACAACTGCCATGCTGCCGTGCATCAGCTGGGATTCATCATGGCCATTATCAGTGTATCTGTTAAGCAATACCGATTTATCGATGGTTTATAGTAAATACTTGGAAATGTTTCATGTGCTGGATTTTTCCTTGTTTAATTTTAATTTGAATCATGAACTAAGTGAGGAAATCATGCCGCCTTATAATTCGTATTTGATCACTGCTGAAAATGTGAATTATAAGCTGGACGAAGTGTTTGCTTTACTGCCAGCTGATCCGATTGAAATTTATGAAATGCTTGAACCCGGAACGGTGGAAGAAAATGAACAGTCCGTTTTTGATCCCATGGCTCAGATTCAGACCAGCAAGCTGGCAAGAGCGCGTGAAGATTCAAATAGTGAATAATGATTATTAAACAAAAACAGCATCTGCTTCAAGTGATGCTGTTTTTATCTGTTGACATAACTGTCTGTATTTATTTGTGATATCATAACGCGATGGTTGTCCGCCGCTTTTTGTATCTGACAGCATAAAAGACAGCTGCCGATCCATCAATGGTAGGAGGATAAACTATAATAATGCTATTCAATGACTGCTTGCGGCTATGCGCGAATACTCACTTTATTAAATTTCGTGTATCAGTATATTATTTTCACGGTCAGGACCGACTGATACAAGTGAAATGCGGGTGTTTGTAAATTCTTCAATGCGTTTTAGATAAGCCCGGCAGTTTTCCGGCAGCTCTTCAAATGTACGGATTTGGGTAATGTCTGACTGCCAGCCTGGGAAAGTCTCATAAATTGGCTTGGCGGCGGCAATCATTTCAACAGAAGCGGGAATAGTATCATAATGCTGACCGTCAATTTCATAACCGACACATACTTTGATTTCATCAAAGGCTGAAAGTACATCGATCTTCGTGATAACCAGATCGGTTAAGCCATTGATGCGGGCGGCATGTTTGACAACATTTAGATCCAGCCATCCGCAGCGGCGCGGACGTCCGGTAGTTGCTCCATATTCATGACCGATAGCCCGCAGCTTTTCGCCCTCTTCATTAAGCAGCTCACTGACAAAAGGCCCTTCACCGACACGGGTAGAATAAGCCTTGACAACACCGATAATTTTATTCAGCCTCATCGGTGAAACACCGGCGCCTGCACAGACACCGGCAGAAGTAGGTGAAGAAGAAGTTACATAAGGATAAGTGCCATAATTAATATCCAGCATGGCCGCCTGAGCTCCTTCAAATAAAACCATTTTATCTTGATCCAGCGCTTCATTGACCACGCTTAATGAATCTATCATTCTAGGCATCAGTTTTTCACGGATCATGCTAAACTGGGCAACCATTGAATCATAATCAAATGGTTCTTCATTATAAAGCTTAGTAATCTGATCATTTTTGATGGAGAGTGTTGATTTTAATTTACGCTTAAAGGCATCAAAATCAATTAAATCCCCAACTCTTAAACCGATGCGGGTATATTTATCTGCATAACAAGGACCGATGCCGCGCTTGGTTGTGCCAATCTTGTTGCCAGCCAGCCGTTCTTCCTGAAGCTCATCCAGCTTGATATGATACGGCATGATCAGATGTGCGCGGTCACTGACGTAAATATGGCTGCTTGGCAGACCTTTCTTTTCCAATACATCGATTTCTTCAAGCAATACAAAGGGATCGACAACCACACCCGGCCCGATAATGCATACCGCATTTTTGTGAAGTACACCTGATGGAAGCAGATGGAGAATACTTTTCTCACCGTTGACAACAACGGTATGTCCGGCATTATTGCCTCCTTGAAACCGAACGACATAATCCGCTTTTTCACCAAGAACATCAACGATTTTACCTTTTCCTTCATCGCCCCATTGGGCACCAACTACTACATAACCTGCCATTATTGCATTTCTCCTTTACAGTTTTTCGTTATTTTCAAAAAACACTTTAATATTCTATCACTATTTATCGGTTGGGCATAGATTTTTCTTTAAAAAATATTGACTTTTCGCATTCATCACCTTATTATAGACACAGAACAAAGGCGTTCAGTGAATTCAGGGTAGTATTTACCCTTTATTTATTGACGCCTTTTCAATTTTTAGGAGGCAATTTATGAATAATACACAGCGGGAAGTAATCCAATTTATAAATGAAAATGATGTAAAATTTATCCGTCTTGCTTTCTGTGATATCTTTGGTATCCAGAAGAATATATCAATTATGCCTGATGAATTGGAACGGGCATTTCGTGAAGGTATTTCTTTTGATGCATCGGCGATTACCGGCTTTTTAAATGTGGAAGCCAGTGATCTGTTTCTATATCCTGATCCTACAACCTTATCTTTATTGCCCTGGCGTCCGCAAAATGGCAGGGTAGTACGCTTTTTCTGTGAAATTAAAGATGCAGAGGGAAATGTTTTTGAATCTGATGCACGTCATTTATTAAAAGAAGTATGCGCTGAAGCGTCAGCGGCCGGTTTGACGATTATGGCGGGTCTGGAATGTGAGTTTTATCTGTTTAAGCGGGATGAATGGGGAAATCCTACTCATATCCCCCTTGATCGGGCTTCTTATTTTGATATAGCGCCGCTTGATGCGGGGGAAAATGTGCGCCGAGAAATCTGTCTTACATTAGAGAAAATGGGGATTCAGCCGGAAAGCAGTCATCATGAGCATGGCCCCGGTCAAAATGAGATTGATTTTCGTTATGATGATGCTTTTACAACCTGTGACAATCTGATTACTTTTAAATCAGTTGTGGAAACGATCGCGGCATTGAATGGTCTGTATGCGTCATTTGATCCTAAACCACTGGATGATGAAGCGGGAAATGGTTTGCATATCAATTTATCGGTATATGATGAAACAAGCAATTTGTTTGCAGATCAGAAAAGTGAGTGCATGGCGGCATTTACGGCGGGTATTTTACGCCGTATCAGGGAAATCAGTGTTTTCTTAAATCCTATGGCATGCAGTTATCAGCGGCTGGGGCATTTTGAAGCGCCTAAATATATCAGCTGGAGTCATCAAAATCGATCACAGCTGATTCGCATTCCGGCTGCCAAAGGTGAATACCGACGCATTGAGGTGCGTTCTGCTGATCCGATGTGCAATCCTTATCTGGCCTTAAGTTTATTGCTGAGTGCCGGCTTGGAAGGTATTCACGATCAGCTGAAGCTGCCGGCGGCGGTTAATGAAAATCTGTATCAGCGTGAACATGATGAATTAGAAAAGCTGCCGGAGAGTTTGCAGGAAGCCATCGAAATAGCCCGCGGCAGTGAGTTTGTGCAAAAAGTTTTGCCGCAGCATTTGATTGATAAATATTTGGCAGTCAAGACTTTAGAGATTTCAGCATAATCGATTGGAGGGAAGGCTATGGAACGGTGTTTATTAGTATCCAGCATGCATCATAAACAAGATTTATTGGCAACCTTTTTAAATACCGCTTTTCCTTCGGTCATGAAGATAGACAATGCGGCAGAAGCCAGAGTGCTCTTATTGGATCAAGATTTTGACAGCATCGTAATCGATACACCCTTAAAAGATGAATTTGGTCATATGCTTGCCATCTATGCTGCCCGCAATCCTTTAACCTCAGTAATTTTAACGGTACAAAATGAACGGGCCGATGAAATGTGCGAAAAGGTGCAGGCATACGGCGTTATGGTACTTGCGAAACCGCTAGATGAACAGCTTTTTACGCAAACCTTAAATCTGATGAAGGCAGCTCGTTACCGCATGGCGGTATTAAAAAAAGAAAATGATGATCTGCAAAGTAAAATTGAAGAAATCAAACTGGTGGATAAGGCTAAATGTATCCTGATTGAACGTTTTCAGTATAGTGAACAAACGGCCCATCGAGTAATTGAAAAAAAGGCGATGGATCGCCGTATGAGCCGCAAAGAAATAGCCAAAATGATAATAAAGAATAGCGAAAGGAGAAAAGAATGAGAAAATATATATTTGTGACAGGCGGTGTCGTATCCGGTTTAGGTAAAGGTATAACCGGTGCATCACTGGGCCGTTTGCTTAAAGCGAGAGGGTATAAGGTAGCTTCGCAAAAGCTTGATCCCTATATTAATGTTGATCCGGGTACGATGAGTCCCTTTCAGCATGGCGAGGTGTATGTGACTGAGGACGGTGCGGAAACCGATCTTGATTTAGGTCATTATGAGCGCTTTATTGATGAAAATCTGAATCATTATTCAAACCTGACGACCGGTAAGGTTTATTGGGAGGTATTGAATAAAGAGAGGCGCGGTGAATTTCTTGGTGAGACAGTACAGGTGATCCCGCATATTACCAATGAAATTAAGAGTTTTATTTATCAGGTCGGTGAGCAAAGCGGCTGTGATGTGGTTATTACAGAGATCGGCGGTACGGTAGGCGATATTGAAAGTCAGCCATTTTTAGAAGCGATCCGTCAGCTGTCCATCGAGGTAGGCCGTGAAAATTGTTGTTTCATTCATGTGACGCTGGTGCCTTTTATTGCCGGCAGCAATGAGCTTAAATCAAAGCCGACTCAGCATTCTGTCAAGGAGCTGCAGTCCTATGGCATTCATCCCAATCTGATAGTCACTCGTTCCGATGCACCGCTTGATAATGATATTAAGCGCAAGATATCAGCATTCTGCAATGTGAAATGCGACTGTGTCATTGATAATCAGACGATGCCGACATTGTATGAAGTTCCTTTGATGCTGGAATCAGCAAATTTATCGGAAGTAGTCTGCCGTGAGCTGTCACTGCCAGCCAGAAGTATCGATTTAAAGGAGTGGCGGGCAATGGTCGAAACGATTCATGCCTGTGATAAAACCGTGCGGATTGCCTTAATCGGTAAATATGTAAAGCTGCATGATGCTTATTTGTCTGTAATGGAAGCACTCAATCACGGCGGTTTTGAAAATGGCGCCAAGGTAGTGATCGACTGGGTAGATTCAGAAGGCATCCATGAAGGCAATGCCGCAGAAGTATTAAAGGATGTTGATGGTATTTTAATTCCCGGCGGTTTTGGCAGCCGCGGCATTGAGGGGAAGATTGCGGCGGCGCATTATGCGAGAGTGAATAATGTTCCATATTTAGGTATCTGTTTGGGGATGCAGATTGCGACCATTGAATTCGCCCGCTGTCAACTGGGGTTGAAGGATGCCAATTCATATGAATTCGATCCTGAAGCGAAGCATCATGTAATCCATTTTATGGCACATCAAAGCGATGATTTGGCCAAAGGCGGTACGATGCGTCTAGGTGCATATCCTTGCCTGATCAAAGCTGATACGTTAATGATGAACTGTTATAAGCAGGAACAAATCTCAGAGCGGCACCGTCATCGCTATGAGTTTAATAATGAGTATCGTTCAATGTTTGAAGCAGCCGGCATGGTACTCAGCGGTACTTCCTTAGATCAGCAGCTGGTTGAAGCAATTGAAATTCCAGCCAATGATTTCTATATCGGGGTACAGTTTCATCCTGAATTCAAATCAAGGCCGAATCACGCCCATCCATTATTCAAAGGCTTCATTAAGCATGCGCTGAAACATCAGCAGAAATAAAAAAGGATTCCCATTCAGGAATCCTGAAGCTATGATTCTAAAATCTTTAAATCGGACTTCTCATAGGCATTATGACCGGGAAGTCCTTTTTTAAAGCGCCAGCAGCGAATGGCATCCTCAAGCTTTAACCCCTTGTTATCAGCGAAAAAAGCACGAATGTATGTATTGTATTCAAATTGACGGTCAATCGTGGCTGTTGTTTTCTTCTTTGCTTCCAAAATCTGGGCATAGGCAATTACGGCGTCTTGATATGTTTTGCCGGCATTGCTTTTCAGCCAATTCTGAAACTGAACATTAAAGCTGAAGCTTTGACCGACGGCCTGTTTGAAGAAAACACGATGCTGTTCTGAACAGACGATGTTTTCCTCAATCAACGTATCCAACGTCAGCAATGATGGACTGTTCTTTGACTTCACGGGCTTGGCTTGAATCAGTTTCTCACCGGTTTCAAGATAATGAGCGATGCGTTCAGTTAATTCATTTTTGCTGCCGGTTGCCTGTAAGCCGAATTCACGGCAGAAGCTGACAAGCTCTTCTTTCAGATAATAATAATTTTTAAACTCCGCGGCTGTCAGTTTGACTGACAAAGAGGGACGTGTTGACATAAGTAACTCCTTTATATTTATATAATTTCTAAACTTGAGCCGCTGCCGACTTCTATAAGACTCAGACTCTTGCTGATTTCAGCTTTGGCATGAAATGAAACACAGTGGCATGGCGCAAGCAGCTCGATCTGATTTGATTTTAAATAATCAATGGTTTGAGCCAGCCGTTCATCCACATCAAAAAGGTGAAAACCCCCGATAACGCCAAGGATGCGTGATTCATTACTCAGCAGTTTTGCGGTTTCAATGATATTGCAGATGCCGCTGTGAGAACAGCCGGTAATGATAAACAAACCATTCACAGAATGATAGACCAATGCACTGTCATCTAATAGTAAATCAGGCATTAATTTGTTTTCATGCTTTGTCATGCCGATCGGTATACGTGGTTCAAAGCTGAAATGCTGAGGTATTTCACCCAGATAGGTCATTGTTTCATTCAGCTTTAAGGGGGTTTTACTCAAAATAAGGGAAGAGCTTGTCTTTAATTCCTGAATACTGAGCGGCGAACCGATATCTAATGAAGCAATGGTTTTTTGATTGAAAGTATCCGGATGAGCAATGATCCGCTTATTAGCTAGCAGATGCTTCTCTTTCAGCCATTGTAAGCCCCGCGTATGGTCATTGTGACCGTGTGACAGAACAATATCCATCGGCTGTGTTAAATCGATCTGAAGCGAAGCTGCATTTCTTAGAAACACATCAGAATAGCCAGTATCAAAGAGGAGTCGTTGCTCACCCTCTTCAATGTAAAAAGACAGAGCAGGTTCACCCAGATAGTATTGATCGATAATTGTATTATTGTCACAGAGTATGGTAAGTTTCATAGCAGACCTCGTTTTCACTATTCTAGCATACTTAATTTTATATGCAAGAGTTCAATTTGTATCAAATTGGTGTTCTGTAAGAAACTATAGCTTCCTACTATTTTAAGACTAGTAGTCATTGAAACACGGTTTAAATGCCGTTTTTTTCTTTTATATATAAAAAGCATGCTTATAACGTGGAAAGTCATCGGTACTGTCCGAATGCTTTGATTTAAACAGAAACTTAAATAAAACACATAAAAAACCTCAGTAATTCTTAAGAAATTCTAAAATTTCTTTTCTTACGAAAATGAAATTTGCTCAGTGTTTAATGTCAGCCGCAAGTGTGCTATAATTAGACGAGTAAAGGAGCGGGTGCTATGAAAGTCTGTCTGTATTTTGAAGGAGAAAAGATGATTTCTACCTCTGGGATCGGCCGCGCCTTGAAGCATCAAAAAGCGGCTCTGGCTTCACAGGGGATTGAATATACCTTGGATCCAGATGATGATTATGACATCCTGCACATCAACACGGTAGGTCCCAGCAGTCTTGGCGCGATTGCTAAAGCTAGGAAAAGGGGATTAAAAGTCATTTATCATGCACATTCAACGGAAGAAGATTTCCGCAATTCGTTTGTATTGAGTAATCAGATTGCACCGGTATTCAAAAAGCTGCTGATCACATGCTACTCAAAAGCGGATTATATTATTACACCGACACCTTATTCAAAATCTTTATTGGAAGGTTATGAAGGAATCAATGTACCCATTGTGGATATTTCTAATGGTATAGATCTTGACCGCTTTCACTATAATAAAGAGAAGGTGAAGGCTTTTCGCCGTTATTTCTCATTAAAAGATGAGGATAAGGTTGTTATTTCAGTAGGCTTGTATTTTGAACGTAAGGGCCTGTTGGATTTTATGGAGGTAGCAAAGCAGCTGCCGCAGTATAAGTTTATCTGGTTTGGCTATACGCCGCTTTATACTGTGCCTAAGAAGATTCGCGAAGTTATTGAGGAAGATCATCCGCATAATGTAATTCTGCCGGGATATGTTAAGGGCCCGGTTATTGAAGGTGCTTATGCGGGCGCTGACTGCTTCTTCTTCCCTAGTAAAGAAGAGACAGAGGGAATCGTTGTTTTGGAAGCCTTAGCAAGTTCCCAGCAAGTATTATTAAGAGATATTCCGGTATATGATCCATGGCTGCTTCACGGTGTTAACTGCTATAAAGGCAAAACGGTTGCTGATTTTGTAGAGTTGACGGAAAAGATCGTTGAAGGAAAAGCGGACAATCTGACAGAAAATGGCCGGTTTACGGCTGAATCAAGAAGCATTGAATGTATTGGGGAGAAATTGCGAGAGGTTTACGAGAAAGTGTTGGCTCTGTGAGCGGGGTAGTCTATGAAACAAGTATCTAAAAAATATATATTGAATCTGCTGCTTATCCTTTTGCTGACAGGCTTTGCTTTATGGTTTGCATTAAAGGATGATTATGAGCAGGTGCTGGGAGTTTTAAAGAATATTTCCTGGTTCAGTATGATTCTTATCCTCATTGGCTCATTATTCTATAATGGCATGGTAGGCTGTATCCTGACATCAATTGCCCGTGAGCATAAGCATGATTATAAGCTGAAGGACGGAATCGTTGTCGGCTTTATCGGCAGCTTTTTCAGCGGTATTACACCCAGCGCGTCAGGCGGTCAATTTGGGCAGATCTATGCGTTTAAGAAACAGGGGATACGGCCAAGTGAAGGTGCAAGTATTCTCTGGCTTGATTTTATTACTTATCAGACTGTATTAATGCTGTATGCGGCTTTATTGATGATTCTTCGTTTTGGCTATTATTATGCTAATTATTCATTCTTATTTACTTTTATCTTTATCGGCTTTTTATTGAATTTCTCAGTCATCGGCCTGCTTTGGACAATGGCTAAATTCCCTAAGCTATATATGAAGCTGAGCGGTACTGTTGTCCGGCTGCTGCATAAGATGCACATTGTAAAGGATAAGGAAAAGACGTTGGCCAGTTGGAATGAACAATTATCATCCTTCAATATAGAGATTAACCGCAACCGCAACAACAAAAAGCTGATTTTGAAAGTTGCCGGTTATAACGTGATTCGATTAACGATTTATTTTTCACTGCCGTTTTTTATCGGTTTAGTATTAGGCGTGCCGGCTAAGGATATGCCAATTATCGATGTGATTGCGTTGTCATCCTTTGTGACAATGTCTAATTCATTCTTTCCGGTTCCCGGCGCCAGCGGCGGTACGGAGATGATGTTTGTGCAAATATTCTCTTTATTAATTTCAGCAAAATATGCATCAAGTATTATGATTATTTGGCGATTTGCCACCTATCATTTGATTCTGCTGATTGGGGGCACGTTGTTTATATTTATCAAACAGCATTCTGCGCACGGGATGCAGACAGAAGAATAGGAGGCGACTTATATGCGGATAGGATTATTTAGTGACACATATCTGCCGGATATCAATGGGGTAGTTTCATCCATTGTTACACTGCAGAAAGAGCTTGAAAAAAATGGACATGAAGTTTTTGTGATTGCCAACCATAAGGGGCTGCTGCATTCAAAACGTGAAGGGAACGTATTGCGGCTGCCAGGCTTTGAATTGAAATGGCTGTATGGCTATATTTTATCAACACCCTATCATTTTTCAGCGAAGGATGATATTAAGGCGATGAATCTTGATTTGATTCATGTACACACCGAATTCGGTATCGGTATCTTTGCACGTATTGTAGCAAAAGATCTTGGTATTCCGCTTGTATGTACTTACCATACAATGTATGAAGATTATACTCATTACATTAATAAATTTGATATTGAAGGCATTGACAAGGTAGGCAAAAAAGTGACTGCTTCCTTCTCTAAAATGGTTGTTGATACATGTGAAGCAGTTATCGCACCAAGTGAAAAGACACGGGAAGCATTAGTGAAATATGGTGTTACCACGCCGATTCATATAATTCCTACCGGTCTTGATTTGGATAAGTTTAACCGGGAACGCATCCCGGCTGAGGATATTCTGAAGCTGCGGGCTCAGTATCATCTGAGTGCTGAGGATAAGGTGATGCTGTATGTCGGCAGAGTAGCGCATGAAAAGAGTATTGATGTTGTGATCCGCGGTTTTGTGAAGGCAGCGAAAAGTAATCCGCATTATAAGCTAATGATTGTCGGCGGCGGCCCTGATCTTGAGGAATTGAAAAATTTGGCTGTTTCATGTGGCATTGCGGATCAGGTGATTTTCACAGATAAGCAGGACCGTGATCTGGTGCCTGTCTTCTATGCAGCGATGGATGGCTTTGTATCTGCGTCATTAAGTGAAACGCAGGGTATGACATTCATCGAAGCGGCAGCCAGCGGATTGCCGGTATTTGCCCGTCATGATGATGTATTGGATGATTTATTGGAGGATGGCAAGAGCGGTTATTTTTTTGAAGAGGATACATTTAGTGATAAGGTTATTGAATTCTTTGCCTTGGATAAGGAAACGGTGGAAATTATGAAGCACAATGCCCGTCGTCAAAGTGCGCAGTATGACTGTCATACTTTCTATACCGCTGTGCTCAATGTTTATGAGGAAGCTGTTAATTCTTATCATAAGACTTTGGATGTAAAGCGAATTAAAACGATGGACGATTGTGTACTGATTACGCTGCTTGATAATAAAGAAAATGAAATCAAGGTGCTGGTCAGTGTAGAAGATTACTTTGCGTTTGAAATTAAAAAAGACGGAGTTATTCACCAAAGCGTACTTGAGGAGCTGCAGCTTCGTGAAAAAGTATTAAAAGCATGGCGTTTATGCATCCGTAAAATATCAACCAAGGATCGTACACGCAAAGAAATGTATGATATATTGGTAGAAGATGGTTCTTTGGATATTAAACAGATTAATGATATGATTGATAAGCTTGAAGATAAGGGCTATGTCAATGATACCTTGTATATGTTTAATCAGATTGAGCACAAGCAGCGCTCTCTTGAAGGTAAAGGCAAGATTATTCGTGATCTTGTTAAACGGGGACTGCCGTATGAAAGTGTTTCGGAAGCATTAGATACGCTTGGTGATGCGACAGAGAAAACAAAGGCCTTCCATTACGCGCAAAAGCTTCAGCTGTCAATCAAGGGACAGTCATTGAAAATGAAGAAACAGAAAATGAAGCAGCGGCTGATTGTTCAGGGATATAGTCCGACACTTGCCGATGAGGTAATCGCACAGATGGATTTTAAAGAAGAAGCCGGCGAACAAGCTGCTTTGCTTGAAAAGGCAATACAGAAAGCATTAAAGACATATTCAAAAAAATATGATGGTCAGGATTTGAAGAATGCGATTTTGCGCTCTTTGATCCGCAAAGGCTTTACATCGGAAGATGTACTGATTGCCATCAATGGAATGGAGATTTTTAAATGAAACACGTAAATGAATTTATCGATGGGGATCATGGTACTTATGTATTATTGATTTCCCAGTTAAGCAAAGGAGTTACCGCTAAGGGTTCACCCTATCTTTCGCTGACTCTTCAGGATAAGACAGGTGTCATTGAAGGGAAGCTATGGTCAGCTCGTCCGGATCAGCTGGCTAATTATAAGCCGGGTATGATTCTTGAATTTGAAGGTGAGGTTCTGTCACACAACAAGCAGCTGCAAATGCGGGTGAATGATTGCCGTATACTGGACCGCAGTAAATTTGATATCCGTGATTTTGTGCGCGAGGGAGATATTTCGCGTGCTGAGCTGAAGCGTCAGATCAGTGAAAAGATTGATAGTATTGAAAATCCTAAGCTGCATTTGTTAATCAGCAAGGTTATGGAGCATTTTGAAAAGGATTTTTATGCTTATCCGGCGGCAGCTAAAAATCATCATGATTTTGTCGGTGGGCTGGCAACGCATGTATTAGGCATGCTGAGGGTCGCGGATGCGTTATGTGCGATCTATCCGATGCTTGATCGGGACTTGTTAGTCAGCGGGGTAATTGCTCATGATATTGGGAAATGCATCGAATTAAGCGGCCCGGTTATTACTGAATATACAATGCCTGGTAAGTTATTGGGGCATATTTCAATTATGCAGACGATCGTGGATGAAACCGCAAAAGCAAATAATATTGAAGGTGAAGAAGTGATTTTGCTTCGGCATATGATCCTTTCTCATCATGGTGAATATGAGTTCGGTTCACCGGTCCTGCCAATGATTCCAGAGGCAGAGATTCTCCATTATATTGACAATATCGATGCCAGAATGAATTCACTGACTAAGGCGCTGGATGGTGTTACTGAGGGGGAATTTACACCGCGTATTTTTGCTCTTGAAAACCGGAGCTTCTATAAGGCTAAGAAAACGAAAGAATAATGCAGGAATGGTTCAAACCATTCCTTTTTCAAATACTAATTTCGATAGAAACAGAACAGCTCGCATTTTAGATAATGAAAGTGAGAGGTAATAAAAAAACAGATAAGTATAATGAATAAGAGAGGTAAACTTGTGGATGGGATAAATAAATTGAATCAGGTGATCGATTATATTGAGCAGCATCTAAGTGAAGCGATTGATTATGAGGTATTAGCTGATATCGCCGGCTGTTCGAGTTATTATTTTCAGAAATTATTTTTATACATGGCTCAGCTTTCATTAAATGAATATATTCGTTGCCGCCGATTATCAAAGGCCGCTGTAGACCTTCAGAAAACAAAATGCAAAGTCATCGATGCCGCATTAACTTATGGCTATGATTCCCCCACAGCTTTTAATCGTGCGTTTAAAAAGTTTCACGGCGCTGCGCCTTCTTTGGTTAAGCAGGGCCAAGCACCGTTTAATGCATATCCGCCAATTCGTTTTACATTATCTAAGCAGGGCGGTGATGAACTGAGTGTCCGCATTGAAAAGAAACCGGCCATTCGTGTGCTTGGCATTACCTGTCCGCTGGCTAAAAATTTAGAACAAAATTTTAAGGCAGTTCCTGATCAATGGCAGGCAGCTGTAACAAATGGAAAGCTTATGGAGCTAGTTTTAATGAATAATACCTATCCCAATGCATTGTTAGGCGTCAGCATTCACCATGGTGAAGAATGGAAATATATGATAGCGGCAGCATCAACCATAAATAACCATGATTATGAAGACTATTTAATTCATGCAGGTTCATGGGCGGTGTTTTCTGGGCAGGGAGATAATCATTCACTACAAGCTTTACAACGGCGTGTTTTGCTTGAATGGCTGCCAACCTCCGGTTATGAATGTGACGATGCGGCCGATGTTGAGGTTTATTTTAAGGCCGATCCGCATGCGGCTGTCTATGAATATTGGCTGCCGATTAAATAGGAGGAATTATGACAATTTCAAAAATCAAAATGACAATTGATGCTCCCGTGGCATGTGTCTGGCAGATTGTGACTTCACTTGAAAATTACACTTGGCGCAGTGATATAAGCAAGCTGGAAGTAATCAATGATAAACAGTTTGTGGAAATTTCGCAAGAAGGGATTTCTACATATTTTACGATAACTGTCACAAAACCATATCAGCAATGGGCATTCGATATTGAAAATGACAACATGACAGGACATTGGGTCGGCAATTTTACAGACCATGAAACTTACACAGCGGTTGAATTTATTGAAACAATTACGGCTAAGAAAATACTGATGAAACCTTTTATAAAGATGTATTTGAAAAAGCAGCAGGCATTGTACTGTCATGATTTGAAACAGGCTGCCGAGGATAAAAATCCTTCTGTGAGAAAAAAGCCGTTATAAGCGATAAATAAGTTTCTTATATCGCTAGTTTTATTGCTTTATAATTATGGCGTAAACCCCAAAATGAATTTACGCCATGAAAGAATGTTTAATTGTATAAAATCAGCCGATATAAGGGAAGTTCTAATCATTATCAAATACAGCTCTTTTACCGGTATATGCAATAGCTTTGAAGAACTCTACTTCTTTTTCAATTGCTATTAAAACATAATTTTTGCATCTTACACACCTTATGTTAAGATGCAAATTTTTATGCTTTGACATTTGAATAAAAGATTTCAGCGCTGCATCTTGCTCGCAAGCTTCCTTATTTTGATAATTTGATTACTCTGTAAATCATTGACCGGCTCTTTTACTGGATTTCATTTATTTTAAAAGGGCGCAGAGTTCATCCACTACCAGATAATTCTCAATCGTTTTGATCATACCGGGATAATCAGTGGTTTTTGAATGTGTGACGACAATAATTCCTTTCGCTTTTGCTTCATGAGCACAGCGGATGCCAGTGATAGAATCTTCAAATACATAGCAGTCTTGAATGTCGCAGCGGATGTTCGCGGCTGCCTTCTTAAACATGGCAATCTTATTCTCATAAGTGTTATCATCATAAACTATTTTCTGCGGGTCAAACCAGCGATCTAATCTAAAAACATCTATGAAGAAATTGATATTAGCAAGTATTGACGCACTGGCGATATTCATCGGGATATTTAAGTCATGCAGCTTATTTAAAAAGTCTTCTAGGCCATCAACCATATGATATTGAGTACCGGCTTGCAGAGCAATCTTACGGTAGAGGGCTTCCTTGGCTTCAGATAATTTATTTGCTTCTTCAAATGTGACACCAGGTTTGAGATATTCAATAATTTTAATGTTAGGCTTACCATGCATCATCTGCATTTCTTCATCGGTAAAGGGCTGACCTCGCAAGGCCTTAGAGAATTCTTTCCATGCCTGTTCATGGTAAATGCCGTCAAATACCATCGTTCCATTAAAATCAAAAATTACTGCTGGTTTCATGGCTGCACCTCTTTTCAGAGAAAGCATACCTTTTTTTATTATCAATTGCAATCCTTTTTATGACAGGTATAAACAATCAATACATTGTGGTATATAATAGTTATAATAAAACTCTTGACCCTTATTATTTATATTTCATGTGATGAATCAAGGCGGCAAATGGTTGCTGAATGCATTTACCGGCTCTGAATTAAATGTTTAAAGATAAGAATGACGCACATTAACAATCTTTATGGCTTGCAAATGCCAAAGCGTGTCATTATAATTTAGACATTGGAGGCGTACTATGGAAATACGTGAAACGATTGAAAAGCAATTAGAAGAAGTTAAAGCAAATCGCCGATCTCTGCATAAAATTCCTGAAATTGGATTAAATACAGTGAAGACGGCTGCTTATCTGCGGGCAAAGGGGATTGAATACGGGGTGGACAGCATTGATGACACATTGATTGAAAATGGTCTAGTGATGCAGATCAAAGCCGCTGTGCCAACCGAAAAAGGTATCGGTCTGCGCTCGGATATCGATGCTTTGCCAATGGGTGAAAAGACGGGTGTTTCTTTTCAGAGTGAGCATGAGGGCTGTATGCATGCATGCGGCCATGACGGCCATATGGCGGCAATGTTGGGAACAGTTCAATATTTGTGCGAGCATCGCGATCAGCTGACTCAGAATGTAACGATTGTCTTTCAGCCGGGGGAAGAAAGTCCAGGCGGCGCCAGGCCGATGATCGAGCATGGCCTTTTTGATAAATATAAGATCGATTGTATGATTGGTATGCATGTAGTCGGCGATCTTCCGGAAGGAAAAATTGGCTGCCGGCCAGGTCCTATGATGGCCCGCAATGGTGAATTCCAGTTTACAGTTAGAGGCTATACGGCCCATGGCGCAATGCCTCATGACGGCAAGGATGCAATCGTAGCTGCCTGTTCATTGGTTATGAATCTGCAGACGATTGTTTCAAGAAATGTAAATCCGTTAGACAGCGCCGTTATCACTGTCGGTAAGCTGATTGCCGGCGAGGTGCGTAATGTGATTGCCGATAAAGCTGAAATCATCGGTACGATGCGTTCTTTTTCTGATGCGAATTATGAAATGATGAAACAGCGGATGCATGCAGTTGCCGAAGCGACAGCGCAGATGTTTAATGTTGAGGTTCAGCTTGTAATCGATGATTTTTATGCGGTTGTCAATAATGATGAACGGCTGACGGCGATGCTGGCAGAGGTTGTGGGTGAAGATTATGTGGAAATCGCACCGCGGATGATTGCCGAAGATTTCTCTTTCTATCAGCTGATCGTACCGGGTCTTTTCTATTATACGAGTGTTGGTGATGCGGATCATCCTTACCAGATTCATGACAGCCGGTTTATGTATCGTGAGGAATATTTACTGAATGCGATTGAAACAAATGTGCGGCTGATGGAAAAACTGGGTGTATTATGCGGGTAGATTGTCATTGTCATATCCTTTATGGTGTGGATGACGCATCAAAGCAGTGGCATGACAGCTTGGCAATGCTTCAGATCGCGGTACAAGACGGCATCGATGTGATTCTTGCTACTTCCCATGTGCATCATAAATTTCCTGAGAATAACACACAGCGCTTTGACAGCGCATTAGCTCAGATACAGCAGTTGGTAAAAGAGTATCAGCTGCCCATTCGTATCGTAAAGGGCGGTGAAATCTTTTTTTCACACCATTGCCCGGATATGATGAATGCAAACCGGCTGATCACTATGGGCAGCAGCCGCTGCCTGTTAACTGAGCTGCCGTGGATTGAAGACGAACAGGATCAGGATGCCGATGTGCTTCTTACCGAATTGCTGAACCGCGGTTATATCCCGGTGATCGCACATCCGGAACGCTATGCTATTGTTCATGAAAATTATGATCGGCTGCGGAAATGGAAAGCAATGGGGTGTTATCTGCAGACGAATCGAACAAGCCTGTTAGGCTTGGATCGGATGGCTATGGCTAACCGAACCGCTGAAAAAATGCTTGATGACGGCTTGATTGATTTGATTGCCTCGGACGCCCATCGTTCTTTTCCGCCACGGATTCCTGTTTTATCAGACGTTCATGCACTGATTGAACAAAAACAAGGAAAAGTGACAGCTGATCTTTTATGCGGAGAGACAGCGGCTCAATTATTTCAATTAGATCAAGAATAAGCTTTGTTTAAATGAATTGGAAAATAATGGTAAAACTGATATAATCAGTTTATATTCGGAGGTAGTTTATGAAAAAAATAGCTGCATTGCTTTGTGCCTGTCTGATCCTAGGCGGCTGCTCTTCAAAAAATCCATATGAAAAGGAACTGGATCCTAAAAATCCAATCACATTGACCTTATGGCATTATTATAATGGTATTCAGAAAACAGCGCTTGATAATATGATTGAAGAATTTAATAATACAGTAGGTTCAGAGAAGGGAATTGTTGTTGAGGCAAATAATGTAGGAAGTATCCTTGAATTAACCGATAAAGTGAAAGAAGCGGCGGCCGGTAAAGTCGGCGCCTCTGAAATGCCGGAGATATTTACTGCTTATGCAGATACCGCTTATGAATTAAATGCTGATGGCTATGTTGCTGATTTAAGTCAGTATCTAAGTGCGGATGAAATCAGCGAGTATGTAGATGGCTATGTACAGGAAGGTATGTTTGATAACGAATTAAAGATTTTTCCGGCGGCGAAGGCTACGGAATGTCTGCAGATCAATAAGACGGATTGGGATAAGTTCGCAGATGCGGCTGATGTCAGTCTGGATGATTTAAAGACAGTTGAAGGATTAAATGAAGCGGCTGAAAAATATTATGCATACACTGACGCGCTTACGCCTGATATAAACAATGATGGAAAGCCTTTCTTTGGCCGCGATGCGGTAGCTAATTATTTTATTATTGGCTGTAAGCAGTTAGGAATGGAAATCTTTGAAGTTAAAGACGGACAAGTTACACTGAATTTTGATAAGGATGTTATCAGAAAAATCTGGGATAATTATTATGTACCTTATGTGAAGGGCTATTATCTGGATAAGGGCCGTTTCCGCAGTGATGATGTTAAGACGGGTGATATCATTTCTTTTGTCGGTTCTACGAGTGGAATCCCTTATTTTCCTACGCAGGTGATCGAGGATGACAATACGAGTTATGATATTGATGTGATCTTTCAGCAAGTACCGGTATTTGAAGGCGGCAGCAAGGTTGCTGTTCAGCAGGGAGCCGGGATGGTTGTGTCAAAAACCAGTGAAGTAAAAGAGTATGCATCAGTTCTGTTTCTGAAATGGTTTACTGAAACTGAAAGAAATATTGATTTTACGATAAATTCAGCTTATTTGCCGGTGAAAAAGGAAGCTAATGATCTTGAAGTGATCCATTCATTGATTAAAGAGAATGATATTGATATGAATGATTCAATTTTGGCCGGTCTTGATGCAGCGATTAACACAGTAAATGATTATGAATTATTTACAAGTAAAGCATTTGATCATGGCACTGAAGCCCGCTCATTGCTGCAGGACGCTTTGGTTGATGATGCTAAGGCAGCCCGCCAGCAGGTGATTGAACTGATCAACGCAGGCTCATCCAGAGATGAAGCACTAAATCAGCTGATTAATGACCAAATTTATGATGAATGGTATAGCAGGCTTAAAACGGAGTTAGAAAAGCTGATATAGGAAGGTGCAGATATGCGGTTAAGAAAGTCGTCAATTACTGACAGAACATTGTTGATGATGATAATAGTCGTACTGATTCAGTCAGTAATTTTCGCTGCGACTTTACTGAATGGTGATATTGTTGAGAAAACTAATCAGAATGCTTTTGATACAATGAATGAAAAGGTAACCAACCGCCGTACCTATTTAGAAAATGATATGATTCAGCGCTGGAGCAATCTTGAATCTAAGTCAGCAATGATGGCTGATAAAATCATCGATTATCTTGACGAACAGCAGTTAACCATTAATGAAATAGCGAAAAATACTTCAGCCGCAGTGCCGCTGATTGATGCAATGAGCGAGGATATTATCAGTATCCTGCGAACCAATCAAGTAACCGGCGCATTTTTAATATTGGGCAATGACAGCAGTGACACGGTTCAGACAAATGGTATCTATCTGCGGGATATGGACCCAATCGCAAACCCAAATGATAATTCTGATCTGCTTTGTCTAAGGGCTCCGGCAAGTATCACTGAAGGGTTAAATATCCCTTTAGATATTTATTGGAATCCTCAGTTTCAGTTTGATGAGAATGATAAAAGTGATAACTTTTATTATCGTGTTTTATCCGTAGCGGCCCAAAACCTGCAGGCAGCGCATAAAGACCTGGGTTATTGGAGTGCGAGTGCTACGGACAGTAACGGTGTAGATGTCATATTGTATACGCTGCCGCTCCTGGATCATGAAGGCAATGTGCTCGGTATTCTTGGTGTTGATGTATCGCTTGATTATTTAAAAAGTCTGATGCCGTCCAAGGAATTAAACAGCAATGCTTCTTATCTGTTAGCTAAAATTTCGAATCAAACCGCTCAACTGGAATATATTGCCGCCAGCGGTCCGCTGTATACGAATATATTTCATAGTGAACCCACTGTCTCGATTCTTGATAAAACAAATTATATCAACGCGTTTGAATTTGAAACCGAAGATAATAATCAGATTTATGGCAATGTACAATTGCTTTCTTTATACAATACAAACTCACCATATGCTGATGATTCATGGGTTTTAGTCGGTTTGATGCGCGGTCAGGATCTGAAATTTTTCACCAATGAATTATATAAATCGTGTCTGATTGCCAGTCTGCTTTCATTTGCGGTATTATTTGGTGTTATCTTGGTATTGAGCCGATCGTTTACTCTTCCGATTCGAAAACTGGCTAAAGAGGTTAAGAATTTTAATCCAAATGAACCAGTGAAATTAAATCCAACGAATATCCTTGAAATCGATAACTTAAGTAACGCAATCGAAGAGCTGAGCCGTGATGTGGCTGAAACCGCCTCTTCCTTTGACAGGATTATTTCAATGACCAGCTATCCATTCAGCGCTTTTGAATACTATACCGATCAGGAACGCTTCTTCTGCACTGATCAGCTATTAGATACGATCGGCATTAGAGATGTCCAGCTGCAGATTAAAAATAAGGAAGATTTGATTTATCTGCTTGAACTTTTGGATAAGCAATATCCTTCTACCCGTGTTGATAATCAGATCCGTATTTATCGAATTGCTGATGATATTGATCACAAACAGCGTTGGATACGCATGCATATCATGAAAGAAGCCAATCATATTTATGGTGTTGTAGAAAATGTCACCACTGAAATGTTGGAACTGCATAAGGCTGAATATGAACGTGACCATGACGTACTGACCAGCTTATTAAATCGCCGGGCTTATACTGAAAGAATGAATAAATTATTTAAACAGCATGATCAGCTGAAGGTAGCGGCATTAGTCATGTCTGATTTAGATAATCTGAAATATATTAATGATACATTTGGTCATGACTGCGGTGATGATTATATCCGCTTGATGGCTAATGTGCTGAAGTCTTCTTATCCTCCTCAGCATTCTATTATCTCAAGAATTTCCGGTGATGAGTTCTTTGTATTCTTATATGGTTATGATACGAAAGAAGAAATTCAGAAAATACTCAGTGATTTTGAGAAGAATATGAATGGCTGCATCTGGAAATTACCGGACGGCAGTTTTAGTAAACTGCGGGCTACAACGGGTGTCGCATGGTATCCGAATGATGCGATTGAGTTAACTTCATTGACGAAGTATGCGGATTTCGCAATGTATCGGATGAAGCATACTCAAAAGGGCAGTTTGTATTTCTTTGATCAGGAGGAATATGAAAATGATGCGTATCTGTTGCAGGCTAAGGAAGATTTGAATAAGCTGATTGATCAGGAAATGGTAGCTTATCAATTCCAGCCGATCGTAGATGCTCATACAGGTGAGGTCTATGCGTATGAAGCGCTGATGCGTTCTAAATTGGCAGCCTTTATGAATCCTCTTGATATCTTGAGGATTGCCAGAGTGCAGTCAAAGCTTTATTTTATTGAGCATCTGACTTTCTTTAAGGCGATGGAAGATTATGTAAGACAACCGGGTTATGAAAAGTATCGGTTGTTTATCAATACAATCGCAAATCAGGTTTTAACGGCAGAGGATATTGCGGAATTCAGCGCAAAATATTCAGATTATCTGCCTAATTTGGTGTTAGAAATCACAGAAGCTGAGAAGCTTGAGGATCGTCCGGCGAAAGAAAAACGCTGTTTAGTTGATAAATGGCATGCGAAGATTGCGGTTGATGATTATGGAACTGGTTATAATGGTGAATCTGTCTTGCTGCAGGTTGAACCAGACTTTATCAAGATTGACCGTTCAATCGTGCATAATATCAGTTTTGATGAGAATCGGCAGATTCTGCTTCAGAATATTATTTCTTACTGCAAAGAAAATCATATTCTGATTATCGCTGAAGGTATTGAGAATGAGTTAGAAATGAAGATGCTGATCGATGCCGGCGTTGATTACATGCAGGGCTTCTATTTGGCTCAGCCTGCTTATGAATTGCAGGATATCAGTGAGCAGAAGAAGCAGTTGATTCGTGAATATTATGAAACAAAAATAAACCTCTGATGAGGTTTATTTTGTTTCAGTAGATTTTTTTCTTATATGAATTGTTTCTTAAATGATTATTTAATGAATAAATGGCAAATTAATGCATACATTATTGGGATGAACATGGCTGGTAAAAAGTTTGCGGCTTTGATTTTGGTGACTTTCAGCATATTTAAACCAATTCCAATTAAAAAAAGGCTGCCAACTGTCGATACGGCAGCGATGATGTCAGAACTGAGCAGCGGCTGAAGCAGGGAGGCGCCAATCGTGAGTGTTCCCTGGTAAATGAAAACAAAGAGAGCGGAAAAGCCCACGCCGATACCCAGCGTCATGCTCATCATGCAGGCACTGATGCCATCGATGATGCCTTTGGTGATCAGAATTGTATGATTTTGATTGATGCCTGCTTCAAGCGAACCGATGATCGCCATTGAGCCAATACAAAATAATAATGTAGCTTCAATCAAGCCCTGAGCGAATGGTTTATCTTTTGAATGGGTAAATAAGGTTTGCAGCTTTTCCGCAAGCCGTCTGAATTTACCATCGAGGTCAAAGTATTCACCTAGCGCTACCCCAATGATGATGGAGGTTAGAATCAGATAGATATGATCCAGCTGACTGCTGCCGGCAAAGCCCATGGCACAGACTAATAAGCCAAATGCTTCAAAGATACGCTCGCCGATTTTCTGCAATGTTTTACGATTTAATAAACAGCCGATCAAAGTCCCTGCGAGAATCAGCAGACAGTTGACTGCGGCTCCGGTTAATAATGACAGCATAGCACACCCCCTAAACTTATTTTTAATATACGCTTGCCCTTATTAACTGTCAAGGGAACCTATGTTTGAATTGTGTGTTTTTGTGGTAATCTCACAAGTCTATTGACTTTTTTAATTAGTTAACTATAATAATTATTAACATAGTTAAATATGTTAGAGGTGGACGATGGAAGAGAATAAATTGCAGAAAGAATTGTTTAAGTCAATCATGCGTGTGAATAAAGCAATGGGAAAACGCCATTCTGCGTTAGGTGATTTACCGCAGGGTACTTTTGTGCTGCTTCATACAATCCTTGAAAATGGCCATCAGCTGGAATTCATTACCGATGAAGAGTTGATTGGAATGACGGTATCAGATCTTAGTGAAATTTTGTTGGTTTCACGTCCGGCAATCAGCCGTATGATCAATGAGCTTGAAAGGAAGGGATTCATTCAGCGTGTCAGTACATGCAGTGACCGCCGTCTGGTTTATGTATGCATTGCACCTTTAGGTAAGGAAGCTTTGCAGGCGGCATGGCATCGGGCTTATGAAGGTTTGAATGCTTTGATTGAAAAAATGGGAGAACAAGATATTAAAGAATTGATTCGCATTTTAAATAAACTGCATACCGCGGTTTATGAATTGGCGAATGATGAAAGATTAGAAAGGAATTGATGCTTATGATGAAACTAAAAAAGTTTTATAAGCCATTTTTAGTCAGTATGCTGGCTGCTGTTGTACTGCTGTTTGGTCAGGCAATGTGTGATTTGAAATTACCGGATACAATGTCTGATATTATTAATGTCGGTATTCAGCAGAATGGTATTGAACATGCGTCACCAGATGCTATCAGTGAACAGGGCATGACGTTAATGACATTGTTCATGAGTGAGGATGAAAAGGCCTCGGTGCTTGATGCTTATGATTTTATTGAAAAAGGCAGTGATGAGGCGATTGCCAAGCATTATGCGAATGCTGCCGATATGAATGTATATCAAATTAATGAACAAGGAAAAGATGAGCGGGATGCGCTGGATGCAATCTTTGGCAACAGCTCATGGACCTTTATTAATGTGATGAAGCAGGTAGCGGCACAGTCTGCCCAAAGTGGTGTGGCTAATGCCGGCACGGATTTCTCGGTTGCGGATTTAGATTTTAATCAAGTTTATGCAATGCTGCCAATGCTTCAGGCATTGCCTCAGGAAATGATTGATGAACAGCATGCTGCTGCGATGGCATTGCCTGAAACGACGAAAACGCAGACAAGCGCGGTCTTTGTGAAGCTGTTTTATGAAGAATTAGGAGCAGACGCGCAACAGATTCAATTTATGTATATATTGAAAAAAGGCGGCTTGATGCTGTTAGTAACACTGCTTGGTGTAATGGCTACGATTGCCGTAGGCTTATTAGCCAGCCGAATTGCTGCCGGTCTTGGCCGTGATTTGCGTAAGGCTATCTTTGAAAAGGTTGAAAGCTTCTCAAATGCTGAATTTGATAAATATTCAACATCTTCATTGATTACTCGTACTACGAATGATATCACTCAGGTACAGACCTTGATCGTAATGGGCATTCGTATGATTTTCTATGCCCCGATCATGGGTATCGGCGGTATTGTCATGATTTCTTCAAAGAATTTATCTATGGTATGGATTTTAGCATTATCGGTTGCGGCTTTACTGTGTCTGATTGCTTTTATCTTTGTGGTAGCGATGCCTAAATTCAATATCATGCAGAAGCTGTTGGATAAGCTGAATCTCGTTTCACGTGAGAATCTGACCGGTCAGCTTGTTATTCGTGCTTTTGGTTCTCAAGAGTTTGAAAAAGAACGCTTTGATAAAGCAAATAAGGATTTGACCAAGAACAGCTTATTTGTTCAGCGGGTTATGGCGATGATGATGCCTTGTATGAATATTATCATGAACTTTACGACATTACTGATTGTTTGGGTCGGTGCGCATCAGATAGCTGCCAGTAATATGCAGGTTGGTGACATGATGGCGTTTATGCAATATGGTATTCAGATTATTATGTCATTCTTAATGATCAGTATGATTTTTATTCTGATTCCTAGAGCAACGGTATCAGCCAATCGTATTTATGAAGTATTATCAACCCAGCCTTCAATTGTTGATCCTGAAACTGAAGCTAAATTTAAGCAGGATCAAATGGGTGTTGTTGAATTTGATAATGTTTGTTTCCATTATGCTGGCGCTGAAAAGGATGTGCTGGAGAATGTATCCTTTGTCGCTAAACCGGGACAGACAACCGCATTTATCGGTTCGACAGGTTCAGGAAAATCCACATTGATCAATCTGATTCCGCGTTTCTATGATGTAACTGACGGATGTATCAAGGTAAATGGTACGGATATCCGTAATATTTCTCAGCATCGTCTGCATGAACAGATAGGGTATGTACCGCAAAAGGGTGTTCTGCTCTCTGGTACGATTGATTCCAATCTGCGTTATGGACGCCCTGATGCAAGTGATGAGGAAATCAGAGAAGCAGCGGCGGTGGCTCAAGCTACTGATTTTATTGAAAAGAAGGAAGACGGTTTTAATGCATTGATCGCCCAAGGCGGTACAAATGTATCAGGCGGTCAGAAACAGCGTTTATCAATTGCCCGCGCTTTAGCGACAAAGGCACCGATTTTAATCTTTGATGATTCTTTTTCAGCTCTTGATTTTAAAACAGATGCTACATTGCGGGCAGCTTTACATGAGCACACAAGTGATGCGACAGTATTGATTGTGGCTCAGCGTGTATCAACCATCATGCATGCAGATCAGATTTTAGTTCTGGATCATGGTAAGGTAGTCGGCAAAGGTACGCATGAAGAATTGCTGAAGAATTGCCCGACATATTATGAAATCGCATCTTCACAATTGTCAAAGGAGGAATTGTAATATGGCAAACTCCAGACCTGCAGGTGCAATGGGCGGCAGAGGACCAATGGGCGGCGGTCATGGTCCGATGCGCGGTACTGTTGTGAAAGCTAAAGATTTTAAAGGTTCAATTAAGAAGCTATTACGCTATTTGAAGCCATATGCGCTTCAGCTGATCGTAGTTGTTATCTTCGCGATTGCCTCTACGGTATTTATGATTTTAGGGCCTAGTATTTTAGGTAATATCACAACCTTGATTTATGAAGGCTTAATGAATATTATCGGCGGCACTGGCATGGGCATTGATTTTGATGCTATTCTTAAAATTATTTGTCTGTTGATTGGCTTGTATTTAGCGAGCGCCTTATTTACATTTATTCAAAGCTGGATCATGAGCGGCGTAATCATGAAGCTTGGTTACAGCTTACGTAAAGATATTGAAGATAAGATGCATAAGCTGCCATTAAATTATTATGACACACGGAATTATGGTGAAATTTTAAGTCATATCACCAATGATGTAGATACGCTGGTAAACAGTCTGAATCAGAGTATTACCCAGGTAATTACGTCTGTGACAAATGTTGTCGGTATGCTGATTATGATGCTTTTAATCAGTTGGAAAATGTCAGTAATCGCTATTTTGGTACTGCCGTTTTCATTAATCTTGGTATTGTTTGTGGTTAAGCATACACAGAAGTATTTCCGCAGACAGCAGGAATATTTAGGTCATGTGAATGGGCATATTGAAGAAATGTATGGCAGTCATTTGATTGTAAAGGCATTTAATGGTGAAGCAGACAGTGTTGCACAATTTAATGATTTGAATAATCAGCTGTATGATGCTGGCTGGAAAGCTCAGTTCTCAAGCTCACTGATGATGCCAATCATGAATTTTATCAATAATATCGCTTATGTTATTGTTTGTATCATGGGTGGTTATTATGCCTCCATAGGTGTGATTACGGTTGGTAACATTCAATCATTCATTCAGTATATGAAGCAGTCTACACAGCAGGTACAGCAGGTAGCTAATATCTCTAACGTACTCCAGCAGACAGCAGCGGCGGCTGAGCGTGTGTTTGAATATCTTGAAGAGCCGGAAGAAGAACCAGATACTGACTATCCGGTATCGGTGGATGACATTAAGGGGGAAGTTATTTTTGCCCATGTGCATTTTGGCTATAACCCTGAACAGATTATTATTAATGATTTTACAGCGAAGGTTGAACCAGGACAGAAAGTCGCAATCGTTGGGCCTACGGGTGCCGGCAAGACGACAATGATTAAATTGCTGATGCGTTTTTATGATGTCACACAGGGAGCTATCTGTGTGGACGGCTTAGATTTGAAGCAATTTAGAAGAAATGATCTGCGTTCATTATTCGGCATGGTGCTGCAGGATACATGGCTGTATAATGCATCAATTAAAGATAATATCCGTTATGGTAAGCAGAATGCCAGTGATGCAGAAGTTATTGAGGCCGCAAAAGCGGCTCAGGTTGATCACTTTGTCCGTACTTTACCTGATGGCTATGATATGATTTTAAATGAAGAAGCCAGTAATATTTCACAGGGACAGAAACAGCTGCTGACCATAGCGCGTGCGATTCTCTGTGATCCAAAGATTTTGATTTTGGATGAAGCTACATCATCAGTTGATACGCGTACTGAAATATTGATTCAGAAAGCGATGGATAATTTGATGAGAGGCAGAACAAGCTTTATTATTGCTCATCGTCTGTCAACTATTAAGGATGCAGATATGATTCTGTGTATGGATCATGGTGATATTGTGGAGAAAGGAACTCATGAGGAGCTGCTTGCTAAGGGTGGTTTCTATGCGAATCTATATAATTCACAATTCTCTGACGGTGAGGAAGAGGAATAGTTAATAAAAGCCGGACATGACTGTGTGTTCGGCTTTTAATCAAGTAATGTATGAATTTCTTGTGATTCAGTTTCTTCAAGAATAAGCTGACGCAGCTGATCGATCAAAGCTTCTGATTTATGAGCGTGATATTGATCATAGAGCGCAAGGGCTTCTTGACTTGGGTTAAGATAATAGAAACGAAATATTTTATGAATTCGCCGGGATTTCTCACTTTTTGATATAGTATCGAATAAACGCATAATAACCTCCTGATGTATAACAAGTCTGACAAGATTAATTAGAACTTATAAATATATTCTAACATAGGTACACTATACTTGTAAATGAAATGAGGATGGCCTATGGAAGATCATGGAAAAATTATCATTAAATTAGATGCTTTATTGAAAGCTTCTGGTTTGAGTAAGAATAAATTGAGTCATCGTGCTGAAATGCAGCGTTCTCAGATTAATAATTATTGTCAAAATAGGATTACTCGCCTTGACATAGATGTGTTAGCTAGGATATGTAATACACTTGGCTGCACATTGAATGATTTGTTGGAATATATTCCGCCCGAGAATGAAGAAGATAAATAAAAGATACCCGCTGGAAGGCGGGTATTTGTGCTAAATATAGGCTATTTATCAAATGCAGGGTTATAAGCGTAGTAATTTGTGCAGTCGAGATCATTTCTGACAAATTCAAGAGCTTCACCAAACCGTTGATAGTGTACGATTTCACGCTGACGGAGGAATTCAATTGGTTTGCGTACATCATCATCTTTAATTAAACGCAGCAGATTTTCATAAGTTGTGCGTGCTTTTTGTTCAGCAGCCATGTCTTCATGCAAGTCAGTGACAGGATCACCTTTAGATTGGAAGTAATGACATACAAAGGCATCACCAGCTGCCGAAACAGGATAAACACCTGCTGTATGATCAACATAATAAGCTTCAAAGTCAGTACCCTTGATGTCTTTCATTGATAAATTGCTGGTTAATTGTCTAACAATAGCACTTATGATTTCCATATGTGCCAATTCGTCTGCCCATTGATGGTAGAAGTGATTTAAAGCCTTTGATATAAGGGTTTTAAACACTTTTTATATAGCTTTCAAGGCTGTCTATATCAAGGGAGTAAACATTATGCTTAGATTCTTTTTTGCAAGTAATCGTGATATTTTTAGAGAGTTTTGTAATTAATGTATTGATAGTTGAAATGCTCAATTTCATTGTTTCCGCAATATCTTTACGAGTAATGTGTCCCTCTCCAAACAGAGAATCTTGTACTAAAATATAAAGCAGCTGCTGTTCTTTTATGTTTAATTTTTGAGAATCAAGTAAATCATAATAATATTTAAGCTTCGTGTTTAAAGTATCTAATCTATTATAAATATCATAGGTTGCTTTGTTGATTAGAGTAATAAACATCAATACAAAAGGTGTTAAATCACCCTTGTTTTTAGGGTCGTTAGATAAGTCAAAAGCATTATAGTAATCGTTTTTATTATCTTTGATAATGTATGAAAGACGTAAGGCCATTAGAATATTTAATTCCGATTTGAGATAAATACTGCTGATGAATCGGCTCGTTCTGCCATTTCCGTCATAAAAAGGGTGAACATAACCAAATAAGTAATGGAAGAGAGCAGTTGATATTAATACCGGTAAGCGTTCATCGTTAAATAAGCTCAAGCCTTGATTTAAGACTTCGATGATTTTGGATTCAGGAAGAATGCCTCTATGCTTTTCTTTTTGCGTACTAGAATAAACGGATACGGATTCCTTACGGAATAAAACACCATCAGGCTTATTGGTATCATTGATCTCATCTAAGACAATGTCATCATAGAGTTTTCTGATTTCCTGACAACTGTCAAGCTTTAGTTGTTCATCGAATATCAGCTTGATATATTTCTTAGCTAGTCCCTCAAATCGAGCGGTTTTGTTTTGAGATGGATTATTAGCAAGACTGATAGCAGATTCAACTTCTTTTCTCGTGCTTCTGATTCCTTCTATTTCATTGGTAATCATGATTTCTTCGACCAAAGCTTTATTGATGAAGCTAGTAATTGCAATAGTAGGTAAGGCTGAACAAAGGTTGTTGATGTGTTCAGAACGCTTGTAAATGCTGATGATAATTTTTGTGATTTCAGGGATGTTGATATAAAAAGCAGAATTATCATGAATTAGAAAAGGCAGCAGGATCGTTGCATCACTTGTTATTCTGCTCCTATAACATTCATCGTATTTCTCTGGATTTTTATAATAGATCGAAGATAATACTTCATAATTCATAAAAATGCCCCCTTTTTATTACTTTTTATATCTATTATAGGCTATAACTAATAAAATATGCCTATTTTTATATGGATATATCAAATTATAATGATATATTAACTAAAATTCAAGGAATTTAATCATTTTCTATTTTTTTGCTGTATCAGCGGATAAATTTTAAGGGTGAATTCAGCAGCATTCTGATTACGTTTGGATCGTTTTTCTTTCGTATATTCTACATGGTCGAGGACTTCTTTCAGAAGAGAATTGCGGGTGCGTGAATCAGGAATAGACCAGTAAATATCAATGAGCTTTTCTATTTTAGGCAGAGTTGCTGAGCGCTGTTCAAGTTCAGTCTGTTCCTTTTCGATTTCAGTTTCCAGCTGCTTCTTTTGTATCTGGAGCTGCTTGATTTTTTCTGATAAGGCATTTGTACGTTCGAGGAACTTTTCGGTGGAATAGATACCTTGTTCCAGAAGGTCATAGGTTTTGTCCAGTTGAGTTTCTGCTATTTTTAAATCGTTGTCGATAACGGAGAGCTGATTGGTTTTTAGTGGGAGTGTACCTGTGGGCTGTAGTTCAAGGTTATCGGCTGATATCTTCATGTCCTTGACCCAGTCTTGCAATGCGGAAAGAAGTGTTTTTTCTACAAGGTCCAAATGGGCGCCAATGTTCGTGCAGCCGTTCTGCCGGCAGATGAGCATACTTGCTTTATCGGCATATGGCCGACGGATCATCCTATGCTTGCACTTTCCACAGACAATGAGTGAGGCAAGGGGATTTTGTATCGTTTGATTGCGGTTGACAGGAGCTGGGGCATAGCCGGAGAATTTATCATTTACTTGATTGAAGAGCTGTTCACTGATGAGTGGCTGATGCAGTCCTTTTACCAGCAAGGGCTGTTTATTGCGCGGTCTGGTTTTTTTGACTGATCCGTTCACTGATTTTTTTACTTGAGCGCGTGTCTGCCACTTTGCCATGCCGATGTAAACAGGATTGATGAGAATGCCACGAATGGTTGATTCTGACCATGTATCTTTCTTTCTGGGCTTGATGCCAAGCTGATCGAGACGTTTTGCGATCAAGGAAGGACCTAACTGTTCTCCATCATTGCCGACATACCATTGGAAAATCATTTTAACGACTTCTGCTTCCTGGGAATCTGGAATCAGTGAGAAGCCTTTATCATTCTCGAGCTTGATCCGCTGATAGCCATAAGGCGGAATATTGCCGACATATTTACCTTCATTAATGGAAGCATCACGACCGCGCTGAAGTCTGCGGTTGATGGTCTTGTATTCGCGGCGGCTCATGAATAAACCGAATTCAAAATATTCTTCATCAAATTCATTATTTGGATCATAGGTTTTCATGGGTGTGATGATTTTGGTATCAGAGAATTTGAAGGCTTGAGCAACGATACCTTGATCGATTGTATCACCGCGGGCAAGACGTTCTACCTCCATGACTAATACACCGCTCCAGACACCTTGTTCCACTTCATGAAGAAGCTGCTGCATCATCGGCCGGGCTGCGATAGTTTCTCCTGATACGACTTCTCGGTAGATGCTTAATACGTTCAGATGCCGGTGCTTGGCAAGCTTTAAAAGTGCTTGTTCATGGCGGGCAAGCGTTTCTCCCTCACCTCGTGCTTCGGCTTCCTGATCGCTCCTTGACTTTCTGAGATAGAGGCAATACTGTTCCATATCATCACTCCCTTGTACTATCTTATGAAATTTGATATACTAAGGGTGCAAAAAAGACATTAACTAGCGCGTTAATTTTGTTTTGCACCGATCACTCACTGGTTGCCGCCGGTGGGTGATTTTTAGATACGTTCTAAAATTTCTTTTTTCTTTGTTTCAAACTCTTCTTGTGTAATTACGCCAATGTCCAGTAAGTTTTTTAATTCTTTTAATTTATCATAAGGACTATTAGTCGCATCTTCAAGTTCATTATTTTCGGGTTCTTCGTATTTACAATCATCTTCATAATAATCGTCAATGGTCTCTAAATTATCATCTTCATCACCTGTAATAATCGGTGATTCTCCATATTTTTCTGAAAGTTCAATTAGTTCTCTATGTTCCATTATAGCTTTGTTAATTAATGAATAAGCTCTTGTAGCTTCTCTGCCACTTAATATCATATACATATCCATTCCGTTATAAGAATATTCTATTGTAAGATATTTCATGTTATTCAGTTTCTTCTTCGGGAAGAAAATTCCTAGCCCTCCAGTAAGAAGAACCCTTGTAGCAGTTAATCTTTGAGTAAGCTGCTGATCATTCTGAAAGCTTACTTGCTTTAAATCTTCAATCGGTATCTTTCGCTGAACATAAACACCGTATTTCAGGTATCTGTTTGAAATCATTAATCTGATGTTGCACTCTCTTTGAATTTCTCCGCCACCTATATAATGCAACCCTACTGATCCGTAGGAGTGCGATAATTTCAAAGTCATTAACCTAGTTTTTTCTTTTATTTCAACAGCTTTATCAAAAAATCCCATTGTTTCCCCTTCTTTCTATATGTACTCGCCGCTTGGCGTAGGTACCATCCCTAACATTCTAATATTTTCCAGCAATCCCCGAATAACTCAGTTTGTTTGAATTGATAAATAGCCTCATGAAAGTCGAGTGCAATTTTTTGTGGAACACCCTGACTAATCAAATACATGGCATAGTAGTCAGCCGTTAGATCAGCATGCACTAAGCACAGGCAAGCAAACATATTAGCCTCATACTCTAAGCGCCGATTGTTAAAGAGCTTATTAATGCCTTGATCACTATGCAGCACATAGTGGCCGATCTCGTGGTAAATTAAATATTCTTCTTTAGTTCCTAATGTTTCATTAAGATAAAGCATAGTATGTTTAGGCAAGCATACTAATTTAGCCGGCTCATTTTGTAACATATCGTTGTCGTAAACCAAGTCAATACCAAGCCGATCGGCTAAGCAATAGGCATCAAAACAATCTAGTTCTAATACTGTGTTAATAATATCTTTGAATTTCATAAAATTCCCTCCCATTTTATGGAAAAAGAATATCATATAATGTAACACTATCTATGTAAGAAGTTTATTTCTTATATTTTTGTGCTGCATATTTCATATAGTCGATAGTTTGATTTGCGAATTCAATAATTTCTTCATCAGACATTTTGTTTATGTCATAGCCGCCATAATTCATCATGATAGGATTTTTGAAAATAAATAAAAGTGCTTGAGTAGGATCAGTGAAATTATCTTGTTCCTCGTCAATAATATCAGATTTCTTACATCCAAAAATATGAGCCATTTTTTCTACCATGCCCATCTTGGGTTCACTTCTTCCATTTTCCCAAGAGGAAACAGTTTTGCCACTAATACCTAGTTTATTACCTAAATCATCTTGTGTTAATTTTTGCTTTTCTCTTAATTTTTTTATGTTATCACTTAAAGTAGTCATTGTCACATACCTCTTATACGAATATAATATAAGAAACTTAGAAAAAAATCAAGCTATTTATCAAAAAAATCTAAAAAACTGAGAAAATACATTGACATTCTAAGTTTCTTAGAGTATATTTATAGCAGGAGGTGATAAGAATGGAAGATTTACTAGAAAGCATTACACTTGAAAAGGCACGCTTATTAAATGGTTTAACTATGGAACAAGTGGCAGACAATTTGGATATTCATCCACAAACGTATGCGAAAATAGAGAAAGAGCCAGATAAAGCGTCAATACGTCAAGCTAAAATGCTTTCGAAATTATTTGGAGTATCTGTAAACATTCTTTTTTTTGGTCATCAACTCTAAGAATCTTAGATATAAATGAAAAAGAGGAGGTGATTAAGTGGAAGATGAAAAAAAGTATGCTGATCAATCACACATATTATGCAGAAGGTTTGATGGGGTCTCTGTGGAAAGTGTTCTTATTGCAGAAATTTTAAAAGGAAAAGGCACAGGAGATGATCCGTGCCGAATTTCAAAAGTATACTTTGATAAGAATGGTAACTATTTGTTTGAGTTGGATAAATGGGATTGAATATTATTTAGCTTTTCTTTTTTCTTCTTTGTCTTTAGCAATTCCGATTATATCATCAAATAACTGTTCTTGTTCATGGCGTTCAATATACCATTCTTTGATAAGATATTCAATTAATTTGATAAGTTTCTGAGCTTCATCAGGATCAATTTCGACAATTAAATTAATGTCGTTTTCCATATGAGCCCCAATATTACCTATTTTTCTAATACTGTCAAGAACTTTCCATAAAGAAGCTGATACATGAGGTTGCAAGGCAGAAATTTCTGCATTTAGAGTTTTCTCATGGATACCCCAAAAATCATGAATCATTCCTTGTAAGCATCTTCTCGCTAAAGTGGCAGAGGATTTTGGACTCAAATTGATTATTGCACAAGCTTCTTCATAATCTTCACGTATAGCTTTTGGGATATATGCAGGAAAATTTTTTGCATCTGAGGTAGGTCTAATTTTGATGAAATCATTTACAACTTTAGTCCCTACGCCTTCTGCATAAAAGGTAAATTCTCCACAATTTGGGCATTTGTAAAGATGTAATTGATAGTCAAAACCATCTTTAGAGTAAGCCTTATTACCAAGTAAGTCAAAATTGATTCTTTGAGTTTGATATGAATTGGAATCTATTGCAAAAACATTATTACAAAATGGGCAAATAAAGCTAGACATAACTGTACCTCTCTTTCAATGCCCTAATTATAGCACGTCAATGAAAAAATATTACAAGATAAAGAAGTGAATTATCCAAATCAGAATAGAAGGAGGAAGTGAATGGAGAAGATATTGATTACGTTAATTATATTAGCGTGTGCAGAATTGGTTTTCTATCACTTTGATGTTAAAGAAAGCGTGAGACTTCCAGTATGTTTAATACTTGGTTCAGTTTTAGGGGTTTTTATTGGCTTAATACTTATGTAATTAGACAGCTCTAAGAAGGAAGGGGGGTGACTTAAATGGTATATGAAGGTAAACGGTTTAGAAAGATTGAAATCGACACAGAAAAAGAGGTTTTCTTGATTGATGGTGAGGATATTACCGACAACTGCGAATGGCTACAAATCACATTCGATGGCGGCAAAGTAACGTATGAATCAAGAATGTTTGGAAGCAGCTACTTTAGTGATTTAAGAGAATACTTGGATAACAATGCTGAAAGGGAAAGAATCAAAGCAGCCGAGGAAACTAGAAAAGCGTTGATGGCAGCATTTGTTGAGGCATTCGATTTATACGGAAAATTAATAGATGCATCAGATGACGCATCTAGATAAATTTAGTAACCCAATCTACAGTTTCTTTTGCTAAATCCCATTTTCTATTTTCACATAAGAATATAGCATTTTCAGTTAGTTTGACAGACCCTAGAATATCCTTTGTAACTAACTTCATGCTTTTAAGATTATTAATGGCATAATCGAAGTCTATTTCTAGTTTTTGCCAAAGATCAGAAGAAGTTTGATAGGTCGTAGAATCAAATTTTATTGCTGCTTCAATTGGCATTCCTGCTTTTATACGTTGTTTGTATTTTTTGTATAAAGCAAATAGAACAGTTTCGGAATTTTTGGTTAAATTCACGGTCGAGTGCCTCCTTTCTGTAAATCAATTATATCACATAGGAATAAATATTAAGGAAGTCACAAGAAAAGATATAGCCCATACACTAAGGCAGGTGATGAAATGAAAGTTAAAGAATTTGATTTAGGTGGCGCCCATATAGAATTCTATGATGATAAATGCGTCAATGAGGAGCAATCAAACGAAATCTATAAGGGTTTATCAAAGTATCTATTGCATATAAAAAAGGACACCCAACCCTGCAAAAGTGAAGTGTCCCAAGTTGATAGCTCATGCAATCTATCGACTTTATTATAAAACAAGGAGTAAAAAATGTACAGATACAAGAAGAAATTTGATTGGGACACGGCTGTAATTATAGTTCCAGCTATATGCAGTTTAGTCCTGTACATAAACAATCAACAACAAAACAAAGAAATTTTGGAGTACAGAGAAGTTAATAATCAATTGTACACGACGGCACAGAAAGCTATTACCGATCTAGCAGACTGTAATGAGCATATCAGAGCGTATGAAATCAGGATCAGTCAACTAGAAGAGGAACTCGCCTATTATCAATGACTGAACAATGGCGTAGACATGCGGATTGATGGTATGTATACGCCGGTAAACATTATCGAGAGATACATCAATGAACATTCTCTTCCCCTTAACAGTGTTAATTTCTTAATCCTGTCTCTCGATTACAATATTGATCCATCATTTGCATTGGCAACGTGGATCTTAGAAACGGGCAATGGCAGCTCAATGATGTGGATGCAGAACAATAATCCTGCCGGTATTAAATGCGGTGAGGATTACTGCAGTTATCCATCTAAAGATGCAGGCTTGGCTCAGATGTTTAATTTATTAAATCAGTATGCAACTGGCAGTATCCCATGGATTGGTCAACGTACCACGATAAGAGAAATTCGTGAAGCTTGGAATCCGGAGAATGAGGACTGCTGGAAAATTTATGAGATCATGCTGCAGATAGCAGCGGAAAGGAGTACATAATGGAAAATATCAAGATCAATAAACTTGAGATTGAAAATGTAAAGCGTGTCAAAGCGGTCAAAATAGAACCATCACTATCAGGGTTGACGGTAGTAGGCGGTAAGAATAATCAGGGAAAGACATCTGTACTTGACTCGATTGCATGGGCGTTAGGTGGTAAAAAATATGAGCCGTCACAAGCCCAAAGAGAAGGATCTGTACTACCACCGACACTGAAGGTACAGCTCTCAAACGGATTGATTGTAGAACGCAAAGGCAAGAACAGTGATCTGAAGGTCACTGACCCAAATGGAAGCAAAGGTGGTCAGCAGCTCCTCAATGAATTTGTTGAAGAACTGGCTATTGACTTACCAAAGTTTATGGAATCAACTGGCAAAGAAAAGGCACAGACATTATTAAAGATTATCGGTGTTGGTGATCAGTTGGTTAAGCTTGAGATCGAGGAACAGGAGCTGTATAACCAACGCAGAACGATTGGACAGATCGCTGATCAAAAGCAAAAGTATGCAGATGAACAAGTTTTTTATCAGGAAGCTCCTAAGGAGTTGGTGTCTCCTTCAGAACTGATCAAGCAGCAACAAGATATTCTGGCACGTAATGGTGAGAATCAAAGAAAACGTGAAAAAGTAGAGCAGATCAAGTGGACAGTCAGCTCTTTGCAGTCTGAAGTGGCTGCTTTGGAAAAACAGCTGCAGAATAAAAAAATGAGTCTCGATCAAAGTATCAATGACTTGAACATTGCACAGATGGATGCCATAGATCTTCAGGATGAATCAACGGCAGAATTAGAAGCAAGTATCTCTGATATCGATGAGATCAATCGTAAGGTACGAGCCAATCTGGATAAAGAAAAGGCTGAGGAAGATGCGAAGAATTATAAAGACCAATATGATTCATTGACTGCACAGATCAACCAGATCCGTAATGCCAAGCTTGAACTACTTAATAAAGCGGACATGCCATTACCGGAGTTATCCGTTGAGAATGGCGAGCTGATCTATAAAGGGTATAAATGGGATAACATGTCCGGCTCTGATCAGCTGAAGGTAGCAACTGCGATCGTTCGTAAGTTAAATCCTAAGTGTGGTTTTGTATTACTGGATAAATTGGAACAGATGGATATCGATACCATGAATGAGTTTGGCCACTGGTTAGAACAGGAAGGGCTCCAGGCAATCGCCACTAGAGTTTCGACCGGTGATGAATGCAGCATCATTATCGAAGACGGATATTCAGTGCAAAGAAAGCCGGCAATTATAAATCATGAATTTGAACAGCAGTTTGAAAAGAAAGAATGGAAGGTAGGTAGTTTCTAATGGAAATCATCAGAGGAAAATTACAGGCAGCACAAAAAACAGTTGTGTATGGTCCTGAAGGCATTGGTAAGTCCACATTCGCATCTCAGTTTCCGGAACCACTATTTATTGATACAGAAGGTTCCACAACCCATATGGATGTGGCACGACTGCCTAAACCGTCAAGCTGGACGATGCTGCTTGAAGAAGTGCGTTATGTGATCAATACACCGGGTTTATGTAAAACGTTGGTTGTTGATACAGCAGATTGGGCTGAAGCTCTCTGTATCAGCGAGATATGCGCCAGAAATCATTGGTCAGGGATTGAAGACCCTGGCTATGGTAAGGGATATGTTTATTTAGCCGATGAATTCGGAAAGCTATTGAATTTATTAAGCGAGCTTACTGAACGAGGTATTCATGTAGTAATTACAGCTCACGCCATGATGCGTAAGTTTGAACAGCCGGATGAGCTGGGCGCTTATGATCGGTGGGAATTGAAGCTTCAGAAAAAGACAGCTCCATTAGTCAAAGAATGGGCGGATATGGTGTTGTTTGCTAACTACAAGACATTAGTTATCAATGTTGATGGGAAAGGTACTCAGAAGGGCAAGAACAAGGCTCAGGGAGGCCAACGGATCATGTATACTTCCCATCATAGCTGCTGGGATGCGAAGAATCGTCATGGACTGCCTGAAGAAATGCCATTTGAATTTGTATCTATTGCTCATTTATATACAGCAATATCATCACCTATACAAACTCAGACAGCAGCAATTCAGCCAGTAAAAGAAGAATTTGATATCAATCAACAGTTTATGGATGGAATCGTAGAAGAGAGATCAGAGCCGGAAGCACAGACAATGGCCGTTGATTATACAGGGGTACCACAGGCATTAGTGGATCTGATGAAGAAAGATAACGTTGTTCCTGATGAGATCAGAAATGTTGTGAGTCAAAAGGGATATTATCCGTATAACACACCAATCGAGAATTATGATCCGGAATTTGTTAAGGGTGTACTCATTGGTGCTTGGCCACAAGTATTGGAAATGATTAAGCAAGAAAGAAAACTACCATTTTAAGGAGGAAAAAAATAGATGTCAGAAATTGAAAGAGAATTAGGATGGAACGATACCATTATGAAAGATGCGGATGAGTATGTCATCTTGCCAGCTGGAGATTATGATTTTGTTGTTGAAAGTTTAGAACGTGGACGTCATGAAGGAAGTGAGAAACTTCCTCCATGTAATAAAGCAATATTGAATCTAAGAGTATATACACCTGATGGTGAAAAAGTAACAATCAAGCATAACCTTTTTCTACATACAAGAACAGAACCGATGGTGTCATCTTTCTTTTCATCCATTGGTCAGAAAAAGAAGGGTGAAAGAGTACCGATGAACTGGAATACAGTTCCAGGTTCAAGTGGCCGGTGCAAGATTGGAACGAAAGAATACAATGGTAACAAATATAATGAGGTTAAAAGATTTTATCCCAAAGAAGAGTCAAAAGGTTATGTTCCGGGCCAATTTTAAGAGGCTAGATTATGGAGTTAAGACCATATCAGCAGGAAGCTAAAGAGTCAATATTTAATGAGTGGAACAAGGGCGTTAAAAAGACGCTCCTTGTCTTACCCACCGGCTGCGGCAAAACAATCGTATTTGCCAAAGTCACGGAGGATTGCGTAAGTCAAGGGGATCGAGTATTGATCATGGCACACCGCGGTGAATTGTTAGATCAAGCTGCGGATAAGATACATCAAGCAACTGGCTTAGGATGTGCAACTGAAAAAGCAGAGGAATCATGCCGTAGCAGCTGGTATCGGATCGTCGTCGGATCGGTTCAAACATTGATGCGTGAGAAACGTCTGAACCAGTTTTCACAAGATTATTTTGATACGATCATCATTGATGAGGCGCATCACTGCTTGTCGAGTAGTTATCAAAGAGTGTTGGAACATTTTAGTGAAGCGAGAGTATTGGGAGTTACAGCAACACCTGACAGAGGTGATATGCGTAACTTAGGACAATATTTTGAAAGTCTTGCATATGAGTATACATTACCAAAAGCAATCAAAAGCGGATACCTAGTCCCTATCAAGGCACTTACGGTCCCGTTAAAGATGGATCTGTCCAGTGTTGGAGTCCAGTCTGGTGACTTTAAGGTAAGTGATATCGGGACAGTGTTAGATCCATATCTTTATCAGATTGCCGATGAAATGTTGAAATATTGTAAGGATAGAAAAATTGTTGTGTTTTTACCTCTCGTTAAAACATCACAAAAGTTTAGAGATATCTTAAATGAAAAAGGATTTAAAGCTGCTGAAGTGAACGGTGAGAGCGGCGATCGTGCTGAAATCCTGAAAGATTTTGAAGAAGATAAATATAACGTATTATGCAACTCAATGCTGCTTACAGAGGGATGGGACTGTCCATCCGTTGATTGTATCATCGTATTAAGACCAACAAAGGTGAGGAGCCTATATAGTCAGATGGTGGGTAGAGGCACGCGTCTCTCGGCCGGTAAGATCGATCTATTATTGTTGGACTTTTTATGGCATACGGAACGGCATGAACTCTGTCATCCAGCATCTCTCATTTGTGAGAGTGAAGAAGTAGCAAAGAAAATGACTGAGAATTTAGAACAGCAGCCAGGGATTGCATTTGATATTGAAGAAGCAGAAACGACTGCTGCCGATGATGTCATTAAACAGCGTGAAGAAACGCTGGCAAAAGAGCTTGCGGCAATGAAGCAACGGAAACGCAAGCTGGTAGATCCACTTCAATTTGAAATGAGCATACAAGCGGAGGATTTATCAAACTATGTACCGTCCTTTGGCTGGGAAATGGCACCGCCGTCAGAAAAGCAGCAAGCAGCATTGGAAAAGCTGGGAATCTTGCCTGATCAGATCGATAACGCCGGTAAGGCAGCGAAGCTGCTGGATCGGTTAGATAAGCGACGCAGGGAAGGGTTAGCAACACCGAAGCAGATCCGATTACTAGAAAACAAAGGCTTCCGTCATGTAGGCACATGGCAATTTGAAACAGCAAAGCATATGATTGATCGTATCGCTGCTGCCGGTTGGAAGGTGCCGCATGGGATTGATCCTCACGAATATAAAGAAGGAGATTAATCATGGAACGCACTGATTTGCTGGAAATTCTAAAGCACATTGATCCATCGCAATTAAATTATCAGGAATGGGTCAATGTAGGTATGGCATTGAAACATGAAGGCTATACAGCCAGTGATTGGGATTTCTGGAGCCAGAACGATCCTGCTCGATATCATGCTGCTGAATGTTTTAAAAAATGGGATACATTTAAGGGCACAGGAACACCAGTCACAGGCGGCACAATCGTACAGCTGGCCAAAGACCAAGGATGGGTCTTTGAAGCTTCTGAAAGTTGTGCTCTTGATTGGAATGATACGATTTACCGAGACGAGCTTATTGTCTTAGATAAAAACTGGGTTGAAGGAAAAGAAATCAAGGAGCCTGATCATTGGAATCCGGTGCATGAGTTGATAAAGTATTTGGAAACACTCTTTGACTCATCAGAGAATGTCGGGTATGTGACAAGAAGCTGGGAGAAAGACGGTAAATACATGCCATCAAAAGGCTGCGTGGATCGTACTGCCGGCCAGCTCATCGAATTACTGAATAAGTGTCATGGCGATATTGGCTCTGTCTTAGGTGACTATAATGAGACTGCAGGAGCATGGATTCGATTCAATCCGATGGATGGCAAGGGTGTTAAAAATGACAATGTAACAGATTTTAGGTATGCCTTAGTTGAATCAGACTCTATGGATCTTGAAAAACAGAATGCCATTATCAGAGAGCTTGAATTACCAGTGGCATGTCTTGTATATAGTGGAAAAAAGAGTATTCACGCCATCGTTCGTGTTGATGCTGCCGATTATGCGGAATACAGAAAACGAGTTGATTATCTTTATACAGTATGTAAGAAGAATGGTCTTGAGATCGATCAGCAGAATAAGAATCCAAGTCGTTTATCACGAATGCCTGGTGTCATGCGGAACGGTAAAAAGCAGTTTCTCATGGATACGAATATTGGTAAAGAATCATGGAATGAATGGCAGGAATGGATCGAGTCAGTCAATGATGATCTTCCGGAGCCGGAAAGTTTGAATGAGTATTGGAATGATCTGCCGGCACTGGCGCCATCACTGATTGATGGTGTACTGAGGCAGGGACACAAGATGCTGATTGCAGGCCCATCTAAGGCAGGAAAATCATTTGCATTGATTGAGATGTGTATTGCCATCGCAGAGGGGAAGAAATGGTTCAACTGGCCCTGCGCGAAAGGTAAGGTGCTCTATGTCAATTTAGAGCTTGACCGAGCCAGCTGCTTACATCGATTCAAGGATGTTTATACATCCCTCGAATGGCCAGCGGAAAGTCTTTCTAACATCGATATCTGGAACTTGAGAGGTAAGTCTATTCCTATGGATAAATTGGCGCCTAAGCTGATCAGAAGGGCCGCTAAAAAGAATTACATCGCTATCGTGATTGACCCGATCTATAAGGTCATTACCGGTGATGAGAACAGTGCGGATCAGATGGCCAACTTCTGTAACCAGTTTGACAAGGTATGTACTGAGTTAGGCTGCGCCGTCATCTACTGTCATCATCATAGTAAGGGTAGTCAAGGCAGCAAGCGTTCAATGGATAGAGCTAGTGGCTCAGGAGTGTTTGCACGTGATCCTGATGCACTGCTAGATTTGATAGAACTAGAAATCAGCGAAGACACATTGAAACAGGAAAGTAATAAAGCGGTGTGCCGGTTGTGCATGAGCTGGTTGAAGAAGTACGGTAAAGAAGACCTAGCATCACAGGATGATGAATGTAGTGAAACTCAGATGCTGGGCATCTGCCGTATAAATCTAAAGGAAGTTTATGAAAGCATCATCGAAGAAGTTGCGGAAGTCCGTAAAAAAGTCGAAGCAATGACGGCATGGCGCATTGAAGGAACGCTGAGAGAGTTTCCTAAATTCGCACCGGTAAATCTATGGTTTGATTATCCAGTGCATCGCGTGGATCGTATTGGTACGCTTAAGGACATCCAGTTGGATGATGCTAATTACCGCAGTAAGAAAAAGAGTACGGTGTCGGTTGAAGACAAACAATTGAAAAAACAATCAGAATTGGAAAGTGCATTTACGTTTTGCGACAGCGAAGAAAACGGCGAAGTATCTGTCTCTGATTTGATTGCCCATATCGGTAAAAGTAGAAACTATGTTAAAGATTTAATTGATGCAAATCCGAATTATGAAAGAGATAGAAAGGGCATGGTCAGAAAGTTGTCAAAGTGTCAAAAACAAAAAAATGACATGTGACACTTGGGGTGTCAAAGTGTCAAAAAACATAATTTGACATGTGACATTAAGGTGTCAAAAAAGGTGTCAAAGTGTCAATTGACATCTATCTAAATGGCGCGGTGGGGTGTCAAAAAATGGGGTGTCATAACCCCCTCTAAAGAGGGGGGTTATGACACACACCCACTTTTGACAGCCACACCCTTTGGATTTTTTGACAGGTGATATAAAAAAAACGAGAAAAGGAGAGTGTAACGTATGACAATAGCATGTATGCCATTGGTAACAAATATACCCAAGCCAAGAGATCGAGGATGGGTCATGAAAAAGTGCCCGGTTTGCGGTTGCGATTGTTGGGAAAGCAGCACGCTCAGAAATAGTCTGCGTGTTGGTATCATCAAAGAAGCAGCCTGTACGGAATGCGCATTAAAGGCAATGGGACAATCACATGACTGAGTTCTTTCTGGTAATGGAACCACCAACAGCGACTGCTCAGCAGCATCAGATCAGTAACGGAAGATTCTACGATCCGCCGAATGTTAAAGCTGCCAGAGAAAAACTGACATCACATTTGGCAAAGCACATACCTGACAAGCCGTATACCGGTCCTGTAGAGTTGGTTGCTAAATGGTGTTTCCCACTCACCGGCAAGCACACAGACGGTGAATGGAAATACACGAGACCGGATACAGACAATCTGCAGAAGCTGCTTAAAGATTGTATGACAAAGTGTGGTTATTGGAGAGATGATGCTCTTGTATGCCGTGAGATCATCGAGAAGTTTTGGTCAGAAATGCCTGGCATTTATATCCGAATTGCAGAAATTTGAGGAGGATACATGAAAAGAAAATGCAGTATGTGTGGCGAATATAAGGACACCACACAGTTTAGGTATATGAACACATTGAAGCGATACAATTGCTACTGCAGGGAATGCGAAAAATGGTACATGAAGCAGTATGGTCGAATCAGATATGAACGAGAGAAAGCGAGGCGGTTAGCTAATGAAAAGAATTAAAGAAGGCAACTACGTCAATGGCTGTAGAGTCGAAATGGTCGAAGTTATAAACAAAGAGCCTCATTACTTGATCGCTTATTTTGACTGGGGAGCTAATAAACCTCAGAGTCGATGGCTGCCTGAGCATTTGGTGAATAGTTTTGTATCAGCTGAAGATTTTGAAAAGATTAAACGATAGGAGGATGCGATGCTGACCGAAAAAGACAAGATTGAGCAGTTCAAGCGTGACTTACGCAGCTATACATACCATCAAAAGAAAGCAATGGAGATTGATGAAAAGCTAGAAGAGCTCTCTGTTAAGATGCAGGGAATTAGTTCACCGTCAACAAAAGAAATTATCCTAGAGAATGCCGGCAATCCCTATGGTGAAAGAAAACTTGAACTGCTGATGGAAGAAGGGGAGCTTGTAAAGGAACGTAATAAGCATTTGGCCGAGATACAAAGGATGGATGAAGCTTTGAAGTTGATGAAAAAAGAGGAACGAGATATTCTTGTGCAAGTATATATTGAAAAGATAAGATATGATAATGTTGCACAAAATTCAAATAGATCAAGAACAGCATTATTCAGAGATATTAATCAATCAATTTTAAAAATCATGAATAAATTATAAGTTGGTACTCATTCCGCAAAATTTCGTGTTATTATGATAGTATGAATTAGCAAGGAACAGTTCTCCCCCATATTACTTGCCTTGCTGATTCTCAAAATTACATAGCAATAGAGACTCTACGGAGCCTATTGCGTAAAAGCATCTATATCGGCTATATACTGAAATGTGTATGGTACGGGCATAGATGCTTTTATTTTACCAAAACGACAATAGGAGGTGATGGATATGCGGAATTGGTTAGATACTTTATATAAGTTGAACTATTTTGATGCTTCAGAAACAGAAGGCTTTTATCAAATGCCTGTTATTAGATCTGAGTCTGTAATTCCTACTGATTTGATTGGATTCAATTACGCTGCCGGCCATGAAAATAAAGCAGTTGGAATTCATTGTTACTTAGATGACTATCAAATTCAGCGATTATGGAACAATCCGCTAAAGTATGTGCCTTTGCTGAATCAATATCAATGTGTTTTTAGTCCAGATTATTCATTATATCTGGACATGCCAATAGCCATGAAGGTATGGAATACATACCGATCAAGACTAGTTGGCCAAGTTTTACAAAATCAAGGTGTTAGGGTGATACCAACAATTAGTTGGGCAGAGCCGGACACCTTTTCATTTTGCTTCGATGGCATTCCAATTGGCAGTATAGTGACTGTATCAACAATAGGTGTTAAGCGTAATGAGGTATCAATGGCAATCTGGAAGACAGGTATGGAAGCCATGATCGATAAAATAAAACCATCAATGATATTGGTTTATGGTGGTGAAATTGATTATGATTACCGAGGAATTCCAGTAAAATATTATGAGAATAAGGTGATTGAGCGTATGAAAGAGTTGAAGGAAGTGATATAATATGGGTGGTAGAGGTGCCAGCAGTGGAGTATCGAATAAAGGCAAAAAATATGGTACTGAATATACAACGCTTTTACAATCAGGCAATATAAAGTTTGTTAGGTATAATGATGCAAGTTCAGCTAAAACACCTATGGAAACAATGACAAAAGGCCGAGTATATGTTACTGTAAACGATAAAAACGAATTGAAATCAATAACTTTATATGATAGTGATGGAAAAAGAATAAAACAAGTTGATCTGAGAGGTACGGCACATATGATAAATGGTGAAAAAGTATTACCTCATAATCATGAAGGTTATGAACATGATGAAAAAGGTACAAAGAAATTAACTAAAAAAGAAAATGCACTTATTGCTAAAGTTAATAAAATATGGGAAAATAAAAGCGGATAGTGATTAGTATAAGAGTGAGTACAGTCCGATATTTATAAGCTAGATGGCGTGAAGCGTTAGAAATAAAGTAGCTAGCGAATGATGCTTATATCTTTCAATGTTTGACATTGTACGGAAAGGGTTCGGTTGAAATCCGAAACGCTATCTGACATCTTGCCTTTACAAGATGTCTTTTATTATGATCATAAAATTATGCAAGGCAATCAATTCAATTTGATTGCTTTTTATTTTATCAGGAGGTGGTGATATGACTTGAAACCGAATTATGAAAAGCAGCGAACCGCTGCCTATGAATTATACCTGCAAGGCAAAAAATATCAAGAGATAGCGGATGCTGTTGGCGTTACTTTATCCGCCGTCAAGTCATGGGCTGCCCGATATTGGAGACAGGAAAAGTTGCGACCTAAAAAATCTAAGAAAGTTGCAACTAAGAAAAAGGGCGCACCCTATGGTAATAAAAATGCTACTGGCCCGCCAAGAAATCAGCATGCGAGAAAACATGGACTGTTTAGTAAATGGCTGCCTGAGGAAGTACAGGAGATCGTTGGAGAGCTTAAGTCCCTTGATCCCTTAGACATTCTTTGGGGGAACATTCAGCTGCAGTACGCGGCGATTCTGAGGGCGCAGCGCATCATGTGGGTGAAGGATCAGAATGATAAAACGTCAGAGATGAACTTCGAAGGAGAAAAAGGTACGGGTTATCTTGTACAGATGGCATGGGATAAGCAAGCGGGTTTTATGGCTGCTCAGAGCCGTGCTATGAGTGAGCTGCGGTCGATGATCAAGCAGTATGATGAGATGCTGCATAAGGACTGGAAAGCGGCCACAGAAGAGCAGAAAGCACGGATCGCACAGCTGAAGGCGCAAACAATTAAGCTGCAGGGAACTGATGATACTGAAGTCATGGAAAATGACGGATTCCTTGAAGCTTTAAACAGATCAGCAAAGGATGACTGGAATGAAGAAGGCTAAGTTCAAGTTTCAGCCTTTCAGCTTAAAGCAGCGAAAAGTGCTGAACTGGTGGTGTGCAGACAGTCCGGTAAAGGATATGGATGGCATCATTGCAGATGGTGCAATCCGTTCCGGAAAGACTGTTTCCATGTCCTTATCATTCATTCTCTGGGCTATGAGCAGCTTTGATGCACAAAACTTCGGTATGTGTGGGAAGACGATCGGAAGCTTTAGAAGAAATGTATTGTTCTGGCTCAAGCTGATGCTCCTAAGCCGTGGATACAGAGTCAAGGACTCACGAGCTGACAATCTGCTGATAGTGAGCCGTAATGGTATAGAGAACTATTTTTATATCTTTGGCGGTAAGGATGAACGTTCACAAGATCTCATACAGGGTATCACTCTGGCTGGGGTCTTTTTTGATGAAGTAGCCTTGATGCCGGAAAGCTTTGTTAATCAAGCTACTGGCCGCTGCTCAGTGGCGGGTTCTAAGTTCTGGTTCAACTGCAATCCGGATGGACCAAAGCACTGGTTTTTGGTCAACTGGATCAAGAAGAAGGAGGAAAAGAACCTCATCTATCTGCATTTCACGATGGATGATAATTTATCTCTGTCAGAAGCAATAAAGAGCAGATACAAGGCAATGTATGTGGGTGTCTTTTATCAGCGATACATCTTAGGAATGTGGGTCGCTGCTGAAGGAGTTATCTTTAAGCAGCTTGCTGAAAATCCTCAGGCATGGGAATACAGCGGTGTGCTTCCGGCATTTCGATTTGTTAATATCGGTATTGATATTGGTGGTACACGATCTCATTCAACGCTGATTGCAACAGGGATCACCCATGACTGGAAGGTAGTTACTTTTCGAGCTGAAAAGATAGAACATGCGAAAGGGATCGTATCTCCGGATATGATCTATAACCGATTAGAAGCTTTTGTCCAGCTGATCCAAGCAGAGGATAAAGTCAATGTTGATTATATTTTTGTGGACTGTGCTGAACAGGTCATCTTGAATGGTATCCGCATCCATATGAGAGATGCCGGCTTTATGGTCGATGTAAGAGACAGTCGCAAGGTGGAAGGAAAGACAAGGATTCTTGCTTATCATGTACTGCTGAACACTCACCGCATGAGCTTCAGGCAAGTGCCACTTGTGGTTGATGCATTGACGACAGCATTGTATGATGAGAAAAAGCATGAGGATACGATTTTAGATGACTTTACAACGGATGTCGATACCTTTGATGGCCACTTTTACAGTTGGTCATTTTTTATTGATTACTTCGGTGCATTTAAGTAGGAGGTGAAGCGATGGATGCAATATTACAGATTTTAAGAGATGAAGGTTACAGCATATCGAATGACCTGGTTGGCTATTATTCAAAGATTGATCTATGGAAGAAATGGTGGGAGGGATATGTTCCTTCCGTGCATGATTACTCTCAGGCGATCCTTGACGGCAGCATCAGGACCTTTAAGCGGTACAGAATGAACATGGGAAAGAAAGTCAGTGAGGATTGGGCCAATCTCTTACTAACAAATAAGACACTCATCAACGTGGATGATGAAGCCTCACAGAAATATCTAGCCGGAGATGCGGTGGAGCAGAATGAAGGTGTTTTAGGTAATAACCACTTCTGGGAGAACGCAAACTTATTGGTTGAGAATGCTTATGCTGCAGGTACGGGTGCTTTCGTTTTACGAGTGCATGAGGCTCAGTTAAAAGGAAGCACACTTGTGGGCGGAAAGGTAAAGATCACTTATATTGATGATGCTGCCATGATCTATCCATTGTCATGGGATAAGGGAGAGATTACAGAATGTGCGTTTGGCTCCGTAAAGTATCTCAATGGTAAACGGCATCTATACCTGGAAAAACACTTACTCACAGCAACTGGATACAAAGTAGTGAATGAGTATTATAACTATGAACAGGAAAAGCCGATCAAGGTCGTTGTTCCGGAAGGGCTTATAGAAGAGTTTCAAATTGTTTGCAGGCTGTTTTATATCGTTAAGCCGAATCTAGCCAACAACATCTACAAGAACAGTCCACTAGGTTTATCTGTCTACGCTAATTCATTAGATCAGCTAGCAGCTTGTGATATAGCTTATGATAACTTTGTGTATGACTTTGTCTTAGGACGGAAGCGAGTGTTCATGAATCAGGACATTATCGCTCTGAAGGATGGTAAGCCTAATATCTCTGAAACCTTAGAAAATCGTTTGTTCTATTCAATGGGACAGAAGATGCCTGATGAGAGTCAGCTCTTTCAGGAATACAACCCAGCTTTAAGGATCACAGAAAACAAAGAAGGCATTCAGACAGCCTTAGACATCCTTTCTGCGAATGTCGGCTTCGGACAGTCGAGGTATTCCTTCAATGACCGTACCATGACAACGGCCACTCAGTCGAAACTGTCCAATAAGGACCTTACAGAATCAGTAGCCAAGCAGCGTGTCATGATAGAAGAAGTCTTGAAAGGCTTAGTTAAAGCTATCCTGTGGCTAGGTCGTAATATCATCGGTGAAGCAGTCAATGAAGAAGCAAAAGTCACGATCACTTTCGACGATTCCATGTTCCAAGACATAGATGCTGAAAAGGCACAGTTCTTACAGGAAATTCGTGACGGTATCCGTCAGAAGTGGGAGTACAGAGTGAAATACTTCGGTGAAGATGAAGCTACCGCAAAGCAGATGGTGCAGCCAGATGAGGAAATCGAGTTTCCGGAGGCTGAATAGTGCTTGATCCTGTTAAACTACTGAAGGTGCCTGATGAGCTTGTACAGTTATTCTATGATTTAGAAACCGACATATTGAAGGACATAGCCGAGCGTCTGGTACTCAATGACTTTAAGCTGTCACCTACCTCTGCATACCGACTGAAAAAACTGAATGAACTTGGCTTGCATCAGGATGCAGTCATCAAGAAGATAGCAACCATCTTGAAAGAGAGTGAGAAGAAGGTCAAGAAAGCAGTAACTGATACCTCTTATCAAAACATCCGTTCTGACAATGAGCAGCTGAAGCAGTATGACCTATTCAGTAATTCCTCTTACGATACTGGCGAGTTGCGTGACATCATGATGAAGGGTATCAGACAAACCAACGGTGAGCTGAAAAACATCACAAAGTCAATGGCAGCGGCAGCCAGTAAGACCTATGAGAGAGCCTTAGACAATGCTTATTTGAAAGTACGATCAGGTGCTTACTCATACACTGAGGCTATAAATACTGCCGTTGAGGACCTCGCTAAGAAAGGAATGGAGACTTTTACCTATAAGTCAGGCAAGCGTGAGCAAGTAGCTTCTGTGGTCCGTAGGGCGGTGTTAACAGGTGTGAATAAGACAGCCATTGAAGCCCAGCTGAAGAACTTATCAAACATGGGCATGAATCTTGTTAGGACTACTCAGCACTTAGGCGCACGTCCTTCACATGAGGTATGGCAAGGTAAAACGTTTTATATTGGTGAACCGGTAGATGGGTACCAGAGTTTAGAAGAAGGTACGGGATATGGCACCGGTGAAGGACTGGGAGGCTGGAACTGTCGGCATGGCATCAGGATCGCATTAGAAGAAATGGGAATCAGCTATACCGAACAGCCGATTGATATTGAAGAGAACAATCGCATCTATAAGCTGGAACAGCAGCAGCGTTACAATGAACGCATGATCCGAGAATGGAAGCGGAGGAGTGATATAAAAAAGGCTGGTGGTCAGGAGCATGCAAAAGAAAGTAGGAAGGTTAAGGAATGGAATGCAAGACAGGAAAGCTTCATTAAGGCACATCCTGAACTGAAACGGCAGATCAATAGGGAAAGTATTCTAAAAGCTTCTGTCTCGCCAAGATATAAAGCTTATGACATTCAAAATGATGAATATCCTACAGACTATAGAGAGTACAGTGATATTGAAATTAATAACATATTTGAAAAGAATGAAAAACTACTTGATTCTATTTTTCCTAATGTAAAGACAGCGTGGACTGGAAAAATCAATTATGATGAAGATTCTTTTAACACTGCTTTAAGTAAAAATTTATCTATTACTGTCTCACATAAGACGTCACCAAGCATTATTTTACATGAATTAGTTCATGCTCGGTCAGCGGGACATGAAATGAAGTTATTTGCTGAAAATAAAGTGATTGAAGAAACTTCTGTTCATTTGTTGACTCAAGAAATAAGTAAGCAGAAAGGTTATTCAATTATTATAAGTGGTTGGGAAAAACATGTTGATATGTTAAAAGAACTAAACAACCTTTCTGAATTTTCAAATACCGACTATGAATTTGCGATAAAGCTGTTAGAACAACCTATGTCAAAGCGATTAGAGTGGCTTGAAGAAAATGTTTATGCTAAAATGATGCAAAAGGATGCTATGTCCATGAGCGAAGCTATAAAAATATTAGAAAAATTAGGGGGACGCTAAAATGAACAGATTTGATGAACTTTATGATAGATTTCAGCAAGTGGATAAGATGAGTTCAGAAGAAATAAAAAAGTTAATGATAGATCTCAAAGAATATCATTTATCGAATCCTGATCCCTCGGAGTTTTCACATGATTGGAATCCATTGATGATGATCCATGTAGTAGCTCATTATCTTAACTAATGTCAGAAATACGGTAATCTTAAAGGTATGTGAAGAATCTTATAAATAAAAAAGGAGATAATGTAGTGGCGTGCAAAGCTATGATGATTTGATAAAAAGAAATGAAGACTTATGGAATAGGCTTAAAGATGACTCTATGTCTAAAACAGTTACTAGAAAAGAAGTACAAAAACTAGTTCAGGATATGGTTGAATTTGTGGAAGAAGATCATCCTGCTAATGAGATAGCAACGTTTTATCCATTAGGGTGTATCGAGAGCTTAGGTTTTTTATTGGATGATTCAAATCCTGAAAAATCACATAAATTCAGTGATGATGAATAAATAGATTCCACTAACTCTCAGGAGGAAATTAAGCATGTGATAAAGTATGATGACAACATAAAAATCATTGAGATTGACTATTGTGAAGAGGCATCTGAATAAAGGGTGCTTTTCTTTTATCTTGAAGGAAGGTGATGAGGTGTGTGAACATGCCTATGTAAAAACGATTGATAAGACCTATTATGACCATGAATTAAAATGCAGGGTTCTCATTGAAGAGAGTACCTGCATTTTTTGTGGTCGAAAACAGAAAGAAAGGAGCATCTATATGGACCCGCCAAGACGGAAGCTGCCTAAATTCATTAAAGATGATCTATCAAATTTCTAGCCCTGAGCATGGCATATAAACTGCTGCTTGTCCCGCATATGACATTTAAACTATGCCCCTACCGGAGAGAACCGGATATAAAAAACACAGGAGAAAACATATGGAATGGTTAAAAGAATTTTTAGGTGATGAATTATATGCACAGGTATCTGAAAAACTTCAAGGCAACGATAAAGTAAAGCTTGCCAATCTGGCCAGTGGTGAGTATGTTGCCAAGCAGAAATATACAGATAAGGAGTCTGAGGTCGCTACCCTGAATACTGAGCTTACAGCTTTAAAGGATGCGGCTAAAAAGTTTGAAGGAATCGATGTTGATGCACTGAATCAGAAAATCAAAGATCTTGAAACAAATTCTGCGAAAGAGATTGAAAAGGTAAAACGTGAATCAGTAGCAAAGGAACTCTTATCTGGATATAAATTCACATCAAAATTAGCACAGGAATCAGCACTCAACAAACTCTTATCAAAGGATCTAAAGCTAGATGGAGATAAGCTGCTGGGAGCAGATGATTTCATGAAGTCATTACAAACTGAATGTCCTGAGGCATTCGTTACGGCTGAAGGTGGTACTAAGCCACCAGTAGTCGTAAACACAGGTGGATCGCATGAAGGCGGACAGCCGGCACAGACACCTTCATTGGAATCTGCTATCTCAGATTTTTATAAATAAAGGAGGGCAAAATAAATGCCATTAACATTAGCACAAGCAAAAGTCGGACTGGCCGACAAGGTCGATCAGGCCGTCATTGATGAGTTTCGTCGCTCATCGTTATTATTAGACCGATTAGTATTTGACAATGCAGTATCACCGGGAACGGGAGGCTCTACGCTGACCTATGGATACATTCGCTTAAAGACACCATCCGTTGCCGCAGGTCGTGCACTGAACAGTGAATACGTACCGGGTGAAGCAATCAAGGAAAAAGCAACCACGGATCTAAAAATCATGGGTGGCAGCTTCCAGGTTGACCGTGTACTAGAAGACACTGCAGCACAATCAGAGATCGCATTCCAGGTATCAGAAAAAACAAAGGCAACAGCCAATCAGTTCCACAATGAAGTGATCAATGGTGATTCTACCTCAAAGGAAACAGACTTTGACGGCTTGGACAAGATCCTTACCGGTACAGATACTGAGTTCAAACCAACTTCAGGCGTTGACTTATCAACATCAGCTGCCATGACCACAAACTTTGATGAGTTCTTGGATAACATGCTTACCTTCATTTCTAAGCTTGATGGTAAACCTGATATGCTGCTGATGAACTCAACGATGTTAGTCAAGATGAAATCCGTAGCCCGCCGTGCTGGTTATTACAGTCGTACAGAGAATGCCTTTGGTGCATCGGTGGATAATTGGGACGGTATTCCTATGGTAGACTTAGAAAACTACTATGACGGTACTAAGACAAGTCCTATTGTTGCAATCGCTGCGGACGGAACGACAGACATCTATGCGGTACGCATTAGCTTAGACGGATTCCACGGTGTATCGCCAACCGGCAATAAGATCATCAAGACTTATCTGCCACGCAAGGATGAACCAGGTGCAGTCAAAAAAGGTGAAGTTGAATTAGTTGCCGGTATCGCACTGAAGAACTCGAAACGAGCTGGTGTATTCAGAGGAATCAAAGTTGCACCGGCATCGAACTAGGAGGAGCAAACATGGAAAAATATATCGTAAAGACACCAGTGAAGAACTTTACCGGTGTTTCATGGGGTTTAGCCTTTGTGGGCGGTAAGTCTGTCGAATTTGAAGATAAGATCCTGTTTGATAAATTAATACAAAAAGGATATAAAGGTGAGGTCATCACAGAAAAGAAGAAGCCAGCAAAGAATGATTCTGATCAGAAAGACAAGTCTGAAACTGAATAGCTATGACTTATGATGAATACAAGCAGCTAGGCGGACTTATCAGTGAGAATGAATTTAGTCAGCTCCTTCCTTATGTGAAGGAGCTGCTGCTTGAGTATACTGCTGCTGTATTAGTTCCAACTTGGCGCATGAAAGCTTCTCTTGATGACATGGTCGAAACGCCGATGATCTATTTTTATCAGCTTGATTTTATTGCTATGAATGGCGGTGTGAATGCTTTCTTTGGTCACAATGATTTAGACCTGAAGCAAGTAACCACCGGTGGCTTTACTTATTCAATCGGAGCAGGTGGAAAGATGGAGTTCTTCAAGGGCATACCCATGTCCCCTCTAGCTTTGTCAAACTTAAAAAGGCAGCTTAGAGCTGGCGGATACTTGCAGAGGTGCTTATGAGAGCTTCACCGCGTTGGATAAGGCAGGATAAGATAACCTTATTCACACCAATTGAAAAAGACTTTGATGTGGTGTATCAAATTACCTACATTGATTATGTAAGAGTGGATGAAAGCTATGGCATCAGCCAATCACAAAAGGGTATTGAAGCTGCAAACAGTGTGCTTATTGTCATTGACTTAAACGATCTGCAGGCGTATGGTAATGAGCCAGTGAGTGATATCATGCCTCTGCTTATCAAGGGTAAGACATTGGTAAAGCTAGAACATACAACTGATGAGCAGAATGCTTTTACTTTAAATGAGATCAAGAAAGACAAGCCGGCAGCAAATACACCGGCTTTTTTGGAATTATTGCTGAAATGAAGTACAACATTGATGTCTATCTGGACAGCAAGACACTCATCAAGAAGTATGAAGAAAAGAAAGAGATCGCGCAGGAAAAGCTGAAGCACATGGTGGTGACGGACACAGATCCTTTTGTACCTATGGAAAGCGGTTATCTGAAGAATTCAGTTCATGATTCATTAGGTGATGGTAAGCCGAGAATCATTTATGAAGGGCCGTATGCTCATTATCTATATACAGGATATGTGATGGTGGATCCTGATACTAAAAAACCGTGGGCTAAAAAGGGTGCTGTCAAAGTATACAAAGATCCTATGCAGGAACTGCAATTTAAAACAGGTATGTCCGAGTGGTTTGAACATTCAAAGAACCTGTATTCAAAACGCTGGCTCAAAGAAATAGAAAAGGTGATCAAGTCATGAAAACATTAGCAATTGAAGAAACAAGGCAGGTCGTGGATATTCTGTTTAAAGAATTCATATCCAGGATACAAATAGGTGGTATCAAGTGGGAACTGGAATTCATTACCCATGATATGCCGAATTTATGTTTCAAACAGCTGACTGGCTCAGTGGTAAAGCAAACCATTACAGGTGATTGTATTATTGAGCTGCCCTTTGCGGTGTATTATCGTGCAAGAGCAGCTTCAGCCAACGAAATACTTGCACTGAGCCAACCGCTGAATGATATCGCAAACCTCTTTTATAAAGAGGAGCAAAGTGACTTTGAATATTTGAAAACGGTATTACCGGAAAATATCGAACCTCAAGAGTTAAGGATGACCTCAACACCCACTCTTGAGGACGGTATCAAAAATAATACGGCAATATTTAAAGCAATTTATACCTTCAGGTATAGGAAAGGAAAATAGGATGGAAAAAATCAAACGAGAGTTATGGCAGTCATTTATCATGCCAGGCGCTGAGAATGCAAAATATGCAGTGATCGGTGAGGACTTAGAAGAATTTGCACTCGAAATGAATGCTGACATTGAGAAGAAAAAGAATATCCTCGGCACAACATCAATCAATTTGAAAGGGTATGAGAAACAGTCCACTGTGGCTCCTTATGTCTGCCGTAAGGGTGATGAGGTGTTTACCTGGTTAAAGGGCATTATTGACAATGAGAAGACATTGGATGATGTCAAAACAAAGGTATGCAATGTGGATCTCTTTGAAACAGCAACGGGAGGTGCCTATCCTGCCATTGAGGAAGATGCGTATGTAGAAGTCACTTCCTTTGGTGGGGATACAGAAGCGTTGAAGATCGAGTACAATATCCACTACACAGGCATCAAGCGTTCAGGAACTTTCAACCCAACGACTAAGACATTCACCGCTACCGGTGAAGCCGCGTAGGAGGGAGAGTTATGTCAAGTATTCAATTGTTAAATCAAGATGTCATTGTCTTAGATATCTTGAACGGACGGGGTGAAAAAGTAGATGAGTTCGAATTCGATCCTTTTGATGCTGAATTTGCTGCAAACTTCTATGATTTCCTGAGCGAGCTGCATAAGAAAGATCAGCTCATCAAAGGCAAAGTTCAAGCTCTCACAAAGCAGGATAAAACAGCTAATTCGTTCGGATTGTCAAAAGCCAACGAATTATACTTTAAAGAAAACCTTGAGCTAGTGAACTTTGTCCGTATTCAATTCGATAAAGTCTTTGGTGAAGGCACCTGTGACCGTCTGTTTGGGAAGTCCAAGAATGCTGCGCTATATATCGACTTTATTGAGCAACTGACACCGTACTTCGATAAAGCCCGTGAAAAGAAATTATCAAAGTATATGTTAAATGAGGAAACCGAAGGTCTGAACTAATGAATATTCTGGTCGATCGTTTCCCTTGCAAGGTTAAGATAGACGGTAAAGATTACATGTTAAATACAGACTTCAGGGTTGGAATAAAGATCATGCTAGCTATGCAGGATGATGTGTTGACGCTTCAAGAAAAAATGATCATAATGCTGCGGCTTCTGTATAAAGAGATACCTAGTAATATTGAAAAGGCGGTCGAATATGCGGTCGCCTTTTTAAATTGCAATGAGCAAGGTAAAGAAAAAGAAGAAAGCTCCATTGTTTTATTCTCTTGGGAGAAAGATGCTAAATACATTTATTCAGCGATCAATCAAGCGCACGGTATCGATCTTGAAACTGAGACGATCCATTGGTGGAAGTTCAAATATATGTTTTTGGATCTGAAGCCTGATTGCTTCTTTAATCGTCTTGTTGGGGTGCGTGACCGTAAGGCAAAAGGTAAGATGGATAAAGCAGACAAGGCGTTCTATCTTCAAAATAAAGACATAGTGGACCTGCCACCTAAATTAAGCCATGAAGAGAAAATGAAAGTTGAGCAATTTAAGAAACTGCTTGAAGCCGGGAAGGCAGGTGATGAGGATGTCTAAAAAAGCAGATGGAAGGATCATTATTGATACTGAGTTGAATATTGATGATTTAAAAAAAGATGTGATCAATGCTGAGCGTGAACTGAAGAAACTACAGGCTACTGAGGACAAACTCAATAAAAAAGCCGAAGCAGCTCAAGCCAGATCGGATAAGATACGTGCTAAGTATGATACGGATGATACGAATGCTGCCTTTAGAAAGAAGTTTGAAAAGCAATACGGAAGCTATGAATCAGCGAAAGATAAAGAAGAATGGGGAGCGAATTTTGATAAGGGATATATAGCCTCCCTTGCTAATGAACATGATGACTTTGCAGCTTCTTTAAGACTTATGAAAGATACTTATAATGAACTGACAGATGCTGAATCGAATACCAAAGCAGCACAAGAAGCATTGAACGCAGCCCAGCAAAAATATGACAGCTATGTAAATAAGATGAACAATCCGTTTGTAGTTTTTTTAAATAGCGCACAAAAGGCGGCGATAGGATTAACAAAGGTTTTAGGAAAAGGTTTGATTTCGGCTGTTAAGAAAACAGGCAGAGCTTTTGTGAGCGGTGCAAAAAACATCATGAGCTTTGGAGCCAAAACAGCGAAAGCTATCAATCCTCTGGATGGTATGATGAAGAAAGTATCAAGGCTAGGAACTTTGATGAAGCTAATGATAACCAGACGCCTTATTATGGCCATGATTAATCAAGCTAAAGAAGGTATCAATAATCTTGCAGGATATTCGTCTTCATTCAACAGCACGATGTCTAGTCTTAAGAGTAATGTGACTTATGTGGGGAATGCCCTGGCCACAGCATTTGCTCCAATACTTTCAGCCATTGCACCTATTGTGGATACCATTACGGATTCTATTGTTAACCTGATCAATATGCTGGCTCAGCTTACAGCAAGGCTTACGGGTACTGCTACTATGTTTACAAGAGCAAAGAAAGCACAAGTGGATTATGGCAATGCCACCAACAGCAGTACAAAAGCACAAGATAAGCAAGTAGCTTCCTTTGATACGTTACAGAAGCTGAGCAGCGGTTCTTCATCAGACGGTTCCGGTGCAAATGCAAGTGATATGTTTGAAGAAGCTCAGATTGATTCAGAGATTATCAATTTAGCTGATAAGATAAAAGAAAATGTTGCTAATGGCGATTGGTATTCGGTAGGGATGATTGTGGGAGAGCAGTTAAGTAAGGCTCTTGACAGCATCCAGTGGGGACCTATCCAAAATCAAGCGGCCTCGATCGGTATGAATGTCGCCAATCTTATCAATGGATTTGTGGAGTTTCCTGATCTTGGTTATAAGATAGGCAATTCAATAGCTCAGGGATTGAATACCGCACTGGCATTTGCTTATGCCTTTGTTACCACTATGCATTGGGATTCCATAGGGAAATTCGTTGGTGATGCGATTACTGGCTTTTTTCAAAATGTAAACTGGGCGCAGTTTGGTTCAGTAATAGGTACCTTTGTAGGAGGCTTGATACAAGCATTAGGAAATGTGATGATCAAAACCGATTTTACAGCTATTGCTAATGCAATTAATTTCTTTGCTCATTCATTACTCAATTCGATAGCTGACAAGATCAGCAGCGTAAACTGGTTGGAGGCGGGTGCCGCACTTGCTAAAGGAATTGCCAGCATCGATTTTGAACAAATTGCTTTTGATTTTGTAAATCTGATTGGGACTGCAATTATGGGAATGGTCGATCTCATTAAAGGCTTTTTTAATGAATTGGGTATAAATAGCATTGAAGGACTGTTGGAAGGCATGTTCTCATTAATTATCAATATAGGTGCATGGATTGCCGAGAATATCATTGCACCATTGATTGATGCGTTCTGTGATCTGCTGGGCATTCATTCACCAAGTACCGTATTTGCTGAGATCGGCAGCAATATCATGCAGGGGCTATTGAACGGTCTAGGTAGTTTACTTGGGGATGTCGGTCAATTCTTCTCAGAGATGTGGAATGATGTTACGGACTCAGTTGGACAGTTTGCCTCTGATTGGGGAACGGCTATTGGCTCTTGGTGGGACAAAGATGTATCACCGTGGTTCACTTTAGATAAATGGGCTGAGCTAGGCGGGAACATCGTTAATGGAATCAAGAACGGCGTTGCTGGTATTGGGAAAATTGCAGTAGGTATCGGCGGCAGTCTGATTCAGAGTGCTAAAGATGCTCTAGATATTCATTCTCCATCAGGGGAGTTTGAATATTTAGGCTCATTCTTAATGCCGGGTTTAGCACAAGGTATAGATAAAACTACTCAATCTGTATTAGATGCATTATCAAATGCCATTAAGAAAATGCAGGAACTGTGGCAGAAAGGTTTCCAAACCGAAGGTTCTTACTCTGTCTATTTCTTTGATCAGGGTAAAAAAATGATGACGGGTCTGATCAATGCATTTAAAACGATGATGAAATCTTTGGATGATCAATTAAAAATGCTGCTTCAGTTAGTTCAAACTACGATGAATGAAGCCGCAGCTGCAGCAAGAAGTGCAGCGTCTTCGATCCAAAGCTCCGTATCAAGCGCGATTTCAGCAATGGAACGTCTTGAGTCTATGGAAAGCGGTTCAATCAGTTCAAGGATGTCACGTTTTTCATCAGTGCCGGAAACATTCAGTATTCCGCATTTAGCCACTGGCACAGTTGTTTCACCTAACAATCCATTCATGGCCATGCTGGGCGACAATAAGCAGGAACAGGAAATCGTATCACCACTATCAACGATGAAGCAGGCTCTGCAGGAAGTCTTGGCTGAGAGCGGAATGAACAGAAATATTACTGTTGTTATGGAATATAACGGTCGTGAGTTTGGCAGAGCAGTCTATGAGGCCAATAATAAAGAAACGCAGCGTGTCGGCTTGAAGTTAGCAAAAGGAGGTAAATTCTAATGTTTTCGATCGATGGAAAAGAATATGATGTATCCATTTTGTTTATCCCGGAAGAAGGAATAGAACGTAAATTTAATATCCTTGATGGTAACAATGCCGGCCGACTGCAGGCAAAAGGAAAAATGTATCGAGACATCATCGGTACATTTTTCACTTATGTCATCAAAATCGATACAAATAGACTGAACCCTCAGAAGTATGATGAACTGTATGAAACGATCTCTGATCCAAATGTAGACAGTCATACGCTGGTAGTTCCTTATGGGCAGAGTTCTCTGACCTTTGAGGCTTACATAACCAGTGGCAGTGATAAGCTGTCAAGGCATGTCAACGGTATCAATTACTGGGAGGGACTTTCCTTAGAATTTGTATCGATGCAGGCGATCAGGTGATCCTATGGGAGCAAAGATACTATATAAGGACATATCACCCACTGCAAAGCTTTATTGTACGCCTGTCACCGAGGATGCAGCTTCATGGATCAAGATTGCACAGCTGAATCAAGACAGCGGCAATTATCGTGCTTATTCTTCATGTGAGCATAATCGAAGGGTTTTAAATGGTAGCTTCATTGATTTGAATTATGAGGGAGATTTTGGCTTTTGGAGTAAGCAGATGAGTGATGACAGGTGCCTGTTTTCTAAAAATCCTATCATTATTCTGTCATACTCCACACCGATTACATTCGTGGGCCTAACTTTGACCTTTGATGCGAATGGTAATGAATATGCAACTGATTTCAATATAAAGTATTATTTCAATGAAGAACTGATCAGCGAAGTGAATTATAAAAACACATCTGTAAAATTCTTTACCAATACCAGGATCGTGACGTGCAATAAGATCGTCATGGAATTTAAACGAACGAATCTGCCTCACCGTTATCTGAAATTGAACATTCTTGACTATGGTATCATCCGACAGTTTGAAGGTGATGAATTGATGGATATCAGCATTCAGGAAGATCTGTCTCTGCTGTCAACTGAAATAGCCATCAACACAATGGACTTTACGATCAAGAGCAATCAGACGATTAATTTTCTCTTTCAGAAGAAGCAGCCATTGGAATGTTATTTTAACGATGAACTGATCGGTGTGTTCTTTATGGAAAAAGCTACTCAGAAAAATGGAGTTATATGGTCCATAGAAAGCAGTGACTATATCGGTGTCTTAGATAAGTTCTCATATACCGGCGGTATTTTTAAGAACATCAAGGCGAGCGTGATCCTGCATGATATTTTAGATGCATGGAACATTCCCTTTGAGCTGGGTAAATCTTTCAATGATATTGAGCTTTCCGGTTATCTGCCGATTGCATCAGCTCGTGAATGTGTGCAGCAGGTCTTGTTTGCTTGCGGCTGCGTTTGTGATACTTCAAGGACTGGAGCTATCAAAATGTATGCTACCGATTTCAATGTCGATTATGACCTTAAGCAAGAAATCATGGAGGGAGCATCATTTGAAAGCAATGATAAGGTGACGGAAGTACGTCTTACCCAATATGAGTATGTGATTAAAAATGAAGTTCAGCAGATTGCTTCCGGAGAGAGTACAGGCACCGTTCAGATCACCTTTAGCAGTCCTTATACAGAGCTTTCTTTGACCGGCGGAACTATTACTCAAAGCGGTGCGAATTATGCGATCATCGAAGCTGCTGGCGCTTATGTGCTGTCCGGTAAGCCATATGAGGCAAACACGACAGTCTTATCTAAACTGAATCCTACAACCAGCTTGATTGATTTACAGAATGTAGTTGAGGTTAGCAATGCGACTCTAATATCCGGCAGTAACTCTGCGGATATATTAGAAAAGCTTTATCAGTATAGCATCCGTGTCAATGTATCTAACATTAAAGCGCCTAACAACAGTGTGTCTGTAGGGGACTTTATCAAGTTTGAATCAGATTATTTGGGAATAAAGCAAGGACATGTGATAAGTAATACGTTCAATCTGAACAGTGATAAGAAGATCGTTAGTGAATTGGAGGTGCTTGAAGTTGATTCTGGATGAATTGATTTATGATCGTACCATCGCTGATGTGAATCATGTCTTGACACTGATTCAAAAAGGCTATGATGGCATGACTGAAGCCGAAAGAATGGAGTGGGACAATGATCTAAAAGGTGCGCTCAATGCATCAGACTTGAATCGAGTGCTCGCGGCAGCTGAGTATGTTGCGGGGCAGATAAAACTCTATGGTTATTATGCAAGATTCAAAGAAGCTAGACCTAATGGGCAGCCGTGGACTGAGAACGATATTCAGGATGAGGAATTGATGGCAAACTGGTTATACAACATCAAGCAGGCTCTGCAATTTGGGCCTGCTTTAAATATACCTTTAATTACTCAGAACTTGGACTATATCGGTCAGAATAATATCGAAAAGCATCTGCACGAAACTGCCCGCTATATGACAAATGCTGAGGCAGTGAGAATACATTCCGGTATGGTGTATGCCGGCTTTCAAGGAGGATTGAGAAGATGATCAATGTAAAAGATTTGATCCCTACGGAGACAGCGAATGTTTACCGCTATGAAGAGTTGGACAGCAAAGGGAATCCGACAGGGAATTATAAGTATTTTAAGTATGCGCCCGGAACTTTAGCAAGCGAACCAACACCGCTTGATCGCAGCTTATTCATGAAGTTACAAGGGTTTATAGCAGGTCAGACAGTATTTAATGCTGATGGCAGCATCACAGAGACAAATGCTGAAGGAGTGGCTGTCACAAGTTTCTTAGATAACGGTAGTATCGAAAAAGTATTTACTTCCACTGAGGGACAATCAATAGGATTAAGAACGATTTTTAATGCTGATGGCAGCATAGAAACGGAGGTATTTTAGAATGAGATATTGTTTTCCAAAGACGGAGGATATGGCATGGGATGGACTGAAATAAAACATGCTTTAAATAGTTCACTAGGTTCTGATAAGTTTAGGCCTCTTAATATGTTACAGCTTGAGAGAACATTGGTGGACAGATATAGTACAGACAGTCTTATATGGGCAATGACCCAGTATGGTATCGGAGCGGCCTTTAATCAGATGTATCAATTACACTCTGATGTATTACAACGGTGTTATACGATTGATGAAATCTACAATTCTGATGAAGCTCTTCGAGCCTGTCTGAATAATTCAGAAGTTGTGGAATTGCTTTACCTTTATCCCTATCTCGATTTTAAGACTAAGATACGGTCAACTTATACGTTATCAAACTGCATACCAGAAGGTTTAATCAATAATATCTATTTTATTGGGGATGTTGTCGATATCAACTTGACTGGTTATGAAGATGTTGAATTTACGATGGTTGATAAAAATTATGATGGTGAAGGCACATCATGCTGGATGACTGTAAATACATTATTTGATTATACTGGCACTTGCTATCAATGGCACACTTGGGAAACAAATATAAAACCAACGCTTATAGAGTTGAGTAATAAATTTACAGATAATGTGATAAGAGAAAGTATACAGGTTGTGACAAGAAAATATGCCGATATTAGAACCGATGACAACTCATCAAATAAAAGTAATCAATTAGTTTCAAGAGTGTGGGTTCCAAGTGGAAGTCAAATAAGGATAGATGCTTCTTTGATGGATTTTGAAGACAAACCGCTTCAATATTATTACGATCATTCAAAAAAACGAAACAAAAGCTACAATTATTTACGAAATTCTTGGTATAGATCATCAGGAAATTATGGTTATTATCAATTATATTATGTTGATCCAAATGGAAGTATAAAAAGTGAATCGGAACGATCTGACAGTTCATATAAATTCACGTTAGGCATACCTATCGCAATAACAATAAAGGGGTGAATATATGGAAACATTAACAGATTTAATCAAGTCCTTAAAAATTAAGTCTATTCAAAGAGGCGTCGCAACTCTATCGAATGGTGATACGACTATTACTATCAACGATTTAGATAAAGACAAAGCTATTGTAATATTAAACGGAAGTTACACATTCACAACTGGCGGAACTTCAGGAAGAACTGTCGGAATGGGTGTTTATCTCTCAGGGATAACAGATAATTCCATAAAGTTAACCTCATCTAACGGGGGGGGTATCTTACCAAATCATCGAATATTCATAAGATATCCTACGAAAAGAGGTGTACTTTATGTCTGATTGGATAGGAATAAAGAAGTCTATAAACAGTACATTAGGAACACCTGATGATAAACCTCTTAATGAATTATTAGACAGTGATATAGCTGAATTAAATAAATCTCTTTCAACATTATTAAAAAGTGGAAACATCCCAATAGTAAAGAGTGTGCAAAGGGGAGTTGTTGGGAAAATCTCAAAAGGAAACTCTGGATCAAGCACAACCTCATTCACAGTTACTTTAAATTTAATCAATATTGAGAAAGTAATTGTGATAATAGAAGGGTTTCCTCTTATGGTTCCAAGTAGTACAAGTTCAAGTTCTAATTCAAATCATTCATCTTCATATGGAAATACATACATATCCTCATTAACATCAAATAGCGTAACTTTTTATAGAGAATACGTAGAAAAAGAGGCTAGTGATTATGGAAGTGATCGAACTTATTTAGCGCCAGCTTTTTCATGGCAAGTAATTGAATTCTATTAGGAGGAAACAAAATGAAACAAGAAAACAAAAATGTAACAATTTTCATGGGGGGGGGGGTATGAAATTGCCTATATTGGTAAAGATATACCACCTAATGTAGCAGAAGCAGTCAAACAGTTAATTAATGAAGATGGTGAGCTATCATGAGCTGGGATGAATCATGGTGGATAACAAGAAACATTGTTAAATCCATACAGAGAGGTAAAACTTCTACAGCTCAAACGGTCACCATTAATAGAGTCAATTTAGAAAAATCCATTGTACTCTCAGTATCAAAAGGCAGTGCTGGATACGTAGCGGCAAGAGGAAGTGTGACAGGAAAATCCTTCATTATAGATCAGTTTTATGCAGATGGAACATATTCCTATGTTTCCTTTGATTCAACAAACTCTCATGCTCAAACAATTGGAGGGTATTCATCACCAATGTCTTATATTAATTTGAATGGCAGTATCATAGGCGGATCCACTGATTTAACAGTCAAGCAGTATTCTGCCACACTTACATCACCGACTACATTAGTTAGTGATGGTGCTTGCGAATGGCAAGTTATAGAATTTTACTAAGAAAGGAGCATAAAACATGTATATATACGCACAAATAGATACAGATGGATATTGTATCGCAATCTCACAACTAAGTGGTGAAGTCAATCAGGAAAACCTCATACGCTTAAACAGCTTTGATACATCTTACATGAAACGTAAGTATGACACTGTAATAGGTCAATGGACTAATGAATTTATGCCTGAACCTGAAGCACTTGATCCAGTAAAAGAAGCAATAGATGCCTATACACTGGATTTAGTTCAGAATGACCTACTTAAGTAAGTCATTTTCAATTAGAGAAAGGGTATAAGCATCAATGAGCTGTTCATCGGTAGAAGGCTCAACAGGTGTTGGCGTAGGTTCAGGGAATGAAAAAGTATCTGTGTCTTGATCATAAACCATATAGAGTTCAATTACTTCAGTTCTATCAGTGATGTCAATACAGTACGCAAGCGGGTGTTCACCTATTGGTAAGCCAACTTCTTTGCCGCCGATCAGGTTGACTGTGTTATCAGATTTTAGGATTTGAGCGTATTTAGGCATTGGCTAAAACTCCCCATTTTATAAAAACCATTCCTTGTGAGCCTTTTCCTCCAGCCCCTTCAGTTCGATTACCAGCCCCTCCTGTGCCGCCTCCTGCTCCATAACCTCCTGCGTCACCACCAGCCCCTCCTCTATACCAACCACTACCCGCTGAAGTAGCTGATATCCCTGCAGCACCATTCAATAAAGTGGCCATTGTTGATGAATTACCTCCAGCTTCTTTAGAGCCACCATTTCCAGGTGCATAGTAATTACTCACATAACCGCCACCTCCACCACCTCCAAAACCGAATGCCCCACCGCGTCCATAGGATTTTGGACGATCTACGGCACCAAAACCATTAAACCCTGTTGGATATCCTAATATTTCAGTTGAAGTAGCACCATCAAAAGAATTAGCTATTAGAGTCTTTAGATTTCCAATAATAGTATTTCCTAAACCAACGGTTATTTCAATATTTTGAGAGGGATAAACCGAAAAAACTTCGTTAATGATAAACTCCCCAGCTTTTCCTCCTGCTTCTGTAAAATCGCTTGGTCCATCACCGCCAGCTGCACAAGCGCTTATATAAATTTCTGTAATCCCATTTGGAACTGTAAATACTCCATCTGATGTAAACATTTTCTCTCCATAGATATTTTTTATTAATTCATTTAATGGTAAAAATTCTTCAGTCCCCAGCGTTGAATTCACCGCATATTTTACTTCATCCCAACTCATAAACTACCCTCAGTCTTTGGAAGACTGAGGAACTAAAGAAAGGAGAGTGACTTAATGTCACAATTAGCAGAATCATTAAAAAGATTATATAAAACAGGCCAAGTCACAGCTGAATATATAAACGCAAGGACTAGCCTTAGTGTAGAAGAGAAAACTTATATTTTATCTGAAGAACCGATCATAGAAGATAACTATGAGAATGCGTATAAAGTATTGGTAGGTGAGATGGCATGAACTTGATTGAGCAAGCTCGGCAGCTGCGTAAGCAATGGCAGCATCTTTTACCAGCAAATGATGATACAACGATCATTGACTGCGAAGATTTAGTCGACTTTTGGGATACAGGTATGGAATATGCGGTGGATGACATTAGGAAGTTTGAAGGACAAGTATATCGGTGTGTTCAAGCACATACCAGTCAAGATGGATGGGAACCGTCTCAGACACCTGCATTATGGGCTGTGAAGCATACGAAGAATAAGGACAAACCAAAACCTTTCGTGCAGCCACAAGGCGCTCATGACGCTTATATGATTGATGAGGTGGTGCTGTTTGATGATGCAGTCTATATCAGCAAGATAGATAACAACGCATATTCACCATCTGATTATCCTGCCGGCTGGCAGAAGGAGAATGAAAATGAAAAACTTATTTGATAAAGCAGACCCGGTCGTAGTCAAGACTGGGTTTGTTGGTTTTATGACGATTGTAGCAGCGCAGCTAGGAATCCTGTTTCCTGTGCTCGTGCTGCTTTTATTATGCATGGTAGTTGATTATATCACAGGTATTATCTCAGCCGGCTATCTAGGTAAAATCAAGTCCTCAGTAGGCTTATGGGGAATCGTTAAGAAACTCTTATATGCTGTCATCGTAGCGGTGGCCATCGCCTGTGATTGGGTGATTATCAACGTAGCAGAACAGGTAGGCATCATCATTCCTGCTGATACGTTCTTTGGTTTGCTGGTAAGCCTTTGGCTTATCTTTAATGAACTGATCAGTATCTTGGAGAACCTGATCGAGATGGAAATGACTTTACCTGGCTTCTTAGTATCATTAGTAGATAAGTTTAAGCATCTCATTGAGAACCAGGGATCAGCAGCTGTTGACGCTGTAAACGTTAAGGATAAGGAAAATGAGTAAATCAAAACCGTGGAGTCATCCGCCGTAACCTAGAAATATCCTGATAAATCTCGTATACTTATAGTAACGAGGTGGGAAATTATGAAAAAAATACTAATAAGTTTCTTATTAATGGCAATGATAGCGGGATGTGTGCAACAAGCACCGACGGAGGCAGAGAAGCCAGAAGAACCGCCGGTTGTTGAACAGCCTGAAAAGCCTGTGGAACAGGAGAAGCCGGAAGAAACTAAGTATGTTAAAAAAATTGATAAAAATAAGGATTGGGTTATTGTTGAAAAAACAGAAGTATTAGATTTATATTCAACAGAAGAAGAGAAAATATTTCGAAAAATGCTCTCTGATTTAGTATCTACGCATAGTGATGATTTTACGAATTGGTATAATACAATCTATACACCAAATCCTGAAATCACTTTATTTAGCATTAATATAGATAGTAAGGATGCAGATACAGTTAATAAATACATTAAAGAGCTATATGAAAGTAAGCAAACAGAAGTAGGTCATCAATACTTAAGCTATAAATGTTTTTTTAATGATAGCATACTTTCTATAGTTGTGAAGGAAGGGAGCTTCATTCCGGGATCAGATTGGAAAGGGAGCAAATTTGTCTATAACTTTGATATAACAAATGGAAATCTAATTTCTAACACAAATCTAATTGCTCGTTATTCTTTAAGTATAGATGATATAAAGGATAAACTTCTAGATTTTTATGCTTCAAAGGGATCGACGGTTTCCTGCGATAAGGCGGAAACAGAGGAAGAGCAAAATTATTGTTTTACTGAACCAAATCGTATCAAACAAGATAACTTAGGAAGATACGTATTGTTTGTTGAAAATAATGATTTATATTTCATGGGCTTTCTAAATAATCCATTATATTTTGGCAATAGTATTAAAATAAAAATAAGTTAAGAAGAGCACCGTTTGGTGCTTTTTTAGGAGGAATTTATATGCAAACAAGTTTATTTCCAACAAGAAGTGCAGCTGTGACTCAAACTGCTGGAATTGATCGTAATAATATAGCTTTAACTACATTTTCACATCAGGAAAATAGAGCGAATGATATTTGTCCTACAGACGGAAAATTCTACGCACCTTTTGATATGCACTGTGTAATGCATGAGAATAAAATACATAGAGATGGATCAATTTCACCATATATGTCGGTATTTGTTTCAGATAATGTAGTTATGACTCCTGTAGGTAACCATAAGGTTACTTTTTTTTGTACGCATGGCGGTAAAAAGATTGTAACTGACAAAGGAGTCGAGGTAAAGAAAGGAGCTCCCTTCAAACAAGGAGATCATTTTTATACACAAGGAAGAGAAGGTGGTAAAGATAATGATGGTAATCTAATTGAATTTGGACCACATATACATATTGATGCGAGACTAGGCGATAATTTCATTGATATGGATCTAACAAAAATTAAACAAAACTATTATTTAGAAGGTGACTTACCAATTGAGGATATTTTCTATAATAATGGTACGAAGCTTGATTTTGAAAATTCAATATATGTTAGAAAATTTACACTAATTAACTCTGGTCAATGGAATGGTTGGATTGCAGATGGTTCAGAATGGTACTATTACGAAAACGGTGTAAAAGTATCGGGATGGAAACAAACTAGCGATGGTTGGTTCTATTTAGATCCTAATAATGGTAATGCCATGTTGACAGGCTGGTTTACAGAAAAAGGATCAAGTTATTACTTTAATCCAAAGGATGGAGAAGCAGGGCATAAAGAGAATTATGTTGGGGGTGTAATGCTTACTGGATGGCAGTGGATTGATGATCACTGGTATTTGTTTGGTGATGGTGGTATTATGCAGACAGGCTGGGTATGGAGTTCGGCTTGGCAAGGTTGGTATTATCTATATACTTCAGGACCAGAAGCAGGACAAATGGCAGTTTCAACATGGATAGATAAAGTTTATTATGTTGGTTCTGACGGGAAAATGCATAAAGATGGCATTTTCACTGTTGATGGAGTTAAATATTCATTTGATAATAGTGGCGTAGCTACTAGACTTTAATATAAAAATTTGCTCACTCTCTTAATTGAGGGTGGGCTTTTTTTATTTTATGCTTGACTAAGGTTAGACAGTCAATTAAATCTTGGAGTTTTGTTTAGAACAAAGGAGGCATTTTTATATGCAAAGGTATAGATTAAATAAAATATTGCTTGACTTTTGGTTACACAATTATTGTTATATTTGTGTAACCAAAAAAGGAGGTGTAACTATCAGTCCGAGAACAGGACGCCCATCTGTAAATCCAAAAAGGAATGATACACGTATTCGTATGACTGATGATGAGGTAGAAAAGCTAACTTATTGTAGTAAAAAGTTAGGTAAGACTAAAACAGAAATCATAATAGATGGTATCAATTTGGTTTACAATCAGATAAAGGGTAAATAAAAAGACATTCGTGCTTTCTTGGCAGTCTGAACGAATGTCTTGCCCATCACTAGGCACTTAACATTATAAACTAAGTGCCTCATTTAATCAAACTCAAAAAGGAGGCATTTTTATATGCAAAAGTATCGATTAAATAAAATATTGCTTGACTTATTGGAACACGAATATTATAGTTATTTTGTGGTACCCAATAAATCGAGGAGGTGTAACTATTAGTCCGAGAACAGGACGCCCCAAAATTGATAACCCTAAAAACATCGATTTGAAGATTAGGATTGATGAACAGACAAATGCAAAACTTATTGAAAAATGTAAAAAAGAAAATAAAACTAAAACAGAAGCTGTAAGGGAAGCAATTATCAACTGGCTGGCAAAATAAAAGAACATTCGTACAAGTTTGGCGACTCACGAATGTTCTACCACAAGAAAGACACTTCGTATGGCACTTCATATTATATCACAATCTTTTGAATAATAAGATGTGAATTTATGTAAGTGCCTCTGCAAAAAAAGGAGGCATTTTTATATGCAAAGAAACATGGAAAACATAATAAAGAAAACAAAAGGTAATATCAATGAAAGATTCGATATGCGGTTTGATGAAATGATTGATTTGCTAAAAACGAGAACAGGTGTCGTTTTAGCTTTTGACTCGTTTGTTTTTGGTTATGCACAAGGCATGAAAGCAGCTAAATCAGAAATGAGAGGTAAGAACTTATGAGTAACCTCAAAACATTTATATTCAACCAAAAGGAAGTACGTACAACGCTTATTCATGATGAACCTTATTTTTGCCTTAAAGATGTATGTGAGATATTAGATATCAAGAATAGAAGTGACGTGGTTTCAAGGTTAAATGCAAAGGGGGTAGACAGTACCGACACCCTTACAAACGGTGGTATGCAGAAAGCGACATTCATTAACGAAAGTAACCTCTATAAAGTTATTTTCCAGAGCCGCAAGGAAGAAGCAGAACGCTTCACTGATTATGTAACAGGAACGATCCTGCCCTCAATCCGAAAGCACGGTGCCTATATGACGGGGCAAACGCTGGAAGAAGCACTCACTAACCCTGACTTCCTGATCAAACTGGCCACTGAGCTTAAAGCAGAGCAAGAGAAACGCAGGGAAATGGAATCACAAAATTCACGCCTGAAAGTTGATAATCAGATCATGCAGCCTAAGGCAGAATATTTTGACGAGCTGGTCGACCGCAATCTGCTAACCGGTATAAGGGAAACAGCTAAGGAGCTAAAAGTCAAAGAGAAAGAATTTGTTGCTTTCCTTCTTGATAAGAAATATCTTTTCCGAAATAAGAGAGGAAAACTAGAACCGTATGCTCAAAAAAATACTGGTTTGTTTGAAGTAAAAGAATGTATGAACGAGAAAACGAACTGGAGCGGTACGCAGACTTTGATAACCCCAAAAGGCAGAGAAACCTTCAGAATCTTGTTAAGTGAATGATGTGAAATTATGCTCATATTTAATCAATAATATGAGCATTTTCTCAACTTGTTTATGCGTTTATTAACAATTTGAATAATATATAAAAATATATTAAATATGTAATAATCGTGTCAAAAATAGCAATATAATGATAAATATAGCTATATATTTTTATAAATATTGCTATTTTTTTACTTCCACCATCAATGCGCGCATTCTTCAGTACCAATGTCAGTCAGCAGTGCTGCTACATTAGGATATGGCATTGCATATCGCTGATTCAGATAACGCAAAGATGCACCTAATTCACCATCAGGTCCGCCAAGCTGCGAAATAATCATTTTTGCTAATTTAGGATCCGTATGCTTTATTTCAACCGGATACTGTAATCGTTTTTCATATCTCCACATATTACTCTTGTCCTTCCCATGGCCAAGGGCTCTGTGCCCATTCCCACTCATACTGATTTTCATTACCCTTATTGCTGATTGGTGCGCAATGTCTTTCATATAACGCCATACATTTATCTAATTCACATTTAATACGATGATAATATCTCAGTGCACGGCAGTCACATGGATGCATATCCAGATACAGAGTTACTTCCTGTAAGGCAAAATCTAAATGCTGAATCCGCTTTTTCAATTCACGGCAGCGGCGGCATTGTTCTTCAGAAGGCTTGCATCCGCAATCAGGGCGGTGTGGTCTGCGTACTTCATCATACCAAGTTGAGTCGCTGTCAGCAGCATCTACATCACAATTATATTCGTTATCACAGCTAGTTTGGCATCCGTTATTACAGCCGCAATTGTTGTTGCAGCCATTATTACAGCCACAGTTGCATCCACAATTATTATTGCAGCCACAGCCATTGTCACAAGGATCACAGCTGTTATCATTGCATCCGCAGCCACAGTTTGAGTCACAGCATTGGTTATTGCAAGGATCGCAGTCACAGCAAGGATCACAACACTGATTATTGCATGGATCACAATCACATCCACAGTTTGAGTCACAGCAATTATTACAGCCATCATCACATCCGCAGCCATAATCATCATTATGATAATCGCCGCAGCCGTTATTATAATCACAGCAGCCATTGTTATAGTCGCCGCCGTCACATCCGCAGCCCATCATACGATCATCCATCGTAAAATCAAACAAACGATCTTCTTTACAATTTCTATTTGCCATTGCAGCCGCAGCCTCCAATCTTATAACCTTTAAATGGTTTATCCAAATCATTGAATAAAGTACCTCTCTGTAAAGCTACTTCGGACTTATAAATACGGCGCCAAGGTTGTTTTCTGACATAAGCCATTGCCATCGGACGTCCATCGCATACTCTACCTCGATAATTGTTCATAGTATTCATCCTTTCTGAGTCTAACCTCACTCTAACATATGGAACTCTAAGTATTGCGAATGGGGAGATACCTATATTTATCAATTTTAAGTATTTTATTTAGATGAATTTTTGCTATAATTGTAACAAAAGTGAAGACTTGGAGTGAGTGCATGGAAAAGCGGAGTGAATTTATATCAGGGTTAAAAGATGGACTGCCTATCTGTCTGGGTTATATCTCAGTCTCCTTTGCCTTTGGGATGCTGGCACGTCAGAGCGGGATGCCAATTTGGACAGCGGTGCTGATGTCGATGAGCAATGTAACAAGTGCCGGACAGTTTGCCGGATTAACCTTAATTTTAAATCAGGGGACTTACCTTGAGTTAGCTATGACGACGCTCATCATTAATCTTCGTTATTCATTAATGTCCTTGTCACTTACCCAAAAAATCGGTGAGCATATCAGTACCTGGAAACGGGCTGCCATATCGTTTGGTGTCACTGATGAACTATTTGCGGTCAGCATGCAGCGCCGGGCGACGCTGACACCTGCTTATTTTGCCGGCGTTATTCTAATTCCTTATCTTGGCTGGTCAGCGGGAACTTTTCTGGGGGCTTATGCCAGCAACATGATGAGTCCCGCATCATCCAGCGCGTTGGGTATTGCCATTTATGGTATGTTTTTAGCAATTATTATTCCGCCTTGTGCGAGCATGAAATCAATTCGGTATGTCTTGATTATTGCCATAGCCTTAAGCTTAGCCTTCCGCTTCCTGCCTTTCTTGAATCAGATTACCAGCGGCTGGGTGATCATCATCGTAACCCTAACCGCATCGGCATTGGCAGCGCTTCGTTATCCGATCAGTCAGGAGGAATCTCATGAATAGAATTCTAATAAGTATCGCCATCATGGCAGTTACAACATATCTGATTCGTATGCTGCCGATGGTCTTATGTAGAAAAAAGATTGAAAATCAATTCATTCAGTCTTTTTTGTATTATGTGCCTTATGCAGTTTTAGCGGCGATGACATTTCCGGATATTTTCACTTCTACCCGCTCCTTAGCATCGGCAAGCGCCGGCTGTCTGGCGGCATTATGGCTTGCGTTTAAAAAGCGCGGCCTGCTGATCGTTGCGCTTGGTGCGGTTATAACTGTATATCTTGCTGAGTGGCTGATAGGAATTTAAAGAAACAAGCGCATTTCTTTAAAATATTGTATAATACTATAAAGGGGAGATTTATATGCAGCGTTTCAAAATGAATGATGAAATTAATTTTGATGAAATTGTTGATTTATATAAAATGTCAGGCTGGCAGGAATACTGCAAAAATCTTGAAAATCTGCGTTTTAGTTTTAATAATTCACAGGTTAAACTGGCGGTTTATCAGGATCATCAGTGTGTGGGTTTCCTGCGGGCGTTAACTGATTACACGTCGATCTTTTTGATTCAGGATCTCTTGGTGCATCCGCTGTATCAAAACCGTGGCATCGGTTCTCAGCTGTTAGCTAAAATCGATGAAATGTATCCGCGGATTCGTCAGAAACAGCTGCTTTGTGATGCGGTAATGGAACTGAAAAAATTCTATGAAAAGAATGGCTATGTGGAAGTGGGCAGTTATAATATGTGCAGTTACATAAAGCTTAAATAAATAAAGCTGAATGGAACCAATGATTGGAGGCAGATCATTATGGGGTCATTTATTGAATTTAAGGATGTAAAGAAAATTTATAAGATGGGTGAGGTTGAAATTCCAGCCCTTGCCGGTGTTGATTTTCAGATTAAAAAAGGTGAATTTGTTGTTATTGCCGGTGCCAGCGGGGCTGGTAAATCGACAATTTTGAATATTTTAGGCGGTATGGATTCACCTACAAGCGGTGAAATCATCGTTGATGGTGCAAAAATCAGTGATTTTAACGCGAAAGAATTAACGGCCTATCGACGCTATGACATCGGTTTTGTGTTCCAATTTTATAATTTGGTACAAAATCTGACGGTTGTTGAGAATGTGGAGTTAGCTACGGAAATCTGCCATGATCCGCTGGATGTATTAGAAACGGTTACCAATGTGGGTTTGTTTGACCGCCGTGATAATTTTCCGGCTCAGCTTTCCGGCGGTGAACAGCAGCGTGTTGCGATTGCCCGTGCTTTAGCGAAGAATCCGAAGCTTTTGCTTTGTGATGAGCCTACCGGCGCGCTTGATTATAATACAGGCAAAGCTATTTTAAAGCTGCTTCAGGATACGTGCAGGCAGCAGAATATGACTGTTATTGTTATTACTCATAACTTGGCTCTCGCGCCGATGGGAGATAAAGTGATACGAGTAAAGAACGGCCGTATCGCATCAATTACGGAAAATGAAACGCCGACACCGGTAGAAAGCATAGAGTGGTAAACAATGAGGATGCTGATTAAGGATACGCTAAGAGAAATTCGCAAGAGCCTTGGCCGTTTCTTTTCAATCTTTGCCATAGTTGCCATCGGTGTTGCTTTTTTTGCTGGTGTTAAAGCAAGTGCCCCAATCATGAAGAGTACCGCCGACAGTTATTTTGATGACTATAATTTAATGGATATCCGTCTTTTGTCAACCTTGGGTTTTACCGAAGATGATGTCAAGGAAATACGCGCAATCCCCGGAGTAAAGGGACTTTTTGCCACCCATACACTGGATGTATTAGTTAAACAGAATACTCAGGAGTATGTGATGAAGGTATTGACGCTGCCGGATAATCTCGATCCTAATAATCCTGATTATATGAATCAGGCAGTATTGATTGAAGGCAGACTTCCTGAAAATGAAAATGAGTGTGTGATCGAGGCGGGTAAGATTTCGCATTTTGATGCCGATATCGGCACGGTGCTGACTTTAAACAGCGGCACTGATGATGAATTGTCAGATGTATTAAAGACTACGGAATTTACGGTTGTAGGTAAAGTGAATAATCCTTATTATCTCTCTTATCAAAAAGGCAGCTCCAATATTGGCAGCGGTTCGATTTCAGGCTATTTAATGATACCGGAAAGTGCTTTTGATCAGGATATTTATACGGATATTTACTTAACGATTGATAATGTTAAGGAATTAAATTCTTATGATGATAATTATTTTGATGTGATTGATCCCATTACCGATCAGTTGGAAGCATTGGGCAAGGTTCGTTCCAAGATTCGCAGCGAAGATGTGAAAAACAGTGCTTATCATGCCTATGTGGATGGCTGGAATGCTTTTTATACTTCCAAGAATGAGGCTGATCAGCAGTTAGCTGAGGCACAGAAGACCTTAGACCGCAGCTTTGTGGATCTGATGCAGGGCAGTGCGGATCTTGATCAGCAGAAACGTGATTTTGATCTTCAGATCGCCGATGCTAAGCGGCAGCTTCGAGATGGCCGCATGCAGATTGCGAATGCCTGGAGCACATACGATCAGCAGGTGCTGGCTTTTGAAAAACAGAAAAGTGAGGCACTGGCTCAAATTCAGGATGCGTTGGATCAGGTTGATGAGGCCAAGGCTAAACGTCAGGAATTAGTAGGAAATCAGGAGCAGCTGAAACTAGCTTTAAGTAATCCGGCCATGTCAGAGGTTGAAAAACAGATGGCGATGGCACAGTTAGAGCAGGTGGAAGCGGGAATCGCGGAAATTGATGAATCATTAGCGGATTTAGAAATTCCGGTCGATGAAGTTATGAGCCAGCTGAATGAAGGGGAGCAGCAGCTGCTGGCTGGCAAGGCCGAGATTCAGCAGAATGAAGCGGCTTTGGATCAAACGGAAAAGGAGTTGAATAAACAGATTGATGACGCGAATCAGCAGTTTAGGGATGCTCAGCAAACCCTAGATGATGGCTGGGCAGCTTATGATAAAGGTGTCGATGAACTGGCGAAAAACCGCCGCATCACTGATGAACAGCTGTTGGATGCGATGGAAGAATTGGAAAATGCGGAGGCGGATATCCTTGGAATTGAAGACTGTGAGTGGTTTGTGCTGGATCGTGAATCTCATTATTCTTATATGGATTATGGCTCAGCGGCAGATCGAATGGGCGCTATTGCCGAGGTTTTTCCGTTATTCTTCTTCTTAGTGGCAGCGTTAATCTGTTTGACTACGATGACCCGTATGGTTGATGAGCAGCGGGGAACAATTGGAACGTTAAAGGCACTTGGTTACAGCAAAGTGAAAATAGCGGCTAAATATCTCTGTTATGCTTTCTTATCTAGCTTTGGCGGCAGCATTGTCGGCGTATTAATTGGTTTTGCGGTTTTCCCTACGGTTATTTATACGGCATGGAACATCATGTATGAATTGCCGCCGGTACAATTGCAGTTTATTCCATCCTTTGCCTTGCAGGCATCGTTAGCGGCAATTATGATCACCTTGGGAGCGACAATTGCGGCCGTGTATAAAGAATTGATGGAGACACCGGCTTTATTGATGCGGCCTAAAGCACCGAAAAACGGAAAGCGGGTTTTCCTTGAACGCATTCCTTTGATCTGGAAGCATCTTTCTTTCTCCAAAAAGGTTACGGTGCGTAACCTGATTCGTTATAAGAAGCGTTTCTTTATGACGGTCATTGGAATCTCAGGCTGTACGGCGTTGTTAGTAGCCGGCTTTGGCATTCAGGATTCAATCGGTGATATCGTTCCGAAACAGTTTGAAGAAATACAGAATTATCAAGTTAACATTGAATTTGAAAAGAATTTAAATGTGGTTGAAAAGGAAGATATTATGAAAACCGTTGAACAATTCAGCCATGTGAACGATACGATGGAAATTGCCCAATATAACGGTACTATTGATGTCAAAGGTAAGGAACAAAGCGTTACGATCATTGTTCCTACCGATGTTGACAGGTTTAAAGAATTTGTCAGCCTGCGTACAAGACGGAGTCATACACCTGTTGAAATTACGGATGATGGAGCAGTTATCAGTGAAAAGCTGGCCAATGATTTAGGTGTGGGCATTGGCGATTTGATTGAATGTGAAAACAGTGATGATCTTGTCAAGAAAATAAAAGTTGTCGGTATCGTAGAGAATTATGTCGGTCACTATCTTTATATGTCTGAGGCCGGTTATAAAGCAACCTATGGGTTTACCAGCAAGGCTACCAATCTGTTTGTGAAAACGGACAGCACGGAAAGTCAGGTTGAAGAAAATCTCGGTAATCATATCACTAAAATTGATGGAGTATCGAGTGTAGTATTCTATTCCGGTACGGCTGATTCTTTTGCGGATACAATAAAGAGTCTTGGCTTTGTTGTTGTCGTGCTGGTCATTTCAGCGGCATTATTGGCCTTCGTTGTGCTTTACAATTTAACGAATGTAAATATTTCTGAACGGATCCGGGAAATCGCGACGATTAAAGTTTTGGGCTTCTACGATAATGAAGTATCCACCTATGTATTCCGTGAAAATTTGATTTTGAGTTTTATCGGCGCAATAGCCGGGTTAGTGCTGGGTACCTTGCTGCATCGCTTGATCATGAGTATTGCGGAACTGGATTCAGTCATGTTTGGCCGAACGATTCTGCTTCAGTCTTATGTTCTTTCAGTAATTATCACGATGTTCTTCTCATGGCTGGTTGCGAAAGTCATGCATCATAAACTGAAAACAATACCGATGGTAGAATCATTGAAATCAGTTGAATAAATGAAAGACGGGCAGCCGTCTTTCATTTCTTTAGGCATCAAAATGTTAACTTCATGCTAACTATGATACACTTTGCTTAAACAAGGAGGAAAGGCAATGAATTATTTATTTGGCGGCTATCCAAGTGTTCCGGCCACAGGTATTGTGGCAGCTGATTTAGATCATGGCCGTTTCAGTAAACCACAGTCACTGATTAAGGCTGATTACACAACGTATTTTGATTCATATAATCATGTGCTGGCTACTATTCAGAAGACAGCGGAAAAGGGCTGTATTGGTCTTTATGATCAAAACGGCAAGCTGCTTCAAGAAATTCAAGAATCAGAAAAACCGGCATGTTATCTGTGTTTCTCACATGATGGCAGGCATTTAGTAACTACCAATTATCATGAGGGATCAGCACATATTTATGCTTATGACGGTAAATTGACATTAGTAAAACGGCTGACATTTGGTGAAGGGGCAAAGATGCATTGTGCTTGGTTTGATAAGTCTGATCAGCGCTTGATTTTATCAGCGCTTGGTTTAGATCAGCTGATAGTGCTGGATCAGGAATTGAATGAGCTGAAACGAATTGATTTCCCTAAGGGAAGCGGTGTAAGACATCTTGTATCAGATGCACAGGATCATTATTTATACGCGGTCAGTGAATTAAGCAATGAAATCTTTGTGATTGATTTGAATGATTTAATCATTGTTCAGCAGCTTTCCATGCTGATGGATGAAACACAGCCATCGGCAGGCGCTGCCATCAGATTGTCAAAGAATGGCCGTCATCTTTATGCATCTACCCGCGGCCAGAATTTGATCGTACATTTTCATGTGATGAAAAATGGACAGCTGGAGCTGAATGAAATCTATCACTGCAATCATCAAACACCGCGCGATTTTCTGCTGAGTGAGGATGAGAAATATATGTTGATTGCCTATCAGGACAGTGACTGCATCGATAGTGTGGCGCTGAATGCTGACATGGCATTGCGGGAAACGGTGGATACGCTGAGGCTGCCTAAAATCGTATGCATTAAACCGTTCATTCAATAGAAGAATTTGCGTGAAGGGATGTAAATTAAAAAAGCTGAGCAATCAAGATTTTTCTTGACGCTCAGTTTTTATTTGCTTTGAATCTTATTAATATTTTTCAGTTCAATAACAATGGTTCCATCTGGATTGTTGATGATCTCTACTAAATCTTTTTGACTCAGACATTCAATGGGAATAATCACTTCAATGCCGCTGTCAGTTTTAAAACGCTGGACCTTCATCTGCTTGGTCTGTTTCACATTTTCAACTTGAATCTTGGGCTTGATGCCCTGCTCCAAGACTTCCTGTTTGAAATCATCCTGAATCATCCGCCGTTCAGGAAATAATTCGGCGGCCATATCCTGAATATCGATTTCTACATTGCTGTCCAGCGATTCCTTAATCAGCTGTTTCATTTTAGGCAGAATCGCAACCTCATCCAATTCATATTTATCGATCATTGTTTCACATTTCTTCTGCAGTACCTTGCTTGATTCCTGATAAGACGGCACAGCATCACAATCCAATATTAAACGGGTATAAAAATATACTTTTTCAGCATCTATTTCACTCTTGTTTTCAACGACTTGAATCGTCATATCCGAATATTCGATCAGCACCACCGCGTCTCTTTTCATAATATTAGTTGAAAATAATGTTTTATGACGGATGATTTCATTAACAATGCGGTCCGCTTCCTGCCTGACATTATGGGTAATGCCTTCATTATAGCTATTATCCAAAAGTGCTAAAAAACGCCGGCCATCGATTAATACATTGGCACAAATAAAATCGCAGGGCTGAAACAATCCGTATTTCATTTTTTTCTCAAAAATAATTTCTCCGATCAGTCTGGACAATTCCACAAAACTGCACTGCCCGCTTAGATAATCATCGATTCCTTGCTTAATTGAACTGTTTGCCTTGAAATAACCATGCTGGATGTTGTTGCTGGTAAAGGCCTTCTGAATTTTATTTTGTAGAAGCTTTTCAATTTCCGGTTCCATTTCCGGTATTGTTTCCTCCGCAAATACACAAACATTCTTTTCTGTATCCAGTACATGCAGGATACATTCATTCATTTCAATCATTGGTTGTCCCTCTTTCATGCAAGTATGCATATTATATCATTTACACTTGGTCAATGTCAGTAAATAATCAATTTTGATAGCTGTTAATTATTTGATAAATCGTGAAATTGACTTCAAATATTGTGAATAATATGCGATAATCTATATAGTGAATGCAATCGTTCATCGGAGGCAGCTTATGCAGGAGAAGTCTTCTAAAATATATATTAATGTCATTGCAGCTTTGATCATCATCATTTTTTTTGCTGCTTTTTTTACTCATCAGCTGCATGAAAACGTTCAGGAAAGTATCTTTAATACAATGACGGAAATTTCTCATCAAAGTGTAAAAGTAATTCAAAAAGAGGTTGAAAAGAATCAGCATGTGATGGCAAACATCGCGGCGGGTATTTATGCGGATAACGAAAAAGATCCAATGCAGATATTAGAAAAATTAAGGGTTCTGGATGATCTTAATGGTTTTAAGCGTATGGGTGTTATTTTAGATAATCATGAGGGTTATGCTAGTGATGACAGTCACTTTCTTTTAGATGACGAACAGCTGCAGCGTTTTGAAAAGGCTCAGCATGGCATCATATCAATTTCAGATAATCTGCTTGATTTAGTTGATCAGCAGCCAGTTACTTTGTATACTGCACCCATTGAATATAAGGACGGAACGCGATATGTGCTGTTTGGTACCTATGCTGCGCAAACCTATCAGCCGCTGCTGTCAGTTACAACTTTTGACGGACAAGGTTTTAGCGTAATCATGAAGCAGGACGGCAGTCAAATTATAGGCTCGGCAAATCAAGAGGAAACTTGCAAGAAAAATTTTTATGATGAGATTTTATCCTTGTCTAAGGATAATCAGTCAACGGTGGATGAACTAAGGCAGGCAATCAGCGCCGGTCAGAGCGGCTTTACAAACTATGCTTGTAAAAAGGATATCCGTTATATTTATTATGAACCATTAACAGTTAATGATTGGTATTTATTGAGTATTATACCTAACGCGGTAATTACAAAAAGTATTGGCAAGACCATCACTTTGGCTTATTCTATGCTTGCCCTTTGTCTGATCGTATTAGCCTATTCACTATTGAGGGTTATATTTATCGACCGCAAACACCGCCGAGTGCTTGAGCGGATAGCATGGATTGATACTGTGACTGATTTTGATTCAATTGAGAAATTTAAAATGGATGCGTCCAAGAAACTGGACAATGATTCTTCTTTATATGCGATGATTGCATTGAATATAAATAAATTTCAGTATATTAATGATTTATTTGGTTATGAAGAGGGGAATCGGGTACTGAAGAAAGTAGCGCAATGTCTGGTTCAGCGATTGGGCAAGAATGAATTTTTTTCCCGTATTCAGGCGGACCATTTTATCGTTTTGTTAACGTATTCAAATACTGCGCAGCTTCCTTTGCGAATTCTTGATATCATGAACAGTATTCAGGATATAGTAAGCAGCACAGAAGGTGAAATGCAGTATCAGATTCAGATGAATGCTGGGGTTTATCTTATTTCAGATCATCATGAACAGATCAATACGATGATTGACTGTGCGACGCTTGCTTTGCGTAAAGATTTTCAGAAGAAATATGAAGCCTGTGCTTTTTATGATGACACGCTTCGGGAGCAGATATTTAAAAATAAGGAAATCGAGGACATGTTTTTGCCGGCATTGAAGAATCATCAATTCAGTGTCGTTTATCAGCCGAAATATAGTGTGCAGACACAGTGCTATGAGGGTACAGAAGCCTTAGTTCGCTGGTATTATAAGGATGATTGCATGATATCACCAGCATATTTTGTACCTATTCTTGAGCGTAATGGTTCAATTATTGAGTTGGATGAATATGTTTTGGAACAAGTATGCATTCAGTTAAGAAGCTGGTTGGATGCGGGATATGAATTAACACCGGTATCAGTTAATGCTTCTCAGCTACATCTTTATCGTGTGGATTTCTTTACATCCTATATGGAAATTATTGACCGCTATCAAATTCCGCATGAATTAATTGAAATTGAAATGACGGAAACCGCGCTTTATGAAAATGAAGCAAAGGCTTCTGAACTTTTGAATCAATTCAGGGATGCAGGGATTAAAATCCTATTGGATGATTTTGGTTCGGGTTATTCATCGATTACATTACTTAGAAATATGCCGATCGATGAGTTAAAAATTGATAAAAAGATGCTGAATGACTTGCTGGTCAGTGATAAGGCAAGACAGATTTTAGCCGGTGTTATAGTTTTAGCAAAGACCATTGAGCTGAAGGTAACGGTTGAAGGCGTCGAAGAATATGATGAATATGAAGCTGTCAGCTTGATGGGAATTGATAAGATTCAAGGCTTCTATTGCGCACGGCCGATGAAGGCGGATGAATATGAAAAGCGCTATTTAATTAAAGCATAAGCCTGCTCAAGGATTGCTGTTTTATTCATGGCAGGCAGATGCCCCTGAATACCAATTTCAAAATCTAAGGTTTGTAGAAATTTGATCATGGCTTTAAGTTTGCTTTGGTCGACATTCATTTGGTGATAGTAATCTTCGCAGATGGCATCACCAATGAACAGCACCTTAGCTTCCGGCACATAAATAAATACACTGTCCTCACTGTGGGGAGAGGAAACGTGAAACAGCTTGACATGGCTGCTGCCTTGGTCTAATGTCATATTGGACGTAAAGGATATATCCGAGGTTTTTAGCTTTATCTCATTCAAATCGTTATACTCAACCTTTAAATGATCATCGACGAAGGGAATTTCTTCTTGGGAAATTAGTCTTTCCTGCATCGCTTTAGGATCCCACTGCCATTTCATCATGCGTTCAAGTTCACGATTGGTCAGCGTATGAGCAATCGTAAGACCATGGACGGCATGCATACCAAAAGTATGATCCCAATGCCAATGGGTAAGGATCGTGAAAGCAGGAAGCGGCAGCTGACGTCCTTTTAAGAGGGCATAGGCTTCCTTTACATGCTGAGCGCTGGTGCCGGCATCTACCATTACCGAAAAATTTAAACCTTTGATATAACCCAATGATGGACGATCTCTTTTAGTTTCGTAGGTGGTAGTATAAATGTACTCTGAATATTGAATAAGTTTCATGGCAGACTCCTTTGTTTATGATTGGTACCATTTTATCATAGAATCCACTTTCACTAAAACATTCGGTAATTAAAATAATCGTATCTATTCAATGAGGCAGGTGTCTGCCTTTTATTATGCTGATAAAAAAATGATTAGGTACCTTGACAATTGCAGAGAGTTGATGTATTCTATATTTGTAAGGTACCTAATTAAATAGGCAACGAAAGGAGATATGAATGAATAAAGATAATTTAGAGAGATGTACCCAGTGTCCCAAGGAGTGTTTAAGGGATGAATTAAAATGCGGACGAGGCAGAAAGTTCTTTAATGAGACAAGTCAGGATGAGGGAAAGAAGCATCATGATCATCATGGTCAAAAAGATCTGACACATTTATTAATGCGCTGCGGTTATATATTAGAACGCAAGACCAATCGGCGCGGGCAAAGCAGAATCTTAAAACTGCTGGCAGAGAATGAACTGCTTAGCCAAAAGGAGCTGCAGCAGAAGCTTGAAATTGAAGCTGGATCATTAAGTGAAACGATTGCCAAGCTGGAAGCGCGGGGATTGATTCTGCGTGAAAAGGATGAACAGGATAAACGGCGAATGCTGGTAAGGCTTAGTGAGCAGGGTCAGCTTGCGGTCAGTCAGGAAACAATCGAAGATCCTGATGCCATTTATGATGTTTTAAGTGATGAAGAGAAGGCTGAACTTCAGGCTATTTTAATCAAGCTGACAGATAAATGGAGTTTTGATTATCATGGAACTAAGGATCATCATCGGCCTCATAAATCAAAAGAGAGAAATGGTTTATTGTTTAAGAGAAGTTGACTGTACTCAGCAAAAAAAACACATCAACATAATCGATGTGCTGCCGATTTTAAATATGGCACCCCCGACCAGAATCGAACTGATAACTAAATCTTAGGAGGATCTTGTTATATCCATTTAACTACGGGGGCATATTCGCGTTTATTATTTTATCATAAAACAGCGGAAACAACAATCAATAAATTGCAGTAGAGTTGAAAAAGGAGAGGCGGCTAAACCTCTCCTTAACTATATTAAATGCACTACATTAATCGGATGACCACTTTCGTATGCCCTAATATTTTCGGCAAGCAGCTTCAGTAAACGCTGCCGGGTTTCCAATCCCTTCCACCCCATATGCGGTGTCACAAGAACATTCTCCATTTTAAACAGTTCACTGGTGCTGTCTAATGGCTCATGCTCCTGAACATCTAAACCGGCTCCGGCCAGTTTACCTGCTTTCAGTGCCGCAATCAACGCTTGCTCATCGATCAACGCACCGCGTGATGTATTTATGATAAAGGCGGATGGCTTCATTAAAGCTAATGTTTCAGCATTGATGAGCTGATGTGTTTTATCCGTTAACGGACAATGAAGTGAGAGATAATCACACTTGCGCAGTACAGTTTCTAAATCGGTAAATTCAATTTCGCTGTCTGTTCTTGGCGTGCGTGTATAAACGATAATTTTCATTCCCAATGACTGCGCAATTTTAATCACTTCACGGCCGATGCTGCCATAACCGACAATCCCCAGAATCTTATCATTAACCTCAAAATGATTGACCATCAACTGCTTGGTAAAATTATCATAACAATGCCGTTCCTGCATACGGATCTGTTTTTGAACCTCGGAGCTTAGATTTAAAAGCATCATGATTGCTGTCTGTGCTACCCGCTGTGTACTGTAAGCAGGAATGTTGCAGACCATGATTCCTTTTTCAGTTGCAGCTTTCAAATCGATATTGTTATAACCGGTACCGGCTTCGCAGATACATTTCACTGAAGAGGGGAACCGGGCGATTAGGCTGGCAGGCAGCGGCAGTTCTTTTGTGACTACGATTTCATAATCATTAACCCGTTCAAGGATCTGATCGGCTTGGCTATGACGATAAATCGTTACTTGCTCGCCAAGCGCATGAAAATCTATCTGATTATCATAGTCTACCAATTCAGAATTTAATACGACAATTTTATGCTTCATCACTTTCTGCCTCCTTCATGCAAATTGCTAATACGCGCGGACAGGCGATAATAAACCAAGGGGTATATTTTTCAGGATGCTGACGCAAATCTTCTGCCAGCTCAGCATAGCTGACCCATTCAATCGCTTCTGCTTCATCAGGATTCAGTTTGATTGTTTCAGCACTGTCGGCAAGAAAAACATGATCATATTCATATTCAGCTATCCCGTTGTCAAAAGCTGCGTGATAGACAAAGGAGAATAATTCCCGGCATTCAGCGTCGATTCCCAGCTCTTCCATTAAACGGCGATGCACGGCATCTTCGAGCTTTTCGTTATAACGCGGATGAGAACAGCAGGCATTGCTCCAAAGCAACGGTGTATGATATTTATCAGCTGCGCGTTTTTGGATAAGCATCTTCCCATCGTGCACAATAAATACAGAGAAAGCTCGATGCAGCAGTGCTTTCTGATGGGCTTCCATTTTAGATGCTGTGCCAATTGGCTGATCAAAGAGATTTACTAAGAGTAAGCTGTCCATAGAATCCTCACTTTCTGTTATGGATAATAAAAATACCGGATGATTTCATCCGGCAGCAATTAATTTGGCGCGCCCAAAGGGACTTGAACCCCCAACCTTTTGAATCGGAATCAAATGCGCTATCCAATTGCGCCATGGGCGCATGGCTATTTAATATTATATGACAGAAATGTTATTTTGAAAAGCCCTAATTTGATTGTATCTTAAAATTCTTAATGATATAATGCTGTTAAACAAAGGAGTGAAAATAAATGAATATAGCTATCTGGGTAGTAGTAGTTATTGTTGTGCTGCTGATTGTCTGGGGCATTATGACATATAATGGTCTGGTAAAGGGTTTAAATAAAGTTGAAGAAGCATTTTCAACAATGGATGTTTATTTAAAGAAAAGATATGATCTGATACCTAATCTTGTGGAAACGATTAAAGGTTATGCCAAGCATGAATCAGAAACATTGGAAAAAGTAATCAGTGCAAGAAATCTTGCGGTAAAAGCAAATACGATGGATGAGAAAATTTCCAGTGAAAAGAATTTCCAGTCAATGTTGGGACCGTTATATGCGATCGGCGAACAATATCCTGACTTAAAGGCAGATAAGAATTTCCTCAGTCTGCAGAATGAGCTTCAAAATCTTGAATCAGAGATTGCTAATTCACGTAAGTACTATAATGCTATTGTTGTTAAGTTCAATAATATGGTTATGACATTTCCTAGTAATCTTTTGGCAGGTATGTTTGGTTTTCATCGCCAGCCGATGTATGAAATTACGGATGCAGCTCAACGTGAAAACGTTAAGGTTCAGTTTTAACTGATAGGGGCGCTCTGCCCCTTTTTAATTTGTGATGATTTAGAAAGGAAGTGAACGAAATGAAATTAAGATCATGGCTTAAAAAAGGATTGATGGTCACAGCGATGCTGATGCTGACAATAATGCCAGCTAAAGCGCAGGAGGCTTTTACCATTGATGATTATGATATTACGATCAATGTTGAAGAGAACGGCGCTTTGCATATTCAGGAAACCTTGATGCTTGACTTCAGTCAGTACCGGCATGGCTTTTATCGGAATATACCGACATCCTATTCTATGACGTGGATGATTGATGGCAAATCAGTTGAGAAGGATTATTATTTTCCGGTTACTGATATTCAATGCGGCGGGACAAACTGTTCGCTTGATTATGACAGTCAAGGCATTATTATTCAGCTTGGTGATGCTGATCGGGAAGTGATTGGCTCTCAGCTTTATACGATTTCCTATACGGTGCAGACAAAGGATCTTGATTTAAAGGATACCCAAATGCTTTATTGGAATCTTGCGGATAATTTTGATACGACAATCAAGCATTTAAGCTTTACAATCAATATGCCAAAGTCATTCAGTGAAGAAGATATTTCAGCATATACTGGATATTATGGCGGTATTGAAAACAATATGCGGTATGAAGTTAACGGCAATACAATCAGCGGTGAAACGTTAGTGCCGCTGGATAATTATGAGGCGGCAACGATTATGGTGCGTCTGCCCTCTGATTATTTCCGATTCCCTGAACCTAAGGATTATACTTTCTTACTGATGATTTTCAGTGCTGTTTTGTTAGTAGTATCATTAGTGCTGTTTTGGAAGTTTGGTAAGGATGATGAGGTTGTAGTTACCGTTGAATTCAGTGCGCCTAAGGATTTAAACAGTGCGGGTGTAGGTTATGTCATTGATGGTTCAGTTGAATCAAGAGATGTGCTGTCTTTGATTATTGAATGGGCCAATAAGGGGTATCTGAAAATTAAGGAAGAAAATGAAGCGTTGACTTTAATCAAGCTGATGGATATTCCCAAAGATGAAAGTACCGATTATGAGCGTAAATTCTTTGAGGCTATTTTTAAGAAGAAGGATGCAGTGAGTGAGGATGATTTAGCTGACGGCAAGGTTGGTGAAGCACTGTATCGAGCTAAAAATCAGGTCAGCAGTTACTTTACCAGAGCCAAGGGAAGGCGTGTTTTCTCACAGGCTTCTTCTGTGATGCAGTGGCTGTTTGTCATCGTGGCAGGTTTGCCTTCCATCGTATTTACACTGCTGAGCGCTTATTCTTATTATGAGATACTGCCATTGGCGATTCCATTTGCCATTCCTTCATTATTCTTTATGTTCTCATTGGTACTTTGGATCGTGATTATGAAAAAACGTTATGTGATGAAACGGGCATCATTAATTATGGCCTGTGTCGGAACGATTGTTTTGAATGCTATTGTGGCGTCAATCAATGTTTTTATTTTGATTTTCTTTAAGGCTTCCCTGCTTTCAATTTTATGCTATATCGCATTGAGTGCCGCGTTAATCATCATGATGGCATTTATGGAAAAAAGAACACCTAAAGGAAATGAATGGCTCGGACAGCTTCTTGGTTTGAAGGAGTTTATCCTATATGCTGAGAAGGACCATATCGAAATGCTTGTTAAGGAGAATCCTTCAGCATTCTATGATATCCTGCCTTATGCGTATGTGTTAGGAATCAGTGATACATGGTCAAATAAATTTGAGAATATCATTATTGAACAACCTGATTGGTATGAAACAGATCGTCATTTCTCGACCTTCTCATCTATTTATTGGTGGCATAGCTTCCATCATTGCTTCCATTCAATGTCTACGTCAGCCAGCTATGTGCCTGCACCAAAAGGCGGCAGCGGCGGCGGTGGTTTTGGCGGCGGCTTCTCCGGTGGCGGTGGCTTTTCAGGCGGCGGCTTCGGCGGCGGTGGTGGCGGCAGCTGGTAATACTATCAAGAATCTTTAACGCTTCATGCGTCAGAGGTTCTTTTTTTTGTTGTGCAAACACCCTTGTTAAGTGAATACCGCTGCATAGTCTGGCTGAAGGAGGGTTTTTCATGGCAATAAAAATTTATGTTGATCAGGGTCATAATCCGGGTACGATAAATGCCGGCGCGAGCGGCAATGGGGTAGTTGAAAGTGAAGTCACCTATTGGGTAGGTATCTATCTGGCGGGTTTCTTATATGCGGATCCACGTTTTAAGGTCAGGGTTTCCAGGCCTTTTCCCGATACGGTTGTCGGCACTGATACTAGCAGCAGTCTGCGTGCCCGAGTGGAAGCGGCTAATCTGTGGCCTGCGGATTATTTTATCAGTATTCATGTAAATTATAATCCCAGTCCGGCTTTAAACGGTTCAGAGGTTTATGTATATCGAGCAAATTCATCAGCGGCTGATTTGGCTGCCGATGTGCTTACTTCTATTGTAGATTTAGTAGGTACACGATACAATATGGTCAGACTGAATCCTTCATTATATGTACTGAGAGCAACGACAATGCCAGCGATATTAGTTGAATTGGGTTATCTGACTAATCTGATGGATGCTGAAAAATTGCTTGATGACCAATATCTGTTCGCTTTTGCGATTTATATTGGCATATTAAATTATTTTGGCTATGCTTATGATCCGTTTCCAGCACCTTAAAGCAATATCTTAAAGCTGGGTAAGTGTGTCATTTTTGTAATTATTAGGCAATGATTTAAAAGCTGGCTGGCATCGGGCATAGTATGGATGGAATGAGCCATTCATTCAGAAAGCAGGTGTTAACATGAATTGCAATAGGAATAATTGTTCTTGCTCACATGATAAGTGCATGAATCAGTGTTGTACGGATCAGCCGCAATATGTTCAAGGACCGACCGGTCCAATGGGACCGCAGGGCTTGCCGGGCGTTCAAGGTCCAACCGGTGCGACGGGAAGCGTTGTCTTAGCATATGGTTCTTTAAGCGGTTTGAATAATGAGATACCAAATACGGTGGCTGCGCAGATGAAGTTTAATAAAGTTGGCCCCTTGTCAGATTCCATTACAGTCAGTCCATCAGGTAATGAACTGATCGTGGGCCGTGATGGAATCTATCAGATTACGATATCTCTCAGTGCCGAAGCAACGGTTGAAGCAGATATGGATCTGCCGTATCTTGACGCCTATATTACGGTTAACAATCAGCCGGTCTTTGGTGATATTTCCTCTTTTTTCAAGATTTCAAACCGCAGTTCTACAACATTTACGATTCAGGCGGCCTTGTCTGCAGGAGATGCTGTCGGTGTCAGTGTAAGTTCAATTTTTCCATCTCTAGGTTATATGAACCGGATGCTGTCAATTATCCAATTAAGTGATTAATAGCTTATAAGCGTATTTTATGTGGACTATATCTTATCTCTTTTTTATCAAGTGCAGAGCTTGATGTATCAACAGGCAGCCAGACTGCCTGTTTTTGAGCTGTATTGAGTGCTGATAATATGAAAATGATGTTGAATGCAGCTTGGTATTTTATCATTTTTTATGTAATATAGGCGATTATCCTGAAGCCGTGTTGTGTCAAGCATAGTATGAAATGAATGAATGTTTCATTCAGAAAGCAGGCGATTCAATGAATTATAATAAGAATAATCGTTCTTGTTCACAAGATGACTGGTATGAAAATGATAATCGTAATTGCTGTCATCCTAACCCATGCAATCCATGCAGACCTTGTTGTCAGGGGCCGACCGGCCCTACTGGACCAATGGGCCCACGCGGCTGTCAAGGTCCGCAGGGGATGCCGGGTCCAATGGGTCCGCGCGGCACAACAGGTGCACAAGGACCTTTCGGTCCGCAAGGTCCACAAGGCGCTACAGGATCAAGGGGTCCAATGGGTCCGCAAGGAACGACGGGTGCTACTGGACCAATGGGGCCAATGGGTGTAACTGGTTCACAAGGCTTGCAGGGTCCGCAAGGTCCACGCGGCGCCACCGGCTTCACCGGCGCAACCGGCCCAACCGGCGCCACCGGCTTTAGAGGCGCCACTGGCGCACAGGGTATTCAAGGTATTCAGGGGCTGCCGGGCAATACCGGCGCTGCTGGCGCAACAGGCGCAACAGGCATCGGTCTGCAAGGTGAACCAGGCCCAACTGGTCCGAGAGGGCCCATGGGATATACAGGCGCCACCGGTGCAGTAGGACCAAAGGGAACTACCGGCGCGCAAGGCATTCAGGGCGAACAAGGCTTGCCGGGTACAACGGGAGCAACGGGTCCAGCAGGTGCTACGGGTATTGGTCTGCAAGGTCCGCAAGGTGTCACAGGATCAATGGGTCCAATGGGAGTCACTGGTGCTACAGGTCCTGAAGGGCCTGTTGGTATGCCGGGTATTCAAGGTGTACAAGGTGAGCAAGGACTGCCGGGTAATACCGGATCAATGGGTCCAGCAGGTGCCACCGGCGCACAAGGTATTCAGGGCATTCAGGGCTTACCAGGCATCACCGGTGCAACAGGACCGGAAGGTCCGATGGGAGAAGTCGGTCCGACCGGACTTCAGGGTGAACGCGGTGATCAGGGCTTACCGGGAAATACGGGAGCAACGGGTCCAGCTGGCGCTACCGGCGCGCAGGGAATCCAAGGCATTCAGGGCTTGCCAGGTGAAACTGGTGCAACAGGACCGGAAGGTCCGATGGGACCGGCTGGTATCACAGGCGCCACCGGTGCGCAGGGAATCCAAGGCATTCAGGGTTTAAAAGGTGAAACCGGTGCAACAGGGCCGGAAGGTCCGATGGGACCGGCCGGTATCACAGGCGCCACCGGCGCGCAAGGAATCCAAGGCATTCAGGGCTTGCCAGGTGAAACCGGTGCAACAGGACCGGAAGGTCCGATGGGAGAAGTCGGTCCGACCGGACTTCAGGGTGAACGCGGTGATCAGGGTTTACCGGGAAATACAGGTGCAACGGGTCCAGCCGGCGCCACTGGAGCACAGGGAATCCAAGGCATTCAGGGTTTAAAAGGTGATACTGGTGCAACAGGACCGGAAGGCCCGATGGGACCAGCCGGCCCAACCGGTGTTCAAGGAATAAATGGTGAACAGGGAATACCGGGAAATACGGGAGCCACAGGCCCAATGGGCAACATCGGCCCGCAAGGTATTCAAGGCATTCAGGGATTAGTTGGTCCAACCGGACCAAGTGGAGTCACTGGCGCAATGGGTCCAACCGGCCCAACCGGCGTTCAAGGTGTTCAGGGTGTTCAGGGCTTGCCGGGTCATGACGGTGCCACTGGAGCTACTGGCGCGATGGGACCGACCGGACTTCAAGGTGAACGGGGTATTCAAGGCTTGCAAGGCAATACTGGCGCAACAGGTCCAGCCGGTCCAGCCGGCCCAACCGGTGTTCAAGGTGTTCAGGGAGTCCAAGGCTTACCAGGCAATACGGGAGCCACCGGCGCAACCGGCCCAGCTGGTGCCGGCGGCAGCTCAGCAATCATACCATTCAGTTCTGGTATACCTATGTCTTTAACAACAATTACCGGTGGTTTGATTGGTACACCAGGCTTTATCGGCTTCGGTTCATCAGCCCCGGGCCTGAGTATAACGGGAGGTACGATCGATTTAACAAATGCCGCGGGAACGCTGACCAACTTTGCCTTTTCTATGCCGCGCTCAGGCATCATTACGAGCATGTCCGCTTTCTTTAGTACAACAGCGGCTCTCTCTCTAGTTGGCACTTCGATTACAATCACAGCTCAGCTTTATGCCAGTGCAACGCCAAACAATAGCTTTACCGCTATTCCTGGTGCTTTAGTAACATTATTGCCAAGCATCTCAGGTGTAATTGCGGTCGGCACATTATCCTCTGGCACCACAACTGGATTGAATATCGCGGTGACAAATCAAACACGCTTGCTGCTGGTATTTACTGCCACCGCATCAGGCTTATCCTTAGTGAATACAGTTGCTGGCTATGCCAGCGCGGGTATTGCGATAAGTTAAAAAAATTCTTCTTGTGCAAATATCGCATAAGAAGAATACATAAATAATTGATTGCATTTTTATAGGGAAACAACTAAAGGTAGTTTAGATTCTTTCATAGTATGGAATGAATGAAGGCTTCATTCAGAAAGCAGGTGAAAGAATGAATTATTATAAGAATCATGGTGCCTGTTCACAGGATGATTGGTTTAGCGATGAAAATTGGAACAGCTGCGGCGGTAACTCATGCCGTCGGCACTGCTGCCAAGGTCCAACCGGACCAATGGGCCCGCAGGGTAATCAAGGTATTCAAGGTATGCGCGGCGCAACCGGTCCAACCGGACCAACGGGTCCGCGAGGATATCAAGGTGCCCAAGGAATGCAGGGTTTAAGAGGTAATACCGGACCGACGGGTCCGCAAGGCATCCAAGGTATTCAAGGTATGCGCGGCGCAACCGGTCCAACCGGACCGACAGGTCCGCAAGGCATCCAAGGTGCCCAAGGAATGCAGGGTTTAAGAGGTAATACCGGACCGATAGGCCCGCAAGGCATCCAAGGTATTCAAGGTATGCGCGGCGCAACCGGACCAACGGGCCCGCAAGGCGTTCAAGGCTTACAGGGAAATACCGGCGCAATGGGTCCACAAGGTATTCAAGGTCCAATGGGACCAACGGGCGCAAGCGGTAATGGTATCTTTGCTTCCTTTATAAATTTTGGCGCTTTATTTACCAATGCCGCCGTAATTCCAATGGGCAGCAGCATCACAGATCCGACCGGCAATATCCAGCTGACAAGTGCCGACACGATCACATTACAGCCGGGCTATTATTCAATATCCTATGAAGTATCAGGCATATTAAGAACTGACACATATATGCAGATTACTCCATACTACAATGGAAAAGCGCATCTCGAACATGGTGTTTACTTCAAAACAGGCACAACCAATGCAAGTGCCTTTGGTGCTGTCACCTTTATCATCGAGGTTGTCAATCAAACCATATTCAATCTGACTTATAACAGCACCGAATCAGCAAGAGAAGGTGCGCTGACAATCACGATTTTCAAGCTGGACAGATAAATCTCTAAACACGAAACAATAAAAATGCACCCATTCTAATGATCCTCTTCCTGTCAACATTGGGAATCATACCAAGACCTCGGTGCATTTTTATATTTTCAATACTTATTTTTTATGCTCACGACAATTATGGCTGGTGTCAAAACGGTTAAAGATCACCGGTCTGCTATAAATATACCCCTGAATATAGGTACACCCCAGCTCCGCAAGAATATCGACCTGTTCCTTAATCTCAACACCCTCCGCAACATTATAGATATCCATTCTGCGGCACAGCTTTATGATAGATTCCAAAATCCACCGGGCATTTTCATTCTCAACCAGATAATCAACTAACCCCTTATCAAATTTCAATGTATCAAACTGAATATCTGAAATAATCGCAATATTGCTGAACTTAGCACCGAAATCATCCAAAGCGAGATGATATCCGGCCGCCTTGATTTCACGGCATTTTTTAATAACCGTATTCCTTTCGATTTCACCGATATTCTCCGTAATTTCAATTTCAATCAAATCCCGGTCAATATCATATTTCTGATTGATCTGATTCATGCGTTCTACAAGCTGATCGCCCAATAAGGTAACTCTTGAAAAATTCAGTGATATAGGAATAAGGGCGATACCCTTCTTTTTCCACATGGCCAGCAGCTTATGTACTTCTTCAAAGATGAAGAAATCTACATAGAATATCAATCCGGTTATCTCTAAATAAGGGATAAACCGATTTGGTCCGATCAAACCATGCTCTGTATCTTGATAACGAATCAGCGCTTCAGCACCGATTACATTGCCGTTTGCACTATTCACCTTCTGTTGGAGATACATTTTCAAATATTGCTTTTTGAGCGCTTCATTCAGCTTCTTATGCGCTTGAGCATGGCTGTCATTCTTATTAATCATCGCAAACTCACCATGATGCAGCTGCTTTTCCATATCTCTTTGTTCAATCGCGTTGTCAATCAGATTATATAAAGAAATCTGCTTTTCAGCCCATGAGGCACCCACTGTAACACTGCAAATTTTTTCGGCTTTGTCTTTAATATCAGTAATACGCTTAATGAAAGAATCATACGTGATATTTTTAAAAACCATTAAAAATTCATCACTGTCAAAGCGATAGACATCCGCGTCAGTATTTTCCCTTGTTAAGGTATTTGCTAACCGTATCATAATATCATCGCCATACTTTAAACCATATCGTTTATTCAGATCCTTCAAGCCATTTATATCGACCATGATCACACCCATGGCTATCAAGGTATCCACCGGCAGATTTTTATGATAATTGAAAAAGCTGATACGGTTTTTAACCTTGGTCAATGGATCAAGCTCCTGATCACTTTCACTTTCTTCCTTAAAACGATAAAGCCGCCATTCATGAATGATGATGCTCTGCAACGCTTTTAAAAACCTGAGCTGGCTCTCATTATGCCTTACGCCGTCAATGCCGATCACCGCGGTTAATTGGTTATCTTCCAGCATTGGCACTAACAGATAAGCCGCTTTACTATCCAAAAGGGTTTCCGCGCAGCGCAGCTCCTTCATTTCCTCATGATATAACAAACTTCCATCTTCATGATCCATTGCCCACTGCTTGATCTCATCTATGTGCAGAAGCAATTTGCCATTCGATTTCAGGGATTGAAGCTGTGCGTGTTCCGCCATGCTTTCATATAGCTGCTGATAGGGAACATCATATAGGAATACCCGCTCACATTCATAAAGCCTGCGTATTTCACCTAGGATTTCAACTGTATTGAGCGGAGAAGCTACCGTATAATAGAAACGATTGATAAACTCGGCCAAATCTACCTCACCCTTTTCAAGTGTTATATGAATGCGGTCATCCTCTGTCTGATTAGCTAAATTGATGCTCTGTGACATATCCTGCATGGTTCCCTTTGCTTTATGATATAATTCATCAAAGGATTTAGAGGTACGGTCAATGGCAGCGCCAAAGGTAATGTCAATAGGTTCCTGAACACCCGGAATGATTGAATACATCCGCATCGACTGCCTGATTTCATTGATATAGCGGGTAATGCTCATTTCATCGAAATGATTATAAATAAATACGGCAAACTCACCGGCATACAGCTTACCAACCAGCTTGCTTTTTGAGAAGCATAAAAGTAAATGACTTGCCAGCTCAGAAAATACTTTATTGATATTATCATCAGTAAGTGCTGAAAAATTGCTTGAATCAACATGGAAAAGCAGCAGCGCGAACGGCTTATGATAAGCAGGTGCCCGTACTAAAACTTCATCAATCATTGCAGCTAGGGTATTCTTCGTATAAACACCGGTCAATGGCTCCTTCTCAACATTAATATGGATCAAACTTTCAAGCACCTTGATTGTTTCGATATCCTGCAATACACCCAGCATATGAAGATCATTGCCGTTACCATCTAAGAAGGTTTTACTTAATGCTCTGACCCATGACAGATTTCCATGTCTGTCCTTGCGACGGTAATCACATGTAATGAAGTTATTGCCATGTGAATATGCTTCTAAAACAGCTTCCTTGCTTAGAACTTTTTGAACTCTGAAGACATCCTCACTGCTGGCAGAGAATTTTTTTTGTAAATCTAAAATATCATCATAGGTTAAAACCTCATAATCCTTAATCGCTACACCTTCGATATAATCAATGCGGTTCTTAGTAATATTTCCCTTAAAGGAAGCGATCAAGTCTTTATTTTGAATGACCTGCGAAAATAATTCCTTTTGGTAAAGCATCTGCGTTTCTTTTTGCTTAGTCACGTCTTCTCCGATAGCAACCGCGGTATCAGGCATTCCAAACTCATCATAGATCATGTGATAATGGATTCGCTCCCACCACCAATGGATGCCATCCTTATCGATCGTCAAGACATCAGCCTGTATCTTAGGTATACCTTCACCTAGCTTTTTATACATATCTTTAACAATAGGGATACTCATTGGATGAATAATGCCTCTTTCAATAATGGAATCAGGGATGTTTGTTTCAATCATATTTAAGGAGTGCATGTCAACCGCGCTCTCTGTTAAGAACAAGGCCTTTTCTTTAACATTATATTCCCATACATTGATATGTGATTGCTGTAAAGCAGTGCGGTAGAGCGTTTCTTTATGTTCCAGCTGTTCGATGAGCTGGTGCTCCAATGTGTTATCTGTGATGAAGCCATTTAATACCGGCTGATTTGCCAGCCGGGATAGGGTGCCATGGAGATGAATCCACTTGATAACTCCTTTATCGGTAATGGCTCTAAATTCAAAATTCACATTTTCTAAATGCTGTTCTAAAGCATTTTCTAAGATACTATCTACTTTCTGCCGGTCATCAGGATGAACAAGATTTAAGCATCGGTACTCCTTCTGCTGAAGCGAGGCTGGCGTAATATCATAAATCTCATAAAAGATGTCATTGGCATAGAGCAGGGTATGTGCGCCTTGATCTAGTAAATTGACAAAGGTGCCGCCATTGCTGCTATTTCGATAAATAGTCAGCTGATTCTGACATTCCTTATGCTGTGTAAAATCCATACATACTGAAATCGTAGTCTGCTCATTGGGTTCACCGGGTATACTTCTGCCTTTTTCATTGACCCAGAACCAGCTGCCATCCTTTTTCATCATGCGGTATTCACATTCAAAGGTTCCCTTTTCTTTAAGCTGTTCCTTCACAGATTCTGTCGCTGAAAGCCGATCATCAGGACAGATGCTGTTCATAAGCATACCCTGAGTGGCATTGAAATAATCGGCTCGATCCTGATAACCGAGCATGGTAATCATAGCGCTATTGATATTGATGATGCGATTGTCCGATGTGCATGTAAAGACGCCCACCGCTAAATGATCCATGATGACAGACTGCCACGCGGCATTATCCTGCGCCTGTGATAAAATGGCATGTTTCCTAATAATAAGAACAGCGGCTAACTCACAGATCATCTGAATACTGTATTTTGATTCCTCCATTACTACGCGTTTCGTATGACAGTCCTCCAGACAGATTGTCAGATTGACATATTGATTTCCCTTTACTTGTGAGAGAACAGCCGCGAGTGTCTTGCGCTGCTTGAACCAAGCTCTTAACTCCGGCTGATTTATGGTATCAATGTCATTATAAAAGACAGTGTGACACTGCTCATCGTTCAATGACGCAGGCGGCATCTTATCCATGATTTCATAATCTGGCTTGAGACACCAGCAATAAGTCTGCTTCTGATTTTTATAAACCGTTATCCTGTCACAATTAAACAGCTGGCCTAAATGCTCCAAAAGAATTGGCACACCGTCACAATTTTCAGGAATGTTCATGAATAAACCAATAATCGCTTCTAAATTTTGATCGTGATAGCTTTTTTTCATCAGCTTTTTAGGTAAAGCCTTAAAGCATTCATAATCGTCATACATCATAAATTGGTGCTTACCGTTTTTCTTAGCCTCATACATAGCTGCGTCAGCTTTGTGAAACAGTGAAAGAAAATTATCACCATGGAGCGGATACATGCAGGCTCCGATACTGAGTCCTAATTCGACGCATTGTTCTTCTGAAAATTCATTATAAAATACATTCTGAATATCCCTGACCTTTTGCTTTAACTCATTTTGACTCATTGGCTGAACAGCACAGATAATAAACTCATCACCGCCATAACGGCCAATCAGCTGATCCTTGAATGTCTGCTTCAAAGCCTGTGATACACTGTATAAAACTTGATCGCCCTTTAAGTGTCCGAGGTTATCGTTGAACCATTTGAAATCATCTAGGTCAATCAGAAGCAGCATACAGGAATCATACTTCGTCAGTATTTCATCGAAATTCTTCAAAAAGCCGCGGCGGTTGTAAAGTCCCGTTAAGGAATCATAGTCGGCTTCCTTAATTGTTTGCAGTATGGTTTCCTTAGTTTTGTTGATATCGGTAATGACACCGATCATGCTTAATAACCTGCCTTGCTCATCACGAATTGTAGTTGTCTTAGCCTCTACCCAATGATATCCCTGATTCCGATACTTCAGCCGATATTCACATTGCATGTCATTGCTGCCCATCCGCAGCGATTGAAACGCATCCTTAAGAACAGGCTTATCTTCTTCATAGATAATATCGCCCTCAAACATGGAAGCGGGAAAATTATCCAGCGGTATCCTATAGCCGAATTTTTTTTCAAAGTTATCAGAATAGTAGACATGATTATTTCTGACATCCATTTCAAAGATTATATCCTGAGTTTGTGATACGATGACCTGAAAACGTTTTTCACTGATTATCAGGTTTTCATAGGTGTTTTTTTCCTTTGTAGTATCGTGAAATATACAGTGAAAATAAGGGATATCCTTGTCATTTTTTAGTATTTGAGCGCTGATCCATATCCATTTTAAATCACCGTTTTTACATACCAGTCGATTTTCATACATGAATACATGTCCTTTTTTTAATTGAACATCAATTTCAAGCATGACATTAGCCTTTTCTTCCGCATAGATTATTTCGATAAAATGGTTATGAAACAGCGTTAAAAATTCATCTCTTGTATAGCCGAGCAGCTGAAAGAGTGAATCGTCTGCTGATAGGAGGGTAAAGTGTTCATCATATAAGCAGTCAAACACCCCACCCAAGGATGTATTGTTTTGCTTGGTTCTTTTAAATTCGCCCATTTTGACACCTCTTTTTAGAAAATATGTTTTTATTATTATATCATTCTTTATGTTAAAATGATTAAAAATGGGCATAAATAGATAAAAAAATTATAAAATTAATATAAAAAAAGCAAATTTATTTACCTGTAATTATAAAATTTTTTTTACAGTAAATAAAATCTGCGGTGCTGGCTGCCGGTGATTTCTTTAACATGCGGTTTTTTTTGACGCCAAGCTGGGGCGGCTTGAGGAAAAACAAAAAGATAAATGGGGAATAAGACGGCTGAAGGATATCATTGATTCATACATGAAGCCGGGTTACTCTTGTTCATCATCTATAAATTCGATATTTTCAATGGCATAGGCTAAGGCCATGCCCATCAGCTCATTTCGTGAACGATTTGTTTTGCTTGCCCATAAATCATATTGCTTCTGCAATTCTTTATCGATGCGGATCGTCATATTGATTGATTTATCTTCTTTATATAGAGGTTTCTTAGTAACAGTGAATTTTCTTGGCTTTTTCTTTTCATACATTGTTATATACACCTCCGATATATATATTATAGTATGGTTAAAGAACTAAAAATATATCACAAATAAATAATTTAATTAAGTTATTTATTTGTATTAATATATGTAATATAAAAATGTAATATATAAAACAGGCACTTAGCTGACCTTGAAATTTTTTGACTTCATTGTCACAATGCTTGGGCAAACGCATAGGGTAGAGCAGAAGGGGATGATTTATGGTTACGATAAGTCTATGCATGATTGTGAAAAATGAGGAGGCGGTGTTGGATCGCTGTTTAAGCAGTGTTGAAGCAGCGGTGGATGAGATTATTATTGTGGATACCGGTTCAACGGATATGACGGTGCCGATTGCTAGGGCGCATCACGCGAGTATTTATACTTTTCCCTGGATTGATGATTTTGCGGCTGCCAGAAATTTTTCCTTTGCTCAGGCAACGATGGATTATATTCTTTGGCTTGATGCGGATGATGTGCTGACGGAAATGAATCGGGATAAGCTGCTGGCGCTGAAACAGTCATTGACCCCCTCGTATGATATGATTGTTATGCTCTATCATACGGCTTTTGATGCGGCAGGCCGACCGATTTTCAGCTTTCCACGTGAGCGCCTGCTGCGTCGTGAAGCGCATTTGCAGTGGGAGGGAGCGGTTCATGAAACGATTCCTTATGCCGATCATCGCTTAATGAGCGACATCGCGATTGAACACCATAAGCTGCATGCTAATGATCCTGAGCGTAATTTGCGGATATTGGAAAAGATCAAGGCTGAAGGGCTGCTTACACTGCGTCAGCAGTTTTATTATGCCAGAGAGCTGGCCGACCATCAACGGTTTGCGGAGGCGATTATACAGTATGAGGCTTTTCTTCAAGACCCTCATGGCTGGAGTGAGAACCAGATTGATGCGTGTCGGGGATTAGCTGTTTGTCACCGTCAATTAGGGCATGGTGAGGCGGCTGCTGAAAGCCTGATCCGATCTTTTCTCTATGCGCCGCCGCGAGGTGAGGTATGCTGTGGGTTAGGCGGTTATTTTTATGAAAGGGGACAGTGGGAGCAGGCGGTTTTTTGGTATCGTTTAGCAAGTGAGCTGCCGCTGCCTAATATGACAGGCGGCTTTGTTGACCCTGACTGTTATGGATATATACCATGGATCAGTCTGTGCTGTTGTTATGATAAGCTGAAAGACTGGCAGCAGGCTTGGTCGGCGAATGAAAAGGCCGGGGCGCTGAAGCCGGAGGATGCCGCCTATCTTTATAACCGCCGTTATCTGTCTGATAAAAAGCCGCAGTAATAAAAAAAGGAAACTTCATTCATCTTGAAGCTTCCTTATTGACAGTATCAGGGCATTTGGAAAGGGATAGACCATGCTCTGATTTTACATAATTTATAATTTGAATTTGAAACAAAGCTTGTCTACTTCTTCAAGGGTTGAATTGATCTTAGCCATATGTGCATCATGAGCGAAGAATATTGCCGCCATGCTGCCGCTTAATTGACATAAGGTCAACGGAGAGCCGGTGCCGTGGATGATATCCTTTTCAGCATTATAGGGTTCACTTGGCGTTATTTCATCAAACGGGGCATAACCCATGAACTCACAGCCCTTTAAGCTGATTTGAACATCGCCATAACGCTGATGCGCTTCAAATCGGCAGTCAGCTTGCGCCTTTGTTGAATACTTCATACGTGTAACCCAAGCGATATCTTCAATAATGATTGTTTTACCTTCGGGAAGCCTCATCAAGTCGTGGCTTTGCATGAATGTAATGACTTCATCAAGATTGGGATTGATGCCTTTATATAAATGATAATTTGCTAATGTGTCATAGATCATATACTGCCTCCGTATCTGCTGCTATTATAAATGCTTGAGTGCTGTTTGAATAGTTCAAAAGTTGTCTGAAGCTTGGACTAAAGTTGAACTATGCCGCGTTGCAATTCATACTGATTTAATTATATTCTAAGTTATTCATTATTGATGCAGCATTTAATGAATTGCTGCTTCAATGCGGCAGCTGATTGTCTTATGTCAGGCTGTGAAAGAATAGCTGAAATAAGAGCTAAACCGTTGATACCGATATCTTGAAAAAAAGGTATGGTATCAATATCGATACCGCCGATTATCACGATTGGCAGCGGTATGACTGCTCTTATCTTTCTAAGCTCTGCCATCGTTACGATACAGGCATCCTTTTTAGTATTTGTAGGGAACATAGCACCAACACCAATATAATCAGCACCATCAGCCATTGCTGCTTGTGCTTGCTTCACGGAGGTAACTGATACGCCAAGCAGTTTATCTTTGCCAAGCAGCTTTCGGGCGATGATGGCAGGCATATCATGCTGACCGATATGGACACCTGCAGCATTTACAGCGAGTGCGATATCGATGCGGTCATTGATGATTAAAGGAACATGATAATGATCGGTAAGTTTCTTAACCTGTACTGCAAGGGTGTAAAAATCATAGCCGGAGGTGTCTTTTTCACGCAGCTGTACCATTGTGCAGCCACCTATCAGCGCATTCTGAATTGCTGTTATAAAGTCACTATTGCGTACAGCATGACGATCAGTAACTAGATAAAGGCTGTAATCAATATTCATTTTGTGTCTGTTATTTATCATCAGATAATCCATGGCGGTACAAATCATAAAAATGATGAGTAGGTCCGTTTCCTTTACCGATCGCTAATGAATGTTTGATTGCCATCGTTACATAATCCTTTGCTTGCCCGATTGAGGTGTACAGATCATAACCTTTAGCAAGCTGAGCGGCAATAGCTGAGGAAAAAGTACAGCCAGTGCCATGCGTGTTTTTAGTTACGATTCGCTGGGTATCAAAATAATAAAAGCTCCTGCCATCATATAAGACATCTAAAGCTGAGCCTCGTGCATGTCCGCCTTTAATGACCACAGACGAACATCCCAGACCTGCGATTTTTTCTGCTGCTACTTCCATGTCCTTTATATTTTCAATTTTCATGTCCGCAATTAATTCGGCTTCAGGAATGTTGGGGGTTAATACATCAGCCAAAGGCAGGGTGTGTGCAATGAATGGCTGGATAGATTCGACAGGCATCAACGGGCAGCCGTTTTTTGCACTCATTACCGGGTCAATGACTACATTCACCGGCTTATATTTTGATAACCGATCGCTAACTGCTAGCATACATGCCGGTGTCGGCAGCATTCCGATTTTAACGGCATCAGGAATTATGTCCTCGAAAACAGCATCAAGCTGTTGGGTAATCATGAATGGCGTGATATTTTGAATGTCAAGCACTCGTTGAGTATTTTCCGCGACCACTGATACAATAACACTCATACCGAAAGTGCCAAGAGCGGAAAAGGTTTTCAAATCTGCCTGAATGCCTGCACCGCCGCTGCAATCAGAGCCTGCAATCGTTAATACTTTCTTCATGACTGCACCTTTGCATGATAAGCCATTTCCCAGAAATTAAGTTCAAGCAAGCTGGCTTTTTTGAATATTAGCTGTAATTCAGCTTTTTCATCATTGTCACAGTCTGCGAAACAAGCATCAGCGTAATCACACCAAGCTTTATACTCCTTTAAAATACCTTCATCACTATAATCTTGAATAAAGTCCCAATAAGGAGATTGCTGAGTATCAGCTTCATCAGCAATACTGTGGAAAATATAAGTGTAGCTCAGCATACATGGCAGTAATGCCATCAGGATTTTTCTATTATCACCTTGCTTCGCAATATCGAGCATGAAATCAATATACTGCTGATTCTCCCTCGCTGGGGAAATGTGCTCAATATCGTCATCATTCATGCCAAATTGTTTCAGATAGTTAAGCCGCAGAGCAGATTCGGATTCAGTGACAAAGCACAGAATGCTGTAATAGAATTGAATATCCTTTAAACAGGTGGCCTGAAAAATGGCTAAGCCATAGATACGTGCATAATTTTTTAAATAGATACTATCCTGAATCATGTAAAATTTGAATTTTTCCATGGGTAATGAACCTGATTTCATTTCCCTGATGAAGCGGCTTTCTTTACAAGCATTCCAGATAGGCAATACTTTCTCGATTGTTTCTTCCATAAATGACATTTTATTTTCCTCCTGAGTATAAAAAATAAGAGCCTCCCGGAAACAGAAGCTCTTTCAGACGCAAAACGGCGTAAGAAATTGCTTCCCTACGCCGGTATTAACCGACAGGTCCAGAGGTCAGGTCTTAGCCTTTTTCAACTTTTCAGTTCCCTCGCAAACACAGTACATATTCGGTTGTTTTTAAGAATATTTAATATCTTGCTCAACTAAAGTTATAAACGGTAGCGGTAAAATTGTCAAGATGATTGTATTCATTTTATCTTTTTTATAGGTGAAATCAAAGGGAGTAAATTGTCATAGACAGTTGATTTTAATGATTGTTTTGTATGAAAATTCCTGCTTTTTGAATGTAATCATAATATTGCCTCTTAATTAATAATACGCTATCTATAAACGCAATTATTTAAGATTTTAGTTATTTTTTAGTCCTAAGGTGCTTTGTATATAAAAAAGCCTTATTCCTAAGGCTTTACAGTCAAATGGTGCGAACGATGAGACTTGAACTCACACGAGCATACGCCCACTACCCCCTCAAAGTAGCGTGTCTGCCATTCCACCACGTTCGCATGGAATATCTGCTGCTTAAATATAATAACGTATTTTGCTGAACTTTTCAACTGCTTTCTTTCAGATTTGCCTATACATACTGCTAATAAAACCATAGTCTAAAGTGTCAAAGGTGATTAAATATGAACATTCAAATCTGTAAATTCGGCGGTACATCGCTCAGTAATGATGAACGTTGTCAATATGCACTCAATATATGTAAAGAAAAAGCAAAACAAGGCAAGGTCATTGTCGTTGTCAGTGCGATGGGACGTTACGGCGATCCTTATGCGACAGATACATTGGCATCCTTGGGTAATGAATACTTGTCGGAACAGGAAACTGCCCGGCTGTTAAGCATGGGAGAGCTGGTATCAAGCATCCGCTTCTGTTCAAAACTGCGCGCGTGCGGGATCAATGCCTATGCTCTCAGTTTTAAAGAAACCGGTATCCTGACTGATGATAACTATCTTTGCGCTAATGTTGTGACGATGGATCCCCACGATTTTAAACAAATGCTGGACGCCTATGATGTACTGGTGGTCTGCGGTTTTATAGGGATGAATTCAATCGGTGAAATTACGACATTAGGCCGCGGCGGCAGTGATTATACGGCAGTTTTGGTAGCAAAAATGCTGGATGTCAGTGAGGTTGAAATTTATACTGATGTTGATGGAGTTTATGACAGTGATCCTAAGATCAATAAAAATGCGAAGAAATATAAAGAGATCACATATCATCATATGCTGGCTCTGCATTGCAGGGTGATTCATGACCGCTGTATAGATTTTGCCGCCCAAAACCATATCCGAATCTTTTTAAAGGGCACCTTTAGTGATGATGTAGGAACGATTATCAAACGATAAAATAATTGTTTCTTTTTGTGTTTTGAGTATAATAAGGGTGAGGTGTTCTGATGCGAAAAATACTGATTCTTACAAATATGAAAACTGATGAGGATGTCCGTGATATAGATTCTATCATGAGCAGTTTTCTGGCTGCTTATGAAATTAATCTATATAATCATTCCCTGACGATTGACAATGCCGGCAATGATCAGCTGGCTGCTATTCGCAGGGCATTGATGGAAAATGGTTATATCGTAATGTAAATTACTCTTTGGAGTAATTTTTTCTTTTTCTTGAAAGTCATGTTTATTCACGAAGCTGCATAAGTTGTAGGGAAAGTGAAGGGAGATCAATATGAAAAAGAAAGGTATTATAGCCGCAGTAGTTGTCCTCTGCATCGGCGTTGCGTGTTTCTTTGCGTTTAAACCTAAGTCATTCACAAAAGAATGTGACAAGATAATGAGCAATCTTACATCGTATACTCTGCAGGGTGAAATGGAATTGAATAAAGGAGAGGATATTAAGAGTTATCTGATTGAAGTAAACTATAAAAAGGCGGAGACAGATGAATATTATCGGGTAAGTCTTTTTGATAAGAATTTGAATCAGGAACAGATTTTACTTAGGAATGCTGACGGTGTTTTTGTAATTACGCCTAGCTTAAATCAGATTTTTAAATTTGAAGGTGAATGGCCGATGAATTCACCGAAGCCTTATCTGATTCAGACAATGTTTGAGGTTATGAAGAGTGAAGAAGCCGTAATTGAACAAAACAAAAACGGCGCTCATATTACCGCTCCGGTCAGCTATCCGAATAATAAGAATTATATTCGCCAGGAAATGGATTTTGACGGTGAAGCAAAACCGCAGGCGATTCAGATATTTGATGAAGATAATACAGTGCAGCTGAAAATGGTATTTGAGAAGGTTGAATATAATAATGATGTGAAAGATGATGTTTTTGCGGCACCAAAGGAACTTGATTCATCTGTAGCTTCATTACCGCTGGCTCAGGAAGATCTGCCGTTATATCCGGTAAGTACCTATGATTCCAGATTAGTTTCTAATAACGTGATGCAGGTGAATGGTCAGACCCGTCATGTGCTTGAATTTACCGGTGAAAAGAATTTTACGATTGTAGAAACAGTGAAAGCGGCGAGTGATGAACTGCAGACTGTCTTCATGCCGGGTGAAATGATTGATACGCTGGATGTGATTGGTTTCTATGACGGTGCCAGCATGAGTGCGTATCAGCAGAATGTGGAACTGACGGTTTTCTCTCAGGATCTGACACCGGAAGAAATGATGAGTGTGCTGTCCAGCATGCAAGTGGCAGTGATGAAATAAATGATACGCCGCGGTGATGTCTATTACGCTGATTTAAGCGGAGTGGTTGGCAGCGAACAGGGTGGTGTACGGCCGGTGGTTGTTGTTCAAAATGATAAAGGAAATAAATATTCTACCACACTCATCGTTGCTCCGATATCAAAAAAAATGAGCAAACCGCCGCTTCCGACACACGTGATATTTTCGGTATCCCAGCTGAATTATGTATCGATGATCTTGTTGGAACAGCTGCGGACAATTGATAAGAAGCGGCTGGGGCAATGGATCTGCACACTGGATCAGTCAACAATTGAGAAAATCAATGCTGCTTTGCGTATCAGTTTGGAATTGTAAACAATATATGATATAATCACCCTATCAAAAGAGGGTGATTTTTATGAATTCAAAAACAAAAAGATTAGTAATGACAGCCTTATTTATCGCACTGGGAACAATCGTACCGCAGGCCTTTCATATGCTGGGGTTAGGGCCGAGCCAAGTGTTTTTGCCGATGCATCTGCCGGTAATGATCTGCGGCAGTCTTTTAGGACCGATTGCCGGCTTGATCTGTGGTTTGATTACCCCATTGCTTTCCTCTGTATTAACCGGCATGCCGCCATTGATGCCTGTGGGTCTGGCAATGGCTGTGGAGCTGGGTACTTATGGTTTGGTAATTGGCTATCTGATTAAAAAAAGCAATATTTGGATTGCTTTGATTGTTTCTATGCTGACGGGAAGACTGGTAAATGGCATTGTCAATGCATTGATAGCCGGTTTCAGTGCTTCAACGTTTGGCATTACTGCCTATCTGACAACCGTATTTGTGACGGCATTGCCGGGTCTAGTGATTCAGCTGATACTGGTACCGCTTTGTTATAAGCTTTTAGTTAAGACGCGTTTGTTTGAATAAGCAGTGCTGCTTTGGTGAAAATCAAAGCAGTTTTTTAATTTTTACTTAAAAATTATTGATGTTGAATGGTACAATGAACTATAAAGGGGGAGTATTTATGGATAAACAGCGTCTGATAAAGGTGGGAGGCTATATTGTTTATTGCATTATTGTGGTTGGTATCGGTAAATATGAAAGTGCACAGGGATATGATTGGTGGCTATTCTGGACAGCCGGTATCGTTTTATTAGCGCTGCTCTGTATGTCGGCAGGCGGTCTGCTTTCTAAGTCCAATTATGTGAATGATTCAATGCGCTATCGTCAGTATCAGAAGTATAATGCTCATCAGGGAGGGATTGGTGAAGTGATTTTTTATGTTCTTTTAATGCTGCCGCTGATCTATAATATGATGTGATTTTAGCTGTATCTAAATTTTTTCATTTTTTTGAAATTTATGCTTGCAATTTAATTCTGATTCATGTATTATATTAGGGCAGTCACATAAAATACATCGAATGGTCCAGTGGTGTAGTGGTTAACATGCCTCCCTGTCACGGAGGAGATCGTGGGTTCGAGTCCCATCTGGACCGCCATTTATTGCAGATGTAGTTTAATGGTAGAACACAACCTTGCCAAGGTTGATACGGGAGTTCGATTCTCCTCATCTGCTCCATTGATAACTAAACACCTTTAGGTGTTTTTTTTTGTTTATCCGATCAGGCAGAATTTTATATCTTTATTTATTCATTTCCTTTAGCACCGTTTATTTTTCTGATAACCCGGCATGGATTTCCCACCGCTACACAATTTGCCGGTACATCCTTAGTCACGACGCTGCCTGCACCGATTACACTGCCATCGCCGATCGTTACACCCGGCAGAATGATTACACCGCCGCCAATCCAGCAGCCATTACCGATTTTTACTGGCAAAGCGTAGGTACGGCAGAAGTATTCACCACTTTCAGGGTGCCAATCAGGCACTAGACGATCCGCTAATTCGACCGGGTGAGCCGCGGTGTAAATCTGAACATTAGAAGCAATCAAAACATTATCGCCTATTTCAATCTTATTACAGTCAACAAAAGTACAATTCATGTTTATTGATACATTTGTACCTAATTGTATATTCTTGCCATAATCGCATAAAAAAGGTGTACCTACGGAAATGTTGCTGCCTATACTGCCGAATAATTGTTTAAGTATTTCGGTTTTCTCAGCCTTTTGATGAACGGCGAGCGCATGATATTTGGCTAATAAAGCTCTTGCATTACTTTTATATTTTAAGAATATTTCATCATGACAATTATACCATTCACCTGCTAAGCATTTTTCCAATTCGTTCATTTGCTGTCTCCTTTGTTTGGCTATGCGTACGTCTTAACTATTTTCATTCTAATAGCGGCGGATAGAAATGTCAAACGGCTGAATTTGTGTTCTAAATTTCGTCAGCCGATGCCAGTCACCTTTGATTCATCATTGAATACAATGAAATAGAAAGGTGGCAATTATGCTTGCAGATGAAAAATTAAAAACCGCCAGAGGTGTTGAAGTCGTCCTTTGGCCGCAGACAATCATAGATTTAACACAGGGAAGCGGTGATGATTTAGGTCACACATGGCTCTCTCATGAAGGAACGTGGGCATTGGATAATGTGGATTGGGAGAATCGTAAAATCTATGCGCCGGTTACGATGCGTTGTATGGGTAAATACAGCATTGATAATGGCAATGAGGTAATCTGGGAATCGGTGGATGAGGTTTTATTTGCGGATGGCTCGATTGATACGCTGACCCTCGATTTCTGGCATGATGATGATATCTCACATCTGTCAGTGGGGGATGTTGTCAAACAAGGTGAGCATGCTCAAACGGCTGGCAGCTCAGGGGCGGCGACTGCTGTTCATATGCATGTGGAGGCAGGCAAAGGCAAGCTGAAGCTAACACCGGGGAAAAGTCCGCTGATTCCGTCAACTGGCTGGACACATTATCCAAATGGACATAATGTACATCCGTATACATTACCTAATGCTGTGGACCCGCGTCATGTTTTCTTTATGAATGGCACACAGATCATGAATACGTTTGGCATGAGCTTTAAATTTTATGAAACTAATTCAGGCTGGAAATGGGATTCGCAGCTTGGTGAACAGACATATTACCGTGATGGCAAAATGGTTAAGGATGAATGGATTTGGGATCGTGATTATCAATCTTGGTATTATGTCAAACCAGATGGCCGTATGGCTAGAAATTACTGGGTGATGAATAATAAGAAATGGTGTTATTTGAAGGTATCAGGTAAAATGGCTAAAAATGAAGAACTTACCTGGTATTTTAATAACTCGGGGTATGGCGAACTGCGATAGCATCAAATGAAAAAAGTGCCCTTTAAAGATGCACTGTCATTGATTCATTTACTTTTAGAAAGGCTGTAAAGCTTTTGCTTCTTGTATCGGGATTGCCTGTTGTTTAATAGGCTGATATATAAAAAAAACACCCGAAGGTGTTTAGTTATCAATGGAGCAGATGAGGAGAATCGAACTCCCGTATCAACCTTGGCAAGGTTGTGTTCTACCATTAAACTACATCTGCAATAAATGGCGGTCCAGATGGGACTCGAACCCACGATCTCCTCCGTGACAGGGAGGCATGTTAACCACTACACCACTGGACCAAATTTACCATTTTATAAATGGCGGAGAAGGAGGGATTTGAACCCTCGCGCCAGTATCCCGACCTATACCCTTAGCAGGGGCACCTCTTCAGCCTCTTGAGTACTTCTCCATGCTGAACTATTTAACGCTTGTATATAATATCATGAGATTTTGAGTTTGACAAGACCCTTTTTTAGAATTTATGCAAAAAATACGGGAAGTAAATGGAAGCTGTTATAATTACTGCAAAGAAATTAAATTTGAGACATTCATTGTCAGTTTGAATCAAAATAATTCTGTATGCTTTATTCCTTATAAATATAGCTCAGATCAAATATTACTCATTTAAAATGCAAACGCTTGCAAAAAAATCATAAATCCTCTTGAAATCAAAAAAACTTTGTGTTAACATACTACTAGATTGATAGATTAATCAGCGACGTGTTACTGGTAAGCAGGCAAGATCGCATCAGATTATAATTCTTGACTTCTCTTTAAGAGGAGCAGAGTGTTATGGACTGATGGGATCTTTTTTTGCGTCTGTCAACTGTCATATGGCCAATGACCTATAGAAAAATGAAAAGGAGAAATGGAAATGGATTATAAGAAAATCGCGGGAGACATTCTTGAAAATGTCGGCGGCAAATCAAATATCAGAAGCGTTACACATTGTTTTACTCGTTTGCGTTTTGTTTTAAAAGATGAAAAGAAAGCAAACAAGGAAGTAGTTGAGCATCTTGAGGGCGTTATTTCAGTTGTAATAGCAGGCGGTCAATTTCAGGTAGTCTGTGGAGCTAAGGTTACTAAAATCTATGATGCGGTTATTGAAATCATCGGTGATGCTTATGCCGGCGGGGATGTTGAAGTACCGGAAGAAAAGCAGAGCATCGGTAATTTGATCCTTCAAAAAGTTACGGAAATTTTTACACCATTAGTTCCGGCTATCGCAGCAGCCGGTTTAATCAAGGGTCTGCTGACGGCAGCTAAGCTTTTGTTAAGCAACTATGGTTATGATTTAGCGGCTACAGATACTTATAATATTCTCTACAATGCAAGTCAGGTTATTTTCTACTTTATGCCTATCTTCCTTGCATATACAACAGCAAAAGCATTAAAATGTAATCAGGTAATTGCGATGGCAATCGGCGGTACATTAGTTTATCCAGCCATCGATGCAATGATTCAAAATACCGAGGTTGCTTCAACGATTTTTGGTTTGCCAATCATGAAGGGTGCGTGGCAGATTGGTGAATCAGTTAAGATTTTCTCTTATACTGAATCAGTAATTCCAATCATTTTGGCGGTTATCGTAATGGCGGTGCTTGAAAAGTATTTGAAAAAATTCATCCCTGAGATTCTTCAAATTATCTTAGTTCCAGGTCTTGAACTGTTAATTATGCTGCCGCTGGTATTTGTAGTATTGGGTCCGATCGGTATTTATGTTGGTAACGGCGTGCAATTTGTCTATGATTCAATCATGAATGTCAGTGCTGTGTTAGGCGGTGCGCTGATCGGCGGTCTGTGGGGCGTGTGTGTTATTTTTGGTGCTCACCGTGCCTTGCTGCCAATTGGTTTAAACGATGTTGCGGTTAATGGTCATCAGAATTTATTAGCTTTTGCCGGTTCTGCAAACTTTGCTCAGGGCGGCGCGGCTTTAGGCGTTATGCTTAAAACAAAGAGTAAGGATCTGAAACAGGTAGCAGCTTCTTCAGCAATTGCGGCAACCTTAGTGGGTATCACCGAGCCTGCCATCTACGGCTGTAACCTGCGTCTGAAAAAACCGATGGTCTATGCGGTAATCTGCGGAGCAATCGGCGGTGCTATCATGGGTCTGGGGAACGTATATGGTGATGCCTTTGCTAATAATGGTATCTTGACTATCTTCACCTATGCGGCCTATGGCATGACAAGATTTGCTTTCTATCTGATTGGTATCGGGGTTGCCTTCTTTGGTGCGGCAGCAATGACTTATTTTATTGGCTTTGATGATGTTGACAGTAAAGAAACAGTTAAAAAGAATGTAGCAGTTGAACTTCCTGATCATGTCGATGTGGAAATCGCATCACCTATCGAGGGGGAAGCGATTGAACTTACGGATGTAAATGATGAAGTATTTGCTTCTTGTGCTTTAGGTAAAGGGATTGCCATTATTCCAAGTAAAGGTGAAGTTGTAGCGCCGGCTGACTGTACGGTCAGTCTGATTTATCCGACGTTGCATGCGATTGGTTTGACTTTGCAGGATGGTACGGAAATTTTAATTCATGTAGGTATGGATACCGTAAAATTAAATGGTAAGCATTTTACGAAGAATGTTGAAGAGGGAAGTTTTGTTAAAAAAGGTACAAAGATTATTTCTTTTGATCTTGAAGCATTGAAAAAAGAAGGCTTTGATATGAGTGTACCGGTAGTCATCAGCAATACGAATGAATTCTCAGTAGTAACCGGTCTGCCAAAGGCAAAGGCTGATATCAATACAACTGTCATTGTGGCAGCACGCTAGGAGGTATAAAATGAAAGAACGTTTTCCTGAACATTTTCTATGGGGTGCTTCTTCTTCCGCTTTTCAGATTGAAGGCGGCTGGGATGAAGACGGCAAGGGAATGAGTGTTGCGGATTATAATTCATTTAAGCATTCTGATAAACAGGCTGACAGTAAGGTAGCCAGCGATTTCTATCATCATTGGCGTGAAGATATCGCATTAATGAAAGAGCTGGGAATGAAGGCCTATCGTTTTTCTCTGGCATGGACAAGAATCATTCCGGACGGCGATGGTGAAGTGAATCAGCGCGGTATTGATTTTTATAATCAAGTCATTGATGAATTAATCGGCAATGGTATTCAGCCGCTGGTAACTCTGTATCATTTTGATTTGCCGTATGCTTTAGTTGAGAAATACAATGGCTGGGAAAGCCGCGAATGCGCTTTTGCATTTGAACGTTATGCCCGTATCTGCTTTAAAGCTTTTGGTGATCGGGTGAAGATATGGCAGGTGCATAATGAACAAAACTTGATGATTCGTGTGAATAACCGCATGAATATATATGTGGAAGATGATTATCAGGCGGATAAGCTGCGCGCTCAAATGGATTATCATATGTTCCTTGCGCATGCCTTAGCGGTAAATGCCTGTCATGAAATAGTGAAAGACGGTAAAGTAGGGCCGGCTGTATCTTCTACCTGCACCTATCCGCTGACCAATCAGCCGATGGATGTCTGGGCAGCCAAAATGAATGATAATTTTAAGACGAACTATTGTCTTGAGATGCATATGAATGGTGAATATCCCGGTTATTATATGCGTTATCTGAAGGAAAGGGATATTGTGCCTCATATGCCAAAGGAAGATCAAAAGATTTTAAAAATGGCTAAGATCGATTACATCGCACTGAATTATTATCGTACCTTATGTGCCAGCTATCTGCCGGCGGATGAAACGCATCCGATCGGTTCAAGAATGTTCCGCGGGAATGAGGTTGATTTTGATCAATATGGCTATTGCCGTGATGAGAAGAATGAGAATCTGAAGGCAAGTGAGTATGGCGCACAAATCGATCCGATGGGACTTCGTCTTGTGCTGAATGATTATTATCGGCGTTATCATCTGCCGATGATTGTCACTGAGAATGGTTTAGGCACAGCCGATGTATTAACTGAAGACGGCCATGTTCATGATGATTATCGAATTGCCTATATTGATGCTCATATTGATGCGATCAGTGATGCAATTGAAGATGGTGTGGAAATGATGGGTTACTGTCCATGGTCATTTATGGATTTGCTGAGTTCACATCAGGGATTCAAAAAACGTTATGGTTTTGTTTATGTCAACCGTGTGGATCATGATTTAAAGGATTTAAGAAGGATTAAAAAAGACAGCTTTATGTGGTATCAGAAGGTTATCAAAGAGAACGGCGCTAAATAGAGCTGCTGGAAGTAAGAGGGATGAGAAGCTATGCGAGTTGTAAAGGTATTGAATAATTCATTGATTCTGGCATTAAATGATGAGGGTCAGGAAATTATTTTGATGGGTAAGGGGATCGGATATAATAAAGCGATTGGTGCCCATCTTGATAAGAAAGATATTGAAAAGGTATTTATCCTGAAGGATCGTGAAATTTCCAAGAACATGATGCGGCTGGTGGTAGATACGGACAGTATCTATTTTGAGATTGCCAAAATGGTCATTGATTATGCCTTGGATACGTATCAGATGGGGCTTGTTGACCATATTTATCTCGCATTGACAGACCACCTGGCTTTTGCGGCCCAACGTATGAAGAATGGTATTCAGTTTCAGAATTTCTATACCTTGGATATGAAGCGCTTCAATCCTAATGAGTTTGATGTGGGGGAATACGCGTTAAAACTGATGAAGGAAAAAGCCGGTGTTGAATTGCCTCAGGATGAAGTGGGCAATATTGCTTTTCATTTTATTACTGCTCAGCAGCGTAATCCATACAGCGGTAAGATGACGCTGATTAATGAGGTAGTCGCCGATATTTTAGATATTGTGAAGTATAATTTCAGGTTGATTTATGATGAGGACAGCATTGCTTATTCGCGTTTTGTTACGCATCTGAGACTTTTTGTTCAGCGGTTGATTTCAGAGCAGCTGCTGCCATCAGAAAAACAAGAAATGCTGTATGAACAAATCATTAGCAGTTTAGCGGTTGAATACGAGTGTGTGAAAAAGATTGAAATTTATTTGCATGGCCGGTTTAAAACTACGCTGACGAATCAGGAAATTATGTATCTGACGATTCATATTCACCGTATTCTTGAGGAAAGAGGTGAAGGCAGTGAAAATCTTAGTCGTTGATGTCGGTACCTCAAGTATGCGCGGCATTGTCTATGCGGCAGATGGTTCACAGCTTGCCAGCTGTCAAAAAAAGTATCAGGTAAAATTGCTTGATAATGGGTATATCGAACAAGATCCGCTGGATTTTCGCAGCGCGCTGATTGATATTGTGACGAATCTTTCAGGGCATGATTTTGATGCGGTTGCCTTAACTTCACAGCGCTCAAGTGTGATAGCGGTTGATGAAAAAGGCGAGCCGCTCTCTGATGCGATTATGTGGCAGGATCGCCGCTGTGTTGAGTGCTGCAATGATTTAAAGTCTTATAATGAATTGATCTTCTCACGCTGCGGATCACGCGTTAATCCAGTGTTTTCCGGCTCTAAAATGAAATGGCTGAAGGAAAATCGCCGTGATCTTTATGATCAGGCTTATAAGCTGTTAGTTATTCCTGATTATTTGATTCATGTTATGAGCAATCAGTTTGCCAGCGATAAGACCTATGGCAGCCGTTCGCTGCTGATGAATCTGCGGCAGGGTGATTGGGATGAAGATCAATTGAATTTATTCGGCATTGATCAAGAGAAGCTTTGTGAACTGCATGAAGCCGGCAGTATCATCGCGGCGGTGAGTGATGAATTCGCGGCGCTTACCGGTATCCGTGCCAAACTGCCGATCATCAGTGCCGGCGGCGATCAGCAATGCGGTATGATTGGTCAGGGAGCGGTAAGTGAGGGAATCTGTTCATTAACCTTGGGTACCGGTGCCTTCCTCTTGACACCCTGTGAGCATTATCCAAAACATTTAGCAATGGATGTGGTCTGCAACGCGGCGTCTGTCGCTTCACAGTATATCCTTGAAGCCAGTGTTCTGACGTGCAGCTCAGCGCTTGAATGGTTCCATTCTGCCTTCTGTGCCGATCATGAAGATTTTTACGGGTGGATGAATGAAACCGCACTGCATGCGGATTCTGATGGCTGTATAGTCTTGCCTTACTTTCAGGGCCGCTCAACACCGGATTGGAACAGCGATGCCACGGCGATGTTTTATAACCTTACCCTTAAGACGAGCAAAGAAGCGATGCTGAAAGCTCTTCTTGAAGGTATCTGCATTGAAATTGCCGAAAATGTTGAACATTTTAAAAAGTATGCGGCTGTTGATACAATCTGTATCAGTGGCGGGATGTCAGCAAGTGACGGCTTTTCTCAACTGCTGGCCGATGTTTGCGGATGCAGAATAACCCGCAGTGATAACAGTGAGAGTACAGCTGCCGGAGCATTTCTGGTTGCTGCCTGCGCGTTAGGCTTATACCCGAATGTGGCAGAGGGGTATCATGCGGTGAATGAAGAATTGCATATAGAAAGCTATGATCCAAATCAGGATAAGCATATGAAATATAATGAAATGAGAAAGCAGATGAAGCTTCTTTATCGGCAGATCATGGAAATTTAGAGAGCGCAGGCTCTCTTTTATTTTATGAATTGTGAAAATTTAAAAGATATATTTATAAATTGATTACTCCTTCACAAGCAAATGGGTGAATTAATAATTTTATAACGATTTATAAGTGAAAATATTGACAAGTATGTTTAAAATGTTACAATGAAATAGTAAACAAATGTTTACTGTAAATGTACATGAATGAAAAGGGAAATGATTTCATGACAATGTTCGAGGAGGATGAAAATGAACATAGGAAGACGATTAACAGGTTTAGCAGTATCGATGTTCATGCTTCTGACAGCTTTTGGATGCAGTACGGCTACGGAGCCAAAAACTGAAGAGAAGTGGGACAGGGAAGTTGATTTTCTGATCGTAGGCTATGGTTTAGCCGGTGAAGCGGCAGCTTTGGAAGCCAGCGATATCGCGCCGGATGCCAGTATTCTAGTGCTTGAAAAAATGCCGGCAACATTGGCAGGCGGTAATTCAATTGCTTCTGGGCAGACATTTATCGTACCTTCTGAGTCAGGGGTAGAAGGTTTTAAAGAATATATCAGGAATTGTAATGAGCCGAATCCGATTCCTGAAGAATATCTTGATTTCTTAGCGACGGAATTCGCTGATCAGATCAAATGGGTTCAGGGTACTGTCAACGCGGCTGGTTATGAGGTTGGCTATGTCGGCGGCGGCCCGCTTCGCTGGGGCAGTCTGGTTGTTGAATTTGCTGAATTCCCAGGCGCTGGTTTTGAAGGCACTTCGGCACATATCCGCAAGGAAGGTTCAGGGGCTTTTGAAAACGGCGGCGTTTGGAAAGGGTTCAACGCGGCAGTTGAAATGCGCGACAACATTGAGGTTGCTTATTCTACACCGGCCATTGATTTGATTCAGGATCCGCAGACCAAGGCAATTCTTGGCGTCATCGCACAAGATCCGGAAGGGAATCTAATCCGAATCAAAGCCAACAAAGGTGTGCTGCTGGCCTGCGGCGGTTTTGAAAATAATCTTGAAATGCAGCGCAACTATCATGGTATGGATATGGTTTATACAGCAGGTACACCTGGCAATACCGGCGATGGTATCCGCATGCTGATGAAAGTTGGCGCGAAAATGTGGCATATGAATAATCAGACACAGTCCGGTGGTTTCTGGTTAGGCATCAAGGTGCCTGAGTATGAATCAACGTTTATGCGGAATATGACCTTTAAATCAGGTGCTTGGATTGAAATTGATTCTGATACTCAGCGTTTCTATAATGAATCAAAGGATTATCACCGTCAGCATATGAAATATATTGAATATGGACGTTATGTGGATTTACCTCATGAAAGAGCGCTGCCTGTACATCTGATTTTCGATGATAAATTGGCTTCAAGTGAATCAGTAGCTAGTCAGTGGCTGTCTTGGCCAATTACGACTGAAGGCTATGTCTGGTCAAAAAATAATGAAGATGAAATTGCCAAGGGATGGATCATTAAAGCGGATACGATTGAAGAATTAGCTGAAAAGATCGGCCGTGATCCAGTTGAATTAAAAGCAGCTATCGATCGTTATAACGCGATGGTTGATGCGGGTGCTGACAGTGATTTCAACCGTGATCCGGCAACAATGGAAAAAATTGATCAGGCGCCTTATTATGCAGTTGAATTGACACCAACATTAGTTGCGACAACCGGCGGTGCTCAGCGCAATACGCATTCACAGGTACTTGACTGGGACGGCAATCCGATTCCTAACTTATATGAAGCAGGTGAATTAGGAAGCTATGTATCCAATCTTTATCAAAATGGTGTCTTCCTTTCAGAAGCCATTGCTTCAGGACGCGCTGCGGCTCAGCATGCTTTTGACGGCAAGAGCACAGTAACAAGTGTTGTCGAGGCAGGCAGCAATGAAGAAAAACCTGCTGATCCGAAATTAGAAGACGGTAAATACGATGCTGTTTATAAAGGGCAGCATGGTGATATCAAGATTGAAGTAACAATTGCTGAAGGCAAAATCACCAATGTGGAAGCTGTTGAAGGCAAAGAATTCTTATTCATGGATGAAACACAATTAAGTGATTATATTCAGGCAATTATTGACGCTGACAGTTCAGAGGTTGATACGATTTCCGGCGCTACACTTGACTGCCAGGGAATTAGTGCAGCCGTTAAGGAAGCGGTTAAAAAATAGTGAATGAAGACAGAGCTCTCTGTCTTTTTTCTTGGCAATACTTTTAAATATAAGGTCAAAGAGTGATGATTGTGCTATAATGGTTTCATATGGCAGGTGGATTAGGATGAATACAAAGGGATATGATAAACTAAATGAACAGCAGATGCGGGAAGTGCTGATGCGTTATGTCAGCAGCAGCTTAGAGGGCATTAATAAAACATTTGCGGCATACTACAAATTCGATTACGATCTCACAACCAATCAGATGAGTACTATTTGGTATCTGAAATATTGCGGTATGATGACGATGAGTGAATATGCGGGTAAGATGCAGATGAGCCGTCAGCAGGCAACGCAGCTGATTAATCATTTAGTTGAAATGGACTATGTGAAACGGCAGTATTGCAAGGAAAACCGCCGAATTATTTATATTCTGGTCTCTGAAAAGGGCGAGCAGGTCATTGAGGAAATTGAAAGTAAATACTCAAGGCATGCTTTTGAGGAAATCCAAAAATTTACCCCTGAACAACAGCTCAGATTTGTGGAAGCGATGGAAGTAATCAGTGAATTGCTGCCGCAGGTCGATTTTGGGCCTAAGCATAATCGATAAAGATGCGGACAAACCGCGTTTTTATCATACAAAAAAACGGTATAGATTATCCATACCGTTTAAAAAATTTATAGAACTTCTTGGTGTGACGCGTATAAGTATTCGTCAATGGTATTTTTAATGCGATCCTTAATTAAAGCTTCCGGATCATTTTCTAATTCATTGCAGCGTACTTTGGTATACTGAATCGGCATAAACTGAGACAATACGGCCAATGAGATACCGTATTTTCTCAAATTAGCAATCAGCTTATCTTTGGCAGCCTTTACGCTTTCAACCGGCATATAGTAACGGGAACGATCAGAGAATGAGAATTTGCGTTTGAACCATAATTCATCAGCATTACCATGATAGTGCTTTTGCCAATTCTTTGGATCATCCATCATTGCTTTTTCAAGAACATTGATGAAATCTGATTTCTCATCGTCCTTGCCATGAAGAATCATATCTTCCATATAAGCCAGCGCAAATAATGCTTCACGCATCGCATAAGTCAGGCCTGGCCCTACTTTTAAGATACCGACGCCATCTTCAACTAATTCTCTTAATTTATATTTTGTCTGATAATCGGTAGAGTGACCTTCAAATACCAAATTTGGATAATCTTTTATTGCTGCCATCAGCTCAGCGGCTTTAGCTCGGTCATATTCCGTGCAGCCGGCATCTTTTTCTTCAACGCCCGGCTGAACAACAACACCGATAACATCCTGCCAAATATTGCTTAAACCCTTAGCTGCGAAAGCATCTTCAAACGCTTTGACGGTTGCTTTGAAATCTTCGACACGTGTTACCTGCATGCCGGCGTTAGGATCTTGAGCGCCGCCCGGAATCGGTACTTCACTGCCGACGATGTAAACCGGTCTTACCGCATCAGGTTCAGTTTTTAATAATTCCTGATACGTATCTTCACAGACTCTGGCCAGTTCAGCACCGCGCTGAGCGATAATCTCATCACTCAAACGGACATTTGGATCATCACTGGCTACTTTCATGCTTGTATCAATATGAATTTTAGTAAAACCAGCAGCTACATAGCATCTGACAAGCTCTTTCGCGTCAGCCATTGCTTCTGCTTCATTTTTACTTGCGAAGGTTAATGGGCCTAGGTGATCTCCGCCTAAGAAAATACGGTCTTTATCAACTCCAACCTGCTCGGCGATATTCATGACGAAGGCTTTGAAATCCGCCGGTTTCATGCCGGTATAACCGCCGTTTTGGTCAACCTGATTGGCAGTGGCTTCAATTAGAACACAGGCATTGTCGCGCTTTGCGCATTCAAGTGCAGCTTCAATGACATACTCATTGGCACTGCAGGCTGAGTAAATACCTACCGGTTCACCCTTTTTTTGTTTAGCTACGATTTGTTTTAATGGATTAGGTTTGCTCATACAAAATCCTCCTTGATAGTCAAATTATAACACTCGATTTTTTAAAAGTAAAACAAGAAGCGAAAGCTTGTTAGTATGTGCAAAACATTTGCACAAAACTACAAATATTTCACTCATCGATAACTAAAATGTGCAAATAAATAAGGGGCTTATAAGGGATTGAATAATTTAGTAAAATTATCCATATTCAAAAGATAAAAAAAGTAGTATAATTATTTCCACTAAGCAGATGTTACAGGCAGGAGTATCAGGGATGAATAAAGAAAAGGAAATGCAGATAGACTATTTTAAATCAGCAATCGGATTGTTGCGTATAGGGGTACTTGAGGGCGAATTGGTTTCGCTTGTTTTTGTGAATGAAAAATGTGAAAGTGCCGAAGAAACACCATGCTCCAAGCTGGTAAAAAAACAGCTGAAGGAATATTTTAAAGGCAAGCGGCTGCAGTTTGATGTGCCGATGTCTGTCCATGGCACCCCTTTTCAGGAGCGGGTCTGGGCTGAATTACAGCGGATACCTTTTGGTGAAACACGCTCTTATCAGCAGATTGCAGAGGCTGTGGGTTCGCCGAAAGCAGTGCGGGCGGTAGGCAATGCCAATAACCGCAATCCCATCTGTATTATCATACCGTGTCACCGTGTCATCGGGAAAAACCAGCAATTGGTAGGTTATGCCGGCGGTATTGTCCGTAAGCAGGCATTGCTTGAGTATGAACGGGATGTTATTGAAAGCTAGAGGATCAAATCCTCTTTTTTTTATGCAGAAAATTAATTTCTGATATAATAATAGAAAGGGAGGCTGACTATGAGTGAAAATTTTAAAATCAGTGAAATTGCCCGTCTATTTGGTATCAGCAGTGATACGCTTCGCTTTTATGAAAAAAAGGGTTTATTAAAGCCATCGGTAAATGAGCAGAATCATTACCGCAGCTATGAATTAACGGATATTAACTTGCTGATTGATATCTTATTTTATCGGCGTCTGGATTTAAGTTTACAGGATATTCATACCATTCTTTATCAAGGGGATCTGGATCAGCTCCAGCAGACCTTAACGATAAAGGAAGCAGAGATTAAGGCGCAGATAGAGGAACAGAAGCTGATCTTAAAAAAACTCGCTTTGACTGCTCAGAATGTCGATGAAATCAAAGCGGCGATGGGTGAAGTTAAAATTCAGCCAATGCCGGCTTATTATGTGCTGCTTAGAGGTAAAAATGAGATGGCGGCTTATCGCAAGAGTAAGCGGATATTTGCTTCCGATATATTTGATGTTTGTCAGCTGGTAGGTGTCTATCATCAGCAAAATGATTGGATTGTACAGTCAGCGTTTATGATTTTATTGGAAAAACAGATGGAAGATGAATTTCATTTGTTAAAGGATAAGACTTGTCCGTTATTAGAGGAAACTGATTTGTGTGCGCGGATACTGATGAAATTTAATGATCATAAAGATATCAAAGCGCAGATAGAACCGCTCTTTCAAAAAGTGAAGCAGCAGGGTTATCAGCCTACTGGAACGATTTATATAAATTACATGCTGGCTGTCAGTGAAACAGATGCCAGTGAGTATTATTCTGAAATTTTGATACCTGTGAAATAAAAAGAACCTCTTGACCTTGGAGTTACTCCATAGTTTATACTGAGAGTCGGGAGGTTTTACTATGACACACGAAAAGATTGAAAAGCAATTTTGGCGTTATGTTCTGCCATCAATGCTGACAATGCTGCTGAGTGGGTTTTATGCGATTGTTGATGGATATTTCGTCGGAAACGCATTAAAAGATGTGGGTTTGGCGGCAATTAATATCGGCTGGCCGATCGCTTCATTTATATTAGCTGTATCAACCGGTATCGGCGTTGGCGGTTCGGTGCTGATTTCGACGTATCGGGGGGCTGAGGATGAGAATGCATCACGGCAGGCGAAAGGTAACACGTTAATGCTGCTGTGCCTGTTTGCAATTTTGTCAATAACGTTGATTTTTATTTCTACACCATGGCTTTTAAGACTGTTTGGAGCGAAGGGCGAGGTTTATGATCTGGCCTATGAATATCTGTTTGTGATCGTGCTTGGGTCGTCGCTTCAAATCTTTGGGACAGGCTGTACACCGATTTTAAGAAACAGCAACCGTTCAATTCAGGCAATGCTGATCATGTTGTTTTCTTTATTTACCAACATTGTTTTGGATGCGGTATTGGTGCCGGTGATGGGGATGAGCGGTGCGGCTTTAGCAACTGTGGCTGCTCAGGGCTTCTCGGCATTATTCTGCCTGCTGCTGATCTTTACCGATAAAAAGAATCCGCTGAAACGCAGTGACTTTGTATTGAATAAACGCATGTGCAAAAATATTATAAGAATCGGTGTATCACCGTTTGGATTAACCTTTTCACCATCCATCGTTATTATTTTCGCCAATTGGCAATGCTTGAATTATGGCGGTGAAATCGCTGTTGCGGCTTATTCGGCGCTTTCTTATGTTTTACAGGCGACGATGGAGCTGCTGCATGGTATTGGTGAGGGAGTACAGCCGCTGATCAGCTATTGCAACGGTGCCGGACGCCATGATCTGGTACGTTCACTGCTGCGCCGCGCGCGCCGATTGGTAATGCTGCTTGGTATCTTATTTGGGGTACTGATCGTGGCCTTTGATTCGCTGATTCCGGTAATCTTCGGTGCGTCCCATGCGGCAGGGGTGATGATTGAGAGCGCTTGTCTGATTTCAAGTGCAGCTTTCTTCTTTGCGGGGTTGGTGAAGTGCTATTCTTCTTATTTCTATGCAATCAGGGAAACCCGTGCATCAACCTTGTTGATCTATGGCGATCCATTGCTGCTGACACCGCTGTTGATGCTGATTCTGCCGCTATTCTTTGATATTAACGGTATCTGGGCAGTCTTACCGCTGACGCAGATCATCCTGTGTGCTGCGGCATTGCTGATTGATATCAAGAAAGAAAATGAACTAAAGCTTGAAGGCAAAGCGTAAAAAAACACACGATCGTGTGTTTTATTTTGCTTCATCCCGCTGAGCGTTGACTCGCGCATTGCTCAACATCAGTTTCAGTCTGTTTTCCTGATTGATTTCCGTAGCGCCGGGATCGTAGTCAATTGCAACAATATTGGAATCCGGGTATTGATCCTTAATCTTTCGAGTCATTCCTTTCGCAACAATATGATTCGGCAGACAGCCAAAAGGCTGACAGCATACAATATTTTTTACGCCATGATCGATCAGATCAAGCATCTCACAGGTCAGCAGCCAGCCTTCACCCATTTTAACACCGGTGGAGATATAGCCTTGCGCATAGGCAGGCAGCTTGGCAAAGGGCGTCGGAGCTTCAAAGCGGGATTGATTTATCATTTTAATCATCAGCTTCTGATAACGCTGAAGCAGTGCTAAAACGGTTTTATTTACTAATAAGGTTTTGGTAGAGAAACCGTAGAAACCTACATCGAGAATGTTATTTTTTAAGCAGTACATGGCAAAATCCATGACTCCGGAGAGGACCGGCTCCATCCCTTCACGAATCAAAAAGTCTTCTAAATAGTTATTGCCAATCGGTGCATATTTCATATAAATCTCGCCGACGATGCCAACCTTGATTTTCTTTTCGCCACTGACTGGGATCGATTCAAAATCTTGGATCATCTTTTTGATATTCTTTTTAAAATGTAAAAAGCGAGTAGAATCGAACTGTCTGACCATTTCCCCACACCATTTATCAAGCAGCTTTTGGGTATCTTGACTATTGATTTCATAAGGTTTTACCTGATTGGCAAGACACATCAGCGCGTCACCGTACATGGCTGCATAGAGCACATGCATAATCAGGTTTGGTGTCAGTTTAAAACCAGGGTTGGATTCAAGATTGCTGGTGTTGACGGAAATTACCGGCACCTGTGGAAAACCACTCTGTTTTAATGCTTTGCGCAGCAGGAAAATATAATTACTGGCACGGCAGCCGCCGCCTGTCTGAGTGATCATCAGGGCTGTTTTATCAGGATCATACTGTCCGCTTTTAAGCGCGTCAAGCATCTGACCGATGACTAACAGGGCAGGGTAACACGTATCATTGTGGACGCTGCGAAGTCCCTCATCAACAATTCTGCGCCCGCTGGTTTTCAGTAATTCTACTTTATAGCCTTCTTTGCGCAGACATTGGGCAATCATTTCAAAATGAATCGGCAGCATATAAGGAATCAGAATTGTATGCGTTGCCTTCATTTCTTCAGTAAACTTTACAACCTCACTCATGAATCACGCTTCCTTTCTTCCATTGCCGCCAGCAGTGATCGAACACGGATGCGCACGGCGCCAAGATTGTCGATTTCATCTATTTTGATACCAGTATATAATTTATGTCGTTTCCGCAGCTGATCGCGCAGCTCATCACCGGTAATGGCATCAATACCGCAGCCAAAACTGATTAGCTGAATGCATTCTGTTTCATCAAGCTCACCGGCAATGATGGCAGCATTATACATCCGGGCGTGATATGTCCATTGATTCAGCACATTCACTTCCATCCTTTCCCTTGGCCGCAGGCTGTCTTCAGAAACAACAACCAGATCTAAACTGCTTAAAAGCTGAGGGATACCATGATTTATTTCCGGATCAATGTGATAAGGACGGCCGCAGAGAATAATGGTTTTCAGGTGATTCTCCTTGGCATAAGCCAATGCCTTTTCCCCTTGCTGATAGATATCTTCCTTATATGCATAATAAGACGCATAAGCTGCTGCGCTGGCTTCTTTGATTTCTTTTTTTGTGCAGTCAAAACCAGCTGCCTTTAAATATTTATAAATCTTTTTTTCAAATACTTTAGGATCCTGCATGCCGATAAAGAACGACAGCAGCGGGATATTGGCAAGCTCCATATTATTCTGAATAACTTCTGGATAATAAGCGACTACCGGACAGTTATAATTATTATCAGAAATCTTTTCATCGAAGTTATAAGACATACAAGGATAGAATATCTTATCTACCTTATGATTAATAATGGTTTGAATATGACCGTGAACGAGCTTTGCCGGATAACAGATCGTATCCGAAGGAATCGTATTTTGGCCGCGGATATATAATGCTCGGCTGCTGCGTCCTGACAATACGACTGAATAACCGAGGTACTTAAAGAATGGCTGCCAGAAAGGAATGTTTTCATACATATTTAAAACCATTGGGATACCGATCGTACCCTTTGTGCCATCGGTATTCTGATAAGTCAGCAGCTTATTAAATTTATAGGTATATAAATCAGGCAGCGGTTTCTTAGACATCTTGCCCTTGTTCAGCGGCCGTTCACACTTATTGCCGGCAATCTGCCGGCTGCCGTCATTAAACGTATTGATCGTCAGGTTGCAGTGATTTGCACAGAAGCGGCAGTGTTCAGCCTTTGTGGAATGGGTGAAGTTTTCAAGCTGCTCTCCCGTATAAATCGCTGATTCCTTCGGCGCATGAGCTTTCGCATATAAAGCGGCACCATAAGCACCCATTAAACCGGCAATCGTCGGCCTGATGACATGATGGCCACATTCTTTTTCAAAAGCGGCAAGAACGGCATCGTTGGCAAAGGTTCCGCCCTGAACAACGATGTTTTCACCCAGATCCTCAGAGCTGCGTGCCCGAATGACCTTATATAAGGCATTCTTAACGACACTAATGGCTAAACCGGCAGAGATATCCTCGATCGTAGCACCATTTTTTTGCGCCTGCTTCACCGATGAATTCATGAAAACCGTACAGCGTGTGCCGAGGTTGACTGGATTTTTTGATTTCAAGCCTAGCTTTGAAAATTCATCAATTTTATAGCCAAGTGAAGAAGCAAAGGATTCAAGGAATGAACCGCAGCCTGATGAACAAGCTTCATTCAGCAGGATATCATCGATGCTGTTATCTTTGATTCTAAAGCATTTCATATCCTGACCGCCAATATCCAAAATGAAATCTACATTTGGATTAAAATAACGGGCGGCATTGAAGTGGGCAATCGTTTCTACGATTCCGTGATCTGCATGAAAAGCACTTTTAATCAAATCTTCGCCATAACCGGTCACACAGCTGCTTTGAATCTTCATGTCTTTATCGGCAGCCGCATAAATCACTTTCAGCTGCTCTAATACAACATCGACGGGATTACCGAGATTGTTTGTATAATGTGAATAGAGAATGCGGTTCGCTTCATCAATTAAAACCAGCTTAGTCGTTGTCGATCCAGCATCAATACCGAGATAGGCATTGCCTTTATAGGTTTTTAGATTATTGGCGGCAACAGCTTGCTGATTATGCCGGGCAACAAATTTCTGATAGTCATCTTCATCCTTAAACAAAGGTTCACAGCCCTGATGTTCAGAAACAGTGTTCTTAATATTTTCAAACAGTTTCAGCAATTCATCATAAGTATAGGTTTCAGTTTCTGCTTTGGCATAGGTAGCAGCTCCTAAGGCTACAAAATAAGGGCCGATTTCCGGGAATACCGCTTGATCACGGCTGAGCTTTAAGGTTTCTACAAAGCGCTGCTGCAGTCCCTTTAAGAAGGATAATGGACCGCCGAGGAATAAAACATTGCCTTCAATTTTACGGCCCTGTGCAAGTCCGGTAATCGTCTGATCAACGACCGATTGAAAAATACTCGCTGCCAGATTGCCCTTATCGGCTCCCTGATTAATCAGCGGCTGTAAGTCAGTCTTCGCAAACACTCCGCAGCGTGAGGCTATCGGATAGATCATCGTATGCTCTAGCGATAAGCGGTCAAACTCTTCAAGGTCAAGATTTAATAAAGCTGCCATTTGGTCGATGAAAGCCCCGGTACCGCCGGCACAGGTAGAATTCATGCGTTCTTCAACAGCACCCTTTAAAAAGAGAATTTTGGCATCCTCGCCGCCCAGTTCAATGACGACATCACACTGCGGCTCATATTTTTTTACTGCTTCACCGCAGGCAAAAACTTCCTGCACAAAAGGCAAATTACCAAGATGTGCAAAACCGAGGCCGGCTGAACCGGTGATTGCCAATGCGATTTTTTCATTAGCCAATAAAGATTTTAAGCTTTTGAATTTATCATAGACCATCTCTTTTGCTTTTGATTTATGACGGTCATAACTCTTATAGAGAATTTCATTATGCTCGTTGAGGATCACAAACTTGACAGTTGTCGATCCCATGTCGATTCCTACAGTAATAGACATCGTGTACCCCCTCCTTAAGCATATGTACAATTGTAGCGCACGGTTCATTAATTTTCAACTTTAAACCCTTAACAAATAGATGAATGCAGGCTATATGCGTCATTAGTTCGCCGACTTACTATTGTTAGTTTAATGGTTCTTTTTTCAAATGTCAATCAAACCGTTCATGAATTATTTTGATTGCGTTTTCATTTTCATTATGCTTTAATAGAAATAGAAAATAACCAGTTATCAAGAGTTGGGTTAGAGAGTTAGCTCGTTTGATCCCACACCAACCTGCATGCGTAAGGTGGTCCAGCTAACATCGATACTTATGATGTTTAATAAACACAGCGTATCGGCTGTGTTTTCTTTTAGGGGGTATGAAAATGTATTTTACGAGTCCGCAGCAGAAGCAAGAATTAAAAAGTTATATCAAGCAGATTCGCATGCCGCTGCTATTAAGCGGTCTTGGCGGCCTTCCTTATAATTGCTTATCCGCGTTGGTGCCCATTATCCAAGGCTGGTGTATCGATCAGGTACTTGGCGGCAGCTATGAGGATGTTGTTTATGCGGTAATTATCTTAGCTGCGGTAACGATTGCTTATCAGTTCTTTCGTTTCTTTAAGCGTTATTCGGTAAGGGTGATGGCCAATCGGTTAAGTGCTAATCTGCGTTATTCATTGATGGAAGCTCTGTTTCATACAAAAAATGATGATCTTGAATTAAAAGGCAGCGGTGATGTGCTGAATACATGTGTTAAGGATGTCGATCTGTTGGTTGAAGCAATCCGTAAAACGGTGACTGAAATCTGGGACACATGGGTGCTGATGCTCGCTTATCTGGCAGCTTTGGCAATGCTTGATTGGCGGCTGACACTGCTTGGCTGTATTCCTTTGCCGTTTGCTATTTTATGTGCCAACGCGATGAAGAAAAAAGTGGTGGCTAAAAATGAACTGGCAGTAAAGGCAAACAGTGAGGCAAGTGTTAAATTGAAGAAGACATTGGATGAGCTGACATTCGCGCGTATGAGCGGCTGTGAAGAATTAAATCTAGAGGCTTTGCGTGAAGCTTTTCAAAAGCAGGGCGATACTAATGGCTTGGCTTCCTTCATGAAAAACGGCCTGGCACCCATTTATCTGGGCATCGCGTCTTTATCCGTGGTTGTTGTTGTCGGATTGGGCAGCTTAAAGGTTGTCAATCGCGGCATGAGCGTTGGAGCATTGCTTTCAATGATTTCGCTGATGGGAACCTTAGCTCAGCGTTCAACGGTAGCCAGCAAGGTATTTAATGTTCAGCAGGGAGCTATTGCCAGCTGGCATAATATATTTGCATTGCTTAATCGGGAACAGGATGGCAGCGGCAAATCATTAGCAGCACCTGTAAATACTTTAGAATTAGCGCATGTATCTTATATGTATCCGCAGGCAAGGCATACTGCCTTTTGTGATTTTAATCTAAAGGTCACAAAGCCTTCGCTGATCGGTATCCGCGGGGCAGTGGGCAGCGGCAAAAGCGCTTTGGCGAGAACGTTGTGCGGTTTTTATGATTATGAAGGCAGTTATAAAATTAATGATTGTGAAGTTAAAGAGCTTTCTGAAGCAAGCCGAGCGGCTCTTCTTAAATATATGCCGCATCAATTATCTTGTGTGAATGGCACGCTGTGTGAAGTAATTACCTGGGGCAGTCATCCGGATAATGATTATAAGGAAAGCAAACGTCAGGCATGTCTTGATGAATTGACTGATGATAAAGAAATCGGTGAAAACGGCAGTCAGTGTTCAAGCGGTCAGCAGCAGCGTATCAGTTTGGCCCGCGTTTTATATTCAGCGGCAGAAATATTGATTCTCGATGATCCGTTTGCCAATGTGGATCATAAAACCGAAATTCAGCTGATTGACATGATTCGTGAATTAGCAAATAGAAAAATTATTTTTGTATTTTCTCACCGGCCATTGATTTTTGATGTCTGTGACCGGGTGATTCAGTTAGAAGGCGGTGATTGTGATGAAGCATAAAATATTAGTACCCTCAATATTTTCGGGATTCAAATCAAAGAAGCTGATCACTTTTTTCTGCTTCTTATCCATTGCTGCCGGTATTTATCTGCAGCTGCTGCCTTCTTTGCTCTTGAAACAGATTACCGATGAGCATATTGTGCCCGGTATCGCACAAGGTGTACTGTCTTTAGCTTTTGTCTATTTAGGTGCTGTATTGCTGAGCGGTGCAGCTGATTTAATTAAACAATATACGCTAAGCAGACTGACCCAGTCAGTCATTGTGGAAATTAAGATCCGCATGAGTGAAAAGCTGCGGCATCTGTCTATTTTTACGATTCAGTCGAAGACCAGCGGTGAATGGATGTCTTATTTCAGTAATGATGTAGATACGATTGCTACGTTATTTACCGATGATATCTTAACGTTAATTGCTAATCTTGGCAGTATGGCGGCTATCAGCTTTACAATCTATACGCTAAATCCTGCCGTGGCATTCTTTGTGGCGGCTGCACTGCCGATTCTGGTGCTGATTTCATATCGGTTTAATATTTTAACCTTCCGCAATCAGCTCAAGGCCAGAGTTTCTCTATCACGGCTGAATGGCTGGCTGAATTCACGGATTCAAAATACGCCCACTTTGCGCTTTTTTCATCAAGAGGCAGATCAGTTAGATAAACTGCAGGCACCGCTTGATGAAAATTATCGAATTTTAAATAAGACCAATTTTTATGATTCACTTTTCCCATGTATAATGAATATATTTCGAGGCTTGGTTTTGATCTGCTTTTTACTTTATGCGAAACAGGATATTGATTCAGGCGGTCTATTAAGCAGCGGCAGTGTTGTTGCCTGTGTAAATTTGCTGCTTCAGCTGTTAGCGCCAGTCGAGGCGATCGCAATGCAGCTGCAGACCATTCAGGAAGCTGCCAGCGGTGTTAAACGCATTATAGATTTTGAAAACCTTGAGGAGGAAGAGAGGGCTGAAAGAGAAATTGACGGCGGCGGCGCGGTGATCCGCTGTGATGATTTAACTTTTGCTTATCCGAATCAGAGACCAATATTTGACGGGTTATCTTTGACTATCCGTCAAGGTGAACGAATTGTGATTCAAGGGAAGACAGGCGAGGGAAAGTCAACGCTGATGAATCTTTTAACGGGGCTGTATGCGCCGGATAAAGGAACTGTTTCTTTATTAAATAAAGATCCCTTTGGTATGAGTGAAGAAGAACGCCGCCAGTCGGTGGGCGTGATTTCTCAACTGTTTCTGACAAGACAGGGAACCATTAGGGAGCTGATAACCTTAAATGATCCTGCGATTACTGATGAGCAGCTGAAAAAATGCTGTAAGCTTGTGAAAATGGATGAGGTCATAGAAAAGCTGCCTGATGGCTATGACAGTATGCTGGCTCCGGGCAGCAACGCACTTTCAAATGGTCAAATGCAGCTGCTGGCCTTGGCTTGCGCCTTGATTCATGAACCGCCGGTTCTCTTTTTAGATGAGATGACATCCGGACTAGATGCCGAAAGTGAAAATGAAGTTTTTGAGGTGATCCGCCAGCTAAGTCAAGACCGCACGATCTTTACCATTTCTCACCGTTATTCTGACGCATTGAATCCGACCTGTATTCTAAAACTGCAAAACGGCAGACTGGTAATCGCTGACTGAACCGTTAAATATTTTCAGCATTTAAAGTATTGTATCACTGATCCCACGATTCAGGTGGGTGATTACACGATGGTTAATGATTTTGTGAATGATCCTTGCGATTTTGAAAAAAACAAGGTGCTGGTTCATTATCCAATCAAACATGATCAACTGATCATCGGCAAATTCTGTTCGATTATTCAACAGTGCTAATCATTCAATGCAGTCTTTATCTGCCTATTCTTTTCCATTATTTTATGAAGCATGGCTTCGTTCAATAAAGGATGTGGCATCATCATGGGACAACAAAGGTGATACTCGTATTGGCAATGATGTATGGATCGGATATGAAGCAATCATTATGGCAGTCGTTACGATCGGCGATGGGCAATCATCGCTTCAAGAGCGGTTGTCACAAAAGATGTTGAGCCGTATGCGATTGTTGGCGGAGCACCTGCGAAAATGATAAAACGGCGTTTTTCTGACTCAACGATTTCTGCTTTGCTTGTAATCAAATGGTGGGATTGGCCGCAAGACAGAATCATGCGAAATATTGACGCGATTCAATCAGGTCAGCTTGATGAAATAAAATAATAGTGGGCAGTCAATGCAATTCATTGGCTGCTTTTTCAATTGTTAGTCTTTCACTAACTTTTATGCATAATAAAAGCCACATCAACATGTGGCTTCATAAAACGAAGAGTGTTAATCTAAATCTTCACCATTACTCTCAATACATTTTTTATACCAATAGAAACTATCTTTTTTATAGCGTTTAAGCGTACCGTTTCCTTGATTATCTTTATCTACATAAATAAATCCATAGCGTTTTTCCATTTCACCCGTAGATACACTGACTAAGTCAATGCTTGCCCATGGCGTATAACCAATTAAATCAACACCGTCATTAATTGCTTCTTTCATTTGAATGATGTGTTCTTTAATATATTGAATGCGATAATCATCATGAATCTTGCCATCTTCAAATGTATCTCTGGCGCCTAAACCATTTTCAGTAACCATAATTGGCACACCATATCGGTCATAAACATGATTTAAAGTATAACGTAAGCCTTTTGGATCGATTTGCCAATTCCACTCAGTAGCTTTTAGATATGGATTCTTAGCTCCGCCCATGACATTCCCTGAGACCTTGGCACTGCTTGAATCAGAACTGATGCAATTAGACATGTAATAACTAAATGAATAGAAATCGACGGTTCCTTGTTTGATGATTGATAAATCTTCATCAGTGATTTCAAAATGGATATCATTCTTTTCAAAATAACGTTTAATGTAATACGGATAAATCCCCTTAACCTGCACGTCACCGGAGAAGCAATTGCGCATCAGATCTTCTTGCTGAGTGAGAATTACATCATCTGGATTGCATGTCAGCGGATAAACCGTAATATGACAAATCATCGTACCAAATTGAAACTCCGGATTAATTGATTTTCCTAACAGTACAGCTTTTGCGCTGGCAACAAATTGATGATGAAGCGATAAGAAACGGGTATTTGGATCATCAACCTGAGCGGTGAAGAATTCCGTTCCTTCATTGAGAATACCCGCATGATTCCAGTTACCTAATTTGGTAGTTAAGCAATTGATTTCATTAAATGGAATCCAATACTTAACAACATCCTTATAGCGTTTAAATAATACTTCACAGAAATTTAAATAGTAATCTATGCATTCACGGCTTGCCCAACCATTGCATTTACCGGTTAATGCGAAAGGATTCTCATTATGATAAATAGTTACTAATGGTTCAATATTGTATTTCTTTAATTCCGCAAATACATGATCATAGAATTCAAGACCTTTTTCATTAGGCTGGGATTCGTCGCCATTAGGGAAAATACGAGTCCAGTTAATTGACATTCTAAAGATATTAAAACCCATTTCTGCACATAATGCGATGTCTTCTTTATAATGATGATAGAAATCGATTGCTTCATGAGAAGGATAATAATATTTATCTTCATCAATTACCGGTGTAATTCTTCTAGGATCTTTATGTGTTCCTGAAGTCATAACATCAGAAATACTGACCCCTTTGCCATCTACATTCCATGCACCTTCACATTGATTGGCGGCAGTTGCCCCTCCCCAGAAGAACCCCTGAGGGAATTTTTTGTTTTCTTTCATATTTACCTCGCTTTCTAACCAGAACAATGAAATATATTTTATTCATTTGTCCTTATAAGGCCATTATAGCATAAAAAAAATAAAATACAATGAAAAATATGCTATTGACTAAAATAAATTTAAGTGATATATTGTCTTTAGTGAAAAATATTTTATCAAGAAAGGGTGATTGAAATGGATCGAATTATTTCCACCGAGAAAGCGCCAGCAGCAATTGGTCCTTATTCTCAAGCAATGAAAGCAGGCAATATGCTGTTTGCCTCTGGACAGATTCCAGTAGATCCAGCTACCAATGAAATAGCTGGTACAACCATTGAGGAACAAGCACAGCAAGTAATGAAAAATGTTTGTGCGATTCTCGAAGCATCATCGATGAGCGTAGAGGATGTCGTTAAAACAACTTGTTTCTTAGCCGATATGAAAGATTTCGCGGCATTTAATAGGATTTATGGGGATACGTTTACAAGTTGTCCGGCACGTTCTTGCGTTGCTGTAAGAGAAATTCCAAAAGGCGTTTTATGTGAGGTAGAAATCATCGCAGTTAAGCGATAGAAAGGATAGTTATGAAATACGAAAAGATGATTAAGGATATTTTAGGGGCAATTGGCGGCAAAGAAAATATTACAAGTGCAGCTCATTGTATGACACGTTTACGTCTTACTCTAAAAGATAACAGTAAAGTTGAAGAAGAAACGATTAAAAATATTGATGGAGTTATGGGATTAGTCAATAATGGTCAGCAAACACAGATTGTTATTGGGCCTAATGTTGCTAATGTCTATAAAGAATTTATTGAAATAACCGGCTTGGCTGAAGAAGCATCCATTGATGAAAACATCGATGATTTAAAGAAAGACTTAAAAAATAAAAAAGGTAATTTAATGACTTCTTTCTTTGAAACCATCGCAGGCATCTTTAATCCGATTGTTCCGGCTTTGGCAGGTGCTGGTTTAGTCCGTGCCGTATTAACTATTGCAGTTGTTTGCGGCTTGGATAATTCAAGTAATACTTATTATGTAATCAATACTATTGCGAATGGTGTATTTACTTTCTTGCCGTTCTTGCTTGCTGCATCTGCTGCCAAACAATTTAAAATGAATCAATATGTAGCTTTAACGATCTGCGCGGCAATGATGTCTAGCAATTGGGCAGCATTACTTGCTGAAGGAACTACAACATTCTCTTTCCTTGCTATTCCATTTACTGTAGTGAATTATGCATCCAGCGTATTACCGATGGTATTTGCCATTTGGTTTGCATCAATTATAGAAAAATATGTTGACAAGATTATCCCTGGTGCGTTAAAAATTATCTTAGTACCATGCTTAGTTATGTTAATTGCTACTCCGATTGCTTTAATTACCATTGGACCAATCGCGACTTGGGTAGGCAATCAATTAGCGGTAATTGTAACACTTCTGTTTGAAAAAGGTGGTGTTTTTGCCGGTATAATTTATGGCGGTATCTATTCTTCAATGGTTGTACTTGGTATTCATCATGGCATGGTTCCTGTATTAGTACAAGGCATTACGACACAAGGCTTTAACTATATTTCACCGACGTCCGGCGCTGCTAACATGGGACAAGCAGGTGCTGCTTTCGGTGTATGGCTAAAAGCAAAGAATCCTAAAATGAAAGCAATTGCCGGCTCGGCAACAATTTCAGCCATTACCGGTGTTACCGAACCTGCTATTTATGGTGTAAACTTCAAATATAAGAAACCTTTCTTAGCTGCCTCTATCGGTGGTGCTGTAGGCGGTGGATTTGCATCATTCTTCGCATTAAAAGCCTATGCTATGGGAGGGCCTTCATTCTTAAACTTTGCGATGTTTATGGGTGAAGATCCAATGAATATGTGGTTAGTAATGCTTGGCTTTGCCATTGCCTTTATCATTGCGGCAGTTTTAACTGTAGTGATGGGTTTTGAAGAAAACTAACACGAATCTTAGAGGGTACATCCGTATCCTCTTTTATCAGAGAGGAAGAGGAAAATGAAAGAAAAAATGATAAAAGCATTCCGCAATGCCAATGGCGGATTATTCTCGAATGTTGAAAAGGCGGATGTCGGCGGTTCATATCAAGAACTTGAAAAACAAGGGGTAGCATTAATGGGATGGGCAGATCCATTTATGCCTGATTTTTCACTTCCTGAACATGTGAAAAAGGCAACCATTCAAGCCATCGAGGCAGCAGCTGCACCCCATTATACGGCACCGATCGGTAATCAAATATTGAAAAATAAAATTGCTGACAAATTAAGAAAACAAAATGGTTTGACGGTAGACCCTCAACGGAATATATTAATTACACCCGGCTCTGATTCAGGCTTGTATTTTGCTATGTTACCTTTTATAGAAGCCGGTGATGAGGTACTTATTCCAGCGCCAAGCTACCCTAATAATTTCTTAAATGTTGAAATCATGGGCGGCCGCACGATTCCTGTACCCTTAAAGGAAAGCAATCATTTTCAGCTTGAAATTGATGAATTTGAAAAGAGGGTGAGTGAGCATACTAAGATGGTTGTATTAACGCATCCTAATAATCCGACAACAACGGTATTTAATCGTTCTTCACTGGAAGCCTTAGCCGATTTTGTCATTCGTCATGACTTGCTTTTAGTTTGTGATCAGGCTTTTGAAGATTTCTGTTATGAGAATGAAATGATTACACCAGCCTCTTTACCGGGGATGTTTGAGAGAACGATCACGGTATTCTCATTCTCAAAGGGGATGGGGCTTAGCGGATATCGGGTTGCCTATTTAGTATGCAGTGATGTGATCATGGATACGATGTTTGCCAACGCTGTTTCTGTGCTTGGAGCGACAAATACAGTCAGTCAGTTAGCGATCCTTGCAGCTCTTGAAGATTCTTCATTTATGAAAGAATTCGAGGCAGCCTTTGATTATCGAAGGAAAAAAGCATTTGAAATTATCAATTCTATTCCTCATGTCAGCATGCTGATGCCTGAATCGGGCTTCTTATGTTGGGTAAATGTATCTGAATTAGGTAATTCCAGCGATATTGTTAGTTATTTAGTCAAGGAAGCAAAGGTATCGGTGAATGATGGCATTAACTATGGTATTGGCGGCGAAGGTCATTTACGCATTGTATTAGGCGTATATCGAGATAATCAAAGAGTTGTTGACGCGTTATTAAGAATAAAAAAAGCATTAGAGAAATATCATCAATAATAAAAATTATTTTAGTGAAATCCGGAAATTCATCATTGATTGAACGATATTTCAGCGATATACTATATATAACATGGAAAGGAAACATCGCATACTTTAACAAGCGTTGTTGAAAAGGGGAAGAATATGGCACATCAACCAATAAAATTAACTAAAGTCGATCGAGTAATCTTAAATTCCTATATAACGATGATTCAAGGCTTAGCCTTTTATCTGGGGAATGGTTATGAAATGGTTTTACATAGTCTTGAGAGCTTTGAACATTCAGTTATTTGTATAATCAATGGTGAACATACAGGCCGTAAAGTAGGGGCGCCAATCACAGACTTAGCATTAAATATGCTTGATGAAATATCAAAAGGGCAAGAAGATTATATTACATATTTTAGTAAAAATCGTAAAGGTGAACCTCTAAAATCAACCACGATTGCTATTCGAGGGGATAAAGGCAGAATTGTCGGCTTATTCTGTATCAATTTCTATATGAATACACCTCTTCATGATATCCTTCAAACGATGCTGCCTGTGTCAACACCGCCGGTGAATACCCCTAAGGAAAACTTTGCGGAGAATTCAGATGAATTGATTGAAACCGCGTTAGAAGCAGTAAAGAATGAAATCTATGCTGATCAGTCGATCAGTGCCAGCAATAAAAATAAATATATTGTTTATCAGCTGGATGAACGGGGGATTTTCAATATTAAGGATGCTGTTGTGAAAGTAGCTAATTTACTTGGGATTTCTAAAAATACTGTTTATATGCATATTCGTAATAAAGCAAAGAAATAAGATTGAATTTAATCAGCAAATGGTACGGATACCATTTTATTAATCGTTATACTGTGACTAGTAGAATTCTTTACATGAAGAATAACAAGCACTGCCAACCATTGGATCAGGAGTCCAATGAGTTGGCTTTTTTTGATTGCCCTTGCCATAACGTTGGAACTGTGCTATATTGATAGTAGATATAGCGAGTATCGATAGTAGGTGATAAAGTGGCAAGAAATCAGTTTCAGACATTAAGTGAACCCATGTATTATATTTTGCTGGCCTTGCTGACGCCTTGTTATGGATATGAAATCATGCAGAAAATATCTGAGATTTCTAAAGGCAGAGTGCAGGTCGGTGCCGGTACATTATATGCACTCTTGGCACGTTTTGAAAATGAAGGAATAATTAATCAAATTGCAGATGACGGCAGGCGAAAAACGTATGTTGTTACAGAGAATGGCAGAACATTGCTGAGACAGGAGTTAAATCGGCTTAAAGTCATGAGTGAAGAGGGAGAAGCATTAATGAGTGAGTAAAGGGAGGTGAAGCCCATGAAAAAATGCTGGATTCCATTATATTATAATGTCAAAGATACATATGCAATGAGTGAATTATTTGAAAAGCTTGCAAAGAAAGGCTGGCATTTTCACAAACTTAACGCATCAAGTGCTGTATTTGTTAAAGGTGAGAAACAATCATGCCGTTATACGGTGGATATTTTCTCACAGCCGCGCCGCAATAATGATGATAAAAACTTGATGGAATATCGTGATTTATGTGCTCATAGCGGTTGGGAGTATGTAGATGGCTATAAAGAATTTCAGGTATTTAAAGCATTATCGGGTGTTGATCCAGTCCCTCTGCAAAGTGATGATGAACTGGCTTGTGAGCTTGTATGTCAGCAGCAGCTTAGAAATATTAAATCGAATATCTATTCTGCGCTTTCACTTATTGTTTTAGCCATCATATCTGCAATCTTGCAGCCGTTTGCTATTTTTGAGGATGATTTATTTTTAGTGACATTACTTATTGTACCGTTAGGCTTTATTTATATCTTGTTTTCAAGTGTGCAGTATATGAGAATCAAAAAGAATGCAGTCCATAATATTTATAATAAAAAGAATCATCTGTTAGCTAATTCAATTTTCTCAGTAATACTTATGATTTTTGTCTTTGGCAATACAGCTTTTTATCTAGGCTTTAAATTACTGCATCAGGAAAGCTTGGATAAGAGTATTTATGTTGTGGCAGCTTTTGCGAATATGCTATTTGTGATGCATTATCTAAAACGAAATGAAGGGCGTAAATTAAAGACAGGAAAATATGTCAAGGTTTTTGTTTTATGTTATATTGGCAGCTGTTTGGCAATCGGTGCAATTCAAGCAATCATGCCGAAGCCGTCAGTAGATACAAGCCGTGTTATCCGCATGAACGATCCAGCTATGGAGGGAACTTTCACGAAGAGCAGCAGCTATTTTATTCCTTATCAATGTGAATTTGTTTCTGATTCAGGAAAATATAAATATAACTTATATATAGCGAAGGACAGTAAGACAAGTGAGCTTGTCTATAAAGCCTTATTACATCAAAAAGATAAGGGGAATAATGAGCTTGAACCGGTAAATGATAACTATGAAGCTGAGGGTTATTATTTGAATGGTCATACTGAAATGATTTTTCACATTGATACTTGTGTGCTTATTATTAAGGGGGGCAATGATAACTCAATCAGTATCAAAAGATTCAACGAGCAGTTGAGTGTGCTGAATATGTCTTATTGATTATGTTTTTCATTATATGCGTTTGACTGAAAGAATGTAAAAAAGCTATGATCTTTGGAGTATTTTTCTCTTATTGATCACAGCTTTTATTTTTAATAAACGTTTTTAATGATTCAGAAATGGTTTTAATTAATGAGGGTTCATTGGTTTTGAAAAAGAATTTTTGTAATATGATGCCAATTACCATGAATAATAAAATGGTATAAAACCAAGTATAAGCTCCCTTTGGAGATCGTAATTCTATGCTTAAATCAGTTAAATCAACTATATTATGATACAGAAGAATATAGTGTATTCTTAACTCATCAAGATATAATGCAAAAAATAATCCAACAAGATGCCCAACTGCAATAGAAAGAGCTACTATATATCTAATACCCATCAAATGATGAGATGAAAAATGATGCTTATAACATGAGCAAGGATGGTGAATATAGTGGTAAAATATATCCTCTAAAGCAATATTATTATAAAATAGGGAAAATTATACTTGCAGTAAGTGATTCAGATGAAGGGAAATTATTAGAGATCCTAAAAAAACATATTGGAGAACCATTTGCACAAAACTTTCCGGAATATTATTCTAGTGAAAATGTTTAATTTATTTTTAGAGAAATTCCAGTAAAATTGTTCATTGCAAATCACATTTATTCATCAGAGCAGTTATTATAATAAGAATATTGAAAGATTGTTTGGAATACTTGAATACTTGAATTATAGATATGATTTGCAGAACATTATATGAAGCTGGATTATTTTTATTATACAGCTTATCTTCTATTTTCACTCTGATAATTTCAGCTTCGGACTTGACAAAGCCTAATGTTCAATGCTATTTTATTAATAGTTATACGACTGACGGAAGTGGAATTAACCACATGAAGTATGACATTGCAGCGCCGACCGTCTGGGCACCTCGTCCGGGAGAGTCGGCTTTTTTGTATTCTTTTTAAGTGTTTTTACTTTACAGATTCGCAGACTTTCGATAGACTAAACATACAGAACGGAGGGAACCCATGGTTCAAGGCAGAATTCATTCAATTGAAACATTTGGCACCGTTGATGGTCCGGGAATACGTTTTGTGTTATTTATGCAGGGCTGTTCGATGCGCTGTCTATATTGTCATAATCCTGATACTTGGGATCTTAAAAGCGGCATTATCAAGAATGCTGATGAGATTTTAAATGAAATCATGAAGTATCGTCCTTATTATAAGGATACGGGAGGCTTGACAATCAGCGGCGGCGAAGCATGTCTGCAGCTTGATTTTGTACTTGAATTATTTGCTTTATGTAAACAGCATGGCATTCATACATGTCTGGATACCTCGGGAATTACCTTTGACATTAAGGATGATCGGTATATCAGATTAACAGAAGTATGTGATCTTGTACTGCTTGACATGAAGCATATGGACAATGCAGAGCATAAAGCCTTATGCGGATTTGAGAATGAGCGGGTATTTGCTTTCGCATCATTTTTAGATCAGCATCATGTGCCCGTTTGGATCAGGCATGTACTGGTACCGGGATATACGGATGATGAAAAGCATTTACTGGCAATGCGGGCTTGGATCAATACTTTATCGAATGTAGAAAAGACAGAGGTTCTGCCTTATCATACGATGGGCATCGTTAAGTATCAAAAGCTTGGCCTGTCTTATCCTTTAGCGGGTGTTGAAGCGCCAAGTGCTGAAAGTATTGCCAGAGCCAGAGAAATTCTGAGTGGAGATCGGTATGAAAAAGTTTAGGCTGATACAGCTGAATGGGGATGTCTGTGCAGGCTGTGCACAGAATCTGCCTGTGGTTCATCAAGTAGTTGGTGAACGTGATGATTGCGATTTTATAGAAATCGGTGAACTGGAACAGATTGCAGAATATGTGAAGCGTTATGAACTGACACATCTGCCGGCTCTGGTTCTGTTAAGTGATGATGAATTATTAGGTGAGGTGCATGGCTATCAGCCAAAGGAAATCCTCACACTTTGGCTTGATGCGAAAATCAGGCAATACAATCAACAAGGAGAGTAAGTAAGATGAGAGAAGAATGGACAGGGTTTAAAGAAGGTAAGTGGCTGAAGGAAATCAATGTACGTGATTTTATTCAGAAAAATTATACCCCTTATTTAGGGGATGAGTCTTTCCTTGCGGATGCCAGTGAAGCTACAAAAACACTGTGGCAGCAGGTCATGGAGCTGAATGCAAAGGAAAGAGAAGCCGGCGGTGTACTTGATGCAGATACCGGTGTTGTATCAACATTGACTTCCCATGCTGCGGGTTATTTGAATAAGGAACTAGAAAAAATCGTCGGTTTCCAGACGGATAAACCTTTTAAACGATCCTTGCAGCCTTTCGGCGGTATCCGTATGAGTGAAAGTGCCCTTGAAGCTTATGGTTATGAGCTTGATCCTGAAATCAAGAAGATTTTTACAGAATATAGAAAAACACATAATCAAGGTGTTTTTGATGCCTATACACCGGAGATGCGGGCAGCCCGTACATGCGGTATCATTACCGGTTTGCCGGATGCTTATGGACGCGGCCGTATCGTTGGTGATTATCGCCGTATTGCTTTATATGGTGTTGATGCTTTGATTGCAGATAAAAAAGAAGTAATGCGTATTCGCTTGAACGGCAGCATGTATGAAGATAAAATTCGTGACCGTGAAGAAGTGGCAGAACAGATCAGAGCTTTAGGTGAACTTAAAAAGATGGCAGAAATTTATGGCTGTGATATTTCTAAACCGGCGAAAACCGCACAGGAAGCAATTCAGGCTGTTTATTTTGGTTATCTGGCAGCCGTCAAGGATCAAAATGGGGCTGCTATGTCATTAGGCCGTACTTCTACATTCTTAGATATCTATATTCAGCGTGATTTAGAAAAGGGTATACTTACTGAATCTGAAGCACAGGAACTGATGGATCATTTCATCATGAAATTACGTCTGGTGAAATTTATGAGAACGCCTGAATATAATGATTTATTTTCAGGTGATCCGACATGGGTTACTGAATCAGTGGGCGGTGTAGGAATTGACGGACGGCCTTTAGTAACTAAAAATTCATTCCGTGTCTTACATACATTAGAAACATTGGGGCCGGCACCGGAACCGAATCTGACTGTGTTATGGTCAAAACATCTGCCGGATGGCTTCAAGAAATATTGCGCCAAGTTATCCATTGAGACATCATCTCTTCAATATGAAAATGATGACTTAATGCGTGTTGAGATGGGCGATGATTATTGTATTGCCTGTTGTGTAAGCTGTATGCGTGTCGGCAAGGATATGCAGTTCTTCGGTGCCCGTGCCAATCTTGCGAAAGCTTTGCTTTATTCAATCAACGGCGGTATCGATGAAAAGAAAAAGATTCAGGTATCACCGCGCTTTGAACCGATCACCAGTGAATATCTTGATTTTGATGAAGTAATGAAGAAATATGATCAAACTTTGGACTGGCTGGCAGGTTTATATATCAATACACTCAATGTCATTCATTATATGCATGATAAATACTGTTATGAAGCGATCGAAATGGCTTTGCATGACTATGATGTACGGCGGCTGTTTGCGACAGGTGTAGCCGGTTTATCGGTGGTTGCTGATTCTCTTTCCGCAATCAAATATGCAAAGGTAAAGACGATTCGTGATGAAAATGGCATTGTCATTGATTATGAGGTTGAAGGTGATTTCCCTAAATATGGCAACAATGATGATCGTGTCGATCAGCTGGCTGCCGATCTTGTGAAGAATTTTATGGATAAGCTCAGACAGCATCATACATACCGCGGCGGTATTCATTCAATGAGCATCTTAACAATTACAAGCAATGTCGTTTATGGTAAGAAGACAGGCAATACACCGGATGGCCGTAAAGCCGGTGAACCTTTTGCGCCAGGTGCTAATCCGATGCATGGCCGTGATACAAGCGGTGCATTGGCGTCTTTAGCATCGGTGGCAAAATTAAATTATGATGACGCTCGTGACGGTATTTCAAATACCTTCTCAATCGTGCCGGAATCATTAGGAAAGGACTAAGGAGGAACTTATGAGTCAGCGTGTAGATAATTTAGTAAATTTGATCGACGGTTATGTGGAAAGCGGCGGTCATCATCTGAATGTAAATGTATTTAACCGTGAAACATTGTTAGATGCTCAGAAGCATCCTGAATTATATCCGCAGTTAACAATTCGGGTATCCGGTTATGCCGTTAATTTTAATAAATTGACAAAGGAACAGCAAGACGAGGTAATATCTCGTACAATGCACGAAAAAATGTAAGCTAGGTCTGGTGAAAACCAGACTTTTCATTTACTTCTGATGCATCAAAAGGTAAAATAGAATGAAAGACAGGAGGCTTAATTTATGGAATATATAAAAGCTGGAAGATTGATTGATGGCTGCGGGAATGTCAGTGAGAACATGATCCTGTGCATTGATGAGGGGAAGATTAAAGGGATATTAAAGGCTGAACAAATGGCTAAGGAAGTAGAATTCATTGATTATTCTGATTTTACGATTATGCCGGGAATGATTAACGCGCATATTCATGCTTTTTCACCTTGTGATATGAGGGCTGAAGAAGAGCAGGCACGCACACCTTTGCAGAAGGCTTATGATGGGGAGCGTTTCATGCATGATTTGCTTTACAGCGGAGTTACCGCTGCACGTTCTCTGGGTTCTGAGGGTACCAGTGAGCAGCAGCTTCGTGATTGTATCAAAAATGGCACTGTGGTTGGCCCGGATCTTGTCGTATGCGGCCGAGTGATCACGATGAGCGGCGGTCACGGCTGGAGCAGCGGCATGCAGTCTGACGGTGTTGATGAATGCCGTAAGAATACACGCATTCTGCTTCGCGAGGAAGCGGATGTCATTAAAATAATGGCTACCGGCGGTGTTATGACTAAAGGTGTAGAACCGGGCAGCGCACAGCTTACAATGGAAGAAATGAAGGTCTGTGTAGAAGAGGCTCATAAGGCAGGCAAGAGAACTGCGACTCATGCCCAGGGAAATCAGGGAATCCGCAACGCGCTGAATGCCGGTATTGATTCCATTGAGCATGGCATCTACCTTGATGATGAAGTAATCGCCCAGATGCTGCGTCAGGGTACTTATCTGGTGCCTACGCTTGCGGCTCCAAAATGTATCGTCGATCATGGCGAGGGCATACTGCCTGATTATGTGATGCGTAAATCAAAACTGGTGATTGACGCTCATGTGGAAAGCTTTAAACGGGCTTATGCCGCTGGGGTGAAGATTGCGGTTGGTACAGATGCCGGTACGCCTTATAACTTCCATGATAAAACAGCCTATGAATTGGAATTAATGGTTAAGTACGGCGTTACACCGATGGAGGCCATTACCTTTGCGACCCATAACAGTGCTGAATGTCTAGGCATTGAAGCTACCCATGGTACGATTGAAGTCGGTAAGTTTGCTGACTTAATTGTTCTTGAAAAAAATCCTTTGGATGATATCACTGCTTTACAAAATGTCAACAAAGTCTATAAACACGGTGTTTTAGTACTCAACCGATAGTTGAAAGCAGCAATTCAACGAACGGGTTATTGTTAGAATCAAGTTTCTTCTCTATGATGAAGGTGTCAAGGGAAGGTGATAACATGAGACAATCAAAACAGAAATTCTATTATCCGCAGGAGCAAAATGCATTTGCTAAAAAAACCTTAAGCGCAAAAGCTTGGTTTTGGATACACAGTCTTATGAACCCTAATCGATAACCTAAAGGAGAACCATATGAACATTGGAAAAACGATTGCTGATTATCGTAAAGCAGCAAATATGACGCAGTCAGAAGTCGCAGACCAGTTGGGCGTTACTTATCAGGCAGTATCCAAATGGGAACGTGATGAAAGTCTTCCGGATATAACCATGCTGCCGAAGATTGCTGATCTCTTTCATATCAGTATTGATACTTTATTAAGAGGCAGTTTTGAAATGAAGGAAGAAAAAGAAGTTGCGACAGCCCGTCAGATCATTGAAGAAGTCACTGAGGCGGAACAGGATGAAACGCCTAAAGCCGCTGACAAACCTGTTGATGATGAAAAAACAGAATCAGATGAAAACGATAATGATGCCTTTATCAACATCAACTTAGGCGGTCTGCTGGAACAGCTTGCACCGCTGATGAAGCCTAACCAGTTGGATCGGGTAGTCGGCAAGCTTGGCCGGATGAATAAAAAATTAAGCAGCATCTATCCGTTCCTAAAGCGTGAACGAATGAGTGAACTGATTGCCAAGACCCCCTTGGATGAGCTGGAAATTGATGAACTGCTGCCATTCTTAAACAGTGCGCAGCGCGATCTGCTGATTGAAAAAATCGTGCAATATGAAAATGTACCTGATTTTTTAGATCTTGATGATCTTTATCCTTTCCTTAACTCAGCCCAGAAAACGATATTGCTTTCATGGCTGCTGGCTTATGATCGTTTTGATCTGCTTGATGATTTTATGCCTTTCTCCAACTCAGAGCATCGTGAAAAGATTATTGACGAAATGCTTGAAACAGGAAATTTAGAGTATGTCAGTGAAACCTATCCTTTCATTAATAATGAGTTAAAAGACCGGCTGCTTACTTATTTCATAGAAAATCGAATGACTGAAGAACTTTCTGAACTGATGGATTTTATGTGATCCATCGGTTTTCTTTTCGGTGACAGTTTATATAGTTTGCGTAAATTTGACTGTCTTTTTGAAAGAAAGTGATATAATAATGATGATTATTTTAAATTTGGAAAGGAAAATCTATGAAAAAATTCAACTGGCGTAAATTTATTAACCGTTTTGTCTTTTTTTCTTTACTTATATCGGCAATCTTTTTGATTATTCGATTATTTTTAGCACCGGCGGGCAACGATGTTCCTTATGGACGCGTTAAAAGTGATTATGTTTTAATGCTTGTGCAATGTATTCTCGGCTTATTTGCCATGACTTTACCAGGCTTGCTTTCGCATCGTTTTCAAATCGAGATTCCTTCTGGCATGCTGGTACTTTATGCGATCTTCCTATACGGGGCGATCTTTCTTGGCGAGGTGCGTTCATTTTATTACACGGTACCGCATTGGGATACGATTCTGCATACCTTTTCCGGCGGTATGCTGGGGGCATTAGGCTTCTCCTTTGTGACATTGCTGAATAAAACCGATAAGATACCATTAAATCTGTCACCGATTTTCATTGCGATTTTTGCGTTCTGCTTTGCGGTGACGTTAGGTGTATTTTGGGAAATTTATGAATTTACCTTTGATGGTGTTCTGGGCTTAAATATGCAGAAGTTTTCTCTTGAATCCGGTGAGCTGCTGATGGGCAGGGCGGCGCTTCAGGATACGATGAAGGATTTGATCGTTGACTGCTTAGGTGCCTTTATCATGGCATTAGTGGGTTATATTTCATTGAAATACAAGACTGGTTTTATAGAAAAGCTGACACTGCGCAAGAAAAAAAATCACCACGATAAGCGCTTATCCGCTTAGTGATTAATTATGTCACAGACAACCAAAAAAGCATTAGCGGCCTCTTTAAAACAGCTGCTGAAGGAGAAACCGCTGGATAAAATAACGGTGACAGACCTGGTTGAGGACTGTGAGGTAAACCGTCAAACGTTTTATTATCATTTTCAGGATATCTATGATCTGATTGAATGGATCTATGTCAGTGAAGCGGCCCGTATCCTTGGCGATAAAAAAACAGCGGCAACTTGGCAGCAGGGCTTTCAGAATATTTTTGACTATCTGATAGAAAACAGCTCTTTTGTATTAAATACCTTTCATTCACTAAATCGTGAACATCTTGAACGATTCCTTTATGAACAAACCTATCATCTGCTTTATGATGTTGTTGATGAGGAAGCGGCAGTCTATACAGTATCAGAAGCGGATAAAGCTTTTATTGCAGATTTTTATAAATATGGTTTTGTCGGTATTGTGCTGGATTGGATCAGCAAGGGAATGAGGGAAGACCCGCAGACAATTATTCAGCGTCTTTATGTAATGATACATGGTAATATAACAAAAGCGCTTCATGATTTTGAAAAGGAACACTGATTTATACAAGTCAGTGTTTTTGTATGAAATTTTGTCAAGGTTAAGGCAATGTTGAAAGATTGGACAGGCAGGACGTAATGTCTATGGCAGCTTTTTTAATTATTGAGTATTCTATGGGTGTAAAACAAATGGAGGTACTTAATATGTATTATAGCAGTGGTAATTATGAAGCATTTGCACGCCCAAAGAAACCGGCTGACGTTGATCATAAATCAGCTTATGTGATTGGTTCAGGTCTTGCCGCTCTGACAGCAGCATTCTATCTTGTTCGTGATGGACAGTTGAAAGGTGAACGAATTCATATTTTAGAAAAATTAGATTTAGCCGGCGGCAGCTGTGATGGCCGCAAAGATATTACAAAAGGCTATTATATGCGCGGCGGCCGTGAAATGGATAATCATTTTGAGGTTATGTGGGATGTATACCGCGATGTTCCATCAATCGAAACTCCGGGAGTCACTGTACTTGATGAATATTATTGGTTAAATAAAGAAGATCCGAATTACTCTTTATGCCGTGCGTCAACTAATTGCGGTGAGGATGCGCATACAGATAAGAAGTTTACATTAGATAAAGAGTCTGCATTAGCTATGTCAAAGTTATTTATCACCCCTGAAAAGGATTTAGAGGATAAAAAAATATCGGATGTGCTGCCGGAATCATTTTGGTCAACGAATTTCTGGCTCTATTGGCAGACAATGTTCGCTTTCCAGCGCTGGTCAAGTGCTTTGGAAATGAAGCGTTATCTATGCCGTTATGTACACCATATTGATGGTTTACCTGATTTTAGTGCTTTGCGTTTCACTAAGTACAATCAATATGAAAGTATGATTCTGCCGCTAGTGAAGTATCTGGAAGCTCATGGCGTTACATTAGAATTTGGCATGAATGTTAAAAATGTTGTCATTGAAAATAAAAATGGTGAACGTATAGCAAAGCAAATTGTTTATATTAAAGGCGGTGTTGAACAAACCATTGATTTAACTGCTGATGATTTAGTATTCATTACTAATGGCTGCTGCACGGATACCTCTTGCTACGGCGATCAGAATACCGCCCCAGATTTATCATGTGTAAAGAATGGTACAGGAGAAAGCTGGGATCTGTGGAAGAATATAGCAGCGCAGGCTGACCATGGTGAATATGGTGATCCGGATCATTATTGTGATGATTTTGAAGCTACAAACTGGATGAGTGCCACGGTTGCGACTGCGAATGAGGATATCATTCAGCATATCATGAAAATTTGCAAGCGTGATCCTCGTGAAGGAAAGGTTACAACCGGCGGTATTGTTACGGTTAAAGACAGCACAGAAAATTGGTACATGTCTTGGACTATCAATCGTCAGCCGCAGTTTAAGGCCCAGGATAAAGATACCGTATTGATTTGGGTTTATGGTTTAACGACTAATAAAGAGGGTAATTTTGTTAAAAAGGCAATGCGTGACTGCACCGGTGAGGAAATTTGTCAGGAATGGCTCTATCATATCGGTGTGCCTGTAAATCAAATTGCAGATTTAGCGAAGAATGCCTGCAACACAACCACTTGCTTCATGCCATTCATCAATTCATTCTTCCAGCCGAGAAAAGAGAGTGACCGTCCAAAGGTAGTACCTGAAGGTGCTGTAAACTTTGCCTTCATCGGTCAGTTTGCGGAAACACCGAGAGACACTATTTTCACTACGGAATATTCAATGCGTACAGGTATGGAATCAGTTTATACATTATTAAATGTTGACCGCGGTGTGCCGGAAGTATGGGGCAGTAAATATGATGTTCGTGAATTGCTGAGAGCTTGCTACTATGCCATTGATAAGCAGCCGATTACAAACATTAAGCTGTCATTTAAGGAAAGAGAAATGATTAAGATAGCGATGCGGTTTGTGAAGGGAACTGATGTGGAAATTTTATTGAAGGAATCAGGATTGATTCCGGATACAGAAGAATAATTTGATTAAGGGTACTGTTAAAACGGTACCTTTTTGTATGCTGTACAATAGTTGGAGATTGAGAATAAAGTCGTAAATGGTATAATGCAGATATAAAGGTTTAAAGGCAGGCAGAGTATGAAGAAATTTCTTTGAGCAGTCTTATTAATAGTCTCTTTAATTTTAGTCATTAAGTGTATTATGAGCAGCCTTTTGATTGCATAAGCATGAATTTGATGAAAATTATCACACATGTCTTGAAGATACATTTTTTATCGGCTTAAATATGCCGCTTCATCAGGATATAATGTATCTTATTATTTGTTAAAAGAAAATTTTATGATGAAGCCTTTATTGGCATTCAGGTTACTGACTTCTGGAACAGTTTTGATATCATTGTATATCATTCGCAGGCAGCTGATTATGAATTAAGTAAATCACTTAAAAATATTGATATATTAATAAAAATACATGATAGTTATGTTAGCGTTAAGTCTATGTTTGAATATAATAAGATTTATTATGGAGAGCTGATAAAGTATGTAAAGCATGACAGTGATGAATCAGAGGCAGAACAAGTATGGCTCATACTGAATATCATTGATGAATGTATCCATAATGATTAAGAAAAAGAGAATCTTTATGCATTGATTTTAAAAATTATCTTTTAAGCTATGTGAGCGGCTGTGTTATAATCTACTAAAAGAGGTACATAAAATGAGACAAATCATGTTTTATACACTTGATGGGAAATTAAAAGAGAGTAATGTGTTAAATGAAAAAACACTTGCGGATATTAATGGTAAAATGGTTCGCTGTCATATGCAGGATGGGACTTACTTAGACGGTTATGCTGATCCGTATCGAATACATGCTGATTATGATCATAAGATTCATGATGTCATATATCTGCAGACATGGGATAATCTTGATGAATCAGGCCACTGGATCAATAATGATGAATCAAAATACAAACAGACATTCACGCCTGTTAAGCTTGATCAGGTAAAGGATATAGAAGTGATCCTTTTTTCAAGTCCTCGTTTTGGTACAAGAATTTCAAATCATTTTTTTATTGACAGCGGTTATGAAAAGAAGGAGGCTTCTTGTGATGAATGAAGATTTTGCCTATATGGTCTTAGAAATCGTGCGTGAAATACCCAAAGGAAAAGTTGCCAGCTACTCCCAGATTGCTGCCTTATCCGGTTATCCAAAACGGGCGCGGATGGTCGGCAAGATTCTCTCACAGGCTGAATATTTTGGCCGTTATCCATGTCATCGGGTACTGCACAGTGATGGCCGCTTAGTCACAGGCTGGGAGGAACAGCGCGAATTATTGGCAAATGAAGGTGTTTTCTGCACGTCCCCAGGGAAAATTAACATGGCCAGCTATCAATGGAAAAATTAAAAAATGTACTTATCCAGTTACGGTATAAGTACATTTTAAATTATTCAGCGTTATAAATATGGGTAATCAGTTCGGCACATTGATCAATGCCCAGCTCACCGCTGTCTAAAGAAATGTGATAATTATGCACATCTCCCCAGTTCATGTCTGTATAGAACTGATAATAAGCGGTCCGGCGTTTATCCTTGTCTTTTAAGCGCTTCATCGGTGAATCATCTCTTTCACCATATTGTTCAACGATTCGTTTTGCACGCTTTTCCATACTGGCATGAATAAATACCTTTAAACAATCGTGTTCTTTTAATATATAATCAGCACAGCGGCCGACAATCACACACGGACCTTTTTCCGCCAGTTCAAGTATGATCTTTCTTTGAATGAACCAAATATAATCTTGATTGGAATAGCCGTCCACCGAACGATCCGCAAAAGCATTGGCCAACCAGCCGCCATGACTGGCATATTCACTTTTTTCGGCAATATATTCCTTTGTGAAGCCGCTTTTCACTGATAATTCCTCAATCAAAGATTGATCATAACACGCGATTCCCAGCTTTTCTGCCGTAAGCCTGCCGACGGTTCGGCCGCCGCTGCCAAATTCACGGCTGATAGTAATAATTTTTTTGTTCATGATAGGATCTCCTTTTTCTGTTCTGAATCTAAATACTTATAAGTGCTGAAGATAACCGCTGCGGATATTAAGAAGGTTAAAATATCAGATACCGGCATGGAGTAAAGGACGCCGTCTAAACCAAAGAACAGCGGCAGGATTAAGGCAAAGCCGACACCAAATACTACTTCACGCAGCATCGAAAGCAGCGTAGATACGAGCGCCTTTCCTAAAGCTTGAAGATAAATGAAGGTTGCCTTATTGACACAGGCAAAAATCATCATACATAAATAAATGCGGAAGGAACGCACAGCAAATTCTGTATAATAAATACTTTCATTCGCAGCACCAAAAACAGTGATTAACTGATGTGGAAAGTATTCTGCGATGAGTAGTGCAACCGCACCGACGATGGTCTCCCAAATTAAGAGATGGGTAAACAGACTGCGCGCTCGGTCTTGACGCCCGGCACCGATATTATAACCAATAATAGGAATGCAGCCAGCTGCCATACCGACGGCAATCGATATGACGATTTGAAAGAATTTCATGACAATACCGACGACAGCCATGGGTATCTGTGCATATTGAGCCTGTGAAAATATAGGATCAAGCGCACCGTACTTGGTAATCATATTGTTGATTGCCGCCATCGCTGCTACCAATGAAATCTGTGAAAGAAAACTGCAGATACCTAAAGACAAAAAGCGCAGAGTCAGTTTTGGCTGAATCGTAAAGCTGTTTTTATTCAGTGTGACAGCTTTCATATGACAGAGGTACCAGATTGCGAGAACGGCAGTTAGAACTTGTCCGATTACGGTCGCTGCTGCTGCCCCCATCATACCCCATTTGAAGATAAAAATAAAGATGGGATCTAAAATAATATTGACAGCGGCACCAGCCAGAGTAGAAATCATCGCAAATTTTGGACTTCCATCAGAGCGGATAATGGGATTCATTGCCTGTCCAAACATATAGAAGGGAATACCGAGGGTGATAGTGAAAAAATATGATTTACTTAAGGCAAATGTTTCAGCATTTACCTGTCCGCCGAACATCGTCAAGATCGCATCTTGAAAAAGTAAATAAACAGCCGTCAGCAGCAGGGAAGCAGCCAGGCATAAAAGAATGGCATTGCCGATGCTTTGATGAGCCTTCGTTTTATCATTGGCACCTAGTGATAAGCTCACAAAGGCACAGCAGCCATCACCAATCATGACGGCAACAGCGAGTGCGACAACGGTCAGTGGAAACACAACGGTATTTGCGGCATTGCCATAAGAGCCCAGATAACTGGCATTGGCGATGAATATTTGATCTACGATATTGTATAATGCCGCTACCAGCAAGGATATGATGCAGGGCAGGGCATACTTGCGCATCAGTGTTTGAATGGCCTCTGTTTCTAAAAAATGATTCGATTTTTGTTCCATAAATTTCCTCCTTGTTAAACAAAAAAGCGAGCGGCAAAAGGAGCTGGATTTATGCCCTTGGCCACACGCTAAAATCTTAAATATACACTATTTGGTTTCAATATTGATAAGAACTATATTGAAGACCACATAAAAAGCAACTCGTACTGCCAACTGGTTTTACGCCAAAAGCTACGCGCTGCATGGTTTAATTATAATCAAATTCAAAAATAATTTCAAAGTGAAATTTCAAAAAATAAAATTATATTTATAAATTTTAATTCACAATAAAATTTTATAATAAAATCATTTGACAAAAGAAGATGGAGTTGATAGAATGAACAGGCAGTTAGTTGGAGCTAACTGCATTCTTCAAAAGATAAAGTTAGAAATATCTAACTTGTTAGGAGGGGTATCATTAAAAAGGTAAAAATAACCTTTCTGCTGGCAGCGGCATTATTTGTTTTATCAATTATGTCTTTGTTTATCGGTGTATCAGATGTAACGCTGAGCGGTGTTCTCACCGGCAATAATGAACAGCTGCAGCTGCTTTTGATTTCACGGATACCCAGGCTGCTGGCAATTCTCTGTACAGGCATCGGCATGAGTGTGGCGGGCCTGATCATGCAGAAATTATGTATGAATAAGTTTGTATCCCCTACAACCGGAGCAACGCTTTCTTCGGCTCAGCTGGGAATCTTGATTGCATTACTATTCATGCCTGGATCAACGCTTTGGAGCCGTGCGGTCTTTGCGTTTATTACAGCTATCTTCGGAACGTGGCTGTTTGTCTATTTTATTCAAAAAATACAGTTTAAGGATGTTGTGATGGTTCCCTTAGTCGGCATTATGTTTGGTAATGTGATTGGCGGTATAACAAGTTTTCTCGCTTATAAATATGAGGCAACCCAAACCCTTTCTTCGTGGCTGGTCGGTCATTTCTCCTTAGTGCTGCGCGGCCGTTATGAGATTGTTTATTTGGTTGTGCCCTTGGTACTCGCCGCCTTTTTCTATGCCAATCATTTTAATATCGTCGGCATGGGAAAAGATTTTTCCAAGAATCTGGGTGTGAATTATAACCTTGTGTTATTCCTGGGGTTATCCATCGCAGCAATGATTAGTGCGAGTATTGTTGTTGTCGTTGGCAGTATTTCTTATATCGGTTTAATAGTGCCGAATTTGGTAGCGATGTTTAAGGGGGATAAGATCCGGGGAACAATGGCGGATACTGCTTTATTCGGCGCTTTGTTTGTACTGGTTTGCGATATGATCGGCAGAACAGTGATTTACCCCTATGAGCTGCCGATTGAACTGATTGTCGGCATTATCGGCAGTCTGCTGTTTATCGGCTTGTTATTTTATCGATTAAATCATGGCAGCCGCAGCATTCAGCTTTCCATCTTTGGCAGCGGCTGTGCGAATCAGCCGGTAATTGAAGAGGAGGCAAAGCAGTGAAGGAGCGTTCAACCAATAAAAGAAAGATGTTCTGGCTGATTCTGCTGTCAGTTGCAGCAGCGCTGATTTATCTGTTCTTGTTTATGAATATGAAGTATTTTGATTATTTCATGAGTCTGCGTGTCCCCAAGCTTGTTGTCATGATAATTGTAGCATTCGCAATCGGCGGTGCTTCCATCGTCTTTCAGTCAATTATCAACAATACGATCGTTACCCCCTGTCTATTAGGCATGAACTCACTCTATACGCTGATTCATACTGCGGTTGTCTTTTTTCTCGGTTCAGGCAGCGTCTTTGCTGTTCAGGCAAATCTGTCTTTTGGTTTAGATCTGATCCTGATGGGCGTCATTGCGACACTGATCTACAGTTATCTGTTTAAGAAAACAAAGTATAATGTACTGTATGTGCTTTTGAGCGGTACGATTATGACAACCTTTTTTTCAAGCATTCAGACTACACTGACACGCATTATGGACCCCAATGAGTATGATTCTCTGTTATCCTCATTAGTTGCCAGCTTCAGCAATATTAATACAAGTATTATCGTTTTTTCAGTATTGCTGATGGCAGCCATTGTCTTTGGTTTAAGAAAAGAGCTGGCTTTGCTTGATGTAATTACACTGGGGAAGGATCAAGCCATTAATTTAGGTGTTGACTATGACCGTACGATCCGCAGACTGCTGCTTGGTGTAACGCTGTTTATTGCCGTAGCTACTGCGATGGTTGGCCCGATTTCATTTCTGGGTCTGATTATCGCCAATCTGTCCCGGGAGTTTTTCAAGACATATCGGCATACGACGTTAATCATGGGGTCATTTTTAATCGGTTTCATCATTCTGACCGGCGGCCAGATCGTTGTGGAACGTGTTTATAATTATGGTATACCAATTTCAGTCTTTATTACTGTAGGCGGCGGCATCTATTTCTTATACTTGCTGCTTAGACAAAGGAGGGTCAAGGGATGAAGGCAAAGCAATTAACAAAAGCCTATGACGGAAAAAAAGCGGTGGATGAAGTAAGTTTCTCAATTCCCAAGGGTAAAGTTACTTCACTTATCGGACCTAACGGTGCCGGCAAGTCTACCGTTATGGGTATGATATCGCGATTGATTGCCAGTGACAGCGGCTGTATCGATTTTGAAGAGAAGGACATTAAACAATGGAAAAGCCGTGAATTAGCAAAAAAACTGGCAATTCTGACACAGTCTAATGCTATCCAGATGAAATTGACTGTGAAGGAGCTGGTCACCTTCGGACGCTTTCCATACAGCGGTTCACATATCAATGAAACGGATAAAAAAATTATTGACCAGGCGATTAGTTATATGGAACTAACGGAGCTTGAAAATCAATTTATCGATGAGCTGTCAGGCGGTCAGCGGCAGCGGGCAACTATCGCACTGGTTATTGCCCAGGATACTGATTATATCCTGCTTGATGAGCCTACGAATAATCTGGATATTTATCATGCGACCAATATGATGAAAATTGTCCGGCGGTTATGTGATGAATTAGGTAAAACCGTTGTCATGGTGCTGCATGAAATTAATTACGCGGCTTTTTACTCTGATTATATCTGTGCGTTTAAGGATGGCAGAATAGCAAAATTTGGCACTGTCAGAGAAGTGATGACCAAAGAGGTGCTGAGTGATATTTATCGGGTAGATTTTGAGATTCAGGAGATTGAGGGCAAACCTCTTTCGATTTATTATTAATATAGGAGAAGCAAGATGCTAAAGAAAATGTTAAGTATTTTATGCTGTTCGGCTTTGATGCTGAGCGGCTGCGCACAAGAAAGTAAACAGGAAGATGTAAAAAATGAGAAAGCAAAAGTGAGCGTGACAACGCTGAATGGCAATCAGGAAAGTATTGAACTTGAGGTTCCCTATGATCCACAGCGAATCGCGGTCCTTGATATGGCGGTTTTAGATATGCTTGATAATTGGGGATTGGGAAATCGCGTAGTCGGGATGCCAAAATCCAGTAAAATCGATTATCTGCTTGCTTATAACGATAATGCCGATATTGCCGATTTAGGTACTTTAAAAGAAGTTGATATGGAAGCGTTAATGGCCAGTGAGCCGGATATTATTTTCATTGGCGGCCGTTTGAGCGCGCAATATGATGCCTTATCTAAAATTGCACCGGTAGTTTATACGGCGGTTGATAACAGTAAGGGCCTGATACAAAGTGTTAAGGATAATGCGCAGATGATAGCTTCTATTTTTGGCAAAGAAGCCTTGGCGTTGGAACAGACGGCAGCGTTTGATGCGCGGGTTGAGGTTTTAAAGACGGCGGCAGCGGGAAAATCGGCGATTATCGGTATGGTTACCAGCTCCAACTTTAATACTCTAGGTAATGGCAGCCGCTGTTCACTGATTGGCAATGAAATCGGTTTTGCCAATCTTGCTGATGATGTTGATACAACCCATGGCAATGAATCATCCTTTGAATTACTGGTAGATAAAAATCCAGATTATATCTTTGTTTTAGACCGTGATTCAGCAATTAATGCTGAGGGTGCTAAGCTGGCACAGGAGGTCATGAATAATGAACTTGTCCAACAGACAGCCGCTTATCAAAACGATCATATCATCTATTTGACACCAACGGTTTGGTATCTTGCAGAAGGCGGCATTAGCGCTCTCGATATGATGCTGAAAGACTTAGAAGCTGGTTTATTAGCTCAATAATAATCCGCACACAGGGTAAAACTGTGTGCTTTTTGAATGGAATTATTCCTGTTAACTAAAAATTAACAGAAATTTAACAAAGCCTTTCTTGACGTTGGCTCAAACTCTCCCTATAATCATTATGAATAGCTAAATGAGAGGGACAATATGGATATCAAGGGTTTTTTGACTTTATTTGGAGGTTTGGCATTATTTTTATATGGTATGAAGATGATGTCTGATGGATTAGAGGCAGCCGCGGGTGATCGTCTTCAGCTGATTCTTGAGAAGCTGACATCAAACCGCATCGTCGGTGTTTTGGTAGGCGCTGGCATTACAGCTGTAATTCAAAGCTCTTCCGCAACAACGGTAATGGTTGTCGGCTTTGTGAATGCCGGCATGATGACATTGAAACAGGCGGTTTGGATCATCATGGGTGCCAATATCGGTACGACGGTAACCGGTCTGTTGATTGCGCTGGACATTGGCGCGATAGCACCGCTGTTTGCTTTTATCGGTGTCGTTTTAATAACCTTTATTAAAAAAGAAAAAGTACAAGATATCGGAGAGATCATTGCCGGTCTTGGTATCTTATTTATCGGTATGGATATGATGGGAGCAGCCATGCTGCCGCTTCGTGAATCTCCGTCTTTTATCGCATTGATGACAACCGTAGAAAATCCATTGCTGGGAATTTTGGTCGGTCTTGTATTTACTGCCGTCATTCAAAGCTCATCAGCATCGATTGGCATCCTGCAGGCATTGGCAGCCAGCGGTCTAATTCCGCTGCACAGTGCGGCCTATATTCTGTTTGGTCAGAATATCGGTACTTGTATTACTGCCTTTCTCGCATCCTTAAGCGCGAATCGCAATGCGAAACGGACAACCATCGTTCACTTATTATTTAACGTGATTGGTACGGGAATCTTTGTACTGCTTTGTTTGGCAACGCCATTGATATCGATCATTGGCCGCTTGACGCCGGATAATCCAATGGCTCAGATTGCCAATCTGCATATTTTATTCAATGTCACGACGACGCTGATCCTGCTGCCATTTGGTGTGAAATTGGCTGAATTGGCCATGCTGATCCTGCCGGTACACAATGATGAAAAAGAGGATCTGCTGAAGCCGCTTTATCTGGATGATCAGCATCTTGGCTCAATAGCGATTGCCACGGCTCAGCTGAAGAAAGAAATAGTACATATGTTTGAAATCGTGCGCCGCAATGTGGATTATATTTTTGAGGCACTTGATCCGAATGTCCGTTTCCAAAAGGAAAAAATTGAACGCAATGAAGCTAAGATCAACGCACTGAACATTGAAATTACCGATTTTGTGGCAAAGGCATGTACATTAGAGATGTCAGCGGCCGATTCAATTAAAATCAACAGTTATTTTAAAATCAGCAATGATCTTGAACGAATTGATGATCATGTGATGAATTTAAAAGAATACATGGAATTCTATCTAAATAAAGAAGTTGATTTTGATGAGGAAATACAGGCTCAGCTAAAGGAATTGTATTTACTGCTTAAGGAATGTTTAATGAAGCTTGGCGAAGAGTCTTTCTTTGACTATGAAGATAAGTATGAATTGATTGAACGTGATGAACAAAAGATGGATGATCTGACTTTCTATTACCGGGAGAAGCAGGTGAATGATTTACGCAACAAGCAGTGCAGTGCTAAAACGGTTGTTACTTATTCAGAGATGCTGACGGATATTGAAAGAATGTCTGACCATTTATTGAATATTGCCCAGGAATGCAATGGTTCACGTATTTCATTGAAGATTGATGATTAAAAAAATGCGGTTTCCGCATTTTTATTTTTGCCGTTCTTTTAGATAAGAACTGATTGTATTCAGTTTTTGAGAAGAGATTTTCATTTGCGGAAATGCATTCTTTAAACGGCTGTGAAAGCCTTCCTGATTAGCCAGTTTTTCATAGCGGGCATTCAGGTGCTGTTTTACATCATTGATTCGCTCATCCTTCAATTCCATGAAGCCGTTAAACTGTTCCCTTAATTCAAGCTGGCTGAAAGCCGGTGCAACTTCATTCAATTTTGTTTTAAGTTCCCGGACAGCATTTTCAAATTTGCGGATATCTTGATCATAGGCCTTCAGTTCATCTAATGAAGAAAGTAAGTCAATAAGGAATGCCGCAAGCAGCGCGGCGGCCATAAAGCATTGCGCGGGATAAGAAATGAGCATTAATATCCCATGAATCCGAGGATTCAGAACATAGAGAACAAAAAGTGACATAACACCAAACATCATGCTGAAAAGCAGACAGATGCGGCCATTCAGATTGAGAAAGAATTGTGAGTAATCCCACCAGCGGGTATGAAATAAGATTTCCATGATCCATGAGGTAAAATATTCGAGGGCGCTGGTAAGTACGACACCTAAGATAAAAACCAAGACGGGATGTGATTGAAAGGGCTGCAGCAATAAAATAACAAATATTGCGCCAAAGCCATAGATCGGGCAGATTGGCCCGTTTAGAAAACCGGAATTCACTGCCTTATGCTGCATCGCGGTGACTAAAAGTGATTCACACAGCCAGCCTAAAAAGCTGTAAATCATCAGCAGGATATAATTAGTTACAAAACTTGCCATAAAGACCTCCCAATATAAGTGTACCTATTCTATCGTACAGGCAAGGATATGTCATTAGACAATCTTTGCTATTTGTAGTATGGATAAATGGCTTATGAATATCCGCTGATCAAGTTTTGTTGTATAATAAATATAAATCGGAGGTATTCTATGCGTGAAATTGTAGAAGCTTTAAGGAATGGATTTAAAAAAGGCAAAATGCAGTCGGTAGAAGCGAGACAGAAAAATTTATTAAAATTAAAACATGCTTTGTTGAGCTATGAGCATGAATTATTTAATGCTTTATATGAAGATTTAGGTAAATCTGAATTTGAAAGCTATGAAACTGAGTTTGGTATTTTAATGATGGAAATTAATGAGGCAGTGAAGCATTGCAAGGCGTGGAGCAGCTGTAAACGGGCAGGTACGCCGTTAATGCTCATGCCATCAAGCAGCATGATTCAGCCGGAGCCTTTGGGTGTTGTTTTAGTAATGTCACCATGGAACTATCCGCTTCAGCTGTCCATCGCGCCGCTGATTGCATCGATGAGTGCCGGCAACTGTACGCTGATTAAGCCAAGCAGTTATTCACGTTCAGTATCGGCAGTGCTGAAGAAAATGATTAATGAAAACTTTGATAAAGAGATTGTCAGAGTCATTGAAGGCGGCCGCGAGGTGAATGAGGCAGTCCTGAAAGAACGTTTTGACCACATCTTTTTTACCGGCAGTGTTCATGTCGGGAAAGTCGTTATGCGTGCGGCTGCGGAAACATTAACGCCGCTGACCCTTGAATTGGGCGGTAAGAGTCCGTGTATCGTGGCGGCTGATGCCGATTTGAAAATGGCTGCCAAGCGCATCATCTGGGGCAAGGCGATGAACTGCGGCCAGACATGTGTGGCGCCGGATACGCTGTTTGTTCATGAATCAGTGAAGGATCAATTGATTGAAGCAATGAAACAAATCATTCACGAATTCTATCCACAGGGCTGTCTTGCTTCACCTATCTATGGCAAAATCGTTAATCAGAAGCATTTTGACCGTTTATGCGGTTATTTAAAAGAAGGACGTATCCTGACCGGCGGTCATATAGACCGTGAGGCACATAAGATTGAACTGACCTTGATCGATGGCTTAAGTGAAAATGATGAACTTTTAAAAGAGGAAATCTTCGGCCCGATACTGCCTGTTCTGACGTATCAGGATATTGAGGAAGTATTTGATTATGTAAGAGCGCATGAAAAACCGCTGGCAGCATATCTGTTTACTAATGATCGTGATCTTCAAAAGCATTTCCGCAAGGATCTAAGCTTTGGCGGCGGCTGTATCAATACGACCTTACTGCACCTTTCCAACTCGAAGCTGGGCTTTGGCGGGGTAGGCAACAGCGGTATGGGACAATATCATGGTTATCGAGGTTTCTGTGAACTCTCTCATTTTAAGAGTATCCTGAAGAAGAGCCGTTTAGAAGCACCGGTACAATATCCGCCTTACGGCAATAAGCTTAAATTAATGAAATTCTTTATGAAATAGAAAAGCGTCTCACGACGCTTAAGCCTTTTATATAAAAGGAGAGAGAATTGAATTACTTATTAGTAATGGGGCAGCTTCTATCTCTGCCTTGCACCTATCATACCAAAAAGTTGTCGGCAACTCACAGTATAAAATTGGAAAATTATGTGAATTAGAAAAGAGGCATTTATGAATATAAACTACTTGGCATACGATCCCTTTCTGGATAGTATTGAATATCTGCATATGCTTCAGGAGCAGCAGGATTATCAAAAAGTCGCTCAATCTATTAAAAATAAATATGGGGTGCATGATGAAACAGTTGATATGGTTTTTAATCAGCTGCATAAGCTCAGTGCTCAGATTCAATTAGAGCTGAATGTTGATGAGCATCTGCTGCAGACTTATTTTGAGGGTGATATGCCGCTGGCTTCAATGATGGTGCTCACTGCTGATCAGATTGAGGCTGAGAATGCAGATGCATATCGAACGCAAATGGATGCCAATCTGAAATTATTCTCACAGGAAAAAGCAGATCAGCTTGAGCTTTTGGAAATGGCGGCACAGAGTAATGCAGTGCGCTGGCAATGGCTGAAAGTCTATCATGATCCGCTGCCTTATTATCATGAATTAAAAGGATTGCTGAATGAAACAGCAGCACTTATTATTAAACATATGACTGATATAGAACCCTTGCTTGAACTATACCGAACTCATATCAATCCGCAGCGTTTCGATCAGATTGGCATCAAATATGAAGAAAATTCAACACTTGTCATCAGACCCTCTGTTTTTTCATGCAACCGAATCACAATATTCAATGATAGTGAGCATGATGTCTACGATGTCCGTGATGGGATTGCAATGATTTGGATCAAGCTGAATCAGCAATGTTTCAATAAGGAAGAAGTTTTATTGGCTGCGAAAGCTATGGCTGATCCCTCTAAGCTGGAAATCTTAAGCGTATTAAAACAGGGGCGCAGTTATGGGCAAAAACTGGCTGGCAGATTAAATCTGACTACAGCTACAGTATCTTATCATATGAGCGCTTTGATTAATGCCAATTTAATCACGATGGAAAAAGAAGGAACCCGCATCTATTACAGTATCAATGAGGATTCCGTTCGTGCTTATCTGAATGGTATTGAAGATCTGCTTCTAAAATAGTGAAAGCTGTTCATTCATGATCAAAAACTGCTGATAATCAGTATTGATATTCTTCATCCGAGGACGCAGCCAAGAATATAACTGTTTTTTATAGTCTTTATCAAGAGAACCTTTGGCATAGAGCTGCATAAAGGTTCTTTTTAAATGAGGGTATTGACGTTCGATAAATGCCATGAACGCTTTTCTTGTTTCACCTCTCAGATACATCGTACCGCATGTAAAATAATCAGCCTCATGAGCTAACTGTAAGAGTGCCTCAAGATTTTCACTGCTGTCAGTCAGCATCGGGATAATCGGTATAGTGTGCAGCCCCGTTTTAACTTTTGAATCCTTAAAGGCACGCAGGGCCATGATTCGTCCCTGTATCGGTGCTGCGTTAGGTTCCATGATTTTACGCAGTTCTTCATCAACGGTGTTGATAGAAAAAGCAACGATGACCGGTACTTTTTCAGCTAGCTCATCAAGCAGTGCCTTGTCTCTTAAAATCAAAGCTGATTTAGTGGAAATGACACAAGGAGTAGCGGTTTCAATCAAAAGCCTTAATATTTTCGGCATCAGCTTCATTTCTGCCTCGATGGGCTGATAAGCATCACAGACGGTTCCGATACCAATGATTTTATGCTTCCAGCTGGGGGCGGTTAACTGTGAACGCAGCGCTTCTACGATATTGCTTTTCACATGCACATGATCAAAAAAGTGTCCGTCATCCTCTAAATAACGGTGAGTGTACATGGCATAACAATACTGGCAGTGATGCGCACAGCCTCGATATGGATTTAATTCATAATCATAGGGGAATCTGCCCTTCGATTTAGTTAATGCATTGCGGCAGTGTATTTCATTCATAAGCAATCTCCTGACACCTTTAGTATAACAGAAAAAAGCATCGCAGGGGAACGATGCTTTTTCAAATACTATTTATAAAAGGGATAGAATATGATTGAACATTATGGATAGGGATTGTCCATGTTCATCAGCAAGCTATTATCCTTGCCTGAATATAGTATAGCGGAATTGTGTCAAAAGAAAACGTATGTATTTCGTGAAATTATGTGATGATGAATATAATTGGAAAAGCCTTGTGGGATAGGCTTTTCCTCCAATAAAGAAACATGAAAGGGATAGAAATATGAATGAAACAGCAGTACAGCGAGGAATTACTGACTGCCTATTACCAGTATGAACAATAAAATTTGTTTTATACTATAAATATACAAAAAACAACGGTTCATCACGCCGTTGTTCTTTGTTAAAATGAAAGGGATTAGAAAATGTTTTGAACATTCATAGTTGGGGTTGACTGTTCAAGCAGGTATTTCCTGCTGCTATTATTGTAAAAGATTTATTTCGTTGCAATATGCCAGAATTATGGTTTATTATGGGAATTAGACAAAGGAGGGGTTTTATGGAATGGAAAATACCAAAAGCTGTTAAAGTATATGAGGCCTATTCAGCAATTGCTGATGAGCGGATCACAATGCATGAGAACTGGGCTGAAGCTGTCTCTAGTGATGGCTCAAAGAAGTATGAGATTGTTTGGGATCAAAACACCTATGCCAGTTCAGACAATGCCTCTTACTGGCAGAAGACGCTGGGATATCCGGTGCTTGCGGTTTTGATGCTGCAGGGAAGACTCACTTATGATCCGGCGATTGCTGAACAATTCAAGGGCATTCCCTGGAAAAAGATCAATAAGGAATATAAGAATGATTATGATCAGGCGGCTGCTTCAATTTTGCATACGATGCGGGATCCGCAGCGTCTTCAAGAAAGTGCAGAACAGATTATCAGGCAGTGTGAGCAGTTGGATTTAAACTATAAAAGAAAGCTGAATAAAGCAAAGTGAGCGTCAGGGGAAACGCTCACTTTGTTGTTTTAGGATTATTTATAAGGGGATAGAATTTGAATTTCAATTAGGGATGATTGAAATTCATGCAAGATTTAAATTATATTGTACCTCTTGCATGGTTAAAGTATAGGATAAAGATACCGCAGCACTATCATAAAAATATGTGAAGTTATGTGAGTTCTAAAAAATAAAATTCATTTACCTATGATTGTTACATAAATAGTGTTACAATCAATGATATAGTAAGTTCACAAAGGAAAGGTGAACACTATGACAGAAAATAAATTAGCAAAAAAATTATTAAACGCAGTTTGGGAGGAAGACCTAACCGCGGCTGAGCTGGCCATCTATGAGGGAGCCGATCCAAGCTGGATCTTTAACGGCTATCCGCTGCTGATTCACGCCGTATTTACAAGGAATGAGGCAATGGTTACGCTGCTGATCGAGCATGGCGCAAATCAATGTGCAGAGGCACTGGGCTTTGCGCTGGAGCAGGGCATCGGCTGTGTGGTCGGCGCACTTGCATACCGCGGTATTATTCCTAAAACGTATGAGACACCGGAAGCATTTGGACCGCTGCCGCATCGATACGCGCCGTTAGATCTATTTTGCTGAAGAAAGGAAGCATTTCTATGAATCGTACCGCTTTATGTATCCGTATGCTGACATATCTTAACTCACGGGGACTGCTCTCTAAAGCTGAACTGGCAGAATTATTGGAAACCAATGTCCGCAATATTTCTGAGTTTAAGCATGAGCTTGAAATTGCCGGTTATACGATAGAAAGTATACCGGGTAGATATGGCGGTTATCAGCTGATGCAGGAATCAGTGCTGCCCTTACTGCCGCTTAGCGATGAAGAAAAAGATGCAATCAGTGAGAGTGTCAGCTATTTAAGTTCGCACAGTGATTTTCTGCCGCTTGATGATTATCTGCAAGCTGTGGATAAAATCAGAGGCGCGGCACATTCCACTGTTAATACATCATCAATTCTTTTTAAAAGCAATACCGCAGCATTATCATCTCAGATGCGGGAAATGATTACGCTGAGTGAAACATGCCGTGACACGCTGCATACAATGGCGGTTGTATATAAATCAATGCGCAGTGATAACTATAAAAAAATACGGCTACAGCCGTATGAGTTATTGAATATCAAGGGTTCATATTATGTATTAGGTTATAATGCCGATATTCATGAATTCAGAGTCTATAAATTCTCAGAAGCCCGTATGCAGTCTTGTACGATGTTGGATGAACGATTTACCAGAGATCTCGATTTTGATATTAAGGAGCATATTGGTCAGACAGGATTGATGAAGGATGATTTGCATGAAATTGACTGTGTGATCAGCGGTGATCTGGCATTGCTGATTTATGAAAGTGAAGTCGGCATCAATTCACAGAAGGAGTGGCTTGATGAAAAGGTACTGCACTTAAAAACCATTATTGAAGGTAAGATGGAAGCTGTTCGTTTTCTGCTCTCATTAGGCGCCGCCTGTCAGGTGCTGGAACCAGTTGAATTAAAGAAAGAGATTCATGATCAGCTTGTTACGATGTGCAAACACTATCAGCTATAATTGAATATAAATTAAAGTCGCCAGTTATTGTATCAATTTCCAATAACTGGCGACTTATGAATGAGTTGGTTCCATCAATATCTCCTTACATCTCCTTTTCTAGCATTCTTTCGTTTACTTTTGGGTTGACTTAATCGAAAGGATCACTACTATTACTAACCTTGAACAACTTACTTTTTTACTGTTTACTGACTATTCTTTTGTAGTCTACCTGCTTAAGAGCAATTCCTTAAAGTATTTTTATTCTCAGTTAATTTTTTGCAACTATGCCATTTGCAGATCTGGTTCCGTCTTTTACTTCTTATTCACGTTTGCATACCTTTAAAAATAAAATTCGGATTATTCAATTATCATAAATCGTAATCATGTTTCAAAAGCTTTTTCATCTTTTATACTTCACTAATACAATTTATTTTCACGACTTGTTAATTTTTTTGATTTTATCCTAAAGATATCATACTTTCTGTATCCTTCAATAAAATCTTAAGTTCATACGATCTGTCGATCAATTATCAGCGTGAATTTATAATTGATTAATCAGACCGTGGATTGAGTTGTCCATTGGTCTCACCCTTCCTCTTTTGTCACCTTTATTATAACAATTACTAAATGAATGAATAGTCTTTTTTTTAATTTTTTTCTATGCTATAATTAATATATTGAGAGCGCTTACAGAATAGCACTTTTTTTCTTGCCGATTGCTGCATTAAAACTTGAATTAAGTCAGCTTAGATAAAAAATAGAATGCTGTTTATCAGCTATGATTTCTGATTATCAGATAAACTTCACTTTTATATATAACTTTGCTATAATAAACAAGTTAGAGGTGATGGGTATGTTTCATATTTCGGATATAAAAAAATACAATCGGTGTGACCGCTATTTTTATTTGAATCAGCAGGCGCCCAAACCGTATTTTCCTTTTGCTACATGCAATGAAAGTACCCTGGAATTAGCCAAGCAGTTTTTAAACTGCACAGAGTATTATGAAGGGAAAAGCGGCGATGCGGGTGAATTGGTTCTGGCTCAGCTGGATCATTATGATACTTTTGTAGCTGCGCGTTTTACTTATCAGGACCTGCGGGTTACGATTCCTTTCCTGCGTAAACAGCAGGATGGCTATCAGGTGATTTTTACAAATAATCAATGTTTTCCTAAGGAAAGTGAAGCTGTCTATTTGGCAATTGCATGCTGGGTATTAAAACAGAACGGCATACAGGTAAATGATGTGAAAATGATCCATTTGGTGGCAGATTATGTGCGTGAAGAGACGTTGGATGTTTTCAAGGTGCTGATGCTTGATGATTATTTGTATCATGACAAGAAACAGACACATAAAACGATATTTGAGATCATAGCCGAACAAAAGATTGATGTTGACAGCCTGCTTATTGGTATGCGCAGCGCGCTGGCTGAGTATCCTGAGGGCAAGCAGCGCAGTTCGGTCTGTACCCATCGCGGCAAGTGTGATTATTTTGACCGTTGTTTTAATCAGGAAGAAAAACCTGATTCTGTCTATAATTTAGTTCAGTCAGGCATGAAATATGATTTAGTCGATGCCGGCAAAACCGAACTGGGAATGCTTGACGGAGATGATATTGAGGGCACTCGTCATCAATATGCGCAGATCATGGCTGCCCGCAGTGAATCCGGCCTATATTTTGATGTGTTTGCGATGCGCGATTGGGTAAAACGGCGAATTCAGTATCCGATTACCTATCTTGATTTTGAATGGGAAACGTATGTCTATCCGCCCTATCAGGGAATGAAGCCCTATGATGTACTTGTGTTCCAATATTCAATGCATGTTGAAAATACACCGGGAGCGCCTTTGCTGCATGAACAATTTATCGGCACTGGTGACTGCCGTGTGGCCTTTATTGAAGATCTGTTAGCTAAGATACCGGCTGAGGGTTCGGTTATGGTTTATAATGCCGTGGGTGCTGAAATGCTGCGCTTGAAGCAATTAGCTGTCCAGTTTCCTCAATACAGTGAACGCTTAAAGGCTATCTGGGAGCGCATGGTCGATCTGTCACTGCCATTTTCAACCGGCAACATCTATGATGTGCGAATGGCGGGTGCATACAGCTTAAAGAAACTTGTGGAAATCTTTACTGACTATGATTATCATGATCTATCAATCAGCCACGGTATGGAGGCGGTCGCTAACTGGCGGAGTCTGCAAGCGGATGAGATGGATGATGAGATTCGTGAACAGCTTTATGAATACTGCGGCATGGATACATATTCAATGGTGCTGGTTTATCACATGATTCTTGATGTATTAAAAAAATTTGAATGAGCGCAGGCTCATTTTCTTTTCCTTACAAAAATGAAAGATAACTGTTAGCTAAATCCATGGCGTCTGTCATGACAAAATCTTAAAATAGGATTGTCAAGGAGGCATCGTTATGAAACCTGTTTATCTAAAGATAGCGGTGGGCAATGTAAAGAAAAGCTATCGGGATTTTATGATTTATTTTATGACATTGACATTTTCAGTCTGTCTGTTTTATGTGTTTAACTCTTTTGATGCCCAGCAGAAGATTATGATGCTGAGTACCGATCAAGAGTATTATATAAATCTGGTTGCGACCTTTATGCTGATCCTGTCATTTTTTGTAGTCTTTGTTTTTGGCTTTTTGATCCTCTATGCGAATAATTTTTTGATTAAACGGCGCAAAAAAGAATTTGGTTTATATATGCTGATGGGGATGCCGAAAAAGAAAATCTCACGAATCTTAATCTATGAAACCTTGTTTATCGGCTTGATTTCATTAATTTCTGGTTTGCTTCTAGGTTTGGCTGTTTCTCAGCTGACAGCGATTCTGGTAGCTGCTTTGTTTAAGGTTGAGGTTAATTTTCATTTTGTATATTCATCCTTGGCACTGCTGATGACAATTCTTTGCTTTGCGTTGATTTTTGTAGTCATCATGCTATTTAATACCCGTATACTAAATCACTATAAGCTGATTCAGCTGCTGAATGCGGAAAAAGCAAATGAAAAACAGCGCTTGATGTCAATGCCGGTTTCTATTGTGCTTTTTATAGTCAGCCTGCTGTTTTTAGGCACTGCCTATTTTCTGGCTTCTTATTCGACGGTTACATTTGTTGAATTCTTTGGTCAGATTTTAGTATTGGGAATCCTTGGTACAATGCTGTTCTTTTTCTCACTTTCGGGTTTCCTGCTGTTTTTTATTAAACGCAGCCGCAAGTTCTATTATCATAATCTGAATATGTTTGTGCTGAAACAGATCAATGCGAAAATCAATACCAATTTTATATCAATGGGCATTATTTGCTTGATGCTGCTTTTAAGTATTGGCGCCTTGGCTACCGGATTGAATCTTAATGAAGCTTTCAGTAATGATTTAACGCTGCGGACACCTTATGATACTTCAATCGTTATGTATGAGCATGATCTGAAGCAGGAAGATATGTACCGGCTGAGCAGCGGCTTAGATATTGACTCATCCGACTGGGTAGATCTGATTCGTTCAGATGTTGATGAGTCTGTGATCTTACCAATGCTGCCGGAAAAGTCTAAGAATGTGTTTGCCAATGCGACAGCTGCTATCATCTTGATCAGCGTTAGTGATTACAACAAACTGATGCACAATCTTGGCCAGCGTGAAATTCATTTAGCTGCTGATGAGGCGTTGATTACATGTGATATGGAATTAATTCAGACATCGCTGCAGGGCGGCAAGTATGCCGGTGAAACAGTAACTGTCTTCGGCAGAGATTTACATTTAATTAATGATCAAGTCGATGTTTTATATCCTTATACGATGAGTCAAGGCGGTAATTACGGCATATTCTTTATTGTCAATGATGAATTGACTGCCAATGAAGTACCGATGACTTCAATATGGAACATTAATTTCAGCGGTAATGCTGATGAACAGAGTGAAGAATTAAATCTGCGGCTGAGTGCGCTGCGTCAGGAAAACAGTGAAATTTTAGGCAGTTATCAGCTTTATACACGAACCGCTATCATGATGAGTGATACCAGCTTTGGCATGATTTTCACATTTATTGGTTTATATCTGGGAATTGTATTTGCGATGGCAAGTACCGTAATTTTAGCTCTCCAGCAATTATCTGATGCAAGTGACAACCGTCAGCGTTATCAGGTTTTAAGCAAGCTGGGTGCTGATCGTTCACAAATCAATCACGCGGTGTATCTGCAAATCGGTTTGTATTTCATTTTACCGCTGGGACTGGCAGTGCTGCATTCTTATATCGGCATTAATGCGGTCTGCAATGCGTTTTCCTTTTTAGGCATCGGCAATGTCACTAAATCAGCATTGATTACAGCGGCTTTGTTTATGCTTGTCTATGGCTTGTATTATTGGATTACGGTTCAAGGTGTCAAGTCAATTTTAAGAAAATCAAATTAGAGAAAAGGTCATACCGTTTGGTATGGCCTTGTTGTCAGTTGGCTAATTCATTATACATCTGCATGATTTTATCCCATGTCTGTAAGCCGACAATGCCGTCGACACTGAGTCCCAGCATGGTTTGGAAGGCTCTTACTGAATTAGCGGTGAGCGGTCCATAGATGCCATCGGCAACAATTGTAGGAATATTTTTATAATACATCGCAATGAAGTTCAACCGCTCCTGTATTAGTTTTACGTCCGTACCGCGGGAACCGCTTTGCAGCAACGTGCCCGGGAAGGTAGGGAAGGTTGGTGAAGGCCGTGAACCCTGCTGGATTGCCTTGCTGACTTCAAACAGTTTATTCCATGTGTTGACACCGACAATGCCATCAGCATCGAGATTAAACAGTTCCTGGAAGCGGCGTACCGCTCTTTCTGTTTCAGCGCCAAAGACACCATCTTCAACTAATACCGGAATGCCGGTGTATTCCTGCCCGACAATGTTGAGCGCCTGCTGAATCTGCTGGACACTGGTGCCGCTGGCTCCGTTTTTAATGGCAATGCCTGGATATTGCGGTGCTAAATCGTCTGGGGTTACCGTTGTGTTGAATCTTGAATATGCGGCATAGATCGCATTCCATGTCGCCTGTCCAACAATACCGTCAACGATCAGTCCATAGGCGCGCTGGAAGGACATAACAGCGCGTTCAGTCTGCAGTCCAAAACGTGAATCAATCGTCGAGATAGTAGAAACCTGCGGCTGGAAGGTTGCTATTACACTCAGATAATATTGAAGCTGCTGTACATCGACCCCCTTGCTGCCCTCACGAAGCACAGTGCCCGGCCATTCACCGCTCTTGGTATTTTCAATTCGGCCAATTGAAGTCAGCTCAGCGAGCTTGCGCACTGCCAAATAAATATAATTGATCTTATACCAAGTTGTTTTGCCGATAATACCGTCTGCCGTCAGATTAAACTGCCGCTGGAAAACCTTTACGGCTGCTTCTGTATCAGCACCGAAAATACCGTCAACCGGATAAATCGGTTTAATATTTGGATAATTAACCGCAATCGCATTTAGCTGTTCCTGAATCAAAGTGACATTGTCACCGGTACTGCCAACTCTTAAGACACCATCATAAGAGCCCTTGACATCCTCAACCCGCTCTGTGGTCACTAAACGCACATCGGTTGTGTAATAACGCTGAAGAATTTGAATCGCACTTAACCCCTGATTGGCCAGGGTAAGCGTACCCCATTGCTTCATGCCTGGACATTGGGCAATCTTGCCGTCACAATATTCTGAATAGAACGGCTCCGCAAAATTACGTTTGCGTAAATATTGATTAAATACCTCATCTACCAATACACTCATGCTTTCATAAATATTACGATTTTTTACAAAAGCCTGATCAAAGGCAGTCGAGTTGGTAATATCATAATTGTAGCCTTTGCTTGGATACCATTCGGTATATACACGATTCAAAGCCAATGAAACCTGAGCGTGGATATTTGCCAGCAGTGCTTCCCGCGGCCAAGTCGGATATACCTCTGAGGAGCAGACATTTTTAATATAATAAATAAAATCAACGGTCACATTTTCAGCACTGGCTGTCGGCCGTCCCAAATGCACTCTGATTTTACGGGGAATGACAACTCCCTTTAAAACAAAGACATCACGATGCGGCGGATTGATTTCACCTTCCTCAACCATCCGATAGTCATTCATGGTGCCATTCATACAGCGCCGGTTGGCCGGTGACTGATTGATGTTGTCACCACCGTAATTCGTCAGCAAATGATGATCGGGAATCAAATCCACCTCGTCGCTGGCAGGCGCTGTGCCGTCGGTTGGAACCATTGAAATCGGCAGTACGCTGAGTTCATCGGCAAAAATCTGAACGCCCTGAATAATCTGGGTTTGATAACCAGCCAGCATAATTTCTACACTGTAAATTTCATAAGGACGGGTGCGGTTGTTTTCATTGAGCGACAGCGAGCGCGCCGGCGCTTCCAGCTGCAGAACTTCTGTTTTACCCTCATCATCGGTAATCAAATAATCTTCAAATACTATTTCATTGTTTAGGTCTTTATAAACACGCACAATAGCATTGCCGACAGCAATTGCCTGATCCGCCATTGTCGTGATCACCTGTAAAGTACCTTTTGCCATACTTCACCTCCTGTATTAAGCTATGTATCATTCATCATTTGATAAAGGTAAATGCCTAAACGATGAAAATTGTATACAAAAGGTACGTAAATGGAGTAGAATGAATGCGAGGTGAAACTATGCCTAATATCATAACGCATTATTTATTTGCGGAAAGTGTGAAACAGGAAATAAATGATTCCGCAACGCTTTCTGCAATCAAAGAATACCCAAATGAATATATTATCGGCAGCAATGGGCCGGATTTCTTTTTCTTTTACCATTTTTTCAGTCAGAAGCATGAAGATGTTCGCGTTCGCAGTTACGGCAATGTGCTGCATAGTTCGCATGTCAATGATTTTTATCAAATGGCAATTGACGCGATGAAAGCGGAAAGCGATCCGGATGTAAAGGAAGCGATGCGCTCATACATAGCCGGTCATCTGTGCCATTGGGCACTTGACAGTACGACACATCCTTACATTTTTTATCGAACCGGCAATTATACGGGAAATAGTGCCAGCATGCATCATCGATTTGAATCAATGATGGATACGATGATGCTGAAAAAATTACTGGATACGGATATCAGAAAATTTCATTTTCCATCTCTTACCCGTCCGGGATTAATCAGTGATCGGGTTATTGCCAATGTGTATCGTCCGATTCTTAAAGCTGTTTTTAATGATGACATCACACAGCAGGATATCCGGGATGCATTGGCTGACTGGGAGAAGCTGCAGCGCTGGCTGTATGATCCGAAAGGCTGGAAAACAAGGGTTGTCAGGCAGTATGAAAAGCTGAAACATCAGCCGTGGCTTTACAGCGGCAATATTGTTCCAGCTAAGATTGACGGCCGTTACGATGTATTAAATGAACAGCATCGTTTATGGAAATATCCAGCCGAGCCAAGCCGTGAGAGTACGGAGTCATTTATGGATTTGTTTGAAAAGGCAAAGAAGCTGGCAGGTAAAGTGATACAAGCAATGGATAATGTGAATGAGTGCCTATTGATCCTTGATGAGAGGACATATGATAGCGGTGTTAAACCGGGAATTGCAATGACTGCGTTTGATTTAATTTACGAGGAGGTAGCATGAAATTTTTTGACCTGCATGCCGATATCGGCGATGATGTAGTAAAGAAGCATTTGAATCATGAAACCCATGTATTAAAGCGATACCATTTGGATAAGCTGAGGCAGGGTGGTTTTGAGGGAGTTTGCATGGCCAGTTTTTTTGATGGTCATGAGACATGGCAGGATATGCAGCTGGAAATACTAGCCTTGGAAGCTGAGCTTAATGAATCAGATGATTTTGTGAGAGTTTTAAAGGCGGCGGATCTGCATTCAAATAAAATAAAAGCTTTAATGTCGGTAGAGGGCATGTGCGGAATTCTTGATAATGAAGTGAATAAAATCCAGTGGCTCTATGATCACGGCATCCGCTTGGCAACGCTGACATGGAATGAAGGCAATGCATTGGCAAATGGAGTAAAGGGCAAAGCTGATGAAGGCTTAAGTGAAAAGGGTAAAAATGTTATCTACAAAATGAATCAGCTGCATATGATTGCGGATGTTTCACATGCCAATGAAAAAACTTTCTGGGATATTATGAATCTCAGTAACGGCTTAGTGATTGCTTCGCATTCCAATTGCCGCACACTCTGTAACCATCCGCGAAATCTTGATGATGAGCAATGCCTGGCAATCAAAGCTAAGGGTGGTCTAATCGGGATGAACTCAGCTCGTTATTTTGTGGATCAAAATGAAGCTGATCAAACGGTGGCTAAACTGGCAGAACATGCGGCTTATTTAAAGACATTGGTGGGGGTTGAAACCATCGCCTGCGGTTTTGACTTCATGGACTTCTTTGAAGACGGCTTCGGTACGGCAGCCAAGGGAATTGAAACGGCTCTTGATGCGCCGCGTTTTGCGCAGGCTTTGGCGGATGTCGGCTTTAGTGAACTTGAAATTGAAAAGATTTGTTATACTAATGTTATTGATAAATTCAGCAGCTATCTGAAATAGACAGCTGCTTTTACATTTTTCTATAATTGATAGTCATAAATAAAGAAATTCATTTTTGCATGCTGACCCTTAATATTAAAAAGCTGCTCTTGCTCACAGCGGCGAACCATGCCTTGATGTTCATAAAATCCATAGTTACAGCTTGTATCTGTAAACAAGTAAAACGCATTGATTTCTTGCTCTTTTAAATATTCAAGGGCAGCGTTAAAAAGTTTTTTGCCGATCCCTTTGCCGCGGCATGAGCAATCCACCGCAAACAGGGAAAGTTCGGCCGGATATGCTTTATTCACATCAGCTAAAAGCTGCTTATCGATACCGTTAACGCTGCCGAATATTTTTGATACTTTTCGGCCTTCTTTTGAAAGATACAATGATAAAATAGACTTTATTTGTTTCAATCTATATTTTAAGGGGCATTTATGAAGCGCTGTATTTTTGACTAAGATGATTCCAACCGGTTTCTTGTTTAATAAGGCAACACGAGAAAAAGTATGGTTTGTTAAGCAGCTGCTTAAAAATACACCGGCTAATTTTGCAGCGGTTTTGGGACTGCAGAATTCATCATAATGCCACGTTTCACGAACAATGGTTTGTAATTCTTTAAAATCTTCTTTTTGATAATCTCTTAATGTGATTTGCATTTTAATTCTCCTTGTCATTTCTGTTTACAATTTGTATAATAATCTTTACAGTAACTGTAAAGTCAATGAGGAATTTTAAAATATGAAAAAAAGTAATATTCAATTAACGACAGCACAATTTGCGAAACTACATGAAGTGAATAAACGTACTTTGCATTATTATGATAATATCGGTTTTTTTTCTCCTAACACAAAAGGCGAGAATGGATACAGATATTATGATTTATCACAAAGTATTGACTTCGAGTATATCCGTATGCTGAAAGAATTGAATATGAGTATTGAAGAAATTGAAGCCTATTATAAAAATCCTGCTGCTGATAGCTTTCTTAAAATGGCATATTCTAAAATAAAGGAAATCGATGCGGAAATCCAAAAAATGAAAGCAATTAAAAGGATTTTGAATGCCAAAATAGATAATTTGATTTTCTGTGAAAAATTGGGTGAACAAGTGATAAAAGTTGAAGAACACCCTTCTGAGGCTTTGTTGGTCATTCCTTATGATTTTTCAGAGGATGATGTCTCAGAAGTATTTGGTTATCTGAGAGATACATGGAGCATTGAACAAATTCGTATGGGAATCGGCGGCTTTATTTCCCTTGACAAAGTTATTGATAATAATTTTGAAAAATATGACGGTCTTTATACGCCGGCTCTAAGCAGGAGCTCATCAGCAAAGAAGACAATCAAACCGAAAGGTAAATATTTATGCGGCTACCAAAAGGGAACATGGGATCAGCTGCCAAGTATGTATAAGAAAATGCTTGCTTATGCCAATCAGAATCATTTATCGCTTACTGGTTATGCTTATGAAATCGGCTTGAATGAGTTTGCCATCTCTGATTCAACGGAATATGTTACAAAGATCATGATTATGGTTAAAGATACTATTGATCGCAGACATCAAAAGCAGCAATAAATTATAAAAAGGACGCTGGTTAGGCGTCCGTAAGTTTTCATATCAGTCTTAATATTTTATTTTATAAAGGAAGCGTGATAAGCTGTTTCATTCATCTGTTTGATTTCCTCATCAGTGAAATGATAATGCTTTTTGATAAATTCGTATTCCTTTTTTAGATTTGTGTTTGACATTGTCATGTTGTCAGTATTGATTGTAACGAGGATGCCATAATCAAATAATTTTCTTAATGGATAGTCCTTCATGTCATCAACCACTTTTGTATGCAGATTGCTGATTGGGCATACTTCGAGGACAATTTTCTCATCGCGAACGCGTTTCATCAATTCAGGATCTTCATATACACGGATGCCATGACCCAATCGTTTGGTTCCGAAATCCAAAGCAGCTTTAATGCTTTCAGGGCCATCACCTTCACCAGCATGAATCGTATATGGAACACCTAAGGAACGCGCCTTGGCAAATAAATCAGCATACAGATATGTTTTAAATACAATTTCAGCACCGGCAATATCAAAGGCAATCACGCCTTTGCCAAGATATTCCTTCACTAGCAGCAGGGTTTCCATATTGTCTTCAAATGAATTGCCGCGCATCGCGCAAAGGATCAAGCCAGCCTTCATACCGGTTTCCTGAATACCGCGGTTTAAACCACGGATCGCAGCTTCCACGATTTCCTTTTGATCGGCGGTCCCGGCACATGATTTCGGTGCGAAACGCAATTCAGCCTGATCCAATCCTTGAGCTGCCAGATCGATCACTAATTCGTAAGTAACCCGTTCAACCGCAGCCGGTGTGCGGATTACTTGCAGCGGCAGCGTGAAGCGTTCGAGATATTCTTCCAGACTGCGGCAGTCTTCAGGAACTTGAATAAAAGGCAGCAGGCCTTCTACACTATCAGCAGGCAATGGAATATTCATTTCTTTGGCTAATTCATAAATAGTCTGTGGTCTAAATGACCCATCGATATGTAAGTGTAAATCTATCATAGTATCTCCTTGTAATTGACAGTTTTCGTCAGTGATTTAATTCATTATACATGAAAACAATTAAAATAGGTAGTCATACATCAAATTAATTAAACGGAATTAGCACGTCAGTAAAAAGCTTACAAAATAGACTCTTTGCGGTTATATCGAGGGTGGTAAAGGCATGGACGCGGATTATAAAAAAACCAGATCCTTTGTCTGGTTCAGCTTATTGATGATGGCTTCAATTGCCTTTATTTGGTAATTAGGAAACAGTGGTTTTTCCCCTTACGCTTCCATTATACACGATTTGAAAATAAAAGAACAGACTGTTAGTTAGAAAAAGATAACGTATAATAATAAGTATAGATAAGGAGGGATTTTAGATGAAAGTCCAAATCTACGGTAAGAATGTTACAATTACTCCTGGTATGCAGGAAAAGGTTGAGACAAAGCTGAAATTCTTAGAGAAATATTTTATTATTGATGATAGTGTCACAGCCAATGTGTTGGTGAAAATCCATAAAAAGGATATTAAAATTGAAATTACGATCCCAACAAAGATGGCTGTTTTAAGAGCTGAGGTTGCCCACCCTGATTATTATGCGGCGGTGGATCTGGCAATAGATAAATTAGAGGATCAGATCAGAAGACAAAAGACACGCCTTGAAAGAAAGCATAAGGATAAATTGTCGATGGCCTTTATCGGCGAAGCATTAGAAGATGAAGAAGAGGACGTATTAGTTAAGACAAAGACAATTGCTCCTTCCGTAATGGATCTTGAAGAAGCTATCATGCGTATGGAAATGCTGGGTCATTCATTCTTTATTTATCGTGATGAAGAAAGTGAAACCGTATCCGTAGTTTATAAACGCAATGACGGCGGTTATGGCTTAATTGAAACTGAATAAACTAAAAATGGGAACAGAGTGATCTGTTCCTTTTAATTTGGGCATTTGAAGGTTGCATTTAATGTAGGAATTATGCGGAATCAAAGCGATAGGATTGATGAAGGATGTTAGGCAGGCTCATATTCTTCCTTTTATCATTTTATATGTGGTTGTAACCCTTGATAAATGCTGGTTGCTGATGCAACTCAATGAATCACTTATCTAAAAAGTGGGCAAATAAATGATTGCTTCAATTTTCATATGATATGATAAGAATAAAATTAGATAGAGGTGAAGCAGATGTGTGAAAATAAGTGGGAAGAATTAAAGCAAAAGGCTGCTCAGCAAGGCTGTATGTATATTCATGATGGCATGAAGGTTGGGTTAGGCAGCGGTTCAACCATGGTTTATGCGTTAAATTATTTGGGTGAGCGGGTCAAAGCAGGATTGCGGATACAGGCCGTTTGTTCATCTGATAAAACAGAAGCGTTGGCCCGTGAAATAAAGCTGCCGATTATTGAAGATCCATCTAAGATTACCCTTGATCTTAATCTTGATGGTGTGGATCAAATCGATCCTCATGGTAATGTAATTAAGGGCGGCGGTGCAGCGTTAACCAGAGAAAAAATGCTTGCCCAATGGGCAGAAAAAACGATCTGGATCATGGATGAGCGGAAAATGGTTGACAAGCTTGATCAATATTTGCTGCCGGTGGAGGTTCTGCCGTTTAATCATGAGCATCTGCGCACCGTTTTGATTACGATGGGTTATCAGGTGATGATAAGAAAGCATCAAGGTCAGCCGCTGATTACGGATAACGGCGGTTTAATCTTAGATGTTAGAATACCAAATGAGAAAACAATGAGACAGGCGCATCAGGAGCTGATCCAGCTTGCAGGCGTCGTTGAAACCGGTTATTTTGAAAAACGGCAGTCAACCGCTGTCATTGCCGGCAGCGGGGGCATCAAAATCATCGATTTTAAGGATTAATAAAACGTGTATCGGCTTATTGCTTGCTTTGCTTCATTTGTTTTTTCAATGGTTGGGACACTATTTCTGTTCACAATTTATTGCGGAGGTTTTAAAAAAGAGCGGGGCAGTGCGTCTAAATAAGCCGTGCTGTCTCTGCCTGCCTTATGATTTTACTTTATTAGCCGAAATGAAATGCTGTTTTGAAGGCAGCATAACCGGTTTATTTCATGACTTCAATCTGAATTATCGTTAAAAAAGTCTATATAGGATAAACGTGATGACCCTGCAAGTGTTAGATTTTGGTCTAACTTTCGGGGCTAATCTCTGTTCTATATAGACTTTTTAATTTGTTATAAAAAATGTGAATATCTGCGGGATTGTAATACGATCAGGCATTCAGTATAATGAAACTGAATTTATTTCTTTTGCTTTTGGTCAGCTTCCTCTGCCTGAACGTTATCCAATTTACGGATTCGGGATTGAAAAATACTGGCTGCGACAAGAAAAAACACCGTCAGCATTCCGAAAAAATAAGTGAAAAGGGCATTGCCAGCCCAACGGAAATAGATCGTCAGGGCAAAGGTTACACACCAGCAGATTAAGGCGGTGCGGCGATGTGCTTGGTTTTCTTTTTTCATAAGGTCACCTCTAAACACGGTTAGTATAACATATTTCTTTAACATTGTGCGAATGAATCAGGAAAGGATGATTCTAATGGAAACAAAACGATTAATACTGCGTAAATTCAGTCAGCGAGATTTGTTTGATTTTTTTGAGTATGCGAGTCAAGCGGATGTGGGAATCAATGCTGGATGGAAACCACATGTCAAAGTCTCTGAAAGCTTTGAAATATTGAAAAATTTTATTGCTTCTGATGAAATTTTAGGAATCGAAGAAAAAGCAAGTCATAAGTTAATTGGATCAGTGGGCCTGCATCTTGATGAACGTTTTCGGCGCGGGATTGCCAGCCGTGAATTAGGTTATGTTTTAAATCATGATTTTTGGGGATATGGCTATATGAGTGAAGCGGTCAATGCGGTGCTGTATGCAGGATTTATTAATATGCATCTGGAACTCATCACTTGCGGGCATTATCCGAAAAATGAACGAAGCCGCCGAGTCATCGAAAAAAATGGTTTTAAATATGAAGGCCTGATCCGTTATCATTCGCGTTTATATACCGGTGAGATCATGGATCTTTGTCAGTATTCAATTACCCGTGAAGAATACATGAAAATAAAAAATAACCGTCAGTGAGACAGTTTAACTTTATGGTAAGTATAGCCGATGCCGATTATTGCAAGGATTAAAAGAAAGGGCAGTACGATCATCAAATCATCAGGTTTATTTAATTCATCGATGTCAGCCGCGCATGGATTCTTTGTGATTTCAAACAGCAATTCAATCTGCGTATCAGTAAAGCCGATCTGACGCAGCTGTGTCAGCTGTCCATCATCTAATTCACTGCTGCCGTTAATGATTCTGCGGGCTTCCTCAAGCATCCCGGCATCAAATTCAAAACGATTGTCAGGATTTTCATGGCCTGTATCGGTATCCGTTGCAATTGGCATTTCTGATGCTTGGACAAGTGCTGACCGGGTAAAGGAAAGGGTAAAAACCATTGTAAGCAGCAGGCCCATTACTAGTATGAATTTATAAAGATATTTGTTTTTGACCATGCCATCACCTCGATTTTTAATCATTATAAGTGATAATTGTGAAAATTAGCTGAACAATAACAGAAAATATTATGAAAAGACATATCATTTCGATATGTCTTTAAGTGGTAATTCAAACCAGAAGGTCGTTCCCTTATTTAATTCAGAGCTGACACCAAATTGGGCATGATGCTGTTCAAGGATACGCTTGACAATACTCAAGCCGATGCCGCTGCCGACTTTGGCCCGCGTGTGATCGCTGTTGGTTCGATAGTAGCGTTCCCAGATTTTATCAATTTCTTCTTCGCGTATACCTTCACCGGTATCGGCAATCGCTATTTTTATTGTCTGATCATGAATGCTTTGTATGATGCGCACCGTTTTATCTTCACCGGTATAATTGATTGCATTAGTACATAGGTTATAAAGCACCTGTGAAATCTGCAGCTCATCAGCCTCGGTATAAACTTTATCATTATAATCAAAGTGTATATGATAACCCTCTTGACTGGTTAATGCCTGAAGCCGCTCAATGACTGCAAGGACGGAATCGGTGATACAATACGTTTTCAACATACATTCACTGGCGCCTGAACGCAGTTTGGAAAGATCAAGAACATCATTGACCAAGCGGTTTAAATGATTGGTTTCATCAAGGATCACCTGGATATTCTCCGGGGTGTTTTCACCTGGAAGATCCCGCATCATTTCCGCATAGCCGCTGATCATCGTCAACGGGGTACGCAGATCATGGGAGATATTGGCAATCAATTCATTGCGCAGCTTTTCAACCTGCTGGAGATCCTTGGCGGCCTGATTCAGCGTTACTGACAGCTTCTGTACTTCACGGTAGCCATTTACGATTTGATGTACATCATAATCACCGCTTGCCAGCTGCTGAGCCTGTTCAGTGATTGTTAAAAGCGGTTTAGTGAGTTGCTTGGAAAGCAGCCAGCCCAGCCATAAAGCAAAAAGGGAAAGGATGACAGTAAACATAACTAAAAGAATTCGAATCAGATCAACGGTTGAATCCAACGGTGTCAGGCGGGCATCAAGCATTACGATATAAGTACGGTTTTCGGTATGCACAATACCAGTATAACTGATCTGTTTAATGATCCGCATTGTCTGTTTAAATTTAATCGAACCGGGATCAGAAGCATTGATATCAAATACGGGTTCTTCCTTGAAAAATGTATTCACATAGATTCCGTCATGAATCTGAGCATCATGAATACGCAGCATAAAATCATCCAGTGAAATCTTGGCGTTGCAGTCACGATTATTGATACCTGAATAAATCGAATTGCCAAATTCATCGGTAACGGTCACACAGACGTCATCCTCACGGGAGATTTTTTCAATCAGCTTGTCCGCGTGTTTTTTATCAACTTCTTCGACAATGCGGTTGCCGGCGCGGGTTAATGAATCCTGCTTGACAAAAGTATAGATGTTTTCAAAAAACACAACCTCTAACAGCCATAAGAGAATTAATGTCGTTAAGACAAAAATCAACAGGTAGAAAGGCAGCTTAACTTTAATCGAGCTGTTTTTAAGGTCGAGCTGCTTCAGCTTGTCTAATAAATTTTTTATTTTATTCTTCAGTTTCAAATCGATAACCTACCCCTCGGCATGTGACGATGCAGCTGCCATAAGCACCAAGATTCTTTCTCAATGTTTTGATATGGGTATCCAATGTGCGGTCATCACCATAAAAATCATATCCCCAAACCGTAGACAGACATTGTTCACGGGAAAGCGCAATCCCTTTATTCTTTACTAGATAGAAAAGTAACTCATATTCTTTTGGGGACAGATGCAGCTTCTCACCATCAGCACTGACCGTCCGTGCTGAAAAACTGATTTTTAATCCTTTATAAGTAAATTCATTCAGATCACTGCCCTGTGTTCTTTTGATGACCGCACCGATCCGCATCATCAGTTCCCGGACCGAAAACGGTTTGACTACATAATCATCAACACCAATTTCAAAACCATGAATACGGTCATATTCTTCACCCTTAGCAGAGAGCATGATCACCGGTGTCTGAGCCGTTTTGCGGATCTCTTTGACCGCGGAATAACCATCAAGCTCAGGCATCATGATATCCATCAGAATCAGATCAAAGCGCATACTCGCGCATTTTGCGATGGCTTCAAAGCCATTCGCTGCTTCCACAACTTCATAGCCTTCAAAGACAGCATATTTTTTAATTAGGGTACGAATTTTTTCTTCATCATCTACGATCAGCAGCTTAGCCATTTCATTCACCTCATTCTTTTTTTAATTATGCCATAAATTTGTGAAGACTGGCTGAAATTCTTAAAAAAAGTCCAAGTTTTTAGTTCCTTTAGAGTATAATAAGTAATGAATACAGAGTAAGGAGCTATCATGGGGAAATTTTTGAAAGGATTCATATCGATATGTTGTTGTCTGATCTTCACTCAGCCGTTATCAATTTCAGCTGATACAATTGCCAGTCAGTATTATGTACTGATGGATGCGAAAACATCAAGAGTGATTGAGGGCAAGGGGGAAGATGATCTCATTTATCCTGCCAGCATGACAAAAATAATGACGCTGCTCGTAGCGGCTGAACAACTGAAGGATTTAGATGAAAAAATAACGATCACCGATGAGATGCTGGCGGGTTTGGCAGAAGCAAATGCCAGTGTAGCCGGTTTTGTCAGCGGTGAAACAGTCAGTGTCCGTGATTTGTTTTATGGTTTAATGCTGCCAAGCGGAGCTGATGCGTGTGTGGCGTTGGCTGTGCGGATTGCCGGCGGTGAAGCGGCCTATGTGGAGTTGATGAATGAGCGGGCAGCCAAACTAGGTTTGACGCAGACGCATTTTGTCAACACGACGGGTCTGCATGAGGATGCACATGTATCAACGGTAAAAGAGATTGCTTTGCTGCTGCAAGAGGCGCTGCGAAATCCAGTCTTTAAAAGTATTTTTGAGACAAAGGAAATTATCACTGAAACAACATGGGCACATCCCGAAGGCATTTATCTGATCAGTTCGACCTTCCGCTATGCAGATCCATCCATGGATTATTTAATCGGCGGCAAGACCGGCTTTACTTATGAAGCGGGGCTTTGTTTAGCCAGTGCCGCTGAAAAAGAGAATATGAGTCTGATTCTAGTTACGGCCAAGGCACCGGCAGAGCTGGGGTATCAGCCAATTCATATTCAGGATGCAAAGCTGATTTATGACAGAGCTTTTGATGAGTATCATCAAGTGATGCTCTTAAGTAAAGATGAAGCATTGCCGGCACTGACGATCAAACGGAAATTCAAAGAGAATGAGCTTGATTTAAAGGCACCGGAGACAATCACAGCCATTTTGCCTAAAACAGTTGAACGTGAAAGCTGCAGCTATACTTATCTGAATGAGTCACTGACACCGCCGATAACAAAGGGGGAACTGATTCAGACACTGTTGATAACGTGCGAGGGAGAAGAGATTGCAAGTCTGCAATTTACGGCTGAGGAAAATATTGAAAAGGATTTACTTTTTCAGTTGTTTACGAAGGAAAATACGGCCCTGTTGTTTGTCATTTTATGTGCGGTAATCGCATTTGTTTATCGGTTTTTGCATCGTAAGGATAAAATAAATAATGAAATATAAAAGACACGCAAAAGTGTCTTTATTTTAACTGATTTTCATCGTAGATGCAGCGCGTACCTTGATGAGCCTGCATGCCGCCCAGACATTTCTTGTTGCAGGCCATGCAGTAATGAATTTCATTTTCACAGCCTTGATTGACCTTATTCAGCCATTGATCATCAGCCAGCAGCTGCCGGCTCATTGCGGCTAATTGAATGCGTCCTTGAGACAGCTGTTTTTCAATCATTTCAGGATGTGTCAGACGGCCCACACCACACAAGGGTTTATTACTTAGTTTACGCACCTCATCGCAAAACTTCAAGAAGCAGCCTTCCGCTTTGAAGTATGGGTGGTTTAAGGGCGGAATTGTATCGGATAAGTCAGAATGATTTGCTAAAGCAACATGAAAAGCATCAGCGCCGGCAGCTTCAAGCAGCGGCACGAAAACTGCTAACTCGCTTTCTAATACACCGGCATTGCCGTAATGGGGATTTTCCTGACGGATTGCCAGCTTATAATCAATGGGCATATCGGGAACAGCTTCACGCACTGCCATAATCGCTTCACAGGCAAAGCGGGCACGATTCTCAGGGCTGCCGCCATATTCATCTATGCGATGATTATAAATGCTTGAAGACATACTGCCGCACATGCGGTCGCCATGGATCTGAATGATGTCAAAGCCGGCTTTCCGTGCTAGTTTCGCCGCCTCGCCAAACTGTTTGATAATCGTCTTGATTCGCGCAATCGGCATTGAGGTTACATAATCCGCTGTCAGATCATTCAGCATAATGCGCAATTGATTCGGCGAATAACGGCCAGCTTTGATATCCGGCATATATTTCATCATCCCCTTAATGTCAGAATCAGACATATGCAGCTGAGCCGCAGCTAACGCGCCGTTTTCATGAATATGCGCTATTAGTTTTTGATAAGCCATAAAACCATTTTCTTCAAATAAAGATGACCCGCGCGCAGGCTCGATTGCAACGTCGCCAAGAATGATCAAGGCAGCTCCGCCCTTGGCAATCCGTCCAAGCTTTTCCATCGTTTCATCCGCTGAAAGCCCGAATGTCGTCGGGGCAAACACAAGCCGGTTTTTAAGTGTTACGCCTCGCAGCGTAAAAGGTGAATTTAAAAAATCGTACATTATCTATCTCCAATCCGCTGATCGTTTGATCAGAACTGTATACATTGAGAAGTATTTGATTTTATGAAGCATAAGCTTGCCGATAAATACTTGACCAAGTCAATAATACACTTTTATATGACTAAGTCAAGTAATTTGGGATCGGGTTGAAAAACAAGGCTTTATAAAGCTTAAAAAGGGATATCTACCGACGGTCGATTGTAATTTTTGTTTATGCACGGTACTATTTTAGTGAGGTGATACAATGGTACAGATCAATAATCAGAAAATCGGCGCTTTTATTACGGCAAAGCGTAAAGAAGGAAATATGACACAGAAGGAGTTAGGGGGTAAGCTGTTTGTATCGGATAAGACGGTAAGTAAATGGGAGCGCGGCTTAAGCATTCCCAATGTGGTTTTGCTGATCCCGCTTGCCGAGGTCTTACATGTCAGCGTCACTGAGCTTTTGCGGGGTGAACAGATCAATGAGGATCAGGTATTGAATGCTGATGAGGTAGAGCGTTTAGTTACTGATTCTCTGGACTTAACGCTACAGCATACGATAAAACAAAGACGTCGAGGCTGGCAGCTGGCTTATCTGATTAGCCTTTTAATTGGCGCTGCTGAAATTGCTTTACTGCTGCGCATCGGCCTGACATGGCTTGCATTAGCGGAAAATGTTCTGCTGTTCATGGGTATGATGTATTTGTTTGCCGGTTGGTTCTGCTTCTTTGCCAAAGAACTGCTGCCAAGCTATTATGATGAAAATAAGATTAATTATTATGCGCAGGGTGTCTTTCGCATCCATCTTGCAGGTCTTAGATTCAATAACAGCAATTGGCCGATTATCAGCATTGTAATGAAAGCTGGCATGCTTTTAGGCGCGCTTCTTTATCCGTTAGTTTGCTTGGTGAGCGTCACATATTTTGGCATGGCTGTTTGGGATACAATAAAAACATTTGTGATGTTCGGTTTATTGCTTCTATTGCTGCTTGGTGTTTATGTGGCTGGCAAGAAATACGAATAAGAAGGGCTGATATCAAAAGAATCAAAGGGAGGTGCTTGTGTCAAGCATCTTTTTACTTTTCTGTTATAAAAAATCCGACAAACTTTACTGAGTGCTTCCGTTATACTCATAGGGGAGGTGAAACATGGAAAGTTATGTGGAGGTTGCTTTTATTCAAACGCTTCTGGTCAATCTGGTAAGCGTGCTGGCTGCCCTCTATGCGGCGGCTTATCCGATTGCCTTAAGAAAATGTGTGAGCTATGCGGTTTTGCTTGCGGCCTTGGCCAGCTTTTGTTTCCATCCTTGGGCTGCCGCTTTGCTGCTGATAATCGAAGGGCTGTGCGCCTGGCTGTTTTTTCGATATCGGCTCAGCGCCTATTTCGCATCAATTTCTCTGCGTCTTTTGATGACCGGCAGCTGTTTTAAGCTGGCTGGCGGCAGTATCTATAACTTTACATGGTTTCCGCCCCTTGATTATAATCCGTTTCCTATCTGGCTGCTTTTGCTGATCATACTAGCGGCTTTGATCATGAAATGGGGACATACTTTAAATCAGCTGGCTTTTGTCTATGAGGTTGAATGTTGTTCACTGACGCTTCGCGGTTACTTAGACAGCGGCAATAACTGTGTGATTCAAGGCTGTCCCGTCATGTTTGTACGTCCTAAAGTTTTTGAAAAAATCAAAGGCAGAGACATAATCAAGGGAAAAATGCATACATTGTCTAATGAAGTAGAAATAGAAGGAAAATTGAGTGATGTCAGGGTCAAAGGAGGAAACTGGATGAGTGTAATGGTAGTTATTGGCGATCAGCATTTCCCGATGCAGGCTGACTGCTTGCTGAATCTGCGGCAGATAAGTGAGGTGGATAAACATGAAATTCATAAAACGAATCTTTGATTTTTTATTTCGGGAAAAGGCTGAGCAGGAGGTTTATTACATTCAGGGAAGTGATGTGCTGCCGCAGCCGTTAAGCGCACAGGAAGAAAAGGAAGCAATCAAACGCTGGGAAGATGGCGATCTCGAAGCCCGCAATCTGCTTGTGGAACATAATCTTCGACTGGTTGTTTACATAGCCAAACGTTATGAAACCAACCCGATTTTTATGGAAGATCTGATCAGTATCGGTTCCATTGGTCTGATTAAGGCGGTGAACACTTTCAAGAGTGATAAAAATATTAAGCTGGTTACTTATGCGTCCCGCTGTATTGAAAATGAAATTCTGATGTTTTTGCGCAAGAAAAGCAAGCGGCGCAGTGAAGTATCGCTGGATGAACCGCTGAATGTCGATTATGACGGCAATGAATTATTGCTGAGTGACATTATCGGTACAGATGATGATTTAGTAACCAAGGAATTTGAAAAGAATGAAAATAAACGTGAGCTGCTGAAGGCAATGAATTCCTTAAAGGACAGAGAAAAGCTGATTCTGCAGATGCGCTATGGTATTGAACATGATGAGTGTACACAAAAAGATATTGCGCAAAAGCTCGGTATCTCACAAAGCTATATATCCAGACTTGAAAAAAGAATTATCGCCCAGCTTAAAGTGCAGCTGAATCATACAAAATAGATTGTTGATCCCCTTGTTTTGTGCTAAACTATTCGCAATATGATGCGGAGGTTAGATATGAAACAAAAGGGGATTTTTTATACGATATTGTCTGCCGTTTCTTTTGGCATCATGCCATTGCTTTGCTCACAGGCTTATGATTTGGGAGCTAATGCAGAAACACTTGTATTTTTGAGAAATGTATTTGCGAGTATGATTCTTTTTGTGCTGATGAAACAAAAACACATATCCTTTGCTATCAGCCGCAAAGATTTTATGAATACGTCTCTGGTCGGTATTTTTGGTATAACGCTTACCGCTTTGCTGCTGTATAATGCTTATTCTTACATCTCACTGGGAACGGCTACTACACTGCACTTCCTTTATCCGGCCTTTGTAGCTTTGATTAATTATGTGTTCTATAAGGAACATTTAGCAAAGTCAACAGTGTTGGTACTGCTGGCCGCAACGATGGGCATCTTCTTCTTTTTTGAATCAGACAATGGCAATTCTTCAATGGGTATCCTTTTAGCTGTCGCTTCTAGTATCTCCTATGCGTTTTATATGACTGGTGTGGAACGGCGCAGCTTAAATCAGTTAAATTCATACAAGCTGACATTTTATCTGGCACTGATTGCCTGCTTTGTGATGTTTTTCTACAATTTAGTGTTCAATAAGATGGTTTGGCAGCTGCCGCCTGCCGCTTATGGGTATGCTTTCTTGATCGGTTTTGGCTGTTCGTTTTTCGCGGTGTTTACATTACAGCTGGGCATTAAGTATCTGGGAGCTTCTACGGCTGCCATTTTCTGTATGTTTGAGCCAGTGACGGCCGTGCTTGCGGAATGGGTGTTATTTGGCGAGGCATTAAGCGTTAGTAAAATCATGGGCTGTCTGTTGATTTTGGGAGCGGTGAGCGTACTGATTCTACTGGATAAAAGGCAGTCATCAGCAAGCAGGGAGGAACTGATTGAGCAATTTGCGGATTAATGCGCAACATGGGGTTGCTTGTCGTGCACTTCAGGCAATGATAGAATGAGATAAAGGAGGTACAATCATGGAAACAAAAGAGGTAATTCATGATTTGCGCAAAAAGCTGAAATTGTCTCAGGATGAATTTGCGGCCAGATTATTTGTCACAAGACAGGCAGTCTCACGCTGGGAGACGGGTGAAACGATTCCCAATACCGATACGTTAAAGCTGATCGCGAAAATCTTTGACATCACTGTGGATGAACTTTTGGGTCAGCCAATCAGCATTTGTCAAAGCTGTGGTATGACAATAACAAAGGAAAGTGATTTAGGGAGTGAAAGTGATGGCAGCAGTTCTCACGAATACTGCGCGTTTTGTTATCAGCACGGCGCTTATACAGAAGACCTGACAATGGCAGAATTGGCTGAACAGAATTTAAAATCACTCACTCAATGGAATAAAGAAAACGGCTTAAACCTAAATGTTGAAGAAGCAAGAGAACAATTATTGGCATATCTGCCGACATTAAAGCGCTGGCAGGGGAAATAAATCAATGAGAATGGGCATTTAATGCTCATTTTTCTGTTTTGATCCTATTGATACGGTATAAGGATGATGAAAGGGCATGATAGTTAATGGGAAGGATATGTTTCATGTTTTGATTTGATCCAACGAAATGAGAAAATTACACATCTTTTTAGAATGATAGTTTAAAAATTTTATGTAAAGCAAGGGCAAGAATCTCTTACAGATTATTACCTTGCTTTTTTGTATAGTAAAAGAGAGGGAAACACTGAAACGCATTTTCCTCTCTAAATATTTATGGTATCTCTTTTCCACAAATGGGAATTTTATTTCTTATTTTTGATGTTTTTGACAGCAGTGCCTATCACTATACCAACAATCATCCCCAAAACAAGCCCTAAACACATCGATGTCCCCATATTGCCTTGAGAAATCCCTGCAATACAGCCTATTGACAGTCCGAGCAGCATCCCTGTAAACATCCGATTTGTAATTAATTGATGATTGTTGTTCATAATACTCCTTTGATAAATCCGGATCGCTTTAACTTTTACGTTATAAGCAAATTTGATTGTATTTTCTCAATTATATAACTGATGAAACAATTCGTCAATTTTGGGATAGCTTGAGTTTTGTCTCTCTTTCTTCAATCCATGCTAAACTGCCGGCAGCTGCTGATTGCTATGCATAGGAGCTGCCGATGATCCTCTATGAATTCAGTTCCTGCTGCCGCTGTAAATAAAAGGAAATGCCCTGCCTGCTGAATATCCCTGACAACTTAAGGGGACAATGAAATCATGCAGGAGGGATCGTTGTGAGTCGATATAAAGTAGACATTTGCGGCATCAACACAAATGAATTGAAGGTTTTAAATAATGCGGAAATGGTACGTTTATTCCAAGCCTTGCAGGCAGGGGATCTAAGTGCCAAGGAAACATTAATTCAAGGTAATTTAAAACTGGTATTAAGCATCGTACAGCGTTTCGCATCGCGCTGTGACAATATGGATGATTTATTTCAGGTTGGCTGTATCGGCTTGATTAAATCAATCGATAATTTTGATTTAAAGCATGAGGTGCGTTTTTCGACTTATGCGGTACCGATGATTATGGGTGAAATCAAGCGATATCTGCGTGATAATCAAGTTATGCGGGTATCTCGCCACTGCCGGGATCTGGCTTATCAGATTTTCAAGATTAAAGAAGCCTACATGCATGAAAACAGCTGTGAACCAAGCATCGAATATCTGGCACAGGCGTGTGAGGTCAAAGTCAAGGATGTTGTGGAAGCTTTAGATTCTGTACAGAGCGTCGTTTCTATTTTTGAGCCGATGTATAACAGTGACGGCGATGAGATGATGCTTGTTGATCAGATTAAGGACAGCAAGGATGAGATTGCTTTACTGAATAATCTGCTGACTTTAAAGAAGAGTATGAAAAATCTTCAGCCTAAAGAATTGGAGATACTGCGTAAACGCTATTTTCTCGACAATACGCAAAGTGAAATAGCCCGTGAAATGGGAATCTCACAGGCTCAGGTGTCAAGGCTGGAAAAGAGTGCGATTGCCTGTTTAAGAAAAGAATTTGATTAAACAGGAACTTTTTTTAAATTTTACCATAGACTAGAATAGGTGATCGTATGAAGCTGAATGAATTGCTGCACAAAAAAGTAATCAGTGTTGACGGCAAGGAGCTTGGCCTGATCAGCGATATGGAGCTGGATCAGTGTCTTTGTGTAAAAACGATTTATGTTTGTGAAATAAAACGGGGAATTGCACGTTTTTTGCCATGGCTGTTTAATGACTGCTGTGAAAAGATTAATGTCGAACAGATTACCAATATCGGAGAAGATGTCATATTAGTGAAGAAAGAACGTGTCTTTGTCGATAAAAGTCGATGAAAATTCTGTGAAAGAAAGGAAAGTTTTGACTTTTCCTTTTTTTTATTGGAAGGGATATGATATAATGAGAAAGCATATGGAGGAGTCATTATGGGAATCAAAGATAAATTTAAAGAATTTATAGCTCCAATGGATGAAGATGAAGTACTGGAACTAGACCCTGAGGAAGTTCAGGCAATCAGTAAATACGAAGCACCTAAGTCTAAAGTTGTTTCTAATGCCAGTTTTGATACAAAAATGGTATTGTTTGAACCACGTTCTTTTGATGAGGCTCAAGAGATTGGACGCCGTTTAAAGGATAATAAAGCTGCCGTGATTAATTTACATAAGTTACAGCGTGATTATGCTCAGCGTACAATTGACTTTTTGACAGGTGTTGTTTTTGCACTTGACGGTACGATTCAGAAAATTGGTCAGAATGTTATCCTGTGCGCACCGAAATCAATTGGTGTAAACGGTAAGATCAACGTTGATGGTGAAGATGAGCAATGATTGGCTGATTCATTTTAAAGGTTATGAAGAACAAGCAAAACGGTTTGATGATCTAGTAGATGCGGTTGTGTTTAAGCATCGTCTGATTATCACACCTTTTTTAAATGAACCTGAGCAGGAAGTGCTGAAGAAGGTGGTCGGCAGCCGCTGTTTTATGAAGCTGGACGGGGGTTATCTGGAAGCGGAGAAAAAACGGGCGCTGCTATGTTTTGATGAATCAGAGGATCAAAAAGTGGATCTGACACTCCTGAAGGCAGAGTATGCTCAGACTTATGTCAAGCTGAGCCATCGGGATGCGCTGGGCGCTCTTTTAAATATTGGCTTGCGCAATGATCAGTTTGGGGATATCAGTGTTAAAGAGGGTGTGATTTATGTATATACCGTCAGTGAGGTAGCACAATATATTATTGATGAATGCCGTAAGATTGGCCGGGCCTCAATCTGTTTCAAAGTCTGTGATCAGCCGGCTGTCATTGAAAAGGATATCCGCTGGATGCAGAAAATTGTTTCCGGCAATCGTTTGGATACATTGGTCGCTGCTTGCTGTAATTTGTCCAGAAGCAAGGCTGCAGCTTTAATTAAGGGCGGAAATGTGCAGGTGAATCATCTTCTGCTTGAAGATTGCAGCGCATTGTGCAATAATAATGCTGTGCTTTCAATCCGCGGATATGGACGATTTATCTATAAAGGTATATGCAAGCAGACAAAAAAAGATAACTATGTGATTGAACTGGGATTATTTCAGTAAGGGGTGAGCACAATGTCCAAGATACAATTTGAAACAATGCGTAACGGTTATAACCGCTATCAGGTCGATGATTGCATCGGACGCATGAGTGATGACCTTGACGAACTGAAAAAAAAGCTGGAGCTGTACACTGACCGCTGTGAAACATTAGAAAAGCAATGTCAGGATATGAAGGAAAAATATACGACATTGTCGGGTGAACTGCGGATGAAGGAACAGGCGGCTGAAGATATCGCGCGGATTGCTTTGCGTGAGGCAAATGTGATCGTAGCGACGGCCCAGGATAATGCGGATGTGATCATTCAGGAGGCATTGGCTTCGGCTAAGCAGATTCTGCTTGAAGTCAGCAAGCTTGGCGAAGAAACCGGTGAGGTAAAGAGCCGGATGATGGAACAGCTTGAAGAGCTGACAAATGCATTGGAATCATTTGAAGTTCCGCCGCTGCCGGATTTGAGTTTATTAAAAGATTAAAAGTAAAAGCTGTGAATAAGACGTGCCTTATGAATGAATGCATAGAGATCTGATGGTTGGTGGAAATCAGAGTGAATTTCATATGGAGATCACTTAGGAGCTGATTTTCTGAATTAAGTAGGGAAATCCGTAAAGCCTTGCGTTATAGGGGAAAGAGTGCACAGTGCAAACTGTGAACTAAGGTGGTACCACGTTGTCAGCGTCCTTAGATGAGGACGTTTTTTTATGTTTCAGGGAGGAAAAGAGAAATGGATTTTAAAGACACATTACTGATGCCCAAGACTGAATTTGAAATGAGAGGGAAACTGCCAAGCAAAGAACCAAAATTTCAAGAGCGTTGGGAATCAATGCATCTCTATGAGAAGATGCTGGAAAAAAGAGCGGGTGCAGAGGATTTTGTCTTGCATGACGGACCTCCGTATGCCAATGGCGCTATGCATATTGGCCATGCACTGAATAAGACATTAAAGGATATTATCAATCGTTCTAAGTTCATGGAAGGCTATCGCATTGATTTTGTGCCGGGTTGGGATACCCACGGCCTGCCGATTGAAAATGCGATGCAAAAGCTTGGTTATGACCGTAAGAAAATGGAATTAGCTGAATTCAGAAAGCATTGCTATGACTATGCGATGGAGCAGGTAGCGAATCAGATGAAGGATCAGAAGGCGCTGGGTACAGTGGCTGATTATGATCACCCTTATATTACATTACAGAAGGAATTTGAAAGCCGTCAGATTGAGATTTTTGGCAAAATGGCTATGGATGGTTTAATTTATAAGGGGTTAAAACCTGTTTATTGGTCACCATCCAGCGAAAGTGCATTAGCTGAGGCTGAAATTGAATATCATGATATTAAATCACCGACAATTTTCGTGAAGTTTAATGTTGAAGACGGCAAAGGCTTGCTGAACCCGGAAACTGATAGTTTTGTTATCTGGACAACAACCCCGTGGACAATTCCGGCGAATCTGGCAATCTGCTTAAATGAACGTCTGGAATATGCTTTAGTAAAGAGTGAAAAGGGCAATTTAGTTGTCTTAAAAGAATTGGTTGACAGTCTATGGGAAAAATTTGGTTTACAGGAAAAAGAAATCCTGAAAACGTTTAAGGGCAAAGAGCTTGAAATGATTACGACAAAGCATCCGTTCTATGACCGCACCAGTGTGATTATTCTGGGTGATCATGTTACGCCGGAAGCTGGTACAGGCTGTGTACATACGGCGCCGGGGCATGGTATGGATGACTTCATCGTTGGCTGTAAATATGGCTTGCCGGCCTTATGCCCGGTGGATGAGCATGGCTGTCTGACCGCTGAAGCCGGTGATTTCTTAAAGGGGCAGTTTGTAGATGATGCCAACAAGACAGTCGTTATGAAATTAGATGAATTAGGTGCGTTGATGAAGATGGAATGGATCACTCACTCCTATCCGCATGACTGGCGTACCAAGAAGCCGATTATTTTCCGTGCAACAGATCAGTGGTTTGCTTCTATTGATAAGATTCGTGAAAAGCTGCTGGAACAAATCAAAGAAGTTCAATGGACACCGGCATGGGGTGAGACACGTCTTTACAACATGATTCGTGACCGCGGGGACTGGTGTATTTCCCGTCAGCGTGCATGGGGTGTACCAATTCCTATTTTCTATGCTGAAGATAATACGCCGATCATGGATGAAAAGGTGTTTAAGCATGTAGCTGGCCTGTTCCGTGAATTTGGCAGTAATGTATGGTTTGAACGTGAAGCGAAGGATCTGCTGCCAGCAGGCTTTACGCATCCTGGTTCACCGAATAATCAGTTCCGTAAAGAACTGGATACGATGGATGTTTGGTTTGACTCTGGTTCATCACATACCGGTGTTTTAGTTGAACGCGGTATGAAATTCCCATCAGATCTATATTTAGAAGGCAGTGACCAATACCGCGGCTGGTTTAATTCATCTTTAATTATTGCTGTTGCGATGTATGGTGTTGCGCCTTATCGCCAAGTATTAAGCCATGGCTTTATTCTTGACGGCAAAGGTGAGAAGATGTCTAAATCAGGGGGTAATTCGGTATCACCGGAAAAGGTAATGAAACAGTATGGTGCTGATATTCTCCGCTTGTGGGGTGCTTCTATCGATTATCAGGCAGATGTGCGTGTATCCGATGATATTTTGAAGCAATGTGCTGAAAATTATCGTAAGGTTAGAAATACTTTCCGTTTCTTGTTAGCCAATATTCATCCAGAGGATTTCACTGAGCATGAATTGGTGGCTGTCAAGAATCTTACGGATATTGACAAATACATGATTATCAAGCTGAATGAAGTGATTGAAGAGGTTATCAAGAGCTATGATGAATTTGATTTTGCGAATGTAACCGGCACTTTAACAAATTACATGACGAATGAGCTGAGTGCTTATTATCTGGATTTCACAAAAGACATCCTGTATATTGAAGCGAAGAATGATCCGCGCCGCCGTCAGGTACAAAGTGTTTTAGCTATGTGCTGTGATGCGTTACTGCGTCTGTGGGCGCCGATCCTCGTTCATACAGCTGAAGAGATCAATGATTTCTTTAAGCCGGGCAGTGAAAGCATCCATCTGCAGACTTTCCCTAAGGCAGTGGAAATCGAAGATGCGGAAGCAATCAAAGCGAAGATGGAACGTCTGCTGCTGATTCGCTCGGATATCTTTAAGGCATTGGAAGAAGCCCGTGCTGAGAAGATCATCGGTAAATCCTTGGAAGCTAAGGTTCTTGTGAATTTGAGTGAAGAAGATGCGAAAATCGTTGATGAAATGTTGGGCGGCAAGTTTGCGCAATGGCTGATTGTCTCTGAAGCGGTATTGACAAATACATCCTTGAAGGCATATGAGGTATGCTCAGCTGCCGTTGAAAAGATGGACGGCACCGTATGTCCTCGCTGCTGGACGGTTCATAATGATACCAATGAGCATGGTCTGTGCGACCGCTGTGCTGAGGTTGTAAAGAAGGAATATCCTGAATTCAAACCTGAATAGTAATAAAAAATCCTCTTAATAGGCTGGTGCCCGTTAGGAGGATTTTCTTGTTATAAAAAAGAACTGATTGACAGTTCTTGGTATATAAGGCTGGCAAAGTAAAATATTTGTTAGAATACTCTTAAATTCTCATATAATGCGGGTTGAATCTGATTAAAGAAAACAACGATTTTCGCCAAACCATTCTTCTCTTTCAGAAATTAGCCTTTTTAAAATCATCAATTTTTCAGCAAGCTCTTCTTTCTTCTTAACAATATCTTCATTATTGTAATCTACAAAGGCTGCCCATTCATCCAAATTCTTACTTATATCATCATAAAGGGATTGGCAAAATTGCAGCATATCAGTATGAGAAATCTCATTGATAACATCTTTTTTATTCAACGGACAGCGGTCATCATCTTCACATATAATGTGACAGTTCCAGTAACTTACAATACACAAAAAGCGATTTGGTTCTAAAAATCCTTTGACACAAAATGGCAGCATTGTTTCAAGACCATGGATTGCCTGTGCTACCCACTCGAATGCAATATCATCAAGATAACTTAATCCATACACAGAAGTTCCTGCTAATTGAAAATCACTCCAGCCATGAATAGGTTTTGTCAGCATCTGTTCTGCCTCCATTAGAATACCGTTTGTTTATCTACGCTTAGTCGACTGATTCTATTGGTTATTACTAATTAAGAAGTTATTAAAGGTTTTCAAATTAATCAGTTGAAAATCACTCACCGCTTTGAATTTTAATCCCTTTGCTAATTCTTCATAAGCATTTCTTGGATAACTGATAAAGGCATGCTCATGGCCGAGAATCTGAAAGGAAAGCTTCTTATCGGAAAGAGCGGCGAAGTAGACACCTTGACTCTTCTGAAGATTTTTCTCTTTCTGGAGCATAACCGCTTTAATTAGTTCAATAACAATATCATTCAAATGGTTTTCAAAAATCAAAATCTTTTCGATGAATTCAAAATAGGTACCGGCAATGCGATATGTATAAGCTGTATTGCTTGTATCCGGGAATGTCAGCTGGGCATTCTTGCTTTCGTTAGGAATATAGTAAATCATGAAATGATTGATTTGATCGGTATAAAGCAGCGGGTAGTTTAGATGATACATCATCTTGCAATGCGGGCATACAGCTTTAAATAATTTACCGGTCTTTACATCTTCTTTAAACTGCACCTCCGCATTCTCATTTATGGTAATGCTGTCCCAGAAAACAGCTTCTATGGATTCCTGACAGGTTGGGCATTTTAATGTTTCTTTATGAAATTTACTCATTATTATTGATCTCCTTGTTCGTAATGATTATAACATAATGAGCGGGAGTTATCTATGCCGGCTGATTAAAGTCAAAGCTTAAGATTGTTTTGGCATTTTATTACGTTGATGATTGGAATTTATGGTAAAATATCTAAAGGTGATAAAATGAAAAGCTTATATGATTTAACCTTTAATCAGCTTCGTGATTTTTGTGTTGATCAGGGATGGAAAAAGTTCCGCGGTCAGCAGATTTTTGAATGGCTGTATCGCAAACGTGTTAACAGCATTGATGAAATGAGCGATCTGAGTTTAGATACAAGAGAAAAATTGAAAGAGATGTTTACTCTTGAAGCATGCGTCGTCAAGGAAAAACAAGTTTCAAAAGACGGCACAACGAAATATTTGTTTGAATTAAGTGATGGTTCATTGATTGAAACGGTCATGATGGTGTATGAATTTGGCAAGAGTGTCTGCGTAACATCGCAGGTTGGCTGCAACATGGGCTGTGATTTCTGTGCTTCCGGTTTATTGAAGAAGAAGCGGAATCTGAGCAGCGGTGAGATTGTTGCTCAGGTGCTGGCGGTGCAGAAGGATCTTGATACTGTGAATGATCGGGTATCCAATATCGTGGTAATGGGTACCGGTGAGCCGTTTGACAATTTTGAGAATGTCATGGCTTTCTGTGAAATTGTCAACCATGACCGCGGACTGGCTATCGGAGCTCGGCATCTGACGATTTCTACATGCGGAATTGTGCCGAAAATCAGAGAGTTTGCGAAGATGCAGGTACAGTATAATCTGGCTATATCGCTGCATGCGCCCAATGATGAGCTGCGCAATAAGCTGATGCCGATTAATAAAGCATATCCGCTGAATGAGCTGATGGCTGCGATTCAAGAATATTGTGAATTGAATAATCGGCGTTTGACGTTTGAATATATCTTATTAAGGGGAATCAATGATCAGGATACCCATGCGGCTCAGTTGGCTAAGCTGATTCATGGTTTGAATGCGTATGTGAATTTAATTCCTTATAATGAGGTTGATGAACATGGTTATCGCAGCGTGGACCGCGCAAGCGCAATGCGTTTTTATGATAAGCTGATGAAGCAGGGTGTCCGTGCGACGATCCGCAAGGAGCATGGCGGCGATATTGACGCGGCCTGCGGTCAGCTTCGGGCGAAGCATGAGCAGCAGAGGATGGAGGGTGAGTAATGCATTTTTATGGAATGAGTGATATTGGTCTTGTACGCAGTGTCAATCAGGATAGCTTTTGTGCTACCTTTAATATCAATAATGATTTTATGGCCATTGTCTGCGATGGCATTGGCGGCGGCAAAGCCGGCGATGTGGCAAGCTCCTTGGCCGTGGAAAGTATGCGGGCTGGTTTTTTAAAGAACCCAAGTTTGAATAATGATGAGGATGTACAGCGCTGGCTGCATGAAACGATCAATGAAGTGAATGATGCGATCTTTACGCAATCGACTAGCAATCGTTCTCAGCACGGCATGGGTACGACAATGGTCGGTATATTAATTACCGGCTTAAATTCATATGTTTTTAATATTGGGGATTCAAGAGCTTATGCGATGTATGATGATCTGATTTGCCTGACCGAGGATCATAATCTTTTAAGTGATTTACTGCGCAGCGGTGAAGTGAGCCGGGAAACGGCGCACAATCATCCTCAGCGCCATGTACTGACAAATGCACTTGGTATTTGGGATAATGTCCGGGTGGATATTGCCCGCATTAATAATGATTACAGTCAGCTGCTGATTTGCAGCGATGGCTTGCATGGCTATGTCAAGGAAGGGGTAATCCGTGAGATTCTGCTGATGAATGAGGGAATCAAGGTTCGCACCCGTAAGCTGATTGACAGTGCTTTGGCTGCCGGCGGCTTGGATAATATTACGGTCATTCTAATTGATCAAAGAGAAGGTGACCTGAATGGATAAGATGATTGCCGAACGTTATCAGATCATTAAATCACTGGGAGAAGGCGGCATGGCTGATGTTTATTTAGCTGTCGATACGATTTTGAATCGAGAAGTAGCGATTAAAATGCTGCGCGGTGAGCTAAGCAATGACCCAGTAACCTTGCTGCGTTTTCAGCGGGAAGCGAATGCTGCCAGCAAGCTGAATCATCCCAATGTGGTTCAGGTGTATGATGTCGGAGAATATGAAGGCCGTCATTATATCGTGATGGAACATGTGCGGGGCCGGACGCTGAAACAGCTGATTCAGCTGCGCGGCGCTTTGCATAAGGAAGAAGCGGTCAATATCATGAAGCAGGTTGTATCCGCGGTTCAGCATGCGCATGAGCATCACATTATACACCGCGACATCAAGCCTCAGAATATTATGATCAAGGATGACGGCACCGTTAAAATCACTGATTTTGGTATTGCACTGGCTCATGATGCCGTTCAGCTGACACAAAGTGATTCGGTGCTTGGTTCTGCTCATTATCTGGCGCCGGAAACGACACGCGGTGAACCGGCTACCAATCAGATCGACATCTACGCCTTGGGTATTGTCTTCTATGAATTGCTGAGCGGTGATGTACCGTTCCATGGTGATAATCCGGTTCAGATTGCGATGAAGCATTTAAGTGAAGAAATTCCAAGCATTCGTGAATTTAATCCATCACTGCCGCAGGCGGTAGAGAATATTATTATCAAGGCAACAGTTAAGAATCGTGCGCAGCGTTACAAAACCGCTCAGGAAATGTATGAGGATCTGTGCTGCTGCCTGCTTCCGGAATATGCGGATGTGCCTAAAATCACCTTTGATGAAGTCGTGAATGAAGGCGCTAAAACGATGGTGCTGTCACATGTCAGTGAGGCACCTGCTGAAAGTGAAAAGGAGGCACCGGCCGCAAATCGTTTTATGAGTGTCGTCGGCGTGCTGTTAATTGCCATTACCATAGTCGCGACAGCAGCGATTATATACTTTTCAGGAATGTTTGGCAGTATGTTTGGTCCGGAAATGGTAAACATTACTGATGTGACGAATATGAATGCAGAACAGGCACAGAACGAGCTTGCAGCTGCTGGGTTTGATGTTGTCATCAGTCAGCAGTATGAGAATTCGGATACGATTCCTGAAAATAATGTCATCCGCACCAATCCAAGCGTTAATACAGAGGCGGCAAAAGGGTCAACCGTTACACTGACTATTTCTAAGGGTGCGCTGTTTACGGTTGAAGATTATACCGGCAGACAATTTGAAGAGGTTGAACAGCTGCTGCGTGAGAAGGGAATCAAGGTAACACCGGTTCAGGTTCAGAAGAATCCATCGGAAGTTGAAACGGGTACGATAATTTCCCAGGATCTGCTTAAAGCAGGCGATCGCATCGATACGTCAAGCCGCAACAATGTCATCCGTTTGGAATATGCTGTGGAGCCTGAATTTACAATGATTAATGTGGTGGGCTTGTCCATTGAGGATGCGATGCGGCAGCTGATTGAAAAAGGGGCCACACCGATTCCTAACCAGCAGTCAACCGATGGATTAAGCGATGAGGAATTGATGAATATCGTTCCCGGAAAGGTAACAAAGACTGATCCTGCCCAAGGTACCTATTATAAACAGACTAAGGACAGTGTGATCGCTCTTTACTATTACTAATATGATCAAAGGAACAATTTTAAAAAATATATCCAATCAATATATCGTCTTATTCGAAGATGGCACCAAGCAGCTTTGTGTTGCAATGGGAAAGCTCAGACAAGACCGCAAGCCGCTTGTCGGCGATCATGTGCAGGTGGATGAATTTGACCATCAATTCGGTATTCAAAAGATTGAAGAACGTAAAAACTATTTAATTCGTCCGGCGATTGCCAATGTTGATCAGGCGGTAATTGTCATGTCCAGCAAAGATCCTGATTTTTCCACGGTGCTGATCGACCGGCTGATTTTTCAGATTGTCATGGCAAATATTACGCCGGTACTCTGTGTCAGCAAGATGGATTTGGTGAGTGCTGATGATCCGATTCATGAAGCGATTGCGGATTATCGCCGCAGTGGCTATGAAGTCTATGTCACCGGGCATGATTTTGATGAGAATGAACTGGTGGAATGCTTCAATGATAAAATATCAGTATTAACCGGTCAAAGCGGTGCCGGTAAATCGAGTCTGCTGAACCGCATCAATCCGGAATTTGAATTAAATACTCAAGAGATCAGCAAGGCTTTAGGCCGCGGAAAGCATACGACACGGCATTGTGAGCTTTATGCTGTCGGCAGCGGCTGGGTAGCGGATACGCCGGGCTTCTCGTCTTTGGACTTTTCAAAGATGGATCTGCTGGCGCTGTCCCATCGTCTGCCTGATTTTAAGGATGCAGCGACGCGATGCCGGTATCGTGACTGTGTGCATTTAAACGAGCCGGGCTGTGAGGTAAAGCAGGGCGTGGAAAATCAGAGTATATCAGCAATCCGATATCAAAACTATGCAGACGTAGCGGCACTGATCAAGCAAGGCCGCAGGAGGTAATTTATGAGAGAATTAGTCATTGCACCATCGATTTTATCGCTGGATTATTCTAAATTTGAATCACAGTGTGATGAATTATGCGCCAGTGAAGCAAAATGGCTGCATTTCGATGTGATGGATGGGCACTTTGTGCCGAATCTGACATTTGGCCCGGATATTTTAAAAGGTTATAAAAAACGCTGTCCTGACTTAGTGATGGATGTGCATTTAATGGTTGAAGATCCGACATTCTTTGCACCTGTGTTTATCGATGCCGGTGCGGATGTGATCACCTTTCATTATGAAGTCTTTAACAATGAAGAAAAATGTATTGAACTGGCAAGAAAAATTCATGCCTTGGGTGCTAAGGCAGGTATTTCCATTAAGCCAAAAACATCGGCTGAGGTATTGAAAAACATCCTTCCGGAAGTTGATTTAGTGTTGATTATGTCGGTAGAGCCAGGCTTTGGCGGTCAGGCTTTCATGGCGGAGACGCTGGATAAGGTAAGGACGCTGCGTCAGCAAATTGATGCTGATCAATTAGCTTGTGTTATTGAAATTGACGGCGGAATCAAAGATCAGACCGGTAAATCGGCGGTTGATGCAGGCGTTGATGTTTTGGTAGCCGGCAGTTATGTGTTTAAGGGCGATATCAAAGCCAATGTGCATACGTTAAAATGTCTCAAATAGTACTTTTGGCCGGTTTGTGCAAACAAGTTCCCACATTTGAACAGCCGCTGATTGGAATTGACCGCGGTGCTGTTACAGCGATGCGTTTGGGCTGTGAGCTGTTGGCGGCAATCGGTGACTTTGATTCTATCAGTGATGCTGAGCTGCTTGAGCTTAAGGCCTATACTAAGGTGATACAGCTGAATACCCACAAGAATGAGACCGACAGTGAAGCGGCAATCAACTATGCGCGTTCGCTTGGCTATGATGAGATCATTCTTTATGGCGGCTTAGGCGGGCGTATCGATCATGAATTGATTAATCTTTCATTACTGGTTAATCAAAGCAATATCACTCTGATGAATGAGCGCAACCGAATCCGCCTGATTGGTTTTGGTACCTATCATCAGCAAAGGGACTATCACTATCTCTCTTTCATGCCGCTTGAGGAATGTGTGATTACACTGAAGGGTGTTGCATATCCCTTAGATCATTGTATCGTTCATCCATGGGATACGTTTACCACCAGCAATGAAATTATCGATGAAGCAGAAATAATTGTTCATCAGGGGCGGCTGCTGATGATTGAATGTGATGATTCATGAAGGGCTAAGCGATTAGTCCTTTTATATTGATGTTTGACAATGAACAATACTTCTTTTAAAATTTGATTATCATAGTAAGGAGAAAAAAGATGGAAATTACTAATTGTTCGACAACCTATGATGTCAGAAAATTAACCGCTGATGATATAGGCATGATCTATGAGCTTTGCCACAAGAATGAACTCTTTTATGAATATCATCCGCCCTTTGTGACCACTGCCAGCATCGCTGAGGATATGCAGGCACTGCCGCCGAATAAGCAGCTTGAGGATAAGTATTATCTTGGCTTTTTTGATCAGCAGCTGATGGCAGTAATGGATCTGATTCTGAATTATCCGCAGACCAAGACCGCTTATATCGGCTTTTTTATGGTTGACAAAAAGGCTCAGGGGAAAAATATAGGTTCCAAGATAATTGAAGACTGCCTTAGCTTCTTAAAATCGATGGGTTTTGAAAAATGCCAGCTTGCGATTGATCAAGGCAATCCGCAAAGCGAGGCCTTTTGGCTCAAGAACAAATTTGTTAAAACGGGAGAAGAACGGCCTAATGCGCATTCTGCTTATGTTACGATGCTTCGTCAGCTTTGATTTTTCCTTTGGGTGTCAATTCACTGATCAGCGCCGCGCAAATGATTAATAAACCGCCGAAGAGCTGAATCGGCATAATGGCCTCATGAAGAATCAGCGCCGAAGTGAGAATCGCCGTCAGCGGGTCGATGTAAGTCATGAGCGCCGCTTTTTGTCCCGGTAATTCTTTGATTGCGGAAAAGAACAGAAAATAAGCAAAAGCGGTATAGATAATTCCGAGAATGAATAGATTCAGCAGACTGGGAAGCGTTATTGATTGGAGACTGATGCCGTTAAAGAAACAGGTGGGCAGCAGAAATACAATGGATATACTTAATTGAATCAGGGTGCGCTCCAAACCGTTGGTATGATGGATCATTTTATTTGCCAGCATGATGACGGCATAGAAAACCGCAGCGCTCAAGCCAAAGAAAATTCCCTTAAGTAACTCCGGCTGCTGATCTAAATGATTGACATTGATAATCAGAATCAGCCCCAGTGTGGAGACAATGAAACAAAGCCGCTGCCGGCGGTTCATCACTTCATGGAAAAAGAGGGTACTGAACAAAATAATCAGTGTTGGTGCAAAATAGTAGCACAGCGTTGCGACAGAGACCGATACATAGTGATAAGCGCTGAACAGCATCGTCCAGTTAAGCCCTAAAGCAGAACCGGATATCAACAGCCCCAGCCAGTCTTTTCGGCATGCCTGCCAGTCGATTTTTTGACGCAGAAGCACACGCAGCAAAACCAGTGTCACCACTGCGATGATTGCTCGGTATAACGCTATTTCAGCCGATGTCAGATTGATATTCTTTACAAACAGCGACATGGTACCCCATAAGGCCATGGCGCTTAATAATTTGATTTGTGCTGTTTGCATATCATCATCTCCTCATAGTACCTTGTACCTAGTTTACCACGATGTCATACGAGCGTAAAATAAAAACAGCCGCAGCTGTCTTATTGATTATATTGACGTTCACCAAAAATCTTAGAACCGACACGGATCAACGTTGTCCCATATTCAAGGGCCCACTGATAATCATTGCTCATTCCCATTGATAAAGTATCCAGCTGATATTCCTTTTGATAGGCGGTGTAAAAATCATGAGCCTGCTGAAAGCTCCTGCGGATCAGTGCTTCATCCTCACTATGCGCACCAATCGTCATAATGCCCTTGACTTTGATATTCGCAAAGCGCTTGGATAATTCTAAGGCTAACGGTGCTTCTTCAGCAGTAAAGCCTGATTTAGTTTCTTCATTGGCAAAATTGATCTGCAGCAGCACTGGCATGCATTTATTCTGCTTTGCCGCTTCCTTATCGATGGCAGCTAACAGATGCAAAGAATCAACGGAATGGATCAGGGAAGTCAGCCGCACGGCATCTTTTACTTTATTGGTTTGCAGATGACCGATCATATGCCATTCAAAAGGATCGTTTTCATGTACCTTTTCTTTCAGCTCCTGAATCTTATTTTCACCAAAAACATGAATACCTGCCTGCCATGCCGCTTCTACTTCAGCGCGGCTGCGGGTCTTGCTGACTGCCATCAGACATACATCAGCCGGTAATTCTGATTTGATTTTCATTATTTCATCCTGTATCATAAATACCTCCGTGAATAGAAAAAAAACAGGTTGCCCTGTCTTATATTCCTTGTTTTTTTAATGTTCTCAATGCACGAGCGGATATACGGATCTTTTGAGGTTTACCATCTACCATGACATTGACTTTTTGTAAGTTCACATTCCATTTACGACGTGTAGCACGTAATGAGTGAGAACGCTTGTTTCCGGATAAAGGACCTTTACCAGTAATTGCACAAACTTTTGACATACCGTAACCCCCTTTCAGCTTACTTGTACATGACTTGCCTAATTACTATATCATTTAATTTTTATAAAAGCAAGTAAAAGTGAAGAAAAAAATTCTGATTTTTAATAAATAAGGTTTATTATGCTTAAAACATCACAGAAATTGATTTCCTTTTCCTTAAACCCGTCGTAAATTCTATACATTAAGGTAGATATTTGTTACAATAAAATCGTTATGGAGGATGCACGATGATTAAAAAAATACTAACAGGATTGCTGGCTTTTGCTTTGTGTGTCAATACGGCGGGTCAATGCTTGCCGATTAAGGCTGCTTCTTCACCTGATGAGGTAGCGATACAATTGCATGGCAGCGGCACATTGAATATATATAAGGATGCCAGCTGTACGGGTACTGTTTTAAGCTACATTAATATGTCAGGCAGCTATGGCGGCGATATGGCGTTGATTGAAGAAACCGCTTCTGCTTATAAGATAAAGATTGCCGGTGTGACGGGCTGGGTATCTAAAAACAGCGGGTTAACACCGTTAAGTATCAGTGAGGCTAAATATCCGTCTTATTACGGGGTTAACAGCAGCGGTGAAATTTATCATCAAATCAGCGGTGATCCTACAATAAAGAAATACATGTCAACACAGGTAATGGGGCCTAAGCCTTCTTATCTGAAAAGCGGTACAAATTATTACAGCTATGACGGTAATTATTTTTATACTGATTATGAGGATATGATTGAAGATTATCGCAATGATACCTTTAAGCATGCGGTCAATACGGATGATCCTTATTATAATTATTATCAGTATCTTCCGGTTCACAGCAAGACGAATCTGAGCGCTGAGGATATCAATGATTATGTGCGCAAGAGTTTGGGCTATACATCAATTCCTTCAAGCTATAAGAGTATGGGCTCAAAGGAGTCGATGCTAGTTGAATCCGGACAAGCTTTCCTTGATGTGGAAGATGTTTATGGTACTAATGCGGCATTAATTTTCGCGATTGCTTTAAATGAAAGCGCAAGCGGCCGCAGCGAATATGCGGTTGACCGTAATAATTTGTTTGGTTTAGGTGCTTTTGATGCTTCACCAACCGACGCAAAAAAATATGCTTCGATTGAAAAATGCATTGAAACCTTTGCCAGTATGCATCTGAACTGGGGCTTCTTGGATTATTATGACAGCCGTTATAACGGCGGCCATGTCGGTGATAAGAACAGCGGTCTGAATGTAACTTATGCTTCTGATCCTTATTGGGGAGAAAAGGCAGCCAGTTACTATTATAAATTGGATAAATACAGTGGTTTAAAAGATTACGGCAGTGAAACAATTGCCATTCATCCGAGTGCTGAGCGGATGCCGATCCGTAAGGAGGCTTCAACAACATCCGCTTCTATCGGTTCAGTTGCCAGTGTCAGCAACCTTTCTTATGTCGTATTAGGTGAAGAAGGCAAGTTCTATAAGGTACTGCTTGATTTCCATTTAGATAAAAACCGCAATGTGATGAAGCATGATGAAAGTCTTTGGTATGAGCCGTATGATTTCAGTAATAACTATGGTTATATCTTAAAGAGTGATTTAGAAATTGTTAATGAGGGAAGCGGTTCAACCATTCCTTCCGGTTCAGATAAAGAAATCAGTTTCAGTGACAGTAATTTATTAAAAGCTGTTAATAAAGCGCTGGGCAGCACTCGTTTGGCAAATCAGCCGGTCACTGAAAAAGAAGCGCAGACAATTACGGCTCTGACTATTGATGATGCTGTTGCATCTTTTAAAGGCATCAGTGCGTTAAGCAAGCTGACTACCTTAGTGATGAATCAAGTGCAGGCTGATGCGGATATGAGTGAATTAAGTGATCTTGGCCGCTTAAGTGATTTAAGCGTTACCGTTAAAAAGAGTGCTGAGCTCGATTTTATCAGTAAATGCACTTCACTGCATAAGCTGACAATCAAGAGTGATTTCATCAGCAGCGGTGATGAATTACCGTCATTGAAGAAATTGAAAAGTCTGACTACTTTAGTTATTGACGGCGGTAAGGTGAGTGATGTATCTACATTTGAAACATTGCCGGTTACAAGTATTGAAATTATCAATCAGCTAATTGCTGTTGAATTGAATAATAACTCATTTGCAAATCCATTAAAGAACGCAAAGGGCAAGAGTATTGATTTAAGTGATGCAGATGCGAATGCGTCCTTCAGCTATGAAAATGATTCGGTTACAACCTCTGCTTCTTCGATAACGATTAATTTTAATGAGAGCTTCAGCGGTACAGTCAGCCGTTTCAGCGGAAAGCTGACAAGCGGTACGGCAATAAATGCGAATCTGAATCAGCCTGGCTGGCAGCAGTTTGATACTGAGTGGGTTTATGTGGAAAATAATGCCTTGGTTAAAGGCTGGAAAAAGGTCAGTGATACTTGGTATTATTTCAAAGAGAATGGTTTAATGGCTAAGGGCTGGATTCAGGACAGTTCAAAGTCATGGTATTATTTGGATTATACGAGCGGTAAAATGCTGACTGGCTGGCGAGCTGATGGTTCTAAATGGTATTATCTGAATCCGGCGAACGGCATCATGCAGACAGGCTGGCAGACGATTGACGGCGCTCAGTATTATCTGTCACCAATGGGTGATATGGCAGTTGGTGATGCAGTCATCGATGGTCATTCTTATACATTCACTGATAAGGGTGTCTATGTTCGTGACAACGGTGTTGTAAATGAACCTCTACCGAATGAACCGAATCCGCCATCCGATCCTATCGACCCGACATTGCCGGTTGATCCAAGTGAGGAAGCGCCCAGTGAAAATACTCCGATTGATTATCCAAAGGGTACATGGGTAAATAACGGTTCTTATGTGTACCAGCTTGCGGACGGCTCAAACTATAAGGGCTGGCTGCTGGAAAACAATTGCTGGTATCTGTTGGATTATGATACGGGTGTGATGAAGACAGGCTGGGTAGCTTCAGGCTCAGTTTGGTACTATCTCAATCCGGCGAACGGCATCATGCAGCTTGGTAAGTGGATCGATGATAACGGCAGCTGGTATTATGTTGATATTACCGGTGCGATGGTAACCGGCAGCAAGAATATTGACGGTGTAAACTATACGTTTGCGGCCAATGGCGTGTTAGCAGAGTAAACGCCTGAAAGCAGCGGGAGGGTTTTTGTTCAGTAAAGAAATTAAATTTAATGACTTCTTTTATATGCTGATCTTCCTTGGCTGGGCATTTATCATTGGTGGTGAGCTGCCTTCCTTTGCTGCCCGTTATTTGTAACGATACTTATTAATTCATTGGGGTCTTAGCGAATATAATGTACGATTATTAATTCAAACCGGAAAGCTGAATCTAAAAGCCTTCCGGTTTTATTTTATAATTCTTGGCGATCGGCGTCGTAAGGCTCATCTGTCATGTTTATCAGGAAAAAATTGCCATTTTTGTGAATATGTTGTACTATTCTAAATATAAGCATTAAAATAGAAACTGTATTCCTGCTGACTGAGCAGTCTATGCGCAGGCTTTGCACTTCTTTGTATATGTTTGTACTTTTTGATTGATCTTTTATTAAAAAAAGCTGGGGAAATATGTTTTTCCTATTTTTAAGTCACTTGAATTATGTTATTATATTATAGAATAAAAGTATTAATAGTTAGGGGGCTTTCTAAGATATGTCGGATAAGCAAATTTATGCATCAGTCGAAATTGCCGATCATGAAGTTCGACTTGTTGTCGGCGAGTTTTATGAAACTCGTTTTAATATCCTGCGTGCAGAGAAGGTTCGTTTTAATGGTGTTGAAGATAGTATCATTGTGAATGAGAGCAACGTTGTAACTGCTTTGATCAAGGCGGTTGACAACGCATCAAATATTTTAGGCTACCGGATTGAGCGGATTTTGCTGGCTATTCCATGTGTTGATGTAAAGCGCCACAGCCGCCGCGTCAATGTTATGGTTAAAAGCGGCAAGGTACGTTTAAGTGATGTTCAAAATGGCATCAATGAAGCGATTCAGTATAGCCCGGAGGAAAATCTGGAGCTGGTGAATGTCGGCTGTATTAAGTATGTCATTAATGGAATTTCATCAAGAAAGCTGCCGCTGAATGAGGTATGTGATGCATTTTCAATGGAAATCGATCTGTTTTATGCCAATAAGCGGATTCTTTATTCGTATGCCCGTTGTGTAGAAAAAGCGGGGCTGCAGATTCTCGATATCTGTCTTGACGCTTATGCAATTGCGGAAGAGGCAGCGATTTTTGAGCAGACGATTGAGAATTATATTGTATTACTGAATCTGTCTCGTCAGAATACGACACTTTCTTTATTTTCGCATGGTAAACTATTGAGTTGTGAAACATTGAATGAAGGTTATGGTTCATGGGTTTCAGCGTTGAAGGAAGATTATAACATCAAAACTGAAAATGCGGTTCGTCTGATTAAAGAAAATGCAACCTTTCAGGATGAACCTAATGGGAATCGCCCGGTTTTTATTTGGGCTGAAAATGATAAGCAGTGTACGATTACTTTAAATCAGCTGAATAAGGTGATTACACCGTATGCCCAGGCATGGATTGAGCGGGTTAATGACGCCTGTTCGCCGATTCAATCAATGGGTGAAATGAAATACATACTTACAGGTGATGGGCTGGATATTCAGGGTCTGCGTCATCTGTTTCCAAAATTAAATGCGCCGGCCAGTGTTTATGTGCCGCAGACGATTGGCGGCCGCAGCTGTTCAATGACGGTAAGCTTAGGGATGTTCTATGCTTGGCGTACATTAAATGAAATACGGCAGGATACAAGAATCTGTACAGGTCAGCAAGAGGTTGAACAAGGTATCTTGGGTTCACAAAATCAAGACAGTGAAGAACATGGCTTTACTAAAAAATTAAAAAATATATTAATGAATGAAAAATAGGAGAGAGTGAGGACACGGTTATGAGTGATTTACAGTTTGAACAGGTAGCAAATATAAAAGTATTTGGAATTGGCGGCGCTGGCGGCAATGCTGTTAACCGCATGGTCAATGAAGGTGTCAAGGGTGTTGAGTTTTATGTGGCTAATACCGATCTTCAGGTTTTAAATCGGTCGGCAGTTGAAAATAAAATCGTTCTGGGCCGTGAAGTGACAAGAGGTCTAGGGGCAGGCGGCGATCCGGAAGTGGGACGCAAAGCGGCTCAGGAAAATGAGTCAGAGATCCGTGAAGCGATGAAGGATGCCGATATGGTGTTTATCACAGCCGGTTTAGGCGGCGGTACAGGTACCGGTGCGGCACCGCTGTTTGCGAAAATTGCGAAGGAAGAAGGCGCGTTAACCGTAGGAATCGTTACAAAGCCTTTCTCTTTTGAAGGACGCAAGCGTTTTGAATCGGCAACTTCCGGTTTGAGTGAACTGCGCCAGTATGTAGACTCATTGATTATCGTGTCAAACAATAACTTACTTGAAGTAATCGGACGCAAACCGGTCGGTGAGGCTTTTGAAGCTGCCGATAATGTATTGCGTCAAGGTGTGCAGACGATTACCGATTTGATTGCGGTACCGGCAATGATCAACTTGGACTTTGCCGATGTTCGCTCCGTTATGGAAAACCAAGGATCAGCGCTGATCGGTATCGGTATGGCTGAAGGTGATGACAAAGCAAGAGCGGCTGCTGAGAAGGCTATTCAGTCACCGTTGCTGGAAGCTCAGATTACCGGTGCTAAGAATGCGATTATCAATGTTACCGGCGGTGAAAATATTACGCTTTATGATGCTGATGATGCTGCGGCCTATATCCGTGAAGCAGCCGGCAATGAAATTGATACGATTTTTGGTGTTGCCATTAATAAAAATCTTGGTGATGCAATTATTGTTACGGTTATCGCCACGGGCTTTGATGAAACTGCTAATGATCCAAAAACTGCTACGACTCTGCGTTCAGCGGCTGTTAAGAAGGAACCGGTACGCAATAGTGCACCATCTCGCAGCATTGAGGATCTGGATGACGGCGGTATTCCTAACTTCTTTAAGCATTAATCTATGAGACTGCTGTATATTGATTCTTCATTTTTTCTGGAAACGCCTAAATCAACGACAATGCTGATGCGGCTGGTGAAATATCTGCAGGGGAATGAACCCGATGTACTGCTGATCAGTGTAACTCAACAGGTAGCGGTTAAGGAAGTGTTTCAAAGCTTTCTGCTGCTGATGGAACAGGTGGATCTGCATTTGATGGTATCACCGACCCGGATTCATCTTGGCAGCATAAATGGTGAAATCAATGAGTTTTATGCAGAGATCAATGGCATTAAGCTGAAACCTAGTGAAGGTTCGGCAGTGGAGCTGATTGCTGAGGGTGATGATCTGAAGATTCAGCGTATTTATCTTGATTTTATGTATGAAGATAAGCGGGCGATTAAGATTCTGTCTGAAAAGGATTTGGAAGCTTTTCTAAAGAAGTATCTGTCAGTGCCTGTCAATCCTAAGAAATATTCATAACAGAACGGTTGATCCGTTCTTTTTTTTATATGAAATGCATAAAGTATCTGTAAAGGAGCGTGAATATGGCTTATCGAAACAGTATCAAGGAAATAGCGGTACTGACGGATACCAATCTCAATCATGGTTTAAGTCAGTCCGAGGCGGAAAAACGATGGCGCCGGGATGGTGCGAATGAACTTGTAGAGGAAAAAAAGGAAAGTCCGATCAAAATCTTTTTGGAACAGTTTAAGGATCCGATGGTAATTATCCTGATTATCGGTGCGGCATTGTCCGTAACATTGGGTGAAGCGATGGATGCCTGTATTATTTTGTTTGTGATTATTATGAATGCATTGATTGGAACAGGTCAGGTACTGAAGAGTGAGAAGGCATTGGCGGCATTGAAGCAGCTGATTCATCCGACCTGTAAGGTCATTCGTGACGGTGTGCTTACGGAAATTAACAGCAGTGAGTGTGTGGTTGGTGATCTGATTGAATTTGAAGCAGGTGACTGTATACCCTGTGATTTGCGATTGATTTCTACAACGCGCTTAAAACTTGATGAAAGTCTATTGACGGGTGAGAGTGAACCGGCGGAAAAAAACGAGTATTTTGTGGCTGATGGGCCGTTGGGGCCTGCAGATCAGCGGAATATGGCATTTATGTCTACATATGTTACAAGCGGCAGAGGACGGGGTATTGCGGTACACTGCGGAATGGATAGTGAAGTAGGTAAGATTGCCGCCCTGCTGAATAAGGATAACAATGAAATGACCCCTATGCAGCGAAGAATGGCAGAGATGGGCAAGATGCTGGGCTTGCTGTCAGTCGTGCTTTGTGCCGTGATGTTTGCGGTTGGTGTTATACAGGGCAAGAATATTTTTGATATGCTGCTGCTGGCGATTTCTTTAGCGGTTGCAGCAATTCCGGAAGGTCTGCCGGCGGTTGTGACCATCGTTCAGGCAATGGGTGTCACCACAATGTCCTCACAAAATGCGATTGTACGTAAGCTGCATGCGGTGGAGACTTTGGGATCGGTCAGTGTTATTTGTTCAGATAAGACGGGGACGCTGACACAGAATAAGATGAATGTTGTATCTACTTATTCTGACCGTGAATTTGACCGGCCGGTAACTAAGGAATTTCTGACGATCTGCGCGCTGTGCAACAATGTTGAGACACGCGGTGACTCGCTGTTAGGTGATCCTAGTGAAAAGGCGCTGGTTGAATTTGCGCAGCATCATGGCATCGTGAAGCAGCAGCTTGAATGTTCACAGATCCGCATTGATGAGATTCCTTTTGACAGCAGCCGTAAAAAGATGAGTACGATTCATGAGGTGGGCCAGGAGAGGGTTGTCTATACGAAAGGCGCCGTTGACCGCATTATCAATCAATGTACCCATTTATTGGTAAATGGTCAGAAGGTGATGATGAGCAGCTATGATAAAAAATGTATCATGGAGGCTAGTAAAATCATGGGGCAAAAGGCACTTCGTGTATTTGCCTTAGCGATGAAGTCAGCGCACACACTCCGTGAGGATACGCTTGAAAAAGATTGTACATTTGTCGGTCTTGCCGGAATGATGGATCCGCCGCGGGAGGAGGTAGCGGAAGCGATTGAAACATGCCGTAAAGCACAGATCAGAGTCGTGATGATTACCGGTGACTCACCAATAACCGCCTATGCGATTGGTCATCAATTAAAGCTGGTAAGCCGGGAAGAGGATGTCATGAGCGGTGATGAGATTGATACTCTGAATGATGACCAGCTGCTTCAGGCATGCAAGCGGGTGAGAATTTTTGCCCGTGTATCCCCGGAGCACAAGGTAAGACTTGTCGAAAGCTTTAAAAAGAACGGCGGTATTGTAGCGATGACAGGTGATGGCGTGAATGACGCGCCGGCATTAAAAAGCGCGGATATCGGTATCGCGATGGGGGAGAACGGCAGTGATGTGTGCAAGAGCGCCAGTGATATTTTATTGACTGACGATAACTTCAAAACAATTGTCACGGCTGTGGAGGCAGGCCGAAATATTTATTTGAAAATTCAAAAGGCGGTTTATTATCTGCTTTCCTGTAATCTGGGTGAGATCATGACTCTGTTTCTGGCTGTCCTGTTATTGCCGCATGGCGTGCCGGCCTTGTGTGCGATTCAGATTCTGTGGGTGAATCTGGTAACAGACGCTTTTCCGGCTCTGGCTTTGGGCGTAGAACCGGATGACCGTCATGTTATGGAACAAAAACCCCGTGATCCAAAGGAGAGTCTGTTTGCCCATGGCGGTTATGCCTTTGTCGTATGCAACGGCTTATATATCGGCACGATTTCATTAGTAGCATTTAAATATGGACTCGCGCACAGTACGGTGATGGCGCAAACCATGGCCTTCATGGTGCTGTCGATGTCACAGCTGTTTCATGCGATGAATTGCCGTAATGACAAGGCATCAATGTTCAGTATCGGTCTATTTAAGAATAAATGGCTGATTCTGACAATCATTGTTGGTTTGGCACTGCAAGTATTTGTCTGCCACTTTCCGCCGATGAATCTCTTGCTGAAGACGATGCCGCTGGCTTTAAAAGAATGGCTGATCGTGTTTGGTTTATCAGCCAGTACCATGGTTATTAATGAGGTCAGCAAGCTTTTTAATCATTAATTGTGGTAATTGTATGTGATTTATGCTAAACTATCAAAGAACATAGGTCTTTAATGAAATCCTGAGAGGTTTCAAAGGCAAAAATCGTGATTTTTTTGCCAAAGGTTCTATGCTTTTGATAGGAGGAAAAATCATGGTAGAAGAAAAAAATAATCTGTTAATTGACGTGAATGAAAAGCCAAAGCCGGCACAATGGGCGCTGCTTAGCTTTCAGCACGTCTTTGCTATGTTTGGGGCAACGGTATTAGTTCCGATCATCACTGGTTTTCCGGTATCGGTCGCATTATTTGCTTCAGGTATTGGTACGCTGATTTATGTCCTTTGCACAAAAGGAAAAGTACCGGTATATCTTGGTTCATCATTTGCTTATATCTCAGCGGTCTTGATTGCAAAGGAAGCAATGGGCGGTGATGTCAGCGCGGCTCAGACAGGCTTGATCTTAGTGGGTTTGATTTATGTAGCAGTTGCCTTAATCGTTAAGGTTATTGGTAAGGATTGGATTGACAAGCTGCTGCCGCCAATTGTAATCGGTCCGATGATCGCGGTAATCGGCTTAGGCCTGGCGGCTAACGCGGTCGGCAATGCTCAGTTTGTAGAAGGCGGTGACTGGCGCGGCATGCTGGTGGCAGCAGCAACCTTCATCATAACTGCTTTGGTATCTACCAAAGCAAAGGGCTTCTTTAAAATCATACCTTTCCTGGTCGGCATCATTTGCGGTTATCTGATTGCTTTAGCGGTTGGTATCGTTGATTTTCAACCGGTGAATGACGTATTGGCAAGCGGTAAGATTTTCTCGCTGCCGCAGTTTATCCTGCCGTTTAAAGTGGGGAATTTCGATACATATCAGCTATATTTTGGACCGGAAACATTTGCTTTGCTGCCGGTAGCCATCGTTACGATCTCTGAGCATATTGGGGACCATACGGTACTGGGCAAGGTCTGCGGACGCAACTTCTTAAAAGATCCGGGACTTGACCGCACCTTGATGGGTGATGGCATCGCAACTGCGGTTTCAGCTTTTCTGGGCGGCCCGGCAAATACGACTTATGGTGAGAATACCGGGGTTATCGGTATGACTAAGGTCGCTTCTGTTTATGTAACGAGCGGTGCGGCGCTTATCGCCATCTGTCTGTCCTGCATCAACATTGTATCAGCACTGATCGAAACAATTCCTAACCCGGTGTTGGGCGGCATGAGCATTCTGCTTTATGGTGTTATCGCCAGCAATGGCCTGCGGGTTTTAATCGATAATCAAGTAAATTTTGATAAACAACGCAATCTGATTATCGCATCAGCAATGCTGGTAATCGGCTTAGGCGGCGCAGTATTGCCAATGGGTAAACTAATCACTTTATCCGGCACGGCATTGTCAGCCTTTGTCGGCGTCGTACTTAATCTGATTCTTCCTAAAGAAGATTAAATATCTATGCCTGAAATCATCATCGGTTTCAGGCTTTTATATTACTCAAATTTACTTTAAATATTAATCAGTTTACTTATATCTTATTGCAGTACAATCTTTGCTTTTGAAGAAGAATACGATGGACTGGATATCCTTTCGCGATGATGATTTTTCACGGGGCTATATTCATTTTCAGTTTCTATCGTTTAAAAATCATGAGATTAGTAAAATCACTGAAAAAAGCTGCTAATACAGGGAATTAGGAATAGATAGATGAAATGGATTTACTAAGTTAACTATGATTGAAAGAGGAAAGACTATGAAAATATTTTATCAAAGACGCTAATGATACGATGATTCCTACCCGTATGAAGGGTGGGGTATACATGTTCATATTGAAGAGTGCTTGAGTGTGACCATGAGTGCTATCAAACAGGATGATCATACAGATTTCAATTTATTTGTACAATAAAAAATGCACTATCACAACATAGTGCATTCCTTTATTTATAAGATAGAAATAAACATTTCTTCGTAGCTTGGTACCGGGAAGTTTTCTTTAGAAATCTCACTCTCAATGCGATCTACGGCTTTACGCAAACTGTGACGCGCCGATACGATTGTTTCAAATGCATAATAACCTTTTTCACGATTTGTCGCGCTTTTGCTGACGGCTGTAAGCAGGTTATTTAATTCATCATAGTGTTTCTGAACATTGCCGAGTATTTCTAAGAGCGTATTGATTTTAGTTTCATAGAAAGCATTTTTAATATTCAAAGACGCGTATGCATCGGAATAGAATTTGATTTCCTTGATCAATGCCGGCAATAAGGTTTTTTTAGTCATTGCCATCAGTGTATTTGATTCAATCAGAACCTTCTTATAATACTGTTCATAGAGAATGTCCGCACGGGCTTTCAGTTCAACCTCAGAGAGTACTTTATTACGCTCAAACAAACCGATTGCTTTATCGCTGACTAATGATTCTATAGAATAGATATATGCAGGAATATTCGGCAATCCGCGTCCTTCAGCTTCTTTGATCCATTCTTTTGAATAACCGTCTCCGCTGAATAGAATGCGTTTATGCTCACGAATAACACGCTGGCAGATTTCTAAGGCCTTATCACGTACATCCTGAATATATTTCAGCGGTTCAAGCTCATTGGCAAATTCACTGAGACTATCCGCAACAATTGTGTTTAATACAATGTTTGTAGTAGCAGCGGAAAGGGATGAACCAACCATACGGAATTCAAATTTATTACCGGTAAAAGCAAAAGGTGAAGTACGGTTGCGGTCACTGGTATCTTTTGGTACATAGGAAAGGTTACTGATTGAGAAAGGAGTTGTTTCGACATTATGCTCGATTTTTAAGCTCTTTTCAAGCTGGAAAAGGATTTGTTCGAGTTCCTGTCCCATACAGATGCTGATGATTGCCGGCGGTGCTTCATTAGCTCCCAAACGCAAATCATTATTAATATCTGAACTGGCCATTCTCAATAATTCAGGATATGTGTCAACGGCTTTGATAACCGCACAGACAAAAAGCAGAAAACGAATATTTTCATGTGGCTTATCACCTGGTTCTAATAGATTTTGACCATCATCGGTAACCAATGACCAGTTGTTGTGCTTACCGCTGCCGTTAACGCCTTTAAATGGCTTTTCATGAAAGATACAAGCCAGATCATGCAGATCCGCTACCTTTTTCAATACATCCATGATCAGCTGATTCTGATCTACTGCGATATTAGCATCGGCAAACAACGGTGCAATTTCAAACTGGCAGGGAGCCGCTTCATTATGTTCTGTTTTGGCATAGATGCCTAATTTCCATAATTCTACGTTGACTTCTTTCATAAATGCTTTTACACGGTTAGGAATCGATCCGAAATAATGTTCAGCAAGATCCTGCCCAATCGGCGGCACATTGCCAAATAATGTACGGCCGGTATTGATTAGATCACTGCGCTGCTGATACAGCTTTTTATCAATTAAGAAATATTCTTGTTCCAAACCGACCATGGCGGTTACACGCTTGATATCTTTATCCTTAAAAGCGTTGACAATGCGTGTCGCTTCTTTATTTAAGGCTTCTAAAGATTTTAAAAGCGGGGCTTTTTTATCTAATGTCTCACCGTTATAGGAAACAAAAATAGTGGGGATACAAAGAATGTTATCGCGTACAAAGGCCGGTGATGTACAGTCCCAATACGTATAGCCGCGGGCTTCAAAGGTAGCACGCAAACCGCCGCTGGGAAAGCTGGAAGCATCGCCTTCACCCTTGATCAGTGATTTGCCGCTGAAACGGGAAATTGCCTGATAGTCACCAGGTTCTACAAAAGCATCATGCTTCTCAGCGGTATTGCCGCTCATTGGCTGGAACCAATGTGAATAATGGGTAGCCCCTTTTTCCATTGCCCAAATCTTCATTGCATGTGCAATGGCATCAGCTGTATTACGATCTAAAGCGTCTTCCTTACGGATCGCTGTTTTCCATTTAGTATAAACCGGATATGGAAGTCTTTCCTTCATGACCGACTCACTGAAAAGATTAATTCCAAAATCATCAAAAGGATGTTTATCATTCATAAGTTTGCTTGTCCTCCAATAGTTAGAATATACGGCATCATATCAAAAAAGTAAACAAAAAATTGATTAAAATTTATGTTTTATTGATAAAATGAGAAAAAAATGACAAAAAAATCAATTTAAAATCATAAATCTGAATTAAAAGCTAAATTGGTATTCTTAGTTTTACCCACATTTTTATAGTTATATCCATTGAATGAAGACACAAATTGGGATATAATAACAATAAGGGTAAAATAAGGAAATACGTTAAAGTATATTCCTGGAAAGAGGTTAATATGAATTTAAAAGGAACTAAAACAGAACAAAATTTAATGACTGCATTTGCGGGTGAATCTCAGGCTACAAATAAGTACACTTATTATGCCAGCAAAGCCAAAAAGGACGGTTATGTTCAGATTTCCGACTTATTCATGAAAACAGCCAACAATGAAAGAGAACATGCGAAATTATGGTTCAAACTGCTTCATGACGGTATGCCTTCAACAGTTGAAAATCTAAAAGATGCAGCAGCCGGTGAAAACTATGAATGGACTGATATGTATGCTACTTTCGCTAAAGAAGCAAGAGAAGAAGGGTTTACTGAAATTGCTGAAATGATGGAAGGTGTTGCGAAGATTGAAAAGCATCATGAAGAAAGATATCGCAAATTATTAGCTAATATTGAAGGTAACGTAGTATTCGCTAAAGATGGTGTAGTTGTTTGGGAATGTCTGAACTGCGGTCATCTGCATGTAGGCAGTGAAGCACCTGAAGTTTGCCCGGTATGTAATCATCCAAAATCTTATTTCGCATTGGACGCAGAAAATTACTAAAATTGGAAATCCGGCTCATAACCGGATTTTTACTTTGTGAAAAGCTAAATTTATATTGATTTAATTTTTTTATTGTGTAGAATAGAGGGTACTTGTAGTAGCATTGAGTAATGCCTAGAAGGGGATGTGTATGAACTTTATACAAGAAAAGTTATCAAAAATGCGAATTTCACGTAAAATAGCCTTAAGCTTTGTGGTGGTTATCTTAATGGGCGCATTTTTGCTGACATTGCCAATCAGTAATCGCGGCTGGACATGGCTGAATCCATTGGATGCCTTATTTACTGCAACCAGTGCAACGTGTGTGACCGGGTTGGTGACTAAGGTAACAGCTGATCAGTTTACGATGTTTGGACAGCTTGTCATCCTGCTGATGATTCAAATCGGCGGTTTAGGCTTGATGACAATTGTCGCTATCTTTATTATTCATTTAAAAAGCCGTCTGTCATTGAATGACAGACTGATGATGAAAGAGATGCTGAACCAGGACTCTTTATCTGATATGCACAATTTTATTCGCAGTATTCTTCGGTATACGTTAATCTTTGAAGGCTGCGGCGCCATTTTGCTGGCCATTCGCTTCATTCCGCAATATGCGCCTGAATATGGAATTGTCAGAGGAATATTCAACTCGATTTTTATCTCGATCTCGGCATTCTGTAATGCGGGTTTTGATACGATGAGCGCTACTTCGCTGATGCCGTATGTCGATGATCCATTAGTGAATACCGTGGTGATGCTGCTGATTGTTTTAGGCGGTCTGGGTTTTGCTGTTTGGTTTGATTTGCGTGATCGTTTCAGAGATATGCGCAATGGCAAATTTACGCCGTCACGATTTTGGAAATATTTATCTTTGCATACTAAGCTTGTCTTGCTTATGACTTCGTTTTTGATTGTTGTACCGGCAGTGCTCATCTTTTGCGTGGAATACAATAATCCGGCGACATTAGGTGCTTTATCAGTACCCGGCAAGCTGCTTGCGGCTCTGTTTCAGTCGGTGACACTGCGTACGGCAGGCTTTGCATCTCTGGATATCGCGTCTTTGCATCAAAGCACTAAATTTCTGATGATTATTTGCATGTTCATCGGCGGTTCACCGGGCGGTACGGCAGGCGGTGTTAAAACGACAACAATTGTGGTGCTGGCGCTGCTGGTTTTAAATCAGTTGAAAAACCGTGATGAGGTTGTTGCGTATAAGCGTTCAATCACACAAGGTGTGGTGATCCGTTCCGCGATGATTTTATTTATCAATTTATTCTCGCTGGTGATCGGTTTGTTTATACTGACCTTAAGTGAAAAGGCAACTTTCTTACATTTGTTCTTTGAAGCAGTATCAGCAATGGCAACCGTCGGGCTTAGTGCCAATGTAACGCCGACCTTGACGGTTGTGGGAAAAGTGGTTATTATTTTATTGATGTATATTGGTCGTATCGGTGTTATCACACTGATCATTTCGATTATCAGAGGAAAAGGCAGTGCCCAGAAGACGCTGAGTTATCCGTCTGGTCATGTAATCGTCGGTTAGGAGATCTAAATGAAAAAGCTAAATAATCGTACATTTGCAGTATTGGGGTTAGGTATCTTTGGTTCAACGGTAGCTAAAACATTAAGTGAATATAACTGTGAGGTTATCGCGGTTGATTTGGATATTAAATGCGTTGACCGCATGGCGGATATCTGTACTAGCGCTAATCAGGGAGATATTACAGATTTGGAAACGCTGAGAGCCGCCGGTATCGGTGATTGTGATGTTGCTGTCGTAGCGGTAGGGTCGCATCTTGAAGAAAGCATCATGGCAATCATGAATCTTCATGAGTTAAAGGTGCCATATATTGTTGCGAAAGCAAAAAATAAACGCTATATGGAAATTCTGAAGGCAATCGGCGCGGATAAGGTCATTCGTCCGGAGAAGGAAATGGGTGAGCGGGTCGCCAAGAGTCTGCTGAGTCAAAATATTGTGGATATGATTGATATCGATGATACTTATTCAGTTGTTGAAATGAACGCACCTAGAAGCTGGGTCGGAAAATCGCTGATTGAACTAGATGCCCGCCGTAAATTTGGCATCAATGTTTTGGGTATCCGCAAAAGCAATGAGTCTCGATTGAGTATTTCACCTTCCGCGGAATATGTGATTGCTGCTGAAGATCATTTGCTGGTTATCGCTGAAATGCAGACATTTGAGAAGTTTGAATTTATCAATAATATTTAATCTATAGATTTAAGATCAGAAATCTTTTGAATTAAAGCAAAGGAATTCTGATTTTTTTGATGTTGAAAAATGGTTAAGAAACTGATTTTGAGAGGATTGGAGTAAAATTAACAAGATAACACACTTACTGCATACAAGGTATAAAAAATAATAAGTACAAATATATGAAATACGCTGTTGATTGATAATATCAATTTTACAACAAAAACAAAGCTGAAGTTGAAAACCTCAGCTTTGTTTTTGTAAGTCCTTTCCGCAGCTTAATTATTTTTATACATTTTAGACATGTCTTTCACAAAGCGGCTCATCAGCGGCAAATAGGTTGCAGCCATTAAGGCTGCGGCGCCGACAGCGACAGTTTTGCGCTGCTCCTTCTTAACACTTAAACCAATCAGAATGCCAATCGAAGCAAGACATAATTTTAGCTGCCCCATTTCGGTAATGGTCATCGTTTTGATATACGCATCGGCACAGCTGAATAATTTTTTCATATACTGTCCTCTCTTTCTGCTTTTAGTATAGCATAGTTATTTATGATTGGCGCATCTTTTAGGGCAAGTACGTTGACCTGGAAGGGATTGGAAAACTATAATTATTACATTGTAAAGAAAGGGTACAAATTATGATAAGTAAACATGAATTTTCCGCAATTCGGATACCGATTGAAACGGATAATCCAGCCATTGTGAGAAATGAAGAATTATGTATTAAATGCGGTCAATGCCGTAAAGTATGCGAAGAGGAAATTGCAGTTGGCAGAATGTATGATTTAGCGGCTACTAATGATACAGCGGTATGTATCCATTGCGGTCAGTGTGCGAATGTCTGTCCGGTTAACTCGATAAGTGAGGTGGATGATACATATAAGATCAAACAGGCAATGCAAGATCCGTCAATGCGGATCGTTGTTTCAACATCGCCTTCAGTGAGGGTTGCCTTAGGCGAGGAGTTTGGCATGCCGGCCGGGACATTAGTGGAGGGCTTAATGGTTGCGGCTTTGCGCAGCTTGGGCTTTCATTATGTTTTGGATACGAATTTTTCAGCTGATCTGACAATTATGGAAGAAGCGGCTGAACTTGTGAAGCGAATCAGCACGCATGGTACTTTGCCGCAGTTTACGAGCTGCTGCCCGGCGTGGATTAAGTTTGTGGAAACCTTCTATCCGGAAATGCGCGATCATTTATCAAGCGCGAAAAGCCCGATTGGCATGCAGGGGCCAACGATCAAAACTTATTTCGCGCAGAAGCAGAAGCTTGCCGCAGATCGTATTTTTAATGTAGCGCTGACTCCATGCACTGCTAAAAAATTTGAAATCAGCCGTCCGGAGATGAACGCAGCTGCTGATGAACTGGATGATATAAATCTGCGTGATATGGATGCGGTGATTACTACCCGTGAGCTTGCCCGCTGGCTGAAGGCCGAGGGTATCGATCTTAATGCGCTGAAACCTAGTGAATATGATTCGTTTATGGGACCAGCATCGGGAGCTGGCATTATCTTCGGCAACACCGGCGGGGTTATGGAAGCAGCAATCCGTACAGCATACTGGATGCTTACTCATGAGAATCCCAAGGCGGATCTTGTGAAGCTGACACCGGTTCGCGGCAAGGATGGTATTCGTGAAGCCAAACTTGAAATTAACGGTATACCGGTTAGGGTAGCGGTCGTTCATGGAACTGAGAATGCCCGTCAGCTGATGGAAAAAATAAAAGCTAAGGCAGTCAATTATGATTTTGTAGAAGTGATGACATGCCGCGGCGGCTGTATTGGCGGCGGCGGTCAGCCTAAGAGTGCCGTACCGATGAATGATGAGATCCGTCAGGCACGTATTGATTCACTGTATCAAAAGGATGCGGCCAGCGCGATTCGTTTTTCTCATGAAAACCCGCAGATTCAGGCAGTATATAAAGAATTCTATTCTGAGCCTTTAAGCGAAAAAGCTGAAAGGTTCCTGCATACTGAATATGTAGACCGCAGCGCGATATTGAATGGCGTGCATCCTAAGATAGAAGATATACTGCCACAAGCTGAACCGGCATCTAAACCGGCGACACGCCGTTTTAAATGTATGATCTGCGGATATGTGGCAGAGATGGATGAGCTGCCACAGGATTATAAGTGCCCGGTTTGTTTCCAGAGCCGAGAGATGTTTGAAGAAATCAAAACCTCTGAGCCGCAAGCTGAACCGGCATCTAAACCGGCGACGCGCCGTTTTAAATGTATGATCTGCGGATATGTGGCGGAGATGGATGAGCTGCCAGAAGATTATAAGTGCCCGATTTGTTTCCAAGGCAGAGAGATGTTTGAAGAAATCAATTAAAAAAACAAGGCGGAAAATTCTGCCTTGTTTTAATGATTGCGGTCGTAGATAGTTTTCAGACCTTTAAATGTTAAATCGGGATCATAAGTATCGATCATTGCTGTGTTGCTGCAGATGATGCGGCCTAAACCGCCAGTCGCAATCACTTTCATGTCGCTGATGCCAAGCTCTTTCTTAAACTGCGTGATGATGTACTCGCATTGGCCGATGTAGCCGTAAACTAAGCCTGCCTGCATTGATGTGATTGTATTTTTCGCAAGAATCGTATCCGGCTTTTTAATTTCAATTTCCGGCAGTTTGGCGGCCTGTGTCCATAGGGCTTTGGCGCTGATTTCAATGCCGGGAGCGGTAATGCCATATTGAAAGATACCATCTTTGCTTACATAATCATAGGTAGTGGCGGTGCCAAAATCGATGACTAGCGCGTTGCCCCCATAGGCTGCCATACAGCCTGCCAGATCGACAATGCGGTCAGCTCCCACTGAGCGGGGATCATCGGTACGAACGGAAATGCCGGTTTTTAAACCGGGACCAATGATGATCGGTTCTTTATGAATATACTTGCGGATACTGTTGGTAAAGGCATGCATCACCTTAGGGACCACTGAGGAAATGATTACGTCTTCAATCGTGTTGGCATGAATATCAAAGGCATGCATGAAATTAATCAGATTGCTGCCATATTCGTCACTGGTACGAATGGTTTTGGTTGTCAGACGGAACGTTGCCTTGATTGTATCCTCATCAAAAAAAGCGATGGTCATATTAGTATTGCCGATGTCTACTGTCATTAACATGATTTATTTCTCCTTTAAATGGGCTGCCGCAGTTTTTAATATAATCGCTGCGCAGTCATCTTTGCTCATCAGATCATAGGTTTTTTCCTCTGTTTCAGAGAGAATGGTAATGCGGTTGGTATCGCCTTGAAAACCAGCGCCGGATTCACAAATGGAATTGGCTGCGAGCAGGTCACAATTCTTTAAGGCGCGTTTTTTTCTGGCGTTAGCCAGTACATTTTCTGTTTCCATGGCAAAGCCAATCAACAGCTGATGTGTTTTATGAGCGCCGCACCAAGCTAGAATGTCTTCGTTTTTTACCAATTGCAGTGTCAGTGTGTCACTGGCCTTTTTTATTTTTTGCTGTGCCGGCTGTACACAGCGGTAATCACTCACTGCCGCGGCTTTGATTACAATATCCGCTTCATCAAAATGTGTCTTGATTGCTTCTGCCATGTCGGCGGCGTTCGGCGTGTGAATCGTTTTGATGAATTGCGGCGGCTGAACACTCATCGAGGCGTGAATCAGCGTCACATCAGCACCCATGCGCTGTGCCTGACGTGCCAGCGCACAGCCCATCTTGCCTGAGGAATGATTCGTGATAAAACGTACAGGGTCGATGGCTTCAATTGTAGCACCGGCGGTGATGATCACTTTTTTACCAGCTAATTCATCACTGCTATTTAAACATCGATCAATGGCTGCCTTCAATGTCTCAAGATCTGCCAGCTTGCCCATGCCGGCATCACCGCATGCCAGATGGCCGCTGACCGGCTCAATAATCTGAATGCCATAATGCTTCGCCAGCTTCAAATTATCCTGTGTGATCGGATTTTGATACATGGCGGTATTCATTGCCGGTGCAATCAGCTTCGGACACTGACAGGCAAGAAAGGTTGTCGTCAGCATATCGTCTGCCTGACCATGAACAATTTTCGCAATTACATTGGCGGTAGCCGGGGCGATAATGAAGCAGTCAGCTTTTTTCGCAATGCTGATATGCTGAGTTGATTTTTCAAAACGATGATCAAAAGTATCCACCATAACAGTATGATTGGTCAGTGCTTCAAAAGCCAGCGGCTGAATAAATTCACAGGCATTTTTAGTCATGATTACCTCGACATCAAGATCGAGCTTTACTAAGTCACTGACCAGCTGAACGGCTTTAAAAGCTGCCACACAGCCGCTGATGCCGACAACTACACATTTACGCATGAGGTACTCCTTTCAAAAGCGGTTTGATCGCTTTATATATCGCGGATACAAGAATCAGCGCCAAGATTGCTTCCAGGATCCCGTTAGTTGTAATGGTTCCCCAGATCACTCCCATCAGCGCGTCATAAGCAATGCCTTTCACCGCTGCATAAGCCGGGCCGAAGAAGATATAAATGCCTGCCAGAACTAAGATCGTATTGCATAATGAACCGATTATGGCTGCGGCAGCGACTGCAATAGTTTCATTGACTTTCAGCTTTTTCAAGCCGAGCATGATTAACCCTGAGCTGACACCAATTAAAATTCTTGGTACAAGCGCCACAAGCAATGAATTGAAATTGCCGTGTAATTCGCCAAATGAATAAAAGGGAGTAAATACAAAGCTGACCGGTGTTGGTGTGAGCGTATTCATCACCACGCTGGTTAAACCAAAAACAGCGCCTAAAACAGCGCCTTCCTTCCATCCGCAGGCGACGGCGATTAAGATTACCGGGATATGAAGGGTTGTCGCTTTCAGCGGTCCGATGGGAATATAACCCAGCGGGGTAAGCATAAGGACTAGCTCAAATCCGATAAAAATACCCAATAAGGCCATTCTGCGTGTTTGCATTTTATTTTTCATCATAGTCTCCTTACTGTCACTCTTTTAAAGATGCAACGTAATAATGCGCATACATTATAAAACAGACTGATTTAAGTTTCAAGAAATAGTGTATAATTATTGTAAAGGAAGTGTTTTATGCGTAAAAGATACTGTTGGGGAATTGTGACCGTCGCCGTGCTTATTTTAATATGGGGCAATTCAATGCTGCCGGGCAGCATTTCAGGAACAATTTCTTCTGAGGCATCGCAGGGAATTCTGAGTGTAATTTATAAGCTGATTCCTAATTTGCCTTTCGATTTTGACAGCTTTCATTCCTTCATCCGCAAAGCTGCTCATTTTGGCGAATATGCTTTGCTTGGTATTTGCTTCTATCAGTTTGTATGTACTTATCGCATAAAGCATCCGCTGATTTATACTTTATTGTTATGTGCCGGCTGTGCGTGTATTGATGAATGGATACAGGCATTTACACCCAATCGTTTATCAAAGCTGAGTGATGTGATGCTTGATAGTATCGGTGCTTTTTGCGGCATGGGTTTATGTCATATAGTTAAAAGGAGGATGAATGATGCAAGTAATGGATGGCAAAAGAATGCGGGAAGCTGATGCGATCGCTTTAGAGGAATATCAGATTCCGACGCTGCTTTTAATGGATCGCGCAGCTGATGCGCTGATGAAGGAAGTTTTGCGCTGGCAGGCAAAGCGTGTTTGTATTTTATGTGGTTTGGGCAATAATGGCAGTGATGGTCTGGCATTAGCGACGCAGCTTCAGCGTTTTACGGATGTTAGTGTCAGTGTTGTCATGCTCGGCGAGGGGAATCAGATGCCGTCGGATGGTCAAGTTTATTATCAGATCATGCGCGCCTTGAATATCCGCTCTTTTATCCAGCCGGGTTTAGAGGATCTGCGGCTCTTGCTTCATGAATCTGAGCTGTTGGTGGACTGCTTGTTCGGCACGGGGTTGAACCGCGGTATTGACGGTTTATTTTATGATGTGATTGAAAGTGTGAATGCCAGCGGCAAGCCGGTGATCAGCTGTGATATTCCCAGCGGTATTCATGCCGATACGGGGCAGATTTTAGGCACGGCGGTTAAGGCACAAGTGACGGTTACTTTTCAAAATCCTAAGCTGGGTCTTTATTTAGAGCCGGGCAGTTTATACTGCGGGGATATCGTTATTGCGGATATCGGCGTGCCGAATGTGGTAATTGAAAGGTTGAAAAGCGGCTTTGATTTATTAGATAAAGAGCTTGCACACAGACTCTTGCCGCCAAGAGCGCGTAATGCGAATAAGTATACATGCGGGACGGCGCTTTTAATCGGCGGTTCAAAAGGGATGAGCGGAGCTCTGCAGATGTGTGTAAAGGCGTGTCTTTACAGCGGCTGCGGCTTGACGACTTATGCGGCGCCGGCCTGTATTATGAATGCGCTGACTTCCTCACTGCCGCAGGCCATGAGCCTTGCTGTTTCCGATAAGCAGGGGCATTTTGATAATGAATTTTGTGATGAACTGTTTAAAGCGGCACAGAATGCGGAGGTGATTGCCTTTGGCTGCGGAGCGGGCCGCAGTGAGGATGCGGAGCGTATTCTGGAACGGCTCTTGCTGATTGATAAACCGCTGATTATTGATGCTGATGGTCTATGGGCGTTAAGCCGCCGGCTGCCGCTTTTAAAGAAGCGCCGCAGCGCGACGATTCTGACACCGCATATGGGCGAGATGCAGCGGCTTTGCGCTGTCGATAAGAATGCTCTGCAAAGTGATGTTTTGCGCTATGCTTTTGATTTTGTGAACGAGTATCCGGTGACTTTGGTATTAAAGGGCATGCGCACCTTGATTTTAGAGAAGGGCCGGCTGAGAATTAATACGACGGGAAATGAGGGGTTGGCAAAGGGCGGCAGCGGTGATGTACTCTGCGGCATGATTACCGCGCTGATGGCCCAGCAGAAACAGGCATTTGATGCCGCTTCTTTAGGTGTCTATCTGCATGGACTTGCCGCTGATCTGCAAAGTCAGCACACGGCGTTTTATGCAATGACAGCGAATGAATTGATTCAAGGAATTTCTGATGCATTCTTTGCTGTTATGGATGATTAACAATAATGACAGGTTTCCGAAAGGGCCTGTTTTTTTCTGATTGATGACAGTTTAGTCATTCATTTAGATAAATGTCTAAATGTTATTGACAGTGAGTCAGCTCTTCTCTATACTGAAGATGACATGGAGGTGAGAGGCTTGAGTTTTCAGGAGACATTCAAAGCATTATCCGATCCTACCCGCCGCGAGATCTTGGAAATGCTGAAGCAGCATAAAATGAGTGCCGGTGACATTGCTTCTCATTTTAATGTGAGCAACGCGACGATTTCGCATCATCTAGCTATCTTAAAAAGTGCCGGTTTGATTGATGATGAAAAGATTGGGAAATATATTTATTATGAGATTAACTTAAGTGTTGTTGAGGAAATACTCGGCTGGCTGGCCGGTTTGAGCGAAACGAGGTGATAAGATGAAGATTAAATTTAACTGGCGCCTAATGCTGCTGCCATTCATTAATTTAGCTGCAATCCTTTGTCTGCTGCCATTTTTGCCTGAACAGATACCAATGCATTTTAATTTTCAATGGGAAATTGATGGCTATGGGCCAAAACTAGCGTTTCTGCTGATGCCGCTTTTGCTGATCGGCTTGGGCTTGCTGTTTCAGCTATTGCCGCACATCGATCCTTTGGGCAAGAACTATGCGAGATTTCAAAAAAGATATGATCATTCATTCATTGCCCTGTCATTGTTTATGATTGGCACTGAACTGATTATGATAATGGCTGCCGCTTCGATCGATTTTATAAAACCGGATCTTTTATTTCAGGTACTGTTTGGCTTATTATTTATGTTTTTGGGCAATATCTTCCCTAAAATCAAACACAATTATTTTATGGGAATTAAAACACCGTGGACCATCAGCAATGAAGAAAACTGGACGATGACGCATCGTTTTGGCGGCAAACTATGGTTTCTTGGCGGTTTTCTTGCCATATTATTCATTGTGCTGCCCAAAGAGCTGCGAACAATTGCTTTATTGGTTGATCTGATCGGTATGACTTTAGCGCCGATGATTTATTCATATATTTATTTCAGAAAGACAAGAGGATATGAAAATGCTTGAAATTAAAAATTTTTCTAAGAGTTATGGTGATAAGAAGGTTGTTGATAATTTGAATCTGACCGTTGAAAATGGTGAGATATTTGGTTTTATTGGTCATAATGGCGCCGGCAAGACCACAACGATTAAAAGTATTGTGGGCATTCTTGAGTTTGAAGCCGGTGATATCTTAATCGACGGCAAATCGATTAAGAATGATGAAATGGCATGCAAGCGGATCATGGCCTATATTCCTGATAATCCGGATATTTATGAATCCTTGACCGGGATTCGTTATCTTAATTTTATCGGTGATATTTATAAGGTGGATGCAAGGCTGCGGGAAACTTTGATTCGGCAGTATGCGGATGCATTTGAATTAACGGCCAATCTGGGTGATGTGATTGCTTCTTATTCACATGGTATGAAGCAGAAGCTGATGATCATTTCCGCATTGATTCATCAGCCGAAGCTGCTGATTCTTGATGAACCGTTTGTTGGCCTGGACCCTAAGGCTGCGCACATCTTAAAACAGCTGATGCGTGAGCTGTGTGATCAGGGAGGATCAATATTTTTCTCAACTCATGTTTTAGAGGTGGTGGAGAAGCTTTGTGATCATGTCGCAATTATTAAGAATGGGTCTATTATTACTGAGGGAAGTATTGATCAGGTTATGGGTGATCAAAGTCTTGAGGAAGTATTCCTGGAGCTGACGGATCATGAGTAATTTTATAAATCTTGTAAAGCTGCAGACGAGGAATTTATTATTCAGCAGTATCAGGCATACAAGAAGCAAGGGAAAACAAGCAGCAGGAATGGGCTTTTTAGCCTTTATGGTGGTTACTTTATTGGCGGTGTCCAGCTTTTATTCAATAACGCTGCTGAATGCGCTTCAGGGAGAAGAGAGACAGCTGGCACTTTATACGATGGCTTTGGCAGCTTTTGTATTGCTTTTGGTTTTTGCGGCATATAACAGCGGCAATCATCTCTTTGGCAGCAAGGACTATGATCTGCTGCGTTCAATGCCGATTTCTAAAACGGCGCTGGTTGCCAGTAAGCTGCTGTCGTTTTTATCTCTGCAGTATTTCTATGCCTTGTTTCTGCTGATGCCGGCAATTCTGCTTTATGGTTTATTTACAGGTCAGTCATTGCTTTACTATCTGGGCGGGCTGGGTATGTTTTTAGTGCTGCCGATGCCGGCGGTGGTTTTATCAGCGTTGTTTTCGCTAGTGATCGGTTATGTCTCCAGTCATTTTAAATATAAGAATTTAGTCAGCAATCTTTTAATGATGATCTTTATCGTGTTGGTCTTTTTCGGTTCTTTTATGATTCAGACACTGGTTGGCAGCGCTGTTGATGTACAAGAAGTCATCCGCAACATGCAGCTTTATCTGCCATTCTTTGGCTTAATGGTGAAAGGCATGATTGAGGGAAGCCTGATGAGTTATCTGCTTGGCTTATTATGCAATGTCCTGCCTTTTGTATTTTTTGTGGTTTTCTTTGCCAGGCATTTTACGACCATTAACAGCCGCTTGAGAGGCAGCTATCGTGAGAAAAATTATAAACTAGCTAAGATTAAACAAAGTTCAAGTTTTAAAGCACTGCTTATGAAGGAGGCTCGCCGTTATTTCGCCTGCGGTATCTATGTGATGAATACGGCTTTTGGACCAGTTATCATGCTGGGTGCCTCTGTTTTTGCCTTATTCAGTAAACAGAGCTTGATGGCAATCATGAATGAACTGCCGCCGGAACTGACTTCGCAGATCAGTGTGATATTGGCACTGGGAATGATTTTCTTAATTGTCATGAGCTGCACAACGAATTCATCAATATCTCTTGAGGGCCGGCATTTATGGATCATCAAGTCATTGCCGGTCCGCACTGAGGAAATTTTTGCGGCTAAGATTGCGCTGAATCTGATGATTCTGATCCCGGCGGCAATGCTTTCGGTTCTGCTTTTGGCACTGTTGTTTTCATTAAATATCGCAGAGCTTTTATTGCTGCTTCTGTTATGTGCAGTTACGGCATTCTTTACAGCTGGTTTTGGTTTGATTGTGAACCTTAATTTTCCGCGGTTTGATTGGGTGAGTGAGACAACGGTCGTGAAGCAGAGTATGGCGTGCATGATCAGTATCTTTGGCGGTATGATTCTATCCGGCATCATTGCCTTTATATCGATTCAAGTGATTGGCAATACACCGGTGCCTGTTTATCTGCTGATTTTAAATTTATTTTTTATTTTATTGGATGTAGTTTGTCTGCTTTATCTGAAAAAGGTCGGCGTAGCACAGTTTAAGCAGTTATAGAATGCAGTGCAGAATAGATGCAGCAAATCAGTGATCCAAAGGATGTAAGGCGGATCACAGAAACTCTGAAGTCAAAGAATTGAATTGTTATGGGAGCTGTAACGGCTCCTTTTTGTTTTACTAAACACCCATTATGCATGGTAGGATATGAATTAAAATGCTTTCTTTGATCGTATAAAACGGCAAGTATGTTAAAATAGAGACACTGGAGGGATTCTATGGAATTATTGCTATATATATGTTTGATTGGGATTGCGGTGCTGGCTGTCTTGCTGTTTGTGCTGCATCTTGGTGATAATAAAAAAAATGCGGCGATGATGGCGGAGCTGAAGCTGATGAAGCAGGAGCTGAGCGCATCAACGCAGAATCAGGTAAGCAGTCTGTCAACGGTTTTGTCTGATTCGCAGAAAACTTTTATGGAGCTTCAGAATATGCGGCTTCAGGAACTGAATCAATCGATGAGTTCACGTCAGGATGTTTTAGCGGCCAATATCAATACGCTGATTAAACAGATGGATGAGCGGATGCTGAAGGTTAATGAATTAAATACTGCCAACAATGAGCTGGTGCGCCGCCAGCTGTTTGAAACAAGCAGTCAGCTTGAGGAAAAGGTGAATGTGCTGACCCGTCAAAATGAGGAAAAGATGGAACAGATGCGTACAACACTGGAACAGAAAATTACGGAAATGCAGGCAGATAACGGCAAGCGTTTGGAAGAAATGCGGGTTACGGTCGATGAAAAATTACAGGATACGCTTGAAAAGCGTATTTCTAAATCATTTCAGCTTGTGTCTGAGCGTTTGGAACAGGTTTATAAGGGACTTGGTGAGATGCAGACGTTGGCAGCCGGTGTCGGTGATTTGAAAAAAGTACTTGGCAATGTGAAAACCCGTGGTATTTTAGGTGAGATTCAGTTGGGGGCAATCCTGAAAGAGATTTTGGCACCTGAACAATTTGAAGAAAATGTTGCGACCAAAAAGGGCAGTAAGAATGTTGTTGAGTTTGCGATTAAAATGCCTGCTGATAATGATCGTTTTGTGTATCTGCCCATTGATTCAAAGTTTCCAAGCGAACCTTATGTAAAGCTGTTGGATGCCTATGATACCGGTGATAAGGAACAGATTAACGCGGCAGGTAAGCTGTTGGATACAGCGATTAAGCAGAATGCCAAGGATATCCGTGATAAGTATATTGATGCCCCTAATACAACGGATTTTGCGATTATGTTCCTGCCTTTTGAGGGCTTGTATGCGGAGGTCGTTCGCCGTGGTTTGATCGAAGTGCTGCAGCATGACTATAAGATCAACATCGCCGGACCTACAACGATGGCGGCTTTATTGAATTCATTACAGATGGGCTTTAAAACACTGGCTATTCAAAAGCGTTCCAGTGAGGTTTGGGATGTGCTGGGAGCCGTTAAGACAGAATTTGAAAAATTCGGTGATGTTCTTTCAAATACCCAAAGCAAGCTTGATCTGGCACAGAAGGAGCTTGATAAATTGGTGGGTGTACGCACGCGTCAAATCCAAAAGCGGCTCAGTTCAGTCACCTCGCTGGATGAATCAGCTTCAGCGCAGATGATCGAGAATGCGATGGCGTTTGCCGAGGAAAGTGAAGAATAAAAATGGGCATTGTGAATGCAGGCGGCGTTTAGATGGCTTATACTTAAGATAAGGAAAAAGGAGAAGTGCGATATGGTATTTAATAAATTAATTAATGGTGTGCAGATTAGCGCCAATGAGGAAATGAGTGATCAGGATTGCCGCAATTACATCGAATGGGCAAGAAAGAAGAATCCCGGTCATGTCATTGAATCGATGAATCTTGAATTTGACGGTGAGGATGTCGGAGTCGAATATAAGATTGCGCCAGTGCCTTTTGAAAAGATTCGCCGCATTACTGGTTATTTGGTAGGTACGCTGGATCGGTTTAATGATGCCAAAGCGGCGGAGGAACACGACCGCGTTAAGCATACAATTTAAGGGAAAAGAAAAAATGCGCAGATCAAGATGTGCGCATTTTTATATTCAGATATTATTTTTGGCATTGCTTAATAAAACTCTTAAACAGATTCAGCTGATCAGGCTCATGCGTCAATGCTTCAGGATGCCATTGAACGGCCAGAATGTTATCGGCTTCAATAGCTTCAATGTAGCCCTCGCTGCTGAAAGCGGCGGCTTTTAAGCCATCACCCAATTGATCGATCACTTGATGATGCAGAGAATTGACTTTTGTGCTTTCACCAAAGATTGAGGCTAACTGACTGTCCTTAACGATCGTAACTTCATGAGTTAAAACATGACGGTCAGCATGTTGGCTGTGGTTGGGGATGTCTTGAATCAGCGTACCGCCAAAAGCTACATTTAATACTTGCAGGCCCCGGCAGATTCCTAATATTGGTTTGTGCTGCTGCATAAACGCTTGAATAAGGTTTAAGTCAAGTGCGTCAATTTCATCAAAATAATCCGTCACCGAGGGATCGGGCAGCTGATGATAGAGCGCGGGGTTTAAATCAGCGCCGCCAGGCAGCAATAAGCCGTCGCATGTTAAAGCGGCTTGATTGGCCTCCATTAACGGAAAGATGGGAACGCCCAGGGCTTCGATCTTCTCCAACATGTATAAATAATCAGTATTCGCATAATGATAGGTATAATCTTTGTCTTTCATGCAGCGTACTGCCACAGCAATTTTTGTTTTCATTTGTTCACCTCAGATATTTGTATTTTATCATAAATTATAAGAGGATAAAAGCTTTTAACTATGTTATAATAACCTCGAAGAAATTGGAAATGAGGCGTTTTATGAAAGAGATTCAATGCCCAAAATGCCATGCGCTGATTCAGCTTGATGAAGCGGGAGGCTGTACTCATTGTCATTATGAGTTAACTGCCGATGATATTGTAAGCAGAATGTTTGATGATGAATTTTTCACGCGGCTGGCACTGGATGAAAAGCATCCGCTGCGCGAGGGATATGCTTATTACTTTGATGGCAATCTGAAGAAGGCAGAGCCGCTTTTCAGTTCTGTCGATAAGCGGGATAAAGCGTTTATTTATGCTTATTTCGGGCGGATGTTATGTGTCAGCGATGGATTTGAGATTAGTTTTGCGCCTTTTGAAGAGCCTTATCAAAAGATGATGCAGGCCGTATTGAAGCAGACTAAAAATCAACCGGAAGCGGCATGGCTGAGTTTCATTTTAAATCGTTATCTGATGAAAAATAAAGCCCTTTATGATGAACAGCTTGCGAAGATTGCCATGCTTAAGCAGCAGCAAACGGCTGAAATAAATGCGAAGGAAAATGAACTGCGTTCTTTAGAGCTGAAAAAGGCTGCTAAGATACAAAAGAAGCGTGAGCAGCTGCCGGCTCTTAAATGGGGCGTGCTGCTTGGCATATGGCTGCTTGCGGCAGTGTTGTATACGTGGGGCTTTGTGGCTGGCAAAGCGTCGTATTTTACATTGATCATTGCGATACTTGTGCCTTATACATATTGTCTTGCGTTGATTCCTTTAATCAGTTATGCCAATAATGAAAAGAAGTTTTATGGCTTTTCTTTGCTTTTGTTAGTGCTGCTATATCCGACATATTTTGCGGCAATGCTGATCGGGATGCTGATTCTGAATGATTCAGCGCTGTTTTCGCTGACAATATTTCAGGAGCGTTTATTGATTTATGCGGTACTTTTAGGTATATCTTCCTTCGTTCAGTTCATTGTTTTCGTTCTGGATGAAAATAAGCTGCATAAAAAAATGGTTAAGTATACGCCGGCAAACAGCTTTAATGTCAGTTGTGATCAAAGTGCGCTGACACTTTGTGAGGCTGAGGCGTTGGTTATGGATAAATGGTTAAATTTTGATAAGAAGGAGAACCTATTATGAGTAATGTATATGAAGAAGCATTAAAGAAACATGCGCAGTGGCAGGGAAAGATTGAGACTAAGGTTGTCTGTGAAGTCAATAATGCGGAAGATCTGACTTTGGCCTATACGCCGGGTGTTGCCCAGCCATGCCGTGAGATTCATCAGGATCTAAAGAATGTTTATAAATATACCGGCAAGGGTAAAACGGTAGCGGTTATTACGGACGGTACGGCGGTATTGGGCTTGGGTGATATCGGACCGGAAGCGGCTTTACCGGTAATGGAAGGCAAATGTGTACTATTTAAGCGGTTTGCGGATGTTAACGCGGTACCAATCTGTCTCGATACAAAAGATCCTAAAGAGATCATTGCTATCTGTAAGGCATTGGCACCGGCATTTGGCGGTTTTAATCTTGAGGATATTTCAGCCCCTCGCTGTGTTGAAATTGAGAGAACTTTGAAAAAGGAGTTAAACATTCCGGTTTTTCATGATGATCAGCATGGAACGGCGATTTGTGTAACTGCCGCTTTGATCAATGCTTTAAAGGTCGTGAATAAAAAGGCTGAAGATATTACAGTTGTCGTGAGCGGCACGGGGGCGGCAGGTTCTTCGATCATTCATATGCTGAAGGATTTCGGAGTGAAGGAAATCTACGGCTTTAATATTAACGGTATTGTATTGAAAGCGGATAAAGAGAGCTATGATTTCTTAACCCAGGAGCTGTGTGAAATCACAAATTCAGGGAATAAACGGCTGACGATGGCGGAAGCTTTAAAGGAAGCGGATGTTTTTGTAGGTGTCAGCGCTCCGAAATTGCTGAATAAAGAAATGGTTGCCGGCATGAAGCGTGATCCGATCATTTTTGCGATGGCGAATCCTGAACCTGAAATCACAGTTGAAGAGGCATTGGCCGGCGGTGCCCGCGTTGTTGGTACAGGCCGCAGTGATTTCCCTAATCAGGTAAATAATGTGTTAGCTTTCCCCGGTTTATTTAAGGGCGCTTTATCGGTGCGGGCAACTAAGATTACGGAGGAAATGAAGATGGCGGCAGCCAGAGGCATTGCCTCTTTGATCAGCAATGAAGAATTAAACGAAAACTATGTTATACCTTCTGCTTTTGATCCTAGAGTTGCAGATATGGTAGCAGCTAAGGTAGCGGAGGTTGCACTGGCAGGCGGCGTTGCCCAAAAAGCAGAGTAAATCTGCTTTTCTTTTAAGAATGGAGAAGTTATGGAAATTAAAGATGAATTGACAGGCTGGTATCGTCAGCATCACCGTAAGCTGATTTTCAGGGAAAGCGGTGATCCATATGCGATTTGGGTAAGTGAAATTATGGCCCAGCAGACGCGGATTGATACGATGCTGGGCTATTATGAGCGTTGGATGAAAGACTATCCCACGATTGAGGCATTAGCGTCATCACCAATTGAAAAGGTATTAAAAAGCTGGGAAGGGCTTGGTTATTACAATCGTGCCCGCAAACTGCATGAAGGCGCAAAAATGGTCGTGCGTGATTATCAAGGTCAGCTGCCTGCAAATCTTGAGCAGCTTCGAGCTATACCGGGAATTGGCAATTACACAGCGGGTGCGATCGCTTCAATTGCTTTTAAAATGCAGGCGCCGGCTGTCGATGGCAATGTATTGAGAGTAATCTCAAGATTGCTGCTGATGGCGGATGATATCAGTTCGCAGAAAACACATAAAAAGGTTTATGAGCTTGTGTATGATCTAATGGCTGACAGTGATCCTTCAGACTTTACACAGGGCTTGATGGAGCTTGGCGCATTAATCTGTACGCCGCTGGCATGGAAGTGTGAGCAATGTCCGCTAAAAGCGAAATGCCAAGCGTTTGCAACTGGCAGACAGGCTGAATTTCCAGTTAAAAAAGCCAAAAAAGCACCTTCGGAGATTGATTTGATCACTTTAATCGTGCCTAAAGAAAATCAGCTGTTGCTGTGCCGTGATTGGCAGGATGGTTTGATGGAAGGCTTTATGCGGCTGCCGCAGTTTACGGAGTTAAAAACGGAGCATCTCAAACATCTGATGAAGAAAAAACATGTCTTTTCACATCGGGTTTGGCATATGGATGTATATCTTGCGGATGCCTCACAAATTGAATTAAAGCCCGGCTGGGAATATGTCAGTTTGGACCAATTAGACAATCTTTCAATTGTGACCGCACATCGTAAAATCATTGATCAATACAGGAGGAAATATCTATGAACTTAAGTAAGCTTCAGGAAGCAATGCGTCAACAAGGTTTAAATCAACTGATTGTTGCTTCACCCAAACAAATTGATTATTTAATAAACCGCCGCTTTGAATGCGGTGAGCGGCTGCTGGTATTGGTTGTTAAGCCTGATCGAGCAGTTTTAGTACTGAATGAGCTGTTCCCGATCGATCCTATCAATGGTGTTGAACTGGTAAATTATAATGACTGTGATGACGGTGTTAAGGTAGTTGCTGATTTGCTTGATCCGGGTCATGTCGGTGTAGATGGTGAGTGGCCGAGTGCGTTTCTAATTCGTTTGATGAAGCTGTACCCAGAGCTTGAAATCAGTGATGAAACAGATATAATCTCAGATCTTCGGGCAATAAAAAATGCTGATGAGCAGGAAAAGATGCGTAAGGCTTCACAGCTGAATGATCAGGTGATGCATGAAGTCAGAAAACTATTGAAGGCAGGTGTGAGTGAGGCAGAGGTTGCCGCTCAAATTCATGATTTGTTTGTCGCTATCAGCGGTGGTGATGAGAGTTTTGAGACGATTGTCGCATTTAAGGAAAATTGTGCTGATCCGCATTGTATGCCGGGGAATAAGGTATTGCAGGCAGGAGATAGCATCGTCATTGATATGGGCTGTAAGTATCAGGGATACTGTTCAGATATGACAAGAACCTTCTTCATTAAAGAAAATACGATGAAGGAAGTTTATGACCTGGTATTAAAGGCAAACATGGCTGCGAAGCAAGCAGTGAAACCGGGTGTCAGATTCTGTGACATTGATGAAGCAGCTCGCCGTGTAATTCGCGATGGCGGTTATGGTGAATGTTTTATCCATCGCCTTGGTCATGGGATTGGCATGAGTGTGCATGAACCATATGATGTGAGCGGCAGCAATGAGCGAATCGTTAAAGCGGGCATGTGTTTCTCAATTGAACCGGGAATATATCTGCCTGGTGTGGGCGGCGTGCGCATTGAGGATTTGGTTCTGGTAACTGAGGATGGCTGTGAAGTACTGAATCACTATCCGTATGATATTGAAGTGATTGATTAAATGTTCTTTTAATTAAATGTAATATTAATGAAACCTAAAAAACAATTATGACTTTATGAGAGATTTTGTTTTATATAATGTCATAATTTTTTTGTGCACAATTTTGGTTAATATAAAACCAAATAAAAACGTTCATTGACTTAATAAATGCATAAAGTTATAATAAAAGAAAGTAAAAGAAAACATAAGAAAGGATGAGATGTATGAAATTTATTGGGTATATACCATTTGGTTTCCCAAATATTGAAAAAAGTATTGAAATTATAGAAACTTATGTTACAGCTGGCTGTAAAGCCTTAGAAATTAGTTTTCCTGCATATGATCCTGTTGATGAAAGTGAGATGATAACTGAATACATGAGGAAAGCATTGTCGAATTGTAATGATTATGAAAAATATATGACAGGTATTCAATCTGTAAGGGATAGGTATCCTAGTCTTGAATTAAATTTGTTAATGTTTGTGGATATCATCAATCAAATTGGTTTGGTAAAGTTATGTGATTTTTATAACAAAAACAAAATTGCTTGTATTATTTGCCCTGATATTGATACAAATAGAGAGTTAAAGGCTTTACTGGTAGACAAGGGGATTAAATTTTCATCTCCAGTTCATTACGATTTTACTGAAGCTGAAATTAAAAATTGCTTAAGTAATGATGGTTTTGTTTATGTGCAAGCTTTTCCTATTAAAGATCAAAAAGTTATTGAAGGTTATGATACACCGGAAAAGATAATCTCTTATTTAAAAAAAGTGGGGGTAAAGCAGTCTATTTATGCAGGTGTTGGTATAAAAACTGTGGAGGATGTTCAACTCATTAAAGCTGCTGGTGCTGATGGATTTTTTGTTGGCGGCACGTTAATGCGTATTATGGAAGATGATAATCTTTCATTAGTGATTAAACAATTTATAGATGCAGGTAAATAAAATAAGAAAAAAAAGGAAAAATAATAAAAAGAAAGTAAATGTGTTGACAAAGGCCTATTATTTTGTTAATATTTGTATATAAAAGAAAGAAAAAGAAAGCAAAAATAAAAGGATGTCATAGGTGAGGAAAGCAAATGTTTCAAGAAGAAAGATTAAAATTTATTGTAGATTATGTCACTAAAAATAAAAAGGCATCTACAAAAGAATTGAGTGAGCTGTTGAATACATCGGTTGTCACTATTAGAGCTGATCTTAAAATTCTGCAGGAAAAAGATTTATTAGTTAAAACCCATGGTGGAGTTATGATTAATTCTTATAAAATAAACGATGTTATTCCATCTAATGTTAAATTTCAAAAGTTTAAGCGTGAAAAAGCTAAGATAGCAGAGATAGCAAATCGTTATATTTCAGAAGGCGATATTCTTATTATAGATTCTGGGTCAACAACCCTCGAATTAGCAAAATGCATAACCGCTGATAATTTAACAGCTTTTACAAATGATTTGCAGATAGCTATTGAATTATCAAAGAAAAGAAACATCGATCTAACAGTTTCTGGAGGAACACTTATTCCGGATGTTTATACATTAACCAGTTATGAAGCAGTTAACTTTTATAAGCATTTACATGTAGAAAAATTGTTTCTTAGCTGTGATGCCATAGATGCTGAATTTGGTATTTCTAATCGTGATAAGCGCGAGGTGGAAATAAAAAAGGCTATGTTAAAGGCAGCTAATGAAGTTATTCTGATGGCTGATCACAGTAAAATGAATAACAGTGTTTTATTGCAGGTAGCTGATTTTGAAGATATTGATAAACTAATTGCTGATGATATACCGGCCGATTTAAGAGCCGTTATTCAAGGCAAAGGAGTTGAAATAATTACTGAATAGGAGGGAAAAATATGTCAGTAACATTAGCAAGAATTGATGATCGTTTAATTCACGGACAGATTGTGCATGCATGGATTGAATATTCTAAGGCAAAACACCTTTTAATTGCAGATGATTTTGCGTCAACTGATAAAACATCTCAGCTAATGTTAAGGTTGGCAGCTCCCAAGACTATTAAATTAGTAATTCTCTCTTTAGAGAAAACGATTAATTATATAAAAGAATATGAAAATGAACCAATCTTTCTGATTGTACGTAATCCAGAGAATATGCTTAGATTGTTGAATCTGGGTTTAGTCCTTTCTGATATCAACTTAGGTAATATTAGTATGACCAAGTCACAAACTGGCAGAAAAATGCTTTTAAAAAATATTCATGTTGAACAGAATGATGTTGATTGTTTGAAGGCAATAGCCGAAAAAGGCGTTTATATATATATAAAATTGGTACCAGATGAACGTTCAATTGATGCTATTGACCTGATAAATAAGAAATACTAAAGAAAGGAAAGGGGTCATTATGTCATTATTAACTCAGGCACTTATCGCTTCATTGGTAATGTTCATCGTGTGGCTGGATTATGAATGGATTCATGTCTGGACATATCGTCCAATTGTTTTAGGTCCTTTGATGGGCATCTGCCTAGGGAATCTGCAGATTGGACTTGAAGTAGGTGCAACCGTAGAATTAATGTTTTTAGCCACTGTATGGGTTGGCTCAGCTGTACCGCCGAATGAAATATTATCGGCTGGTATTGCTACTGCTTTAGCAGTTACAACAGGGGATGCAACGGTAGCTATCGCTACAGCGCTGCCAATTGCAATATTGGGCAGTGCATTACTTACATTTAGGAATACGTTTATGAATACCTTTGCGATGCAGCATTTTGAAAAGGCGGCTGGCAAAGCAAACATAAAAGGAATGAAATTTTGGGGTATTATCATTCCTGTAGGTCTTTATCATTTAGTATTATTCGTTATACCAACATTCATTGCAGTATATTTTGGAGCAGATGTCTGTGTAACAGTATTAGAAATGATACCTCCAGAAGTACTGGCAGCAATTAACTGCGGAGGGCGCATGATTGGTGCTGTCGGACTTGCTTTATTATTAAAATCTATTAACTTTTATAGAGCTTGGCCATTCTTCTTTTTGGGCTTCATATTTTCTGCTTATCTTGGTGTAGGTAACTTAGGTATTACAATGCTGGCGGTTGTTGTTGTAGGAATCATCTACATGTATAGGGAAAAGACTGCCAGTAATAAGTAGGAGGAATAATCATGGCTAAATTAGAAAAAAGTGATTTATGGAAGCTGTTTTGGTCAAGTCAATGGTTCACGGTTGGATGTAATAACGAAAAGTTTGAATCAATGGGTTTTACATTATCGTTAATACCAATTATCGAGAAACTATATAGTAATGAGGAAGATCGCAAAGCTGCTTATTTGCGGCATCAGGAAATATTTCTGACTGAGGCTCAATGTGCAAAGACAGTTATTGGCATAACTGCAGCTATGGAAGAACGTTATGCTAATGAAGGCGACATTCCCGTTGAGTCAATCGGTGCAATTAAAGCAGCTATGATGGGGCCTTTAGCTGGTATTGGTGATACGCTATATCATGGTACATTACGTCCAATCTTTGCAGGGATTGCGGTTAGTTTGGTAGCAGCAAGCGGATATACTAGCCCGCTAGGATCAATTCTGTTCTTCTTTATCATGGGTGGTATTGGTCAATTAATTAATTGGTTCGGTATCTTTAAGGGATATGAGAAAGGCGTTGAACTTGTTGCAAACATTGAAGAAGCAGGTCTTATTGACAAAATAAGAGATTATGCTTCTGTCTTAGGTTGCATTATCATGGGTGGATTTTCAGCTGTATTTGTTACAATAAATCTAGGTATAGAATATAATGCCGGAGAATCAGTAGTGAATCTGCAAAATACTTTAGATAGTATGATTCCGCATTTGCTGCCAATGACATATACATTATTCTTGTATTATTTAATTACCAAGAAGAAGGCTAATCCTATTGTATTAATGGTAGTAACCATGGTAGTAGGGGCAATTGGTTATTTATTAGGAATCTTTGCGTAAAAGATGTCTTAATAAGATAATTTGATGCTGAAAGGATGTCTGGTAGGATCTATGAATAATTTAGAAAAAAGTAATTGTTTAGAAGAGAATTTATCTCCGGATAGTGTATTAAAATTTATAAAAAATATTGAAAAGATAATTGAACCACATGGTATTGTAATGATTAAAAATGGCAAAATTATTTTAGACGCTAAGTGGGAACCTTATTCTACCGCTAAACCTCATGCAGTTAATTCAGTAACTAAAACTTTTATAGGTATTGCTATTGGATTATTATATGATAAAGGTTTGATTCGTTTAGAGGATAAAGTAATTAATTTTTTCCCGGAAGTCAAAATAGATATACATAATCCACAAGTTAGAGAAATGACAATCAAAAACGTTTTAACAATGTCGATGGGACAAATAACTACACCTATATTAGATGCTGATCGCAGTTGGGTAAGTGCTTTGTTGAATAATCCTGTTACTTATACACCTGGAAGTATGTTTCATTATGATTCATTGGCTTCGTATTTATTGTCAGCTATCTATACAAAAGTTAAAGGTGAAAGTGTTGCCGCAGGACTTCAGCGAGAATTATTTATTCCCCTTGGTATCGAGAATGCATATTTTTTTGATAATAAAGAGGGAGTAACGATTGGTGGCTTAGGTTTATTTATTCCTACCATCGGTTTAGCTCAAACTGGATATATGCTGATGAATCATGGCGTTTATGCGGGACACAGGATATTGTCTAAGGAATGGTGTCGGATGCAATTAGCCAAACAAATTGAAAATGCTGCTGCGTTTGCACCAAGCAAGCATGAGAGCCGTCAGGGTTATGGTTTTCAATGCTGGCATTGTGTAAACGGCGGTGTTAGAATGTCGGGGTTATGGGGGCAAATGTGCCTTATGATGCCAGAATATAATTTTGTAATGGCCATTAACGCGAGGGGCTCAAGCTCTCAGCCGGTTCTAGATATATTTAATAAAACTATTTTACCAGCATTACAAAATGGAAATATTGAAGGTAGTCAATGCGAACTTGATAATTATCTCAGTACTCGTAAAGTAACAATTAATAATTATGATTTCACTTCCTATATGAAAGATATCATCGATAATAAAGAAGTGAATGTCAGTGCTGATGATATTTATGATGTCTCTAGATTTAAAATTACATTTGAAGGTGATTTGCTTTTGTTTGAAGTTGAGAGAAAGAATAAAACATATAATTGTATTTATCAGCATAATTGTTTGAGGAAAGGTAAATCTAATATTGTAGATTTGTTTCCTCCTTATTATGATTCTCTGGCTAAGCCTAAAAATGAATTATTGAACTACAATGAACCAGTATGCTTTGCGCATTATATTTGGGAAGATGAAGGCACTCTCTTACTGACTGCCTTATTTGATAATGAAGCCACACACTTTATAATTCGCATTCATTTTGATTATGAATATGCGGCTTTTGAGTGGCAGCCTCTATCGTGTTTTACAAAATTTGAACATGTGATTGTTCACGGGAGATATGTATGATTGGTGTTTTATTGATAAGTCATGGTAATTTCTCAGTTGGAATTAAAAATTCAGCTGAAATGTTTTTCAGTAATTCAATTGATGCATTTGATGCAATTGTATATAACGAGAATATAAGTTTGGAACAATTTGATGAACTGCTTAAAAATAAAATTCAAGAACTGAATGATGGCTCAGGAATTGTCATTCTTGGTGATCTTGCTGGTGGAACACCAATAAATCATTCAATTTCTCTATTGAATGATGATGTTTATCTAATTGCTGGTTTTAATTTTAATTTATTAATTGATTTATTAATTAAACGTAAGGTTCACTCTCATATCAGTGGATTAAATTTACACGATATGATTGAAGAGGCAAAATCAGGGATGATTTTCATTAATGAATTACTGGAGGTGTTATAATTGAAATTTATTGATTTATTTAATAGAAAGCCCATAATTGGGATGGTTCACTTGCTGCCTTTACCCTCAAGTCCATTATTTGATGGCGATTTAGATAAAATCGAAGCACGGGCCATAGCTGATGCTGAAGCATTGATTCAAGGCGGTGTAGATGCCTTTATTATTGAAAATTTTGGAGATGTACCTTATGATAATACAATATCTCTAGAAGCTTATTCAGTGATGTTGTCAATAACAAATAAAATCAGACAAATGACTGAAATACCATTTGGATTGAATATACAATTTAATTGTATTGAACATGAATGGTCGATGGCATATGCTTCTAAAGCTGATTTTATCAGAGTTGAATCTTTTGTAGAAAATCGAATTGGAACTCACGGCATCAGTTTTGCCAGTGCTCCTAAACTAATGAGGATGAAAAACTCATATCCTGCTAAAAGCATGATTTTCTCTGATATTAATGTTAAGCATACATATCCTATGACTGAAATTACCATGGCAGATGCCGCTCATGAAGCAATTGAGTCGGGTAGTGATGCAGTAATCGTTACTGGCAAGATAACAGGTCAGAATCCTAAGTTAGAAGATGTACAGGATTTAAAGAAAAAAATTAGAAATATACCAATTTTAATAGGCAGCGGTGTAAATTCAGAGAATGCTAATGAGTTTTTACAAGTGGCTGATGGTATAATTATAGGTAGTTCTTTAAAATATAACGGTGATGTATATCAAGGAATTGATTCACTACGAGTAAAGAATTTTATGAATATTGTCAAGGGACATCAGGCATTTGCAGAATGATGTTTACAAATATACAGCAGAAGGTATTTTAAACCATCTGCTGTTTTATTATTGATGACGTTTTGCCAGCCCCTTTTTGAATCAGTGCTTCCTGCAAAAGTGATGAAAAGTTTATATTCTCCGTTTCTGCCAATTGATTCAGCCATGCAGGAAGAGTTATATTTTTTCTGATAGATTTAGTGCTGTAAGTTTTGGCCATGCATCTATATCGATGCTGATCAATGCGGTATAGGCATTCTCACTGGTTTTATATTTAAAAATATCTGAAGCAGACGGCGGCATAATACCACCTATCGAACCATTGCTTTAGGCGTCATAGGCTTCCTCAGCTTGTCTTATAATTATATATACACATTGCAAAGAGGCGATATTTTCCTTTCTACCATTAATTGCACTTATAAATAAGCATTAAAATATAATTACTCTAACTCCTTTTAAATTTTGATTATCATTGACATTGGACATGTTTAGCAGTATAGTGAAATTCCATAATAAGCAACTTATTATCATTCATGTCCGGCAATATGAATGCGAACTCTATTATGACATGGCTGTGCCTATAATCATTGCACACAGATTTATCTGACATGTCCGCTGATGGTCTAACTGTACTGAAGGAGGTAAGTATCATGATACAGGTGGAGCATCTAAGTAAATCATTTAAAGTAGTAAAGAAGCAATCAGGCATGATGGCTTCTTTTAAGTCGTTGTTTCATCATGAAACTATGACTGTCAAGGCGCTGGATGATATATCATTCAACATTAAGAAGGGTGAGAGCATAGCGTATATCGGGCCTAACGGCGCCGGTAAATCTACAACCATCAAGATTATGAGCGGTATTCTGACACCGGATGAGGGGTCGGTATCAATTAATGGCAAGGTGCCATGGCTTGATCGAGTGGATTATGTCAAGGATATCGGTGTTGTATTTGGTCAGCGAAGTCAGCTGTGGTGGGATGTTGCGATTATTGACTCTTTCAATTTATTGAAAGACATCTATTCAATTGATGAGCAAGATTATAAACAGCGTCTTGACGAGTTAAGCGAGCAGTTAAAGCTTAAGGATCTGCTTCACATACCTGCCCGTCAGCTTTCATTGGGACAGCGAATGCGCTGTGAACTGGCAGCCTCTTTACTGCATGCACCGTCTATTTTGTTTCTTGATGAGCCGACGATCGGTCTTGACGCGGTCTCTAAGCTGGCTGTGAGGGAGTTTATCCTAAAACTGAATCAGCAAAATGAAACAACGATCATTTTAACAACGCATGATATGCAGGATATTGAAGCGCTTTGTCAGCGGGTACTTTTAATTGGTAAGGGGAGACTGCTGTATGATGGCACACTTGATGAATTGAAGAAGCGGTATGCATCTGAGAAACAAATTTCTATTCTCTATCAGGGAGAGCTGACAGTACCCGAGCATTGCCGTTTAATCGAAACAAAGGACATGCTGCCGCTGATGTCAGCCGTATTAGAAATTGATACCCGGCTTACAAGCAGCGCTGCAGTAATGAAAAAGCTTACGGCAGTCATGGATATAAAAGAGTTTTCAATTGCCGAGAAAAGTATCGATGAAATTGTCGCCTTGCTTTATCGGCAGTTTGAGATTCTTTAGAGGTGGGCAATGAAACAATATATTGCTTTCTTCAGAATCCGTTTTATTAATTTTCTGCAATATAAAACAGCTGCTTGGGCTGCCGTCGGTACGCAGTTTATTTGGGGTATGCTTGAATTAATTGTATATAGTGTTTTCTATGATGAAGGAATCGGGATCTTTCCGATGGATTTTCAGGCATTGGTTGATTATATTTGGCTCAAACAGGCATTTCTTTCCTTTTTTGCTTTATGGGTATTAGACAGTGATATTTTAGAATCCATCCGTGATGGCAGCGTCGCTTATGAACTATGCCGGCCAATTAAACTATATGAAATGTGGTTTTCTAAATGCAGTGCTTCACGGCTTTCTAAATGCAGTCTGCGCTCTATTCCAATCTTATTAGCTGCCATGCTTATACCAGGACGATTCCGTATGAGCCTGCCTGCTGATTTGCAGCTTTTTTGCTTGTTTATCGTTTCAATGGCAGCGGCTTTACTCATTATCAGTGCCTGCTGTATGCTGATTTATGCCATTACCTTTTATCTATTGGCACCCAATGGCATTACGTTAGTGATATCTTCACTGGCAGATTTCTTATCGGGTGCGGTTATTCCGCTGATGTTTTTTCCTGAACCGCTGCGCAGGATTGCTGAACTTTTGCCCTTTGCTTCGATGCAGGATTTGCCATTGCGCATCTATGGCGGCGAATTAGCTTATAAGGAAGCTGTCCACGTCATTTTGCTTCAGCTTTTTTGGGCGATTGTATTGATTGCTTTAGGAAAATGGCTGCTTAAACAGGTGCTTAAGCGAGTTGTTGTGCAGGGAGGTTAGTATGAAACTGTTTTTTCGATATTTTCTGATGGAATTAAAATCAGCGATGGAATACAAGCTTTCCTTTTTATTAGTGGCGCTGGGTCAGTTTATAGTTTCTTTCAGTGCTTTTTTAGGAGCTGTATTTTTGCTTCAGCGTTTTACAAGCATAAAGGGATACAGCATGGAAATGATCATGCTCTGTACGGCAAGTATTCTTTTACAGTATACACTTGCGGAGTGTCTGGGCCGTGGTTTTGATAACTTTCCCTCGTTGGTAAAAAGCGGGAAATTTGACCGCATTCTATTAAGACCGCAAAATACAATGCTTCAGGTGATGGGCAGCCGTTTTGAATTTACCAGGATCGGCCGGCTGCTTCAGGCGGTTATTTTGATGGCCGCAGGATTAAACAGCGCGAATGTGGTATGGAGTATCGGCAAGATCATGACGCTGATTTTTATGATGATCGGCGGTATCTGTTTGTTTATTGGTATCTTCATCATTACCGCGTCTTTTTGCTTCTTTACGATTGAAGGGCTGGAAATCTTCAATGTATTTACTAACGGAGCCGTAGAATTTGGGAAATATCCCATTGCTGTTTTTGGCAAGCGTATTCTTCAATTCTGCACCTATATCATACCTTATGCGCTGATTCAATATTATCCATTGCTTTATCTTATGGGAAAAAGCAATCAGACACTTTTGATCTGGGTACCGTTATTAGCCTGTCTGTTTTTGCTTCCGGCGGTACTGATTTGGCAATTTGGTGTTAAACATTATAAATCATGTGGTTCATAAAAGACAAAAGGGGTTGAAGCCGGCAGCCCTTTTGTATACTATAAAAAACTGCCGCATCTTCGGCAGTTAATTAGCATTTTAATCCTTTAATGTATTCAGCAGGCCGCCTTTTATCAGAAATTCAGCCTGTTGGGCGGTACATGACAAAACAACCATAAAACTGCGGCCTTTGGTTTTGTTCATGACTTCTAATGTTGTGTCACCATGAATTGCATGCAGATTTTTAAATTCTAATTCATCCATTTCATCAATCATGTCATAGTCGGCTTCATTTTTAAACAAACATGGCAGAATACCAAAGTTATAGAGATTGGCCTGATGAATGCGGGCGAAGCTTTTCGCAATCACTGCCTTGATGCCAAGATACATCGGCGCTAACGCGGCATGCTCACGGCTGGAGCCTTGTCCATAGTTGCTGCCGGCAATGATAAAGCCGCCATGTTCTTTAATGCAGTCATCATGGAAGGCCGCTTTTTGATTCATGAAGCAGAATTCAGAAATTTTTTCAATGTTGCTGCGGTAAGGAAGCACTTTAGCACCGGCCGGCATAATGTCGTCAGTGGTAATGTTGTCACCCACTTTAATCATGACTTTTTTACTGATTTGATCAGGCAAGGCTTCATTTTTCGGCAGGGCTTTAATATTGGGTCCGCGGATGATTTCCGCATTTGGATCACATTGCGGCTGAATCAATGAACGGTCATCGATTGTGTAATAAGGTAAATCTTCGGCAGGTTCAAAATCCATTGTGCGCGGATCGGTAATAACGCCCGTGATAGCGCTGGCAATGGCGGTTTCACATGATACCAAAGCGACACTGGCGCTCAAGGTACCGCTGCGGCCATAGAAATTGCGGTTAAACGTTCTCAGTGACCAGGCATTGCTTGCGGGTGATTGTCCCATACCGATACACGGTCCGCATGTGCTTTCTAATAGACGGATACCGCTCTTAATAATATCGGTTAGCTTATTGTTTTCTGCCAGCATGCTTAATACCTGCTTTGAACCCGGTGAGAGGGAACAGCTGACATTTGGCGCGATGGTTTTATTCCGCACGATATTGGCAACGGTGCATAAATCAAGATAAGAGGAATTAGTACAAGAACCGATTGCGACCTGCTGGATCGGGCGGCCTGCCACCGAGGCGACTGTAACCACATTATCCGGTGAGTGCGGCAAGGCTATCATCGGTTCTAATTCATCAAGATTAAGTTCGACGATCTGATCGTAGCTGGCATCCTGATCGGCTTTGATTTCCTCAAATTCATTTTCACGCTGTTGTTTCTTCAAAAATTCCAAGGTACGCTCATCACTAGGGAAGATGGAGGTTGTGGCGCCTAATTCAGCACCCATGTTCGTAATGGTAGCCCGCTGCGGTACGCTTAAGGAAAGCACGCCGTCACCAAAGTATTCAATGATTTTACCGACACCGCCCTTAACGCTTAATAGCTGCAGGACTTTTAAGATGATATCTTTGGCAGCCACTCCTCGCGGAAGCTTACCGCTGAGCCGGATGCCGATAATTTCAGGCATAGTTAAGGCAAAGGGTCTGCCTGCCATTGCTGCCGCTACATCCAGACCGCCGGCACCGATGGCCAAGGCACCCATGCCGCCGGCTGTCGGTGTATGAGAATCCGAACCCAGCAGCGTCTTGCCCGGTCTGGCAAAACGTTCTAGATGCACTTGATGGCAGATACCGTTGCCAGGTCTTGAAAATATGATGCCGTAACGATTTGCGACACTTTGCAGATACTGATGATCATCGGCATTTTCAAAACCGCTCTGTAATGTATTATGATCAACATAGCTGATTGAAAGCTCAGTTTTAACATGATCAATGCCGATGCTTTCCAGCTGCAGATAAGCCATTGTACCGGTAGCATCCTGAGTCAGTGTCTGATCGATGCGAATCGTAATTGGGGCACCCTTTTTCATTTCTCCGGATACCAGATGTCTGGCTATGATTTTTTCACTTACTGTATTCATCTTCTCATTTCTCCTCTTTTTCAGAACTCATTATAGCATGATTGGTATTGAATTGAAACTATAAATGTAATATAATGAAACAAATGTGAAAACTAAGAAAGTGGTGTGGAAATGAATCGTGAATTAGCAGAAATATTTAAACAGTCAGTCAATGACAATGCTATTGAAAATGGTTTATACAAAATTTATGAAGTAAAAAAAGGGCTGCGCAATGAGGATAGCACCGGAGTGCTGGTTGGATTGACGAAGATCGCTGATGTTGTGGGTTATAAACGGGTTAATGGTGAAAAGGTCGATGATATCGGCCGTTTATATTACCGTGGTTATGAGATTAAGGATCTGATTGACGGCTTGGATTTCAGTGAGCATCATGCTTTTGAAGAAGTCGCTTTTCTCATTCTTTTCGGAAAACTGCCTAATGCTTCAGAATTAGCGCTTTTCATGAGCTATCTGCAAAGTCATTACGCATTACCCAAGGACTTTTTAGAACTAAATATCTTACGGATGCCGGGCAAGAATCTGATGAATAAGGTTCAGCAGGCGATTTTAATGCTGTATGGTTATGATGAAAACAGTGATGATACAACAGCGATGAAAACGCTGTTTCAGGGCTTAAATATTATTGCCAAAATGCCGGCGATCATTTCTTATTCCTATCAGGCTAAACGTCATAATTTTGATGATGAAAGTCTGATCATCCATCAAATTGATCCGCATTGTACGATTTCAGAAAGCATTCTGCGGCTGATCCGCAGTGATATGCAGTATACAGATACCGAAGTGCGGGTGCTTGACTGCATGCTGATCCTGCATACCGATCACGGCGGCGGCAATAACTCAACCTTTACCAATGTCGTCATTTCATCAACCGGCACAGATATCTATTCAGCAATCAGCGGCAGCATTGGTTCATTAAAGGGGCCGCGTCACGGCGGTGCCAGTTTGGCAGTCTGTCAGATGATGAGCGCGGTCATAGATGAGATTGGCTATCAGGCTGATGATTCCGCAATCAGAGATATTGTCGAGCGGCTGCTGGATAAAGATTTCTTTGATCACAGCGGCTTGATCTATGGTATCGGTCATGCTGTTTATACACTGAGTGATCCGCGTTCTGAAATTTTGAAAGAAAAGGCTTATATGCTTGCCGAAGAAAAACAGATGACGGAACAGTTTAATTTCTATAAGCGGTTTGAAGAAATTGCGAAACAGTGTATTAAAGAGCGCAAGGGCAAGAGTGTTTCCAGTAATATTGATTTTTACAGCGGTTTTGTCTACAGCATGCTGAATATTCCGCAGGAGCTTGTCAGTCTGCTGTTTGTAACGGCTCGGATCGTCGGCTGGCTGGCACATAACATTGAGGATAAATGTTATTGTGATAAGATTGTCCGTCCGGCAACTAAATATGTTGGGGATACAAAAAAATTTGTTAAAATTGAGGAGCGATAGAATGAAAAAAGTAACATTGTTTAAAGGCGACGGTATCGGTCCGGAAATCTGCACTCAGGTGGTAAGGATCGTTGACTCATTGAAGCTGCCGCTTGAGTTTGAACCTTATGAGGTTGGCGCTGAAGAATATGAGCGTCATGGCGCGTTGATACCGGCAGCAGCTTTTGCGTCAATTGAACGCAACAAGGTAATTTTAAAGGCACCGATAACAACCCCGATCGGCAAGGGATTTCGAAGCTGTAATGTGCAGCTGCGTGAGAAATATGATCTTTATGCCAATATCCGTCCGGCTAAAAGCCTGCCTAATGTTAAGACGCCATTCGCTGACGTAGACATGGTTATTTTCAGAGAGAATACGGAAGACTTATATGTCGGAGTTGAAAAGCAAATCGATGAAAATACCGTTCATGCAACTAAAATTATTACTCGCCGCTGCAGTGAGCGGATTATCCGCGCTGCTTTTGATTATGCCAGAGAGCATCACCGCCGGCGCGTCAGCTGTGTGCATAAGGCAAATATTTTAAAACTCAGCGATGGTTTGTTTCTAAAGGTGTTTAATGAAATCAAAGAAGAATATCCTGATTTAGAGGCAAACAGCTACATCGTCGACAATGTCTGCATGCAGATGGTCATGCACCCTGAGAAGTTTGATGTTTTGGTTATGCCTAATCTCTATGGGGATATCACTTCAGATTTAGCCAGTGGTTTAATCGGCGGACTGGGACTCTTGCCAAGTGCAAATTTAGGTAATGAATACGCGATGTTTGAAGCTGTTCATGGATCAGCACCCGACATTGCCGGTAAGAATCTGGCCAATCCGACCGCACTCTTATTATCCGCCTGCATGATGTTGGATTATCTGGGCTATCATGATGAGGGTGAAAAGGTCCGCGCAGCTATTAACCGCGTATTGATTCAGGGGGAAGTTTTAACTCAGGATCTTGGCGGCAGCGCGTCAACGAGTGAATTTACAGATGCAATCCTTCAAACACTTCAAAACGCATAAGAGAGTCAATGGCTCTCTTTTTTCTTACAGGTTTATCGGCAATGCGTAAGGAGTGAGAATCAATCTTCATGAATAAAATGGAATCGGTTACAAAAAAGTTGTTGACAAACTGGTCATAACCAGTTAAACTGAATTTAGGAGGAAAGTCATGAACAGCAACTATAACAAAATCCCTCTGTACTGCCAGTTGGCTGAAAGTATTGAAGAACAGATCAATGACGGTACTTTAAAAAAAGGACAACCGATTCCTTCTGAAAGAGATTTATGTAAGCAGTACAACGTTTCAAGAATAACGGTTCGTTCAGCAATAGATGAATTGGTAAGACAGGGTAAATTGGAAAAAATTCAAGGCAAGGGTACGTTTATTCTCGGAAAGAGTATCGTGCAGAATTTAGGGAATGTTTACAGTTTTTCAAAAGAAATGGAAAAGCAGGGAAAAATATCCTCCACTAAGATCGTAACCCGGGAAAAAATTAAAGCTGAACCGAAGATCGCCTATCATCTTGGTATCAATGAAAATGATGATGTAATTTATATTGAGCGTCTGCGCTGTGCTGAGAATGTCGCAATCATGGTTGAAAAAGCCTATTTTCCATATCAGGAATTTGAATTTCTGCTTGATTTGGATTTTGCGAAGCGGGGGTTATATAAAACCTTGGAAGAGGATTATCATATTGTATTTAATAAAGCAATTGAAACCTTTAAGGCATGTGAGTTAAATACCCGTGAATGCAAACTGCTGAACTGTCCAAAGAAGCAGTATGGTCTGCTGGTTAAGCGTACCAGTTATTCCAATGATAAAATAGCCTGTTATTCTACGATTGTTTCAAAGGGAGATTCGTTTGAGTTTACAGTTAAATTAGTATCTTAATTTCTGAGATGTCTGATTGATATCTCAGAAAAAAATAGCATAACTGGTAATGATGTCATAACCAATAGGAGGACACTTATGATAAAAGAAGTGCTTACTGAAGATTTAATTTTGACGGATGCGGATGCAAAGGATTGGCGGGATGCAGTGCGGCTTTGCGGGGAATTGCTGGTCGATCAAGGTAAGGTGAATGCGGCATTTGTACAGACAATGATTGATGTTATTGAGACATATGGTCCCTATATGATTCTGGTTGAGGGGGTTGCTTTCTTTCATGGCAAGCCAGGTTCAGAGGTAAGGGAACCCTGTCTGTCACTGGTAACATTCAAGCATAAAATCGTATTTGATGATTTTGAGAATCAAGAGATAGATTGTGCATTTGGTTTTGGGGCTGTTGATGCAGATTCACATATGGCAATGATTATGAGTCTCGCTTCTCTGCTTCAGGATACTGCATTTATCAATTTGATTAGAAATCATGGATCGAAAGCAGAAATAGCGGAAATATTGAAAAAATACTAGGAGGAAACAAAAATGAAGCATGAGGAATTCTATGACATTGTAATGGATCAGATGAAGCATCAATTTTATGATGAAAGGGAACAGATAGAACAGGCAGCCCGTTATGGCGCAGCCTCCGTGATGAAAAAACGTCTGATTCATGTATTTGGCTGCGGACATTCTCAGATGTTTGCCATGGAGGTATTTTATCGGGCTGGCGGATTAGTCCCGGTGAATGCGTTGCTGATACCGCATCTCGCGTTATTTCCCAAAGCGAAGCTAAGTACGATTCAGGAGCGGGTTGAGGGTTTTGCGGGCGAGTATTTGAAGCTGGAAAATGTCGGTGGTGATGATACGATGATTATTGTTTCCATCTCCGGACGCAATGCCGGTGTCATCGATATGGCGCTTACTGCTAAGGAAATTGGTATGAAAGTTATCGCACTAACATCTAAAGCATTTTCTGATCAGGTCAGTTCCCGTCATTCATCCGGAAAGAATCTGAAGGATATCGCGGATGTGGTCATTGATTTGAAATGTGAACTGGGTGACGCGTGTCTTTCCATGCCGGGCGTGCCTGATAAATTCACAGGTACTTCAACGATACTTGGCATGCTGGTGATGGATTGTATAACAGCGCGGGTCATTGAATTATGTGCTGAACAAGGTTATGTACCGCCAACCTATGTCAGCTCGAATCTGGATCGGGGTGATGCTATCAATGCAGAGCATATTAAGAATTATCATGATTTAATTGATTGCTTATAGAAGGGAGCAAGAAAATGTTGAAAATTATTGCCGTATGTGGTTTAGGTGTAGGTTCAAGCTTGATTTTGAAAATGACAGCAGATACTGCCATGAATCAGCTTGGCGTTAAGTGTAAGATTGAACATTGGGATATGGGAACCGTAAAGGGTAAGCCCTGTGATTTGATCATAACCACGGAAAGCTTCCGTAAGCATTTTGCGGATCAAGAGAATGTCGTGTATATCAATAACATTATGGATGTTGAAGAGGTTAAGGGGAAGCTTAAAGAATATCTTGACAGTCATGAACATTAAAGAAAGGGGTTTTGACTTATGTTAGATTTTATTCTCAATATTTTTCAGACACCGGCAATTATCCTGGGATTAGTTGCGCTGATCGGTTTGCTGCTGCAGAAGAAAAGTGCCGGCGAAGTATTCTCCGGTTCAGTAAAAACAGCCATCGGTATGTTGGTCTTATCCGCAGGCTCAAGTTTGATCGTCACGGAAATTCTGCCGTTTGTTGATTTATTCTCGGCCGTATTCAATCTTCAGGGCTTCGCTACTTCATCAGAAGCCGTAGTTGGCGCAATGCAAAGCGCAGTACCCATCATTGCCACAACAAGTGCTTTGATTATGGGCATCGGCTTTGTGGTCAATGTCTTGATTGCCCGTTTCAGTCCGTTAAAATATATTTTCCTGACCGGCCATATGATGTGGATCTTATCTGTGGCAGTCGCAGGCAGTCTGTATATCGGCGGCTTCAGTGAGACGATGATTGTTGTGATAGGCAGCATTCTGCAGGGGATGCTGATGGTTATCTTCCCGGCGATTGGACAGCCGATGGTGCGTAAGGTTACCGGCAATGATAATTTTGCGATTGCCCATCTGACAACCCTGGGTACTGTTCCAGCTGGTTATATCGGCGGTTTGCTGGGTGATAAATCAAAAAATGCTGAAGATATTAAATTACCTGAATCACTGGAATTTTTCAAAGACACTTCTATGTCTGTATCAATCGTTATGGGAGTATTCTATCTGTTGGTCGTAATTCTGGCAGGCCCTGAAGCGGTGGCTCCTTATGCTGGTGAAACTAATTATATTATTTATGGTATTTTGAAAGCTCTTGGCTTCACTGCCGGTATCATGGTTCTGCTGCAAGGCGTGCGGATGTTCTTAGGTGAACTGGTACCTGCCTTTAAAGGTATTTCTGATAAAATTGTACCAGGTGCTATACCGGCACTTGATGTTCCGGCATTATTCGCTTTTGCTCCAAACAGCTTAATGATTGGTTTTGTTACAGCTGTTATTGGCATGATCATTGGTATGGTTGTAAGTTCTGCCCTCTTTGGTGTTGTACCATTGGTATCCATTATCGGCGCGTTCTTTACCGGTGGGGTTGCCGGAATTTATGGCAATGCGCAAGGCGGCAGCCGCGGAGCCGTTATCGCGGGTTTGATTTATGGCTTCTTATTAATCGTCGGATCAGCCTTCCTGTTTACGATTTTTGACTACGCGGCTTATGGCGCGGCAGGTGTTGGGCATGACTGCCTGGATGTCATGGTATTAATGACTATTTTGAAACAGCCGTATATCGGTATTGCAATCATTGCGGCCGGATTTGCAGGCTTATGCATTTTCCACAAAAAACAACAAAATCATTAAGTAACACGCTATGAGGAGTGAAGCAATTCGCCCCTCTTTATCTATTGATTGAATATTATTTATAAATTTATGGTTATTTAGAAACTGTAATAGCTTACATGAAAGAAATCGTGAATAATCGTTGACAGCACCCTCTTTCATGATTTATACTTAACCAGGTTTAAAAAGAACCTTTAAAATAATCCAGAGAGGTTATGAAGGGGATTGAAATTCATTGCTTTTTTCGTATGAGGCTCAAGATCCTGCTAACTTTAATGGTAGGATCTTTTTTATAGGAGGACACATATGACAAAGAATCAAGGATCAAAATTAGCCATGAAGATGGCCATTGCATTAGCGATTGGACTGCTTTGCGGCGCTGGCTGCATCTTCCTGCGTGAATCATTAATAAGCTCCGGACAGGCATCTACCTGGACATTCATTAATAATCTGCTGTTTCAGGATATCACAGCGGAAGGCGCAACAAATGCAATTGGTATTTTCTATATCTTAGGACAGATTTTCATCAATGCTTTGCAGCTGATCATTATCCCGATGGTATTTACTTCCATCACGCTGGCAATCTGCGATATGTCAGATGCAAAGAAATTAGGCAGAATCTCATTTAAAACTATCAAATGGTTCTTGATTACTTCATTCATCGCGCTGCTGTTCGCAGGGGCGGTAGGATTTGCCGTTTATCATTTAGGCGGCTTCAGTGTAGGTGAAGTTGGGGAATTAACAGCGGCTGCCGGTAAGGCGGGAAGCAATCCGCTGCTGATCTTCATTCAGGCAGTTCCTAATAATATCTTCGATGTATTCTCAAATAACGGACGTGTCTTATCAATTGTTGTTCTGGCGGTTGTATTTGGTTTGGCAATCCTTAAATTAGGTGATAAGGTTACCGTATTTAAAAAGCTGTGTCAGGAAATCAATGACATCGTCGTAGTATTCCTGAGCTACGTTGTTAATAAATTTGGACCGGCGGCAATCTTCGTACTGATTACCAGAACCTTTGCGATTTACGGTATTGATCACTTAAAACCGGCTTTAACTTATGTGGTGACAACGATTATTTGTCTCTTATTGTTCTTGTTTGTGGCTTATGGCATTATCGTAAGACTGGCAACTGGTTTAAGTGCTAAAAAATTTATCGGCAAGATTTCAAAAGTAGCGCTGTTTGGTTTCTCAACTTCATCAAGTGCAGCAACTCTGCCATTAAATACTAAGACGACCACTGAAGAATTAGGCGTTAATGAAGAAATTGCATCGTTTGTCCTGCCTTTAGGCATGACTGTTAATATGAACGGTACTGCCATCATGCAGGTAATTGCAGCTATCTTCATTGCCGCAAGCGCCGGTTATCAAGTAACTTTCGGCAATATTGCATTAATCGCTGTACTGGCTTTAATCGCATCCGTGGGCACACCGGCAGCACCGGGAGCCGGAGCTGTAATTCTATTCACGATCCTGACTGCCATGGGATATACAAACGATCCTGCGTTATTGGCTTATAGTTTAATACTGGCAATTAACAGACCGATTGAGATGCTGGTCACCTCATTGAATGTTGTTGGTGATTCAGCAACCAGCGTGATTGTTGCCAAGAGCGAAAATATGCTTGATACAGATAAATATAACGCATAACGAAGAACTATAATGAAAAGTAAAGCAGAGGCTAAACAGCTTCTGCTTTATTGCTTTCTGGCAATCAGATAATCAAGTTCATCCGCATAACGGCCGTCAAATTCAAATGTATGACCACAGGCTGAACAGGTAAACACATAATCAAGATCAGCAACCCGAACCAATGCCTTGCGTCCGCAGTGAGGACAAACCTCGTTCATTGATATTCCTTCACATTCCTTTAAAAAATTATTATACCAATCATCTTGCACGACGTATTCCTCCTTTTTTTGTATTATATATCAGAAACGCATTGGGAAGCAAACTCCATCATTCAACAAGACGTTGTATATGAAGCTATACTAGCGGAATAGTATCGATTATTGATATAATTATTACATAATTTTAATATTTACAAATCTGATTTTAATGGTTAATTTAAACCCCGAAGAAAGGTGATGTCGAATGGCTGAGGAAATAGTTATCAGTAACAAGAATAAGATCAGAGTAGGAAGATTGATCAGAATCTATCAAAAGGAAATGGGGATTACTTTATTTGATCTGATCGAAAATGTTTGTTCAAGGCAGGTAGCGACTAATTTTAATAAGGATATTCCAGCTAAGAATGATGAATTTTATTTAGGTACATTGGCTAAATTAGGTTTTACTTATAATTACCGGCATGATATGGATGACTATATTTTAAACCAATGCAAGATGTTAAGAGATGCAGTTGAATGGTATGATACGAAAATGATGGAGAAAATCTGTTATGAGACAATCAAAAGATTGGAACCATATCGGAAATATATTATTGAGTATGAGTACATCAGAGCGTTTGAAATGATTTATAAATTTAGTTTTATCAGTGTTATGGTTGAGGAAGAGATAGACCATTTTATTAAGTCAATGCAATACTTGAATCAAGATATTATAGATGTTTTATCGAATGTGATATTTAAGTTCTGTTATAAATTTTATGACTCTGTTGAAGGCTCTAAATCATATCAAAAGGCGGTTTTCATTTTTAATAAATTAGATTTAGAGCATTCTGAATATAGTGTAAATCAATTGAATTATGCGGTTTATTTATTAAGTTTAAAATTTCATTTTGATAGTTTGAAGATTTTAATTAGAATTGAAGATTTATATAAAGAACAGCAAAATTATAATGGTTTATTGCTAGTATATAACAAAATGTTTTGGTTAATTAGCAATATTCAGGAAAAATCAATTGATAGATACGAAGCTAGCTTTAACGATATAGTTAACAATAAAGACATAAAAGTAAATCAAGAATTAGTTATGCAAGGAAGAATGAATTTAGCATTGAATTATTTTGAGAATGGATATTATTCGAAATCAAAAAAATACTTTTTAGATACAATTAAATTTGAAAAGTATTATGTTAAAAGTGCTATCTGTTTGAAATTAATTGAATATTGTGAAAATGATTTTATTTCGGATTTTGTTATGCAACCGATAGAAAATTGTAAAATAATTACTGAAAGAGAAAAAGTCTTCTATGAATATTATTATATGAAAAGTACGAATTGCGATATAAATAGTCTCATTAATTATTTAGATTCATTTGTTTTATCTAATATTGAATCACGCGATTCCTTTTACTATATCGTATTTACAAATGAAATTAAGTGTCTTTTTAAAAACTTAGATTATCATGAATCGAATAGAAGAAAATTAATGAAGATTTTTGATAAATTTAGGAAAATGTAATAAAAAGTATTTAAAATGCACAAAAACGGAATATAGTTCCTAAAATTTACAAAAGAGTTAAAAGGTGTGTTATCCTATTGCACGAGAGGTGATAGAATGAAATTATTAAAAGTGCTTTTAGTTGCAGGTATTATGTTTTCTGGGATCGTTACTCCGCCAACTCCAGGTGATGATGAACCAATTCCAACTCCATATTGCTATGCTCATGATTGTCATGAGGTTCTTTAATTAATGTGTTTTTATAGGGAATGAGTTATTAACAGCTGAACGTCTATATCAGTAAACCCCTATGACTGTTACATTCGATTCAGCATCTATCTAAAAATCAAAAGAATGAGGGCAAACGCCCTTTTCTTTTGCGCGCATGCCATAATTATCTAAGTATGCACAGCATTTCAAGCTCAAGAACACTAAATCATTTCATCATCGCCTGCAATTCTCTAATTTATTATCAATTTCACCGAATACAGCCGCAAAATCCCATCTTTATTCCGCTTTTATTCATTTGTTTTGCTATACAGAAAGCCGTAAAAACAGTATAATAATACACGTAGTTGATAGGAGAGTGGCAAATGTTCGAATTAAGTGCTGCTAGTTATGAATTGGCAGATATTAAAAAGTACCATGATGCAGGAATTGATACGGTTCTCTTCGCATTGCCGTTTTTTAGTGCGCGACCCGCTGGGGTATTCACTAATCAACAAATTGAAGAAGGAACAAAACTGCTCCATGAATTAAATATGAAAAGCGCCGTTCAGCTGACACGTTTTTTTACTGAAAGTGAATGTGAAGCGTGCCGTGATGAATTGCTATTATTAAAAGCAATGAATGTAGACCGGATTTATTTTACTGATTGCGCGGTTTTACAATTAGCCGATGAATTAGCAATGAAAGATAAATTGATTTACAATCCAGATACACTGATTACCAATGCGGCTGACGCACAGTTTTATCTTGATCAGGGTATCAAAGGCGTTACATTATCAAAGGAAATCACCAAGGAAGAAATGATCGGTATTGCCGCTCAGGTCAAGGGTAATTTAGAAGTGCTGATTCATGGCCGGTTGAATATGATGCATTCCAAGCGTCGTTTATTAACCAGCTATTATGAATTTCTGGGCCGTGAATTTGATCTTGAAAACAATCATGATTTATATTTGATGGAAGAAAATCGTGATGAGCATATGCCGATTATCGAAGATGAACTTGGCACGCATGTATTTACTGGCTTTACTTTATGTTCATTTAATGAAGTAAATGACTTAGTCAAGGCTGGGATACAGTCTTTGCGTATTGAAAGTCTGTTTATGAGCAGTGATGAGGTTGCTCAGACTGCCCGCGATTATCGTGATGTGCTTGCAGGCAGAAAGTCCGGATTAGAAATGTTTGAAGCATATCAGAAGCAATATCCAAATCAGAATATCAGTACCGGTTTTATGTATAAGAAAACGAGTACAGTGAAGGTGAATGTATGAAACAGAGAATCGAATTATTATCACCGGCCGGTGATCTTGAGCGTTTGAAAATAGCAATCTTGTATGGCGCTGATGCTGTTTATATCGGCGGCAAAAAATTCTCTCTGCGATCCCGGGCAAGCAATTTTGATATCGAGGATATTCGAGAGGCGGTTAAGTTTGCCGATGCTCATGGCGCCCGTATTCATGTGACTGTGAATATGCTGCCGCATGAAGAGGATATGCATGATTTAAAGGAATATTTAAAACAGTTGGAGGATGCCGGCGTAACGGCTGTAATCTGTGCCAGCGCAACGATTGCAATGACTGCTAAAGCGGCAGCACCGAAGCTTGAGGTACATTTGAGTACCCAGCACTCCACCTGCAATTCATTGGCCGCTAAATTTTGGCAAAGCAAGGGAGTTGATCGGGTGGTATTGGCTCGGGAATGTACGCTTGAAGATATTAAGGCAACAACGGCTGCTTCACCGCTGCCCATCGAAGCCTTTATTCATGGCGGTATGTGTATATCCTATTCCGGCCGCTGTACGTTATCCAACAATATGACTAATCGTGATGCGAACCGCGGTGGCTGCGCGCAAAGCTGCCGCTGGAAATATCGGCTGTATAAGGGCGGTGAAAAGCTGAATGATGATCAGGAGCTGTTCTCAATGAGCAGCAAGGATCTGATGGCTGCCCGCTATATTCCGGATTTAATTCATGCCGGTGTTGCTTCATTAAAAATTGAAGGCCGGATGAAATCAACGTATTACATAGCCACGGTTGTGAAGGCGTATCGTATGCTGATTGATGAGGTATATGAAAAAGGTGAAATCAGTGAAGCGCGGCTGGCGTTCTTCCTGTCTGAATTAAGCAAAGCGGAAAACCGCCCGGCAGATGTTGGCTTTTATGCCGGTCTTCCGAAATTCAGCGCACATCTGTATGGTGTTAATGGCGCCGGTGTTACACAGGAATTTATAGCCAGTGTGCTGTCATATGACCTGAAGACCCAAATGGCAACGATTCTGGTCAGGAATAATTTTAAGCCAGGCTGTCAGGCAGAGGTATTTGGCCCGCATATAACCAATGAACCATTGATTATCGGCGACTGTTTTGATGAAATGAATGAGAAAATAGAAGTGGCGAATAAGCCGATGCAGATACTAACCACTAGGATACCATTTCCGGTGGAGAAAAATGATATGATCCGTAAAGTGATGATTAAGGATCGCAGTACAATTTATTAAGGGAGAAAAGAAAAATGAAATTGAGTGAGAGCTTCTTTTATACATTAAGAGAAAATGCTAAGGATGAAGAATCAACAAGCGGCAACCTGCTGGTCAGAAGCGGAATGATCAAGAAAACCAGCAATGGCGTATATATGATCATGCCGATGGGATATCGGGTATTAAAAAAGGTAGAAAATATTGTTCGTGAGGAAATGGATCGTACCGGAGCTCAGGAATTATTGATGCCGGCCCTGATTCTTGAAGAGGTTTATGAAAAGTCAGGCCGCCGTGAAGCGTTTGGCAGCAATATGTTCGCGTTAAAGGATCGTTATCAGAAAAATTATGTATTGGGCCCAACCCATGAAGAATTATTTGCGGTAGCCGCCAGTATGAACGGTGCTTCTTATAAGAGCTTTCCGTATAATCTTTATCAGATTCAAACGAAATACCGTGATGAAACCCGTCCTCGTTACGGCTTGATTCGCGTCCGTGAGTTTATCATGAAGGATGCTTATTCCTTTGATACTGATCTTGAGGGCCTGCATACTTCTTATATGAAGATGTTTAACGCTTATAAGGCTTGCTTTGACCGCATGGGTCTGAATTATAAGATCGTTAAGGCAGATACCGGTGCTATGGGCGGCTTGCTGTCTGAGGAATTCCAGGCAATCTGTGAAATCGGTGAGGATACAGTTGTTCAATGTGAGGGCTGTGACTTCTCAAGTAATTTAGAAATCACTGAGGTTATTGATACGAGTGAGGTCAGCGATGAGGCTGAATTAGCGATGAATGAAGTGGAAACACCGCATGCGAAGACGATTGATGAAGTAGCTGCCTTCTTCAATAAAACAGCTGATTCTTTTGTAAAGACATTGATCTATAAGGTAGATGGTGAATTTGTAGCCTTTCTGCTTAAGGGAAACCGTGAATTGAATGAAACCAAGGCATTGAAATTGCTTCAGGCAAATGAAATTGAATTGGCGGCTTTTGATGATGTAGAACGGATTACGAAAGCGGCTGTCGGTTTTGCCGGCCCAGTCGGTTTAGGGATTAAGATCGTCATGGATCGTGAGGTTGCAAAGATGAAAAACTTCATCGTTGGTGCCAATAAAACGAATTATCATATTGAAAATGTTAATTTAAAGGATTTTAAAGCGGATCTTGTTGCTGATGTGGCCTGTGTTCAGGCGGGTGATGTCTGCCCATGCTGCGGTAAAAAGCTTGTATTTACCAAGGGCATTGAGGTTGGTAATACGTTCAAGCTGGGAACTAAATATGCTCAGACTATGGGGCTGAATTATCTTGATGCTAATAATAAGCTGAATCCGGTTGTGATGGGCAGCTACGGTATCGGTCTGGAACGCTGTATGGCAGCGATTGCGGAACAGCATAATGATGAACATGGTTTGATCTGGCCAAAATCAGTAGCGCCGTTCCAAGTGGCTTTAGTGATTGTTTCAATGAAGGATGAAGCTCAGAAAAAGGCTGCGGCAGAATTATATGAACAGCTGACCGCGGCAGGTTTTGAGGTTCTGCTTGATGATCGTGATGAACGTCCGGGTGTTAAATTTAAGGATATGGATTTAGTAGGTATTCCATGCCGTATCACTTTAGGCCGTAAACTTGGCGAAGGTCTTGTTGAGTTTAAGATGCGTGATGAAGCTGAAGGCTTTGATGTTGAGCTGACAAAGGTTATTGATGAAGTAAAGAATCGTTTTTAAAGATGTAAGAGTTTTCATTGAAGAATGAAAAAGAACTAACTTTACACTGAAAATTTTTGTGTGTATAATTAGAAAGGCTAAGCGTACGATAGAATGTAGGCTTATAGAAAGATACGAGGGATAAAAGATGAAAGAAACATTGTATATGAATGAACAGATGGCAATATTGAATTTCAGCGCATCGTATGCACGTACACCGGCAGAGCTGTTGAATTCACCAACGTTTAAAAATCTTGTGGAATCTTTTATTGATGATTTGGAAACTACGGATCCTGAATTATATGCATGGGCTGTTAACGGTAAATCAACCCGTCAGGCAAAGGTTGAGATTACGAAGCTTTTCAGAGAACTGACAATTTTAGAATGTGATGAAGTAGAGAGCTATTATCTGAATGATAAGACGTTGCTGCTCGATTTCATCGAAGAACTGTATAATTTCTGGAAGCGTCATCAGCGTTTTTCAGTCACTAATATCGGATCGGGGAATGCCCTTCAGGAGTCCAGCTATGTAACGGCTGATTCTAATTTTAACCGTTTGATCCGTGATATTTATCGTAATCTTGAACAAAAGGTTCAGGGCAGAAAGAATAAGGTATACCGTCAGCTGCAGGCAGGAACAAATGCAGCAGCGGCAGTTCGGATCAATAAGAGCAAACTATCGGCAAGATATGATCGGCTTAAAGAAATTCCAATGTTTGATTCAGTCATGCTGCGTACACCTTTACTGCTGACAACACGTTCTAATAAACGGACGGGTATGTTTGTGGAAAGAGCGGACAATCCGGTTGATTCATTCAGCGGCAATGCGGATGAATGGTTCTGTTTCCCGGCTAAGATCGGCAGTATGTTAGCTTTCATTTATTTCCATCGTGATTTCATGTGTTCGGGGATTTCATTGGCAAACTTGTTTGAAATTGCGACGGCTGATGAATGCGCGAAAAAACCGGATCTGATCTGTTTGTTTGGGAACCAGGACGGCAAGAATGAAACAACTTTCTATCATGATACCGAAGAAGATATTTGGGTTGGTTCAGTATCTTATGGTCAGCAGATCGAGTATTTTGGCTATATTAAGAAAATGTCTCTGACTTTGCATAATTTAGCAATGATGCAGAAAGGCTGGCTGCCAATTCACGGCGCGTTTGTGAATATTACCTTGAAGGACGGCAAGCGCAAGGGAATCATGCTGATGGGTGATTCCGGAGCCGGTAAGTCGGAATCAATTGAAGCATTGCGTGCCTTAGGCAATGAAGTGATTTCGGATATTGAAGTTGTCTTTGATGATATGGGTACGATTCATATCGAAGACGGCATCCCTTACGGTCAGGGTACAGAAATCGGTGCCTTTATCCGTTTGGATGATCTTGATAAGGGTACGCCATACCGTGATATGGACCGTTCAGTATTCTTGAATCCAGACAGTGCCAATGCGCGTGTTATTACACCGGCAGCTCCTTATGATGTGGTAGCGACAAATCATCGCATCGATCTGTTTGCCTATGCCAACAACTATGGTGAAGCTATTGGTTTAAGAAGAATTGCCGATAAGGAAGAAGTAAAGAACATTTGTGTTCAAGGTCAGCGTATGGCATTGGGTACGACTCAGGAAGTCGGTTTATCAAAGACTTATTTTGCGAATCCTTTCGGACCGATGCAGAAACAAGATGTCTGCGCACCGCTGATTGATAAGGTATTTGATTGCCTGTATGCCAATAATGTTTTTGTCGGGGAAATCTTTACGCATCTTGGTTTTAGCAAAGAAGACCGCACAGGCTTAAATGAGGCCGCTCAGCAGCTGCTTGATTTTATCCAGAATTCATAATCTGAAACTACCGTTCAACGCGGTAGTTTTTATTTGGATAAATAGACAGAAGTTCTGGAATCTTATATAATACTAGGGAAAGAATGAGGTAGGACATGGAACAGAAGATCATATTTATTGATGTAGACGGTACGTTAGTCGGTAATGACGGCGTATTGTCAAAGAGCACATTATGGGCGTGTGAACAGTTAAAGAAAAGGGGCCATAAGCTCTATCTGTGTACGGGCCGCAGTAAGGCTGAGCTGCATGATAATATTATGGCAGTTGGGTTTAACGGCTTTATTTGTGCCGGCGGCAGCTATCTGGAAAACGAGGGGGAGGTATTGATGCATTTAGTGATGAAGCAGGCAGAAGTCAGCGCCATTGTGGATATGCTTGATCATCATCAGATGGATTACTTTGTGGAATGCAGCGGTGGCCTTTATGCCAGTGAAAATTGTATTCCTAAGCTCATGCAGCTAATGGGACTGACGGATGTGAGCGAACACCCTTTTACAGCCTGTCTGAAAGCCAGCCGAGATTATTATGGCAAGGATGTCAGTAAGATTTGTTTCCTTGAAGGCAGCTGTTCATATCAGCAGATTGCCGATCATTTCGGCCATCAATTTGAGATCATTCCATGTACAGTACCGGTTTTTGGTCCGGAAAGCGGCGAAATTGCGATTAAGGGAGTTTCTAAATCAAAGGCGATTTTGAAGCTGCTTAATGTTTTAAACGCTGATCTTACGCAGACGCTTGCGATTGGTGACGGCGCTAATGATATTGACATGATTCAGCTGTGCCAAGTGGGTATCGCGATGGGCAATGCGAAGGAAAGCTTAAAAGAGGCGGCAGATTTGATTACCGATGATTTAGATCATGATGGCTTCAGCAAGGCATTCATTGCTGCCGGTCTGCTTGCGGGTGATGAATAATGCGTTTGTTTATTGATGGTGACGGCTGTCCGGTCATTGATGAATGCTTATGGGTCACTCAGCAAAGGAATATACCGGTTACTCTGGTATGTGATACGGCTCATCAGTATGCGATCGGCGGCATTGAAATCATCGTTGTTGATCAAGGTCATGATCATACTGATTTTGAGATTCTTAAACGTATACAAGAAGCTGATTTGCTTGTTACCCAGGATACCGGCTTAGCGGCGCTGGCATTGGGGAAGAAGGCAGTCTGTCTGCATCCCTCAGGCATGGAATTTGATGATGGAAGCATTCTTCAGCTTTTAAATCAGCGCAGTGATGGAATCAAGATCCGCAAACAGACAAAGCGCTGCGGGCATATAAAAAAACGAAGTGAGGCTGATGATGAGCGATTTATCGAGGCATTAATCAGCTGTATAGAAAGAGAGCGTAAATAATGATGATTGATGAAAAACAATTAGCTGAAAAAATGGATAAAATGTATGATGATCTTGAAATAATGGATCAGTCGCTGATGATGGAAAAATTAAAAGCGATGGGCTGCATGTGGAGCTATGAACAGATCGTTGATGAATTGACAAGGAATTGGAATGATTTAAAGGTTTCCGATAAAATTTTTGAAACATGTACGATTGATGATACATGCAGCATTTATCCACGTGATTTTATCGATGAGGCTATTTATCTCATTCTCAGCAAGTTTCATCAGTTTAAGTTTGAACATTACGGCTTGATTTCTAAACAGCTTGATGACTTATGTGAGGCTGAGCTTGATGATTGTGAAAAGATTGCACAGCTGGAGAGCTGTTTTCAGCGTTTCTTTAAGATGTGCAAATGTTTTGAACTGGATAATTTTGACCGCATCACTTATGAGGTAAATGACGGCATCGATCTGCACAGCATCATCGTTGATTATCTGGATGAATGCATGGAACAGGGGAGGATGAATGATCCGTGCTATTACCAAAAAATCATTGATTTTGTGCTGCGCTTTAATAAGCAGTTCAGCTATGTGAATGATTTTCTGGCTTATGCGCTTGAAGTTGAATTGGCTACGGCCTATGTGGCAGCGAAGAATCCCAAAGGTGAAAAGATGCTGCTGACGGCCATTGATACTCGTAATGATAAAACGGAGGCGATCCTTCATTATGGATTAGCTTATATTGATGAGTATCCGCAGAAAACGTTAAAAATCTTCGATCGCTATAAAGCCCGGTTAAATAAAGAAAGCGACGCTTATGAGATCATTATGGAAATCATTCATGATCTGAAGCAGGTTCAGGCTTAATCACGGCTTTTAATTATGGGAAATTATCGGATTATACATAATCAGTAGCAATCAGGCAGCAAATAAGGTTTAATAATAGCTGGATGGTGATAAGTATGAAACGCCGCAGACGTTTAAATATAAAGCATTGTATTATTTTCGCAGTAGGATGTTTAACGGTAATCGCCCTATTGGCAATGAGTATTCAATTTTTGATTGGTCTGTTTAAACATGAGGAAGTAAATGCGAATGTAGAACCGCCGATTGTGGAACAGCAGGAAAAGCCGACCGTTGTTATTGACCCGGGTCATGGCGGTTATGATAATGGGGCGGTATCTTATAATGGTATTCTGGAGAAAGATATTGATTTGACCGTGGCCAAGAAGATCAAAAGTGCGCTTGAGTATTATGGGGTGAATGTCATTATGACCCGAGAGGATGATAATGTACCTTGGCCGGATGATAATGTGGCAGATCTGCGCGGACGCAGCGCGATTGCCAATGCGTCTGATGCCAGTTATTTTGTATCCCTGCACTGCAATTCAACCGATCTGGCCGGCGAGGTCAAGGGCAGTGAGATTTATGTGTATTTTGATGATGCGAAGGCCATGGCACTGAGCGATGCGGTCAATGCGGAATTAGAGAAGATTGATGGACTGATTAACCGGGAGCCCAAGGATGCGTCAGTGAATCTTCTGCAGCTGCTGATGGAAAATGAAATACCGAGCATCATTGTGGAAATGGGCTTTTTAACCGATAATGAAGAGGCTGACTTTCTGATGAGTGATGATGGTCAGAATCAGCTCAGCATGGCAATCGTCAAGGGGCTGCTTCATGAGTTAGGTATCGCTATGGAATAATGCAATGGCATGGGAGGATCATTCATGAAGTATTTTGGAGAAGGATTAAGTGAGCAGCATAAAGCTTTACAAAAGATAATCCGGAAGCCAGACCAGCTTGAAGCAGCTAAAGAATTATTTTTAACCATTCACGCATCACTGCATCTTTCAGACAATAGGATGGCAGCTGTGAATGAGGTTGATGAGCTTTTAAATGATCTGACGGTTCAAGAATATGCCTATATGGCAACCAGCAAGGATGAGACAATAGCGTGGGTGCTGTGGCATACGGCACGGATCGAAGATTTAACGATGAATTATCTTGCTGCCAGACAGGAACAGCTTTTTGATTCCGGGTGGCAGCAGGCTATGAGGGTGGATAACACTGATACCGGCAATGCCTGGTCAGATGATGAAATTCTTCAATTCAGTCATGAGGTGGATATTAAAGCTTTATTGAATTATCGCAGGCAGGTATCGCTGCGTACCCGTACGATTGTAAACGAGCTTCACGCAGCGGATATGCGGCGTCAAGTGCAGGCTGAAGATTTAGATAAAATATGGGCTGTCAAAGGTGTGAGTGAGCATGTTGATTCAATGTGGCTGCTTGATTTTTGGGGCAAAAAGGATGTTGCGGGTTTATTGCTGATGCCGCCCACCCGTCATGTCATGCTGCACTTGAATGACTGCTGCAAATGGAAGCAGTATTTCCGTTCCAATAAACGGATTTATCGTGAATAACATCGAAGATGTCGGCAATTTAGCTCTTGTGTGATTTTAATGTATTGAAATAAGCTTGTAACTTAAAGCAGCGGAGGATGTCTGATGTTTAATGAAATATGTATTTATGAAGCTAAAATTGATAAGCAGGATGAAATTGAAGTTTTGATGAAAGAGGTTGCGGAATTTTATCTTTCACAGCCCGGTGTTATAGATGTAAAATACATAAAGCGCACTCATCGTCAAGAAGATTTCAATGCTGTAAAAGAAGGCAGGGCGCCGCTTCGTTTAACCAGATATATAGGTAAAGTGACCTATATTTTGCATTGGACACTTGAAAATGAAGAGATTCATGCGCAAGTGTCAAAGCAAGGCTTGGAAAAGTTTTATAAACGTTGGAACCGCTGTCTGATAACGATGCCTAAAATCCTGTTGGGGGAGGATATCCTATAGTTTTTTAAATAAAAAAAGCCATTGCGGCTTAATCTTTAGCCAGAATCAATGGCAGTTTTAATGCTTCAGCCTCAGCGCGCAAAGCAGCGTCAAGCTGGTTGTCCGTAATAATCACGTCAAATTCACTGGCAGCCGCGTGCCGGCATAAATAATGAGTGTTGAATTTCTCATGGTCGATCATGAGAAATTTTTTACGTCCGCTTTTAATCAATGCCCGCTTAACCTGACAATCCTCCATGTCCGGTACTGTGGCACCCTCCTTTAAATCAAAGCCCTGACTGCCGACAAATACCTTATCGGCTTGAAACTGATGAAAAAAATCAATCGTCATGGCAGAGATCACACCATTGCTGGTGCTGGAATAGATGCCGGGCGCCAGAATCAGCTTGATCTTGGGATTTGCTTGCAGATAGCTGACCGCCGGCCATGAATTCGTAATAACCGTGATCCGCTTATCCTGAATGAAACGGCAAAGCTGCAGAGTGGTTGTACCACAGTCGATAAGAATACTGTCACCATCCTGTACAAAACGGGCCGCTTCTTTGGCAATCGCACTCTTACAATTCATTTGGGTTTTCTGTTTTAAGGTGAAGCTCGGTTCAATTGCAGCCCCCTGATTCAGCTGTGCGCCGCCATAATTCTTTGTTACCAACCCCTGCTTTTCAAGCATTTCCAAATCACGCCGAATCGTCATCGTCGACACATTAAACAAACGGGCCAACTCGCTGACTTCCACCGCCTTATTCTTCTGAAGCAGATTAAATATATCCATTCTTCTTGATGAAGTACCCATACTCATTCCTCATTTCGTCAGTTTCAATTTAGCATAATCAGCGGGTGAAGTAAAGAAAAAAAGCCAGTGTTAAACTGGCTTAATCATCATCAGCTTATCACGGGCAGCGGTATAAAGAATTAGAAAATTGGCTTTAAAGAGATTCATATCGGTACAGCTGATCAGCTCAGGATAAAACTTCGCAATCGCATGCCGCTGTTCCTGATAAGCCTTTTTCATTTCAGCGGCATTCATCGCAGGCAGTGAATATGTAATGCTGCCCTGACGCATCCGGTAATAATAAAGCGGCTCATTCAGCAGTGAAAAGCGAGATGCCTGAAGAAATACTTTATAAATGGAACGTACATCCTCATAGATCTGATCGAGAGGAAATCGGAGTGCGGGCAGCAGATTTCGGCGGATCATCTTTCCCCATGCATAATTTTTAATGACCTTATCCTGAAGAATCATTTTCACAGCCTGCTTCTGATCAAGAACACATGACTTGCGGTTTCTGACCTTAAACTTAAAATGACTGCCGGCAATCCAGTGTCCGCAGATCGCAATATCGCATTGATCGGTTTCCAAGGCATTCACTAGCTTTTCGATCAAGGTCAGCTCAGCCCAGTCATCACTGTCCATAAACGTTATGTATTCACCATGACATATCGTCAAGCCAAGATTGCGAGCCGCTGACGGACCGCTGTTTGCTTGTGAGATTACACGCAGACGCTGATCCGTTGCCGCATAAGCATTTAAAATTGCCAATGAGCTATCGGTTGAACCGTCATCGACAGCAATTACCTCAATATTCTCATAAGTTTGCATCAGCAGCGAATCAAGACAAAAAGCGAGGTAGTCCTCAACATTATAGACGGGAACAATTATACTTACTAATTTTTTCATTGTATCACCTAAGTATATTATTACATGCCGATGTGAAGAAAAAGTGAAAAATTTGTTAAGATTTTGCAAAGATTATAAAAATCAAGTCTTGTTTGTGATTTTTATTCAGGTAAAATAATACATGCTAGTTAAAGGGATGAGAAATGATGACAAAAAGAGAATGTGAAATGCTTGAGATGGATAAGAAGCTGGAATCCTTAATGGACGAGGTTTGGAAAGATTATTATTCAGAAATTGGCAATGCTCAGCTTGAAGAGACAAACAATATGTTTGATCATTTATGCAAAGAAGAGGAATGGCAGAGCAATAATCGTCAACTGAAAACGGCAGTCAGCTATTAAGCATATGAAAACGGCACAATCATGCCGTTTTTTTAAATCATGGATTGTAATTTATGTTTATTGTGCGTAATATTCATTCTAAAAATGCCCGCATTGCCGAAACAGCTTTGCGGACAGATAAACTATTTTAAAAGATAATTTGCAATGTTGGCATCTTTGCAAATTTTTGGTTTTAATGTATCCTTTTTACACGTCAGCATGACACAGACACCGGGGCCATGACCTGAAGTAAAGGAATCTGAATGGACGATGACGCCGACACTGCCGCTGCCCTTCAGATAATGCGCGCCATTATGACCGTCATTATCTTGAATATAAACCAAATCGCCAAAGCGCAGTGTATCTAATCCCAGCTCTTTCACGGCTTCTTTATCTTGGGTGGTAATATCATAATCACCGCTCATTAAGGTTGCCGAGCCAAGACCGCTGCCCATCAGATAAGCGGGAATGATATGGGTAACCGGTACAATCAGCTTTCCGTGTTTTTCCTCAATACCCAGCTTATCAAAGAGTTCAGGATCAGTGTTCATAACCATGACCTCTTCATAATCCAATAGCTTCATGCCTTGACCATGAGCCTTGATCAGTACCTTGTCATCAACAGCCATTTTTTCAAGTGTTTCGCTTGGAAAGTAAATCATGACATGATCAATGCCGCCATGCTTGCCGGTCACAAAGCCCAGCTCACCCTTCGCGTCACCGGTTAATACTTTTGCGGTATTGCCGACACAGGCAAAAGCGTTCATCGCGTCATTTTCACTGGCATCCGCATTCTTTAAGCTAACCCCCGGTTCAATATGATCACCGGCAATTCCCATACAGCAGTCACCAATCGCGTAATTATAAGTAATACCCCCGGTAGCCATTGGAATTCGCCCCCAGCCGTCAAAGCCGACTCGATATCCGGCTCCGCGCATGGTTGGATGATGGACGCGTCCTTGTACAGACTGTATTACTAATTGTTTTTTATTTGTTTTCATTGCAGAATCCTCCTGAAACTATTATACCTGTTTACAGCCTGACGCTCAATGATCGAGATCGAAATAGTGTAATTTTTAGTTTTGGTGTATAATACTGATAAGCGAGGAGGTTGATTTATGCTTCTAATTAAAAATGGAATGATTTATACCATGGGTAAAGCGGGTGTTCTGCAAGGCGATATCCTGATTGATAACGGTAAGATCAAAGCCGTCGGCAAGGATTTGGCGGTCGATGCGAAACAGGTGATCGATGCTTCCGGATATAACATTTATCCAGGTCTCATTGAGGCTCATTGCCATCTGGGTCTTCATGAATCAAGTATTCAGTTTGAAGGCAATGATGTCAATGAGAGCACCGATCCCATCACACCGCAGCTGCGCGCGATTGACGGCATCAACCCAATGGATGAAACGGTGCGCCTGGCATGCAGTCATGGTGTTACAACCGTCTGTGCGGGGCCGGGCAGCGCGAATGTGATCGGCGGTACTTTTACTACTTATAAAACAAACGGAGCTTGTATCGATAAAATGATTATAAAAGATAATGTCGCAATGAAGGTCGCTTTTGGTGAGAATCCTAAACGTGTTTATCAAAACAGCAAGATCAAGACACGCATGCAGACCGCGGCTTATCTGCGCGAAACCTTATTGAAAACGAAGGAATATTTGGTTAAAAAAGAAGCTGCCGGTGATGATATCAGCAAATGCCCGGCTTTAGATATGAAACTGGAAGCGATGATTCCGGTAATTCAAAAAAAGATGCCGCTAAAAATTCACGCTCACCGTGCTGATGATATCTTAACGGCACTGCGGATCGTGAAGGAGTTTGATCTGAACTGCACCCTCGATCACTGTACGGAAGGCCATCTGATTTTAGATGAAGTAAAAGCCAGCGGTTTTCCGGCTTTAGTAGGACCAAGCTTGGGAAATAAATCTAAATTTGAGTTAAAGGAAAAAAGCTTTAATACACCGGGCATTTTAAATAAAGCAGGTGTTAAAATTGCCATTATTACTGATTCTCCGGTTATTCCTCAAGAGTATCTGAGTCTGTGCGCTGCCTTGGCGGTAAAGCATGGCCTTGATGAGATGGAAGCGTTAAAGGCAATTACGATCAATCCGGCGGAAATCTTAGGCATCGCTGATCGGGTCGGCAGCCTTGAGACGGGCAGGGACGCGGATCTCGTATTTGTGAAAGGCAATTTATTATCTTATGAAGCAGAGGTAATGAAAACAATGATCAATGGTGAGATCGTTTATGAAAGTGAGGAAACAAGCCATGTTTAATTCACATAAATGCTATGTTGTTGATACAAAACCGGCGATGATACAGAATACACCCCAATATCAGCGCTTATTGAATCGGGTTATGGCTTCTTCAATGCATCATGCTAAGCTGGAAGAGGTTTATAAGAATCTTGCAAACGGCGGCCCGGCTCATGAAAAACGGCTGTATCTGCCAGAATTCAGTGTGCCGCTGCGTAAAAATCTATTTGGCTTATATCTGATAAATGTTTCAGTCAATGACATTGAGAAAAGTTTTTTGCTTGATACCGGGGCTCAGGTTTCCGCAGTCACTGAGAAATGCGCTGAAGAATGCGGCTGTGAAAGCAATCAGGGTGTCATGCAGATTGAAAGCTTTGCCGGCAGTGCTAAAGAATTATCTGCGGCAGTTGTGAAAAAGCTTCGTGTCGGTGCCTTGGAATTAGTAAATCAGCCGATGGTGCTTTCTTCCTTGCAGGATATCAGTCCGACATTGTTTGGCATCTCCTTGACGGGGATTGAGGGTATTTTAGGCTGGGATATTCTCAGTCAGCTGGATTTTGAAATTGATGATGCCAATCGCACCTTTAATGTCATTCAATATCAGGGTGAAGTCAGCAGCTGCAATATGATCAGCGGTATGTTTCCAACTCTGGTTGTCCTAAATGGCAAAAAGGAATATGCATTGGCAGGCTTTGACAGCGGTGCGAAAACGAGCTGGATCTCAGAGCATATAATCGATGATGATAAAATCAAAAAGGTTGACGATGGTGAGGCTATCGTGCTTGGTGTGCATGGTTTAGAGACAACGCATCTATCTCTTGTTGATGAAGTACGCTTTAAATTTCATCAGTCGAATTTAGTATTTGAAAATATTATTACCGGCCGTACTAATATTTTTAAGGATCTTGAATTTGACGCTGTCTTTGGCAATGAAATCATTCGCAAGCGTAAGATCCGCTTCATCAATACACAAAATTTTGCTCAAATCATATAATCACTGCCGTACCTTATGGAAAGGTACGGTTTTCTTTTGATTCATACTTTAAAAAGCAGCTGAAAAATGATATATTTATATACAGGATTCAAGGAGGAAACAAATGTTAACTGGTAAAATTACAATGGCAAACGGGGCAGTGATCCCATTTGAACTTTATGAAGAAGAAGCTCCGATTACGGTCGGCAATTTTGTGAAATTAATCAAAGAAGGTTATTATAACGGTAAAACCTTCCATCGGGTAATTAAAAATTTCGTATCCCAAGGCGGATGCCCTTACGGCACCGGCGCCGGTGATTTGGGTTATACAATTCCGTGTGAGACAAAGAATAATCCGCATAAGCATGTGACCGGGGCTTTATCAATGGCTCATCGCGGTAAGGATACCGGCTGCTGTCAGTTCTTTATCTGTCATGAGCCACAGCCGCATTTGGATGGTGTACACACGGTGTTTGGCTGTGTGACAGATAATATGGGAGCTGTCCGCAATATGCATAACGGAGACGTGATGACAAGTATCACGCTGGATGAATAATGGATGATGTAAAGCGTTTAGGCTATCCGGTATTGATTATCTTTTTATCAGCGCTTATCGTTAAGCTGATCAATACCTACTTTTACAGCAGCTTTACCTCGATGCTGTTAACGATTATTACAGTAAGTGCTTTATTTCTGTTTGGCACTTCATTGAATAAAAGCCGTAAACGCCGCAATCCGGCAGTGCTGAAAAAGGTACTGGCAATCATTATCGTATTGTTTCTGGTCTTGATGCAGCTTGGACTGTTTGAAATTGCGGCTGTATCTGAAGTTTTATTTTTCTTTGGGGTTAATTCATTCTTTATTAATATGATCTACATTTTCTGTGGATTCTTGTTTGTGGATTAAGCGTATGGAAGGCTTTATGAAAATTTGGCATCAGCTGACTGATATTGAGCTGAAATGCCCGTTCTGCGGACATAGTATACCTTTTTCACTCGTACAATGGAATACCCGAGTAAGGTGCAGTCACTGTAAGAAAGTGCTGAGGGTGGGGTTAAAACGCTTCGCTATCATCACGATGTTTGTGCTTGGCCTGATTCTTTATACTTTGTTATATCTGATGCTTCAGCAATTAACCACTGATTTTATGCTGATCATGATCATTCTTGTATTATTCTTATTTGCATATTCAGCTTTATATACGAAGTCATTGATTCATTTTCTAGGTGTGGAAAATGTCTATGATATAAAGGTCGTAAAGTAAAAATTTATTTTGGGATTGTATTTACTGATTGAACTGCTTATAATAGAACTACAGAGGATGTTTCGGCATAACCTGCATTCAAAATTGAATAACAAGTCTTTGTGGCGGGGTGTAAGTCCCTACCGATGGTAAAGTCCATGACCTGCGAAACAGCAGCTGATCTGGTGAAATTCCAGAACCGACGGTTAAAGTCCGGATGAGAAAAGACATTTTCTGTGTACACTCGGAGACGAATTTTTTTCGTTTCCTTTTTTTTGATTGGAGGTATTTTTATGCATAAAGCTTTTTCAATGAAGCATTTGACGCTGATCGGTATGATGGGTGCCTTAGCTTCTGTGCTGATGTTGTTTCGCTTCCCACTCCCCTTTATGCCGCCTTTTTTAAGCTTTGATCTGGCGGGCGTGCCGGAACTGATCGGCGGGTTTGCGTTAGGGCCGTTCAGTGCATTTTTGATTATTCTGGTTAAGATTTTGATTCAGCTTATCATATCCGGCAGCAAGTCGATGCTGGTGGGTGAGCTGCAGGGGCTGATGTTAAGCTGTGCTATGGTTCTGCCGGCAGCCATAATCTACCAAAAGAATAAAACCAGAAATGGGGCTATTAAGGGGATGATTGCCGGTGCGCTGCTTTGTATTATCACGGCGGTAATTACTAATCTCACAATGATCATTCCTTTTTATATCAATCTATATGGAATGACGATGGATTCAATTGTATCCTCAAGCAACAGTATTAATCCGCTGATTAATGATGTTTCAACCCTGGCGCTGATTGGCATTCTGCCATTTAATATCATTAAGACGGCTGCGAATTGTGTTGTAACGCTGATCGTGTATAAGAAAATCAGCGGTTTGATTCATAAATATCTATAAACAGGAGGCAAAAAATATGGAATTCAATGAAGCAAAAGCATTAATGTTTAAAAAACTGGGAACAAGTAAGATTATGGCATTGGCATCCAGTGTGGATGATTATGTAATGGTAAGAAACGTGAGCTGTTTATTTTACGATGATAAAATCTATTTTAAGACCGATAAAAATTTCAGAAAGACACAGCAGCTTTTCGTAAACCCAAGAGTAGCTTTATGTGTGGGCGGTGTACAGGTTGAAGGAATCGCTGTCAATAAAGGTTTAGTTGTGGAAGAAGCCGGGCGTAAATTTGAAACAGCTTATAAAAAATATCTTTGGCAGAGCTATAATGCTTACAGTCATGAAGACACTGAGATTTTGATTGAGGTTACACCGGTATTTGTGGAAATCTGGGATGAGGATGAAAGCCGTTATGCCTTTCAAACATTTATCGATTTTGAAAAACAGAGTGCAGAGGTTAAACCTTATGATCTGAAAGACTGACGATTAGCAATCAGAATTATTATAATTAATTAAACAGAGAGTTTAACATTGTTAACAATGTCGGACTCTCTGTTTTTACTTGCGGCGCCGCTGTCTCACACATTCAAAGGCAATGGCTGAAGCTGCTCCGGCAGCGTTTAACGCATTGCGGAATTCATTGGGATAGGGAATATAGATGTTTTGATCTGAATGTGACAGAACCGTTTTACTTAGACCGCGCATCTCACCGCCGATCGCAATGCAGACAGGTGATTTAAAATCAGCGTCATAATATTCAATGGCATTTTCCCGCATTGCGCAATAAATTTTGATTTGCCGTTCATGCAGCTGGCTCAAAGCCTTGTCAAAATCTTCTATCGGTATTATCGGCAGGTACTCGCTGGCTCCGGCGCTTGATTTAGTAACCACCTTAGCAGCACAGCTCCAGTTGCGGGAACTGACTAAAAGACCCTCACAGCCAGCCGCATAAAGAATCCGGCATAAATAACCAAAGTTGAACGGATCTTCAACACCCTCAACCAGTGCCAAAAAAGGATTTGAAAGACTTATCACATCCGCTAATGACTGATACCTGCGCTCACTCACTCTGGCAATCAGACCGCCATGGGTTTTCCCCTCAGCAATATTATCAATCGTGCCGCGGCTAACCCTTTTCACCTCAGCACCTGCTTCATAAGCCTTAGCCAGTATAAAGCGAGTATCCTTATCGTTTTTATGCTCATCAACAATAACCTCGCAGACGGTACGCACCTTCGCAAGCAAAGCTGCCTTTACCGATATATTTCCTTCTAACAGTAAATCTTGATCCATATACAAATCCTCGTTTCTATTGCTATTATAACAAAACTATAACGCATCGTACAGCTGAAACAATAAGAAGTACATATATAAAAATATATGATATAATAGCTTGGGAGATGGTACTATGAAAAAAGCGTTACTGCTTTATGGATTAAATTGCACGGCAGCGATTTGGAAATCATTTTTAAATAATATGCAGGAGTTGGAGACAGAAATTTTGACTTATCCGCATGAGATAACCGTGTCAGCTACTGAAGTTATGGATCTTACAAAATGGGTTTGGTCAAAGGTAAAGAGCAGGCATTATGATATAATAATTGCACATTCTATGGGCGGTGTGATTGCCCTTCAGTTAGCGGCGATGGGGATTGATTGTCAGCATTTAATCTTGATTGAAACAAATTTAAGACCTGCGAATCCCTTCTACCGTAATTTAATGACGGCTGAACATATGATAGAATATGATGAAATTAAGTTAATGTTGAAGCAGGAGAGGGCTTATGCGTCAAATGAATTGATAGCTTCCTTGCAGAGCGAATTCGATTATACACCGCTGATTCATAATCTTAAACAGAGGATCGATATAATTTATGGAGACCGAAATGTACCGAATTATCCTGAACGTATTACTGATTTATGTCTTGATAATCAAACAATCAAAATGCTGAACTTTCATTTTATCACCGACAGCTGTCATTTGCCGATGATAGAAAATCCAAAAGGCTTAGCAGAATTAATAAAAATGCTGATTATTTAATTATGATCAGTTTTTATTTTGTAAAGTTTCCTTGACATAAACGAGAATCAGCATTATACTGAAGATGTAAAGTTAACTTTCCAAAGGAGGGATGAACGATTGAAAAACAGACTTGAAGAAATTCGCAAAAGGCAAGGCATTAAACAAGAAGAGCTGGCTGATATACTTGAAGTATCAAGACAAACAATCAGTTCTTTAGAGAATGGAAGGTATAATCCCTCTATTCTGCTGGCATTTAAGATAGCTAAATATTTTAATCTTACAATTGAGGAGATCTTTATCTATGAGGAGGATGAATGATGAATAAACAAATGAAATATATAATTATGATTATTGGCGGTTTATTGCTTTTGACAGCGGGGCTGCTGATTTTGAAAACACAGGCATCTAAGGGAATCATGATGACTCTGCCCTATGTATGTATCGGCGTTGGCTGCGGTATTTTTGGACATGGCATGGGCATTTGGATACAGGCCAAAACATTGGCTAAATCACCGGATGCTTACAGACAGGTAGCCATTGAATCTAGGGACGAGCGCAACATCCTGATTGCCAATCAGGCTAAAGCTAAAGCTTATGACAGTATGATTTATATCTTTGCCGCATTGCTGCTTACGTTTTCATTAATGGGTGTGGATATGGTTCTTGTGTTAATGCTGGTTGGCTGTTATTTGCTTGTAGTTGGTATTAGTATTTATTATCGGATTAAATTTGATAAAGAAATGTAGAAAAAATCTGGTCATTATATATGATCAGATTTTTCTTTGCAGCTATTTGATATCTTAAAACAGTCGTTTGCCATCGGATATATCAATGCCTAATTCCCTTGCTCTTGATGTTTGTTTGAAGGGATTGATGTTTTCAATCACACCATCATGGGCAAAATGGGAACCTGTATTTTTAAACCAGAAAGTCACGTCTGCTCCTTGGCATTGTTTATGCAGGTCAAGGACCCAGTCATAGTTACAAACGCGGGCATCACGGCCTGTTTCACCGCCAACACTCACATGATCAACACCATGAAGATAGGGTCTTAAATCAATGGCTTCCAGTAAAGGCGCGCAGGCAATGAAGCGGCGTTTTATCGGATAAGATAAAAATAATGGCAGCCGGTTGTCAGCCGTTTTTTGATTTTCAACGGTACAGCCGAGATTAACATTATCATAGCCATCGCCCCAATCAGCCGGCAGTGAAGTCATAAACCGATCGATCCGCTTCGTTAAAATCAAGAAATCGATATCGGATCGCTCTTTGATCATCGCCCAAATTTCCTTGCGCCATGCATCTGCTTCCGGCAAAAAGAAATCAGTAGCAAAACAAGTCGCGAGTATTTTATTACCTTTGATGTTATAGTCACCCTTCACATTTTTTCTTATCGGCCAATCAAATTTATCCGTTTTCTTGATTGTATTTTGGCCGAAACGTTTGGCATGCGGCCCATAAAAATAACAATTTGCACACCCGTCGCTATGCATATAACAGCCTGTCCAAGGTTCCCAATTCATAATCTATACACCTTAAATATTACCGTCATTTAATTCAAAAAGATTGCCTTCAGGATCTCTGAAGTAGGTACAGCGCATCCCCCATGCTTCTATTGTTTGCGGTTCATTGAGAAAATCAATACCCGCTGCCTTTAAACGCTGATAGTCTTCATCTAAGGTAAGGGTAGGGATGACAGCAGCGATTGTATCCGGCTGTTTATCTGTATCCGGCTGACTATATCCCGGAAACAGAGACATCGCACTGCCGTCAAACATAGCAATACAAGGCGGCAGATCAGGACTTACGGTAAAAGAAGTATAAGGGCCGCTGCGATCACCCCAAACAGGTATCAGCCCTATTTTATCGGTATAGAAATCATAGCACTTTCCATAATTTTTACGAACTAAAATGCGAATTGTCGTTTCATTAAATTTCATCTTGTTACTCTCTCTTTCTCTTTCATATAAAAGTATTATAAGTTTAAAACTTGGCAATTTCACTGTAAAAATCGGACATGTGAGACCGATATTCCTGAGGGGTCAGCCGGCATACGATTTTGAAATCCTTCACAAAATGTGAACTGTCATAATAACTCAATATTTCACAGATATCACTGATTGATCGATTCTCATTCAGCAGTTGAATTGATTTATTGATTCTCACTAATCGTGAGAATCCCTTCATACTCATTCCTAAATATAAATTAAAAAGCCGGCTCAGATGTCTGGGACTATAAGATACATGAGCAGCGATAGCTGCCGTGCTGCTGAACCCGCGGCTTTGAATAATCAAATGCAGTGCAAGTGCTAATTCTTGAGGGTAGGGGAATTGTATGTTTTGATGCAGAACGGCTTCAAAATTCATTATCAGCTCATCGGCAGAGCATGCTGTTTCTAATATTGCGCGCAATGCTGAGTCAAGAGCTTCATTAATCATTGAAAAAGGAATGATGCGGTCTGTAAGCTCTTTTTGATTGATATTCGCAAAAGGAAAAAAGCCGGCCGGCTGATATTCAACGATAAAGAGTATGCTGCACTGATTAGCAAGATCACCGACTCTTACCGGTTTTGTTGTCGCCCCGAATAAAAAGCTGTATAATTTATCATTATATTGAAAGAAAACAAGTGTGCCGCTGCCATGCGGCATAATTGTATAGTCATCAGAAATCATGGCTTTATCAGGAAAGGTAATAGTAAAATTGGAAATTAAATATCTGAGTTCAACGCATGGCAATAAGTAGGCATAGCTTTCTTCCCGTATCAATATTTTATGGTGATCTGACAATGATGTTAAACTGTTCTTATTGATCATAATTTTCGTCCTTATAGTCTGGCAATTCGTTATGTATAGTATACACGCGATTAGCTGTAAAATAAAACAGCATGCCATTCAATTTCTGACATGCTGTTCATAATTATTGTTCAGTTTCTTGAGATTTAACTAGATCACGGTAATACTGTTTGCGGTCAAAAGGAGTAAGTCCTTTTTTACGCAGACGGATCGTATCCGGCGTGATTTCTACAAGTTCATCATCATTGATAAATTCTAAGGCTTCTTCCAGCGACATGATCTTTGCCGGTGTCAGCTTCATCGCTTCGTCATTGCCTGAAGAACGAATCGCAGTCAGCTTCTTATTCTTGATCGGGTTAACTTCTAAATCGGTATTTCTTGCACTCATACCGATAATCATTCCTTCATATACCTCCGTTTGCGGAGTAATGAACAATGTGCCTCTTTCCTGCAGATTCCATAAGGCATAAGTCATCGCTTTGCCAGTTTCAGTAGAAATCATCGCACCGTTTGCACGCTGAGTGATTTCACCCTTAAATGGCTCATAACCTTTGATTCGGCGAACTAAAGTACCTTCACCGCGTGTATCGTTGATGAATTCTGAACGGTAGCCCAACAAACCGCGGGTCGGCGCACTGTATGTAATGCGGCAATAACCGTTTTCTTCATCCATATCTACCATAACGCCTTTACGCAGATTCAGCTTAGAAATGATCGTCCCTGAATATTCACTTGGCGCAATGGCAACAACTTCTTCAACCGGTTCAACAATGCGGTTTTCTTCATCACGATGCATGATAACTTCCGGTTTAGAAACGGCAATCTCAAATCCTTCACGGCGCATATTTTCAAGCAGTATAGAGATATGCAGTTCACCGCGGCCGCTGACTTTGAAGCAGTCACCGCTCTCAGTTGGTTCAACCTTTAAGCCGACATTGACTTCTAATTCCTTTTCCAAACGTTCTTTTAGATTACGTGATGTAACAAATTTACCTGACTGACCAGCAAATGGTGATTTATTTACAATGAAATTCATCGATAGAGTAGGTTCTTCTATTTTAATGGTCGGCATTGGCATGATATTATCTTTATCACATAAAGTTTCACCGATGGAAATATCTGCAATACCGCTGATTACCACGATGTCACCGCTGTGAGCTTCTGACACGGCTACTCGCTTTAAGCCCTGATAGGCAAAGATCTGATTGACTGACTTCTGACGGATATTGCCGTCGCCGTCACAGACTGCCACATTTTGACCCTCTTTCAGAATACCGCTGTAAATACGTCCGATTCCCAAACGTCCGATATAATCATCGTATGCCAAGGCCGATACCTGCATCTGAAGCGGTTCTTCATCTAAATCGGGATATGCTTCCACATGATTCAAGATCGTTTCAAATAAAGGTTCAATGCTTGTACCTTCTTCATCTAATGTATGCTGAACGATGCCGCGTTTAGCAATACCATACAGAATCGGGAAGTCTAACTGTTCATCATTAGCGTTCAGATCAAGGAACAGATCGTAAACCTCATCGACAACCTCTTCCGCGCGCTGATCCTTCTTATCAATCTTGTTGATCAAAAGGATTGGGCGAAGACCCATTTCTAATGATTTGGATAATACGAAACGTGTCTGAGGCATCGGACCCTCGGCTGAATCGACAAGCAGGATAACGGTATCTACGGTTTTGATGATACGCTCTACTTCACTTGAAAAGTCAGCATGTCCCGGTGTGTCGACAATGTTGATTTTGTAATCCTTATAGTTTACACTGCAGTTTTTAGAATAAATGGTGATCCCGCGTTCACGCTCAAGATCATTGCTATCCATAACGCATTCCACAACTTCTTCGTTAGAACGGAATACGTGGCTTTGATTTAAAAATGCATCCACCAATGTTGACTTACCGGCGTCAACGTGGGCAATTACGGCAATATTAATAATTTTCTGTTTACTCATGTAAATTCCACCTTTTTAACTTTAAAATTATACTATAAGGAATAGCTAATTACAATTTATTTGTGAAAAAATACAATGATTAACGCTTTCATTGACCTGTTTTTACTGAAAGTTAAGAATTATCAGCATAAATACGCGTTTTTCACATTTTAAAGTATTGTTAGAAAAGTGGGATTTTAATCAAAAAGAGGCAAGTTTTTCATTCTGAATTTCTATACTAGAATGAAAAGGTGATAAAAATGAAACGATTATTAATAGTGATCAGTATACTCTGCCTGATGATTTGCGGCTGTCACAAGTCAGTGAATCCGGTTAAAGAAGATGTGAATGTGAATTATGAAAGCGGTGAGGATAAAAAAATGATGCTGATTTATCCTACTTTAAATGCCCCCTTGCTTGATGAGCAGCTTAAGGCATTAAGTGAAGAACTGAATCAGGAATTTACGGCTATCGATGGTGATTGTGAATTCAATATGTCATATCGGTTAAATCACAATGATGATTTTATCTCATTGATGGTTAAGATTCTGCGCGGAGATAAGGAAGAAGTAAAGACTTTTTTAAGTAATGGTGACGGCAGTCAAAGCTATACGTTTGAAGATGCGTTTGATGCTAAACAGATTAAGCGCTTGGCCCAAAAAATTGATGAGCGATTGCGGCAGAGCGATGAAACAGCCGGCAGCTCCATTGATTATAAAATGGCCGTCATGCCGAACGTTGAAAATTTTCAGAATTTCTATCTGGATCAAGATACAATTACATTTTATTTTGATAATTTTGCTGATCAGCAGCTCCATGAGGCTGTCTTTACTTATGAAGAATTAAAGGATTTGATTAAACTTGAGTACAGCAATCCCGTATATTTAACCTATGATGAAATTTTATATGAACCGACAAAGATCATTGATCCCAATAAACCGATGGTTGCTTTAACCTTTGATGACGGTCCCAATAAATATACGGAACAGTTATTAGACGCATTAAAGGAATATAATTGCAGCGCTACTTTTTTTGTGCTTGGCAGTATGGTTGAAAAGTTTCCGCAAGCTTTACAGCGAATGGTATTGGAGGGCAATGAAATCGGCAATCATACGATGGATCACCGTCAGCTGACTAAATTATCGGAAAAGGAGATACTCAAGGAGGTTGAGGATACCCAACAGGCTATTGAATCAATTGTTCATATTTATCCAAAGCTTGTACGGCCGCCTTATGGCTCTAAAAATGACACCGTATCTCGAATCCTTGATTATGATCTGATTCTTTGGGATTTAGATACCCGTGATTGGGCCAGCAAGGATCCGCAGAAAATCATTGAAGTGACATTAAATAATGTCCGGGACAAGGATATTATTTTGATGCATGATATTTATCCGACCAGTGTGCAGGCAGCCATCGAGTTAATTCCGCTGCTTCAGGAGCGTGGGTATCAGCTGGTTACTGTCAGTGAATTGTTGCTGTATCGATAATTTAAAAAAACTTAAGAAATTTTTAATAGGTAATTATTTGAACGTTTTGCTGGACCATGGTAAACTAAGAAATGAGAGGTGAAACTATGGAAAAGCAGCGGTTTGAATTTGACCGTTTGAAAATTTTGGTTCTGGCATTATTAGCTGTCATGGTTTTGCTGGTGTCATTGGTCTTCCTTGGACGGAAGGAAGATCGTTATCAAGAGTTCAAATCAGTTTCTTTAGATAATAAAAAAGCAGGTGAGACACTGCAGGATGAGTTCAGTGAAGCCGATGTGATATTGGCACTTCATTATCCGCAATTCAGTGATGAGCCGCTGAATCAGCTGATTAAGGACCATGTAGCAGCCATCCGCGCTTATCAGGGTGAAGAGAATGATTTGGTTTTTCTTGATTATGAGAGTGTGAAAAGCTTCGATCAGTATGTTACCGTGCGTTTTTTTGAAAAAGTATATGATGAGCAAATGAAGCTGAAGCAGACAGACACAAGCTTTATCACTTATGATATGAAGCAGCAAAGGACAATGAAAATCGAAGATATATTCCGTTCAGATTATCTGGTTCAGCTGCAAACGATGTTTAATGAAATTCCTGAGTATTACCAGATAGAAGAACAGGGAATCCGCTGTTTCGATAAGGATGGCAATGAATTGGGTTTGTTTGAATATGCCAGTCATGAACGCTTTATCGCGTTAAAGAATCCGCAAGTGCCTTCACTGGCCTATAAGGGGGATGAAGAAGTCGAAACGATGACTATTGATCCCAATAAACCGATGATCGTATTTACTTTTGATGACGGTCCTACACCGGAAATTACAAAGCGAATCATGGATGCATTTTTAGCAGCCGGCGGCAGAGCAACTTTTTTCGAGTTAGGCAGCCGGATGGAGGCTTATGGGGATTTGACACAGATGCTTTATCAGCACGGCTTTGAGATTGGCAACCATTCTTACAGTCATGCCAATCTAAGTATTGCGGATGAGGCAACGATCCGTCAGGAGATTTATGCGACGCAGGATATCGCTTATGCTTTGACGGGAAAAGAGATCCAGCTGGTAAGGCCGACCTACGGCGCTGTTTCGGATTTGATGCGCGAAGTGATTCCGTTTAGGATGATCAATTGGAATATTGATTCATTGGATTGGAAAACAAGAAATAAGGAAGCCATATTAAATGAAGTGCTTCCCTACATAGAAGACGGTTCAATTATTTTAATGCATGATTTATATGATACCACTGCCGAGGCAGTTGAAGCGATGCTGCCGATTTTAGCTGAAAAGGGGTATCAGTTTGTGACTTTATCTGATTATTTAGCAAGTGCTGAAACGAAATGATAATGTGTTTAAAAAGGAGTGACAGGGAATGAAGATTGCGTTAAGTTCAATGCAGATCAATCCTGGGGATTGTCAGGCGAATTATTTGAAAATGCAGGCTCAGATTAAAGAGGCCATTAAGATGCAGGCAGAACTGATCGTTTTCCCGCAGAATGCGCTGAGCGGGACTTATTTGGGAGAACTGTGGCAGAATAATGATTTTTGTCAGTTTGCGGATAGCTTTAATGAATTATTGATTGAAGCCAGCGATCAAATCGCAATTGTTTGGGGCAATGTGAAATATCGGCATGGGCATTTGTTTAATTGTGCTTTTTTCGCATGGCAGAAAGAAACGCGAATGAAAGTAAAGCGTCCTGAGCATCATTTTATGGATGAGTCGCTTTATTTTGAAGCCAGCGCGATGGATTCGGAAATTGAATACAAGGGTGAATTGCTGAAGCTGAACTTTGGCACTGATATCGAAGCGGATGTTTTCAATATCAATCTTGATCATCACCCATACTGCCGTGATTTGATGTGCTGTCTGCATCACAGCGGTGTTTATGTGAACGCATTGAGTGTGGAAAGTTATGGTAAAAATGTGTTTGTTTGTCCGGGCGGCCCGGCTTATTATCAAGACGGCGAGTTGATCTGCAGCGGTCCGTTTCTGCATGATGGCTTGACGCTGATTGACACACAGAAGCCAAATCATCAAAAACATGAGCTGTGTGAGCTTGAAGTGCTGCTTTATGGTCTTAAGACTTTTGATGCTCAGGTACTAGGCGGCAAGATGCCGTGGATTATCGGCTTATCCGGCGGTTTGGATAGCAGTGTTAATGCTGCGTTAATTACCATGGCCTTTGGTCCTGACAGGGTTTATGCCTATAATCTTGCGACAGCTCATAATTCATCAGCCACCAAGCAGAACGCGCAGCAGCTTGCCGATGCGTTAGGCATTCGGCTGAATAATGGAGCTGTAACGCAATTGGTTGAGGCCAGCCGGGATGTACTTTGTAATGAATATGGTTATGATGATTCAAAATGGCCGTCTTTGGTCATGGAAAATATCCAGGCGCGGATACGAGGGCATCTGCTGTCAAGCTTTGCAGCTATTCATGGCGGTGTCGTAGTAAACAATGGCAATAAGGTGGAGGTTGCTTTGGGGTATTGTACGCTCTATGGTGACGCGATCGGTGTGCTTTCACCGATTGGTGACTGTACAAAGTGCGACTTGTTTGCATTATCAAAACAGATCAATGAACTGCATGAAAAAGAAGTGATTCCTTGGAATCTGCTGCCGGAAGTCAGTGATAAGATTGAATGGGAAACACCGCCGAGTGCCGAATTAAAAAATGATCAGCTTGATCCGATGAAATGGTTTTATCACGATCAGCTATTGGACGATCTTTTGTCCGGCATGGATCCTTGTGAATATCTGCGCGCCTATCAGTCAAAAGAACTATTTGCAGGTAAATATGGATTCTGGCTGAAGCTGTACGGTCTTGATGATCCGCAGGAATTTGTTAAAGATTTTCGCTGGTTTACATCAACCCTGCGGCGCAATGCATTTAAACAGCTGCAGACACCGCCGATTCTATCCTTAAGCAGTAAGCCTTTTGGTACTATACCGGTGGTTCAGGGGCATGCGGTTTATCCGCAATGCGAAAAATTATTAAAAGAAATAACAGAAGCTTAACACACTCTTTCATAAAGACATGATATGATAGCTACGGAGGTTTTTTATGAATCTAAAACTAACAGAAGAAAACAGGTCGAAGGTAATTGCCAACAGCATCGTTGTTGTGATTGGTATCACCGTATTTTTTGCCTTTTACCGTTTTGACGAATTACGAGCCGGTTTTGACGTCATGATCGGCAAACTCTTCCCATTTATCTTTGGCTTTGCGATTGCTTTTTTGCTTGATAAGCCAATGATGATGTTTGAGGAATTTCTGAAAAAGGTAGGTTTAAAAGGTAAGGGAGTCAGAAACCTAGCGGCTATTCTTGCTTTGATCCTAGGCTTTATCATGGTATCGGCACTGCTTTGGCTGTTGATTCCGCAGGTGCTGACATCCCTGTTTGATCTGATTGAAAAAGCACCGGGCTATCTTGGTCATTTCTTTGATTTTGTTAATGATGTAATCGTAAGAGAAAATATTGATATTTCATATTTATATGAATTTTTAGGAACTGATTTTGAGAAAGAACTGATTACCAATCTGACAAGCTTCTTTTCCAGTTCGCTGCCGCAGATGGTTACTTTAACTGGTAAGGTTACTTCCACATTCTTTAATATTATTTTGGGAATGATGGCGGGTTTGTACATCATGTTTGAGAAAGAGAATTTCATCTTAGGGATCAAACGGACTACATATGCTTTTTGTTCTAAGCCGGTTGCGGACTATCTGTCTCGTTTTGCCAAGATCACGGCCGATATTTTCAATAATTTTATTGTCGGCAAGGCAATTGATTCAGTGATTATCGGTGTGATTACTTATGTGCTGATGACCATCTTTAAAATGCCTTATGCCTTGCTGCTGAGTGTAATTGTCGGTACTACCAATATGATTCCTGTATTCGGACCGTTTATCGGTGCTATACCCGGCGTCTTTATTCTGATGATCATTCATCCTTTACAGGGATTGTATTTCGCCTTATTGATTTTAGCTATCCAGCAGTTTGACGGCAATATTCTAGGGCCGATCATTCTTGGCGATAAGCTGGGACTGCCTTCACTCGCTATTTTGTTTGCGGTTGTGATTGGCGGTGGGATGTTTGGCATCTTAGGCATGTTTATCGGTGTGCCAATTTTTGCGGTCATTTATACAGCAGTTCGGGAAGTAGTCGAATATCGGCTGAATAAGAAGAATCTAAAGGTTGAACTGAATACCAAGGTTGAATAAATCATACATGAATTAAATCCTTCAATTGCCGCATTGACTCTATGATTCTTATTTTGCTTTTAAACCTGAGTGCCATCATTGATTTGTATGAAGCATAGATCCAACCAATTGTTATTTATGCAACTGGTGAAATCAAGGATGGTAAGGTTCCTTTCAGGTATGCGGGTACGGTTGCCCCGCAAGCCAAAGAGGCACTGGATAATAAAGCAGCAGCCTTTGATTTTGTATTATTCCGGACATGGTTGGTTTTGCATAATAAAGAATCCTTTGCCCTGATTCATTAAGGCAAAGGATTTTTAGATGTATAATTAGTCGTTTTGATCAAGCAGCGTTAATAGCTGATCCACAGCTTCCATTGGGAAGAGATCATCGGTGACAGTCTTTAAAGACCTTAAAAAATCATGTGTATTCTTGCTTTGCGGCAGCATATAACCCGCTTCTCTGAACAGGTCTTCAGCCATGTATCGATTTGATTTCTCTAATGCGGCAGCAAGCTGAGCAAATACCTTGTCATCACTATGCTTCGCAAGCTCATGAGCGGCAGCCTCCTGCTTAGCGATATTTTGTATCAGCTTCATCATTTCCTGTTTCATTGTATCAGCCTTGTGCTGCTGCGGTGCAAAAGTATCCGGTACCATTGAAATCGCGTGCGAAGGACAGGCACTGACGCATAACCCGCAGGCAATGCATTTCTTAAAGTCGATCTGACCATTTTCTGTGTCACTGGCACCGGTTGGGCAGACATACAGACATAAGCAATCCTTGGTACAGTTTCTTAAATTTCTAAACGCATGCATGATTATTGCCCCCTTTCAATTTTATGCAGTTTAAAGCCAGGTACCTTGCATACCGGGCAGATTTCCGGCACTTCATCACCAACATAGATATAACCGCAGATCTCGCAGACATAGACATTGGTTTTTTCAATAAAATCACTGCCTTCCTTAAGCAAGCGGTCAAGCAGACTGCTCTGTATCCGCGATACCTTTTCACTCCATACTAAGGCGCGCAGAGAACCGCGGTCATTTAATTCTTTGGCTGTCTGTGAAGCAATCGGATAGATATCCGATAAGTTTTCATTGACCAAAGTGCGCAGCGTTTCAAACTGCGGATCATCGGTTTTCCCGGCATGTGCCTTAAAATAATCGGCAAGCTTTTGAAACAGTGCCATTTCAACTGTCAATACTTGTTTTTCACAGCCTTTTGCCAAATTTGAACATAAAATGCTCATTTCAAGCGATGACAGATTCAGCTTGTTCTCCAGCTTTTGCTCCTTTTCTTCTGCTTCTTCTTTTATTTCTTCCTTCACTTCATTAAACATTGATTTCGGTGCGGTACAAATCGGACAAACCCATGCTTCAGGCAAATCCTCCCACTTTGTATTAGCGGCAATACCCTGATCAGGACTGCCCGCTGCTTCATCATAGATATAACCGCAGATTGTGCAGACATATTTCTTCATAGAACTCCTCCTTTAGAAATTTGGTAGCGCTTTCTATACGTTAACTGTACACTTTAAATATTTAAAATGACAGTCATTTGCTCAGTATTTTTATTTGACAATGGCATTATTATCAGGCACATAACATAGGATAGGAGTGGAGGTGCAGCCATGAAAGAAATGAATATTGAAAAAAGAATATTAAAGGGTTTAGCGATTGATGGGGTAATTGATGTTGAAGCAAAAACGGAGCTTGATTATCGCCGTGAATCAGGGGGCATGCGAGCGGTCGGACCGATAATTATCAGCGGGCACTGCCGAGTTGAAAATGAAGTCCGCTCCTTCAGCGAAACATTAGAGCTGGATGTACTGGCACCGCGTATTAAATTAAGTAATACAGAACCTTTTACGATTGAGATATTGAGGGTTAAAGGGGTTGCTGATGATGGCATTATGCTGCTGCTTGATTTAGGTATCCATGGGATTGAGGATAATAAGACGGAAACTTTGCCGCCGGCTTTGGATGAGCTTGTTGAAATGCCTGCTCCCGTGCAAGCTGAACCGGCTGTGCAGGCAGCGGATGAAACGGTGCAGACAGCGGCAGAACCAGAGGCTGATTTTGAAAGCATCGAGGATCTTTTTGATGATGCGGATAATGTTTATACGAGCTGCTGTCTGGTTGTTGCTAAGGGCGATGATACGTATGAAACGATTGCCAGCCGTTATCAGGTTGATGCCAATGAACTGCGCAATGTAAATAAAAATAAGGGAATTGAACCTAAAATGCTGATAATGCTTCCTTAAGACTTGTTTTTTCTTTTGAAATTCGTTATAATGCTCGCAGAAATACTGTGAAGAGAAGGAGTAATTCAGCGGCATGTGCAGAGAGCTTCGGGTTGGTGGAACGGAGTCATTAAACTGAATGAAGGTAGTCTTGGAGTAGATTTTCTGAATTGAGTAGGAAAATCCGTTTCATCTGCGTTAAAGAGTAGAGGCATGAATGTTAGTGCAAATAAAGGTGGTACCACGTGAATAAGCGTCCTTTGCGGATGCTTTTTTTATTTGGAGGTGAGTGTTGATGCGAATGCCTGAAATCGAAACGGAGCGTTTATATTTAAGAGAAATCACTTTGCAGGATGCAAAGGATATTTATGAATATATGCGTTTAAAAGAAGTTACTGATTTCATGTTTACAGCCTGTGCTTCCCTTCAAGAGTGTCAGCGTTATCTTAAGGTTGAATTCTTAAGCTATGAGCGGATGGGACTGCCTTCGCCGTATGCGATTGAATTGAAAGCATCAGGCAAGGTTATCGGCACATGCAGTTTTCATACGATTGAAGAGGATACCGCCCAAGTCGGTTTTGTGCTGAATCCCTTTCATCAGCATCAGGGCTATATGAGCGAGGCTATGGAAATGCTTTTGGAAATGGGTTTTGAAATCCTTGATTTAAGACGGATCACAGCCATGCACATGAATGGCAACACTGCCTGTCAGCATCTGTTAGAGCGTCTTGGTTTTGTGAAGGAAGGCATTTTGCGTGAAGCTGTGACACGCGGAGATGAAGCTTTGGATATGCATTTATACAGCTTATTAAAAAGAGAATGGAGAGAGAGAAATGAAAGAACTGGCAAGTAAATATGATCATTTGAATGTTGAAAAAGATATTTATAAAACCTGGTGTGATGAGGGGTATTTTAAAGCGGGCGATAAAAGCAAAGATCCTTTCTGCATCGTAATACCGCCGCCTAATGTTACCGGTAAGCTGCATCTTGGGCATGCATGGGACACAACATTGCAGGATATCATTGCCCGTTATAAACGGTTAAAGGGTTATGATATGCTGTGGCTGCCGGGTATGGATCACGCGGGTATCGCAACACAGGCAAAGGTTGATGAGCGGCTGAAAAAAGAAGGTATTTCACGTTATGACATCGGCCGTGAGAAATTTTTAGACCGCGCGTGGGAATGGAAAGAAGAATATGCGAGTCATATCCGCCAGCAATGGGCAAAAATGGGTCTGAGTCTTGATTATTCGAGAGAGCGTTTCACTTTAGACGAAGGATTAAGCCATGCGGTACGGAAAATCTTTGTGGATCTATACAATGACGGGTTAATTTACCGCGGAGAACGCATTATTAACTGGGATCCGAAAGCAAAGACAGCATTGAGTAACATAGAGGTTATTCATAAAGAGATTGAAGGTGCGATGTATACCTTTAAGTATAAGGTTGTGGAAACCGGTCAGATTTTAAATGTATCTACAACCCGGCCGGAAACGATGTTTGGAGATGTTTGTGTCTGTGTGCATCCGGATGATCCGCGGTATACGGATGTTGTCGGCAAGCATGTGATCAATCCGGCAAATGGTGATGAACTGCCGATTATTGCTGACAGCTATATCGATATTGAATTTGGTACAGGCGCGATGAAATGTACACCGGCGCATGATCCTAATGACTTTTTGATCGGTGAAAAGTATAAGCTGCCGAAGATTATCTGTATGAATCCAGATGGTACGATGAATGAGCGCTGCGGTGAGTTTAAGGATATGGATCGTTTTGAATGCCGTAAAGCATTAGTTAAAAAAATTGAAGCAGAGGGTAATCTTATTTCGATTGAAAAGCATATGCATCAGGTAGGACACAGTGAACGTACAGATGTAATTGTCGAGCCTTATCTGAGCAAACAGTGGTTTGTGAAAATGAAGCCGCTGGCAGAAGAGGTTTTGAAGCATCAGGAAAATCCTGAGGAGAAAATTAATTTCTATCCGCTGCGTTTTGAAAAGACTTTTAATCAGTGGCTTGAAAATATCGAGGACTGGTGTATTTCCCGTCAGCTTTGGTGGGGACACCGCATCCCGGCTTGGTATCATAAAGACAGCGGTGAGGTTTATGTCGGCTATGAAGATCCAAAGGATATTGAAAACTGGATTCAGGATGAAGATGTATTAGATACTTGGTTCTCCAGTGCTCTATGGCCTTTCTCAACATTGGGCTGGCCAAAGAATACCGATGATCTGAACCGTTATTTCCCTAATGATGTATTGGTTACCGGCTATGATATTATTTTCTTCTGGGTTGCCAGAATGGCATTCCAGTCACGCTATGCAATGCATTCAAGACCATTTAAAGATGTCTTGATTCATGGCTTAGTGCGTGATGCGCAAGGCCGTAAAATGTCTAAATCATTAGGCAATGGTATCGATCCGATGGAAGTTATCGATAAATATGGCTGTGATTCACTGCGCTTTTTCCTAACGACGAATTCTACGCCGGGGCAGGATTTGCGCTTTATTAACGAAAAGGTTGAGGCGGCTTGGAATTTTATTAATAAGATTTGGAACGCCAGCCGTTTTGTCTGTATGAATTTGGAAGCTGATTTCAGTATTGATCAGATAGATTTAAGTCAAGCTTCTATGATTGATAAATGGATTTTAAAACGTTTGAATGAAACGATTGAATCAGTCAGCGCCAATATGGATAAATATGAATTCGCTTTGGTTGGCAATGAATTAACAAGCTTTGTCTGGGATGATTTCTGCAGCTGGTATATCGAACTGTGCAAGGCCAATCTAAGCAGTGAGGAACCTGCGATCCGCAATGCGGCTAAATCAACATTGGTGACAGTATTAAGTGCTATTGTACGCTTACTGCATCCATTTATGCCGTTTGTTACTGAAGAAATCTATCTGAGTATTCCGCATCGTTTTGAATCCATCAATCTTGAAGCATGGCCAAGTCTGAGTGGTGTTGCCATGAGTGATGAAGAGATGAGCGCAGTTAACGAATTGATTACGATGATTCAGGCGGTACGTGAAATTAAAACAGCGTATAATCTGAAACCTTCGGCTGATGTTAATATCATTATTAAGGCAGCTGACGGTACATTAAGACCTAGTGATGATAAGATCAATGCGATCCTGAATAAGATGTGCCATGCTTTCTGGATCAATGAGGACAGTTCTGAAGAGGTTGTGACACGTACTATTTTAAATGGAACGCTCTCTATTCAGTTATCCGATGTGATTAACATAGAAGAAGAAATTGCCAAGTGTGTAAAGGAAATTGAACGGTTGACAAAGGAAATTGCCCGTGCTGAGGGAATGCTGGCAAATCCTAATTTCACAAATAAAGCACCGGCTGCCAAGGTTGAGGCCGAACGTGAAAAATTGGCTGGCTATACACAGCAGTTAGCCTTGAATACCGCCCGTCTTGAGGGGTTAAAGAAATAACGTGAAGTCCGATCTTAACCGGTCGGGCTTTTTCTTTATTTAAGGTGTATAATTAAAAAGAGGTGTAGCGATGAAAAAACGAGGAATGCGATGGTCTTGTCCGTGCTGCCGCGGTAAAATTTATGCCGGTGAATTAAAACGTGAGATGAGCTGCCCGCACTGTATGAGTAAATTATATGTGGTTAAAAATATTAAAAGGGCCACCCTTAATGTTTTCTTAATCATTCTTGCTGAAGTATTTCTGCTTGAGCCGCTGCTTAGCCGGCTGATGCCTGATGTACCATATCTGCTGTCGGCATTGGTTCGTTCCAGTATAACGCTGCTGCTGATGCTGTTCAGCGGCTATCATTGCGTGCGTCTATACACGGAAAGGCAAAGGGCTGAAAAGGCGCGTGATGCCAGCTGGGATGCTTCTGGTTGGTAATCAGCTTGTCAATCTCAAAGGGTGCGCTTATAATAATAAAGTAAAGTGAGGATGAAAGTATGGAAGAGAAGAATAATCAGCCGCGTCATAAAGTGGATATCCGCGAGATGACTATTGATGATGAAACAACGTTAAGACAAATCTGTGACCGGTGTGAGGATGCACTGGCCGGCTGCGGAGAGCGGATCAGCGATCAGGAGGTTCATGATATTGTAAGAAAGAAGGTACTGCCGCCTGAGGGCAAGTCTGAAAAATATCATGCCAAGCTGATTATCTTTGACGGTGAGCCGGCAGGTTTTATGACTTACTATGAAGGCTATCCTTTTGAACGCACCGTTTGGATAGGTTCTTTCTACCTTGTTCCGGAAGTGCGCGGGCAATCGTTAGGTACTCAGATTATGGTGATGTTTAAACAAAACATGATAAATTTAGGTTATATGCAGTTTGTTGCACAGCTGCATCGGATGAATTTAAGAGGTCAGGATTTCTTTAGGAAAAATCAATTCGTACTGGATCAGCGTTCCATTGACCGGGATTTTTTACTGTATTTCTGTACTTATCAAAGCAAGTCTGAAAAGAGTAAGTAAACACAGAATTTATCTGTCATTGATTGATTTGCGTAGTTACAGGACTGCGGAAACACTCCTTGTTGATGAGTGTAATGAGCAGTCAGCTGCATGCTTTTTATGCTTCATGTGGCAGAATGCAGATGAGAAAATTCATGTTTACTTGATGCATAAATTTATTGTGAGCTTTGTTCACATAAGCTTACTTTCCGAGGGCAGCAGCCTTAAATTTAGAATCTTATCGATAAACAGACTCTTGAAAAAGAGTCTGTTTGCATATATGGTGATGATGAGCAGTCAGTACAAAAGAAGAATTAAGGTCATACGATCAAGCAGTCATTTTATGAACTTTTTTCAGAGAATCATGAAATAATGCAGACTATTGGCCGGGAAGCAAAGAACGAAGCCTGTTTATTAAAAATGAAATACAAAGGGAATATACATACATTTGCCATACCCTTCAGATCAGATAGTGGCAATGCTCCAAACTGCCTGAAAGGACAAAGACAAGAGATAATAGGAAACATGGCTTCATTATATAAAAATGTTTCCAATTACTGAAAAATACATGCTGCCCATCAGATGGAAGGCGATTTTCAGGAAAAACTCGTTATGGCTTTAGTTGAAAGAACTATCAAGCAAATTTATTCTGAGGCAGCTCAGTATTTAAAAAATTATGAAACTGGTCAATATGAATTATTCTGTGTGGATCTTGATGATGTACTGATCAAAGTGAATAATCAGTGATTGAAAATCATAGGAATGATTGATGAAGGAATAAACCGGTATTTATTTTGTCTGAAGAAAAAAGGTATCCAAGGCGAGGAAGAAATGTCATTTACGGCTAGTAATTTTTCAAAAAATCTGTATAATTATGTGTAAGCGATTACAGCCAACTTGAGGAGGTTTAAGAATGAAAACAAAATATGTATATAAGTTTTCAGAAGGCAACGGCAATATGCGCGAGCTGCTTGGCGGCAAGGGTGCCAATCTTGCGGAAATGAAAAATCTCGGTATGCCGGTTCCTGATGGATTCACGGTTACGACCGAAGTCTGCAACCGTTATTATGAAGACGGTGAGAAAATTCACGAAGAAATTCTCGATGAAATTTTAGAGAACTTAAAAGATCTTGAAGATCGTACAGGTAAAAAGTTAGGAAATGTGGAGAATCCATTGCTTGTATCTGTTCGTTCCGGTGCGCGTGCTTCAATGCCTGGTATGATGGATACTATTTTAAATCTGGGTATCAATGATGATGTTGTTGAGACAATTGCGCGATTAACTAATAATCCGCGTTTCGCTTATGACAGCTATCGACGTTTTATTCAAATGTTTGCCGATGTTGTTATGGGGCTTTCTAAGGCTAAGTTTGAAACGATTATCGATGACATTAAGGCTGAGAAGGATGTTCATTTAGACACTGATCTTGATGCTGAAGATCTGAAGGAAATGGTTAAACGTTTTAAGGCTTTTTATCAGCGTCAGTTAAATGAAGAATTCCCTATGGACCCTAAGGTTCAATTGATTAAATCAGTTGAAGCGGTATTCCGCAGCTGGAATAACCCGCGTGCGATTTATTACCGCCGCATGAACGATATTCCTAGTGAATGGGGTACAGCGGTTAACGTTCAGTCTATGGCTTTTGGAAACATGGGCAATGACTGCGGCACCGGTGTAGCATTTACAAGAAATCCGGCTACCGGTGAAAAGAAATTATTCGGTGAATTCCTGATGAATGCTCAGGGTGAAGATGTTGTAGCCGGTATCCGTACACCTCAGACAATCGATCAGCTGAAGGAAGTTATGCCAGATGTTTATGATCAGTTTGTGGAAATCTGCGGAAAATTGGAAGAACATTACCGCGATATGCAGGATATGGAATTTACCATTGAAAAAGGTAAGCTGTATATGCTGCAGACTCGTAATGGTAAACGTACAGCTAAGGCGGCTTTAAAGATTGCTTGTGATTTAGTATCTGAAGGTTTGATTACGAAGGAAAAAGCATTGATGATGGTTGATCCTAAACAGCTGGATTCTTTACTGCATCCGCAGTTCTCACCGGAAGAGTTAAAGAAGGCGACACCAATTGCTAAGGCATTGCCGGCATCACCGGGGGCTGCCTGCGGACATATCGTATTCTCTGCAGAGGATGCTATTCAAAAGGCTGCTGTAGGTCATAAGGTTGTTCTTGTTCGTCTTGAAACTTCACCTGAAGACATCGAGGGTATGGCTGTTTCTCAAGGTATTCTGACTGTTCGCGGCGGTATGACAAGTCATGCGGCAGTAGTTGCCAGAGGTATGGGTACATGCTGTGTATCCGGCTGCGGTGATATTAAGATTGATGAAGAAAATAAATGCTTTACAGTTAATGGTGTTACTTATAAGGAAGATGATCCAATCTCTATTGACGGATCTACTGGCTTTATCTATGGTGAAGCGATTCCAACCATTCCTGCCAGTCTGTCTGGTGACTTTGGAACCTTTATGCAATGGGCTGACGATGCCCGCGTATTGCAGGTAAGAACAAATGCCGATACGCCAAAAGATGCTGCTCAGGCAGTTGCTTATGGGGCTGAAGGCATTGGTTTAGTTCGTACTGAACATATGTTCTTTGAGGGTGAACGAATCAAAGCGGTTCGTGAAATGATCGTCTCTAAAACAGAAGCTCAGCGCCGTACAGCGCTTGATAAGATCCTGCCGATGCAGCAGGGTGACTTTGAAGCTATTTATGAAACGATGAAGGGTCTGCCGGTAACCATTCGTTACTTAGATCCGCCTCTGCATGAATTCCTGCCAACAAGCTCATATGACATCTCTCAGTTGGCTGCTGATATGAAACTTGATTTAGATGAGCTGAAAGCAGTAATTCAGGGGCTTCATGAATTCAACCCAATGATGGGACATCGTGGCTGCCGTCTGGCTGTTACTTATCCGGAAATTGCTGAAATGCAGACAAGAGCTGTAATTCAAGCGGCTATCGCAGTAAATAATCGGCACCCGGAATACCACATCAAACCGGAAATCATGATTCCGCTGGTTGGGGATCGCAATGAATTAAAATATGTAAAAGATATTGTCGTGAAGACAGCAGATGCTATCATCAAGGAAAATAACGTTGAGCTTAACTACTCTGTGGGTACGATGATTGAGATTCCGAGAGCAGCATTGCTGGCGGATGAGATTGCGGAAGAAGCTGAATTCTTCAGTTTCGGAACAAACGATTTAACTCAGATGACCTTTGGCTTCTCTCGTGATGATGCTGGCGGTTTCTTAAAGGATTACTATGACAAGAAAATTTATGAACAAGATCCATTTGCCCGTATTGACCAACGCGGTGTCGGCAAACTGATTAAGATGGCTGCTGAACTTGGCCGTTCTGCACGCCCGGATATCAAACTTGGCATCTGCGGCGAGCATGGCGGTGATCCAGCTTCGATTGAATTCTGTCATAAATTGGGCTTAACTTATGTGTCATGTTCACCTTTCCGTGTACCAATTGCACGTTTAGCTGCTGCTCAGGCTGCAATTAAAAATCGATAGGATCGATAATTACTGATTCAATTAAAAGCGTATTATTCAGAATGAGTAATACGCTTTCGTCTTATGGTTGTTAAAGGGGTAAGAAAATGAATTTTTAAAGGGATTACTGATATGGCTGCTCTGTGCTGTCTTAGATTGCTTTGGGTTGGCTAGATAACTAAACTTAATGAATGACTGAAAAAAATAAGATGCCTTTATTGTTATATTTAAGCGTCTTGATTGCAGGATTTCCTTTTTTATTCATTGTGCAGCTGCCAGAGGGACTTTATCTGATAAAATACTGCTTTATTCATGATTGTGATTTTTATAACCTTGCTGGCTTAAAGCATAATGAAGCTAAATACGGTGAATTACTGGGGCGGTGTGCTGAAGGATACTGATGGAAATATCACAGCGTATGTGATGCAGTATTTCATCTTTATGCTGCTTCAGACGCTTGCAGTATATCCAGCGCAGTCTATTATGTGATACTTTGCAGTGCCTGTGTGCGGTGTTAGGCAATTTATATTAAAAATAGAAAATTCAAAGCACCGTTTAATAAAGATTTATTATATGAACTGCTGGCATCTCTTATTTTTTCAATCGGATTTGATGGATTGATCAGTATAATGGCTTTATCCTGACCGCGATGATGTCCATGGCGCAGAGTGTTTTGTCAGCAACGGCCGATTAGTTTAAGGGATTGATAATCTTTAAAAAGGAGGCATTTTTATGCGAAAGAATTTTGGCGCAAAGCCATATATGTATCCACAACCGGTTTTAATTATAGCTGCCTATGATGAAGCGGGCGTTCCGAATGCGATGAATGCGGCATGGGGGTGCATTGCTGATTATAAGCAAGTGGCGCTTTATCTTAGCGGTGAACATAAAACCGTAAAGAATATCCTTCAGCGGCAAGCTTTCACGATCAGTATGGCAGATAAGCAGCATGTGACTGAATGTGATTATGTTGGTATCGTATCCGGCAATAAGGTGCCTGATAAATTTCGCAAGGCAGGTTTCCATGCGACAAAGAGTGAATTTGTAGATGCACCGCTGATTGATGAACTGCCCATGAGCCTTGAATGCAAGCTGTTGAGCTTTGATGAGGAAAGTGAACTCTTAATCGGTGAAATCATCAATGTAAGCGCAGATGAAAGCATTCTTGATGAGGAAGGAAGAATTGATCCTGTCAAGCTGGCGCCAATTACCTTTGATGCCGTACATAATACTTATATCACGCTTGGCGAAAAAGTCGGCAATGCTTTTAAAGATGGAAATAAGCTGAAGTAAAAACCATAAAAGGAAGCTAACCGCTGTTGTAATCTACAGCATAAGGCTTCCTTTTTTACAGTAAATATAGTTAAGCGGGTGAAGACTGCCGCCAATTACATATAAAAGGATTTTCATCTTTTGCCTTTGCATAGCATAAAGTATCTTCCATCTATCCATGTGAATGAATTCGTGATTTTCTTGTGTTTACACTTATTCTAAATTGCAGAGTACATAGTAATTCATAAGGATTTGTGATAAAATAATAAATATCATATAATGTAATGTGAGCTTGATGAATCAGGGGTAGATACTGCTTTTATGTATCATTATCGGTTAATACCCCCTTGATTATGAAGAAAAATCATTTCATTGCAGGAGGGTAGAAAAGTGATTAAAAACAAGGAAGAAGTAAGTGAATTTACAGCTCATATCCTGCGTACATTTTTTCAGGATAACAATATCGAACCATTAATCAATGCAATGGATGAGAATATTATTTGGTTTGGCTCAGGACGTGCGCAATCAGCGGTAGGTAAAGCTGCGGTTGCCAAGCAATTTATTGACGGTAAGGATGATCTTCAGCCATGCGTTCTTAGCCGGGAGCATTACGATGTTGTGCTGCTGGGTGAGGATGATGCGGTTTGTCAGGGGTCCAGCTATATGGATACCAGAGCGGATAATGAAGTCAGCATCCATGAATTCCAGCGGATCACCCTTGTTCTGCATAAGGCGCCTGATGGCTTTAAGATAAAGCATATGCATCATTCAATCGCTTATGATGCAATGGAGGATGAACGTTTATTTCCGCTTCAATATGGGAAAGCACGTTATAAAGAGCTGCAGGATGAATTAAAAGCCCGTGATAATCAGATTGAACTGATGCTTTCTCAATTGCCGGGCGGTACGACTATTTGCGCGATGGATGAACAGCTGACTACAAAATGGATCTCTTTGCAAGGCTGTGAATTGATAGGCTTTGCGAATGAAGCAGAATTTATGGAAGTCACCCACGGCAAAACGTCGTCTTTGATTTATGAACAGGATTTAGATAAGATTTATGATGAATTAATGAAATCAATTCAGGAACAGCGCAACTTCATGTGCGAATATCGGTTTAGAAGAGCTGATGGTCAGCTGATTTGGTTATTAAATATTGGTAAAATTATTAAAAATGATCAGGGTATTGATGAAGCTTATTGTTTTATCAGTGATATTACCGAGCGTAAAGAACGTGAGTTATTGTATGCCAAGGCAGACCGTGATGTTAAGCGCCAAGCGGCTTTCATGATGGAATTGTTTAATACGCTGCCTTGCGGAATCATTCAGTTTAGTGTAGATGCGAAGCATCAGCTGCTGATGACGAACCGTCAGGGATGGGAAATCTACGGCTATGATGAAGAAAGCTTCCGCAGAGAAATTAAAAGTCCGCTTCAGTTTGTTCTTGCCAAGGACTATGATGCAATCGTTGAGACATTAAATAATATGAAGCTGGGTGATGAAACCGCTTATGAACGGCTGACATCTCGGCGGGACGGCAGTGAGCTGTGGATCTCAGTATTAATGAAGCGTTTGATCAATATGGATGGAAAAGATGTAATACAGGCCATTTATACAGATATTACGAATGAAAAGAAAATGCGTCTTGAAATAGAAAAGAGCCGTCGAGTTGAAACAGAATCATTAAGAGCTGCGATCGATACCGCATATCCGCTGATTTATAATTTGAATTTAAGTGATGACAGCTATTCGTTGCTGCATAATGAATTAGAGGCTGGATTGTCAGAAACCGGCAGTTATCATCAGCTGTTTAACGATTATTTTAAACGAGTGCATCCGGATTATCAGCAGGATTATGTAAAGAATTTCCGCCGTGAAGCTATGGCTGAACGTTTTGCGAAGGGGGAAAAAGAAATTTACATGGAACTGCTTCAGCAGGATGTCAGCGGCAGCTATCACTGGCAGTCAGCGCATGTGATTCATGTTGAAGATCCTTATGCGGAATCACAGCTGGCAATTCTATTGGTTAAGGGCTTGGATGAACAGAAGAGTGAACAGGCCAGACAGGAACAGCTGCTTCGTGACGCCCTGCAAAGAGCCAATGCCGCCAATGAAGCAAAAAGTGATTTTCTGTCCCGTATGAGCCATGACATTCGTACACCGATGAATGCGATCATCGGCATGGCAACGATCGGTAAGATGAAGCAGGGGGATGTTGAAACTACCTTGCACTGTTTTGATAAAATTGACACTTCAAGCCGATATTTGCTGGCTTTGATTAATGATATCCTTGATATGTCGAAGATCGAACAGGGAAAGATGCAGATTAATGAGGATGAATTCAGCTTGCAGGATGTGCTCCAGGAAATTAACAGTATCTTGGTGCCGCAGACCAGTGAGAAAGAAATACAATATGAGATGCGGATTCTTGAGCCGTTAGCAGATGAGTATCAGGGAGATGTGCTGCATCTGCGTCAGATTCTCTTGAATCTTTTAAGTAATGCATTGAAGTTCACTTCTGAAAAGGGTAAGATTATCGTTACTATCAGTAATGAGTATACAAGCAATGGTTACGCGCATTTAAAATTTTCAGTAAAGGATAACGGCATCGGTATTTCTGAATCATTTAAACAGAGGCTGTTTCAGCCATTCGAACAGGAGTACAGTGATAATGCCCGCAATAAGGCAGGCAGCGGTCTTGGTCTGTCAATCGTGCATAACCTTGTTAAACTCATGGGCGGCAGTATCAGTGTTGAAAGTGAGCAGGGCGTTGGAACGGAGTTTATTGTTCAGCTGCCGCTGAAGTTGATTCACGTTGATCATAAACAGGAAGAAATACGCCGTCAGCGTGAGCTTTTAAAGGATTTGAGTATTTTAGTTGTCGATGATGATGAAATTGTAGGTGAACAGGTTACCGCTGTTCTGAAAAATATCGGCGCTGATTGTGAATGGGTTGATTCAGGAATCAAAGCTGTCGCATCGGTGCGTGAGCGAATAGATAAGCATGAATTATATGATGTAGCGATGATTGACTGGAAGATGCCGGATATGGATGGCTTAGAAACTACCCGCCGAATCCGTCAGCTTGTCGGTCCGGATACGATGATTATTATTATATCCGCATATGATTGGAGCAGCATTCAAAATGAGGCAATCGCGGCAGGCGCGAATGGTTTTATAACGAAACCATTGTTTACTTCATCAATCTGCTCTACGTTGGGCAGTATGTTTACTCATCATGAAGAGCAGTCTGAACCGAAGCCTGAATATAATCTGAAAGGCAAACGTATCTTACTGGCTGAAGATAATGAGTTGAATATGGAAATTGCTAAAACACTGCTTGAGATGCAGGGAATGATTGTTGAACCAGCGGTTAATGGTGCTGAGGCGGCAGCCATGGTACAAAATCATCCTGAAGGTACTTATTATGCGGTACTAATGGATATCCGCATGCCAGTTATGGATGGTTTGACGGCAGCCCGTAAAATTCGTGCCTTACCTGGTGAGCGCGGTCAGGTTGCCATTCTGGCAATGAGTGCCGATGCCTTTGAAGAAGATAAAGCAAAAGCCAGAAAGGCAGGAATGAACGGCTATTTGGTAAAGCCGGTTCATATTGATGAATTATATCAGGCATTAAGTAATTTACAGGAAATAAGGATAAAGGAATAGTAATCACGATTGGTATTAAAGATTGCTATCATGTGTACTCAAGATTATAATAGTTTCATAGGAAGCATGTTTTAAAGGAGATACTGCCATGAATCAGACAGAGAATATACAGCGGTCGCAAGTACTTGAGGAATGGGCTTCAGCAAGGCTGGCGCTGATGGATGAAATGGGATTAGCTGCCTGTTATTTGCTGCTGGATGACGGACTGCCCCTGATTGCAGCTAATCAGCGGCTGAAAAAGCTTTGGCAGCTTTCATCAGATGCGGTTAAGCTAAAGCAGCTGCTGTCTGAAGAGACATATGAAAAACTGATCCATTCACTGCTTCAGCTTTCTGGTGAACAAAGTCAATGCAGTGAGCTTTTGAGTCTGAAAATAAAGGGACTGACTGACCGCCGGCAGATGGATGCGACCATCACTGATCAGACGATCAACGGGAAAGCGGTGCTGTCGGCAGTTTTTCATGATATGAATGCTTTTTGCCAACAACAGGCAGCTTCGGATGCTGAGATAACGTCGCGCATTAAACAGATTGAATGGCTGATGTCAGAATATGAGGGCAATGTTTATATCAGCGATATGGATAACTACGAGCTTTTATACGTTAATGAGAAATCATGCGAAACACTTAATCGGCCAAAAGAAAAGCTGATCGGTAAAAAATGCTATGAGGCGATTCAGGGCCGAGGTGCACCTTGTCCATTTTGTACTAATCATCTTTTAAAAAAAGACGAAACTTATGCATGGGAGTTCTATAACCCCTCTTTGGACAGAACGTTTATGATTAAAAATCGCATGCTTGAATGGGAGGGCCGCCGCGCGCGGATCGAGCTGTCTCATGACATGCTGAGTACAGAGTATAAGCTGGCAAAAAAAGATCAGGAACGGGAAGCTATCATTAAAACGATTCCCGGCGGTTTGCTGCGCATCGATGCCAGAGATTATGATACGGTTTTATGGTACAGCGATGAATTGCTTAAGCTGATCGGCTATACTGATGATCAATTTAAAACAGAGCTGGATTCAAAATGCTTATACATTCATCCAGAAGATATGGATCAAGTTTACAAGAGTGCTAAAGCATTAAATAAGACCGGTCAAAACGCGGTGCTGCAGACTCGCATTATCACTCGTTCTAAAGAAGAACGAATGCTGACGATGACCTTATGCTACATCAGCGGTGAGGATAGCTGGGATCGAATTCCGTCAATTTACAGTGTAGGAATTGATATTACCGAGGCACATCTTCAGCAGGAGCGGCAGCGAAAAGCTTTAGAAGATGCTTATAATACAGCTAAGGTTGCCAATGAGGCTAAAACTAATTTCCTTTCATCGATGTCGCATGATATCCGCACGCCGATGAATGCCATTGTCGGTATGACAGTAATTGCTCAGGCAAATCTTAATCAGCCGCAGCGGGTTGCGGACTGTCTGAATAAAATTGATGTGTCCAGCCGGCATCTGTTGAATCTGATTAATGAAGTTCTCGACATGTCCAAAATTGAAAGCGGCAAGATTGATCTGATGCTGGAAAATTTTAAGCTGCCGGAGTTATTGCAGAATGTAATTGATATGTGTAAGCCTTTATTGGTGCAGAAAAATCTTAATTTTCAGATAACGGTCGGGCATCTGCTTCACGAGTGTGTGGTGACTGACGGGGATCGTCTTCAGCAGATCTTAATGAATTTACTTTCAAATGCAATTAAATATACCCAAGAGGGCGGTACGATCCGCTTAGCGATTGAAGAACATGAATCAATGATTGATGGCCGTGAACGTTATGAATTTGTGATTTCAGACAATGGCATCGGAATGTCTGCGGATTTTATTCCGCATATCTTTGAACCGTTTTCAAGAGCTGAAGATACCCGCATTTCTAAAACCCAGGGAACCGGACTTGGCATGACAATTACCGAAAATATTATCCATATGATGAATGGAACGATTGAAGTCAAGAGTGAATTAGGCAAAGGCAGTCAATTTACGGTATCCTTGCCGCTGCAGGTGTGTCATGATGCGCAGGAGCAGACCGCTGAATTGATCAATCAAACCGTGTTAATTGTTGACGATGATCAAACAGTCTGTGAAAGTGCGGCATTGCTGCTTGAAGAGCTTGGTATGCAAACGATAAATGCAGTATCCGGAGCGGCGGCGCTTGCGGAATTAGATCAAATGAGTTTTAGCCATAAGTCGGTATTTGCCGTATTGCTGGATTGGAAAATGCCGGATATGGACGTGCTTGAAACATTAAAACAAATACGCTTAAAAGCCGGTAATAAAGTGGCGGTTATTATCATGTCAGCCTATGATTTCTCCGGTGCAGAAGAAGTATTCATCAAAGCGGGTGCGGATGCGTTCATTACCAAGCCGCTGTTTAAGTCCAAGCTGCTGCATATATTAAAGCTTTACTGCATGAGCAGCAAGCATAAAACAGCCAATGCGTTTATTGAGGAGAAGCACTCAGATCTGCAGGGACAACGAATTCTGCTTGTAGAGGATAACCAATTGAATCGGGAAATTGCAATGGAAATTTTAAATATGCAGGGCCTCTGCGTAGAAACCGCAGTCAACGGTCAGAAAGCTGTCGAAATGTTTAAACAATCGGCAGTAGGCGAGTATTCCGCAATCTTGATGGATATTCAAATGCCGGTTATGAACGGCTATGAAGCGACTGAAGCAATCCGTGCTTTAAAGCGTGAAGATGCAGGCACCATTCCAATCTTCGCACTGACGGCCAACGCTTTTATTACCGATATTGTCAAGGCGCAGAATGCCGGTATGAACGGACATATCGCTAAGCCGATCGATGTGGAATTATTGATAAAAACATTACAAAAATGGATCGTTTAAACGGTCCTTTTTATATATTCATTTTCCTTGTCAGATATGAAAATCACCCTAAATCAATGATTTGGGGTGATTGATAAATTTATTCATCGGCATCCTCATGCCGGTAACGGTTAGTCTGATGCTTTTGATAAAACCGCATCTTATCCGCATACATCAGCTCATCAGCTTCCTTGATCACGTTTTGGATGCTAGAGCATTCAGCTTCCCATTTATAACCGATGGCAATTTGATACACGCTCTGTTTGAAATTCTTTTTCAGTCGTTCTATATTGCCATTAAAGGCTTCTTCGTTTGTATCGGTATAAATGATGACAAACTCATCACCGCCGATGCGATACAGCTTCTCGGAGTCAGTACTGTTTTTAATAATCTCAGCGCAGGCCTTTAATGCCTGATCGCCTGCCGCATGGCCAAAGGAATCATTGATCCCTTTTAACCCGTTCATATCTAAATAAACAGCACCGACACTGCCTTGGAAATCTTTTAATTCAGTAATATTTTGAATGTAGCGGTTGCGGTTAAAAAAGGTTGTCAATTCATCAAGATAGCTCATCTCATATAATGTTTTTTCATTTTCATTTCTTTCCATCGCCAGTGTAATAAAATACTGAATGGTCTGCAGGAAAGGTATGACAATTTCCGACATGCCATAAGCCAGATTATCTAAGCCGATACAGCCGCTTAATCCGTTATCCTTTTCTAAAGGTACCCAAACGATATTTTTGATATCCTGCTGACTCAAAAGCTCATAACCGGCAGGCATTTCATCTTTCAAGATCTCAATATCATCATAAATAATATTCTTATCTTTTTCAAGCAGCTCGATCCAAGGCCGATAGTCATCCATCACAACGTTTTGAAGTTGCTCGATCTGCGGCTCGATGCCTGTATTGCACCATTCTGCAATATTAGAAAAATAAGGGTCATGAAATAAAAAGATATAAGCACGTTCTGCGGAGAATAATTGTCCGATATGAGCGAGCACGGTTGTTAATGCTTCGGTGATCTCATGATTATGGTAAAGTTCACGGATACAGTCAACCAAAACATTGTCTCTTTCCAAGCGCTGTTTCAATTCATTCTTTTCATTGTTGGTCGCGGTTATATCGAAGGCAATTTCCATCCGTGCCGTTTTGCCTTCCCATTCAATCAGTCGATCCTTCAATAAATAATGCTTTTGCAGAAGGGGATTGGTATATTCCCATGAATAAGTTTCATCGGTTTTTAACCGTGAATTAGTACAGAATTCACAAGGGGAATCAAATCCCTGAATCACTTTATAGCATTTTAAATTACTTAAATCATCACTGATAGTAAAGATTCTTTTACCGGCATCATTCACAAATAATAAATCATATGTGTCAATATCAGATACATACATCAATTCAGATATTTCATTCATCGGTGCCAGCAATTCCCGCTGCTGTCTTGTGAGCTGCTCGCTTCTCAGCTTGTTTTCATTTTCTATCCGAATCAGCTTTTCTCTGCGTTTTTCCTGATAATAAGTAAATACCGTACAGCCGCCAGCCAGAATGATAAATACGGTATTCAAGATGATTAAATGATTTCTGGCAATTTGAACACTTTGTTCCGTGTATTCCTCAGCAGAGCGTACAGTATTATCTGCCAGAACGAAATAATCTTCACTTAAGGCATATAAATCTTCATTTGATGAACCGGTGCGGATCTTATATATTTCATCCTTGATGATCGACCAGCTGCTTTTCATTTCTGTCAGCTGTACTTGAAAGGTTTGATCTTCCAGCTTAATCAGATTAAATTCATCACTGCCGTTTGCCAGACCATACAGAATGTCATCCAATCGTTCAATCAGGACGTCATCAGGCTCATGATTCAATTCTTTTTTAATTAATCGTTGGGTAGCACCGCGGACGATGCCGATATAATTGATTACTCTGGCATTGCCCTGCAGGTTATCAATGGAAGTGATGGACAGCAGAGCGGTGAAGATCAAGGCTAAGCATAATATTATGGGGATGGTTAATTCTCCTATTTTTGATAGTTTACTTTTCATAATAGCAGTACCTCATGTGAAGCTTCAACATTGTTTATTTTATATATTATAACATTAACAAAGTTTAAAGGATAGTTGATTAAGTGTTTTAAAGGAAATCAAATGGAATAATCAAAAGTTTAACTTTTATCTTATCACAAACCGTATTCATAAAAAAAGCTTTAGGGCATTATTGCCTTAAAGCTCTTTCTGTCTGCTGATGCTTATTTAGCATATTCGGCAGCACTGGTGCCAGCCAGCCGGCCGGAAGTTAATGCGAAACCAAGACCGGTGCCTTCGACATTAACGTAAGCAGCTACGGATAAGCCGCTGACATTATTACCGGTAGAATATAAGCCCTTAATGATCTCGTTATGCTCGGTAACAACCTGCATTTCATTGGTAACATTAACACCGCCTAAAGACCCGAGAACCGCGTTGTAGCCTTTAGTAATATAATAAGGTCCAGTTTCACAAGTCCAGATCAGAGAATCTTCATCAGTGTAAAATTCAGGATCATATTTATCATTAACAGCTTGATTATAAGCAGCAACTGTAGTTTTTAAAGTTTCAGCATCACAGCCGATGAAGGCTGCCGCTTCTTCAAGTGTATTCACGATCTTACCGTCGCCTGTATTAGTCAGCACTTCAAAGTCAGCCAGGAATGTTTCCTTGTCAACCGGTGCGTGGTAGATAGTTGGATCACCATTTTCATCGGTAATGCCGAAACGATCCCAATAGTGTACCCAAGAACCGGTGTTGGCCTGGTTCATATCCGTCCATTGATCCACTGTTTTCTGATCAACGATCGTATAGGCAAAACCGCCTTGAGCAAGAACAGCACTTGAATAATCAACCGTATCCTTTAATAATGACGCAGCCATAAACCGCTGACCGAGATTGTTTACCCAAAGTACCGGTGAATTTAATGTAAGCTGATCAGCTACCTGCACATCCTGTGATTTAGGACCGACACCGTGATTCATTGACAGCAGCTCACCTTTGCCGGCACCGACTTCATACATCATTTCCAAACCGCTGCCGTCGCTGCCGCCCATAACTGAAACAGTTTCATAGATTTCCTCGCCAAGCGCTTCTTTCATCATTGCCTCATTGCCTGCGAAACCACCGGTCGCAACAATAACACTTTTAGCGTTGACAATCAGCTTGCTGCCATCTTCATTATTGCATTCAACACCTACCACTTCATTGTTTTCATTGACCAACAGTTTGGCAGCGGTTGTGTTGTAATGAATATCGACATTGTATTGATCCAGATATTCCTGTAAATGAACAAATGGCTGTGTGTTGCCCCAGCGATGGTAAATAATCGTATCATCAAAGTGAGCAATCTGCTGTGCCGTTTTAGACAGATAGACATTAATATCATGATCAAGCAGATATTCAACGGTATTCTTAGCTTCACTGACAAAGGTTCGTATCAGCTGACCATTGCCAAGATAGTTGCTTAATTCAAGATAATGATTAAACCAGTATTCTTCATCACTGCCTAAATCATCACCGTAGCGCTCTTCTTGAAGCGATGTGCCGATTGCGAACATTCCCTGTGCAGCATTTCCCATGCCGCCCAGCGTACTGGTCATTTCGATTCCGATAACATTTGCACCGGCTTCAGCGGCACTGAGGGCGGCCATTGACCCAGACGCGCCCATACCGATTACTACGACATCGGCGGTTAAGGTTTGATCTTCACCGAGGACCGTATTTGCATCAACTGTGAAGCCTGCTTCACTCATCGCCGCATCAACAGCACTCTTTACCGCATTGCTGGTCATGGTAGCACCGCTGACGCCATCAATTTCTGAACTTTGGGCGGCTTTTACCTGCTCAATTAACTCAGGCATCGCCGCCTGGCCGATCGTCTTAGTTTCATCAGCACCTTCAATCGCAACATCGCTGATTGTTCCTGAAGAAACCGTGAGAGTAACTGTCACGTCACCGCCATAGCCTTTCTCTGCCGCTGTGTAAGTACCATCCTTAATATCCGATGATTGATTGTTGTTATCGGCGGGTGTTTGCGTACAGCCGCTAAGCATCAATAAGGATACTAATAGACAGGAAAGCATTTTTGTAGATTTTTTCATAAATCCATCCTCCTTGTTAATAGATTAACAAAATTAGGGCATTTACATAATCTATATATCTGAGATTAAAAGTGGTTTATTTTTAGAATACGATTGACTAAAAGATTACTATCTCCTACAATGTCAATATGAATAGCAAACCGATGCACCCGCAGAATGATTTACCTTTACCTTATACACTGCTCACCTGTGAAAGTAAGGCTTATGCAGCTCATACAGTGAGCCTTTTGCTCTGCTTTGAAAATGGCAGAATTGAGCTGGAAGGCAGGCGTATGCATTTGCAGGCAGGTAATTCAATTCTGATGCGAAAGGAGACACGGTTTAAGATACAGCCTAAGTCGGATAAGATTTATCTGCTGCATCTGGAAGCGAATGTATTTGATACGATCATGTTGAGTCAGTTGGCTGACTGCCGGATCATTTATGACTTTCTGACCTTGGATGAAAGCAGTCATGATTATTTATTCTTTGATTATGGACGGCGCAGTCCGCAAGCTGAATCGGCACGGAATCTGCTGCGCCAATGCATGATTCATGATAACTTTTCCGATAAGCTGCTCCGCTGCTGTTTAGTACAGTATCTGACAAATCTGCAGCGTGATTTTGTACATCATTTGGTTGTCAGTCAATCAACGATGGTGCGCCATCACCCTTTTGGACAAGTGCTGAAATATATCGGTGAGAATTATGCGGAAATTGATTTAAAAAGTGCTGCAGCGCATTTTTCCTATAATCCAGATTACTTCTCCGCTTATTTTCATCATCATGCAGGAATGACCTTTACTCAGAAATTATTTGAAATCAGGTTGGAACAGGCACTGCGTTATCTGTTATTAACCGATATGCCAATCAATGAAATATGTGAAACGATAGGCTTTAAAGAAAAAAGCTACTTCATCCGCAGATTTAAACAGCGTTTTAACTGCACCCCTTCTCAATACCGAAAACAGCATCAAAAGACAAGTACCTAGCGGTACTTTTTTGTATATTTATTTGTAATTCAGTAAATCATAAGGCTTGACAGAAGGTAAAATCTACGTTATATTGTACCCGTACCCCCAGGGGGTAGTAGGAGGCTTGCGATGAATGAAAAATTTGATGTGACAGGGATGACGTGTTCAGCCTGTTCAAGCCGTGTTGAGAAGTGTGTCAGCAAGCTTGAGGGTGTTGAAGAAGTAAGCGTTAATCTGCTGACGAATAGTATGCAGGTAAAGTATAAAGAAGGCGAAATTGATGAGAATGCGATTATTTCTGCCGTTGAAAAGGCAGGTTATGGCGCCGGTCCTCATCAGGGAGTACAGCCTAAAAAGGCGAGTGTCAAGGTTGATGCAGTAGAGGATGCAATGCGTTCCATGCGCTATCGGCTGATTGTTTCCTTTATCTTTTTAATTCCATTATTTTATATATCGATGGGACACATGATGGGACTGCCGATTCCATCTTTCTTAAGCGGCATGGAGAATGCGATTGCCTATGCTTTTACGCAATTTCTGCTTTGTCTGCCAATTTTATATGTGAATCGTAAGTATTATCAGGTAGGCTTTAAGACTTTATTCCATGGCGCGCCTAATATGGATTCATTAATTGCAATTGGTTCGGCAGCTGCGATGATTTACGGTATTGTCGCAATTTATGGCATCGGTTATGGTTTGGGTGTTCATGATATGGCGCTTGTGGAACGTTTCCATATGGATCTCTATTTTGAATCAGCGGCTACGATCTTAACCCTGATTACCTTAGGTAAATATTTAGAAGCTAAATCCAAGGGAAAGACCAGTGAAGCAATCAGTAAGCTGATGGATCTGGCCCCGCAGACAGCTTTAGTTTGGCGGGATGGACAGGAGCAAGAAATTGCGGTTGAAGAGGTAGTGATTGGTGATACGGTGATCGTTAAGCCGGGTGCTAAGGTACCGGTTGACGGTGTGATTTTGGAAGGCTTTACAGCGCTTGATGAAGCGGCAATTACCGGTGAGAGCATTCCGGTTGAAAAAGGTGTCGGTGACAGTGTGGTCGGCGCTACGATTAATAAGAGTGGTTCAATTCGTTTCAGAGCTACGCGTGTCGGCAATGATACGACACTGGCAAAAATCATTCAGCTCGTTGAGGATGCCAGTGCGAGTAAAGCTCCGATCGCCAAGCTGGCCGACAAGATTGCCGGTATCTTCGTGCCGGTTGTAATTCTCATTGCCATTGCGGCATCGGCTTATTGGCTGATTCAGGGCCAGTCGGTTGAATTTGCTTTGTCAATTGGTATTTCTGTACTCGTTATCTCATGTCCATGCGCCTTAGGTCTGGCAACCCCGGTGGCTATCATGGTCGGTACCGGCAAAGGGGCGGAAAATGGTATTTTAATCAAATCCGGTGAAGCTTTAGAAACCGCTCATGCGATTCAATGTGTTGTGATGGATAAGACAGGTACGATTACTGAGGGAAAACCTCAGGTTACAGATGTAATCACGCTCAATGCAAGCCGCAGTGAATTGCTTGAACTGGCACTGGCATTAGAAAAGCCAAGTGAGCATCCATTAGCGGAAGCGATCGTTACTTATAGTGAAAACGCAGGCTTCAGTGCTGCCTCTGTCGAATATTTTAAAGCTGTATTCGGCAAGGGTGTCGAAGCGGATTTTAACGGCAAGCATTATTTAGCCGGCAATCAGCGGATGATGAGTGAGGCAGGCATCGACTGCAGCTCTCTTTTAAATCAATTGGATCAATTGGCAGATCAAGGCAAGACACCGCTGCTTTTTGCGGATACGAAGCAGGTATTAGGAATTTTAGCAGTTGCGGATGTTGTCAAACCAACGAGCCGTGAAGCGATTCAGCGGTTTCAGAAACAGGGTATTGATGTTGTTATGCTGACAGGTGATAATAAGCGTACCGCAGAAGCTATCCGTTCTCAGTTAAATATTAATACGGTTATTGCTGAGGTCTTGCCTCAGGATAAAGAAAGGGTCATCAGCGATTTACAGGCTAAAGGTCAAAAAGTGGCAATGATCGGTGACGGTATCAATGATGCACCGGCATTAGCGAGAGCTGATGTGGGGATTGCCATCGGTACCGGTACGGATGTAGCCATCGAAAGTGCGGATATTGTTTTGATGCGTTCTGATTTACTAGATGCGGTAACCGCCCTGCGTTTAAGCAAGGCAGTTATCCGCAACATTAAAGAAAACCTATTTTGGGCATTCTTCTATAATTTAGTCGGTATTCCGCTGGCTGCCGGATTGTTCTATACGGCATTTAATTTAAAACTGAATCCGATGTTTGGTGCGGCGGCAATGAGTCTGAGCAGTGTCTGTGTTGTCAGCAACGCATTAAGACTGAAATTCTTTAAAACAGATCATACGGCAGTTGAATTAAAGCCTGCCGATGAGAATAAACAACAAGGAGAGGGTAAAATGAAAACGATTAAAATTGAAGGTATGATGTGTATGCATTGTGTGAATCATGTGGAAAAAGCGCTGAATGGCATTGAAGGCGTTCATGCCGAGGTTGATCTGGAGAAGCAGCAGGCAGTCGTGACTTTGGATCATGAGGTCAGTGATGAGACTTTAAAAGCAGCCGTCGCTGACGCTGGGTATGAAGCAGTATCGATTGACTGATGAAAGCAAATAAAGAAAGTGTGCTGCGGCTGATTAAAACAGCCCGCGGCCAGCTTGATGGGATCGAGCGGATGATTGAGGATGACCGTTATTGTGTAGATATTTCCACCCAGCTGCTTTCCACTCAGGCTATTCTGAATAAAGCAAACCGTGAGATATTAAAGGGGCATGTGGAGCATTGCGTGAAAGAGGCGATCTTGACGGGTGATGTCGATGTCAAACTGAATGAAATATTAATGCTTATGGATAAAATGAAATAGACGGGGGAACCGTCTTTTTTCAGTTAAATCTTTATAATTAAATTGATTTGTGCTAATGTATTGAAAAAGGAGATGGAAGCATGCTTACAATCAAACAATGTGAAAATGAAGAAGAGCTGAAGACGCTGGCAAAACTGGCAGAAAAGATATGGAATAACTACTTTTTAGGGATTATTACTCAGGCACAGATTGATTATATGGTGGCGATGAATCAAAGCTATCCGGCAATTAAAAAAGCGATTCAGGAAGAGCATTATCGCTATTATCTGGCTTATGAGGGTGATGTGATGGTTGGTTATATGGGAGTAAAACCAGAATCAGAGCGCTTGTTTTTAAGTAAGCTTTATTTAGATGCACCGGCAAGAGGTAAAGGCTATGCCAGTCTATTATTTGAACAAGCGGTTGAATATTGTAAAGAACTTGACTTGAAGGCCATCTATTTAACTTGCAATAAGCAGAATGAGCATTCATTGGCTGTATATCGCAAAAAGGGTTTTAAAGTTATTGATGAGGTTGAAACAGATATTGGTCAGGGATTTATTATGGATGACTATATCATGGAATTAACATTATAAAATTTAGACAATGATATGCTTTTGTCAAAAATGGTTCAATTTTTAATCATTGGTTACAATAATGTTATTGACAATTAAGGGTCAAAATGATATTGTACAAGCATGATAAAAATACCCTGATAAGGGGGAGTAGCTGATGAAGCAATTCATAATTACATTCGACAAGCCCGATGCATTCGCATCCGGATGTAATGATCCGATAAGGATAAGCAAGACCTTTATTCTTCATGTGTTGTAGAATAAGGGTCTTTTTTATCGAATTGGGAGGTAAACATGATCAATCAAACAAAACAGGAATTAGAGAAGGTATTAAATGTCGATACGAGTGTAGGATTAAGCAGTGAAGAGGTTAAAAAACGTCAGGCAAAGGATGGCTATAATGAGCTTGAACAACCGAAGAAAGCTTCTTTGTTTGTTCGGTTTATGCTGCAGTTTAAGGATACTTTAGTCATTATTCTGCTGATTGCGGCTTTGGTATCCGTACTTGTTGAACCTAGTGATTGGATTGACAGCGCAATTATTGTCTTTGTCGTTGTGGTTAACGCAATTTTAGGGGTGGTACAGGAAAGCAAGGCAGAGAAAAGCTTAGAGGCTTTGCAGAAGCTGAGTGCGCCTAACGCCAAAGTGCTGCGTGATGGTAAAAAATGTGTGGTGCCGGCCAGAGAATTGGTCGTCGGTGACGTGTTAGTGCTTGAAGCCGGCGATTGTGTGCCAAGTGATGCAAGACTTGTAGAATGCCATAATCTCAAGGTTGACGAAAGTGCATTGACCGGCGAAAGTCTGCCGGTAGAAAAAAATGATGAAGTAATTGATAAAACTGAGGTAGCTTTAGGTGATAAGACAAATATGGCATTTCAGTCATGCAATGTAACTTATGGCCGTGCAATAGCTGTAGTGACATCGATTGGCATGCAGAATGAGGTAGGTAAGATTGCCGGCATGCTGCTGGCGGCAAAGCAGGAAGCAACGCCGCTTCAAAAGAAATTAGATGAGATCGGAAAAATGATCGGACTTATGTGCATCGGTATCTGTATCGTCGTTTTCGGTATGGAAATGCTGTCGGGACTGAGTGCCTTGGATGCGTTTAAAACCTCTGTCGCTTTAGCGGTAGCGGCAATTCCAGAAGGCTTGGCAACGGTTGTGACCATCGTATTAGCTTTGAGTGTACAAAAGATGGTGAAACAAAATGCAATTGTGCGCCGTCTGCCGGCAGTTGAAACCTTAGGCTCTACTTCGATTGTCTGTTCCGATAAGACCGGTACACTGACACAGAATAAGATGACGGTTGTGAAAACCTATACGCCTGCGATGGGACTGCGTTCATTTGAAGAAACAGAGGATCAGGAAGCCATCGATATGCTGAATTACTTTACCCTCTGTTCAGATGCGGAATTAATTGAAGAGAACGGACAATGGATTGAAATCGGTGATCCTACGGAAACCGCCTTGGTGGCTGCCAGTTTGAAAAAGGGGTTCAGCAAGGCAAAATTGGCTGAAACTTATCAGCGTGATGCTGAACTTGCTTTTGATTCAGAACGTAAAATGATGACGGTATTCTACAAATTAAATAATCAGATTCTGTCCATTACCAAAGGGGGGCCTGATGTAACTTTAGCCCGCTGTGTTAATGCGGATACCGCGAAGGCAATGGCTGCCAATGATGAAATGGCCAATGAAGCCCTGCGGGTACTGGCGGTTGCTGTCCGCGTTTGGGATCAGATACCTGATAAGCTTACCAGTGAATTGATTGAAAATGAGTTGACCTTTGTCGGTTTGGTCGGCATGATTGATCCGCCGCGTCCTGAGGTAAAAGATGCCGTTGCCGTGGCAGCCAAAGCCGGTGTGCGAACGATTATGATTACCGGTGATCATATTACTACCGCTGTAGCGATTGCTAAAAACCTAGGCATATTGACGGCGGGACAAAAGGCGATCATGGGTGTTGACCTTGATAAGATGAGTCAGGAAGATTTGGAAGCGCATATTGACGAATACAGCGTTTATGCAAGAGTTGCCCCTGAGCACAAGGTGCGTATCGTAAAGGCATGGCAGGCACAGGGACATATTGTAGCAATGACAGGTGACGGCGTTAATGACGCGCCGGCATTAAAGAGTGCGGATATCGGCTGTGCGATGGGCATTACCGGTACGGATGTTGCGAAAGGTGCAGCTGCGATGATTTTAACTGATGATAACTTCGCAACAATTATTTCATCGATTCGTGAAGGCCGCGGTATCTTTGATAATATTAAAAAAGATGTGCAGTATCTTTTATCCAGCAATATTGGTGAGGTATTAGTCATTTTCGGAGCCTCATTGATTTCAGTGCTGATACCGGCCAGCGGCTTTGGCGTACCTTTGCTGCCGATCCATCTGCTTTGGGTTAATTTAATAACGGATTCATTGCCGGCCTTCGCATTAGGCATGGAACCGACAGAAGCGGATGTAATGAACCGCAAACCACGTAAAAAAGATGAGGATTTCTTTGCGCATGGTTTCTTATGGACGATTATCTGGCAGGGAATCATGGTGGGCTTGCTGACTTTATGCTCTTATGCGTTAGGAGAAAGTGTATCACACGAATACGGCATGACGATGGCCTTCATCACTTTAGTCGGCTGTCAGCTGTTCCACAGCTTTAATGTAAAGAGTCATCATTCAGTATTCTCTAAACAAATTTTCAATAATAAATATTTATGGGGAGCGGCAGCAGTCGGTGTACTGCTTCAGGTGCTGATCATCAATGTGCCATTCTTGTCAGATATTTTCAAACTAGTGCCGCTTGATCCAATGCATGCCTTAGAAGCTATCGGCATTTCGGCATTAACGGTCTTGTTTGTAGAAATATATAAATTAATCAAAAGAATCCGGCATAAGGATTAATAAAATCTTCACAAAAAGAGTTCTGCAGAACTCTTTTTCATGTTATAATTTTAATGACTATAACGGGAGTGAATCAATCATGGCTACTAAAATATTAGTATTAGGCGGGAATCGTTTTATTGGACGTGCGATTGTGAATGTGCTTACTTATTACAGCTACGATGTAACTATTTTAAACCGGGGAAGCGAACCAAATTTGTTTGAAGGCGTCTCTCAGATTATTGCTGACCGCAATGATGAGGTTTCGATGCGTGAGGCTTTGAAGGATCATGCTTTTGATATTGTTGTTGATGTCAGCGGTAAAACTAAGTATCAATGTGAAACAGTGATTCAGTCACTGGAACTGGTAAACCTTAAAAAATATATTTATATCAGTTCATCTGCTGTCTATGATTATGCAGCCTGCACGCTGCCTATTAAAGAGGATGCGCCCAAGGGGGCTAATGAATGGGGACAGTACGGCTTGGATAAGCAGGCGGCTGAAAATTATCTGATTGAACAGTTTGAAAATACACCGATTGAGTGCATTATCCTGCGTTTCCCATATGTATACGGACCTTATAATTATCTGCAGCGGGAACGTTTGATATTCCATCATTTGGTCAATGACCGACCGATTTATGTGCCAAATGACGGCAATACAAGAATCCAGTTTTATTATGTCAAAGATGCGGCAAATCTAGTTTTGACATGCATTTCTGAGCCTTGTGAGAATATTACGATTTATAATGCCGGCAATCGTCATTCTATCACTTTTAATGAATGGATTGCCTGCTGTGAGGAGATTGTTGGGAAGAAGGGCATGATTTATCATGTAGCTTCTAACACACGCAATACCAGGTTTTTCCCATTTATGGATCAGGATATCCTATTGGATGTAAGCCGTCTGCAGCCGTTCTTTCATAAAGAAATTGATTTCATGCTGGGGCTTAGCGAAGCCTATAAATGGTTTAGAGAAAATGAAGACTTGCTGCTGATTGATGAAAAGCAGCTTGAAGCTGAACGTGAATTAGCTGTTCAATTCAGCCATTAATAAGAAGGAGAATTTCATGCAGGAGAATCAGGAAATAGAAATAGAGTCGATTGGTCAGACGTTCCAGCACCATGATCCTTATTCATTTGAGGAACAGTGCGAGCGCTCACTGGCAGGCAGTGATAACTTTTATAACCGCAGTAAAAATGCCGGTTTCAGTGTTTGGGCACTGCTGTTTGGTCCTTTCTATTATTTATACCGTAAAATGTATCTTGAAGGCATTTTGCTGATGGCAATCCTTAGTATTCTGCCGATACCGCCGCAGCTTTCGATGGTTGTCTGGCTGATTGAAGGGTTAGCTTTTTATCCATTGTACCGTATGCATGCTAAACGAAAAATAAGCAAACTGCTGTCTAAACACAGTGATCTCAGCGTTGAGGAACAGCTATCTGTGATTCACAGCAAGGGCGGCGTAAATTATTTTGTTGCTTTGATCTTTGCGGCATTGTATTTTATGGTTTTGTTTGCTTTATTAGGTAATGCTTAAAAATCCTGCATCAGCAGGATTTTTCTTTAAGGAGGCTTTATGAAAATTATCGGTTTGATCGGCGGTATGAGCTGGGAAAGTACACAGACTTATTATCAGGTAATAAATGAAGCTGTAAAGTCAAGACTGGGCGGCTTGCATTCTGCGGAGTTAGTTTTGGTCAGTGTTGATTTTCAGAAAATTGAGGCATGTCAGTCCGCAGGTGATTGGCAGCAAAGTGCTGAATTATTGACAAAGGCAGCGATGCGGCTGGAAAGAGCCGGCGCTGATTTTATAATTATTTGTACGAATACTATGCACAAGGTTGTGCCAATGCTTGAAAATAAAATAAAGCTGCCTATTGTTCATATTGCTGATGCCACTGCCGATGTTTTGAATGACAAGCATATCAAAAAGGCAGCACTGCTGGGAACCAAATATACGTTGCGTGAAGATTTCTATAAGCAGCGGCTGATTGAACATGGTATTGAAGTTATCATCCCTCAGGATGAGGATATTGAAGCAATTAATGATATCATTTTCAATGAACTGTGTTTAGGCATCATTCATGACTCATCAAGAAAAATCTTTTGTCAAATTATTATGAAGCTGTTTGAGCAGGGAGCTGAAGGCTTGATTCTTGGCTGCACGGAGATCGGTTTGCTTATTAATCAGTCAGATGTGCCACTGCCAGTGTTTGATACGACATTGATTCATGCACTTAGAGCAGTAGCATTAGCTATTGAATAATGATTTTTAAGCATATTGCCTTTAAGTTGATTCAGAAAATAAACAGGGTCTGGTATTTTTGAGACTCCTGTTTTTTTCTTATTGCAAGATTAACAGTAAGGGAAGTGTGTTATAAAGTATACTTTCTGAGACAAGAAAAAAACAAATAGAAATTATTTCCAAGTGTCAAAAAACGGTTTACAAATGTAATAAACAGGCATACAATATTAGCAAGGAAAGCGTTTCACAAAGTATACCTTATGACACATTTTCTGTTTTTTTGTATATGTTAAGAATGTGAAAATAATGATAAAGGCGGTAGAAATATGTTTCAATCTTTTAAAAAACTACTTTGTGTGTGCGGTTTGATCTTATCATCATGTGTAGTGCCGATTCATGCGGAACCAGAGACTCTGTTAGTTTATGATCAGGCGCAGGGTAAATTTCAGGATTTTTTGGATGAACAGTCCGGGGATGTGAAAGTAGTGATGGAAAAAGGTTTTACTGAAACGGTCAGTATACCTGATACGATTACATCTTTAGAGATTGATTTAGCGGGTCATAGCATTTCAGGTACAATGTATGCCAATGGGATACCACTTACGATCAGCAATGGGCATACCGGTAGAATATACGGTGGTTCTTATAATGCCGATGTTGAAACAGGCACAATGATTACGCTTAATAATGTTAGAATTGATGGTGATTTATATGGCGGCGGTCATGCTGATTCAGCGAATGTAACGGCAAATGTGATTGGCGGCAGTATTTTAATCTTAAATAATGTTGAGACTTTAAGAGAGGTTGAAAACGGACAGGGTGTTGGGGATGCTCATGATATTTATGGCGGAGGCTATGCGGTAAAAGGTTCAGCTACTGTTGATACAACAAATGTAAGTTTTAATGGTGGACTTATATATAGTATCTATGGCGGCGGTCATGCAGAAGACGGCAATGCTGAAATATTAAATACATCATATTTATCTGTTAAAAATGCAGCTAGTTATGGTAATGTGGCAGGATGTGCATACCTTAAAGGAAATAATGCAACAGCAACTTGCGGTAATGTTATATTAAACGTAGAGAACACTTATTTTCCAGTCAGCGAAAGAATATTTGGCGGCTTACAAAGTGGTAATATAATCGGCGGCAGTTATAGTGAAGGGAATGGTTTAGGTAAAGTAGAAGGCAATGTATCCATTCAAGTAATAGATACTCAAATATATGCGGAGATCATTGGCGGTGCAGTATCTTTAGGTAAAAGCGGTGATTTTAGTGTCGGCAGTGTAGATATACTATTAAAGGGTATAAAAACATTTAATGAGCCGCATCTAAATATAGATTTAACGAATGAGATAGTCTGTCTGGGCGGAGCCTTGAGCAATGCGGATGTGTTAGGTGACATTCATGCAGTTATTAAAGACTGTGATCTTGGTTATCTTATTATTAGTGAGGGAAATAGCATAGCCAATGGAACGACTACACTTGAATTTGAAGATGGCGGTGTGATTGCCGGTGTTGACGGAATTAACAAACTTATACTTGGCGCCCCTTTGCAGCTTACTGATAATGATTTGGGTAATGATTTTAAACCTGTTGAAATTGAATTAAAAGGGAATTGGAAAAATGATGTTAAAGCATTAACAATAGACGGTTTCAAAGAGGGTGCTGAATATGAAAGTCTGTTTTATGGTGATAACCTTATCTATGGTGCAGATGAAACAGCTGCTTATTGGATGACAGACGGCCTTTTGGAAACACCGGCTATTGAGCCTGAACCCGATCACTCTTCTTCACATTCCGGCGGCAGTACCGGCAATACGATTATCAAGGGTGAAACTGAGACTACGGTTAAGGTTGATGATAAGACCGGTTCATTAAGCAGCAGTGTGGTGAAAAAACTCGTTCAAGAAAATGAAAAATTACCGGTGGTAATTGAAAACCGCGATATGAAAATCACTTATCCCAAGGGAGCACTGAGCGATTTAACCGGTTCATTAAGTGTGAATGTTACGGTGGACGGCAAGGATGAAGTAACAAAAAAAGCCGCTGAACAAGCAGGTGCAGCAGTTATGACTTTAAATTTTAAAGAGGAAAAAATGTTTTCTGCTCAGCAGGCGGTTAAAATTGAATTAAAGACTGATACAGAGTTAGTCGGTAAAACATTGTATTATCAGAAATATGATGAAGCGACAGAACAATTGGTTTTAGTAATGCCGGCAGTTGTTAAAGAAGAGGGCTGGCTTGAAGTCTCACAATCAGAAGCTGGCTGCTATGTGCTGAGTGAAACGATCGATCCATACTGGCATAAGACAGTGACTGGTGACTGGTATTATTTTAACGAACAGGGACAAACCGTAACTGGTTGGCTGGCAGATAACAGTGATTGGTATTATCTTGAAGAAAAGGGAACGATGCATAAGGGCTGGATGTCGCTTAACGATACATGGTATTGTATGAATGACGCGGGTAAATTAATTAAAGGCTGGAACCCTCAGGACTCGATCTGGTACTATCACGATGGTTCGGGATCACTTGTTAAAAATCAATGGATCTGGGATGAAGGAAGCTGGTACTATATTGATCATGCCGGCAGTATGCTCAGAGACGGATATACACCGGACGGTTTTCATGTCAATCAATCAGGCGTTTATGATTACTAAATAGTAAATAAAGAGTGTTCTGTGCGAACACTCTTTATTATGAATGCTGATTTTCACTGACACGGTATAAAATCAGTTCACGAATTAAATCAGTAGGCAGCGGTTTTCGATAATCAAGCTGAATTGTATTTTTATTATTAAAGGGAATACCGTCCAGCATACTCTTACAATGCATTATTGCTGCCGGGCTCGAATAAAATCCCAAATGATGTTCATAAGCCGCAAATTGTATGAGATAACCATTCAAGTAGTAAGTGGGAACACCCCAGGAAAGCTTTTCTTCAGCTTGGGGAACCGCTTGAAAAACCAAACTTCGTAAGGTATTTAATATCACTTGCTTATCCTTGTCAAATCGTTGAATATAAGCAGTTACATCTTTATTTGTAGATTTCATGTTAAAGCCCCTTTTATTTATTATAGCACAGTCATTGAGAAGTAAATTAAGAATCAAAGCATGATTAAAGAACAGAGGTGGGATACAGTATACGATAATTCAAATCATGACTTTTAGCTTAAAATAGTGTAGAATAGGGACGTTGGAGGATTTGTTCTATGATAAAACTTGTTATTACGGATATGGACGGCACGTTGCTGAATGATAAAAAAGAGGTACCGGCTGAAATTTATGAGCTGATTTTAAAATTAAAGGAACGCGGCATTACCTTTGCAGCAGCCAGCGGACGACAGTATTTTAATCTGCTTGACAGCTTTGCACCGATTCAGGATGATATTTATTATATTGCTGAAAATGGTGCGTATATATTAAATGGCAGCGAAGAACTGTCAGTAAGTGAACTGCCGCACCCATTGATTGAAAAGCTGCTGAGTGTTGCTGAGCAGATTCCGGAAGTATATCCGATTCTGTGCGGTAAAGGCAAGGCTTATGTAACAAGCCGTGAACCACGGGTTATTGAACAGGTAGAGCCTTATTATAAAAAATATGAAATTATTGATAATCTGCATTCCGTAGATTCGGTTATCTTTAAGATCGCAGTTCTTGATTTTATCCATGCGGAAAAGAATGCCTATCCGCATTTCAAAGATTTTGAGGATCAGCTGCAAATCAGTGTATCTGCCCATGAATGGATGGATATCATGGTCAAGGGCGTCAATAAGGGAGAAGCGGTTAAAAAACTGCAGAATCTTTTAGGTGTCAGCAAGGCGGAAACGATGATTTTCGGTGATTTTTTAAATGACTATGAAATGATGCAGGAATGTGAGTATAGTTATGCAATGGCAAATGCGCATCCTAAGCTGAAAGCAGTCTGTAACTATGAATGCCCAAGCAATAATGATAATGGGGTTGTGCAAACAATAAAAAAAGTATTCAATTTATAATAATTCAAAAGCATTGTTTCATACTAAGACTGAGGTGAAACAATGGAACACGAAGAAATCTTAAAATCATTAGATACATTATTAAAAGGCAGTCATATGGGCGTTACCACTTTTTCTGATCTGCTTGAGCATTTACAGGAAAGAAGCCTGCGTGACCAATTCAGAGGTTATGTTAAGCTGTTTGAAAATCATGAAAAAGCCATTACGAAAGCGATTTTGTTTTATCATGGACAGCCGGATACTGAATCAATCAAAATCATGATGGGTGAAGTGATGACCAGCTTAAAGAATTTAATGCTGGTTGGTGACAGGGATGTTTTAAACTCTGCGGCTAAGGCTATCGAAATGGGATTGACGCAGCTGAGAGAGTTTGATGATAAAAATCTTGCAGTTACTGAGCAGGTGCGTAAAGATGTGAAGATCATCCATGATGATTATGAAGCGATGAAGCATGAGATTCATAAGGCATTAATGGAAAGAGAATAAAAGGTGCTTCCTGGCGGAGTGCCTTTTTTGATGTTAGAGGCTGTTTTTAAAATAAATAAGGAAGCATCATTTTTGACCGACCGTTTAAATGAAGTTGTGCTATAATATTTTTAACTGAAAAGAGGAATGACATGAAAACAGAAGAAAGATTTTTAAAGTATGTACAAGTTGATACTGAAAGTGATCCTTACAGTGAAACAACACCTTCCACAATGAAACAGAAAGACCTTGGCAAGCTGTTGGTTGAGGAAATGAAAGCAATCGGGATCGAGGATGCGATGATGGATGAATATGGCCGCGTTTACGGCAGCATTCCAGCGAATACGGATATGGCATGTGAAGCAATTGGTTTCATTGCCCATATGGATACATCACCGGACTGCAGCGGCAAGGATGTTAAACCACGCATCGTTAAGCGTTATGACGGTTCATTAATTGTATTAAATGAAGCATTAAAGGTATCGATGGAACCCAAAGAATTCCCAGCTTTGGGACAATATATCGGCGATGATTTAATTGTTACAGATGGTACAACACTGCTGGGTGCTGATGATAAGGCTGGTGTAGCGGAAATTATGACGATGGCTGAAACATTGCTGACACATCCTGAAATCAAGCATGGCCGCGTCGCAATCGCGTTTACATGTGATGAAGAAGTTGGCCGCGGGGCTGATGATTTTGACTTAGAACGCTTTGCTTGTGATTATGCATATACCGTCGATGGCGGCGATATTGACTGCATTGATTATGAGAATTTCAATGCGGCAGCGGCGGTTGTTACCGTACATGGCAAAAGCATTCATCCGGGCAGTTCTAAAAATAAGATGATTAATGCAATATTGGTTGCTTATGAATTCCATAATTGTCTGAATGTGTTTGAAAATCCGGCTTGTACAGAGGGCTATGATGGCTTTAATCACATGACGGAACTCAATGGCGGCTGTGAAAAAGCTGTAATGCACTATATTATCCGCAATCACGATGAAGAAAAAATGGCACATCAGAAAGCAGAATTTGAGAATGCCCGTGATTTCCTAAACAAGAAATATGGCTATGAAATCATTGAGCTTGCCATCAGTGACAGTTATGCCAATATGCGTCAGTGTATTGAAAAAGATATGCGCTGTGTTGACCGGGCGAAAGCGGCAATGTTAAGTCTTGGCATCACGCCTCGTTCAACGGCAATCCGCGGCGGTACGGACGGCGCCCGCTTGACTTACGATGGATTGAATTGTCCTAATCTTGGTACCGGCGGTGCAAATTATCATGGCAAATATGAATTTGTTTCTATTCAGGCGATGAATAAAATCACGGAGTTATTAGTGAAGATTGCCCGTGTTGAAGCGTAAATAAAGGATCAAACAAGAATACCTGTGGGGGTGGCTGCTGAAACGGCTGCCTCTTTTTTGTTAGCGTTTGTGTATTTTTTAGTGCACGATTTTATGAATTGTTTAATATTCACTCAATACGCATGAATTTAATTTAATTGCTACAATAGAAACGGATAGAGGTGAGTCAAGTGCAATTAAACAGCAGACAAAGAGAAATTGTTCAGCATATGTTGGCAGCTGATGCACTGCAGTTAGAAAGCTGCATGCGTGATTACAAAATAAGCCGCCGTACCGTATATAAAGATATCGCAGCAATCAGAGCATGGGCCGAAGAATTCGGAGTGAACTTCAAAAGCAGCTCACACAGCTTATTGGAATTGGATAATGAAAAGGACGCTGCGCTGGTCAGACATTATCTGCAAGTCATAATCCCCTATTCAACACCGCTCAATCAATTAAGCCGTGCCAATCTTATCCTTGCTCATTTATTGTTTGAGGATGAAGCCTTAACTCTGCAGCAGCTCTGTGATCATATCGGCATCAGCCGATCCACCTTCTACCGCGATTTAGAAATTGTCAGGGAATGGCTGAATAATTTTGATATCCATCTTGAAATCACTAAAACCAAAGGTGTTGAGCTTGATTGCCGGGAATCAAAATTCAGGGAAGCAATGGTCTTCTTTATTAAACGTAATTTTGATAATTATGATCTGCTTGGTATTTTACAGACAAAGCATCCGGATGTGTATTTCAAGAATGAAAAGATTTTAATCTTTGATTTGGTAAAAGAATACTTTAAGGGAATTAATATTCAGCAGATTGTTGATATTGTCTGTAAGATTGAATTTTATCAGGGTTTTCAATTTTTGGATAAGGATAATATCTTTTTGATCTGGATCATTATTATATCTCTGACAAGAATTGAACATCATTATGCTATAGAAGAAAATGATCACCGCTTTGAAGCTGCTGAATGCAGTCAGGAAACCAAAATGCTTGCACTGGGCATTCAAACCATTATTAATCAGCCTATTAATGACAAGGAATATCATTATTTGTTTTTTCATCTTATGACTTTGCGAAATCGTTTTGAATTAATCAAAGAGGATAATTTCGATTTAGATTATAAGATCATGCAATTCATTGAAGCGGTTTCTTATCGCTTGTGTGTATCCTTAATTACGGATGTGAAATTAATTGAAGGCTTAAAGATACATCTGACAAGCACGCTGGATCGCATGAAATTAAAGGTGGTGGAATTAAATCCGTTGAAGGAACAAATCATGGCACGTTATCCTTTAGTGTTTGAAATCTGCCGAGAAGAGCTTAAGAACAGCCGTATTTTTGAACAGAAGATTTCTGAGGATGAAATCAGCTATGTGGTGATTTATATTGCGGCTGCTATGGAGCGGGCGAATCAGTCTTGCAAACGGGTTTATGCCGTATGTACGACAGGCAGCGGCAGTGCGGAATTGCTTTTAGCGAATTTACAGAATAAGTTTCCTGATTTGAATGTACTGGGTACGATTTCAATTCAAAAGGCGATACATCTTACTCGCAGACAAGCTGATGCCATTATTTCTACTACTTATTTTCACAACGATGCTATCCCGGTAATTGCGGTAAGTCCGCTTTTGCTGAATGATGATGTTAAGTTAATCAGGAAGGAATTGATGATTGAGTCTCATGCGGATGAGAATCCTCTGCATGTTCATCTTGAAGGGCCGGCTTTCAGTTTTATGGATTCCATGTATCTTCTGACAGATTGTGCGACAGCATTAGATGAATTGATCAGTCAGTTATCTTTAAAGCTTGAAAACAATGAATATACAGGCATGCTGATTCATCTTATGATGCAGATTTATCAATCAGCAGGTGATGAATTAGCAGAAAAAGAAAATCTGAATACGTATGATTTAATGATTTATCAAATCTTAAATAAGCTGTATCAGAAATACAGTAAGCGGCCTTCAGTATATGATATTAAATCGATAAAAACATATTTATCAAACAGAAAGGAAACAAATGAAAACCCTATATATTAATGCGAATTTATATGATCCTGCTCATGATATCGATGCCGTTGGCAGTTTATTAATAGAAGATGGTGTGATTCTGGGAATTAATCAAAGGACTGAGGATGCAGAGATTGTTGATCTTAAGGGAAAATGGCTTTGTCCCAGTGTAACGGATATGCATGTTCATTGTTTTAAAGAAATGAGTGATCTCGGATTGGATATGGATGAGATCGGGGTAGATATGCAGGTGGGGACGCTGGTTGATGCCGGCAGCAGCGGCTGCCGCGATATAGAAGCATTAATGCAGCAGATTGGAAAAGCAGCAACGCGGGTTAAAGTATTTATCAATTATTCATCGGTAGGGTTGACCCAGGGAAATCAAGAACTTGCTGACTGGTCCCTGATCGATGAAAATGCACTTCGTGAAGCTGTACAGCGATATCCGAGCATTATCAAAGGTATCAAATTGAGAGCTAGTGCCAGTGTGGTCGGCAAGCTGGGCATAGAGGTGATTCGAGCCGGAAAGGCATTTGCGAAGGAATTAGGGTTACCGGTCATGGTTCATATCGGCAATGAGCCCCCGCAGTTGGAGGAAGTATTGAATTGTCTGGAAAAGGGAGATATTGTCACCCATATTTTTCATGGCAAGCCTAAAGGGATTTTTGATGAGAAAGGTAAATTGAAACCGCTCGTTAAGGAGAAATATCGAGAGGGTGTGCTTTTTGATGTAGGGCATGGTGCCGCCAGCTTCAGCTTTGATGTTTGTGAGAAAGCAATCCGCGAAGGAATCAAGCCTTCCCTGATTTCTTCAGATCTGCATAAACGAAATTATCTAAGCAAACTGCATTCTCTGAGTGAAGTGGTCAGCAAGCTTTATGTCTGTGGATTAAGCGAGCGTCAGCTTATCGATGCTATAAGTATACGGCCGGCAGCTTTGTTAGGGCTGCAGAATGGCTTGCAGATTGCTCACCAGGCAGACTTGTCGGTGATTGATTTTCAAACTTGTGAACCGATGATTTTAAAGGATAGCCTAGGTCATGAGCGTCTTTGCCGAAAACAGGTTGTCTTTGAATCATTAATCAGATAGGGGGTGGTGTGATGGAGAATTTTAATAACAATCTGATTGATGAAGTAATTAAAGAGCGTTCAGCGGGCTGGCAGAATTTTTCTCAGGAGAATAAGGAACAAATCCGTAAGCTTGGTGAGCGAGTATTCGCAGCATGTTCAGAATTGGGTATTCCCTTTGATAAAACAGCAGGAATTACCTTTATGACACATTTGACGACTTTATATGAAAGGCTGTTCAGAACACATGAAGTGATTGAAATCGAAGCAGAGCTTTATGATCAGATTGATGAGGAATTAATGGGTCTAAGCAGTAAAATCAGTCAGTTGATAGAGCTGCTTCTGAATTGTAAATTAGACCGCAGTGAATGTTTTTTGATTGCTACGCATCTGGGCAGTATGCGCGAGCGAATCAACCAGGATCTAAACGATTAAAGGAGAAAAGAAATGGAAAAGGTAAAAGTGGTTATTGCTCATCGTATGGGCAAGGGGCAGAATGTGGCTCGCGGCGTGGAAGCGGCCGGCGGGGAAGCAATTGTAATTCCCGGCATGGGAGCGGATATGAAGCTTGGTGATGTGATGAAGGAGGAACATGCTGATTTTGGCATCAGCTTCTGCGGCGGCGGCGGCGGCGGTGCTTTAGCGGCCCAGAATAAGTATCAGTTTAAAGCTATTTATGATCTGCGCAATGTACCGGCGGGTGTTTCAGCCATAAAAAATGGCTATGAGGCTTTAGGCTTTGGTTTTATGGATACGGAAGAATTAGGGAAGGCTTTGACGGAAGCCTATCTGAAATATAGGAAATAATATGGAAGACAGAGAATTGCTGCAGGAAAAGGATTATGAAATTTCGATTCAGTCATCGGGAAAATCCCGTGAAGAGGTTTATCAGAATTTGTTTAAGCAGCTGCGTAATGATATTCACAGCAGTATTGAGGGATATCTAGTTGAAATGCATGTTGGGTCAATGAGGCTGGTACATGAAGAAATCGAAAAATTTACGAAAAAGTTCTTATTTTTCTTTCTGCCTGTGGAGCATACTCGTTTCACAGCAACAGCGGTTTTCAGAGTTAGAGTGGTAGAAATACTAAAAGAAAGGGACAATTAATATGCTTGACTTAGTTATTAAATCAATAATTGTAGGTGGTTTGGCGGGTGCCGGAGCGGCTGGCGGAGCTGCTAGAATGTTTCATGCGCCGGGAATACAGGGCATGGGCGCTTTTCGAACTTTGGGCGAAATGAATGCGTGCAATGGTGATCCCATCGCTCATTTCAGCTATGGCTTGGGATTCTTATTCAGCAGTGCCGGTTCCGTTGTAGGTACGGGATCATTAAGCTCAGATGTACTGCACCGTCTTGTGCCGCAGTGGTCAGCGGGTTTAACAATTGCAGCATCGAAAGATAAGACAGCTTCCGGCAATCCGTTTAAAATGATGATCAGCGGCGCGGTTGTCGGTGCAGCCGTCGTTACTTTCTTAAATACATTGGCAGGCTTGATTCCGTCAACAATGGCTACGATTGCGGAAAAAATCGTATCACCAGCCGCGGAATTGATTCTTTCGCCGATTTTGCCAGTGGCATTTTGGATTTCGGCATTGGGTGCCGGTAAATGGCATGGCGTTTTTGCTACCGTATTTGGTGTACTGGCACAATCGATTATGGGGAATGCGACACCTGGCTGCGTATTAGGCATTTTGGTAGGTCAGAGTGTGCAGGATGAAGGTTTTACAAGTAAGCGCAGCATCTTGATGATTGGCTTTGTCACAGTGATGTTTTTACTGATAGCCTATTTCAGAGGAAAGTTCTAAGAGGGATATGAAAATGGAAAATACGAATAAATTAGAAAAGTTTTTTATGAGTGAGGGTGCGTTTGCGGTATTTATGGCACTCATTTGTTCAGGAGTATTTGCCGGAACAAGTATCTTTATTCAATATCATACCGGCAGCTTTTCAACAACCAGTGTTACGGTCATGCTTTCTGAAGCACTGACTACCGGCAGTTTCGCGGCAGTAATCGGTTATACCGGCGGCTTCTTGCTGGCCCGTGTTTTGGAAGGACCCTTAGTCGGTATATTGGATATCGGCGGTGCAATTATGACCGGTGTCGGCGCCGGCCTGCCGGGCTTATTATTGTCAATGGGTTATACTTCTTTAGTTGAAAATTTCATTTTATCACTGCTTACCGGAGCAGTCATCGGCATTGTGCTGGCAGCTGTCATTTTAGGTATCCGTAAGCTGATGCCGGGCGGTTACAGCTCAATGGGAACGGATATCATGGTTGGCGCCGGCAATATTGTAGGTGAATGGTTTGGCCCGATTATTTTGATCATGGCAGCTAAATTTGACATTTGGACCGGGCTGGGCGCGATGCTTGGAGCTGTATTATGTCATACTAAAAAATCACCGATTATCGGCGGTGCGATCTTGGGAGCCATGATTGTAGGTTATATCGCTTTCTTGTTAGGATTTACTACGCTGGGAATCGGAGCTTGATGTATGAGTGTGTTTGATGAATTTAATGTTCAGAGAGTCATTAACTGCAGCGGCAAAATGACATATCTGGGCTCAAGCATCCTAAGCGATAAGGTACGTAAGGCAATGGATGAGGCAGGGACATCTTATGTGCAGATGGAAGAATTGATGGATCGTGCCGGTGAAGTCATTGCCGGTTATTGTCACAGTGAGGCTGCCTGTGTCTGTGCAGGAGCATCAGCCGGCATCATCATCTCAGTGGCTGCTGCCATTACCGGCGGTGATGAACGGTTGGTGGAGGAAGTACCGAATGTTTCTGTAAATCGCAAAAAAATCATTATAGCCTGCGCTCATCAGATTGATTTTGGGGCTCCGATCCGTCAGATGATAGCGTTGGGCGGCGGTGAAATGGTAAGTGTCGGAACCGTTAATCGCTGCTATCCCTGGCATTATGAAAAAGCTGTCGATGCTGATACAGCGGCGATTCTCTATGTAAAAAGCCATCATGCCGTGCAAACCGATCAGGTTGCTTTAGCGGATGTTATCGCGCTTGCGCATAAGCATCAGCTGCCTCTGATTTTGGATGCGGCAGCTGAAGAGGATATCACCAAATATATCGAAATGGGCTGTGATTTAGTGACATACAGCGGTGCCAAAGCATTAGAAGGGCCTACTTCCGGTTTGATTGCAGGCCGTAAAGAGCTGATTCAGGCATGCCGGAAGCAATCCAAAGGTGTTGCCAGAGCGATGAAGGTCGGTAAGGAAAATATTTTCGGTCTTTTGGCAGCTATCAGACAATACAGTGAGAAAAAAAGTGATTGCAGTAAGCAAAAACAAATCGTATCAGAAATCATCGAAGAGCTGAAAGACGTAAAGGGTTTAACAGTTACAATGGTAAAAGATGGCGCCGGCCGCATGATTTACCGCGCAGAAATCAAAGTCGATAAAGAAGTCTGTAAAATTGACGCACGAACCCTTGATCAACTGCTTAAAAAAGGAAAAACGATTATTTATACACGCAATCACAACGCTAATCTAGGTGTCCTGCAGCTTGATCCGCGGCCGATGCAAGAAGAAGATGCACTTATTGTTTGTACACGTATCAAAGAAATTTTGGAGAATGAACATGATAAATTATTATAAGCATCAGCTTTGTCTGAATTGCTTGTGTAAGGATATAAAAAATGCCGAAGCTATTCTGAAGGTAATGGATGGAAATGTGCTGATCGGCTTGCTTTCGGCTGATTATGAAAGTGTTGATGCGGCTCTCAGCGATATGGAGAGTTATCAAAAGACACTGAAAGGTCATATTTCAGTAGGACTTGGCGGCGGCAATCCGAAACAATGGAAAATGGCCGCAGATATCGCCGCTAGACTTCAGCCGGATCATGTCAATCAGATTTTTTCGGCGGTCGGCTATACTCGGGCTAAATGTGAAAATTCATATATCAATGCTTTAGTTTCACCCAGCGGCATACCGGGATTGGTTAAAATTTCTACCGGTCCCCTCAGCAGGAATGAAGAGCCGGCGCTGATACCGGCCGCAACAGCAGTTGCAATGATAAAGGAAATGGGCGGCAATTCACTTAAGTTCTATCCGATGGGCGGCCTGAAGTGCAAAGCGGAGCTGATTGAAGCTGCCAAAGCATGTGCAGAAGCAGAGTTTATCCTTGAACCGACAGGCGGCATCACAACGGATAACTTGGAAGAGATTTTAGCTATTATACTGAATGCAGGCGTTAAAAAAATCATCCCTCATGTTTATACATCGATCATGGATGAAAAGGGATCTACAAAATTAGCAGAAATAGAAAAAATTGCGGAAATATTCAAACGCTTGATTTAAATGTGAAATAATAAAAGATGACTTGATGATGGTATATTTCTTTCATCGAAGTCATCTTTTTAATAAGCCATAAATAGAGAGTGTCTTGTAAAGTATACTTTACAAGACACTTATATTTTATAGTTTTTTTAGCTATATGTAAATGTTTTATCAAAGAAAATTATATAAATTGAGCAAATAATTCATGATTTAAACAATATATCACAAATTTATAATTGTATCATAAAGTATACATTTTGATACAATATCAACTGATAATTCAGGAGGACACCATGAAAAGGAAAATGAAATTTGTGATTTTTATTTGCTTATCAATGCTGATGCCAAAGGTTTTGATCCATGCCGAGGAAACTTTGACCAATGAGGCTGAAGCATTTTCATTGGCTGAAGATTGGCAAGACTGCAATCAATGTGATGAAAATCATCCGCATCAGATAACAACGTTGAAAGAGTTGGATAAAATACGTACGCATACTATAGAAATCAATGGCAGTACGTATATCAATGGATATTTTACACTCTCAAATGATTTGATTTTCACTGACAGTGATTTTGAAGAGGACGGACTGTTTTATAATGACGGCCGGGGATGGACGCCGATCGGACATAATAATAAATCAAATGCAGGCGTGTATTTTGCTGACAGCTCTAAATTCATCGGATATCTGGACGGCAGCGGTTATACGATTGAAGGATTGAAAATCAAAAGAGAAAACGGTTACTGGTATAATGGATTATTTGCCGGTATTGCCGGCGGTGTGATTAAAAATTTAGTATTAAAAAATTTTGACATCCATGCAGACGGTGCCGGTGTTTTATGCGGTCAGGTTTTTGATATCGATGATTTTGCACCGACAGCGGTAAGTAATATCAGAATTGAAAATTGTAACATTGAAAATCTGTCTACCGCAGCAAAACCGAGCGGTTTGCTTATAGGTGCTATAAATAGCGGCAATTTTGATGAAATTATGATTGAAAACAGCAGCTTGATAACGCATAGTTCTTGGCGCGGAAGCTTTATTGCCAGTGAAATGCATAAAGGCAATATCACAAATGTAACAGTAAGCGATTGTTATTTGGAACCCTATGCATATTTTGGCATGTTAGTCTCTTATGCCGGTCCTGATACGCATTTGAAAAATATCGTCGTAGAAAACAGTATTATAAAACCAACGCATTGGAATCATCGTTTTTTAGTTTATGAAGGGAAAGCGAACAGTGAACAGCCGGCAGTGTTAGAAAATATATTTGTAGATGTGAAAATTATAGGAAATAGCGGATACAGCGCATCAGAAAATCAATATTCAGCAGGGCTTCTACCTTATCCTTATGATGACTATGATGAGACAAGCTATCAATTAAAAAACTCAATCATACGTCTGAATGTCACTGAAGCCGAGCATAAGGTTAAGCCGACAATCAATTTAAGTGAATCATCTGTACCGCAGGAAAGTATGCGCAATGTCTATGTTCAAACAAAAGATGGTTCTGATATTATTCAGAGTGAATATATCAATGATACGATCAATAATCTTGATTTAAGTGCATTCACCAATCAAACGATGAAGACTAACGAAACCTATCAATTAATGGAAACAATGATACCGGGAATTGAATTAATAAGCTCAGATGCTGCCATAGCTGAAGTTGAGAATGGAACAGTTAAGGCTAACCATTCCGGAATCGCACGAGTAAGTGCTGTGATGAAGAGTATAAATCAGCCGCTGGCAGAGGCGGAAATCATAGTTAATAAAATACCGGTACAAATAAGTATGCCTGATCAGATAAGGTATTCGCTGTCCGATACTTTGCAGTCACCCTTTTTCGGAGACATAGAAAATGTATCGGTTTCTATCGATAATGCAGATCTTCGTTCAGCCATTCGTTACCGTTGGTTTGATGAAGGCGTGATGAGTGTTCATCCATATTTGCCGATGAAAGCAGGAGAAACGGAATTAGAAATGTATTTCGATGAAACCAGTGATTATGTTATTGCCGGTGCAGAAAATGGTATGCTTTCTACGGCTGTATATTGTCAGAATGATTTACTGCCTGCATATTTAGCAGATGCCCCCGCGCTTTCATCTGTTTACACTTATGACGGGAGTCCGAAAGGAACTTTCAGCACTTCGCAGCTGAGTTATGATCAAGGTGATTTCAATCAGCTTATGGTTCATTATTATGGTTTGAATGATACAGACTATGAAGCTCACGGCAATTCGAACAAGAATGAATCAATTATAGCTGCTGCCCCTGCAAAGCCGGGCATGTATAAACTCATTATCAATGGTGAAAGCAGTGATCAACGGTATTATCTATACTGGGAAAAGCTGTTTGCGATCAAGGTGCAAGAGGAAAATCATCAGTCAGCTTCATCAACTGCAAATAAAGTGCTTTCATCAAAGGATGGAAGCGGTCAATGGTTTATCCGCAGCAAGGATAAAGTCCGATTTAAGAATAAAGAAAACCGTTTTGCGGTTGGGTACTATCATATTGATGATCATTATTATTACTTTGATGAGCAAACTTATTTGGTCTTTAATCGATTTATACAGCTTGATGATGCGTTATATTTTGCTGATGAAGAAGGCAAGCTTGCCTCTGCTTGGAAGTTTATTGATAATAAGTGGTATTTTTTTGAAGCAGATGCAAAAGCAGCCAACCGCTGGGTTGCCCATTATCAGGATTGGTATAAGATCGAAGAGGGTGTTATGCTTTGCAGCAAGTGGCTTGCAGGCAATGAAGGTAAATGGTATTATGTCGGCTCAGATGGAGCAATGGTGCGTAATCAATATGTAGACGGCTGTTATATTGATGAAAATGGAATATATCTGAGTCCGCTTTATCATTAATCGTAAAAAAGCATGGCTGATAATGTTTGGTCATGCTTTTACAATGCTTCTTCTTTGATGATTAATCCTAATAATTTCGCCAGTTCAATAGCGGAAATACGAAAAAGCATGTTCATAAATGGCGAACATGCTTTTCCTATACGTTATCCTTAATAATCAGCCCCAGCAGCTTTGCCAGTTCAATGGCCTGATACTCTGAAACAATGAGCCCCTTTAAAGTGTCCATCGATACGGCGATACCTTGAATGCTGCATGTAGAGACATCAATACCTGCCAAGGATGAATTAAAAAATTCTGCTTCATCAAGCTTACTGTCACTAAACAGCACCTCTTTAAACTGGGTAGCTACAAAACTGGCCTGGCCGCAGTCACAATTTATAAATAGGTTATTTTTTAAAGTGGAAGAGGAAAAATTGGCATATGTGCATTTGCAATGATCAAAGGCTGTGTTCTGAATCAGCATGCTTGTAAATTCACTGCCGGTACAGCGGCATTTATGGAACTCACAGCGATGGAACGAACCTTTTTCAAAGCTGAGATTTGAAAGATCACAGTTATCAAAGATACAGTCGCAGAAGTCACAATGATCAAAGCGGCAGTCCATAAAGTCACAGTTTCTGAAAACAGAGGCATTGATGTGGATCCGCTCTGGTTTCACTTCACTGATAAATTCGTTTTCAATGAATACATTTTCAATCAGATCATCCTCAGTCAAAGCCTTTTCAATCGTTTGAACCTGTTGGATATCCGCACTGATTCTTGGTTTTTGAATTGTTTTCATATTGTTCACCTGATATTCATTATATCTTAATCAGGAATAAAAGACACCCATTATTTATGATATAATAGTGGCTGGGAGGCATTATGCGAAAAACAATTGATCTTCATGGCTGTTTGACATCACAAGCCAAGGCATATCTTTTAAAAACATTGGACAGCTGTCCTTCATCAGTGAGTGAGCTGGTTGTCATTCATGGCTCCAATCATGGCGATAAATTGGCTCAGCTGGTTCGCAAACAAATCAAGCATCCGCGTATCAGCAGGATATTTCTGACAATGAATCCCGGTGAAACCATTCTTGAGCTTAACGCTGTCAAGACTGGAATAAAAAAATAAAAGAATTATAATCATAGAGAGAAAAGAGGTAGCAGGATGGAACATTTAATCGCACCCATCGCGAAAGAACTTAATATATCAGTAAATCAAATTAAAAGTACATTAGCATTGCTTGAAGAAGGCAATACTGTCCCTTTTATTGCCCGTTATCGTAAGGAGATGACAGGGGGGCTTGATGAGGAACAGATTCGTGTTATTTCTGAAAAATATGAATATCAGGCGGCGCTTACAAAGCGTAAGGAAGATGTCGCAAGATTAATTGAGACACAGGGTAAATTGACCGATGAAATCAAGGCGCAGCTGGCAGCCTGCACAAAGCTGAGTCAGATTGAAGATATTTACCGTCCTTATCAGCAGAAACGCAAAACAAGAGCAACCGATGCTGTAGCTAAGGGGCTGAAACCATTTGCTGAATGGATGCTGACGCTGCCTAAGCAGGGCAATGTCGAGAATGAAGCGGCAAAATATCTCAGTGAAAAGGTTACTGCGGTTGAAGAAGCATTGCAGGGAGCCAGAGATATTATCGCGGAAATGGCAAGCGATGATTTAGAAATACGCAAAAAGCTTCAGGACAGCATGAATAATTACGGTAAAATTGTAACTAAGGAAAAGAAAAAGCACGAGGATGAGCGTAAGGTTTATAAGATGTATTATGATTTTACGAGTCGGGTGATTTCAATTCCGAATCACTGTATCATGGCAATGGATCGGGCAGAAAAGGAAAAGGTAATTACTGTATCCATTCAATTTGATGAGCAATACTGTATCAATTGGGCGATCCGCCGGTTTACTAAAAACCGTGAAAGCATCGTAAAGGAACAGATTGAAATGGCGGTGACTGACGGCATTAAACGACTGGCCATTCCATCAATTGAAAATACGATCCGCGCAGAATTAAGTGAGCGCGCACAGAAATCAAGCATTGATGTATTCTCCATGAATCTTGAACGTCTGCTGCTGCAGCCGCCAATGAAAAATAAGACGATTCTCGGCTTTGATCCGGCTTTCAGAACCGGCTGTAAATTAGCGGTCATTGATAAGACGGGGAAGATGCTGACAGTCAGTGTTATTTATCCGCATCAGCCAAATGCGAGAGTTCAGGATGCTAAGCGCATACTGCTTGACTTGTGTACCCGTTATCCAATTGATATCATTGCTATCGGCAATGGTACAGCCTCACGTGAAAGTGAGAAGTTTGTCGCTGAATTTATCCGTGAGAATAAATTGAATATAGCCTTTACCATGGTGTCGGAAGCCGGGGCATCCGTATACAGTGCGAGTAAGCTGGCGCGTGAGGAATTTCCGGATCTGCATGTGGAACAGCGCAGTGCGATTTCAATTGCCCGCCGTATCCTTGATCCGCTGGCAGAATTAATTAAGATCGATCCGCAGTCAATTGGCGTTGGCCAGTATCAGCATGATCTGCCGGCCAGTCAGCTGAAACAGCGGTTGGATTTCGTGGTGTCTAAGGCTGTAAACCTGGTAGGTGTCAATGTGAATACAGCCAGTCCAGAGCTGCTTAAAAATGTATCCGGTTTGAGTGCTGCCAGTGCTAAGTCCATCGTTGATTATCGTGACAGCAACGGCGGTATCAGCAGCCGTAAGGAATTGATTAAAATACCAAAGATTGGCGCCAAGAGCTTCCAGCAGGCCGCGGGATTTTTACGCATTGAGGACGGCAGTGAAATTCTTGACCGCACGAGCATCCATCCGGAGAGCTATGATGCCGCTTATCACGTATTGAAAGAGCTGGCTGTTGATCCGCAGCAGATTGGTTCATTACAGGCACAGGAAAAGGCTGCTGGCGCTGATCGTGAACAATTGATGAAGATCTGCGGTCTTGATGAATATACATTAAATGATATTTTAGAAGCGATTGCCGCACCGCTGAGAGATTATCGTGACAGTTATGACGCACCGCTTTTAAGAAGCGATATTCTGGAAATGGAAGACTTAAAGGTCAATGAAAAACTGGAAGGAACCGTTCGCAATGTTGTGGATTTTGGTGCCTTTGTCGATATTGGTCTGCATGAAGACGGATTGGTACATATCAGCAATATGAGTAAAGAGAAGTTTTCACATCCAAGTGAAATCGTATCTGTCGGTGATATAATTACGGTTTGGGTAAAGAAAATCGATGAAGAAAAGCAGAAGGTTCAGCTGACCATGCTGGAGCCATAAGGAGGACAGCATGAATCAAAGAGAATTCCAAGACCGCTGTGAGGCGTATCAGATTGATAAAATCATGCAGATTCAAGCATGGGGTGAACAGCCACATGAAGGCTCATTCGTTTTGTTGGGTGATTCACTGATTAATCGTTTTGATGAACAACTGCTTAACATAAACAAAGAAGTTATAAACTGTGGGATTGATGGCGCTACTTCGCAGACATTGTATTTAGTGCTTGACTCAGTAATTCATATGAAACCGGACAAAATCATTTTTTTGATCGGCACAAATGATCTTGATGACGCTCATGAATTTGACTGTCTGGATATTACGTTTGCGCTTTATAATATGATTTCTTCTATCAGCAAGCAGCTGCCGGCAGTTAAAATCGGTATAATGACACCGCTGCCAATTGATGAATCAAGACAAAAGACACGGGCCAGAAACAATCGCACATTAAAAATGCTGGGCAATGAAATGAAGGCTTTAAAGGATGATTTGAATCATGTAGAGGTGCTTGATCTGTTTGCATTATTTTCAGATGCACAGGGCTCGCTGATTGATGAAATGACAGCTGATGGCCTGCATTTGAATGCGAAGGGGTATGCGTGTCTTGCGAAAAGACTTAATGAATGGCTGGTGAGTTTTTAGTGAATCACTATGTAGAAAAAGCGCTGGCTAATCAGCGCAAAGGTTATAATTGTGCGCAGGCTGTTGTCTGCGCTTACGCTGATGCTGCCGATATCAGTGAAGCGGATGCCTATCGGATGGCTGAAGGCTTTGGCTCTGGACTGGCAGGCTGTCAGCTGACATGCGGTGCCCTGCTGGGTATGGCTATGGTGATTTCGCTGCTGAATAGTTCTGGAAGACCGGGCGATAAGCAAACCCGCGGCCAAACGTATAAGCTGATTCAACAGGGAATGAAAATGTTTGAGACGATGAATCAATCAACTCAATGTGCCCAATTGAAGGGGATGGGATCACAGCCGATGCTGCGGAGCTGTCCGGGCTGTGTTGAAGACAGCGTAAGGATCATTGAGGAGCTTAAAAACAGCTGTGTTTGCGGCGGAAACACGCGGTAAGCCTTGTATTTTATTTGAACACAAAAAAATGAATTGTTGATGCGAAAAATCTTGTCAATTTACTACTTTAACGATAAAATAAGAAGACGTATAAGGAGAACGAAAATGAAAGCTGTAGTAAGTGTTTTAGGTAAGGATAGTGTAGGGATTTTAGCTAAGGTTTCAAAAGAGTGCGCAGATGTTAACGCGAATGTTTTGGAGGTAAGCCAAAATATTATGCAGGAAATGTTTGCCATGATTATGATGATTGATATCAGCCATATCAATTGTGATTTTAAGGGATTTGTTGATCACATGTCTGCATATGGTGACCAGAATAATCTGAAAATCCATGTGATGCATGAAGATATCTTCAATTCCATGCATCGTATTTAACAGGTGAGTCTTATGTTAAATGCTAATGATATTTTACAAACCATCAAGATGATTGATGAAGAGGATCTGGATATTCGTACAATTACGATGGGTATTTCTTTGCTTGATTGTGCTGATGCGGATATTGATAAATCCTGTGATAAAATCTATAACAAAATTACTCGTTTAGCCAAGGATTTAGTTAAGACCGGCAATGATATTGAAAAAGAATACGGTATCCCGGTAATCAATAAGCGTATATCAGTGACTCCGATTGCGATGCTGGCGGCAGTCAGCGGCGGTGATCCAATCAAATATGCTTTAACTTTAGAGCGCTGTGCGCAAAGTGTCGGTGTTAATTTTATCGGCGGTTTTTCAGCGCTTGTTCAAAAAGGCTTTTCTGCCGGTGATTTAGAAGTGATGAATGCGATTCCGCAGGCTTTAGCGCAGACGGATCATGTTTGTGCTTCAGTAAATATCGGTTCTACAAAAGCCGGCATCAACATGGATGCGGTTAAGATTATGGGTGAAAAGGTTGTGGAAGCTGCCAAGCTCACTCAAGACCGTAATTGTATCGGTGCTGCCAAGCTGGTTGTTTTTTGTAATGCACCTGAGGATAATCCGTTTATGGCGGGTGCTTTTCATGGTGTCGGTGAAGCTGACTGTGTCATTAATGTCGGTGTGTCCGGTCCAGGGGTTGTAAGAGCCGCACTGGCCAAGGCTCCGAAGGATCTGCCGATGCATGAACTGGCGGATATTATTAAAAAGACAGCCTTCAAGATTACCCGTATGGGACAGCTTGTCGGCACGGAAGCGAGCCGCCGTTTAGGTGTGCCTTTTGGTATCGTCGATCTTTCATTGGCACCGACACCTGCCATCGGTGATTCTGTGGCTTATATTTTAGAGGAAATGGGTCTTGAAACATGTGGTACCCATGGTACGACAGCCTGCCTGGCAATGCTTAATGACGCGGTGAAAAAGGGCGGTGTTATGGCATCAAGCTCAGTCGGCGGTTTATCGGGTGCTTTTATTCCTGTTTCTGAGGATGCCGGCATGATCAATGCGGCCCGCAGCGGTGCGCTAAGCATTGAAAAACTGGAAGCTATGACAGCGGTATGCTCAGTGGGGCTTGATATGATCGTTGTGCCTGGTGATACACCGGCAGAAACTATTGCGGCAATTATAGCTGATGAGGCCGCAATCGGTATGGTTAATTCTAAGACAACAGCTGTCCGTGCAATTCCTGCTATCGGTGTCGAAGAAGGCATGGATCTGGAGTTTGGCGGTCTGCTTGGCAGTGGTCCTATTATGAAAATCAATCGCTGTTCAAGTGCTGTGATGATCAATCGAGGCGGAAGAATCCCGGCTCCGTTGCAAAGTCTTAAAAATTAAAATTCAGCTCTTTTATCAAAAAGAGCTTTTTTAAATGAATCACCAAATTTTTTTTACTATAAAATTAAATATTGATAGATAAACAAAATAACTGGATAATCAACGTTTATGTACTGATTATTAGGTAAAATGTATTTTAACGTTAACTATTACAAGCGGCGGTTAAGCTGTTGTAACTTTAAAATGTAAAGTTTATAATGAAAATAAAGGTATCTGAATATCATGAAATAAGGTGATAATAGTAATTATCGTAAAAGTGATAGGACGATATAAAAATCAATGACTAAAGGAGACACAATTATGAAACGTACGATCTGTTTTGATGGACCGATTTACGATCATCTGCAATATGCTAAGGATGAAAATTCAGTGGAATGTCAGCGTATTAAAAAGGTACTGACGGATAAAATTGATACTTTGATCAAAGAGGGAGAATGTGTGTTTATGAGCGGTGTGCGGCGGGGAATAGAGATGTGGACTGCTGAAATCGTACTTGAAAAGATGGAACTGTATCCCAATGTAAGTCTGATCTGTGTCTGTCCTTATGAGGAACAGCCAACCTATTGGAATGAAAATCACCGTGAGCGTTATTTTACGATTCATCAGCTTTGTACCAAACTGGTAATGCTTAATCGGCATTATGAGAATGATATCTATCAGAAACTGGATAATTATCTTCTGGAGCATTGTGATACCATTGTTACGCTGAACAGTGAAGAATCAAGACTGGCAAGAAAAGCGGCGCAAATGAATAAGCTTGTTTTAAGCATCGACTAAATGAGGAGGTTCAGCCTCCTTTTATCTTGCTTGTTGCTGTTTTCAGTGCTACTATAAGAGAAAATGGGAGGTGTTTTCCATGGATGCTTATGAAGCGGGACTGCAGAAGCTGTCTGCCTTATTTAGTCAGGATCGGACATTTGTTTTAGCGACAGTGAAGGGATCTAAGCCCTCTCAGCGGGTAGTGGATACTTATTATGATGAGGGTGTTTTCTGGATTGTCACCTATGCTCAATCAACTAAGGTAAAGGAATTAAGGATGAATCCGCAGGTATCTTTATGTAATTCATTTCATACATTCAGTGGCCGGGCTTATTATGCCGGGCATCCGCTTGATGAGCAAAACAAAGATATCCGCGCCAAGCTGATTCAAGTATTTGAGCCTTGGTATTTTGCGCATAATAATGAGGCTGATAAGGATATGTGTTATGTGCGGATTGCATTATCAGAAGGTTTTTTTCATACTGATGGTCTCGGATATATCATGGATTTTGAAAAGCATGAAGCTAAAATTATTCCATTTACTCCGCAAATCAGTCTGTTACCGATTTAAGCAGGTGATGTAATGCCGCTGATACAAAACATAGCGGGTTTAATCTTCGGGAAGCCTGCACTGCTGCTTTTAATTTATTGTATTTTTATGCTGTGTGAAAAAGGACCGATTTTTACTAATCGATTTATATAGAGCAGTGAAGCTGAAAAGAAACCCTTCGATAAAAAGGCGGAATATCGTTTGACCAGCATCGTTTACGGCACTCCGGCTTTATTTTTCGCTTTGGAAATCATTGATGTATTTACATTCGATATGCGGGAGTTGATCGCGGCATTTTGCTTGCTTGGTCTGCTTTTTATCTATTTGATAATCAATGCGATTAGGTCTCAATAAAGCGATAAGGATTGTTTAAAGCAATAATTAAGTTCGTTAACGAACTTTTTTTATTTTTTACTTGAATTTTAACAGAGATGGATTATAATATCATTAGCACTTAAATATGATGAGTGCTAACGGAGGGATCAACATGAGCAAAAAGAAAGCATTTAAAGCTGAGTCAAAACGATTACTTGATCTGATGATCAATTCTATTTATACGCATAAGGAAATCTTTTTAAGAGAATTGATTTCTAATGCCAGTGATGCGATCGATAAGTATTATTATTTATCATTGAGTGATGAGAATATTACGGCAGATCGTTCAGCGCTGAAAATTCAGCTGTCAGTGGATAAAGAACACCGTACTCTTACTATCAGTGATAATGGTATTGGTATGAACAAGGATGAGCTTGAAGAAAACTTAGGAACGATTGCCAAGAGCGGTTCTTTAGCCTTTAAGGAAAAAATGGAGGCTGAAGAAAAGAACGATGAGGCTGTTGATATCATCGGACAATTTGGAGTCGGTTTCTATTCTGCCTTTATGGTTGCCAGCAATGTTGTTGTGGAAAGCCGTAAAGCCAAAGAAGAAGAGGCATACCGCTGGGAAAGCAATGCTGTTGATGGGTATACAATCGATAAATGTGAAAAAGCAGAGCATGGAACAACCATTACTTTAGTGTTAAAGGAAGATAGTGAAGATGAAAAATATTCACAGTATCTTGAAACCTATGAGATTGAAAATCTGATTAAGAAATATTCTGACTATATCCGTTATCCGATTACAATGTTTGTATCACATGAAGAACCAAAAGAAGAAGGCAGCGAAGAAATGCAGCTGGTTGTCGAAGAAAAGACTTTGAATTCTATGGTGCCTTTATGGAAAAGAAATAAATCAGAGATTACAGAAGAAGAATACAATGAATTCTATAAGAATAAATTTAATGATTACATGGATCCTCAGAAGGTGATTCATTCGCATGTGGAAGGCAGTGTAAATTTTGATACCTTACTGTTTATTCCATCAAAGGCTCCTTATAACTATTACAGCAATGAGTATGAGAAGGGGCTGCAGCTGTATTCACGCGGTGTCTTTATCATGGATAAGGCCAGTGAACTGATACCGGAATATTTCCGCTTTATGCGCGGTCTGGTAGATTCACAGGATCTGAGCTTGAATATCAGCCGTGAAATGCTTCAGCATGACCGTCAGTTGAAAGCTATCGCTTCTAAGATTGAAAAGAAAATTAAATCTGAATTAGTGAATATGCTGAAGAATGATCGTGAGGAGTATGAAAAATTCTGGAAGAATTTTGGCTTGCAGATTAAATTTGGTATTTATAATGATTATGGCATGCATAAGGAGATGCTGCAGGATCTGCTGATGTTCACATCTTCCCATGAAATGAAGCTGACAACGCTTGATGAATATGTGAGCCGTATGAAAGAAGGACAGGATGTCATCTATTATGTAGCCGGTGATAATCTTGATAAATTGGATAAACTGCCAAGTGCTGAACTGGTAAAGGATAAGGGATATGAAATCCTTTATCTGACAGATAATGTCGATGAATTTGCTCTTCAGGTAATGATGAATTATCAGGAGAAGAATTTCAAAAATATTGCTCAAGGTGATTTGAATCTTGAAAGTGAAGAAGAAAAGAAGGAAATTGAGGAAAAGGCAGAAGAAAATAAAGACATGCTGTCTGATCTGAAGGAAACATTAAAGGATAAAGTCAGTGATGTCGTTATTTCAACACGCTTAAAGAGTCATCCGGTATGTCTGAGTGCCGGTGAGGGTATGAGCTTTGAAATGGAGAAGGTATTGTCACAGATGCCTGAAGGGAATCCATATGGTATGAAGGCAACCCGTATTTTGGAAATCAACCCGAATCATCCGATCTTTGAAGCTTTACAGAAGCTGTATGGTCGCGATAAGGATAAGGTTAAGGATTATGCTGATCTGCTTTATGATCAGGCATTATTAATTGAAGGCTTTGATTTGGATGATCCGATCAGTTTCTCAAATAAGATTTGTAATTTGATGGTTGATGCAAGTAAAGAATAAGAGTGGACAGCCACTCTTTTTCGCTATTATTAAAGGAGTGCCGGGATGGAAAAATTTATAACCCAAGGCATAAGAAGCCGCTTATGAATAATGCTTATATTCGTCTGCTGGTTTTCTTATATACAGCTGAAAAATCCTCTGTGGATTATGAGATTGCCGTTGTTTTGATGAAGGAATATAAACGCTTTCCCGATATACTGATCGAAGATATCGCAAAGCAGGCTTGTACGACGCCATCTGCGGTTACTAAATTCTGTCATAAATTAAATTATAAAAGCTTTAAGGAACTGCGGAATGATTGTATTTGTGATGAACAGCTTCAGGTTATACCCAAACAGCTTGAACTCGCCCAAACCAGCTATAAGCAGGCATGTTTGTCTTATTTAGAACAGGAACAGCATAATCTGGCCTTTTATATGCAGTACCATGATGAAGCGATGATTCAAAAAGCAGCTTCATTCATGCATACAGGGATGGAAATTGGTATCTGTTATGCCCCTTATAGCTATACCTGTGTGCATGTGATGCGCAATTATATGGAGCCGTTTCATATTCAGGTACAGGGTGTGCCAAGAGATCTTGAAGAGGATTTTATGGCGTATCGCTTAAAGTCATCGACTTTGATTTGGCTTATCAGCTTGCAGGGAACATGGATCAAAGAGCATTGGAACTGGCTGATCAAGCTGAAGGGTGAAGGAAAAACGTTTTTAATCATTACTGCTACCTATGAAGAAACATTCAAAGAGCTGACACCCTATATTTTTCCTTTTCAATTTAAGGATACAATTCTGGATACAGCCGCTCAGATTTCTTGTCTTTTCGTGAAGCTTGCGTTTGCCTATGCAAATTTTCCAAAATTGGAAAAAAGCTGATCAGCGTTTATCAGAGGCACCTGTTATACTGAAGATGTAAACAGGAGGTAAAGATGATGAAACGTTTTTTGGATTGTAATTTTTCTGATATGGAAGTAATGAATAAAAAAGAATTGCTTGAATCTTTAGAGGCAAGTGAAGGCCGTGTGTTGATTGCAGAATGTTCATTGTGTCATGACAGCTTGCTGCCACCGATAAGTAATGCGGAAATCAGTGCGGCTTTTGGTGCGGATATCCTTTTATTGAATATGTTTGATGTGAATCATCCGCATATTGACGGTATCCAAGGGGCAGGGGACAGTGATGTTATTCGTGAATTAAAAAGACTGACCGGCAGATTGATTGGCGTTAATCTGGAACCCGTTGATCCAAGCGCAGAGACAATGGGGCAAATTGAAGCGATTTGTGAAGGCCGGCAGGCCAGTGCGGATACCGCGTTAAAAGCAAAAGCGCTGGGCATTGATTTTATCTTGCTGACCGGCAATCCGGGCACGGGTGTCAGCAATCAGACAATCATTGAGACTCTGAAAATGATGAAGAAAGCAGTTGGTGATGATGTTGTATTGATGGCTGGTAAGATGCATGCCGCTGGTTCAAAGAGCGAAGCCGGCGAAAACATCATAACAAAGGATACGATTCGTGCGTTTGTCGAAGCGGGGGCGGATGTTATTTTGATTCCGGCGCCGGGAACAGTACCGGGAATTACATTAAATTATGTAAAGGATATGATTGCTTACGCTCATTCTTTAGATGCCTTAACACTGACATCGATTGGCACCTCTCAGGAAGGTGCTGAGGAAGCTACGATCCGTGATATTGCTTTGATGTGCAAGATGTGCGGTACTGATCTTCATCATGTAGGTGACGCGGGTTTTGCGCCGGTTGTACCGGAAAGTATTATGGCATACAGCATTGCCATCAGAGGCAGGCGCCATACGTATGCCCGAATGGCAAGATCGATTAATCGATAATGCAAGCAGGCTGTCAGATGGTTGTTATTGCAGAAAGTGACTAAAACTGTTAGAATGAATGTATATATCAGAGAATAAGAGAGGGTTATCATGCAACAATATTTGATAGTTTTAGGGGTTTTCGCAATTATTTATTTAATTTATTATATTTGGAAAAAGAAAAAATCCAATGCTTTGATTGACGAACTTTACAAGGTACTGCTGAATAATGATGAAAAACGGCTGAATGAAATCTGTGATTCAAGATTGGCCAAGTTCTTATTTACACCTTATCACCTATATTACTATAAGTTAAATTTCTATACGAAGAATGATAATGAAAAGAAAGCAACGGAAATTTTAAAGACTTTGCTGCCTTTGAAGATTCGTGATAAAGAAAAGCTGTCTTTCTTAAATCTTACTTTTCCGTATTTCTTAGGCAAGGAAAATAAGAAAATGTGTGAAGAAATCGCACCGCTGATTAAGACTTTATCTGCCAAGGATAAAAATGCAGAGCTGATCAGCAGTGAAGTTGATTTATTAATGGATATTTATATTCATCCTAACCGTGAACGAATTGCGGAACTGCGTGCTCTTGCCGATGAGAATGAGGGTGAGGTAAAGGCAATGTATCTTGAACGTCTGGCTATTCTATATACGATGCTTGATGAAATGGATAATGCGAAAGCGGCTTTTGATGAAGCAGTGCCATTGGCTGAAAATGCGGCTTATAAGACTAAGCTGGAATTACTGGCTGAGAAAATCGGTGAAAAGCAGCATCATAAATAAAATTTGCTCTGTCTGTTTCAGGCAGAGTTTTTAATTGGTTTGTAAGCAGCTTACATATTTATGAAAATTTACAGAAAATTATTGACTTTTGTTTTCTTAAGCGTTACTATTGAGTCAAGAAGAAATGTTAAGACTGGAAAGAGTAGATCTGGGCGCAGTATAGAGAGCTTTCGTTTGGTGGAAGAAAGCCTGTTTAACAGTTTGAACACATCCACGAGCAGTCAGGGTGAATAAAGTAATCTTGAACGGGCCCCTGCATCCGTTATCATGCTAGAGTATGTTTGTACTTGAAGAGGTTGGCATTGTGAGATGTCAATAAAATAAGGTGGAACCACGAAGTCAGCTTTCGTCCTTAGGATGGAAGCTTTTTTGTGTTTAAAGGAGGTATAAAGATGCAATTCAGTATTCCGGAGGGAACCCGTGATCTTCTGCAGCGCGAGTGCCGAGTTAAAAGGTTTATGCAGAATCGTATTGAAGAGGTATTCCAGCGTTGGGGATATGAGGAAATCATTACACCGGCTATTGAATATTATCAGACTTATCAGACTGGCTTCATGCTGCCCAAGGATGAGGAGATGTATAAGTTCTTTGATCAGCAGGGTCAGATTTTAACTTTAAGGATGGATATGACGGTACCAATTGCAAGACTGGTCGCTGCCCGCTTCAAGGATCAGCAGCCGCCGTTTCGTTTTCGATATTGTGCAAATGTCTATAAGGTTAAGGAGCATTTAGCTGGTAAGCAGAATGAGGTAAGCGACTGCGGGATTGAACTGATTGGCATGAATCAGCAGGAAGGTGACTTAGAGGTGCTGTGCTGCGCGTGTGAGGTGATTGATCAGCTTTCATTGAAAGACAGTGTGCTTGAAATCGGCAACGTGAACTTCTTTCATCAAGCCTGTTTAGCCTATGGCATTGTGGATGATCAGCAGGCTTTAATGGCTGAATTGATTGACAAGAAGAATCTGCCGGCACTTCATGAACAAGTGTCTAAGCTGCAGTTGGATGAAGCGGGCAAGGCATTTTTTCTGCGGCTGCCATGGCTGTGTGGTAAAGCGGCTATCTTAGATGAGGCCTTGTCCTATTGTTTCAATGATGAATTGCGATCGATCGTGCTGGCTTTGAAAAAGCAGCATGCGGCGTTGACGCTGCTTAGTGATGCTGCAATTACTTATGATTTAAGTAAGGTGCCGCATCTGAATTATTACAGCGGTCTGATTTTTGAGGCTTATGCGCAAGGGGCTGGCAGTGCTGTGATCAGCGGCGGCCGTTATGATCATCTGATTGAGAAATTTGGCAAAGCGATGCCGGCAATTGGTTTTTCAATTAAGCTGGATCAGCTGCTGCCGCTGATGCCTGATGTGAGCGTTAAAAAACATATTCTTGTATATCCGTTATGTAAGCAGGTTGAAGCGCTGAAACAGGCAGCACTCTTGCGACGGCAGGGAATTGTCGAACTGCGGGTCAGTGATCAGGCTGACATTGTATGGTTTGAGGAGGGATAGAATGAGTCTTTCAATTGCGTTAACCAAGGGACGTTTAGAAAAACAGACCGTGGAAAGACTGGCAGCAGCCGGTTATGGAATCGATGCTTTAAAAGATAAGGGACGTCAATTGGTGTTTCAGGATCAGGTTAAGGATATTCGCTATTTTCTGGTCAAAGCAAATGACTGCATCACCTATGTGAATCATGGTGTGGCAGATATAGGTGTTGTAGGCAAGGATACCCTGCTAGAAAATATGAATGAAACTTATGAACTGCTGGATCTGAAGATGGGCTGGTGTAAATTTATTGTTGCGGGTTTAAAGGATAAGAACCCTTTAATGAAGTTTGGCCACATTAAGATTGGTACGAAATATCCCAACGTATGCCGTGAATATTTTCAAAAAAGAGGCATGGATGTAGAAATTATTAAGATTGACGGTTCAGTGGAACTGGCACCGATCTTAGGCTTATGTGATGGTATTGTTGATATTATGGAGACGGGTTCGACGCTCAAGGAAAATGGGCTGGTGGTTTTTGATACCGTCTGTGATTTATCGGCAAGATTAATTGTGAATAAGGCCAGCTTTAAATTAAAACAGGCAGAAATTTCACAGCTTTTAGAAGATCTGAAGAAAGGAATGGAGGATGAATCATGTTAGAGCGAATTAAGCAGTCGGAAACAAAAAGGCTGGAAGCATATCTGCGCAGCCGCAGCGATGATTTGAGTTATGAGGTATTAAGTAAAGTGCAGTCTATTTTGGCAGATGTGCGTCAGCATGGGGATGAAGCGATCATTCGGTATACGAAAGCTTTTGACGGCATTGAACTGACTAGTATAAGGGTGAGTGATGAAGCGCTTAATGAATGGGCAGCGGCAGCGGATGAAGCGTTTAAGGAAGCGATGGTGAAGGCCAAGGATAATATTATTGCCTTTCATGAAGCGCAGAAACAAAGCGGTTATCTTCAGCAGCAATCCTTAGGCATTCGTTTAGGTCAGCGAGTGTTGCCGTTAGATAGTGTGGGTGTTTATGTGCCCGGCGGCCGCGCTCAGTATCCGTCCAGCGTATTGATGAATGTCTTGCCAGCTAAAATAGCCGGAGTGAAACGTATCGTTATGATTACACCGCCTAGCAGGAGCGGTCAGCTTGATCCTAAAATCGCCTATGCGGCGCAGCTAGCCGGTGTCGATGAGGTTTATTTGGCAGGTGGTGCGCAGGGAATCGCAGCGCTGGCCTATGGCAGCGAAACCATACCGCGGGTTGATAAGATTGTCGGTCCGGGTAATATTTATGTGGCAGCCGCTAAAAAACTCGTTTATGGCACCGTTGATATCGATATGATTGCGGGTCCCAGTGAGATTTTGGTGATAGCGGATGAGGGGGCAAGAGCCGATTATGCAGCTGCTGATTTATTATCACAGGCAGAGCATGATCCAATGGCTTCCGCCATTCTGGTTACGACCTCATCACAGCTGGCAGATCAGGTTTGTGAAGAATTGAAGCGGCAAAGTGAACAGCTGCCTAAACAGGTGATTGCAGTGGATTCATTAAAAGCTTATGGCAAATTAATTCTCTGTGAGACGCTTGCCGATTGTGCGGAGGTTGCCAATGCAATCGCTCCGGAGCATCTTGAATTAATGGTTGCCGACCCATGGGCGCTATTAGGCTTAGTACGCAATGCCGGCAGTGTATTTCTCGGCTATTACACATGCGAGAGCATCGGTGATTACTTTGGCGGTACTAATCATGTACTGCCGACAAACGGTACGGCCCGCTTTGCCAGTGCGCTCTCCGTGGACAGCTTTGTGAAGCGCTCCTCTTTTCTTTACTATTCAAAGGAGGCCGTTGAAGCCTATGGATCAAATATCATAACCCTCGCTGAATCAGAGGATCTGCAGGCACATGCCAATGCGGTTAAGGTGCGGATGTGATGAAGACGATTAAGGCCTATCAGGTAACGCAGAGTCAGGGTATTTTATTGAATGCCAATGAATGCTGTGAAAATCTGCCGCTTACCGTTAGAGAAGAAATTGCTCAGGCAGCTCTTGACTTGGCTTATAACCGTTATCCTGATGATGAATGTAAAGAATTGCTGAACGCTTATGCGAAAGTGATGAACTTATCAGCAGATCAGTTAATAGCCGGTAATGGCAGTGATGAATTACTGGGTTTATTGATCAGTGTTTTGGCAGCTAACAAAAGAGTATTAACCCTTGATCCTGATTTTTCAATGTATGACTATTATGCTTCAGTTCATCAGGCCGGACTGCTTAAATTTCAGCATGATCTAGAACAGAGCTTTGATCTTGATGCATTCATTCAGATGGGGAAAAAGGCGGACTTAATCTTATTTTCTAATCCGAATAATCCCTCTGGCATAGCACTGTCAGCCGTTGACTTATGTCAATTGGTGGAAGCTGCGGCACCGATACCGGTGATCATTGATGAGGCATATGCGGAGTTTAATGAAGAATCAATGCTTGATAAGATTGATGTTTATGAGAATTTGATCATAACCCGTACCTTATCTAAGGCTTATGGCTTGGCAGGCTTAAGAGTTGGCTTTGCCATCAGTAATCCCATCATGATTCAGCGTTTAAGGGCCGCCAAGGTACCTTATAATGTGAACAGCTTTTCTCAGCAGGCGGCATCAATTATTTTAAACCATGATGAAATATTCGCACCGCGTACAGCGCAGATCATCCGTGAACGGGAAAAAATGCTGGCAGCCTGCCAATCATTAAAGCACTTTACTGTTTATCCTTCAAAAGCTAATTTTATTTATTTTAGAAGCAAAAGAAAAGCAGTCTTTATGAGTCTGCTTGACGATATAAAGATCCGCGATTATGCAGATGACGGCTTCCGTATTACGATTGGCAGTCCTGATCAGAATGAGCGGATCATAAGCCTGCTGAGACAGGCGGATAAGGAGATTTTATGAGAACATGCAAGATGCAGCGATTAACAAAAGAAACAAAAGTCAGCTGTTCACTCAACCTTGACGGCAGCGGTCAAAGTAAAATTGCGACCGGTATCGGATTTTTCAATCATATGCTTGAATTATTAGCCTTCCATGCCAATTTTGACTTAGAGCTGATTGCTGACGGCGATCTTGATGTGTGTGATCATCATACGGTTGAAGACTGCGGTATTTTATTAGGTGAATGCTTTAAAACAGCGTTAGCGGATAAGCGGGGAATCAATCGGTACGGTTTTATGAGTCTGCCGATGGATGAAACGCTGGCGAATGTAACCTTGGATCTGTCAGGACGCAGTTATTTAGTTTATCACTGTGAATTGAAACGTGAACAGATCGGCGGTTTTTCCTGTGAGATGCTTGAAGAATTTCTGCGTGCGTTTAGCTTCAATGCCGGCATTACACTGCATGTGAATGTTGCCTATGGAACCAATGATCATCATAAGATTGAGGCGGTATTTAAAGGTCTGGGCCGTGCTTTGCGGCAGGCTGTGCAAATTACAGGAAATGAGCTGCCCAGCACCAAGGGGTTCTTAGCATGATTGCCGTGATTGATTATGGCATGGGAAATCTGCGCAGTGTAGAAAATGCGTTAAAGAAGCTCAATGCTGATTATGTGATTACCGCCGATAAGGAACAAATCTTGGCCGCGGATAAAATTATCCTGCCCGGTGTCGGCGCCTTTGGCGACTGTATGAAAAATCTGCGGGAAAATGGTTTGATCGAAGTATTAAATACGGTGGTATTGGATCAGAAAAAGCTCTTTTTAGGGATATGTCTTGGTATGCAGGTATTGTTTGAAAGCAGCGAGGAAGGCGCGTTGACCAAGGGGCTGGGTTATCTGAAGGGCAGGGTTGTGAAAATGCGGGACACGAGTGTAAAGATTCCGCATATCGGCTGGAACCGTCTTGAATTATGCGGCAGTGATGTCATAACCTCCCTGATTGGTGATGAAGCATATGTCTATTATGTACATTCTTATTATGCATCTGAAATCGATGAGAAGGATCTGCTTGCTTATTCAAATTATGGAACGATGTGCTTATGCGGTTTGATTCGTCATGAGAATATCATCGGTGCCCAGTTTCATCCTGAAAAAAGCGGTGAGACCGGCTTGAAAATATTAAAATATTTTGTGGAGGAAAAAATATGATCTGTATTCCGGCAATTGATCTGCTTGATGGTAAGGCAGTACGGCTGTTTCAAGGCGATTATGAAAAAGGGGAAGCAGTCGGTGAGATAGACAGCATTTTAAAGCGTATGAATCATGCAAAGGCACAGCTGCTGCATGTCGTCGATTTGAACGGTGCAAAGTGCGGTAAGCGGGTGAATGAGGCATTAATTGCAAAGATTGTGCAAAAGGCCGAGATGCCGGTTGAGGTTGGCGGCGGTATTCGCACGATGGAAGCAATTGAAGCTTATTTGAACTGCGGTGTACAACGGGTGATTCTAGGTACGGCGGCCTTAGAGGATGAGCCATTTTTAAAGGCTGCGCTGGCCCGTTATAGGAATCAGATCGCTGTCGGTATTGATTGTAAGGATGGCTTTGTCTGTGTGCGCGGCTGGCTTTCTGAAAGTCAGGTCAATTATATTGAGTTTGCGAAACATCTGGAAGCACTGGGGGTTTTGACACTCATTGTGACAGACATTAAAACCGACGGTACATTACAAGGTCCTAATTTGACCATGTTAAAAGCGCTGCGCTCACAAGTATCACTCCAAATCATTGCCAGCGGCGGTATCCGTGACCTTCAAAACCTACGTGATTTAAAAGCGATCGGCATGGACGGCGCCATTATGGGTAAAGCGATCTATGCGAATACCATCGATCTTGAGGCTGCAGTTAAACTCTGCCGGGAGGCTTGATATGCATACAAAAAGAATAATACCATGCCTTGATGTCAAGGATGGGCGAGTAGTGAAGGGAATTAATTTCCTTGGTTTAAAGGAAGTCGGTGATCCGGCTGCGCTGGCTCGTCAGTATTATGAGCAAGGTGCCGATGAATTAGTATTCTTAGATATTACAGCGACCAAGGAGAAGCGGGAAACGATGCGTGAGCTTGTTGAAGCGGTGGCTAAAGAGATTTTTATTCCCTTTACAGTCGGCGGCGGTATTCGCTCACTTGATGATATAAGAAAGCTGTTATTGGCAGGCGCTGATAAAGTCTCATTAAATTCAGCGGCTGTTTATGACCCGCAATTAATCCGCGACGGTGCTGATAAGTTTGGCAGTCAGTGCATCGTGTTGGCGATTGATGCGAAAAAACGAACAGCGGGCGGCTGGAATGTCTATACTCAGGGCGGTCAGAAAGACAGCGGGCTGGACTTGATTGAATGGGTAAAGGAAGGACAGCGGTTAGGTGCCGGTGAGCTCTTGTTAACCAGTATGGATGCTGACGGTACTCAGCAAGGTTATGATCTTGACATGCTTAAGGCGGTGCAGGAGGTTGCCCATGTGCCTTTGATTGCATCAGGGGGCTGCGGCAGTCTTGATGATTTTACCGATGTATTTCTTGCTGATGCAGCTGACGCGGCATTGGCGGCTTCGCTGTTTCATTATGGAAAGCTTACAGTCAAAGAAGTCAAGGATGCTTTGGCAAAAGCGGGAATCGCTGTGAGGAAAAGCTTATGATCGGTTTGGATTTTGAAAAGAATCATGGTTTAATACCAACCATTGTGCAAGACAGTACAAGCCGTCAGGTGCTGATGCTGGCCTATATGTCAAAAGCCAGTCTTGAACGCACGCTGGCAAGCGGGCTGGCCTGCTACTACAGCCGCTCCCGTCAAGAATTATGGACAAAGGGAGAGACCAGCGGCCATTATCAGCATGTGGAAGCCATTTATGTCGATTGTGATGCGGATACGCTTTTGCTGCTGGTCAGACAAGAGGGAGCCGCCTGTCATACCGGTCATCAAAGCTGTTTCTATCGGACAATTAAAGGAGAAGAAAGTGATGAATGAATTTGAAAATTTATATCTTACCATCAAGGACCGCAAACAAAATCCAGAGGCAGGTTCTTATACCGTCTATCTGTTTGATAAGGGCTTGGAAAAAATATTAAAAAAAGTGGGGGAGGAAGCTTGTGAAGTCGTGATCGCGGCAATGAAAGACGATCAAGCTGAACAGGTGAATGAGGTCTGTGATCTAATGTATCATCTTATGGTACTGCTTGTACAGCTGGATATTCCATTGGCTGATGTATGCGAAGAATTAGGCAGGCGTTCCGCAAAGACACATAATCTGAAGGCGGAGCGGAAACCGATTGAGAAGCTGTAAAGATTGATAATTTATCTGGGTTGTGCTATCCTAATCACTAAGAAATGAGTGATTTGATGAAATTGTTTGAAATGCTGAAAAAATATCGCCGGCAGCTGCTGCTTACCATCGCTGTCTGTATCTTTTTATTTATTGCCTGTGCGTTGAAGCTGAATCAGCTCTCCGTATTTGATCAGCAAGTCTATACGTTTGTATCACTTGCAATCTCTAAAACGCTGACACCGCTGATGCGCATGCTGACCGAATTAGGCGGTACAATGGGATTGGTTCTTTTATGTGCCGTCGGCGCTCTGCTTTTAATACTAATGAAAAAGTGTGTGCTGGCTTGTTTGATGATCAGCAATCTAGCAATAACCGCAGCCAGCAATGTCCTCCTGAAACAGCTTTTTATCAGACCAAGACCTATCGGTTATCGGCTGATCGAAATTGATGGCTATTCGTTTCCCAGCGGTCACTCGATGGCGGCGATGGCCTTTTACGGCTATTTAATCTATTTGATCTGGCATAAGCTTGAAGTAAAATGGCAGAAGTATCTATTTACTTTATTACTGAGTTTATTGATCATTTTGATCATGCTGAGCCGTATTTATTTAGGTGTACATTATGCCAGTGATGTATTAGCCGGAGCCGCTGCGGCATTGGCAATACTGATCTGCTTTACTTCATATACCAGAAAATATTGTCTGCTTGATTTAAACAATAAAAAGGATTAAGATTAAGACAGAGGTGATCGTATGAGCGAACTTAGCAAGCTGCCTAATGTCGGCAAAGTACTGGAAGACGCATTGCTGCAGATTGGCGTGCATAATGAAGAAGAATTATGTTTTATGGGAGCCAAAACAGCTTTTATTAAAATCAGAGAACAGGTGGATGAGGGAGCTTGCCTGCATATGCTCTATGGTATTGAAGGAGCAATTGAAGGTGTGAAGGATAATCTATTAGCTGATGAGGTCAAACAGGATCTGAAGCAGTTTTTTAAAAACTTATAATAATAAAATAATCCGTGAGTAAATCATGGATTATTTTATTATATATTTTCAAATCAGCTTGATAAAGGCATAGCAGCCGCGGTTAAAGTGATTCATATATAAGCGATATGACAGCTAATCAATAGTTATACTAAGGGCTAGGTAAGCCTTACTTGGAAAAATGTGTTAAACATTAATCGGCTGTCAAAAAGGAGGGTGATTTCATTGAAACGGGCTGCGATTCAAAACTTATAAAAATGGAAAGATAGAGGAGAACGGAAGCCATCAGTTTTAAAAGGAGCTCGGCAAATCGGCAAAACGTGGCTGATGAAAGAGCTTGGACAAAGTTATTATGAAAATTATGTCTCTATTAATTTTGGTAAAGAAGATGATTTGAAATCTATTTTTAAACAAATAAAAATTTTCATCGAATCATTGAATACTTATCGATGATTGCTGGTGAGAAAATAATTCCCAATGATCCTTTAATTATCGTTGATGAAATACAAGAATGCCCTGAAGGCTGAATGCACTTATGTATTTCAAAGAAAAGGCTGATGAATATCATGGAATCTCAGCGCCGTTTATTAAGTACCCTTTTGGCACAAGTAAAACCATATCCTGTTCATAGGATGCATCTGCTTGATATTTATCCGCTGGCCTTTGATGAATTTCCTGAAGCGGCGGAACCTGATCTTTATGCTTTTATAATAGGTTTCAAAAGACGTATAAAAAAACCAGGCATCGGTTCAGCGAGCCTGGCTTTTATTATGTTAAATAGTAATCAATGATTAATTAGTATAATTATCAAAGTAGCCCTGTACCAACACAATCGGTGTTCCCTTGTCACCAGATCCGCTGGTCAGATCACAGAGTGAACCGATTAAATCGGTCAGACGCCGCGGTGTGGTACCTTGAGAAGCCATTGAACCGACAAGGTTATCCTCTTTTGATTTAATCTTTTCGCTGATGGCAGCTTTTAATGCTTCACCATTCAGATCGGAGAAATCATTATCTGCCAGATATTTCAGTTTTAATTCATTCGGTGTACCTTCAAGTCCGTAAGTATATGCAGGCGATACACATGGATCAGCCAATTCCCAGATTTTGCCGACAGGATCACGGAACGCACCATCACCATAAACCATGACTTCGATATGCTTTCCGCAGCCTGCTTTTAATTGCTGCTGAACTGCTTCAACAAACGGCATGCAGTTGCGTGGAAACAGCTTAACGCTCTCCTCAGTGGACTTATTTGAACCAAGTAAACCAAATTGCTCATTATAGCCGCTGCCATTTACACTGGCATTCAGGATATCATCCAAACCGCATACCACTTCAGCACCGGCATTTTTAAGCAGGCGTTTTGTACGCTGGCGAGTATGAATGTCACAAGTAAGAATCCGTTTGGTATAATCAAGGATCACTCTCGGATCATTGGCAAAAAGGATTTCAACCTCGGCACCGCTATCTTTAATCAGCGAGCTGTAATAATCAACATAATCTACACCGGTAAAGGTATGTTTATTTTCACCGAATAATGCACGGTATTTTTCTAAGGTCAGCACATCACTGTAAGGGTTGATGCCGGCTTCATCAAGCATATCTAAAGATACTAGCTCGTTGCCGACTTCATCGCTTGGATAACTCAGCATTAATACTACTTTTTTCGCACCCTTGGCAATTCCTTTAAGACAAATCGAGAAACGATTGCGGCTCAGAATCGGAAAAATGACGCCGATGGTTTCACCGCCAAGCTTCTTTTTTACATCTTCGGCAATCGCATCCGTAGACGCATAATTGCCCTGTGCTCTGGCAACGATTGATTCAGTAACTGCCACAACATCCTTGTCTCTTAGTTCAAAGCCTTCTGCTTCTGCAGCTTCAAGTACGCTAGAGGCTACAATAGCTGCCAGATCATCACCCTCACGAATGATTGGACAGCGGACGCCTCTTGATATAGTTCCAACTTTTCTTTCCATAAGAATCCTTTCTTGTCTCACGACGTTACAGTATTATTATAAACGAAAAGCGGGTAGGTTTACAGATGCAATTGCAATTGTTCGACAGTTTTTCGCTGATAGGCATGAATGATGTCCGACATTTTATACAGGATACCGGCTTCATCGCAGGCTCTTTTAAATATTGCATAGAGCCGGCGGGCATTCAGCACTTGGCAGTTATAGCTGCTGCCAAAGGCATGGATCGTCTTCTGAGCGGTACCGGGGAATAGTTCATCTGCTTTTTTTAAATAATAATCACGCTGATTATCACGCAGGGTTACGCCAAACATCGGATAAATGAAAGGTACCTTATGCTTTTTTGCCTGTTCGACAATCGCAGCTATATTTTCAGATGTATCATTGATAAAAGGAAGCATCGGCATCAGCAAAATACCGGCATAAATGCCTGCCTCATTCATGGTCTGAAGGGCTTCAAAACGCTTAGAGGATGGGCAGACATTTGGTTCAATCAGCTTGGCCAAGTTATCATCAGCGCAGGTAATCGTCATTTTCACTATTGCACTAGTATGGTCTGAAATATTTTTAAGAATATCAAGATCACGAAGAATCAAATCACTTTTTGTCTCTAATGACAAACCAAAACCATATCGGTCAAGCAGCATCAATGCTTGTCTTGACAATTGGAGTTCTTTTTCAAATGGGTTATAAGTATCTGACATAGCACCCATGCCGACAACACCCTTAACCCGTTTTCGGCGCAATTCATTTTCTAATATCAGCAAGGCATCTTTTTTAATCTGTACCTGATCAAAATGATCAATGCCGTAACAGCTGCTTCTGGAATCGCAGTAAATACAGCCATGACAGCAGCCGCGATATAGATTCATATTATAATCAACACCAAACCAGCCGGCTTTATTGCTTACATTCTGTAAGATTGACTTAGCGATAATTTCTTCCATGTCATATTCCCAGGAAGCTTTTAATTTTCTTTTCCGAATAGATTTCATTGGTGATGAAACAACCGTCTTTAAATAACGCATAGGTTGTCACCGGAGATGGACAGGCTTTTGCTTTTTCAAGCGTATCAATATGGATCAATGTCATAGGAATGTTATTTTCATCGGCAATCTTTTTAAATAACGGCGCATATTGAGCGGTAAACGGGCATTGAGCGGTGTAATAAAGGCAGAGTCCTTTTGGTGCTTTTGAACAGCTAAAGACAGGCAATGGCTGATCATCAAAGGGCAGTGCGGCTAACTCAAAGGGAGCCCAGCTGTCGGCCGGCACAAAGCCATTCGCTTTTAAAAAGACAGGATCGGAAAGAAAGGGCATCTTCTTCGCTGAGGTAATGGCCGCCAACCCTGATTTACCCTCGGCTTTTGCTTTGTCAATTAATTGTGCGAGTAATTCTTTTCCATATCCGCAGCCCTGATACTTACCGCTGACCCAGAAACAGTCAATGATCATATAATTACTGCCGATAATCGGCAGCCAAGCCTTTTCAACCGGCATCGCTTCAATAAATACCTTGCCGCTGACATCACCCTTTAAAAAATACAAGCCTTGATCAAGCTGCTGTTTCAGCCATGCTCTTTTTGACGCAGTACCTAATTTATTTGAAGTAGCACAGCATAAATGTTCTTTATCGATATTTTCTTTTGTTAGTTGTATGTAATTCATTCTTGTTCTCCTTGATATAATATGGACAGTTCTTTTAATTGCCGGCTTATCTCATGCCGTAAAACACAGGGTTCAAGTAATTCACAGGCATTGCCGAAAGATAATACAAATCCGATGATCCAGCTTTCATCAGGAAAGGTTCCGGTAACTATAAAATAGCCTTTTTCATCACGCGTGTAAGAATGGGGATCAAATTCATCAACGACCCGAAAACCCATGCTTGGATGAATTCTTAAAGTGTAATCAATTTGATTATCAGGTTTGGACATTGAAGGCAGTTCGGCGATTGGCTTTCTGTTGAAGTTTTCCTCCAACACAGTCAGATTAATGATTCGTGAAATCTTAAAGAACCGAAATGCCTGACGTAAATGACAATAGGCGTAGATATACCAGGCAGATCCTTTGAAAATCAGCTTATAAGGATCGACAGTACGCTCACTTTCTTGACCTTCATTGCTGATATAAGAAAAATGCAGGCATTGGCAGTTAAGAATTGCATTTTTAAATAAATTGAATAATTCATTAGAAGTATCCACTGACCAGTTTGTAAAGTCAACATGAATCCAATCAACATCAAGATGGGGAAAGAGGGCGGAAAATTTGTTTAGAACAGAGGATGTGGCAGGATCATATACTTGATTAAAGCTATGGAGGGCAGCCAGGATTTCCTTTTGTTCATCATCGGTAAGATAGGTACGGTTTAATACATGATCGTCCATTAAACGAATACCGCCGCCGCGTCCTTTTTCAGTATACAGCGGAATTCCTGCCGCACTAAGCACATCTAAATCACGATAAATTGTCCGCACCGATACTTCAAAATGTTCAGCCAGCTCTTGGGCGGTAATTGAACGGCGCTGAATCAGCAGCCAGATTGTTTCAAGATAGCGTTGTAATTGCATTTTTATCACCTGTTGATATTGTAGCACATTAAACTGACAACCCTATGTCATATTAAAAATTAATTATACGTTTATATGTTAACACTGAAAGGATAAAACTGCTGTTTTTATAAATTTTAGTTAAATATAGTTGACAAGAGTTAAAGGGCTGGGTATAATTTAGTCATAAAGTTAACCAAAGCTAATTGTGTAGGCTGTTATGAGATAAGGAATCCCTCTTTTTTTAGTCAATCAGTTAGAATTGGGTAACTTTTAAGAGGAGACAGCTGCAGTCATCTAATGCAATGTCATCCTCAAAATGCCTTGAAGCAATGACGACCCTCATGAAATCAAATGCTTCTTGGCTTGCCGATGTGTTTTAAACATGAAGGCAGAGATTATCTGGTCCTACGCTTTTGTATAAGAGGAAGCGTCTTGAAACCATGATATAAGATGTTATGGATAAAATTTTGGCAGTAAATCTTCACGACACTCAGCAGATGGTTATCGCTTGCTGGTAAACACCTTGTTAAGCTCCTATGGATGGGGAGGCCGACAACGGATGTGTGACTGGCAGATAAATAGCGATGATACCCTCTTACTTAAGGAAACCTTAATGATTAACGGTACTCCCGATGCCGCTGATGATTTGAATTTTTTCCTTTTGGCGCTGAATTAACAAAATTTTAATTCCTTTTTAATCCCGTTTTAGTTTTTTAATTCCCGTAAACAAATTTTTATAATTTTTACCCCTTTCTTAAAAAACGATGTTTAGCCGCATCGTTTTTTTCTGTGCTATAATGTTGAAATATGGAGGTCGGCTTATGAAGATAAATGAACGGATAGAAAGCAGCTTTGATGAGGTTGACCGCTTGGATAATGAACGATTAGATAATTTTTATACAGCTTCACAGGTTTATGAAAGTCTTGGTTTAAGCTGTGAAACACTCAGATATTATGAAAAGCTTGGATTATTGAAGCCGCTGAAGCAATCGTGTTAGGACTGCCTTTTATTCGTTATGACAGCGGTGAATCAATGCATTTAATGCGATACAAGCAAAATCCATCAGTCATTGTGCGCTATCTTGATGATTTTTCAGATACTCAAGCCCGCTCATTATTTGTTGAATATTTACAGCGTGTTTTTTATCAGTTTGGCATGCAAGTCATTGAGATCAGCGCAGATGGGGGACTGGCATCATGAAAACGATATTTATTAATGGTTCTCCGCATGGCCGTCAGGGAAATTCTGAAGTTTTTATCCGTCAGCTGATGAGTGGGATGCGTGTTGTGTCAGATATTCTTTATGCCGACACGCATCAATATGATGAATTGGCAGCTCAGGCTGCTTTGGCGGATCAGCTGATTTTTGTCATGCCGCTATATGTGCATGCCATGCCGGGAATTGTCATGAAGCTGTTTGAAGTGATGAAGCCTGCGAAAAAGGGCGCGCAGATTCTTTTTGTTGTGCAGTCCGGCTTTATTGAAGCAGCTCAGTCAGCCTATTGTGTCAAAGCGCTGAAGCATCAGGCAGCGCGGCTTGGTTATGAATGTTTAGGCGTAGTTGTCAGAGGAAATTCAGCAGGCGTTTCTTTAATGCCTGAAAAAGCGAATCAAAAGCTTTTTGAAGAATTGCAGGCATTAGGCCGGCGATTAGCTAAAACCGGTGAACTTGATGAAGAGATTGTTGCGCGGCTTGGCGATCCTTATCGGCTGAGCTGCCATAAGCTGCGGCAGCTGCAGCTTTTATCCCGACTTGGTTTAGGTGATATTTACTGGCAGTATATGCTTAGAAAAAACCACGCCTATAAAAAGCGATTTGATCGTCCCTTTGGTCAATAGGTTTGTTCCCAAAAGCTTAAAATCGTGGTAAGCTATTCATAATGAATCGTGGAGGTGGCTTATGGCTGTACTGCATATCAATTTTATGTCAACGGCACTAGGACGTCAGGTTAATTTTACGGCTGTGATACCCAGTGTCGATTTTGATCATCTAAATACTGAAGAGGTTTATAATCCGCAGCGAAAGCTGCAGGTTTTATGGCTGCTGCATGGCTTTTCGGGGGATGAAAATGATTATCTGACCTTTACTAATGCGGCCCGTTATGCCCAGGATCATCAACTGGCCTTGATACTGCCGCCGGCTGAAAACAGCGGTTACACGGATATACCCAAGGGTGCAAAATATTTCAGTTTTATCGGAGAGGAGTTAGTAGCTTTCTGTCGTTATATGTTTCCTTTAAGTGATCGGCGTGAGGATAATTTTATCGGCGGCTTATCCATGGGGGCGATGGGGGCAATGAAGCTGGCGCTGGCCTTTCCTCATCAGTATTCAAAAGTGGTATTAATGTCTGGCTGTGCTTTTAATTTAGCAGACGGCGGAATGGGAAATGTGGACTGGTTCGGCAATGCTCCGCAAGTATTTGGCGGTTCCGTCCCGGGCGGCAGAGAATTGATCGGCACTCGTGAGGATGCTTATGCAATGCTGAAAGAGAATGCCAAAAAGCATTGTGAGCTGCCTTGTTTTTATATGCGTGTCGGCAGTAAGGATTTTCTGCTGGATAAGTGCCGGTATGCGAAAGCACAGCTGGAAGCGTATGGCTATGAGCTGGATTATGCTGAGATAGACGGGTATGGACATGAATGGCGCTTTTGGGATCTGGTTTTGAATGAGGTCATTTCAACATGGCTGTAATTCATTCAGAAGAAGACATCAGGCAGCTGATAGCACAGCTTTATGCATCAGATGCTGATACCGGGTATGCAGCATTGAAGCAGCTAGAAATGATGAGTAAAGAAGGGCCGGCAGTGAGTCTTTACTTAGATGAATTTTTCTCAATGCTGAATCATAAAAATTCATATGTGCGTAATCGGGGATTGGTATTGATTGCAGCGAATGCTAAATGGGATACTGCGCAAGTGATTGATACGAAGCTTGAGCGCTTTCTCGATCATCTTCATGATGAAAAACCAATTACCGTCAGACAATGCGTCAAACTGCTGCCGCTATTAGTAAAAGATAAACCGGAACTTACTTTAAAAATAACAGCGGCACTGCGGCAAGCACAAACAAATATCTATTCAGAAAATATGCAAAAACTGATTGCTGAGGATATTAAGCAAAGCTTGGCATTGATTGAAAATGCCGCATAGCGATGACTCTAAGAGTTAAAAAAACACAGCTTCTAAGAAAAGGATGTGTTTTTGCTTATTGGTGCTTTTTTACCTCGTTTTATACCTTTGTCAAAGACTTTTACCATTTTTACATTATAAATTCACTTGCTTTTTATCATTTTTCAGATATCTTTTAGAATAAAAAAATGGTACTTTTATGCTTAAGAATGCAATTTCTCATATAATAAAAAAGTGCAGGTCAGCGGTTGGCTTGCACTTTCTTAAGTGGAATTCTATTTTACGACTCTGACCCAGTTAAATGGATCTTCAACCTTACCCCATTGGATACCGGTTAATGTATCATAAAGCTTTTGTGTCAGACCGCCGGTCTTGAAATCATTGATTGTTACGATATGGCCGCGATAATTCAGTTCACCAATTGGCGAGATTACTGCCGCTGTACCCGTGCCGAAAGCTTCTTCCAATTCACCTTTGTCACCGGCTGCCATCAGATCATCGATAGCCAGATGTGTCTCATGAACAGTATAGCCCCAGCTTTTCAGCAGTGTGATGATTGAGTCACGCGTTACACCCGGCAGAACAGTTCCTTCAATCGGTGCGGTATAGATTTCATTGTTAATTTTAAACATTACATTCATCGTGCCGACTTCTTCGACATATTTGCGTTCTACGCCATCAAGCCATAAAACTTGCGTATAGCCTAATTTTTCTGCTTTTGCCTGAGCTGCCACGCTGCCTGCGTAATTGCCGCCGCATTTTGTGAAGCCCGTACCGCCGCGTACAGCTCTTACATATTCTTCTTCAACATAAATTTTAACTGGATTAACACCCTCCGGATAATAGGCGCCTACCGGTGAGCAGACAATAACGAAGGTATACTTCTTTGAAGGATGAACACCGACACTGGCCTCTGTTGCGAACATGAACGGGCGAATGTAAAGTGAAGTGCCTTCGGCTGTTGGAATCCAGTCAGCTTCTGCCTTCACCAATTCCTCAACGGCTTGAACGAAATCGGCTTCAGGGAAAATAGCCATGCAGAGACGTTCATTTGAATTAGCCATACGGCGGGCATTCATTTCCGGACGGAATAACAGAATTTCATTCTTTGGCGATTTATAAGCTTTCATGCCTTCAAAGGTTTCCTGTGCATAATGCAGAACCATTGAAGCAGGGTCTAACATGATCGGCGCATAAGGCTGAATGCGGGCATCATGCCAGCCCTGACCTTCATCCCATTCGCAGACAAACATGTAGTCGGAAAAGTATTTGCCGAAGCCTAAAGCGTTTTGATCGGGTTTAGTCTTAAGATTCTCTGATTTTATAAATTTGATATCCATGATGTTCCTCCTATAATTTTGAAACAATTTTATCGCCCATTTCTGAGCATGTCAATTTGATTTTACCTTCCGTATAAATATCCGCTGTGCGGTAGCCTTCATTCAGCACTGCGTTCACCGCGTCTTCAATCACCTGACTTTCAGCTTCTAACTCAAAGCTGTATTTCAGCATCATTGCCGCTGATAATATCGTACCAATCGGATTTGCGATATTCATACCGGCAATATCCGGTGCCGATCCGTGAATTGGCTCATACATGCCGCGGCTGCCTTCACCCAGCGAGCTGGATGGAATCAAACCGATTGAACCGGTAATCATGCTGGCTTCATCACTTAGAATATCGCCAAACATATTTTCTGTGACCACGACATCGAATTGCGAAGGATTTTTGACTAACTGCATGGACGTATTATCTACCAGCATGTCGGTATAGGTTACATCCGGATATTCTTCAGCCAGCCGATGCATTACCTTACGCCATAATCTTGATGTATCTAATACATTGGCTTTGTCAACGCTGGTCACATGATGACGGCGTTTGCGGGCTGTTTCAAAGGCAACTCTGCCAACGCGTTCAATCTCATGCTCACTGTAACTCATAATGTCCGTAGCCTTTAACTCATTGTTTATTTCCTTGGTTTCACGCTCTCCGAAGTAAACACCGCCAATGAGTTCCCGCACAATCAGTAAATCAATGCCTTGAGCAACAATTTCTGGTTTCAGCGGTGAAGCGGCAGCCAGTACATCAAAAACCTTAGCTGGCCGAAGATTAGAAAATAAACCCATCTCCTTGCGGATCTTAAGCAATGCTTTTTCCGGACGAATCGCTGGATCGACCTGATCCCATTTTGGACCGCCGACCGCTCCCAACAAGACGCTGTCACAGTCTAAACAGGCTGCTAAACTCGCATCAGGCAGGGAAGTGCCGAATTTATCGATTGCACAGCCGCCGGCATCAATATAATTATAAGTAAAGCTATGCTGATATTTATCGGCGACAGCCTCTAAGACTTTGATGGCTTCATCGATGATCTCGGGCCCGATGCCATCACCCTTAATAACGGTAATACGCTTATTCATGAACAGACTCCTTTTTCAATTTATTTATTAGGCCATTGCATTCAATGATCTCTTTAATAAAATCAGGAAAGGCATTTGCCTGATAACTTTCATTTTTTGTATGATTGGTTATGATGCCGCTGTCAAAATCAATGCTGATTTCATCACCTGCTTCAATCTTATCGCTCGCTTCTTCACATTCCAGAATGGCCAACCCGATATTAATTGCATTGCGGTAGAAGATACGGGCAAAGCTTTTGGCGATGACACAGGCGATGCCGCTCGCTTTAATGGCAATCGGTGCATGTTCACGGCTGGAACCGCAGCCAAAATTATAACCGCCGACCATGATATCACCAGGCTGAACTTTCTTCACAAAATTCTGATCGATATCAATCATGCATAAGGCGCCCAATTCTTTAGGATCACTCGTGTTCAGATAACGGGCGGGAATGATTACATCGGTATCGATGTTATCACCGTATTTATGTGCCTGACCATGTGCTTTCATTTACATTACCTCCTTCACATCAGCAATTCTTCCCATGATACCGCTGGCCGCCGCGATGGCTGGGGAAGCCAGATAAACCTCAGAATCCACATGACCCATGCGGCCGACGAAATTACGGTTGGTGGTGGATACACAGCGTTCACCCTCGGCGAGAATACCCATATAACCACCCAGACAAGGACCGCAGGTAGGTGTTGAAACAATGCAGCCAGCTTCTATAAAGATATCCATATAACCGCGCTTTACACATTCAAGCCAAATCTTTTGCGTAGCAGGAATAATGATGGCACGTACATCACGATGAATTTTCTTGCCCTTTAATACCGCTGCTGCCGCTTCCATGTCGGAAATTCTGCCGTTGGTGCATGAACCGATAACAATCTGATCGATCTTTACTTCACCGACTTCATCGATTGTTTTCGTGTTTTCCGGCAGATGCGGAAAAGCAATCGTAGATTTAATGGTTGATAAATCAAGATCAATAATTTGATCATAGTCGGCATCTTCATCTGCTTTATATGTTTTATAAGGACGATTGACACGTTCTTTCACATAAGCTTCAGTAATTTCATCAAACTCAAAGAGTCCGTTTTTGGCTCCGGCTTCAATCGCCATATTGGCGATACACAAGCGATCATCCATACTTAGATTTTTTAAACCGTCACCGCTGAATTCCATGGATTTATACAATGCTCCATCAACACCGATCATGCCGATAATATGCAGAATTACATCTTTGCCGCTGACCCATGGATTTAATTTGCCATGAATATTAAATTTAATAGCGGCCGGAACCTTGAACCAGCATTCACCGCTTGCCATACCGGCACACATATCCGTAGAGCCCACACCGGTAGAGAAGGCGTTTAATGCGCCATAGGTGCATGTGTGTGAATCAGCGCCGATAATACATTCACCAGGCCCTACCAAGCCTTTTTCCGGAAGCAGAGCATGTTCAATACCCATTGTACCGACATCATAGAAATTCGCTACGTCAAAGCGTCTGGCAAAGCTTCGGCACTGTTTGCATTGCTGAGCTGCTTTAATATCTTTATTAGGTGAGAAATGATCCAAAACAATGGAAACTTTATTTTTATCAAAAATATCCGTAAAACCAGCTTTCTCAAATTCTTTAATCGCTACCGGCGTCGTAATATCATTGCCCAAAACCATATCTAATTTGGCATTAATCAGCTGACCGGCCGTCACTCGATCCAATCCGGCATGAGCTGCCAGGATTTTTTGTGTCATTGTCATTCCCATCTTATTTTCCTCCCATTAAACGATTTACCGCCGAGAATAAGGCGATTACACTGGCGGCGATAATATCATCATGAATACCGGCGCCCCAGTACATCGATCCATTTTCATCATGGATTCCCACATAAGCAACCGCCTGTGAAGTTGATCCCTTTGTCAGTGCATGTTCTTTATAAAGCAGATCCTTATAATTAATATTTAAGGATGAAGTAATCGCATTGCTTACGGCATCAAGGCGTCCGTTGCCGCGGCCGACAATATCTCTTTTTTCACCATTCATTTCAATCGTTAAAGTAACCATCACTTCATTTGTTCTGACAAAATGATAATCCAGCATATGAAGCGGCATCGTTTTGTTGAAGTATTCCTGTCTGAAGATATCAAGAATTTCATCACTCTTTAATTCTTGATGACGATGATCAGAAATACCCTTCATCAGATAACCGATATCCTCACGCATTTCCTTTGGCGTATCATAACCGAATTTTTGTTCCAGCAGATAACCGATGCCGCCTTTGCCTGACTGTGAGTTAATGCGGATAACACCGCCGTCATACTGTCTTCCGACATCCTGCGGATCTACCGGCAGATAAGGTACGGTCCATAGTTCCAGCTGTTTCTCTTCACGCCATTTCATACCCTTGGCAATCGCATCCTGATGACTGCCGGAGAATGCCGCAAATACTAATTCACCGGAATAGGGCGAACGCTCATAGACATGCATGCGCGTTACCCGCTCGTATACTTCAATAATTTCAGGAATATCAGTAAAATCAAGATTCGGTTCTACTCCCTGAGAATACATATTCATTGCCAAGGTGATAATATCTACATTACCGGTACGTTCACCATTGCCAAATAATGTACCCTCTATGCGGTCAGCTCCCGCCAGCAAGCCCATTTCACTGTCAGCAACACCACAGCCGCGGTCATTATGCGGATGCAGGGATACGATAATATTATCCCGCTCATGGAGATGATCACACATATATTCAATCTGATTGGCATACACATGCGGCATGCTGACCTGAACCGTCACCGGCAGATTAATAATTACTTTATTCTCAGGGGTAGGCTTTAAGATATCAATGACAGCATTACAGATATCAGCTGCGAAATCCATTTCCGTTTGGGTGAAGCTTTCCGGTGAATATTCAAATTGATAATTACCCTTGGTTTCATCAGCAATTGACTTAATCAGCTTAGCGCCGTCAACTGCAATCTGGATGATTTCTTCCTTGCTTTTCTTGAACACTTGTTCACGCTGGGCAACGGAAGTAGAATTATACAGGTGAACGATCGCTTTTTTAGCCCCCTTCAAGGCATCAAACGTCTTACGGATAATATGCTCTCTAGCCTGTGTCAGCACCTGAATCGTCACATCATCAGGAATCAGATTCTGATCGATCAGCGCTCTTAAAAATTCGTATTCAGTTTCACTGGCTGCCGGAAAGCCTACTTCAATTTCCTTAAAACCGACATCTACCAGCATTTTAAAGAATTCAAGCTTTTCCTCAAGGCTCATCGGTATAATTAAACTCTGATTGCCATCTCGTAAATCAACGCTGCACCAAATTGGCGCATGATCGACGTAATCCTTTTTGATCCAGCGCATCGGTGCGTTTTCTACATTAAAATATGTACGCTGATATTTATTCGCATGTTTCATTTTTATGTCCCTCCCAATAAAAAAAGCCCAGTCTTATCAAAAAGACGGAGCTTAACACCGCGGTACCACTTTTCTTGATATCAAATTGATATCCTCTCAGCCAGTTTCAAACAAAACTGTTCTTCAATAACGGGAAGTCCCGACTTCCTTACTCGTTGCCTTTCAGGTTGCAGCTAACGGGCGAGAGCTAGATGTATATGGTACTGCTTCACATCAGCCAGCAGCTTTCTGTATCCGTTTTCCATCAGCATTTCCCGATCATCGCTTTTTATTTGATACTAAGAGAATACCCTTGTTTCATGAAAATGTCAAGACTATTTACAGCTTATTTCATAAATTTACAATAAATGAAATTAATACTCCTTGATGACTCTGATCCAGCAAGTTGTTTTCTTGGGCGGATCATTTTCTTCTACCATTGTTTTCTTTTCATAAGTGACAGATTTAGGCAGCTTTGATTCATAGTTACTTTTGTTTATAGAACGCTGCACTGAGTTATTGCTTACGTCGATGCCGCATTGCCAGTCAATATTGCCGTTATCATACATATCGGCTTCATGAATACAGTCATACTCATCATCATCACTCTGGGTATTAGTGAAATTAGCTTCGGATTGTGAAATATTAGCTTCGATTTCATCATCCATTTGCTGCATCTGTGATTTTTTCACTGGGTTTGGCTGACGCTTTGTGCATGTATCATAATTTGAGCAATCTTTACAGAATTCATCTTCACTGACCATCTCATCATAAGGATCATCAAAACTTGCACAGAGTGAATCATCAAATAGATCATAAGGACTTTGATCATCCTCTTTCCAGACATGCTGATCCCCGTATTCCCTGATTCTTTCTTTTACCTTATCGAAAGTATCTTCCTCATGATCAATTAAATCATAAGGGCTGCGGTCTTGCTCATGCCATACGGCAGTTTCATTTTGATCATCATTGACTGAATTCATCGCAGCTTCTTCACCGTCTGCTTCCATAAGGTCATAAGGACTGATGTCTTCTTCGCGCCATACCGGCTTTGTCTGAATGGATGGATCTTTTACTTCTTCATCAAGAAATGGCTTAAATTCTTCTTCAAAGTTTAACTGATCATTATCCAGATCCACATAAATTTTATCCATAACATTCTCCTTTCTTCTACCCATACTATGTAGAAGTAGGCATTTGGTTCATCACTCACTTCATTCTTATTCAGAAATATTTGCTGGTGTAATGGTTCTGATAAGAAAAAACTGATATAATTAATTTATCAAAATAACATGTATGATATGCGCATGGTAATAAAGCAGCTTTAAGATTGATAGGTTTGAATAATCAAAAATCGGAGGGCTTTTTATGAGCAAAGAAAATAATCATGTGAACCGCACGCTGGCAATCATCATCATTGCTTCATTTTGTCTGCTTGCTTTAGCGTTTGGCATGAGCCATCCGCGAAAACGGGATGTTCCGGTTTCAGCAGACGGCGGCAGTATTTTTATGTCTTATGACGGCCCGATTTTTCCTTTGACAAGCAGGGAAGCGGCGCCATGGATTGAAGTATCTCGTGAAATTGAATTAGATTTTTCCGGTTATGACAATGCTGAACAGAAACATCAAAGGATAAGGGAATGTAAGGTCTATGATCGCTATACTCTCACTAACACAAGTGATGAAAATCAAACACTCACAATCATGTATCCCTATCTTTCATCCTTTTATGCTAAGCTGAATCCAAGCATTACCGTGAATGGCAAGGAAACAGAAACTGCGCTTTATAGTGGCATGTATAGCGGCGGCTTCAGCGGCGCGGGTGATAATACTGAAAGTTTGAACCTCAATAGAATTGCATCATGGGAGGGTTATAAAGCACTGCTTGCTGATGACGCGTATATGAAGACAGCATTCAGTGAGGTTCCAATCCTCAATGAGCCGGTAATTGTTTATGAATTAAGTGAGATTAGTGACGGCGGCTCTGATGCGGCTGCGCCTACCCTGAATATTGAATTTACGATGGATTATAAACAAACTGCAATTTTCACCTATGGTTTTAATGGCGGGATGAATGATCCTGAACATAATTATTCAGCACGCAGCTTCTTCATTCCTACTAAAAATGATTATGATTATGGGATGAAAAAAATGCTGATTTTATTAGGCGAGGATATTGATGAATATCATGTGCAGGGTTATGAAAATGGCGGCTGTAAATCCGGGGAGGAGATCGAAGGAGCAAAAGCTTCAGTTAACCGTTATGAAACAACACTTAAAGAAATACTTAGAACGATTACTTCAGCTTATTATGAAGTAAGGCTCAAAACTATGACTGATGATGAAGCAGCAATGCAATTGGCTGATAACATCAGTGAAGAATTATTTTATGGAGAATTGTGCCGGATGCTGAAGCAATATAGCATCATCGGAACTGAAACAAAGGAAAGATATCAAAGCGGCATGCTGGAGGAAATGCTTAATGATACTGAAAATTATAAACGGTTTTTCTATGATGCTTTTGAAATCACTATTCCGGCAGGTGAAGGCGTCTTTGTTGATGTGGAATTTAGGAAAAGAGGAAGCTTTGATTTCGGCGGGACGGGCAGGAAGAATATAGGGGTTACCGGTTATGATTTAGTGACGCAGCTTGGCTCAACGCTGAACTTTAAGAAACAGTCATTGATATTGACTAATGATAAGGGGATTGAAATAGTGAAACAAAATTTGGGCATTGATCCTGCTCAACATCATGCCGAGCTTGATTTGAATGTGGAGCACTATTACCTTGAAGTGAAATCCATTGACCAATAGTCTTTTATGGGAATACTGGCATTTCACCCAGCCTTGACATTTGTGAAAGGCTATCTTAAAATAATTATATCATTTCTAAAGGAGGTGCAGGGCAAATGATGATTCGTATGATAGAGAGTACAAAACATAACCAACAGTTAGCGCATGATGCTTTTTGTCGTACGATAACATTCACAGTTTTTCTTGGAAATAGGGACGAGTGCGTCAATTTTTAGGGAAAACTTAAGTAAAAAGCCTTGCATCAATATTATTTTATAATTTTGAATGTCCCACTTTTTGCTGGGGCTTTTTCTTTTCCCACAATGAATATGGAAAGGAAATTTTATTATGACAATACAATTAAATCATGTCACAAAGACATATACTCAGGACATTGTTCTGGATGATATCACATTGAAGATAACGGATGGTGAACATATAGCCGTTGTTGGTGAAAATGGCTGTGGTAAATCAACCTTATTAAAGGTGATCGCCGGCTTGGAAACGATTCAGGAAGGGGAAGTGCTGATTACTAAGAATACCGGAATCGCTTATCTGAATCAGATGTTTGAAGCTTATGAAGGAAATGTTTTAAGTTATCTTATGGAAGCTCACGAGGACATTATTAAGCTGCAGTTACAGCTGCAGGACTTAGAAGCACAGATGGAAAAAGCTGACGGTCATGAACTTGAAAAAATATTAGATAGATATGGCAAGCTTCAGGCACGTTTTGAAAGCGTGGACGGTTATCAGGTGATGGTCGCTGTGGAACAAATCGCCGGTGGTTTGCAGATTGATCATTTGCTTCTAAGTGATTATCAGGTATTAAGCGGCGGCGAGAAAACACGGGTGAATCTTGCAAAACAATTGCTGATGAAGCCGGATGTGCTGCTTTTAGATGAACCGACGAATCATCTTGATTTTGTTGGAATACGCTGGCTGGAAAACTATATTTTAAATCTAAAAGAAACGGTGATTATCGTATCTCACGACCGGACGTTTTTGAATCATACGGTAAAGAAAATCTATGAGATTGCTTATGGTGAATTATCGATGTATATCGGTGATTATGATGCCTATCGCAGACAAAAACAGGAACGTTATCTAGTATGGCTGCAGGATTATGAGGAGCAGCAGAAACAGATCAAAAAGCTGCAGGACGCAATCCGGCGATTCCGTCAATGGGGCCATGAGGGCGATAATGAGAAATTTTTTAAAAAAGCTAAAATGTTAGAAAAAAGATTGGAGAATATTGAACGTATCAAGCGGCCGCAGATGTTAACACGGCGTTTTAATGTATCGGTTAAGGAGAAAGCGAGTTATTCGAAGAAAGTAATAACGATTCATCAGCTTTCAAAAGCCTATGGTCAGAAGCAGCTTTTTGATCAGACTGATGCCGGTGTATACTGGCAGGATCGCATTGCTGTCTGTGCCGAGAATGGGCGGGGAAAAAGTACGCTGATCAAAATGATTATGGGTGAGGAGAATGTTGACAGCGGTGAAATCAGCCTTGCGCCATCTACGCAGATTGGTTATTTGCCGCAAATGATTCTTTTTCCCAAAGAGGAGGAAAGAATTCTGGCTTATGCACAGTTTTCATTAGGCTTAAATGAAGAAGATACACGAAGATACCTGACACGCTTTGGCTTTGATCAGGCGGATATGTATAAACGGCTAAAGGTCCTCAGCGGTGGTGAGCGAACCAGATTAAAGCTGGCACTGATATTAAAGCAGGAAGTAAATCTGATTATTTTTGATGAGCCGACAAACCATCTCGATTTTACAAGCATTGAAATTATTGAACAGACTTTACAGGAATATACGGGAACCTTGTTGGTTGTTTCGCATGATCGGTATTTCATTCAGACACTCTGTGAAAAGGTCTGGCTGATTAAAGCAGGGAAAATAAAAGAATATCTGAATGATGATTGGCTTGATGATTGATTGAATTAGAAAATTAGTAATAATTGTACAGTCGTTTTTATCACTTCACCATAGAATAGTGCAGGAGGTGAAGGTAATGACTAAAATTCTTGTATATGATCAAGATAAGAATCTGATGTATAACTTTAATAAAAATGAAGATGATCCGATGCCTTATTCTTATGGCCGAACTTTGTTAGTCCGTGAATTCCGCGGTTCTTCAAGAGCGAATGTATTATGGACGACTACAAGAGCGATGGAAGCATGGAACGATACCCGCCGAACTTACGGCTCAGGGATTCCGGTCGGCTATGCTTTTAAGCGTATTTGGGAGGGCGGTCACGGTCAGCAAAGTCAGCATTATGCCGGTGTATCTTTTGATGTCGGTCAGCGGCTGACTGCGGCTCAGCGACGTCAGATTCATCAGATTGCTACAAATCTGGGGGTATGGGGTTATGTTGAGCCTTTATCAATGACACCGACTTGGGTGCATATGGACCGCCGCTATATTGGCGCGGCCTGCGGTGGTACCGCTGGTTTTCCAACCTTAAGAAGCGGTAATTCTTCAACCTATGTTTTAGTGCTTCAGGATGCGCTGAATGCGTTAGGCTACGGTACTTCTTATTTGGACGGCATCTTTGGCCCGGCAACCAGAAGTGCATTGGTCACATATCAGCGCAATAATGGATTAAGTGCTGATGGCATCTGCGGTTGTGCGACTTGGCGTAAAATTGTTGCCATGGTAGTTGGTATTGGAAGAACGCCGTCTGTCATTGATTACTAAGCAGGAAGCAATTCCTGCTTACATATATAAAAAAGAAGCAATTTCTGCTCCTTCACCTGCTTTTATATTAACACATTTTCATTGATTTTTCAAGACTTGTATCGATCGTGATGAAGGTGTATTTAGTATGGGAGAGGAAAGGTGATGCTATGAATACAGGCATTAGAATCAAGCGGCAGTTTATAAAACAGCAGGCAGATGAATTGAATGAGAGGTTATCAGAATTTGGTTATGAATTGAAGAATGAGGATATCAGAGCATTGCTGAATGAACAAAAGCTGGCTTGTCAGATTCATGGCCTGATTGATTTTGACACTAAAATCATCATGGACGTGGCAGACATTATCAAAGCTTCACCCTATTTAAATCGATATAAGTATCTGGATGGCGTTAAGGCTTTTATTCAGTGTTACTATGCTTGCAGAGCGCATATTTCGGCAAGTGTTTACGATGACGAGCTGGCTGAATTAATATATAAAATATATTTAAAACATCATGGCGTATTTGACAGGGAAGTTATTTTGGATGTACTAAAAGCGAATCAGGAGCAGAAAAATGAAGCATGTACCGATTAGCCAGCATTTGAGGATCAGATCATTTGCTGAGCTGATACAAAGAGCCGGCGAGCTTCAATTAATAAGTGCAAGACGAAAAGAAGGAATACAGGAAGAAATACAGGCACTGGTTAAAAAGCAGGTGTTTAAGTTTAATCGTAATCGAAGTACATGCATTTCAGCAATACTGCTCAGGAAAATCACAGCCTCTGTCTTTTATGCATTGGATCATGCAGTAAGTACAAGGAGTGATTCGATAAATTTGCTGAATCATACGGTTGAATATCTTTTTGACATGGGAATCAGTGAGCTGAAAGAGCGGCTGAGTGAGGTTGAAAGGCTGGCGGCAGATTTAAAACGTTCATGTCTGAATTCTTTGAATGAACGTCTGAATGATGTTGTGTTTCATCAACTTCCTGAATTTATAAAGCATTACGATTTAGAATTCAATGCTTTATATTGTGAGTTTGACCTTGATTATCCTTTGCTTGATGGGTTACCTCTTGAACATGACATGTATCACTTATCGGGAGTTGATTTAGTATTAGAATATGCTCATAGATTAATCATTGAACAGACATTTATTGAACAGTTTGATAAAGACGAATTGCTTGCATTTATTTATGATTATGAAACAGCAAAAGGAATCGATGTCGAACTGCTGGGGGTTAATTTTTGTGAGATCGTATTGGTTCAGCTTTATTTTTCATGGCTGCTTCAGCAGCACTCTTTGCTGATTGAAGCTTCTGATTTAAATATTCTTAAGCATAAAATAGGTAGGTCAAAGTGTGAAAATTCAGTCGATGATTTTTACGGCTGGCTAAATAAACAAATTGATCAAGCACAGATTGAATATCTGAAATGTTTTAAAGGTCAGCTTAGGATACGTTTGCAGAATGCGGATATAGAAAACTTAGTATCAGTTCATCGAATCAAGAAAAAGAATCAATGGTTCGAGCCATCCTTATGCTCAGATGCTGCATTGAATCAATTGGCAGAGCATTTGCTGCATGAAAATAGTGATAAGAAAATTGAATTGTTGATGCAGACTGCTTTGAATTGTAATGACTGGATTGATTTATTTGAAATGGATATTTTTAATGAAACTGAATTCAGTGATTTGTTTAAGCGGTTGGACATATTGCCGCTTTGTCTTTTATTCTATAAGGCATATCCAGAAGAATTTCTATTTAATGTCATGCCTTCATTTACCGATTCAATGCTTGCTGAACTGTCTTATGATCATGAATGGCAGAAGCAGCTTTGTATCTATATACAGCACTTGGAACCATCAGATAGAGAAAAGCTTAAAATGGCTGCGAAACAGCTGTGATAAAAGCAAATATTCTCTTTATTTATTTGCGGTCAGATGAATAAGAGATTCATTCATAGCAATTCCAAAAGCGATTTAGATCAGAGACGAGATCTAAGGATATATGTACATAAGGATGGACGTACATTGGCTGGATGGCGGTGATAATTCATATATTTCAAACGCGGTGCGAGCCGGACAGTGCCATGACCGGCAGGAATGCAGTTCAGGCTGATCTGATCTGTATCCTGGTAGATTCATCGGGAAAGCGTATGAAACCGGTAATTAACATTGGATGCCGGTGAAAAAATATCAATGCACAGCGGCTGATTGAAGCAATTCAGGCTGATAAAAAGTAAAACTGAACGGGTTAAGATTCCTTTTTGTAAATTCAAAGGGGATCTTTTTTCTGGGGCTGATGGGTTGGTCTAATTGATTAAAAAATGCTATACTAATTACTGAATGTTAGGGGTGAATATATGATTAAACGATTTATACAATATTATAAGCCGCACAAACGGCTGTTTATTCTGGATATGATTGCTGCTTTTTTCATTTCCATCTGTGATCTGTCCTATCCAATTATAACCAGAGGCATACTGAATGATTACATACCTAATCAGCAGCTTCGTTCTGTTGTAGTAGCTGCTATTTTGCTGCTTGTCATTTATTTACTGAAATGCCTGCTTGCTTATTTTGTACAGTATTACGGACATCTAGTCGGTGTCTATATGCAGGCGGATATGCGGCGTGATGTATTTAATCATCTTCAAAAGCTGCCATTTTCTTATTATGATGAACATGAGACAGGTACGATCATGTCACGGATGATCAATGATTTAATGGATATATCTGAGCTTGCGCATCATGGGCCAGAGAATCTGTTTATTTCATCAATTATGATGATCGGTGCTTTTATTTACTTATGTACGATCAATGTGCAGCTGACGGTGATCATTTTTATCTTTATTCCGATTTTAATTTATTTTGCGATTAAAATGCGTGCTAAAATGACGGAAGCATTTACGGAAGCGCGTGTAAAAATCGGTGAGGTAAACGCTAATCTGGAAAACTCGATTTCCGGCATCCGTGTTTCCAAGGCTTTTACTAATGCGGAATATGAAGAAGAAAAGTTTCAGGCCGGCAATAATGCCTTTAAACGGGCCCGTGAAAAATCATATAAAGCGATGGCACAATTTCACAGCGGTACTGGCTTGATCGTCGATCTGCTGAATGTCGTAGTGATTCTGGCAGGCGGTATTTATACTTATTTTGGAGTGATTAAAGTTGCAGATTTTGTGGCGTATATGCTGTTTATCAATATGTTTGTTTCACCGATTCGCAAGCTGATTGATTTTGTGGAGCAGCTGCAGTCAGGTGCGACAGGATTCAGCCGTTTCTGTGAGCTGATGGATCAGAAGCCTGAACAGGAAAGCAAAGATGCCCGCAATCTTGACCGTGTTGAAGGACATATCCGTTTTGATAATGTAAACTTTACATATTCTGACGGCAAGGAAGTGCTGCATGATATTAATTTAGATATTCCAGCTGGAAAGACAGTAGCTCTTGTTGGACCGAGCGGCGGCGGCAAAACTACGATCTGTCATTTAGTACCGCGCTTTTATCAGCTTGAAACCGGTACAATCAGTATTGATGACATCAATATTGAAAATATCTCATATGAAAGCCTGCGTAAGAATATCGGTATTGTTCAGCAGGATGTATTTTTGTTTACTGGTACGATCCGTGAAAATATTGCTTACGGCCGTCTTGATGCCAGTGAAGAGGAAATCATTCAAGCTGCTAAACGGGCGAATATCCATGACTATGTGATGCAGCTGGAGCATGGCTATGACACACAAATCGGTGAACGCGGTGTTAAACTGTCCGGCGGGCAGAAGCAGCGTTTGTCAATCGCCCGTGTATTTTTAAAGAACCCGGCTATTTTGATTCTTGATGAAGCTACCAGTGCTTTGGATAATGCGACAGAAATACTGATTCAGGGCGCCTTGGATGAATTATGCAAGGGAAGAACCACTTTAGTAGTTGCCCACCGTCTGTCAACGATCAAGAACGCGGATGAAATCGTGGTAATTACCGATCATGGCATAGAAGAGCGCGGAACTCATGAAGAATTGCTTGAGAATAACAAGCTTTATACAATGCTTTATAATTCACAGTTTAAAACAAATTAGTGACACTTTGTTCAGAGTTGTTGCAACGGTTCATAAATCGCTTATACTTAAAAGAAAGAGGTGTTATTTATGAATGAAACAGAAGATTTGAGAAACTTATTGGCAAGAGCAAAAGAAGATGGTCAGGAATTTTATGTGAGCTCTCTGGAAAATATGATTGAAGTATTGATGGAAAAGGTGGATCGCCTGACTTTAGAAAATCAGGAATTAAAGCGCGGTGAATTAGCTTTGGATGAATATCATCTGCGTTTCTTTGAAGAGGCCTATCTGCCTGACCCGGATAATTTTAGTGAAGAAAAGATTACGAGCTATCTGCTAGTTCATGATGAACATTACCGGATTGCTTTTGAAGAGCTGCTAGTATACGGTTATTTAAGAAAACCGGCGAAAGAGAGCTTGATAAGACTTTATACAGTGCCGAATGAGAAGAAGATGAAGCTATTGTCAGCGCTTAAGAAAAGACTGCCTAAAAGTGAATAAAGGGCTGAAAAATAAATTAGAATGACGTATAATATTAACGGATAAAAAGGAGATATTTATGGCAAAAATTAAGAATGCATGGGAAAAGTATGATGATGCCGCAATGCAGGCGTGCTTTTCTTTTAATGAAGAGTATAAGAAGTTTATCAGCAGCTGCAAAAGTGAACGAGAATGTGTAAGCGAAAGTGTGCGGCTCGCAGAAGCAAAAGGCTATCGTGATTTGGAAGAGGTTATTAAGACTAACGGTAAGTTGTCAGCCGGTGATAAGGTTTATGCGGTAAATATGGATAAGGCGCTGGCATTATTCCACATTGGCAGTGAACAACTAGAAGCAGGTATGAAAATTTTAGGTGCTCATATCGATTCACCGCGTATCGACCTAAAGCAAAATCCGGTATATGAAGATAATGAATTGGTTTTATTTGATACGCATTATTATGGCGGTGTTAAGAAATACCAGTGGGTAACGCTGCCTTTGGCAATGCATGGAGTAGTCGTGAAGAAAGACGGCACTAAAATCAATGTTGTTATTGGTGAGGATGATTGTGATCCAGTTGTTGGTATTTCTGATTTATTAGTTCATCTTTCAGCCGACCAACTGCAGAAGAGCGGTGCTAAGGTTGTAGAAGGTGAAGATTTAAACGTATTGGTTGGCAGTATCCCTGCGAAGGATGCGGAAAAAGAAAAATCGAAGGCGGCAATCTTGAATTTGCTGAAAGAGAAATATAATATCGAAGAAGAGGATTTTATCTCTGCGGAGATTGAAGTAGTGCCAGCCGGCAAAGCAAGAGATTACGGCTTGGATCGCTCAATGGTTATGGGATATGGTCATGATGATCGGGTATGTGCTTATACATCCTTGATGGCACAGCTGGAAATTGAAGAAACAGATCGAACTTGTGTATGTCTCTTAGTGGATAAAGAGGAAGTGGGCAGCATTGGCGCGACCGGCATGCAGTCACGTTTCTTTGAAAATACGGTTGCGGAATTAATGAATTGTATGGAAGCTTATACAGAATTAAAGGTTCGCCGGGCTTTGAAAAATTCAGTCATGCTTTCTTCGGATGTCAGTGCCGCTTATGACCCGAATTACCCAAGTGTTAACGAAATGAAGAATACCGCCTTCTTCGGTCACGGCTTATGCTTTAATAAGTATACCGGTTCACGCGGAAAAGGCGGCTGTAATGATGCCAATCCGGAATTTATCGCTAAACTGCGCGATATCATGGACAGCAATGAGGTAACATTCCAAACTTCTGAGCTAGGACGTGTTGATCAAGGCGGCGGCGGAACGATCGCTTATATCACTGCGCAGTACAACATGGAGGTTATTGACAGCGGTATAGCGGTTCAGAACATGCATGCGCCTTGGGAAGTTGTATCAAAGGCAGATGTTTATGAAGCCTATAAGGGTTATCTGGCATTTTTAAAAAACGCGTAATATAAACAATGAGATGGCTGAAGCTGTCTCATTTTATTAGCAATGTGCTGCAAGGAGAATTAAAATAAAATGATTAAAGGAGGGTAATCAGATGGCATTTACAGTAAATATTTATTATACGGGTAAAAACGGAAGCGCGAGGAAATACGCACAGGCGATGATTGACAGCGGTATCGTACAAGATATTCGTGCGGAAAGCGGCAATCTGCGGTATGAATACTTCTTTCCGATGGAGGATGAGGAAACCGTACTCTTAATTGACAGCTGGCAGGATCAGCATGCACTTGATCTGCATCATGCTTCACCAATGATGGAGCAGATAACGCGGTTAAGAGATAAATATGACCTGCATATGAAGGTTGAACGCTATATTTCAGATGCGAGTGAGGAAGTCACTTTACATGACTCATTCATCAGAGAATAAAACGCTGGGCAGCGGTAAAAAAGCTGGATGAAAAAGAAGCTGAAAATCAAATTGAACATCTTCTGCAAATGGTTAATCTGCTGGCGGCATGAAACAGTGATTGAGGACTGTTTATCCTACTGTCGCCGCTTAAACTCTGATAGCCGCTAAAGCATCTGAAAAACATTTGAAGCTGTTATTTGAGATCCTATTATACTAAATGACGGCGAAGTGCGGCTGATTATAGAGTGAGCAACCAAAATATATGCTGAGCCTAATCGTACACTCTTGATCAGCAGTGAAACATCATTAGTCGGCGTTGACAGTAATAGGATAGAGATTGCTGTGTTTCAAAGCGGCACTCATGTGAAATCCAACTGTATATAAAGTGCGGATCATTAAATAAGCAAAAAAACGATATAGCCAATGGACTATACCGTTTTTATATCTATAAATTAATTAGCATTGAATTGCCTGAATGGCGATGCATTGAGGGCCTCCTTGGGTAATAAAGGCAGGTGTCAGCTCAAATAGTTCGATTCTTATATCTGGGAAGTCATTTTTTATTTTAGCTGCAATATCCTCTGCCTGCTCTTTTGCATAGGCATGAGATACACCGATAGAATAAGAGGAATCAATGCCGCGGCGGCGCATATCTTCAAGAATCATATCGACAGCTTTACCCATAGTACGGGCTAATGTGAATTTTTCAAGACGGCAGCCATCTTCCGTCTGCATCATCACAGGTTTCAGCTTTAAAACACCGCCAATCGTCGCAGCTAACGGCGTTAAACGGCCGCCGCGTTTTAAAAAGCTAAAATCCTGAGGTATTAAAAATGAGAAAGCAGAATCAGCCATACGCTGAATTTCAAGGAGTATTTCATTTGTATTTTTACCTTCAGCTACTAGTTCCATGACTTTGTCTACCATAAAACGCTGCGGCGCACAAAGCGTTTTTGAATTAATGACATGTATATTTTCTTTTGAAACCGCACTGTCTTTAGCACTTAACGCTGATTGATAAGTACCGGAAAGACCGTCTGCCATACAGATATGAATGATTTCATCATTCTGACATTCATCATAAGCTTCCATAAGCATACCGATGGGCGGCTGCGAAGAAGATGGAGTACTTCCTTTTAATACTTGTTCATAAAAGGTTGGGGTATCAATATCAACAAATTCCTGATAAGTTTGGTTATTGATCGAAACACTTAATGGGAATACCTTAAAGCCTTTTTCAGCGCCTTCCTGAGGCGTATACATGGTTGATGTATCGGTAAAAATTTTAATCATGATTCTCTCACTTTCTATTATATTTCTCATATGAAATCTGACATAAAGTAGTATTCAATACTATCTTATGTAATTAATCATATCATAAAATGAGGTTTTTACAACCTTAAACTTGCAAATTTCTATAAATAAAGTACAATATGAATGAAATGGGGTTTTTTATGGAAACAATGGAATTAAAAAAAATGATACATGATACGTTAAATGATCGTGATTTAAGTGTCAGTGAAATACCGGATCTTGATTTGTATATGGATCAGATCATCAGTTTGATCAATCATGCTTTTGAAGAGAACAAGCGTGATCCTGAAGCTAAGGTTGTTACTAAAACAATGATTAATAATTACACTAAGGAAGGGCTGCTACCGCCGGCAAAGGGTAAAAAATATACGCTGGAGCATATGCTGAGGCTAATGATCGTTTTATCGATGAAGAATACGCTGTCCTTGGGAGATATTAAAATTGTGATGCAGAATTTATCTGAGACTGACGATTATAGTGTGGATTCTCTAAAAGAGAGTTATACGAGTTATCTTCAGCTGAAACAGCAGATTCGTGAGTCAGTAGGTGATTCAATTTGCCGGCTGATTGATGTAGAAAAGCTTGATCCGCTGCAGAAGAAGGATTTATTATTGCTGCTGCTTGGTTTCACTTCTATGGCTGATGAAATGAAGCGGGTTGCGGAGAAGATGATTGATACTTATTTTAAAGGGGAATCGAAATGAAGCTGAATCAAAGTTTAAATATTAAAGTCAGGCAGCTTGCAGCAGATGGTCAGGCTTATGTACCGGTTCAGGGTGAAACGGTTATTTTGAATGGTGTATTACCTGATGAAGAAGTAAAGGTGACGTTAGTCAAACGCATTAAAGAGGGCTGGATTGGCAGCGTTGACGCATTGATCAAGCGTTCGCCGAAAAGAATTAACAGCGCATGTCCGTTCAGTTTAAAATGCGGCGGATGTGCTTATCTGCATATGGATTACGCTTATGAGCTTCAGCTTAAGAAACAGCAGCTCATTGATCTTGTCAATACTCAGAGGCTGCGGATCAAGGTGCATGATGTGTGCGGAATGGCGGCTCCCTGTGCTTATCGAAATAAAATTATCATGAGTTTTGGGCGGCATGGCAAACAGGTACAGCTGGGCTTTTATAGTGACTATTCTCATGAAATCGTCGATATCAATAATTGTTTAAATCATGATGAAGTCAGCAATCGCATTCTTCAGACAATTAAAGAGCTGGTAATTAAATATCGCATTGAAATATATGATGAAGACCGCCGAACCGGTTTTCTGCGTCATGTTTTGATTAGGCGCGGATTTATGAGTAATCAGACGTTAGTCTGTTTCGTAGGTGCTCAGAAGGTATGGCCGGGCAGTAAGAATTTTGTAAGTGAATTAATTCAGCGCTGTCCTGAGGTAACGAGTGTGGTTCAGAATACAAATTCAAGAAAAACAAGCGTTGTGCTGGGCGATGACGAAAAGGTGCTGTACGGCAAGGGGTTCATTATTGATAAATTATTAGGAATGAAATATACCATATCAGCAAAATCATTTTATCAGATCAATCATGATCAGACGGAAAAGCTTTATGCCAAGGCTATTGAATTGATGGCTTTAAAGGGGAATGAAACGGTATATGATATGTATTGCGGAATCGGTACGATTGGGATCAGTGCGGCTTCTAAGGCTAAGAAAGTCATCGGTGTTGAAGTGAATCGTCAGGCGGTTGAGGATGCAAAGAAAAATGCGTCTGTTAATCAAATTAAAAATGTCGAGTTTGTCTGTGAAGATGCTTCAGCATATATGAGAAAAGCAGCGGCTCAGCGCCGGATGGCAGATGCTGTGTTTATCGATCCGCCAAGAAGCGGCAGTGATGAAGCTTTTTTGACTGCGTTGGCAAATATGAAACCGAAACAGATTGTGTATGTGTCATGCAATCCGCACACGCAGATGCGTGATATTAAGGTGCTGATGAAATATGGCTATCAGGCAGAGGAATGTTATCCATTTGATATGTTTCCAAGGACGGCACACGTCGAGACGGTTGTACTGCTTTCCCACAAAAAGCCTGACAGCATAATCAACGTAAAAGTGGAGTTTGGTGAGGGAGAGGGTAAAGTACCGCTTGATAATATCGCCAAGAGAGCCGCTGCGTACAAGCGAAAGAGCGAGTGACCTAAAGAGGATTAAGGAGTACATAGAAGCAAAATACGGCTTCAAAGTAGATACCGCATACATCGCAGAGGTAAAGCGGGATTTAGACTTGCCGATGTACGATGCCCCTAATGCGGTAGAAGAATTGAAGCAGCCGAGGAAGCATCCGACAGCAGAAAAGGTGGAAGCAATTAAAGATGCTTTAATGTATTTTGAGGTAATCTAAACGGATAAGCGTATCATTTAGAAATAGTGGTACAATAGAAAAAGTAGAAGCAATGTGATACAATGAATAAAAATCTTTGAAAGAGAAGGGATTAGGAGGCCTTGTGAATGAATATTGTTGGACAAGTGATTAACGGATATTTATTTGAAGAAGCGCTTGGAAGTGGGAGTTTTGGTGCTGTATATAGAGTATCAAAAGAAAATAATGTATATGCTGCAAAAGTTTTATCAGAAACCTATATTTTAGATGAATTTAAGAACGAACAAAATCGAATAACAAGAGAAATAGATGTTTTAAAGAATGTAAAAGGAGAAAATCTGATTGTATATCAGGAAGACTTTTACTTTAAAAATGAGTTTGGCATAATGGAATATGTTATAGTAATGGAGTATTTTCCAGGAAGGACTTTAAGAAGTTTTTTGAAAAATGATGTTGAACTGGAAACGTTGATTCACATATTTGTAAGCGTATTGCATGGCGTAAGGGATTTGCATAATACTATTATTGAAAATGCGGGTATTATTCATAGAGATTTAAAACCAGACAATATAATGATTGATGATAATCTAAATGTAAAAATAATTGATTATGGTTTGAGCAAAATAATAGATTTTTCCTCAATAACATCAACAGGAACTCAAATCGGTTCACCGCTATATATGTCTCCAGAACAATTGAAGGATAGCAAACATATTGATTATAGAGCAGATATATATGCATTAGGAATAATTTTATATGAAATGCTGACTAAAAATATTCCCTATAAAGCTTCAACATTACCCGAGTTATTGATGAAAATTCTGAATGATCCTATCATACCGCCAAAACAGTACAATCCAACTATAAGTGATGGGTTAGAAAATATTATATTTAAGGCAACGGCAAAGGAACCATTTGCACGCTTTCAGACTGTTGATGAATTTATAGACGCATTTGATAAAAAGAATATTCAAGAAGAATTAGTAACTGTAGGAAAATATTACGCGTGGGTATATCGAGAAAAAGATGTTACGGAACAGTTTGAGAAAGTTAATAAAGCAGATATAATTTATCCTATTCATGTTCAAAATTGGATGAAAAAACTGCATTTACATTTTGCTAATAACAATTTTGAGAATGTAATAATTGATCCATCAACTCAAAGATTGTCTTATGTTGCGTTTGGCAATACAAAAGGGCTTGTAGAATTGCCTTATGCGCCAGAAAAAGGCGTAATTTCCTTGGAATACTTACATAATCCTCAGAAACGAAAAGAGTATATAGATAAATGGTATGCGACAGTTTCGATAGGGCAGAAATTAATTTTACCGTATCATTATATAAGTAATACCGATTATCCTGTAGAAAAAGTTGATGATTGGATTAGAATGAATATTCAATTGATTGATGAAAGCTTACAGGTGGTCGAGGAAGGAAAAGAAAAATATGCAATGATATCAATTGGGCTTGGGCATTTGGTTTTTCAAGCCGATAAGATATTATCATACTTTGTTCATGCGAAAGTAGACGGATTTATTGTGCAAGTTTCGGATATGAAACAGTTAAATGAGCAATCATTAGGGAGTTATCTTGAATTTATGGTTGCTTTACAGAAATATACAAGTAAACCTGTTATTGCTTTGAAAGTTCCAATCCCTTTAGGACTAACATTGATTGCTAAGGGGATACATGGTTTTTCACTTGGATTAGCAAGTATAGATTATTTCGATGAGCAATATATAAAGGAAGAAAAAGATTTATTTAATTTATACTCAAAATTTTATTTTCCACAAGTATTATCTTTTTTGACTTATCCGAAAAAAGACACGTTTGCATTTGAACAAATATATAATTATTTTGGTGGATGCAATTGTAAGTGGTGTAATGGTAAATCGGCTATTGAAATAGGTACTGGAGATAAAGGAGTACAGTTGCATCACTGGCAAATGATGATAGAAGAAGTGGATAAATTTAATCAGTATGCTGGAGAAGAACGTATTATTTATTTAAGAGAACGTATTGATGTTGCACTGAAGAATTTGGATTCTATACCAAAGGAAATTATGGGGAGCCAAAAGAATACGGATTATTATAAACTGTTAAAGAATTTAAAGAAGATTGTTTGATTAAGTTGGGTAGGTGGAATTATGTTTGTAAACGAAAAAGAATTGGTGGAAAAATTGGTTCTTGATTTACAAGAAAGATTTGGGACTCAATATATTGTCAAAGAACTACGAGGAGGAAACAATATTGCAGATATAGTTTATACAACAGATATAAATAGAAGCACTATTGTATTTGATGAGTATTTTAATGCATATTACTATTTTAACGGAATTTATAATCACAAAAAAATAAGTCTGAATGAAATGAAAATTACAGATGAAAGGGTGAACAGGAAATTTCATCATTTTCTTCGTGAGTTAGAAAATCTTGGCTATATTAAAATTAGTGGAAATTATATTACTTCTGTAAAAAAAATTGATGCTGTTACTAAGAATTTTATTGCTGTAGAAGCGAAAATTTCTGACTGGAAAGCCGGATTAGAGCAAGCCATTAGATATAAACAATATGCAAATGAAGTATATGTTGCATTAAGCTCTGAATATGTGCAGAAAGTAGATAGGCAACAATTTAGAGAGTTAAATATAGGTTTGATGAGTGTGTCTGCTGGAAAACTTAAAATATCTATTAGAGCTAGAAAACAGCCAGTAGAAAAATTAGATATCCAATATTATATTGCTGATAGATTTTTAAAACAATTAAAATTATCAGAAATGTTAGAATAGTAGAGAAAAAATGATACAGAGCAATTGTGCATTAGAAATTGGTAAGTCAGAAGAAGATATTGATGATATGAACGAAGATTAAATTGTGAATCAGAGTGATGTAGATTTTATATTAGCTATGTATTTGTGGGAAAAGGGTTGCACGAACAGTATTCGTACTGCAGAAATATTTTTGTGATTTTGTGGGGATATGTTCTCATTTGATATGCACGTCGAGACTGTTGTGTTGCTTTCCAAGGGATAAATCAAACCCAAGAAGGTTCGTGTGGAGTTTTCGCTGATGTAAGGCATATTTGAATGAGGAGCCGCTATGTGGATATCGTCTGCATAGCGGTTTTTGTTCCCAGTTTGTAACTTTTCGAAGAACAGACTTGACAACGATGCAGTTGTTTGTTATTATGTGTAGCATGCTACATTAATAGGAGGACATTGCTTATGATGAAAAATGATGTTGGCTATTTGATTAAGAGCATCAATGACAAGATGACGGTCAAAGTCGACGCAGAATTGAAGCAGTACAATTTAACAATGTCTCAATGCAGGGTCTTTACCTATCTGGGCAGCCGTGGCGGACAGGCAACACAAAAGGAAATTGAGGTCTTTTTAGATGTTGCTCATCCTACTGTTGTGGGCATTGTTTCTCGCATGAAACAAAACGGCTATGTGACTTGCTGGACAAGCGAGGACAAGCGAAACAAAAACGTGAAACTCACACCCCGAGCGGAAGCGATCGACAGCGAAATGCAGAAGAAAGTACAAGCCAGTGAAGAAATGCTTTTAGCACCGCTTTCGCCGGAAAACCGTGAGCATCTACGGGTATTGTTGTCGATAGTTGCAGACCATTTAGCGTAAAAGTCGATTGATGATCGGCTTTTATATAACCTTTATATGTAGCGTGCTACACGAAAGCAAATAGGAGGACACTATGATAAAAACCTTGCTGGGGAGCCTGCGGGAATATAAAAAGGGCTCCATTCTCACAATTTTGCTGTCCGTTCTGGAGGCAGCCTTTGAAATACTGATACCGCTTCGTATGGCGGATCTAATCGATCAGGGAATTAATCAGGGAAATATGGCGGTCGTCTGGAAGTTTGGTATCGCAATTTTGATTTTTGCGGTGCTGCAATTGCTGACCGGTGTTCTTTCAGCGCACGTTGCCGCAAAAGCTGCAGTAGGCTTTTCGGCGAATCTAAGGCAGGATATGTATGACAATGTACAGACATTTTCCTTTTCCAACATTGATAAATTTTCCACTGCATCCATCGTTACCCGTCTGACTACTGATGTGACCAATATTCAGAATGCCTATCAAATGCTCATTCGCATGGCAATCCGCGGGCCGGTCATGCTGGTGTTTTCCATGATCGTGTCCTTCCGCATCAATACGACTCTTGCCCTTATCTTCCTTGCGGTCATTCCGATTATGGCATTGCTGCTGCTTTTGATTATTCGTAAAGTCGTGCCGCTTTTTAATCGTGTGTTCCGCACCTATGACACACTGAACAATGTCGTGCAGGAAAATGTACGGGGTATTCGCGTGGTCAAATCGTTCAATCAAGAGGATAACGAGATCAGAAAGTTCAAAGACATTTCTAAAAGCATCTATAAGGACTATGTTGCCGGTGAGCGGCTGATGGCGTTCAACTCGCCCATCATGCAATTCTTTATGTATGCCTGCATGATCTTGATCTCATGGATCGGTGCAAAAGCCATAGTTGCAAGCGGAAACAATGCGGTATTGGGGATGACCACCGGTGATTTAACAGCGCTTTTTTCATACGCTACACAGATTTTGATGTCGCTGATGATGCTGTCCATGGTCTTTGCAATGATTACCATTTCTCTTGCATCTGCCCGACGCATTGCGGAGGTGCTGGCAGAAAAAACCGATATTGACAACCCTGCCGACCCTGAAATGACGGTCAAGGACGGTTCTATCTGCTTCGAGCATGTGGATTTTGTGTATGCGGCCAAGGCCAACAAAAAGGTGCTCAGCGATATTAACCTGTCGATTGACTCCGGCCAGACCGTGGGCATCATCGGCAGTACAGGCTCGTCCAAATCGAGCCTTGTGCAACTCATTCCGCGGCTCTATGACGTGACTGGCGGACGGCTGCTGCTGGGCGGTGTGGATGTCCGCAAGTACGATCTGGAATCACTGCGCAATGCTGTAGCCATGGTGCTGCAAAAGAATGAGCTGTTCTCCGGAACTATCAAGGAAAATCTGCGTTGGGGCAACGAAAACGCTGCCGATGAGGAAATCGCGGAGGCTTGCCGTCTGGCCTGTGCGGACGAGTTTATCCAAAGTTTTCCAGATAAATATGATACTTACATTGAACAGGGCGGAACCAATGTATCCGGAGGTCAGAAGCAACGGCTTTGCATTGCGCGTGCCCTGCTGAAGAAACCAAAGGTATTGATCCTGGACGATTCCACTTCCGCTGTCGATACAAAAACGGATGCTGTCATCCAAAAATCTTTTTCGAAGTTTATCCCGGATACGACTAAGATCATCATTGCGCAGCGTGTCAGCTCCGTACAGCACGCCGACATGATCGTTGTCATGGATGATGGCAAAATCGCGGCGTTGGGGAAACACGCAGAACTGCTGAAAACCTGCGGCATTTATCGGGAAGTATACGAATCCCAGAAGAAAGGAGGCAGCAACCATGAATAAGAAAAAAGGATTGGCTTCGGAGGATATGATTCAAAAGCAGCAATTTGATGCAAATACATTACGGCGGCTGCTTTCTTATATGAAGGATTACAAGGGACAGCTCATTTTCGTAGTGATCTGCATTTTACTCAGCGCCATTGCGTCAGCCGTTTCGGCACTGTTCCTGCAAACGCTGATCGACGATTATATTTCTCCTTTGCTGACAAGTTCTGCTCCGGTATTCACGCAGCTTTTGAAGATGCTGGTAATGATTGGGGCGGTGTATCTGATTGGCGTACTTGCTACCCTCTTTTATAATCGGGTCATGGTAACGATCGCACAGGGAACGCTGAAAAAAATCCGGGACGAGATGTTTGAAAAAATGCAGCGGCTTCCTATCCGCACCTTTGATACCCGTACGCACGGCGATATTATGAGCCTTTACACCAATGACACAGACACCCTTCGCCAGATGATTGCGCAGTCCATGGCACAACTCATTTCGTCGGTCTTTACCATCGTGGCGGTGTTTATGTGTATGCTCTATGTCAGCTTCACTCTGACGCTGGTAGCCGTGTTGGTCATGCTCCTGATTTTGCAGATTGTTAAGATGATTACAGGAAAAATCGGTGTTTTCTTTATAATGCAGCAAAAAACGCTTGCCGATGTCAACGGCTACGTGGAAGAAATGGTGAACGGGCAGAAAGTCATTAAGGTATTCTGCCATGAGGAAACAGCCAAAAAGGAGCTCGCCGATAAGAACAGAGCTTGGGCGGCTGCCGCTGCCAGTGCCAATGGATATGCTAACTCCATGATGCCCATGCTGAATGCCCTGGGCTATGTGCAGTATGTCATCATTGCAATATTAGGCGGATATATGGCGATTTCTGGCTTTACTAATATTGGCTTACAAGGAACCGGCATGTTGACTCTCGGCGCGCTTGCTTCTTTTCTGACGCTTTCCCGTAGTTTTAATAACCCTGTTTCTCAGATTTCCAACCAGTTCAATTCCATTGTCACTGCGCTGGCAGGCGCTTCCCGCATTTTTGCATTCATGGACGAGCAGCCGGAAACGGACGAAGGTTATATAACACTGGTGAACGCAGCGGAGGTAAACGGCGAGCTGCAGGAAACCCAAAAACGTACCGGTATGTGGGCATGGAAGCATCTGCATCACGATGGTACGCTGACCTATACCAAGCTGGAAGGACGTGTGGTATTCGATCATGTGGACTTCGGTTACACAGCAGAAAAGACGGTTTTACACGATATTTCCCTTTATGCGGAACCGGGACAGAAAATTGCTTTTGTTGGCGCAACAGGTGCAGGCAAGACGACCATTACCAATCTGATCAACCGCTTCTATGACATTGACGATGGAAAGATACGCTATGACGGTATCAACATCAATAAAATCAAAAAGACCGACCTGCGTCGCAGCTTGGGCATTGTCTTACAGGATGTGAATCTATTTACTGGGACGGTCATGGAAAATCTGCACTATGGAAATCCGGGCGCGACTGACGAGGAATGCATTGCGGCCGCAAAGCTGGCAAATGCAGACGGCTTTATTCGGATGCTGCCGCAGGGCTACGATACAGTGCTGAAAGGTGACGGCAGTGGCCTATCACAAGGACAGCGCCAGCTTATCTCCATTGCCCGTGCCGCTGTGTCTGATCCTCCGGTGATGATTTTGGACGAGGCAACTTCCTCCATCGATACCCGTACCGAAGCGTTGGTACAGGACGGCATGGATAAGCTGATGAGGGGGCGGACGGTATTTGTGATCGCCCACCGCCTGTCTACCGTGCAGAACTCGGATGTCATCATGGTGCTCGAACACGGCCATATCATCGAGAGGGGCAACCACGAAAAACTGATTGCCGAAAGGGGTACCTATTATCAGCTATATACAGGGGCGTTTGCATTAGAATAAGAAAGAAATCCGCTGCAATTATCGTTCCATTACAGGATGAAAGCTGCAGCGGATTTTGATTTTTATGAGATATGGTATCAAACTGCATTTATAAAGCTTGGATACTCACAGCGAGAAAAATATGGGTGTCCTGAGGGGTGTAATCCCCTTTGACGCTGGATATCCAATAGGGCGCGAGCATCCTGTTGGCACATGATTTTGCCTGCAAAGGCTCGTGTTTTATACCTTTGCTTCTGGCAGACATTTTTCAGCGGCAGGCGGATTTTATACGGCCATGAACGAAAGCAGGATTTGCGCAGAGAACAAAATTCACCTGACCGGAGAAGGAAGCAGCGGTATAAATAAGCCTCCGTTCTTCGTGGGGAACAGACTCATCCAGCCGGATTTTCTGAAAGGCAAAGCCGTCTTTGATGCCGGTCATCCGCTGTTCATATCAGGCAAAAGCGTTTCGTATCAGATCGGTCATGACATTTCGGATGGACGGTTCGGCAGCGTTTATGCTTACAGCTCCGTTAACAAAATTCGCCAAACTTGTTGCTATGAAAATTATCTTAGACACTGATATTTTATATACCATTTGTTATTTGCGATTCTCTATGCTTTACTGATTGGCATGACTGTCAATATGATCATTTTATGGAATAGATTCAAAGACTAAATATATCAATTTCATAAAAAAGACTTGCGCTGGAGTTAACTCCAAGGTGTATAACTAAAATGAAGGAGAATCTTTTTATCAGTTTCAATATTTAAAATCGTATTGTTATTACAAAAGTTTAATTTAAGTAAAATTGAAAGGAGATACGTTATGAAAGCAAAAGTTTATTTTACACCAGAAATCACAGCAGACAGTTTAATTAGAATCTATGAAGCATTGGGCAGAAAGCTTAATGGTAAAGTGGCCGTAAAAATTTCAACCGGTGAACCAGGCGGCCATCATTTTCTGAAGCCACTATTGATTAAGGATTTGGTAAAGCAGCTTGATGGTACAATCGTTGAATGTTGTACGGCTTACGAGGGAAAACGAATGAATCCAAAGGATCACTGGGAAGCTATAAAGCAGCATGGATTCAGTGAAATTGCGCCTTGTGATATTATGGATGAAATGGGTGAGATGGAAATACCGGTTGACGGCGGTTTCCATTTGACTAAAAATATTGTCGGTGAACATTTTAAGGACTATGATTCATGGCTGATTCTTTCGCACTTTAAAGGTCATGCCATGGGCGGCTTTGGCGGCGCACTTAAAAATATGAGTATAGGTATCGCATCTACCGATGGGAAGACAAATATCCATACGGCTGGTAAAACATCAGATCATAAAAAGTTATGGGAGAATCTGCCTGAACAGGATGTCTTCTTAGAATCGATGGCCGATGCTTGCAAAGGGGTAATTGATGCTGTCGGTGAAGAAAATATTGTCTATATTAGTGTGGCTAATAATCTGTCCGTGGATTGTGATTGTGATGCTCATCCACATGCCCCTGAAATGGCGGATCTTGGTATTTATGCTTCGTTAGATCCAGTCGCCTTGGATCAGGCTTGTTATGATGCGGTCATCAATTCGCCGGATTCAGGCAAGGCTGCGTTAATTGAACGGATGAACAGCCGTCATGGGATTCATACTGTCGAAGCTGCCGCCGATTTAAAACTAGGCTGCCGTGAATATGAAATTATCAATTTATAAATAGGATAAGGCGAGAAACATGGAATATCGAAGGCTTCCCCACGGTAATGGAAAATCAGTGTTATAGTGTTGTAAGAATGGTGATGGGAGTGTGTGATTTGCGGAATCTGGCAGGCATTTTAAGCTGTCTCTATGCTTCTGCTGAAGCGTGTGGTTATTCTGTGCCAGGCTCATTTGAAGCTATCAAGCCGCAAGGCAAATGTGCCTATTGCAAGCATTGCCAGCCTTGTCCTGCCGGTCTTGATTTTGCGTAAATTAATAAGTGTTATGACTTAGCTTTGCTGGATTATGAAGTGGCTAAGGATCATTATCATCATCTGGAGAAAAGCCGGCGATTGTATACAGCGCGTTCATTGTGTTAACCGCTGTCCGTTTAAGGTGAATCAGATGGACAGGGTGAAAGAAATAATATCTTATTTTGGTGAGTAAGAGAAGTTCTAATCAATTGTATCTTCGATGTAAATATGATATTCTACTTTTAGAAAGCGAGGTACATTTATGGATAAAACAAGCTTAGATTTTGTGATTGAAAAAACGCATGAGTTAATGAAGGCACCAACCTGCTGTAATGAATTGAAAGCGGCTGCCCAGGCGTGGCTTGATGCTTTAGGCACAGATCATGAGGCAGCTGAAACAGTACGGTATTTTGATGAATTGGCAGAGGATATTGTAGCACTTGATGATTTAATCGCTTTAGCTGGATCAGACGCTGGTGTTCAGTATTTTGGCGCTGAATTAGCTCATAATATCCAGGCTCACGGTAAAGAGATTAAAGCCGAAGGGGCTGTATATTGTGACTGCCCGGCTTGTGCGGCTGCAGAATTGATTTTAGCAAAAAAGGATTGCTTGCTTAAATAATGAATGAATACGGAAACACTGATCGTTAAGATTGGTGTTTTTTCTTGTATGAATGTAAATCATAGCTTGAGTGTTGATAACGGTTGGCTAAAATGGTAAAATTTGAACACATATAAATAGTGTTGAAGTCAGAGAAATTTGATAGCGATGCAATATAGAAGGAGATTGTTATGCGTAGAAATTATCCCAAGGTAGTTATATCAAAAGAAGGAGAAGAATGGCTGAAAAAGGGGCAGATGTGGATGTACCGCAATAATGCTGTAAATCTTGATGAAACAATAGAGAATGGCTCGGTGGTAGATATTGTAACGACACAGGGTGATTTCATGGGGACAGGTTTTGTATCTATGAACAGCCATATTACAGTGCGGATTCTTTCTAAAGATTTGAATGATGTATTTGACCGTGCTTTTTTTAAGCAAAGAATTCAATTTGCCTATGCTTTTCGTAAGACTTTGGAAGCGGAGAATCTCACTAACTGCCGATTGATTTTTGGTGAAGCAGATCAGCTGCCAGGTTTGACTGTGGATCGTTATAATGATATTTTAGTTGCGCAAATCAGCTCTTTTGGTATGGATAAAATCAAGGATATGCTTTATGAAGTATTACTTGAGGTATTAAAAGAAGATGGACAGGATGTGAAGGGGATTTATGAACGCAACGATATTAAGGTTCGCGAGAAAGAAGGGCTGTCTTTAGAAAAAGGGTATTGGCGACAGGCTCAATTACCTACTAAGACAGTTATTAATGAGAACGGTTTGCTGCTGAATGTTGATGTGGAAAATGGTCAGAAGACAGGGTACTTTTTAGATCAGAAATCAAATCGTGTCTTGCTGCGCAAAATGGCACATGGTAAAAGAGTGATGGACTGTTTTACACATACTGGTGGCTTCGCGTTAAATGCGGCCTATGGCAGGGCGTCGGAAGTTGTTGCTGTGGATGTATCACAGACTGCGCTGGATCAGGCATATGAGAATGCAAAGCTAAATCATTTGGAAGATCGGATGTCATTTGTAAAGGCTGATGTCTTTGATTATTTAGAAGAATGTGAAAGTGGGCGTTTTGATATAATCGTTTTAGATCCGCCAGCGTTTACCAAATCAAGAAGAACTATTGATCATGCATACAGCGGTTATAAAAAAATTAATATGAAGGCCATGAAGCTGTTAGGCAAGGGCGGTTATTTAATTACATGCAGCTGTTCACGTTTTATGGAAATTGATAATTTTGAAAAGATGCTGAGAGAGGCCGCGCATGAATCAGGTGTAACGCTGAAGCAGGTTTCGGTTACTCAGCAGAATCATGATCATCCTATTTTATGGACAATGGAAGAGACTTCGTATTTGAAGTTTTACATTTTTCAAATCATTTAAGGATCAATTTTTGAGTGCTAAGAGAGCCGCCTGGTTCTCGTGAATTGAAAGATAAACGCACAAAAGGCCGAGAGTCGCAAGACTCTTTTTAATTTATCTGTCATATTTTATATTGAATCTAATCATGTTAAAATGATTTCAGGAGGAAAGCATATGAACAATAATGAAATCAATGCAGCATGGTTTATAAATAAATACCATTGTAGCCCAGAATCCATCAAAGTGGTTATGATTAATGAGATTGTTCCTGAAGATGAAAATGATGATTTTTATGTGCCTGATTCATCATATTCTCAGTCAATCATTAGATTGTTCACAAATGCCGGTATATTTTGTGATATGCAGGAGCTGCTTGAAAAGGGTATCTATGTATGTAATGCAGTTAAAACACCGAAAGAACAATCTGCTATACCCTTACTTCAAATAAAAGATTCATTAGATGAGCTGGAAGCTGAACTTGCACTTTTTAATAATTTAGAAGTTATCATGTTAATGGGGGATGCTGCACGTAAAGCTTTTAATATGATAGTGAAAAAGCAGACAGGAAAAAACGTCATACCTTCAGGGTCTACATACAAGCTGCGGCATAATGAATATTTTTATCATGATATCAGGGTGCTGCCTTCTTATATCTGTACTGGCGGAAATTTATTGATTGAGAAAAGCAAGGTGGCTATGATTAGCGAAGATATACAGCTCATGATGAGTATCCTAGGTGATTGTGATGAGTGAGAAAGCTAAAATGATTCATGGTGAACCGTATGATCCTATCGATCCGATCCTTGTTCTTGAGCGTGATCGTGCCAGCCGTATCTGTGCGCGTTATAATAAAAAAACATATCATGAATATACCATGCGCAATCGATTAATGCGGAAATTAATAAATATCCACGGTAACTTCTGGGTTAAACCGCCCTTTTTCTGTGACTATGGGTATAATATAACGCTAGGACAAGAGGTTATGATCAATTATGGCTGTGTTTTTCTCGATGTTTGTCCGATAGTAATTAAAGATAAAACTTTAATCGGTAATCGGGGCGGGGAGTGTCGTAGTGAAAAGTATCCCTGCGAACGTAATGGCCTGCGGTAATCCTTGCGTGGTGAAAAAATCATTAGTTAATGAATCGTAATTGCATATTAAATGGCTGCAAATTATATAAGAATGTCGGAAAAGTGCGGGTGATGGAGATCATCGGCATTTTTCTTTTAAAATAAATTGTGCTTCATAAGCAGCGTTTATGAAACAATATAGTTGACAAGATTAAGTGTATCTGGTATAGTTACAGTATGAAATGTAACAAATTAAGTTACAGATAGACAGGAGTGTCTATAGAAAGGGTTAAACTATGAAAAATTACACTGATGTTATCATTGGCTTTGGCAAGGGCGGAAAAACGCTTGCAGGAAAATTAGCGGCTGCAGGCCATCAGGTGGCATTGATAGAAGCATCTAAGATGATGTATGGCGGTACTTGTATCAATGCAGCCTGTATTCCTTCTAAGTTTTTGGAGAACAATGCCCGTCTTTCAATGGCAAAAGGCGGCAGCTTTGAAGAAAAAGCAGCTTTCTACAGACAGGTTATCACCGAAAAGAAACAGCTTATTGCGGCTCTTCGCGAAAAGAATTATCAGAAGATTGCGGGCAGCGTTGATGTAATCGACGGACATGCATCATTTATCGACAGCCATACTATCAAAGTGGAAAGCAGTGAAGGCATGGAAGAGATCAAAGCGGATCGTTTCTATATTAATACCGGCGCGCGTCCATTTGTGCCGCCGATTAAAGGGCTAAAAGAAAGCCGTTATGCATATTTGAGTGAAACAATGATGGATAATGAACAGCTGCCAAAAGAATTAGTGATTATAGGCGGTGGTTATATCGGTGTTGAATTTGCTTCTTATTATGCTAATTTCGGATCTTCAGTAACTGTACTCCTCGATGGCAAAGACTTCTTGCCGAGGGAAGATCAAGAGGTTGCTGCACTTGTTGAGCAATCATTTGAAAAGCGGGGGATTAAGCTGCTGCGTGAAGCAAAGGCTGAAGAAATCATTGACGAAGAGCGGCACGCTTTGGTTAAAGTAAATGTCAAAGGTGAAGAAATAGTTTTATCTGCTGATGCTGTTTTAACCGCCACTGGCCGCCGGCCTAATGTTGAAGGATTAATGCTTGAAAATGCCGGTGTTGAATTGACGGAAAGAAAAGCTGTAAAGGTTGATCAGACATTAAAAACAACCGCTGAAAATATTTGGGCGATGGGAGATGTTACCGGCGGTCTTCAATTTACCTATATCTCACTCGATGATTCACGAATTGTGGCTTCACAGCTGATGGGGGATCATCAACGTACAACCGAAAACCGCGGCAATGTACCAACCAGTATTTTTATTGATCCGCCTTTCTCAAGAGTTGGTATGAGTGAAAAAGAGGCATTGGCTGCTGGTTATAAAATTAAGACAGCACGTATGCAGGCAATGGCAATTCCTAAAGCTAAAGTGCTGAAACAAATGGACGGCCTGCTGAAAATGATTATTAACGCTGAAACTGATCAGATTTTAGGTGCTCATTTCTTCTGTGCTGAATCACATGAATTAATCAATCTAATCAAGCTTGCGATGGATTCTGGTTTACCTTATCAGACGCTTCGTGATAATATATATACACATCCGACAATGAGTGAGGGACTAAATGACTTATTGTCCAATGTGCAATAATTAAAAAGGGGTGAATTGCATGACAGGTGAATTAAATGTAGCCGTTCACGCACTGGTCTATCTTTATCACAAGGGTACACTGCTGCCAAGTGATGGTTTGGCAGCCAATGTTTGTACTAATCCGGCCCGTATCAGAAAAATCATGGCTAAAATGAAAAAAGCTGGTTTTGTCAATACTAAAGAAGGCATCAGCGGCGGTTATTTTCTGATTCGCAGCGCTGAGGCGATTACAATTAGGGATGTCTGTGAGGCACTGTCTGATAAAATCGTCAAATCGGCATGGTCAAGCGGTGATCCTTCAATGGAATGTCAGGTAGCATCGGGGATGGCCAAGGTTATGGATAATATCTATGATCAGCTGAATGAGCAATGCCTGAATATGCTTGCGAAAATTACAATCAAGGATATCAACGATCAATTATTCAATTAGTAGAGTAATACAAAGCCGGCACTTGTTCTGGCTTTCTTTTTCTTCATTTCAATGCTAGAATAAGAAGGGTTTAAAAGCGAGGTACTTATGAGAGAAAAAGCGAAAGCTCAGGCGGGAATGCTTTATGATGCTAATTTTGACGAAGAATTGCTGAAAGAGCGGGCAGCGGCAAAGGAATTGCTGTATGAGATCAATCATCTGCGCCCAAGCCAGCTGTCAGAAAAGGATCATCTGTTTAAAAAACTGATTGGTGAGCTTGGTGAGCGTTTCTTGATTGAATCACCCTTTCATTGTGATTATGGCTATAATATAGAAATTGGCGATGATTTTTATGCAAATGTCAATCTTGTCATTCTTGACGGTGCCAAAGTTAAAATTGGCGATCATGTGTTTATTGCACCTAATGTCGGTTTATATACGGCCAATCACCCGCTGAATAGAGCTGAGCGTAATGCCGGTCTTGAATATGCCTATCCCATTACGATTGGCAATAATGTTTGGATCGGTGCTGGTGTCAGCGTATTGCCTAATGTTGTCATAGGTGATAATTGTGTAATCGGGGCCGGCAGTGTAGTGACCAGTAGTATCCCGCCAAATTCCTTGGCAGTGGGGAATCCATGCCGAGTGATTCGTACATTAAATGAGGAGGAAATCAAATGAAAGCAGCAGTTACAACTGAAAATCAAGAAGTATTTCAGCATTTTGGAAAATGTCAGACATTTACTTTGGCAGTTATTGAAAACGGTCAGATTCAATCAAAAGGCTTGCTTGATGCGCAGGGCAATGGTCATTCAGCATTAGTTGGTTTGTTACAGGCGCAGGGTGTTGATACATTAGTCTGCGGCGGTATTGGTCAGGGAGCCGTTGACGCTTTATCAGCTGCCGGCATTCAAGTGATTCGCGGCTGTCAGGGCAGAGTATCGATGATTCTTGAACTGTTGGCCCAAGGATTATTAAAAGATAATCCTTCACAGGTTTGTGACCATCATGATCATGATTGTCAGGAACATACTTGTTAGCAAGTTTCAATAAATAACAAGTGGAGAGGTAGATTTATGAGTGTGAAAAAAGTATGTTTAATCAACGATATTGCCGGTTATGGCCGTGTTGCATCGACAGCGATGATGCCGGTTTTATGCTCACAAAACATTATGAGCAGCATCCTGCCAACTGCCTTAGTCAGCAATGTTCTTGATTATGGTAAATTTCATATTGAAGATTTGAAGGAAGTGATGGTTAAAACCATCGATGTATGGAATCAGCTGGATTTTCATTTTGACGCAATCGCGACCGGTTTTGTAAATTCTGACGGTGAATTTGAGCTGATTGAGAATTATTTGCGTCAGCAGCAAAATACATTAATTTTAGTTGATCCTACAATGGGTGATGACGGTCATCTCTATCCCGGTCTTGATCCGCATATTGTTGATCGCATGCGTTCTTTGATTGCCTGCGGTCATGTAATTACACCTAATATGACAGAAGCGGCTCTATTGTTAGGTGAGGATTTGAATGAAATTGATGAATCAAAAATCAATCAGTGGGTACGGCGCCTAAGGGAGATGGGGGCTGAATCAGTCGTGATTACCAGTGTGTTTTTGAAGAATGATCCAAAGGGATATATGTTTGGGTATGATCATCATACGCAAAAGACTTTCAAATTAACATTTACACCGATTGATGCACGTTTCCCTGGTACTGGTGATGTATTTGCTGCCGTGCTTTTAAGTAAACTGCTCAGCGGATATTCATTAATGGAGGCCTGTCAGAGTGCTTCAGATTTTATTTATGACTGCATTAATGACAGTATGCAGGTAGATTATGATCATATCGAGGGCATGCTGGTAGAAAAAAATCTCTATCGCATCATGGAGCTTGATCATGTCAAGGGCTAAGATTCGTTTAACGCTGATTAAAAAACTGGGTAATGGTCAATGTCATTATAATCATCAGATCGGTGACAGTTTTGATTTCGATACTGATCGGGGAAAGCTTTGTCCCATGGCGATGCATGTTGCCTTTCCTTATGTAGATATTTTACGTTATGGCGGTCAAATTCCCGGTAATCCGCATAATGAATGTGTATTTTCATGTCCGGATGTCGATATTCTGAATGTTTTTAAAATAGAAAAGATTGATGAATAAGGTTCACCATTGCTGGGTATCTTAAGGGTGGAGGAAATGAACCTATGAAACAAAAATCTTTAATTTTTATACTCAGCAGTATGCTTGTATTCACATTGAGCGGCTGTTCATGGTTTGATCGTAAAGACTCTTCAGCTAATAACAATAATACGACCAACAATGCATCCGGAAATGACGCTTCTAAGAATGATGCGAATAAGAATAACGCATCAAATAATGATGCCGATAAGACTGCAAAAACGATTCAGGATATGATGAACAGCTTTGAATCATCAGGTGTTACTTTCGGTAATGTTACACCGATTGACAACATGGATTTTGCTGCTCATGAAGGCAGAATGTTTGATGTCAATGGAGAGCGTGTTTACATTTACCGCATGAATCTTGAAGATGCTCAGATGAATGAGCTGATGCAGAAAGCAATGGCCGATAAACGTGTGACCGTTAACCGCAACGGTGTAGATGAAGAATACAATGCCTTAGTGAATAACGACTATTTATTGGTCTATGGCAGCAACGCTTCGATCGCACCGCTGGATGAGTTATTTACGCAGTATCGTTAAAGTAAACCGAGAAATCGGTTTATTTTTCTTTATGAATGTGCTATATTATTAAAACAATCTGAGGTGATTTTTATGATAGGAAATTTTGTTCTAAAGCACTGTGCAAAGGGCAGCGCGGAAGTAAAGAGCAATGAGGTCAGAACTAAGGTCGGCAATTTAAGCAGTATCATCGGTATTGGTATTAATTTGGTGCTTTGTACAAGCAAAATAGCCATCGGTACGCTTTTTGGCAGTGTTTCAATCAGTGCTGACGGCATTAACAATCTATCCGATGCCGGCAATTCAATTATTTCACTTGTCAGCTTCAAGTTAAGCTCACGCCCGGCTGATAAGGAGCATCCGTTCGGTCATGCACGTTATGAATATATTGCGGCGATGATTGTCGCGATGTCCATTTTAATTCTGGGAGTCGAAATGATTAGAAGCTCGATTGATAAAATCATCAATCCTGAGCCAGTTAATTTTTCGTGGCTGGCTGTTGGAGTTTTGATTTTTTCCATTCTTGCGAAAGGCTGGATGTATTTTTTTAATTCCGATGTCGGCAAAGCAATTGAATCAACTGTAATGCAGGCAACAGCTGCCGACTCTCTTTCTGATTCTGTGGCTACAACCGTGGTTTTGATATCATTATTTATCTCAACCTATTTTCATATTCAGCTCGATGGTTTTATGGGTATTATCGTAGCCTGTTTTATTATGTTTACGGCCTTTAATATATTAAAGGAGACCTTGGATAATCTTTTAGGAACAGTGCCTGAATTAACCTTTGTTCAGCATATTGAAAATAAAGTGAAAAGCTATCCGGGAATTTTGGGAATCCATGATCTGATGATTCATAATTACGGTCCTAACCGTTGCTTTGCGAGTGTACATGCGGAAGTGGCAAGTAATGTAGACATATTAAAAAGCCACGATCTGATTGATAATATTGAACGTGACTTTCTGAATGAGGATAATATCCATTTAGTGATTCACTTAGATCCGATCGTTATTGACAATCCGCATATCAGTGAACTGTATGATTTTATGAAGCAGGCAGTCTATGAAATAGATCCTGAGCTTCAGATTCATGATTTCAGAGCTGTCCTGGGTGACAGCCACAGCAATATGATCTTTGATTTGGTCATGCCATATAGCTGCAAACTGACCCAAAGTGAAATTCAGGAGAAAATCAATGCCAAGCTGGCAGTTCGCCCTGAGAAATTATATACAGTAATAACCTTTGAACGGCCTTTTAATTAAAGCCGTTTTTATTCATATGACAGTTTTTCTTTCTTTTTATGCAGTGTTTAAGGTTCGGCAAAATTACTTAAAGGAAGATAATCCGAAGCGTTTTTAATCAGCACCGGATATTCATGAATAAGGGTTAATTCATCCAGCTTCGTGTATGCGTCATAAAGGGAATAAAAAGTAGTGATGGACAGATTGGTTCTTACCAGCTGAATCGCTTTTAAAAGATCCACTAGATTTTTATTCGCCGCCAGTGTCTTCAGATCTTCGATGCCTAATTGATCCTGCAGATCCACGTAGCTGTCAAGGTTTAGCTGAAAGGCATTGTTCAGAGAATTCATCAGACATTTTGGCGATGCGGAGAAGTTGATCTTTCGCAATGGCATTACTTCGTTATTCATACAGGCGATGGGTATGCGAGTGTTTTCATTCAAATGACGGACATGAATTAAATCTAATGAATCGGTATATTCTACAAGGTAGAAGGTATCTGTTTTAACATTAAATATGACGGCTTCATGTGTTGGCTTTTGAGTATTTAGCTGCGTCAGCAGCAGACAGGCTATCAGTAGTTTTTTCATCGGCGGCACCTCGCAGTTAGTTTAGACCATTGAGTCTTGTTTATGCAGCTTCATGTTTTTTTAAGTAAAATTAATAAAACATGATATAATAAATAAGGGTTTGACACATCATTACACTTTTAAAGTGTTACTATAAGGAGAATTGTATGCGTGATTTTGATCTGCGAGCGTTGCAGCTGAAAGAGCTGGAATGCCTGAAGGAAATTGACCGGCTATGCCGTAAGCATAAGATCGAGTATTTTCTTTCATGGGGCAGCGCCATTGGCGCCATCCGTCACAAAGGATTCATTCCATGGGATGATGATATTGATGTATCAATGAAAATGGATGATTACCTGCGTTTTAAAGAAGTATGCGCGCAAGAATTAGACGCGAAATATTTCTATCAGGATTGGAAAAGCGATCCTTATTATTATTCAAGCTGGGCTAAAATAAGAATCAATGATACGACCTCCGTAATGGCTGATATGGTAGATTATCCAACACATAATGGAATTTGTATTGATATTTTTCCATTGCTGCCATACCCATATGCAAAGCTGGATAAGAAAGATGCACGGCTGGCTAAGCTGGTAACTTTCTTTTCATCAAAGCGGTTGAATGAATATCATTTGGGTAAGTATTTTTATGAAAATGATAAGCTGAAATATTTTCCAAGAGCTTTTTGTGATTTTGTAAGAGATCATGCTTATGAGAAATTAATCCGTTCACATGCGCAGGAGGAATGTAACTATTATTTATGCAATGGCTGCCATATTTATGATGTCAGCTTTCCAAAGGCAATCTATGAGCAAAGTATCGAAGTTCCTTTTGAGGATGCCATGTTTATGATCAATAAGGAATATGATGCGTGTCTGCGCAGCTATTATGGCGATTATATGCAGCTGCCGCCAATGGAACAGCGCGGCGGTCATGGCAATATTCTTGTTGATTTAGAAAGGGATTATAAAACATACCGAAGTGAAAGGAGCAGCCATGCGAACGAAAAGAGCGCTTTATAACTTCCTGACTGATTTCTTTCCGCTGATTTTAATTACCTTGATCGGTTTGTTGAAGCTGAAGCTGATCAATGTTAATTTAGGCGAGGAATTATCAGGAATGAATACCCTTTATGTGAATATTATGACCTATCTTTCAATCATGGATGGAGGCCTTGCCTCGGCTTTAATTTTTAGACTTTATAAACCCATCGCCGATAGTGATACGGATAAGATCAGCGCCCTTGTAAGCGGCGGCAAACGTATTTTTAATTTGATTGGTGCGGCGATGCTGATCATTGGCATCGTTGTTTCCTTCTTTGTATTCTTTTTCTTTAAGCGGGAAGCTGGATCAACGATTACATACAGTTATATGCAGATAACCTTTCTGATTTATTTAATCAGTTCGGTTATTCCATATCTTGTGGTTGTCAATAAATCGTTATTTGAGGCAGGTCAGCGGAAATATGTCACGAATATGGTCTTACAGAGCTTTATGATTTTTAAGAGTATCGTGGAAATTATTCTGTTGATGAATGGCTATGGTTTGATTGAAATGTATTTACTATTAGCTTTCTGCAATATTGCTTCCTCAATCATTATCTATTTTTTAAGTAAAAGAGCTTATCCTGAGGTTAATTTCAAAGCAGAAAATAAAGATTATGAAATGCTGGGAGACGTAAAGAATCTGCTGATCCATAAGATTGGCACGATGGTTGCTTATAATATTGATTCTATGATCATCGGTGTTGTATTAGGAATGGCGGTAGTTCCATTCTATACCGCTTATCAATACATTACCGATAATCTAATGACGATGATCGGCAAGATTACATACAGTGTGACGGCAGGTGTCGGTGATTTGCTGGCACGGGATAAAAAGCGGGCATTTGAAGTATTTAATGAATTAAATAATCTGTCTTTCTTCATTGCAAGCATCGTCTGTGTGCCGCTTGTATTAGTAATTAATCAGTTTATTGATGTCTGGCAGCCAGGCTTATTTAATACGAATTGGGCCATGGCAATTTGTTTTGTACTGCAGCTGTTTTATTATGTAATACGCATGCCGCTGACGACTTATACCAATGCGGCGGGACTGTTTAAGGAAACGCGTTTGTGTCCGATTATTGAATGCGCGGTCAATCTCACTTTATCTTTAACATTGATTAATATCATTGGCTTGCCAGGTGTATTAATAGCAACCTTTATCGCTTATCTGATTTCTGATTATTTTATTAAGCCAAGAATCATTTATCATCAAGTATTTGATGAAAAAGTTATGCCATACTATGGTAAGAATCTGTTATTTATAGCGTTGATGATTATTCTGTCTCTGGGCTTTGTGAATTTACTGCCTTACTTTGATTTCAGCGGTTATCTGAGCTGGTTTGTCAGTTCATGTATTCTGTTTGTGCTGAATTTTGTGATTGTTTTTGCGGTATATAAGATCAGCGGACAAGCAATTTTTATGAATCGTGTATTTGATATGATTAAAAGAAGGGTGGGTAAGGCATGAAGCTGAGCATATTAATTACGGCTTATAATGCGGAGTCTACCATAAAGCGCTGTATTGACTCACTGATTCCTTCACTAAATGAAGAGATTGAGATTATTGTGGTGGATGACGGCAGTCAGGATCGGACAGCGCAGATTCTATCTGAGTATGAGCGTGTTAAAGTCATCCATCAGCAAAACGGCGGTGTTTCTAAAGCCCGTAATACGGCCTTAGATGCAGCTGAAGGTGAATACATCACCTATCTTGATTCTGATGATTTTGCGGCAGCAGATGCTTATTTAAGCTTGCTGCAGCAGGCGGTAGATACGAAGAGTGATATTCTTCTTTATGATGCTTATTTTGACTGGGGATCACATCAGGAATATTTTGACATGGGTCATCATTTTCCTGCCGGTTCTTTAACGCCGGCCCAATATGTGCTTTGTGATCCTTGTCCGTGGAATAAACTGATGAAGCGTTCATTATTTACAGATCATCATCTGCATTTTGCAAAGGGGATGATATATGAGGATTATGCGCTGATTCCGCAGCTGGCAAACTGGGCTACTGCGATTACCTATGTTAAAAAGCCATATATCCATTATTGGCAGTCAGCATGTTCGATTATGCGCGGTGACGGTTATCGTGAAAGAAGCAAGGATATTTTAAAAGCCTCAGAGTTATTGATCAAGGGCCTTGATATGCAGCGTTTTCATGATGAAGCAGAAGCGGTGGTCTATGAGCATATGCTGCAAAACAGCAGCCGCTATTTTCTTGAACATGATCATTTAGAAGTAATCGATGAGATTGCTGACTTAATGAAGCGGTATTTTCCTCAGTGGCATAAGAATCCGTATGTTGTTCAGCGTTCAAAAAAGGAACGGCTGATCGGTTGGTTATTTTATAAGCATCAGGCAAAGCTGGTGAAAAAACTGGTAGCCTCAAAACAGAAAATTAGGAGTGAAGTGAATGATTAAGAAGCTGAATAATCTTAAATTTGAGAAATATCTAATGTTTGTGCTGATACTTCAGCCGCTGTTAGATATATATCGTACTTTTTTTCAGGATAGCATCAGTATTGCCGGTTTTGCAATTGAAGAACTGATCAATATCGGTTTAATTGGCTTTGCTGTCCTTATGGCGCTGCTTCATTTGATTGAAGCTAAGGATAAAAAACATCTGCTGATGTATGGCGCTTATTTTGCTGTACTGGCTGTTTATTTGGTATTGCATGTCATAAATACCGGTAAATTTGATGCTTCTATAATTCCTGAATTAGCAAAGGATAAGAGCTGGCTGCGCGATGTCTATTATATTATGCGTGCCTATGTCATGCCAATCACGTTGATGATTTCAATATTTACTTTAGGCATGGATAACAATTCATTTATGAATGCGATCAAGACGGTATCATTGATCCTGTCAGCGGTGATCGTGATCACCAATGTTACCGGCATCTCCTTAGTCTCTTACAGCACTGAAAATGAACGCATTTTAGGCGGTATCTTTTCATGGAGTTCTCTGCATGCCGATTCAGAGTTTGAGCTGTACTCATCCCGAGGCTTCTTTTATTCAGCCAATCAGATCAGCTCATTGATGTTTGCGATGATGCCGTTGATTGTTGCGGAATGCATCGCAAAGTTTAATTGGAAGAATTTTGGCTTAGTGATTCTGCAGTCATTGGCAATGCTGATGATTGGCACGAAAACTGCCGCTCAGGGTACATTGATCATCTTAGCGGTAATGATTGTTGGTACATTAGTGCTGCATCTGCTGAAATTTGAAAAAATCAAGAATAAAAAGGTATTGCCCTTATTAGTTGTGGTGCTGGTTGCTTCTTTTGGCTTATATACGAAATCACCTTCTAAACTAAGAATTGACTATATGAAATATCTCGATTTGAATCCGGATCGTGAGGAAAAAGAAGAATTGCCGCCGATGAGTGATAATGAAATGGTTAACTACATCAATCATGAATATTGGTTCTATTATGTTAACGGTGAATATCTTGAACAATATCCAGTAGCGGATAATCTCGAATTCTGGGTGAAGGTCATCACTCGTGACCGTCGTTTGAACCGTGATAACCGTAATTTTAAAACGTTTATGATTAATGATATCATCGCTAAAAATGATAATCCGATGGATAAGTATTTAGGTATCGGATATACATCCGGTGTTCCTTATACGGAAAGAGATTATGTCTTTGAATATTACATTTTTGGTATCGGCGGTGTAGTGCTGCTGATACTGCCGTTTATCGGTGTTGTTCTGTTAGCCTTAATTCGAATTCTAAAAGACATGAAGCATCATGCTAATGGATTGAATCTGGCGCTTGGCGTGGCGCTCTGTGCTTATTTTGTGACAGCTTATATTGCCGGGCATACCTTTGGCAAGCTGTTGAATATGATTTTCATGGCATATTATGGGGCAATGCTTTTATTGAATACAAAGCGGGAGGGATAGCATGAAACTATTGTTTCTCCAAAATGTTTATGATGCCATGGGCGGCTCTTTTATGGTTAACTGCTCGCTGGCAAGAAAATTTCTTCATGAAGGTCATGAAGTCTTTTTCGTATCTATACGTTCCAGCGGCCGCAGCGATTTGCTGCCATATCCCAACACGGCCAAAAAACTCGTGATTAATGCTGATGAAATATGGGATACACCGCTGTTAAGCGATGCGCTAAAAATGTTTAAGGGAGGACATTTATTACGGGGAATGAGACAGATTAAAGATCGCCGTCATTTTGATCTTTCCCTGAAATTGGACTTCGAAAAATGTAAGCTGGAAATCGGCAAAATAGATCCTGACTTTATTATCTGTTCACATTATGAATGCTTAGAAGCGGTACCGACGGCCTATTTGAAAAAGACGATCAATCACTATCATACAACGTTTAATCAGGTCGAAGCGCACCGTACCCAGCTGCCGTTTTTTAAAAAGTTTAATGATCGTGCCGGCCGACTGCTTTGGTTGAGTGACGCGACTTGTAAAAGGGCGAAAGCTGCTGGTTTATCGAATTCTTCCTATATCTATAATCCGATTAATTTCGAATCATTAGAAGAAAGTTCTTGCATGAGCAATCATGCGTTGTTTATCGGACGCTTTTCATCAGAGAAGCGTGTTGATTTATTGGTCAAGCTGTTTGATGAAACGATCCGTGAATATAAAATTAATTACTGGGAGCTCGATTTGGTAGGCATGGGTGAATTAAGTGATGAAGTTAAGGCAGTAATGCAGCGCAATTCACATATTCATTATCTGGGACCTACCGCTGACCCTAAGTCGGCGTATCTGAATAGTTCATTGTTATTGCTGACATCTGAGTATGAAGGTTTTGCCTTAGTCGTGCTGGAAGCAAATGAATGTGGTGTACCTTGTCTGGCTTTTGATTTTGGTGAAGCTGCGAAGGAAGAAATCATCGATGGTGAAACCGGTTTTTTAATTGCTCAAAATGATGCTGAGGCTTATAAAAAAGCTATGGCTCAAATTATGATTGATGAAGCACTGCGTCTTAAACTCGGCAGTGCCAGTAAGAAATTTGCGAAGCAATTTCATATGTCAGCCATCTATCAGCAGTGGCTTGAACTGTTTGATGAATTAAAGGAGAACAATGGATGAAAAAGCTAAGTCTGGTGATACCGGTATATAATGTAGAAGCCTATCTGCGTGAATGTTTGGATTCAGTCTTGGCGCAAAAGAATGTTGATTTGGAAGTAATCGTGGTGAATGATGGCTCAACCGATGGCTCAAAGTTAATTCTGGAAGAATATGTCGGTAAGTATCCTGAATTATTCATTCTCGTTGATAAACAAAATGGAGGATTGGGGGATGCCCGCAACAGCGGTGCTGCTAAGGCACAGGGTGAGTATCTTGCCTTTCTTGACAGCGATGATTTTTATGAGCCTGATGTGCTGTCCGAATTGATTGAATATGCGGATGCCAAACAAGCCGATCTGGTTAATTTTGATTACTTTGAATATTATAGTGAGGATCATAGAGAAAAACGTTGCGCACTGCCCAGAGAATTTGATGCAATGACTTCTGAAACATACTTATTAGCCAATCCATGCGCTTGGAATAAGCTGATTCGGCGTTCATGCTATGAAGCCAATCAGACGCTGTTTCCAGCCAGAATCTGGTATGAAGATATTGCGACAACCCCTTCCTATGTTAAGGTTTGTAAGAATATTATCCATTATCAAAAACCATTAGTTAATTATCGCCAGCGGAATGATTCCATCACATCTAAAAGTACCTTTTCTGTCCGTACTTTGGAAATCATTCAGGCGATGCAGCGGACTATTGATGCTTTTCAAGACAGTGCCTATCTGACCGAAATTGAGTATCTGTCAATCTATCAGCTCTGTTATATCGCATCCTATCGTTTTCTGGCATTTAATAAATATACTGAATTTAATGAATGTTTAAACACCCTTAAAAGCAATTTTCCTAAGTGGCAGAATAATGTCTATTATCAAGCAAAGCCATTTGCTTTCAAATTATATTGTGAAAGTCTGATGAAAGGGCATTTTACCTTTGCAAAGCTGTTAATTAAGCTGCGCGGATAGGAGGAGTTATGAAATTAAGTGTTATCGTACCGGTTTACAATACTGAACGTTATTTAAGAAAATGTCTGGATTCAATTTTAGCACAGTCATTTACTGATTATGAAATCATACTTGTGAACGATGCAAGTCCTGATCAATCACAGGTGATTATTGATGAGTATATGCAGGTGCATTCTTGTATTACTTGTATCAAGAAGCCCAACGGCGGTATATCGGATGCCCGCAATGCCGGGCTGAAGATTGCCAGCGGCGAATATATCAGTTTTATTGACAGTGATGATTATATCCGTGAGGATATGTTTGAAAAGATGATTCAAAAGGCTGAAAGTGAAGATTTTGATTTAGTTTGCTGCGACATGAATTACATTTTTGAGGATGGCAAGACAAAAACGGTATCCAGTCATATCGAAAGCGATCTGCATGATTTTGAAGCAATCAAGGAAAGTATGACACGTATTTATCCCGCACCTTGGAATAAAATTTATCATCGCCGTTTGTTTGACCATGGCGTGCGTTTTACCAAGGGTGTCTGGTATGAGGATATGGAATTCATTTATCGGCTGTATCCCTATATAAAGTCAATTGGAACCGTGAAGGAACCTTTTAATCAATATGTTCAGCATTCAGGTGCCATTACCTATACTTATGATGAGCGGCTGTTTGATTACATTAAGAATTGGCAGCATATTCTTTCTGACTATGAAAAGCTGGGCTTGATGGCAAGCTATCATGATGAATTAGAATTCAGCTGTGTCAGGTATTTGTATGCGACCTTCATTAAGCGGGCAGCTAATTATTCCGATAAGAAGCTGTTTGATCAAGCTGTAGATAAAGCGATGTCAATGATACATGAACGCTTTCCTGATTATAAGAAAAATAAATATTTTAAGGGTGCCGGTCTTAAAGGCCTGTATCTGCTGACATTTAATCGATTGACTGCCAATCTGGTCTATTATAAGACAGTCAATAAACTGGGGTAAAGGTTATGAAACACAAGGTTTTATTTATTTCCAGCACCGGCGGTCATTTAAATGAATTGCTGCAGCTGAAGGCTTTGTTTAATGATACGGATTTCCATTTAATTACCGAGAAGACAAAGAGCAATATGAAGTTAAAGGAGCTGTATCCAGGCCGTGTAGATTATCTGGTTTATGGCAGCAAGGATCATTTCTTGGCCTATTGCTTTAAATTTCCGTATAATATTTTAAAAAGTTTCTGCTTTTGGCTCAAGCTGCGTCCTGAATTCATTGTCAGCACTGGCGCTCATACAGCGGTGCCAATGTGTTATATCGGGAAGCTGTTTGGCAGCAAGATCATCTATCTTGAGACTTTTGCTAATATTAAGACTAAGTCATTATCCGGAAAATTAGTTTATCCCATTGCTGATCTGTTTTTAGTACAGTGGGAAAGCATGTTGGAATGCTATCCAAAGGCAATTTATGTTGGAGGTGTTTATTGATGATTTTAGTGATACTTGGAACTCAGGATAAACCCTTTACACGGCTTTTGAAAGCTTTGGATGAACAGAAAAAAAACAATCTGATCAATGATGAATTGATCGTTCAGGCAGGCTGTACTAAGCTTGATACCGATTCGATGAAGCTGTTTGATTTATTGCCGATCGATGAGTTTGACCGGCTGATCAATGAGGCTGATGCTGTTATTACGCATGCCGGTGTCGGTTCCATTCTTTCCGCATTAAAGAAAGGGAAGAAGGTCATTTCATGTGCAAGACTGGCTAAATATGGTGAGCATACAAATGATCATCAGTTACAGATTCAGGAAGAGTTTGCCAGACAGGGGTATCTGATCAGCTGTAATGATTTCAGTAAAATTTATGAAATTCTTGCTAAACTCGATGAATTTACACCAAATCCATATATTTCAACGACAGAAAATGTAGTAAATGCTATAAGAGACTTTATTCAAAAGGATTAATTGTGTTATAATAAGCAATGCGATTTGCATTGTTTTTTTATAAACTATTCACCTGATTTTCACAAGGATTTGTTAAAATTCCGTCAGGTATTATAAAGTTAGAGGGTGTTTTATGCGTTCGAAATGCTTATTCATATTTAATAAATTAACAGCGCTGATACAGTGGCTGCTGCCAATGCTTTTTATGTTTGTTGGTTTTTTCAGCACAGATATCATTTTGCGTTATTATACTTCGGATATCGGCTTTTATGATATTCGTCATTTAGCGCCAATGCTTTTTACTGTATGCTGGTGTTGCTTTTTAATTCTGCTGGTATATTCATTACCGCGCAAAATCGGCCGTATTGTTTATTTTATAATAGCGGTGGTATTTACATTATATGGCTGTGCCCAATACATCTATTATCAATTATTCCAAAGCTTTATTTGGTTTAATGATTTGGCGATGGCAGGAGAAGGCAGTGATTATCTAAGCTTTGTGTTTGGCCTGATCGATAACCGGCTGCTTTCAATCTTGCTGACCGGATTAATCTGTATGGTGTTTGCGTTGGTTTTCTTTCCTAAAAAGAAGAATACATTGTTTTCGCTGAGCGTTCATTCAATCATATTTGGTTTTATGCTGATATTTTACAGTACAATTCCGGATATGATAGGAATCCAACAGACTGAAGCACGATGGGATTCATGGCGAGATCCGCGTAATGTTTATGATCAATTCTCAAATCAGTCATGGATGATGCAGGTATCCGGTTTCTATGAATATATCAATCGTGATTTTTATATGACATATATCAAAACAAATTCGGTGGATCAGGCTGATTATGATTCAATCAATGAATATTTAGATGCAAAGCCGGAAATTGAATCAAATGATATGACAGGCATCTTTAAGGATAAGAATGTTATTTTAGTGCTGATGGAGAGCATGGATGACTGGCTGATTTCTGACAAGTATACACCGACCATTGAATATATGATGACCAATGGACTGAACTTTACCGATCATTATGCACCAATCTTTTCATCAGGGGCAACGTTCAATTCTGAATTCGCGGCCAATACCGGCACTTACTCACCCAATGGCGGTAATGCGGCTTATTCATTCAGTAAGAATACGTTCTCACAAAGCTTGCCTAATTTATTTAAGAATGCCGGTTATTCTGTGAAATCATTCCATTATAATGTGCCTGAATTTTATAATCGAGCGATTATGCATAAGAATTTTGGATATGATGAATATGTATCATTTACTGATTTATTGGGCGGTGATTATACTGCGGCGTCGATTGATACCATTATGACTCAGAATGAGGAGATTTACGGCAAGCTGACTGAGGGTGAGAAGTTTTTTGATTTTATTATAACTTATTCAGCGCATCTGCCTTATAGTACATATGCGGATATGTGCGCTTATCAGGTTGAAAATGAACCGGAGCTTTGGGATTATGATATGAATGACGAGACCAACTGTATTTATATGCAGGCAAAGATCACTGATAATTTCTTTAAGGAGCTGCTGGAAAGACTGAATGAAGATGGCTTGCTGGAGGATACAGTAATCATAGGGTATACCGATCATTATACTTATGGATACAGTGATACTGAGGCATTGCAGGCTTATACAGAAGCCGCTGGTTCTCCGCTGGTCGATAAGGTGCCGTTCTTTGTTTATAACTATGGCAGTGAAGAATTAGCACAGGAAGTAGCAAAGGCTAATTCGACGATTGATATTCTGCCGACAGTAGCTAATTTGTTAGGTCTTGATTATGGCAATACGTATGTCGGCTATGATATCTTTGATGATCGTTACCGCGGCTACGCTTATTTTAAAGATTATTCATGGTATGATGGTCATACTTATTATAAAGATGGGGAAGTTGTATTTACTGATGAGAGCGGTTTGACAAACATTGATGAAATGAATCGAATTGTTTCAGATAATATTAAATTTGGTGAAATGATTGTCACCGATGATTATTTCGCTTATCTTAAGAAGCATGGGAATGAGTAAGTAAATTAATTAGACTATGACTTTAAAGAAATATAATTTCTGATAAGGGTGTAGTCTTTTTTTGATAAAAAAAGCATCTTTAAGTACAGGTGTGATCTTGCAGTTAAAGATACTTTTTGCTTATGAGAAATTCATGAAAAACAGGTGTGAATACGTAGTTAGGATGATTTCTATGGTTAATAAATATTGTATAACGATAAATATTTAGTGAAATTATAGTCTGTTTTTCTGTTGCAGAATACTTTCAGATATATTTATTTATACAAATGAATCAATCCATTATCATTAAGATTTATTACGATAATCAGCAGCATTGGCATCAGGAAAATACCGAGAAAGCCAAATAAACGAGCACCTAAGTACATACATAACAGCATCAGCAGTGGATGCATGCCTAACTGTTTGCCTACAATTTTTGGCTCTACCACATTACGAATCAAAGTAATGATCAGATAAATAATTAATAATCCCACCGCAAGCTTTGTTTGCTTTACGAAGAATACATATATGATCCATGGAATCATGATGCCGCCTGTACCGAATACTGGTAATAAATCAAAGAGTGCGATTAAGAATGCAATAATAATCGCGTTATCAATCTTAAGCAGACTTAAACCAATAGTTAATTCAATAAAAGTAAGCAGCATCAGCTTCATATAAGCAATCAGCATCGAGGAAGCTGATCCGGTAATATATGATTTTATACTTAATAGCAAATGCTTGGATTTATCGTTTAGCTGCCGCATTAGAAAATTTGTGATTTTTCGATAATCGAAGCTGAAAAAGAAAGATGACAAAATTGTAAAAAAGAAACTGATGACACCGTTAGGGACGGATCCGGCAAAATTTGTCAGCATATTTAAGAATCCTTTAGATGCTGATGTGATGATACTTGATAATGTTTCATTGAAATTCATCAGTAAATTTTGTACTGCTTCCCAGATATCTGGGTGTACATCACCCAATGTTGACTCAAGACTGGCAAACGCAGCAGTTAATGATGGTTCAAACTGAGTTTGATACAGATCAGGAATGCGGGTGATAAAATCTTTGGCAAACCCATACCCCTTAAAGCAAAGGTATGCTGCACAAGCGCCGATAGTTGCATAGAAAAGTATAAACACAACCACGGCACATAATTTATTCGGCAAATGCGTTCTTTTTATCAACGTGCGAATCATTGGCTGCAGCATGAATGCAATTGTAAATCCGACTATAAAGGGCATGATCCAATAAATAACATATCTTAAAAAAACATAAATTAAAAATAAAACGATTGCATAATAGAAGAAATGAATTATAAAAGCTCGTTGTTTTTCAAGATCCAAAATTATTCACCCCACTTTTCAAGTTTTTTCTTAATTACTTCAGCTGAATTACGGATGTTGCGCAGACGCTCAGAGACAATCTGGTTAGGGAATGCCTTGCTCAGACGCAGTTCGGTATAAGGCTGATGTGCCTGCATTGCTTTAAATTTAGCATTAACACGTTCCAATACTTGCTTTAAACGTTCATCTGCATCTGTACTGTCAAACATGGCTTGAAGCTGCACAGAAAGCGGTTCTTCGTCATTATAGCTGAAATCATGGATAGCCTGCCGCAATTCCAAAAGACAATCTTCAATCTCTGCAATATCTTTGTTCTTGCGCAGCTGAGCCTTAATTGTATTAAACAGATCATAGGCGAATAAGAAGAACAGAATGAGTGAAACCCATGCCTGATAATGCAGTGGAATTAAATTGATTAAATCACTCACTTCGGGATGCAGAACATAGATCACAAACAAAGACATAATCCCGAATAAGGCTGAGTTTAGTAAACATACACGACCGTTAATATTAAACTTATAATGTGAATAATCCCACCATTTTTTATTAAATAGCTTTTCCATTACAAAGCTTGTAACATATTCGAGCAGACTGGTCAGGAGCATGCCAAGAAAGAACACTAATACAGGATTATTCAGATATCCGTCCAAAAGTAAAGTGACTATCAAAGCGCCGAATCCGTAGATTGGACAATAAGGGCCGTATAAGAAGCCGCGGTTAATAAATTTTTTGGCTGGAATTGAGCAATAGATACACTCACAAATCCAACCCCCAAAACTGTAAATGAAAAAATATAGAAAATAATTTAAGAAATTATTCAAGAACTTCACCTTCTTTCAGAACGTTATCGAAAAATTGATTCAATAGCTGTAATCCTTTTAGTACATAGCTTTGATCTTCTTGGCTGAATGCTTCCCATGACATCTGACACCGTTTTAGCATCAATGTATCAATAGAATTAATGATAGCAGCACTTTTCTCGGTCAAGGCCAACTGAACGACACGTTCATCATTGATACTGCGAACTTTTTTTAACAGTGCCTTTTGTTCTAATTTTTTACAATAGGCGGACACATTGCCAGCATCCAATGCCATGACTTTAGCAAGCTTTCCCACGGTAATTTGTCGAACTTGCTGAACTTGACGTAATAATTGAAATTGAAGAAAGGTCAGGTTATATTTCCCCAGATAAGGATTTAATAATTCCTGCTGAGATTCATTGATCTGACGGCTTAATGTTTCAATCATTGTATGATAGGATAAAAAATCCATAGTGAACCTCCTTTATATGTATATTACATATTATATGTTTCACATATAAGAAGGTCAATGATTTGTTGCATAAACACAGTTTTACATGTTTTATTTAAGTTTAATAGATAAATATAAGTAAATAAAAATACATCAAGGTGAAAGTATTTTTATACTAAATATACTTCATAATGATATATCGTTTATAGTATTGATTTAATAAATGAGTCATTCAACTGACAGCAAAATATTACCCCATAAAATGTTTATTTCGATTTTTGAGTGCGGATCACTAGAAAATTCATTTTGCTTCACATTCTAGCTTATTGATTTAAAAAAGACATGCCTTCACATGTCTTACTTTGAATATTATACGATACCTTGTGCCTGCATGGATTCCGCAACCTTTACGAAACCTGCAATATTGGCGCCGGCAACATAATTACCTTCAGCGCCAAACTCACGAGCTGTTTCATCAACTGTCTTAAAGATTGAAGTCATGATTGATTTAAGTTTGTCGTCAACCTCTTCAAAGGTCCAGCTGTAACGCATGGAATTCTGTGACATTTCTAAACCAGAGCAGGCAACACCGCCGGCATTGCTGGCCTTACCTGGCGCATAAAGCACGCCCTTTGACTGAAGCAGGTGAATCGCATCAGGTGTTGTTGGCATATTTGCCCCCTCCGCAACTGCAAAACAGCCATTTTTAATCAATATCTCAGCACTTTCCTTATTCAGTTCATTCTGGGTAGCACATGGCAGAGCAATATCACAAGGTATTGTCCAAATTGCTGCACAGCCCTCCAAATATTCTGCATTCGGATGAGTTTCTAAATATTCTTTAATCCGTCCGCGGCGAACCTCTTTTATATTCTTTACCAAGGTTAAGTCAATACCATCAGCATCATGAATCACACCGTTTGAGTCAGACATAGCAACCACCTTAGCGCCTAACTGTGCAGCTTTTTCACACGCATAGATTGCAACATTGCCGCTGCCTGATACGAGTACCGTCTTACCTTCAAAACTTTTGCCGTTTTGTTTCAGCATTGCATCGACGAAATAGCACAAGCCATAACCGGTAGCTTGAGTACGAGCCAATGAACCGCCCCATTTTAAACCTTTACCGGTTAATGTACCGGTAAATTCATTTCGGATACGCTTATACTGCCCAAACAGATAACCGATTTCTCTTGCTCCGACGCCGATATCACCGGCAGGAACATCTGTATCCGGTCCAATATGACGATATAATTCGCTCATGAAGCTCTGACAGAAGCGCATTACTTCACCGTCTGATTTACCTTTAGGATCAAAATCACTGCCGCCTTTGCCGCCGCCGATTGGCAGGGTAGTGAGAGCATTTTTGAAAATCTGTTCAAAACCAAGGAATTTGATAATGCTTAAATTCACCGATGGATGAAAGCGCAAACCGCCTTTATAGGGTCCAATAGCAGAATTAAACTGCACACGGAATCCGCGGTTAACCTGCACGTTTCCTTGATCATCTACCCAAGGAACCCTAAACAATATCTGACGTTCAGGTTCTATTAAGCGTTCCAGCAAGCTATCTTTTAATAGCTCGGGGCGTTTTTCTTCGACTAATTCCAATGATTCCAGCACTTCTTCAACAGCTTGCAGAAATTCCGGATCATTTGGATTGCGGGTGATAAGCAATGCTTTGGCTTTTTCTATTTGTTTCATAACGATACCTCCGATATAATCATTATAAACAGTTTTTGAAGAATGAAAAGAAAAAAATTATTTTCTGACAAAATTCTATCATTTTCATGAAAAGTATTCATTAGAATAAAGCTGGTGATAAAAATGACAGCTTCCGAATTAAAAATCAATCAGCGGGCAATGATCAGTAAACTTCATTTCAAGCTTAGTGATCGCCGCCGCTGTTTTAATATGGGAATCTATGAGGGTGTCAGCATTACGTTAATTAAGAAAGCTCCCTTTAAAGATCCCTATCTTTTTTCTGTCAACGGAAATGAAATCTGCATGCGTGAACAAGACGCAAAAAGAATTGAAGTGATTCTATCATGAATTATACCGTTGCCTTTGTAGGTAATCCCAACGTGGGTAAGAGCGCGTGGATCAATGCCCTCAGCAATGCGCATTTTCAAGTGGGTAACTGGCCGGGTGTAACCATTGAACGCAAAGAGGCTGTGATTGATTTTGCCGGTAACAGCTATCATCTGATTGATCTGCCCGGAGTTTACAGCCTTGATGAACAGACCAATGAGGAAGCGGTAACCAGCCGCTTTCTTGCGGAAGAAAAGATAGACTGCATTGTAAATGTTGTTGATGCCAGCAATCTTTCCCGCAATCTGATGCTGACTGTAAAGCTTAGAGAGCTGAATATCAGTATGGTTTTATTATTTAATTTTATGGATGAGGTAAAGAAGCAGAATATTGTAATTGATCAGCCGGCAATCAGTCATCGCTTAGGTTTGCCAATCTATGCCGGCAGCGCTTTTGATCATCAGCGTGAACCGTTGATGAAGCTGATCCAACAGGCGTGTCAGAATCAGTCCTTTTACCACCCTTTATTGGATGCGGAAAGTGACCATTATTTTGTTTACTTGTTTGATTTAATTCATCAAGCGATGCCAAAGCTGGATGATCGTCAGGTAGCTCAATCTGTTTATGCGTGTTTTGAAGGCAAGGCACAAGTTTTGAAACAGCTGACCGATCAGGGACTGAAACTTGAAAGCTTGAATCAAATGACGATGGAACGGCTAGAGAAAAATCAGATCGACGCTGTTGCTTCCTGTATGCGTTATGTGAGTCAGCGTGATGAGAAACGTTATCACATGACACATAAAATTGATGCGGTGCTGTTGAATCGCTGGCTGTCCTATCCTCTGCTGATTTTATTCTTTGTTTTGCTGTTAATGATTGTTTTCAATGGTTCACGTCCCTATATTGATTTTATAAACCAGTTTTTTACTGAATTTCTCGCCAATTATATTCGCTTCTATTTAGATTTTCTGCCTGCTTCAATTCTCGACTTGATAATCAGCGGTGTGCTTGGCGGCGTGGGCGGAGTTTTATCCTTTCTGCCGCTGATGGCCTTATTGTTTTTCTTCCTCGGTATTTTGGAGGAAAGCGGATATATGGCCAGAGTAGCTTTTCTTTTAGATAAAGCCATGCGGGCCTTTCATCTTTCCGGCAAAGCCTTTTTGACATTGCTGATTGGTTTTGGCTGTAATGTGCCGGCAATTTATGCGACAAGAACACTGGATAATCAAAAACAGAAGGAATTGTGTGCGACGCTGATACCTTTTATGAGCTGCAGTGCCAGACTGCCTGTATATATGCTATTTGCATCGGCATTTTTTCCTGATCATACAGGTGCAGCCATTATAACAGTAATTGGCTTCGGCATTTTAATGGCATTGATTTTGGCGCTTGTGGTAGCGCATTTTAAAGGTCATCAGGAAACGACAATTTTTTTACTTGAACTGCCCGTTTATCGTCTGCCGCGCTTATCGGTATTGCTGCAAAAGGTGGTGCGGGAAGTAAAAAGCTTTATCCATAAAGCATTTACGGCTGTCTTATTGACGATGATGCTGCTATGGGCGTTTAGCTATTTTCCTAACGGTGATGTGAGAACCTCCTACATCGCAGACTTCTCCCGTCATGCAGCTGTATTGTTTGAACCGCTTGGTTTTGGCACCAGCTGGGAAGCAGTCGCTTCCTTGCCGGCGGGAATCAGCGCCAAGGAAAGTGTGGTAGGCTTTTTGTCGCAATGCCTGCTGGAAGAAGAGCCTGAAAGTACCGAACCTGAACTTAGCCGTGATTTGAAGGAACAGGGTAAGTTGCTGCTGAATGCCGTGAAAGAAAGTACAATGCAGTTGTTTACGGTTGAAAAGCAGGCTGAGGATAAGGCGCTGAATACATCGGTTCAGCAACTATTCACCGATCGTTATGCACCGCTTAGAGCCTTTAGCTTTATGGTTTATATATGTCTGACAATACCTTGTATCATGGCATTGAATGCATTATACCGGGAATATGGCTGGAAGCTGCTGCTGCGTTCGATCGTTATCATGCTGGTTGTGCCATATGTTGTCTGCCTGCTGCTTTTTCAGGGACTAAGTCTTTTGCTGTAAGGGTTTTAGATTGAAACAAAGGTTTAGCTGTGATAAACTTAAACCAGTTGTTGACACTGGAGGTAAAATCATGGATCAAAATGAAGTAACAAAGAAACTAGAAGTTTATCAGGAAGCCTTTCAATTATTTAATGGCATTCAGGATAATGCGGCTGAGCTCTTGATGGAATGCCAAATGAATTATACTGTTTTTCTTGACAACCACCCTGAATTTAAGCCATGCTTTGCTTATGCCGGTGCAACTATGTTTGTTGGCTTGTATCAGCTTTTTTTGGAGCGCGCTGGTTATGTTGCCACGATTGACTGGAAAGCAACAGCGGGTCTGTGCGTTTATGCGCTGGCTCGCTGCGGTCTGCCGGAAGCTGAATACCGCAAGCTCGATTTAGATGCGTTAGCGCCTTATGATACACAGGCAATTCTGGCCCGCATCGGTTTGCAGCTGGCAGACAGCGATGTACGCCTGTTTCAGATTGCTCCTGAATTTGATGATGTTTTTGTAGCCGGAATCGCACCTGCCAATGCCATACCGGCATTGATTCAAACAGCCGGTAAGGCAGGGATACATATTGTCTGCATCGATCAGACTTATATCAATGAAAAGAAGATCGATCTTGATCAACGCTGTGATAGGGCCGATCGATTGGGCATAGATGCAATTTATCAAAAGGAAGAAAACAATGAAAAACATTATCTGTTTTCAGATGTCCGCTACTCAGAAACCGGCCGTATTCAATTTGAAAAAACACCTTTTGGAGAGCGTTTGAGTCCTGAATGGCTGCATGCTGTACTGGCTGAACAGCCGGAGCTGTTGAAGGCATATCATGATGGCAAGGCAGAAGTTGTTTTAAGCGTTGTCTATGATCCCAATGAAAAGCCTTTGATCTTTAATGATCCTTATACGCGTTTTCATCAATAACCAATGAACACTTCTCATTCGGAAGTGTTTTTCTTTTATGGAAAGTTGGATGACAATCAATTAAGGGTATGCTACAATGCCATTAAGTCAGGTTTACGCAGGAGGCATTTATGAAATCATATACATTAACCAAACAGCAGGCCCGCACTTTTTTGTTATTAAAGCACGGTCTGATCGGCGCTTACCGATTTAAAGGCAAAGATGGGATTATAGATTTTATCAAACAAGCTGGCTGCATACAATATGATCCGATTGATGTCTGCGGACGCAGCCCTGAATTAGTTTTGTTATCAAGAATCAAGGGTTATAAAAAACAGATGCTTTATGATTTGCTTTATAAAGAACGCAAGTTAATTGATTATTTTGATAAAAATCTGGCTATCTTTTTAACTGAGGACTGGAACTATTTCTATTCTGAGCGTCAGCGGCATCGGGAAAAAAATTATGCGCAGCCTGAGATTTTAGAAGCATGTGATAAAATAAAAGCTGAAATTGATCGGCGGGGAGCTGTTTGTGCCAATGATTTAAAGATGAATGAAAAGGTTGACTGGTATTGGAGTAAGACATCACTGGCCAGAGCGGCCCTCGAACATCTGTATTTTATCGGTGATCTTTGTATTCATCATAAGCGGGGCATTCTGAAATACTATGATTTAAGCAGTCGCTGTCTGCCGATGTCATTGCTTAGTGAACATGCTCCATTTAATTCCGAGTATGAGCGTCATAAATGGCTGGTGCTGCGGCGGATCTATTCTGTGGGAATGATGTGGAATCGGGCCAGTGATGCTTGGCTTGGAATTTATGGCTTAAAGGCACTTGAACGCAGTCAGATCTTTAATGAACTTCTAAAAGAAGATCAATTGATTGAACTGCGAATTCAGAATATGGAGACTTGCTACTGCGGGGCTGAGGATGCTGATTTGATTGAATATGTGCTGAAGTCACCGCGTTTGCGAAAACGCTGTGAATTTATTGCGCCTTTGGATAATCTGCTGTGGGATCGCAAGCTGATTCATGCACTGTTTGATTTTAATTATAAATGGGAAATCTACACACCTCAGACGGATCGCAAATATGGCTATTATGTCCTGCCAATTCTTTACGGTATTGATTTTGTTGGCCGTATTGAAGCGGTATATGATAAAGCAAAACAAGAGCTTACAGTTCGTCACATCTGGTTTGAACCCAATATTCACGATACCCCGGCGCTTCAAGCAGTGATTCAAAAGCAAGTGAGCTTGCTGACACAGTTTAACCAACAGATAGTAATCGAATTATAAAGATAAGAAAGCGGAGGAAAAAGTATGGGATTATTTAAACGATTCAAAAAGGCAGCGCCTCAAATCGATACGCAGCTGTATACAGAAGCTGAAGTAAACGAATTGGAAGCTTATATCAATCAGCATTTTGGCGAATTTGACCAAGTCTTTCATGAGCTTGTATCACCGGATATTCATGTCGATATAGCAATTATTCCACCAAGCGCTGATAGAAATTATTATCGACTGATCACGATGGGAATGGGGGCACATCGCATGAATGTTCCTTCAGCCCTCGATGAATATGAATTATATTATGCCGAACTGATGATTGATTTGCCGCCGGATTGGCTTGTTCAGGATGATGATGAAAATAATTACTGGCCGATTCGCTGGCTGAAAATCTTGGCGCGCCTGCCAATTGATTCAGATACTTGGCTGGGTTATGGGCACACGATAGCGGCTGGTGAAAATCATGAAACCTTATCGGATAACAATCAGTTTGAAGGTGTTGGCTTGATCAACGCAATGGATGAAAACGGGAAAGAGGCTGTTTTAAGAATGAAAAATAAAAAACTGGTTCATTTTTACCGTCTGATTCCGCTTTATGGCGCTGAAATGGATTTTAAACAGCAATATGAAGATATCGAACCTTTATTGAAACGCTTTGATACAGCGGATCAATCGCATATCGTAAATATTCATCGTAAAAATTATGGATTGTTGTCCATGAAATAATTTCTAAGAAATACATATAAAAAATACGCAGCTGAGGATCACTTTTTCTCAGCTTTCATTTACTGATTTTTGCCAATTAAAATTAGGGTGCCATTTATTTTAATCCTTAATTTCATGAAAGAAACAAGTTTTAGCTTTATAGATATCGCGAATAAGCCATGGAATCATGCTATTAAAATGCAATTGAGTGAAAATAGTAACTTCGGTAATCACATATATTCATGCCGATTTCTTCACATAATATGTTAAAATATTAAATGATCTTTAATTATGATTGCTGAGGTGTAAATGATGAAAAAGAAATTATATGGCGAGATCACGGCTTATTTTATTTCTTTTATGCAATGCTTTTATCTTTAGATGTATGACAGAATTATTTAGGCTTTCTTTTATCAAACATATTGAACCGTTTCTAGGACTGCGGATGAATTTGATTTTCTTAATCCTGGGTGCTGCTTTTATGTGTGTGGATACGACAATATTATAGTAAGAAAATGTTTGATATTCCATTTATGCTCGTTATTTGCTTTTTCCTGTGTATAGCGGTATGTTTTTGAAATCATGTATGACATATGCGAGATTAAGGAAAAATCAGCATGAACAACAAATGGGGTATTAGGATCATTATATAAGGATAAGGAGTGCTGGTTATGAAAGTGAATGATTTTTCAAAACGTTTAGGTATCGGCAGCAGCAAGGTGCGTTATTATGACCGCATTGGTTTAATTAAGGGCGGCCGCTGCGAAGCGAATAATTATCGTGATTTTACTGATCTTGATGCGTTGAATATTTATCATGCTCAGATGCTGAGGAGCTTTGATATGAGTGTTCAGGAGTCCTTGGCAGCTAAACAGAAGGGACTGACGCAGATCAGCAGCTGGGTTGAGGAGCATGCGTTGGAGCTTGAAGAATTAATTCGTCAGGAGGAGATGCGGCTTTTTCGTTTGCGGGAAATGCAGGATTATTTCACAATGATTCAAGAATCAAGAAGCTTGCTTACAGAACATTTGCTTGATGATAATTACAATGTTTTTAATTTCGGCAGCTGTGCGAAACCGGACGCAGTAACCGTAAAGGCGATTGAACAGCTTGCGGAGGCGATGCCGTTTTCTTATATCGCAATTAAAGTATCAAAAGCGAGCTTATTTGATGATCAGCAGCCATTGGCGGTCAGCATTGGGCTTGGTATTTTAGAGCGTAATCGTAAAAAGCTGGGTTTAGAGCTGCCAGCGGAGATTGAGAAGACAAGAAGCCGCAAAATCTTGCAGATTTTGATTTTGAGCGCTGACCCTTTTCATCTGCAAAGACATGAGCTGGCACCCTTGCTAGAAGAAGTTAAACGCCGCGGGATCGCTGTAACAGATGATATTGTGGGCAGAATTTATATCAGCTATCAGGAGAATGGCACTTTTATACATGGTATTGGCTTAAGTGTTCCTATCGATAATGAAAAATAAATCATTCACAATTCCCTTGACCTGTTAGCGGCTAACAGGTTTAAAATACAATTATTCCAAAGGGAGGAATAGAAATGAAAAAGTTACTGCTTTCTGTAACACTGGCTTTAGGCATGGTTGTCAGCCTAGCCGGATGTTCCAACACAACAGGCAATGAAACGAAGGATAATACTTCGATTTCAGGTGTGTTTACTGGTACTTCTACCGGTATGCAAGGTCCTGTTACGGTTGAAATGACAATCGAAGAAGGTAAGATTACCAAGGTTGAATTGACTGAATGTCATGAAACTGCCGGTCTTGCCGATGTTGCTCTTGAGCGTATTCCTGCACAGATCGTCGAACATCAGACAACGGCGTTGGATACTGTGACAGGTGCTACACTGGCGAGCAACGCGATTATGCGGGCAGCAAATGAAGCAGCTAAGGCAGCTGGTTTAGATACTGATGCACTGGCTGCCAATGCTTACCACGCACAAGCGGGTGAAGATGAAACGTGGAGTGCTGACGTTGTTGTTGTCGGCGGCGGCGGTGCCGGTTTAAGTGCAGCAATTTCTGCGGCACAGCAGGGTGCTAAGGTTATCCTTGTTGAAAAAAGCTCATTCTTGGGCGGTGACACAATGATGGCCGGCGGTGCTTTCAATGCGGTTGATACAGTTGCTCAAGGTGAACGTGTATTATCTGAAGCACAAAAGCATACAATGGATTCTTATCTTGAATTATCAGCAAGTGATGAAGCTCTGCATTTTGATCAGTTCCCAGAATGGGCTGAAGTGCTGACTCAGCTGCAAAGCGATATCAATGATTTCTATGCAGCGAATGCCGGCAAGACAGCGGGTGTTGATATGCCTGGTTTTGACAGCATCTCATTACATATGTGGCATATTTATGTCGGCGGTCTGCGTCAGATGAATGACGGCACATGGATTGCTTCTGACATTGATTTAGCTCGCACATTAGCTGAAAGCGCTCTTGATTCTTATGATTGGGCAGGTTCATTAGGTGTAGGTACTGCATCTCATGAAGGAGCCGGTGAAACACTGTATACGGTATTAGGCGCAATGTGGCCAAGAACGCATGCTTACACAGCCGGTGTTCCTTTGATTCAGGTATTAAAGGATGCAGCCGAAGCTGAGGGGGTTACTATTTATACAGAAACTGAAGCAACTAAACTACTGACGGATGAAAATGGCAAGGTGAACGGTATTGAAGCTGAAAAAGCCGATGGTACTAAGATTACGATCGATGCTGCGAACGGTGTTGTACTTGCCAGCGGCGGTTATTGCGCAAATCCTAAGATGGTTAAAGAATATGATAATTATTGGGGTGATGATCTGACAGATCATACATTGACTACCAATGTCGGCACAAATACCGGTGACGGTATTGTCATGGCGATGGAAATCGGTGCGGCAACTGTTGATTTAGGTGTATCTCAGCTGATGCCTTCATCTTCACCAATTAAGGGTACTATGACAGACGGTATCTGGGCCGATGCTTCAGAACAAATTTGGATTGACGGCAGCGGCAAACGTTTTGTTAACGAATATGCTGAACGTGACGTTTTAGCGAAGGCTTCACTTGAATTAGATAACGGTATTTTCTATATCATTTATGCAGGCAGCGGCACACAGGAAGCTGATGGCTTATGCAAGGGTACAACACTGGATGCCGGTCTGTTTGATACAACTGTTCAATCAATGGTTGACAATGGACATGTATGGTATGGTTCTACATTAGCTGAATTGGCTGAGGCTACGAAGAATGCAGCCGGTGGTGCAACTCCGGCATTCACTGAAGAACAGCTGCGTGAAGTAATTGAAACTTATAACAGTTATGTAGCAAATCAAAGTGATCCTGATTTCGGTAAGGAAGTATTAGCAGGGGCTATCGATCTTGAAACAATTGAAAATGATCCAAGTGTCGGTATCGTTATCTCTCCTCGTAAGGCATCTCTGCATCATACAATGGGCGGCGTTGTAATCAATACAAGCGCTGAAGTATTAAATGAAGAAGGCAATGTCATCGAAGGCTTATGGGCTGCCGGTGAAGTTACAGGCGGCGTTCATGCGGGTAACCGTTTGGGCGGCAATGCAATTGCTGATATCTTCACATTTGGTCAGATTGCCGGTGAGCATGCCGGTGCTGCAAAATAGCATATGAAATAAACCTCTCTGTCATGGAGAGGTTTTCTTATGCTTGACAGTTAAGCTGATTTAGCTTGATTTTAAAGAAAAGTGACTGAGCCTGAAACTAATGCAAAAAAATGTTGACTTTAATTATCAGCTCATGTATACTTAATAAGTAAAGATTACGTGGAAAGTAGAAGCACCCCTTCTCACCTGATGGCTGAAGTCATAGGTCAATGCGACGAACGATCAAAAGAGATCAATGTTGATAGCGGGTGCAGACTGTACCCGCTTTTCTTTTGTACACTAAAATGGAGGTGTCGGTTATTAATAAAAAAGTGATTCCCAATAATGTGAACGATGATTTAGTTAATGAGAAGATCAAATTTAAAGAAGTTCTGGTTATTGGCCCTGATGGTGAACAACTTGGAATTAAACTACGTCGTGAAGCATTAGAAATAGCTTATGACAAGGAATTAGATTTGCTATGTGTTTCGCCTAATTCTGTTCCGCCGGTTTGTAAGATTGTAAACTATGGTCGTTACCGTTTCGAACAACAGAAGAAGACTAAAGAAGCAAAGAAAAAACAGCATGTTACAGAAGTAAAACCTTTACGTCTGTCACCGGTTATTGACAAACATGACTTTGAAACCAAACTGCGTCAGGCACGCGGCTGGCTGGAAGACGGCATGAAGGTTAAGATTGACATGCGTTTCCGCGGCCGTCTAATTACGCGTCTAGAAGTTGGTAAAAAGATCATGGACAGCTTTGTAGAAGAATGTCAGGATATTGCCAATATCGAAAAGAAGCCATTGCTGGAAGGAAACACAATGTCAACCGTATTGGCACCGAAAAAGAAATAAATACTAGGAGGGTTATTGATATGCCAAAAATGAAAACACACAGAGGACTTGCAAAACGTGTAAAAATGACAGGTTCTGGTAAATTGAAAAGAAGTCATGCTTTTACATCTCACCGTTTCCACGGAAAAACTAAAAAGCAAAGACGTCAATTAGCTAAGTCAGGATTGATCAACAAGACTGATTACAAGCGCATTAAGTTAATGCTGATTAAATAAGGTAAATAGGAGGAATAAAAGATGGCAAGAGTTAAAGGCGGAATCGTATCACGCAACAGAAGAAAAAGAACATTAAAATTAGCTAAGGGCTATTTTGGTTCAAAACATTTATTATACAGAACTGCACATGAACAGGTAATGCGTTCACTGCGCTATGCATACAGAGACAGAAAACAATTGAAGCGTGAAATGCGTAAATTATGGATTGCACGTATCAATGCTGGTGCTCGTTTAAATGATATGAGCTATTCTACATTAATGCATGGTTTAAAAGTGGCTGGTATCACAATCAACCGTAAGATGCTTTCTGAAATCGCTATTCATGATCCTAAGGGATTCACAGCAATCTGCGATAAAGCTAAAAAAGCATTAGAAAAATAAATCCTTTAACCTCTGAGCAATCAGAGGTTTTTTCTTTATGGCAAATGATAAATTTTATAACTGCGTCAACTTTTTAGCCAACTATATCAGAACGTGGTATAATATTTATAACGAAGAGGTTCAAAACCATGAATGGAGGAAGATTTATGGACAAAAAGATCATTATTACGATTGCCAGAGAATATGGCAGCGGCGGCCGTGAGATTGGCAAAAAAATCGCCGATAAGCTGAAAATTCCTTTTTATGATAAAGAATTGATTACGATGGCAGCCAAAGAGAGCGGCTTCAAGCAAGAAATATTCGAAAAGAATGACGAGCAGGTAGATTACAGCAATAATTATTTAACTGCCATCGGTTATGTGCTGGGTTCACCGATAGCCGGTTTAACGGATATTTCGATGAATGATGAACTGCATCAGATTCAGGCGAATGTAATCCGTCAGCTGGCAGAGAAGGGCAGCTGTGTGATTGTTGGCCGCTGTGCAAATTATGTGCTGCGCAATGATCCGTCACTGGTATCCTTGTTTATTACCGGTAAAACTGAAGACAAGGTCTTACGGGTTGTGAATGATTATCATACGGCGTCTTTGGAGGATGCGGAAAAGCTGATGGAAAAAACGGATAAACGCCGCGGTAATTATTATAATTATTATACGAATCAGGATTGGAAGGATGCTCAGCATTATGATTTATGTGTAAACAGCTCTGTGTTGGGAATCGATAAGACTGTGGATTTGATTTGTGAGTTCATTAATTTAAAAGCATAAAATAATGAGAACAGGCTGATTTTATGGCCTGTTTTTTTTATCGAGTTGGTTGAATCTGTAATGTAAGCGGTTTACAAGAAAGTTTTTTCATAAATTTACTGAAAAGAGTTGACAAATGCTTCACTTCAGCATAAAATAGGAACATACAAAAACGTATAGAGGCAGCGATGCATCAGAGTAATCAGCGGAGTCGGCGGACTGTGAAGCTGGTGAAAGGTAACCATCGCCGAAAGAGAGCTTTGGCAAAGGCTTGTCTTGGGGTTATAGGGAATACCTATAACACTCCTTCAGCAATGAAGAGGAGCTATTAGTACTCGATCGGTAATTAGAGTCGTGCTAATAGCGCGGCTTTTGTATTTTAGAAAGAGGGACAAAACATGAAAAAATTATTAAGCGTATTTATGGCAGCAATGCTGCTGGCTGGCTGCAGCTCAACACCGGCAGACAACAATCAGGGAGATACAAAAGATACCTTTACCGTAGGTATGGAATGTAACTATGCACCATTCAACTGGACAGATCCTGAGGCCAGTGATTTCAATGTCGCAATCAGCGACGGCGGTTATTGTGATGGCTATGATGTTCAGATCGCCAAAGCGGTGGCAGAGAGCTTAGGCAAAGAATTAGTGATTGCTAAGCTGGATTGGGATGCACTTGAACCATCATTAAATTCCGGTATCATTGATGCGATTATCGCCGGTATGACAGATACTGAAGAACGCCGTCAGAATGCTGATTTCACAGAACCTTATTATCAGTCACAGATGGTTATGGTTGTCATGAAGGATGGCGCTTATGCGAATGCATCAACACTTGACGACTTTGCCGGCTCAACGATTCTTGGCCAGATGAATACAATGTATGATACAGTTATCGATCAAATCAAAGATGTTAAGCATGCGACACCGTTAGAATCATATCCATACATGATCATGTCATTATTAAATGGTGAGGTTGACGGTATTACTGCTGAAACACCGGTAGGGCAAGGCGCCGTAGCAGCACATCCTGAACTTGCATTGGTTGAATTTGATGAAGGCAAGGGCTTCAATATTGATTTAAGTGATACAGCCGTATCCGTTGCAGTTAAAAAAGGCAATACTGAATTACTTGAAGCAATTCAAAAAGCATTAGATGGTATCAGTGAAGAAGATCGTTCATTGATGATGGAAGCAGCTACAACACGTCAGCCTGCTAACGAATAAAATAGAAGAAGGACGGTACGAATATGAATTTGATAGAAGTTATATCAGTGACTAACCCAAATATGATCGTTGATGCCTGGAATGTATTTATCAAATATAAATCATTGCTTCTCATCGGTGTAAGAAATACACTGATCGTTGCGTTGATTGGTACGCTGGTGGGTTTGCTGATCGGGTTAGTGATTGGCGCCATTCGTGCCGTAACTCAGAATAAAGAGGCAAGTGATTCTGCTTTTACAAGGATTATTAAAAAAATCGGTTATCTGATTACCAGTATTTATGTATCGATCTTCCGCGGTACGCCGATGATGGTACAGGCAATGTTTTTGTTTTATGCACTGAAACCCATTTTGAATTGGAATGCGATCAGCGCGGCCTGTGTGATTATTTCAATCAATACCGGTGCGTATATGGCAGAAATTATCCGTTCTGGAATTCAATCTGTGGACCGCGGACAAAGTGAAGCCGCCCGTTCAATCGGTATGACATCGATTCAGACGATGCGTTATGTCATTCTGCCGCAGGCCATTAAGAATGCGTTCCCGTCAATCGGCAATGAATTTATCGTTAATATTAAGGACAGCAGTGTTCTGTCAGTGATCGGTTTCTCAGAATTATTCTGGCAGGCAAAAAGTATTGCCGGTTCAACGTTCTCATCGAGTGAGCCATTCTTAGTCGTTGCGGTGATGTATTTTATTCTTACTTACGCGACAGCCATGCTTCTGAATTATTTTGAAGGCCGCATTAATCATACTAAATCAAGTTTCCCGGCGTCTCAGACTGTGGAAGATTCAACATACTAGGAGGTTGTCAAATGGAAAATATTATCGAAGTCAATCATTTACGCAAAAGCTTTGGCAGCCTTGAGGTATTAAAGGATATTAACTTTAATGTTGAAAAGGGTGAGGTAGTTACCGTCATCGGTTCTTCCGGTTCCGGTAAGTCAACGATGCTGCGTTGCATCAATCTGCTTGAGACACCGGACAGCGGTGAAATCCTGGTAAATGGCGCGAATGTCATGGAGGGGGATATCAATAAGCACCGCAGTGAGGTGGGAATGGTTTTCCAATCTTTCAATCTTTTCAATAATTATACCGTGCTTGATAACTGTGTGCTGGGTCAGACTAAGGTCTTGAAGCGTTCGCATAAGGAAGCGGTTGATAAGGCGCATCAGTATCTGAAAAAGGTTGGCATGGATGAATTTGCGGATAAACCCAGTACATTATTATCTGGCGGTCAGAAGCAGCGTGTCGCGATTGCCCGTGCTTTATGTATGGATTGTGTCGTACTGCTGTTTGACGAACCAACCAGCGCGCTTGATCCGGTAACGGTCGGTGAGGTGCTTGATGTTATGAAGCAGCTGGCTGATGAAGGCCTGACCATGGTTGTGGTTACTCATGAAATGGGATTTGCCAGAGATGTCAGTGACCGTGTCGTGTTCATGGAAAATGGTGTTATTGTAGAAGAAGGCAAGCCTGAGGATATTTTCACGGCGCCTAAGAGTGAAAGCCTGCAGCGTTTTTTAGGCCGCTATATTAATCAAAATTAAGATGCTCCGGCATCTTTTTTTTCAATGGAAAGCGTGCTAGAATGGATGAAGATAGTTGGAGGAGCTTATGAAAATGGAAGTAAACAGAGATTTGATTATCGATATTACACGGGATTTTATTAATACACCTTCACCGGTGAGCTATTATGATGAAATTCATCAGCTGCTTGAAAAAACTGCGGCACGATTTGGCTGTGAGGTCAGCTATGACCGCAAGCGAACGGCTTACATCACCTTAGCGGGCGAGGATGATTCAAAATGTGTTTGTGTCGGGGCGCATTTGGATACACTGGGTATGATGGTACGCCAGATTAACCGTGATGGAACGATTATGACAAGAGCTTTAGGCGGTGTCAGCTATGCCAGCTTGGAGGGCGAGACTGTCATTGTCCATACCCGTAATGGTCAAAAATACAGCGGCTTGATGATGTGCAAATCACATTCTGTTCATGTCTTTGATGATGCCCGTACTGTTGAGCGTGATGAAAACAGCATGATGGTCATTCTTGATGAAGAAGTAAGCAGTGATGAAGAAGTCTATGCGTTAGGCATTGAGCATGGTGATATCATATCGGTAGAACCGCGTTTTCAGCTGAGTGCTTCAGGTTATATCAAAAGCCGCTACATTGATGACAAAGCCGCGGTCGGAGCTGTGTTTGGAATGCTGGAGTATCTTAAACAGCATCATTTAAAACCTAAGTATAAGACTTTATTGGCATTCCCCATTTATGAGGAAATCAACCATGGCGGTGCTTATGTGCCTGCGGAAGTGAGTGAATATGTAGCCATTGATATCGGTTTGATCGGCCCGGATTATCACGGCAGTGAACATAAAGTTTCCATTTGTGCCAAGGATGCTTTTTCACCTTATGACCGCGGTTTAACTACTAAAATTATCGAACAGGCCAAAAAGGCTGAAGTAGATTATTGTGTTGATATTTTTTACCGCTATGGCACCGATGCGAATGCGGCAATCCGTGCCGGCAATAATCTATATGCGGCAGCGTTCGGCATGGGCTGTCTTTGCTCACACGGGATGGAACGCACCCACATTAAAGCTCTTGAGGAAACAACAAAATTATTGATCGCTTATGTATTAGATTTATAGGAAAAGAAGGACCGCATCTAAATTTTGCGATCCTTTTATGATTTATTAGCGGTTAGAGCATGTAAGGCTTGGTATTTATCCTCTGCAATATCCAGATAAACTTGTTCATGACGTGATTCAGCCATCATCATAGCCCAAGTACACCAGAGGACATCTTCAAAGATTTCCCATTCTTTCAGCTGGTTTAAAAGCAGCCCATCAGGTTGGGTGTTAAAGTAAGCAAGATAAAAACGCTGCCGCAGCTCTTTATCAAAAATTTGATTTTCACTGAGAAATGAAATGACATCAAAAAGCGGGTCATTCATGGCTGCATATTCATAATCAATCAGATAAAGCCGTTCTTTAGAAAATAAGAGGTTGCCGCTGACCAAATCGTTGTGACAAAGCACCTGATGCTGATTCAGATCGGCAATCTCACGCATCCTTGCCTCATAACAGGTTAAATCATAGATTGGCTTCTTCACATGAGCTTTATATTGCTGATAGCGCTCATAGGGATTGAAGGCATAAGGGCAATGCAGATCTGCCTGATGAAATTTTCTGAGCAGCCGGCCGACCTGTTCGATTTTATTTTGAACAGAACAGGGTTCATATTCCTGACAGTCAGGAATGAATTCAGTAATCTTGATGCCGCTTTTTTCATCGTAATAAATAATAGGCACATCAAAGTCCAGACTTTGAATGGCCCGTAATGCGGCTGTTTCATGGCTTCGGCTGACTACCTGTTCGTTATCGGCACGGGGAACCCTGACAATATAAGCCTGTTTTTTTGTTTCGGCATAGTAATTATGGTTGGTCAATCCTTTTTCATATCGCTCAAAGCGAACTAATTCGCCAAGAATTTGTTCAATCGTATTTTTAAGTTTCATAAAATCACCTGTACCAATGATAGCATATTTGACTGAATTTTAGTATAATAGGGCGTAGAGAATTGAAGAAGGTGAAGTTATGAAGGTCGTGCTGACAACTTTAAATGCAAAATATATCCATAAGAATTTAGCTCTGCGCTGGCTTTATGTAACCTCGCCGATCAAAGAGCAGGTCGTATTAAAAGAATTTACCATCAAGGATGCTCATGAAAAGGTGCTTGATTGGCTGATTGCGCAAAAGGCAGATGTTTACTGCTTTAGCTGTTATATTTGGAATATTAAACAAACCCGGCTCTTGATCAAGGAGTTGAAGCAGCATCATCCATGTACGGTTTTAGTAGGCGGTCCTGAAGTGACTTTTGAATCAGAGTCTCTGCTTCAGGAGGGCGTTGATGCCATTAGTATCGGTGAGGGAGAATTGAGTGTCTGGGAATATATTCAATCCTTAATCGATCAAAATCCGCATCCTATTTTAGGGATAAATACATTGGCTTATCCTGATACGGCCTATGCTTACAGTGATCTGAATTTCAATGAAGCATGTGAGAGTCCTTATTTTCTTCCTTTTGATGAAGCGGATATGGATAAACGTTATTTATATTTTGAAACCAGCCGCGGCTGTCCGTATGGCTGTGAATATTGTCTTAGCTCAACGGATAAGCGGGTACGTCAGTTTTCAGAGGCTTATATCTTTAAAGAGCTTGCGAAGATCAGTCAAAGCAGGGTACGCCAGGTAAAATTTCTTGACCGTACCTTTAATACCGATCCTAAACGGGCATTGCGGATTGCCCGCTACATCAATGAACATTGTACAGGGCAAATCTTTCAGTTTGAGGTTGTAGCGGAAACCTTAAGTGAGGAGCTGCTGGCATTCTTCACTAATGAGGCAGACAAAAGCCGTTTTCGCTTTGAGATAGGTGTTCAGTCATTTAATGGCAATACATTAAAGGCGGTAGGCAGAATTCAGAACAATGAACGGCTGAAGGAAGTCATTCATCGCATGCGTGAGGCAGGTCTTATCCTTCATGTAGACTTGATTGCCGGTCTGCCTTATGAAGGCTTAGCTTCCTTTAATGCTTCTTTTAATGAATTGTTTTCCTTGAAAGCGAGTGAACTTCAATTAGGAATCTTGAAGCTGCTTAAGGGAACCGGCCTGAAACGAAAAGCTGAATTCTATGATTTTGATTATGACAGCGATCCGCCATATGAGATTTTATCGACGAAGTGGCTCAGCAAAGAAGAACTTCGCGTAATCAACCATACAGCCTTGGCAGTTGAGAAATTTTGGAACAGCGGTAAATGCCGCACTGCCATCGATACTTTCTTAAAGCTAAAGCTAAGAGCGAACGCATTCAGCTTATTTATGGCTTTAGGTCAGCGCTTAGCTGAATACGAACGGCGCTATCATGACCATGATTTGTTTCTGATTCTGAAACAGGAACTAAGTGATTGTGATGAAAGACTTGTGGAGGCTGTCTTAATGAATGATTATATGCGTTTGTTTAAACAAAAGCCGAAACGATGGAACACGTATCGTGTTGATCATGAAACGATGAAGCAATGTTTTCAGCTGCTGATTGATGCTCATGAAAGCACCCAGAATGAGCTATACCATTATGGCTGTGCGGAGTATGCGTATTCAGAGGGGATCTGTTATCAAGTATGTGTATATAATGCCAGTCAGACTTATCCAAAGCGCTGGCTGATTAAAGAAAAGGAAAGGATTGAGAAAATATGAAAGAAATATTAATTGCCACAAGCAATCTGCATAAGGTTGAGGAATTTAAGAAAATGTTAGAACCGTTAGGTTATACGATCAAAAGCTGTCTGGATCTTGATGAACCGATAGAAATCGATGAAACCGGAACAACTTTTGAAGAAAATTCTTTAATAAAGGCACGGACGCTTCATGAGATGTTTCATACCGCGGTTATGGCTGATGATTCCGGATTAGCGGTTGATGCGATGGATGGGGCACCCGGTGTATACAGCGCGCGTTTCATGGGACATGATACGAGCTATACAGTAAAAAACAATGCGATCATTGAAGCGGTAAAAGGAAAGCCGCGCGGGGCACAGTTTGTCTGCGCGATTGCTTATGTCGAAGAAGATGGCACAGAGCATGTGTTTAAAGGCGAAGTCTTGGGTGAAATCGCGGAAACAATTATCGGTGAGCATGGTTTTGGCTATGATCCGATTTTCTATTATCCGCCTTACGGCACAACCTTGGCAAATGTGAGCGATGAAATGAAAAATGCAGTATCACACCGCGGCCGCGCATTGAAACAATGTGTGGAATATCTTGAAGGAGGCAGATAAAATGATTCATGTTGTCTTATATGAGCCGGAAATTCCTCAGAATACCGGTAATATGATGCGTACATGCATGGCAGCCGGCTGTAAGCTGCATCTGATTGAACCCCTAGGCTTTTCACTTGATGAACAGCATCTGCGCCGTGCCGGCATGGATTACATCAGCGAATTAGATTATGAAATTCATCAGTCATGGAATGATTTTGTCAGTAAAAATCCCGCTGAGCATTATTATTATCTGACCCGCTATGGAAAGAAGGCCCCATCGCAGTTTGACTTTACCGAATGCAAGGGTGATCTGTATTTTATCTTAGGGAAGGAAAGCACCGGTATTCCTAAATCCATTTTAAGCAAGGATCTGGATCATTGCATGCGTTTGCCGATGAAGGCCAGCGCCCGTTCGCTGAATCTGTCCAACTGCGCGGCAATCATCGTTTATGAAGCACTTCGCCAGCTTGATTATCCAGGTCTGAGCCGGGTTGAAGCAATTAAAGGTGAAGATTGGATCTATGAATAGGATCGATACCTTATTAAATACCCGTGCAAAACGCAGCTGTCTGTTTTCACTTATACTTTATGGCCTTTTATGTTTTATTACAGCGCTGCATCTTTATTTAGGAATGGTGGTCATTAAAGCGGCAACTTATGAACAGATCGTATCGTTATTGAATATGAAAATCGTTCAGCTGGCTTTTTTGGGACGAATGGTGCTTAATTTTATCTCAACAACATCAATTTCACTTTTACCGATGCTGTCAACCTTTTTCCGTTCATTATATTTATATGAAATTTTATTCTTTTTATTTTCGATGATTGTTATTTTCAGTCATGCCAAAACGCGGCTTGAAAAGAGTCTGAAAAAGATGACTTGTCTGAATTTGTGTGTCTTTTTGCTGATTTGTGTGCTGTTTGCAATCACAGCGATGATGGCGATGAAGTCCGGCTCTTTATTTTCAGGCTTCTCATTGATTCACTTATTTGGCTATGTATTAATTGCTGCCAATGGTCTCTTATTGATTCTGAATGGCTTTGCGTTTTGTCAGATTCTGCTGATTGATTATCCTCAGGCGATGGCTTATGATGTCATCGAGGAAATCCAGTGAATACCTTAAAACGGGCGGCTTTCGGCTTGTTTTGTCTGCTTCTTTTAGTTGGCAGCATCGTGCTTGCGGTATGGATCGTACGTCCGCAGTGGCTGCAGCTAAAGCCGGATGAAAAGGTTGAAGCGGATCATGAACCGGAACCTGAACCAATAAAGCCGGCTGAACCTAGTGAACCGGTGATTGTGAAAACCCGTGCTGAGGAACTGCTTTCAGAAATGAGCCTGGAAGAAAAAATCGGACAGATCTTTTTTATCCGCTGTCCGCTTGATGAAGAGCTTGAAACCGTAATGGAATTGCAGCCGGGCGGTGTGATTTTGTTTGGCAGAGACTTGGATGGCAAAACCAGTCAGGAAGTGATTGATAAGAATATGCTGCTGCAGTCTATGAGTAAGCTTCCCTTACTGATCGGTGTTGATGAGGAGGGCGGTATTGTTAATCGTGTATCCTGGAATCCGGCCTTAGTACCGACCCCTTTTCCAAGCCCGCAGGCATTATATAATGAAGGCGGTCTGGCGGAGGTCAGTCAAGATGCCAAAACCAAGAGCAGCTATCTGCTGGCGCTTGGCATCAATGTAAATCTGGCACCGGTAGCCGATGTGACTGATAATCCTGAGGACTATATGTATCCGCGAACGGTTGGCTTAGACAGTGAGGGGACAGCTGCTTATGTGGCGGCGGTTGTTGATGCGATGAATGAGATGCAAATCGGTTCCTGTCTGAAACATTTTCCCGGTTACGGCAATAATATTGATACCCATGAAGATATTGCCGTAGATGAACGGGCACAGGAAGTTTTTTATAATCAGGATTTTATCCCCTTTAAAGCCGGTATTGAACATCAGGTGCCGGCCATCTTAGTCGCGCATAACATTGTTACCTGTTTTGATGATGTGCCGGCTTCTTTATCGCTGACGATCCATAACTTATTGCGCAATGAACTCCATTTTCAAGGCGTTATCATGAGTGATGACTTATCGATGCAGGCTATCCGTAAGTTTACGGACGGTCAGGAACCAAGTGTTGAGGCATTTCTGGCGGGCAATGATTTATTAATCATTACCGATTTCAAAGCGGGAGCAGCGGCAATGAAGCAGGCAGTTGATGAGGGCAAGGTCAGTGAGGAGCGCTTAAATGAATCAGTGCTGCGAATTTTAAACTGGAAGCTAGCATTAAATTTAATCTATTAAAAAAAGTCACAGTGAATATTCACCATGACTTTTTTTCAATGTCTGAACTCTATTAATTAGAATTCTTTTAAGTTAGATAAGTTAGTTGACTCATCGCCATCGTTGATACCACGGATATGACGAGCGCCATCACGGCCAGTAAATGGCAGAGCGTTTTCAATCATTCCGTTTTCAACAGCTTCCAGTGCTTGTTCGTAATCGTATACTTTTCCAGTATTTGATTTAAATTCCTTTAAAGTACCATCAGGGTTACGACGTGCAGCTACAAACTTTTCTTGCTTAGAGCTTTCTTTAGAAGATTTTTTCATTTTTTTTACCTCCTGATGTTATTGTAGACAAAGCTAAAATCATTATCCAAAATTGATGTTGAGAAATTTTGGAAATTTATTAATGTATAGAATCAGTGAATTGCTGCATTATTTAGAATAGCCATTGTGTACTTCGTTTGAAATTTCACTGCTTTTATCGTATAATATCAAAAGAGGTGATTTGATGATTGAAAATATTAATGACTTATTGTCGATCTTATGTCTGCTTGGACTGATCGGCGGCATTGTTTTTACATCTATCAATCATCTGCTTCAGAAAAGGCTTAAAAAGAAAAGAACACTGGCAGGTAAGTTTTACCGCGAATGGTAGAGGAGGATTTCATGTTTTTACAAGCGATTAAACCAGCTAATGGACCGGAAGCAATCGGACCCTATTCACCGGCTGTAAAATTAGGTGATTTCGTATATGTATCCGGACAGCTTCCGGCTGATCCAAAAAGCGGCGATATCGTTGGGACAACCATTAAGGAACAGACTCAACAGGCTATCGCTAATCTTGAAAATGTATTAGCTGAAATGAATTTGGAATTGCGTCATGTTGTTAAGACAACCGTATTTATGACAGATTTGAATGAATTTAATGAATTCAATGAGGCTTATGCTGAGGCATTTACCGCTCCATATCCAGCCCGCAGCTGTGTGCAGGTAGCCGCATTGCCCAAGGGTGCTAAGGTGGAAATTGAATGTTTGGTTATCGATACGCTGATTTATGAGCAGCAGATGGCAGCTTCAAGCTGTGGCGGCGGCTGTGGCGGCTGTGGCTCCGAAGGCGGCTGCGGTTCTGATTGCGAAGGTTGTCAATAAAGTGCAGAAATGCACTTTTTTCTTATGACAATCAATTTCTGCGGCTTTTGAATCATAATCTTACAGTTAATTGTAAAATTAAAGTCCTCGCTGTGCAGTTCCATGGTACAATGGTATTGTGCGAGAAGAAAGGGGAATGTAAGATTATTTACTTTATTCAAGGTAACGATGAAGAGTGTACCATTATTTATGAAGACGTAAAATGGGGGAGGGTTGAAACAGAGCGTGCAGACTGTTCGGCATTGAAGCTGATCAAGGAATTATGCGCTCATCATGAGCTTGATTTTGATGGCTGCCGCAAAGCGGTGTCTATGAATCATGGCTTTAAACAGAAAATACCGGTATTAATTAAAGAGAACTGGCTGCTTCTTTATCCCTTAAAATCTTTAAGGGATAAAGACTGTATCTGGATCAATTATTATGCAGTAAGGCGAATCAGCGGCAATGCTGAACAATCAACGCTTGAGTTTGGCCGCCGTGCTTCTTTTTCAGAAAGAATGATTCAGCGTGCATTAGCCAGACCTGATCAGTCAAAGTCAAAGGCGAGTTATAGCATTGCGTTTGATGTGCGGATGATCCGCCAACAGACTGATCGATGCCGCCGAGTGGATGATTTTGTCAAACAGCGCCGTTATAAAATCCTAGATTAGCCTAATCAGCAGGCGCACTGCCGATTATTTGCCAAGGCTCGCACAATGATGGGGAAATTTTTTAGAAATGGTTGTAAATAAAGGCAGAACGTGTATAATAAGTTTGCTGATTAAAGGAAATTAGAGGTTTATCATGATAAATAAGAAAACAAAGAAGGATCTGTTTACACTGATCTGTGTTATTATCGGTGCGCTTATCATGGCTGTTAATATTAAAACCTTTGTAAGAGCGGGGAATTTATTTCCGGGCGGCTTTACAGGTCTGACAGTAATGATTCAGCGTATTGCTGATGAGTATTTTAATGTGAGTGTGTCTTATTCATTCATCAACATCACGTTAAATGCCGTACCTGCGATTATCGGATATAAAACGATCGGCAAACGTTTTACGATTTATTCATGTCTGATGATTTTGCTGACCGGTATTTTTGTCGATTTTCTGCCTTCTACACCGCTGACGTATGATCCATTGCTGATTGCCGTTTTCGGCGGTATTTTCAATGGCGTCGGCATCGCATTTGCGTTAAGAGGCAAAGCCAGCAGCGGCGGTACTGATTTTATCGCGGTCTACTTATCCGATAAGCTGCATGCACCGGCATGGAATTATGTGCTTGGATTAAATGCAGTCATGCTGGTTGTAGCCGGTTTATTGTTCGACTGGAATCAAGCTTTATATTCGATTATCTTCCAGTTTGTATCGACGCAGGTGGTCGGCGCTTTGCATGTGCGTTATAAAAAGGTTACGGTGCATATTATCACCAGTAAGCCCGATGATCTCTCTGAGAAGCTGATGATTTATACGCATCATGGCATTACGCGATTTGAGGGTCACGGCTGTTATTCAAATCAGCCGAGAACTTTACTTTATACGGTAATTTCGACTGAGGAGTTGAAAGAGGTTATCCGTTTTGTTCATCTTGTTGATGATAAGGCATTTATAAATGTAATGAAAACCAACAGTCTGGAAGGACGTTTTTATCAGGAACCGATTAATTAATGAAGAATAATCTGACTTTTAGTTTTTATTCTTCTTACCACTTCATAAACTTCAATGAGGTGGTTTTTTTGTTTACTAAGAAATGCCGTAAAATGACAGTTTATATTTTGTTATGTACATTATTAGGGATTCTGACAATCGGCAGTTCAAGCCGAGTTTGGGCTTTATACAAGTTTAATGATGCCGCATATTTTATTAAACGGCAGGCAGTTTTTGCTTTTATCGGTGTTTTTGTGATGATGATGGCATCAAAAGTCGATTTAATGAAGCTAAAGGCACATAATAAAGGTATCTATCTGGCTTGTATGGCATCACTGGTCCTGGTTTTAATACCGGGGTTAGGGGTACAGCGCAATGGCAGCCGCAGCTGGTTTGGCGTTGGTTCATTGCTTGTGCAGCCTTCAGAATTTTTTAAGATAGCGATTATTTTGATGTGTGCTCAATGGCTGGCGTCCCGCAGCCGGATTAGAAGCTTTATGAAGGATCTATTAATGGTTGCTGCAATGACGCTGGGAGGTTTTTTATTGATCCTGCTGCAGCCGGATTTTGGCAGCGGCATCGTTATGGTTTGTTCGATCGTGGTGATGGTCTTGGCCGCCGACAGCCCGCTCAGCTATTTTGTACGGGTCGGCTTTTTAGGGATTCTCGGTTTTGGCGCTTTGATTTTATCGGCGCCTTATCGTTTGGCCAGAATTACATCTTTTATTGATCCATGGCAAGATCCTTTAGGAAGCGGCTTTCAGATCATTCAGTCACTGTTTGCCATCGCGCCGGGTGGTTTATTGGGGAAGGGTTTTGATGCCTCGGTGCAAAAGCATTTCTATTTGCCGGAACCGCAGACCGATTTTATCTTCGCTATATTTGCGGAGGAATGGGGATTCATCGGCTGTGCGCTGCTGATCCTGCTCTATATATTGATTATCTATGAGGGTGTGAAGATCGCAAAGAATTCAACAAATGCGTATCTGGCTTATGTAGCCATCGGCATTATCTCATTATTTGCTATCCAGGTACTGATTAATCTGGGTGTCGTTGTCGGTCTGTTTCCGGTAACTGGCATTACCCTGCCGCTGTTCTCCTATGGCGGCTCGTCACTGGTGGTAATGATGGGCTCGTTAGGTCTTTTGATGGGGATTGCAAATCATGATTCGGCAGCATAAAATTATGCTATAATAAATAAAACGGAGTGTGAGAAAATGAAGATTTTAATTGCTACCGGCGGAACCGGCGGTCATATATATCCGGCTTTGGCATTGGCTGATGCAGCGTGTAAGCAAGATCCAAAAACAGAAATTCTGTTTATCGGCAATCATGACCGAATGGAAGCAAAAGAGATTCCCGCTCATGGTTATGCATTTAAGGGACTCAATGCAAGCGGCCTGACCGGCAATGTGTTTAATAAGATAAAGGCAGTGACATTGATGGGTATTGCTTTTACTAAGGCAAATAAGATCGTGAAAGAATTTAAACCGGATATTGCGGTAGGCTTTGGCGGTTATGTCAGTGCGCCGGTGATGATGGCGGCTCATCACAATCATGTACCGGTGATGCTTCACGAACAGAATTCAATTGTCGGGGCTGCTAATAAACTGTGCGCCCGTTTTGCGGATGCAATCGTGCTCTGTTATGAAAAGTGCTTTGATGAGCTGGGCCGGGAAAAGACGCGCTTGCTTGGCAATCCGCGTGCCAGTATCGCCAAGCAGTCAGTCTTTGATGAAGCGTATTATAAATCGCTGGGCTTAAGCATGGATAAACCATTAGTTTTGATCGTTATGGGTTCGTTGGGATCAACCTCGGTGAATGAGGCGATGGTTACCGCGTTAAAGGAAATGAAGGCGGATATCCAGATTCTTTATGTCAGCGGCAAACAGAATTATGAGTCAATGAAGAATAAATTCAGTAATAAAAACATTAAAGTTGTTGATTATGTCAATCAAATTGCTATAATGGAAAAAGTGGATTGCATTATCTGCCGTGCAGGCGCAACAACGGCTGCGGAAATTACGGCATTCGGCATTCCGGCTATTTTGATTCCATCCCCATATGTAGCGAATAATCATCAGTATTATAACGCAAAGGTACTCGTTGATAAGAAGTGTGCTTATATGATTGAGGAAAAGGATCTGAATGGTAAACTATTATTTGAAAAATTGAGCCGGATCATGAATAATTCAAAGCTTCGGGAAGAGATGCATGAAAATATGCTGAAGAATGGCTTCGTGAACGCAAGTGATGATATTCTGGCCTGGATGAAGGAATTGGTAGGGTGAACTGAATGAATGATGTTGAAATCAAGCTGCAGATGTACGGTGATCTATTGGTCGATGCGCCGCTGTCTGCACACACTACATTTAAAATCGGCGGCAAGGCGAAATACTTTTTATATCCAAAAAGTACGCTTGGCTTGATGCGGGTTTTAGATATCGCAAAAGAAAATGGTTTAGAAGTAAGAATTTTTGGCAAGGGCAGCAACATTCTTGCCAGTGATGAGGACTATGCAGGATTGATTCTCTGTCTTGACCGTTATTTCTCAGATTTTTATTTTGAAGAAGATGGTACGTGCATCGCGCAAAGCGGCACATCGATTATATTGTTGGCTCATGAGGCAATGAAACGCGAATTGAGCGGTTTAGAATTTGCCAGCGGGATTCCCGGTACATTAGGCGGCGCGGTATTCATGAATGCCGGTGCTTATAAAAGTGAAATCAGGGATATTCTTGATAAGGTATTTGTCTTGCAGGATAATAACTGCTGCTGGCTGAGTGTTGATGAGTTGGCAATGAGTTATCGTTCTTCGATTTTTCAGAAACAGCGTGACTGGATTATTTTAGCGGCTAAGCTGAAGCTTTCTGAAGGCAATGGCGCGGAAATTCGTGATCTGATGGATTCCAGACGTCAGCGGCGCTTGGCTTCCCAGCCATTAAATATGCCCTCGGCCGGCAGTATCTTCCGTAATCCTGAACAGCTGCCAGCATGGCAGTGCATAGAAGAGGTAGGATTGCGCGGTTATCAGATCGGCGGCGCGATGGTTTCGGATAAGCATGCAAATTTCATTGTGAATGCTGATCATGCAAGTGCGAATGATGTGATTGAACTGATTACTTTGATTCAGCAAAAAGTAAAAGATAAATATCAGATTGAGTTAAAAACAGAAGTGGAGCATTTTAATTGGCCAAAAAGAAAATAGAACTCCAGCAGGAGAATGAACTTGAAAAGCGATATTTGTCGCAGCTGAATCGTAAAAAGAAGATCAGAACACGCAGAAGAATTTTGCGTTTAGTTGGTTTGATCATTCTGGCACTTTTGATTTTTGCATATTTCTCATCGGATATGTCTAAAGTCAAGACATTATCGGTCAATGATAATATGATTTATTCTGATGAACAGATTTTAGATAAAGCTAAATTAAACTATCAGTCTTCTTATGTACTGAATCCCGGCTTTTTGATTGAAATGCGGCTGAAAGATGATCCGCTGATCAAGAATGCCTCGGTTAAGAAAACCTGGGGCGGCGGCATTACGATTCAGGTTGATGAAAGACTGATTATTGGCTATCTGAAGGATGATGCGAATACGCTTCTCGTACAGGGCGTAGGCAGGCTGGATGCGAGTGAATTAAGTCAATTGAACGCGGCGATGATTCCCAGAATCGGCGGCTTCAGTGAGGAGCAGCTGACGATGCTTGATGAGGCTTTTGCGAATGTGGATAAGGAAGTCATGCCTTTGATTTCTGAATTGGAGCCTTATGTTACCAGTTATGATGAGAATATGGTTCAGTTTGTCATGATTGACGGCAATCGGGTAACGACTTCAATGAAGGGGATCGAATTGCTGAATAGCTATCGTTCGGTTTTAAAAGAACTGGAGGGTACGCATGTCTGTCTGTATATGGATGATATCAGCGGCAATATTTTTAAGGAAGTGGATGATTGTTCGGTGGGCTTAAAGGATCGTGCGCCAAAGCCTGGTGAGGATGAAAATGCTGAGGGGAATGAGGGTGAAACACCGCCGTCTGAGAATGAAGATGATTCGCAGACATGGATTCCTGAAGAAGAAATGCCTTCAGAAAATGAATAGTTTTTGCATTTGTTCAGAAATACGGTTATAATATTAGTTATTAATAAGGAGGTTGCTTTATGTCTATTTCAAAGAGCACACAATTTGGTAATATCAATATCTCTATTGAAGCGATTGCATCTTTGGCGGGTGGGGTAGTCAGCGAATGTTACGGCGTTGTCGGTATGGCTTCTCAAAAGGTTTTAAAAGATGGTCTTGCTGAACTGCTGAAAAAAGAAAATTATTCCAAGGGAGTTGTCGTTCGTCAAAACGAAGGCAGGCTTGAACTTGATTTATATATTATCGTTTCACATGGTGTTAAGATCAGTGAAGTTGTTCATGAGGTTCAGAAGAAAGTAAAATATATGCTTGAAAAGAGTCTTGAACTTGATTTCAATGTAATCAATGTTTTTGTTCAAGGCGTCAAGGTGATGAAGTAGGGTATGACTATGGAAAAAATGAATGGTGCCATCTTTAAAAAGATGCTGGAAAACGGAGCGAACAATCTATCAAATCATTTTACGGAGATTGATGCGCTGAATGTTTTCCCGGTTCCTGATGGTGATACAGGGACAAATATGTCAATGACTTTTAATGCGGGCTATAAGGAAACTTTACAAACAACGCATGACAGTGTAAGTGATATTGCTAAGGTATTATCGAAGGGATTGCTGATGGGCGCCCGCGGTAATTCAGGCGTTATTCTGTCGCAGATCTTCAGAGGACTTTATCAGGGCTTAGAGGGCATGAAGGAAGTAAACGGCTTCCAGCTGGCTGCTGCATTTGTTCAGGGCAGCCGGGTTGCTTATAAAGCGGTTATGCGTCCGGTAGAAGGAACAATACTTACGGTTATTCGTGAATCTGCGGATTATACGTATGATTTTGCATCAAAAAAGGCAAATGTTACTTGTACAGAAGTGATTGACAAGTTGGTTTTGGAAGCCGAGGAATCTTTAAAGAGAACACCGGAATTGCTGCCGGTTTTAAAAGAAGTTGGTGTTGTTGACAGCGGCGGCGCGGGGTTGGTTGCGGTTTTAAAAGGCTTTCAGGCAGCGCTGCATGGTGAGAGCATTGAACGTGCAGAAGCTAATGAGACAAGCGAGATGGCTGCAGCTAATCTTGAATCAGAGGAATTCGGTTATTGTACAGAATTTATTATTCGTTTAAGTGCTCAGGGCATGGTTGCCTTTAATGAGGATGCTTTGCGTGATTCGTTATCCAGAATCGGTAATTCATTAGTTGTTGTTCAGGATGAGGAGATTGTTAAGGTTCACGTACATACGCTGACCCCTGGTGATGCTTTGAATCTTGGTCAGCGCTATGGTGAATTTGTGAAGCTGAAGATTGAAAATATGTCACTCCAGCATGAAAATGTTATGATTAACGCTGAGACTGAACAGAAAGCGGCGCCGCGTAAGAAATACGCGATTATTGCTGTTGCGGCAGGTGACGGACTGTCTGAAATGTTTAAAGATCTGCGCGTTGACTATGTGATTTCCGGCGGTCAGACAATGAATCCATCAACTGAGGATTTTGTGGCGGCAATTGCTAAGGTACATGCTGAGAATGTATTTGTATTGCCTAATAATTCTAATATTATACTGGCTGCCCAGCAGGCAGAAAGTGTGTGCGATGAAGAAAATGTCATCGTTCTGCCTTCTAAGTCAATCCCACAGGGATATGCCGCATGTATCAACTTTAATCCGGAAGTCGATGTTGAAGTTAACAAAGCTGAGATGACTAATGGTATCGAAACGGTTAAGACCGGTCAGGTAACTTTTGCAATCAAAGATACGACCTTTGATGGTATGGAAATCAAAGAGGGCGATTACATGGGTATCATGGAAAAGGATATCGTTGTATCGACACAAGATAAATTTGAAGCAACTAAGGCCTTGCTGGATCGTCTGATCGATGATGACAGTGAGTTAGTTACGATTTTCTGCGGTGAGGATATCACAGAAGCTGAGACAGAAAAGGTAGAAGCTTATATCAATGAAAAGTATCCGCATGTTGAGGTGGAAATGAATCAGGGCGGTCAGCCGGTATATTCATTCATCATTGGTGTAGAATAATAAAAGCAATAAAAGTGCCTATAAACATGGCACTTTTTTGTATATATAAATAATTTCGATATTTTTATTTCAACGAATATAGCAAATACCTTCTGTTTTAGAGTGATTTCAAGTATTTGTACAAACTATATATTCACTAATAATTACTTCATATTGAATCTATATTTTTGAACATTGAATGTGAAATCAAATTTGTTAAATTCATATATTCTTTTGTTTTAATCTAGTTGATGGTACAATATCTACAAATTATAATACGATTAAAAATATTGAATTTAGATGAAATATATAAGAAAAATGTAAAGAAATCTTTGAATAAGAAACATAACATGTTGTATAGCAAATAAATCATTGGTAGAAATATCCTTTTGTTTTGAAATTTATATTCTATGATGTTCTAATGAATTTATGGAGGCTGTACAGTCAATGGCAATAAAAAGAGGAATCACAATGGAAAAAGAGTTACAAGTCAACGGTTTTAAGCTGCATGCAGTATATAATGATGAATTTATTAATCAGCAGATCAAGCCTCTGATTGTCTCATGGCAGCAGCAGGCAGCCACACAGCAGCGGCGGATCATTGTTTTCCTGGCTGCGCCGCCGGGAGCCGGTAAGTCAACATTGGCATTATTCATTGAAAGCTTGTGCGATGATATTCAGGCATTAAGTCTTGATGGCTTTCATTATCCCCAGCAATATCTAAAGAGCCATTCGCTGGTTATTCATGATGAGGAAGTTTTGATGAGTAAGATCAAGGGCAGTGCTGAAACATTTGATACTCATGCTTTTAAAAAGCACCTCGAACAGCTGGCAGGAGATGATTGCTGGTGGCCGATTTATGATCGCAATCTGCATGATGTCGTTGATCATCAAATTCATGTGACAAAACCTATTGTTTTGATTGAAGGTAATTGGCTGCTGCTTAATGAGCTGCCATGGAATGAAATGGTCAAAGCTGCTGATGCTACTATGTTTATCCATGCAGAGCTGAAGCTTTTAAAAGAACGATTGATCGAACGCAAAATCAGGGGTGGATCAAGTCCTGAAGAAGCGCTTCATTTTTATGAAACAAGTGATCGGATTAATTGTGAAAGAGTGATGAAGCATAGTCTTCCAGCTGATATTGAAATTGATGAATCAATGATGTTTTAGGGCTGTAAGCCCTTTTTTCTTTTTTTGTATAGAAATTTCTTGTTTTTGAATCAGCAGAGGTTTATACTTTTCTATGCTGGAAAGAGGGTGAATATATGAAGTGTATGGTTATTATATTGAATAAGACTGAGGTTTTAGATGATCTTTTAACTAAATTAGGGGATAACGGTATCAATGGTGCCACGATTTTATCATCAACAGGTATGGCACACCGGCTGCTGAATGAACGTGAGAATGAGGCAGAGCGTTTCATTGGTTCACTGCGTTTTCTGCTGAATCCGGAACGTGAAGAGAATAAGACGGTTCTGGTAGTATTAAGGGATGATCAGGTATTGTTGGCACGGGCTGCTGTGCATGCTGTTCTGGGTGATTTAAGCAAGCCTGATTCAGGTATCATGTTTACGATGCCGGTTGATTTTATTGAAGGCGGAAGTTTTAAAATATAGGAAAGAGGGATTGTTTTGTCTAATATATTAGTACAAGTGTCCATCATTTTCTTTACCGGCCTGCTTTTTGCGCGGCTTGTGAAATACGTTAAGCTGCCTTCAGTTACTGGGTATCTGATTGGCGGTCTGATTTTGGGACCGCATGTTTTAAAGCTGATTACGTTAGAAAGTGTTGAGACATTAAAAATATTTTCAGAAATAGCGCTTGGTTTCATTGCCTTTTCAATTGGCAGTGAATTTAAGATGAGTTATTTCAAAAAGGTGGGCATGACACCGATAGTCATTGCTTTTATGGAAGCTTTTGTAGCCGTGTTTCTGGTTGCCGCTGCTTTGATAATAACGGGAAATGACATTAGTTTTTCAATCATGCTGGGGGCTATTGCGGCAGCGACCGCACCGGCCGCAACAATCATGGTTATTAAGCAGTATAAGGCTAAGGGTTCAGTGACCGAGACTTTGCTGAGTGTAGTTGCAATTGATGATGCGGCGGCCCTGATCGCCTTTGGCTTTGCCTTAGCTATAACGAAGTCAATGTCTGCGGCTGAGAATACAAATCTGCTGCTGTCTCTTTTAAGTCCGTTTAAAGACATTTTAATGTCCGGTGTTATCGGCTGCGTACTGGGCTTAGCATTTACTTATTTGCTGCGTTTCTTTAAGGATAGCGGTAATCGTCTGTGTTTAGTTGGCGGCTTCATTCTGCTTGCCATTCCGCTGGCTAATGCAACAGGTGCCAGTTCTTTGCTTGTCTGTATGATTTTAGGAGCTGTGTTCTGTAATCTATCCAATTCATCGGATGCCGTCATGTCAATGATCGATAACATCACACCGCCGCTGTTTATGATGTTCTTTGTTTTATCAGGTGCTGAGTTAGACACTTCGGTATTGGGCAGCATTGGTATCATTGGTGCGGTTTACATCATTGTCCGTGTGGCAGGTAAATGGCTGGGAGCTTATCTGGGGGCCGTGATTATGAAAGCAGACAGCAAGGTTCGCACATACCTTGGACCATGTCTGATTCCGCAGGCAGGTGTAGCCATCGGTCTTTCATTGATTGCGGAAAGTGCAGTGCCAGGACATGGGGCAACCATTCGTGCAGTTATTTTATGCGGAACGATGGTTTATGAATTGATTGGACCATTTATTACTAAGATGAGCTTACAAAAAGCCGGAGAAATCCATCCGGGTGCATAGACAGAACTTCGGTTCTGTTTTTTTGTGCAAAAAAAAGCACCGCTTTTTACACAGTGCTGTATGAATTGTTATCGGAAGGCATTTTCAATATGCAGCTCAAACATAATGTCCGGTGCTACATAATATTGATCGGGATCAATGGTTACCGCTGGTATTGCGGAACAAATAATTCGTTCATCTTGCCAATAATAGATATTGTAGACAGGAATGGTATCATAAAGATAATCGGCATTATTATAGCCAACTGTCACCGTTAGTATTTCATTAATTTCAAGCGGTTTCGGACCCATGGCCGGCGGCAGTACTGACAGTTTGTTAAATTGTGAAATTGCATCGTCAACATTGAGCAGTTGGGTATCGAATACCTTTGTACCAAAGATCGGTGTGTAGGTGACGCCGCTAAGGCCGTTTTCTTCAAAGGTAAAATCAAGCTGTTGATAACTGGCGGCAAATAATTGCTGGCTCAGACTGACATCAGTTCTGCTTTCGTATAGTTTTGTCCAATAATAAAATTGATGATCAGTACCAATATGAGAACACGAAGCTTCCTGAATATCAGCAATTGGATTATCAAACTGCCATAAGCGTTTGAAAAGCTGTTCATAGGCAGTCATCATTTCACGCTGATAGAAGGCAATATTATTTACTGTGTCAGATTGTGGATCAATGTATCCTGAAAAATCAGATTCAGGATTTTTAGAATATGGCAACTCGGACTCTTCAGAATAAGCTAAGTTGATACGCAGCCAAATCGTTCCATGTTCATTGATCGTCAGATAAAACTTGTTTGTATTAATATTCAGTACTTTTTGAGTATGATTACTTCGGTCAGCGCGTTGATAGATGTAATCCTCAGAGCGAAAATCAATGGGTTCATAATATTGAGAAGATTGAATCGTCACATCAAAATATTCACAGATCACATCGGCAATGGCCTGCATTTGCACATATGTCAGGGAAGCTTTATGATATATGGGAAATAAATCTTCATCAGTGAAATTCGTTAAATTCCAACGTGAATTTTTAAGCATTTCAATTTGTTTCTCGGTATAGAAGAATGACGATCCGCCAGCTGCACCGACACCACCCTGTGCAGTATAGGAAAGTGGAGTATTATCAGCCTGTTTAATCACTTTCAAATCATCAGGCAATGGTATTTGAAGCGGATTTATAATTGGTCTGACTTCTTCATTAATTGTTATTTCTTTAGTGTCCTCCGGCTTGAAAGCAAGCAGATAATCTTTATCGAGCTTGATCGCCGGTGCCAGCATTTCATAATAGACTTTTGGTTCATCATTATTTGTGTAATAGATTTGATAAACCGGTATTGTTTCCTTTAAATCAAATGCATTGCTGTAAAATAATTGACCGTCATATATTTCACTGATATCCGGCATCTGATTTTCATCATCAAATTCTTTCAGCTGTTCGATTGCCTCATCCACACTTAATAAGCGGGCGTTATTGATTAAAACATTTACAGGTGCATGATAATCAATTCCTACAAGTCCCACTTCGTTAAAGCTTAAGGTTAATGTGTTATAGGCCTCATTCAATTGTTTTGTCTGTTCATCCTCGGTCTTCTCATGAAAAGTGGCGGTTGCGATGATGGAATTTCTGAGGGTACGATAGGTATCAAAATGAATCTCTGGATCATTGAAAGGAATGAGTGCTTCCAAATTTTGGTGATAAAAATTTTCTGCTAATTCTGTAATAAATGCTTCATTCTTCAATTCTTCCTCACTGCAAGATTGTTTTGTGACATAGATCGGTGTATGAATAAGCAGTGAATAAGAGCCTGTTTCATAAAAGTATAAATGATGCGTATTGCTGCTTAGGGTAACAAATTTATTACCGTTATCCCTTAAATCCTCGCTGATACTCTTTGTCTCTAAACCAAGCAATGCTTCAATAGCTTCTGCCTGCTTCATCATTTCATCAATACTTAGAGATTGATAGTTATAAATAGGTAATGCTTTAAGCTTTGTTAGATTTTGAATATTCCATGGCTGATCTTTTAAATCATCAGGATTATTCACCTCAGAGTGCGGATATGGATAAGTATCACCGCTAAAAGAGTAATACGGCTGCTCTAAGTCCTGTGCTTTTTCTGAACATGCATTTAAAGATATACTCAGCAAGAACACCAGCAATAATTTTAATTGTTTCATAATTATTTCCTCCCTGATGACAATGTTGTAATCCCCAAATAACGCTGTCATTTCTTCTTACTTTAACTTTAGCATTCTTACACAGTATAAACAATCACTGGGTACAATAATATGCCAAATAATGATCTTGTCATAGCTGATTCAACATGTTCATCCTTTGCAAGCAATCAAGGAACTTGCTATAATAAATAACGAAAGGCGGTTTCTATGGAATTAAAAAAATTAAAAATCACTGATAAAAAAATAGAACTGCTGACGCTGATGGGCATCGACAGCGGTGAAGCTCTGCTGGCTCATTATCCGTTTCGCTATGAGGAAATCGTACAAAAGCCTTTTAACGAATGGCAGAAGGATGATAAAATCACCTGCGAGGGAATCATCGTTTCTCAAGCCCGGGTGCTGCGGTTTGGCGGTAATCGTTCAATGACTAAATTTTCAATTTTGGCAGATGAAGAGGTCATCGACTGCACAATCTATAATCGGCCATGGACGAGTGCTTTTGCTATGGAAAAAAAAATTACGGTTATGGGAACGTATCAGGGGGATCAAAAGCTGGTATGTACGAATTATAATTTTCAGCCGATAAGTGAACAGATAGGCTTGCATCCGGTATACTCTACACGTGATGGAATCAGTCAAAAGGATTGGCAAAAGCTGATTCAAAAAGCGATTGACGGTATGCTGAGGGTGGTTGAAGATGTAATTCCTGAAGATTACCGTAGGAAATATCATCTTTTACATAAAAGAGATGCCTTGTATTTTATTCATAAACCGCCGAGTATGAATCATGTCAAACAGGCAATTCGTACTTTAAAATATGAAGAATTTTTAATGTTTCAGCTTTGCATGCAGAGTATGCGGCTTGAAAACAGTCAGAACCGAGGTATTGAAAAACATTTTTCGGTTGATCAGGTGATGGAGCTGAAGCGTTCGCTGGCTTTTGAATTAACCGAGGATCAGCAAAACGCAATCATGGATATTCTTAATGATTTAAGCAGCAGCAAGAGTATGATGCGCTTAGTGCAGGGCGACGTAGGCTGCGGCAAAACCATGGTTGCTGCCTTTGCATCATATGCATGTATCTGCGCCCATAAGCAGGGAGCTTTTATGGCACCAACGGAATTGCTGGCTAAACAGCATACTGCAACTCTGAAGCGCTTGTTTGCTGATCATGATGTGGTAATTGAATTATATTGTTCATCACTGAAAAACAGTGAGAAAAAAGATATTCTTGAGCGTTTGAAAAACAATCAGATCGATCTATTGGTTGGTACACATGCCTTATTTCAAGAGGATGTAAATTTTTATGATTTGGGTTTGGTCATTGCTGATGAACAGCATCGCTTTGGTGTCCAACAGCGCCGGGCTTTATTGGCAAAAGGTGAAAAGGTTGATTTTCTTTTGATGAGTGCTACTCCGATTCCCCGCACGCTGGCTTCTTCATATTATGGTGATCTTGATGTATCGACGATAGCGCAGCTGCCAAAGGGCCGTTCGATCATTACTACCAAAGTTGTTAAGTCAGCTTCAATGAAGCCGATTCTTAATGAAGTATTGACGCTGATCGATGAGGGCAATCAAGCTTATGTCGTTTGCCCGTCCATTGAAACAAATGAGGAAATGAAGATTAAGGGTGTTGAGGAAATCTATGAGGGGATGTGCAAAACGTTAAAGGGCTATAAAATCGGATTGATTCACGGCAGGATGAGCACCGAGGAAAAGGATCGAATTATGAATGATTTCCTTGCCAAGCAGATTGATGTGCTGGTTGCAACGACCGTTATTGAGGTGGGTGTCGATGTCAAAGATGCGAATATTATGGTAATCTATGATGCTCATCGTTTTGGCTTGAGTCAGCTCCATCAGCTGCGGGGCCGTGTCGGCCGCGGCAATCGGCCGGGTTATTGTTATCTGCTTACATCAAGTAAAGATGAGACAAGCATGGCGCGTTTGAAAATATTGGAAAATACCTCGGATGGCTTTGAGATTGCCAAACAGGATTTGATTATGCGTGGTCCCGGCGATATTCTCGGCATTAGGCAAAGCGGTGTGCCGGGCTTTATATTAGGCGACTTTGTGCTGGACAGCAATGTTTTGGAAACCGCACGTCAGGATGCCTGTGAATTGCTTAAGGCATTCGCCCAAGGGGCGTATCCTGATTTAAAAAATCTGGTGATGAAGACAGTTGATAGTACAAAATATTTAGATTAATGGTATAATAGTTTTGGTTTAGGGTAAAAGGAGACAGATTCATGGATATTTTTGATTGGCTTAGTGAGAAAGGGATTCCATATAAGAACAAGGACTTAATCATGAATGCCTTTGTTCATTCCTCATATGTTAATGAGCATAAGACTTTTTTAGATGATAATGAACGCTTAGAATTTATGGGGGATGCGGTACTTCAAGTATGGACTACAACAAAATTATTTCTGCTTGAACCGCCGCTGCATGAAGGTGAAATGACGACTTTACGCGCTCAGCTTGTCTGCGAAGAAGCGTTGGCGCAGTATACCCGTACGTTAAAATTAAATCGCTTTCTGCTGTTGGGCGTCGGTGAAGAGAAAACCGGCGGCCGTGAACGTGATTCAATTCTTGCTGATATGTTTGAGGCGTTGTTGGGGGCGGTCTATCTTGATTCCGGTTATGCTTCCGTAGATAAGATTTTAGAAGAAGTGATAACACCAACCATCAACAAGCCTAAGAGTGAAAAGGTTATTGATTATAAAACTAAACTTCAGGAATTTATACAGTCTGATTCACGCAAAACTGTACGCTATGAAGTAGTTAATATGAGCGGTCCCAGCAATAAACCTGAATTCGAAGTGGTTGTGCTGTTAGACGATATTATTCTTGGCCGCGGTGTCGGTTTTTCAAAAAAGAAAGCGGAACAGCAGGCGGCGCGCGATGCTTTTGAGAAAATGGTAAAATAACAGAGATGAAAATCATAATGCTGAGGCTATGATTTTTTTCTTTTGAAAGGAGAAGAATGCTATGAAAAAATTAATGATCTTATTTTGCTGCCTGATGATGTTTATCTGTCCGATCCAGGCAGTAGAGCAGCATTCTTTAACGATTGAAAGCAAACAGATGCTGATTGTAAATATGAATGATTCACTGAATCTTTATGAGAAAAATACTAATGATTTGATTCAGCTTGAATCAATGACAAGGCTGGCATTTGCAGTGATAGCGATAGAGAATAAAACTCAGTTTAATCAGACACGGGCCGGCAAGGATTTTGATACGGCTCTGTCGGATGCAGTATCTTCAAAAGAAGGTGCCCGTGATTTGGCGGCAGCGATGATGGGAGAAACGAGGATGATTGAGCTGATGAATGAAAAGGCTCAAATGCTGAATTTAATCAAAACGAATTTTGTGAATGTTGACGGATCACTGAATATCAATCAAAACTCCACTGTGAATGAACTGATGCAGATATTGAAGATAGGGATGGATTATCCTGAATTCAGGCAGATGCTTACAGCTTCGCAGGCTTCCATTAAAGAGCGGTGTGATGAACTTCATTTAGAAAGTGATTCATTGATCGGCGGGATCAAGCTGAGTGATGCAATGCTGACGCTGCATCTGAAAAATGGTTTGACTTTGCTTTGCTTGAGCATGAATGGCTCAGGGGATAAGGCATATAAGGATATGGCCGAAGCAGCGGGTTATTTTTATAAGAATTATCAATGGGTAAAGATCATTGATGAGGGAGAAGAAATCGCCCAGCTGCCGGTAAAGTGGGGAGATACACATAGTGAGCTGACATTTATCTCGGATAATGATTACTATGCCTTGCTGCCAATTAATTATAATGAAGCTGACATTATCAAAGAGGTTGTCAAATCTGTAACCTTGGAGGCACCGGTCGAGGAAAACCAGTATGTGGGTGAATATATTATCCGTTATAGCGGTGAAATTGTACTGACGATCCCGCTTTTTTCCAATCAGCAGATTGACCGCAGTATTTTCCGTTATGGTTTTGATGCCGCAAAGGACTGGCTGATGAATCATCCGTTTTATGCACTTATTGGCGGAGGCATTCTGCTTCTTTTGCTGATTCGTGTGATTCTGAGTAAAAATAAGCGAAGTATGATATAATTCAACATATAGAAATGAGGTTTAAAATGAACGAAGTTTTAGAAAGCCTGCTTATTAAAATTGGTCTTGAGGAAGATCTTGAATATTTTAAAAATGGTCAGCTGATCGATAAGGCTGAATATCATGCCCTCAGCAAGTCTTTGCGCATTCGTGTACAGCTTGATGAGAGTCTGCCTTTTGAGGTTTGGCAGCGTTTTAATTCGCATTTAATGACGGCTGCCCGGGCCAAGGTTGATCTGACGATTGAAACCAGACAGGATAAGCCGACGATTTTAAAACTGCGTGCCTATCTTGAATATGCGCAAAGTATTCAGCCCAAGCTGAAGCTTTTTGAAAGCTCACTGCCGCGGCTTGAGGATAAACGCATTATCTACGCTTTTGCGGATGCGGCGATGATTGATGATGCAATTCAAACCAAGCATTTGTTAGAAGGCTTTTTGAAAAATGTCGGTATTGATCTGCCGATTTTAGTCCAAGAGCTGAAGAGTGAGACCCAGCAGGTAGAATTTAAAAAACCGGAAGCGGCACCGGCTACGGTCTATGAAGAAAAGAAAATGAGTTTTGTGCCTAAGAGCAAAAAAAATCAGGCTTATATTGACTTTAAAATCAAGGATATCGTCGAGGCATGTTTCCAGATTAAGATTACTGGTAAGATCTTTGAAAAAGAGAACCGGGCTTTGCGTACCGGTAAGCATATTCAGACTTTGTATATTGCAGATGCCGAGGATGCGATTGTCATCAAACGTTTTGAGCGCGGAGCTTTGACGCTGGAGGTTATGGATGAAATTAAAATCGGTGATACCGTGGCAGCTTATGGCAAGGTTGAATTCGATTCCTTTTCAAGAGAGCTGGTCTTTATGCCTGAGCGCATTGATAAGATTGAAGAAGTCAGACGTATGGATCATGCGGAGAAAAAACGTGTTGAACTGCATGTGCATACAAAACTGAGTGAAATGGATGGTGTCAGCGGTATCAGTGAATATATTGATGAGGCTGTACGCTGGGGGCATGATGCGATTGCTATTACGGATCATGCGGTCGTCCAGGATTTCCCAAAAGCTCAGCGCTATGTAGAAAAAATTAATAAAGGCCGTGAAAAGCCGTTTAAAATGATTTATGGGGTCGAGATGTATATGGTTGATCCCTTACTTGAAATTGTTAAGAATGCTGATGATACGCTGCTGGAGGAGGGGAGATATTGTGTCTTTGACCTTGAGACGACAGGCTTATCAACACGGTTTGACCATATCATCGAATTTGGCGGTGTGTTAGTTGAAAATCGTGACATTACCTCAGCTAAACAGATGTTTATTAAACCGCCGGTAGAATTATCTGCTTTCACAACAAGCTTAACAAATATTACCGAGGAGCATCTGCGCAATGCGCCGACAATTGAAGAGGCGATGGATGAACTGCTGGAATTTATCGGTGACCGTATCCTGGTAGCTCATAATGCCCAGTTTGACGTTAACTTCTTAAATGATGCTTTGATTCGTATGGGACGTGAGCCATTAAAGAACCCGGTGATTGATACCTTAGATCTGTCAAGAAGTCTGCATGCTGACCGCAAGGCCCATCGTTTGGGCAACATCGCGCGCGTTTATAATATTCGTTATGATGAGGAAGTCGCTCACCGTGCGGATTATGATGCGAAGGTACTGGCACAGGTTTATTTGAATATGATGAATGATCTGAAGCATATCAAAACCTTAAAGGATCTTGCGGGAATGTATGATGAATCATGTTTTAATAAGGTCAGAGATAAGCATATCATGGTGCTGGCTAAGAATAAGGCCGGTCTGAAAGAAATGTTTGAACTGATTACTTTATCGCATACGAAGTATTTATCGTACAATTCAAAGAATACAAACAATGTTGTTGCAGAACCAAAGATTTTCCGAGAGGAAATCGCGAAACGGCATAAGAACGGCAATCTGCTTTTAGGCAGCAGCTGCCTCAACGGGGAAGTGTTTGAGATTGCGCAGACACGCGGTGAAAATAAGCTGAAGGAAGTAATTCAGTTCTATGACTATATCGAGATTCAGCCGCTTGGCAATTATATGCATCTGGTTGAACGCAACAGTATCGGCAGTAAGGAGCGATTGATTGAAATCTTAAAATCAATCATTAAAGCTGCTCAGGAATTAGGGAAAATCGTTGTCGCAACCGGGGACTGCCATTATGTTCAGCCTGAGGAAAAGCTGATTCGCGATATCTATATCAATTCACAGGCAATCGGCGGTAAACGGCATCCGCTTTATATCTATAATGCGCAGCGCCGCCGCATGAGTCACGCACCGGATCAGCATTTGCGTACTACCGATGAAATGCTTGCCGAATACAGCTATCTCGATCATGATCTAGCCTATGAGATGGTTGTGACTAATTCAAATAAAATCAATGATATGATTGAAGATATCAAGGTTGTTTATGATACCTTGTTCCCGCCTGATATCAAGGATTCTGATAAAAAACTGGCGCAGATCTGTTATGAGAATGCACATAAGAAGTATGGACCGGAGCTGCCGGAAATTGTCGAGGCACGGTTAAAGCGTGAGCTTGACAGTATTATCGGTCATGGATTCTATGTGGTTTATTACATTTCTCATCTTTTAGTTAAAAAGAGTCTTGATGACGGTTACATGGTAGGCAGCCGTGGTTCAGTCGGTTCCAGCTTTGTTGCGACGATGGCGAATATTACGGAGGTTAATCCATTGGCACCGCATTATGTTTGTCCGAAATGCCATTATGTTGAATTCTTTACCGATGGCAGTGTCGCTTCCGGTTTTGATTTGCCGGATAAAAAATGTCCGGTCTGCGGTGAAATGATCCGCGGTGACGGTCAGGATATCCCATTTGAAACATTCCTGGGCTTTGAGGGTGATAAGGTTCCTGATATCGATTTGAATTTCTCCGGTGATTATCAGCCGACCGCGCATAATTATCTGAAAGAAGTATTTGGTGAGGATCACGTATTCAGAGCCGGTACGATCGGTACAGTTGCGGAGCAGACTGCCTATGGTTATGTCAAGGGATATGAAGAAGAAATGGGCATGGAAACTCATATGCGTAATGCTCAGATCCTGCGGCTGGCCAAGGGCTGTGAGGGTGTAAAACGGACAACAGGTCAGCATCCAGGCGGTATTCTTGTAGTACCGAATGAATTTGATGTGCATGATTTCACACCGGTGCAGTTTCCAGCCAATAATCCCTTTGCCGATTGGAAAACAACGCATTTTGAATTCCATGACATTCATGACAATCTGTTAAAATTCGATATCTTAGGGCATGTCGATCCTACGGCGATGAAGCTGTTGGAACGTATTTCCGGCATTGATCCGAAAACGATTCCGATGAATGATCCAGAAACAATGAAAATTTTCTCTTCTGTCGAGAGTTTGCATATCGATACGAGCAAAAATACAGAAAAAACCGGTGCTGCCGGTATTCCTGAATTCGGTACACCTTTTGTACGCGGTATTCTGGAATTGACCCGACCGACAACCTTTGACGAATTAGTGCGTATTTCCGGTTTATCACACGGTACCGACGTTTGGCTGAATAATGCTGCAGATCTGATCAAGGAAGGCAAATGTACGCTTAAAAATGTAATCGGGTGCCGTGATGACATCATGGTTTATCTGCTTCATAAACAGCTGCCGCCCAAACTTGCCTTTACTATCATGGAAAGCGTGCGTAAGGGAAAAGGCTTAAAGGATGAATGGATTCCTGTTATGAAGGAACATAATGTTGATGATTGGTATGTGGATTCATGCTTAAAAATTAAATACATGTTCCCGAAGGCGCATGCTGTCGCTTATGTTATGATGGCGGTGCGTATCGCTTGGTTTAAGGTTCATAAGCCGCAGTATTATTACTGCATGTTCTTCTCGATCCGCTGTGATGCTTATGATATAGATACGATGATTGCCGGTGAACAGGCAATTCGTGCCCGCATGGCAGAAATTACACAGCGGCTTAACAGCAATGAATTTAAGAATGATGTATCCAAGAAGGAAAAGGATATCTATTCTACATTGGAGCTGGCACTTGAAATGGTACTGCGCGGTTATCGCTTCGGTAATATTAATTTAATGAAGTCAGCGGCATCAGAATTTATCGTTGACCCGGATGATGAAAATGTGTTGATTCCGCCATTTACATCCATTGACGGTCTGGGTGCCAACGTTGCGGTCACGGTAATTGAAGAACGTGAAAAACGTCCGTTCCTGTCTAAGCAGGATCTTTCTGAGCGGACAGCGCTTAATGGCACTCATATCAAACGGCTTGAGACGATGGGCGTGCTGAGTGATCTTCAGGAAGAAAATCAGCTTTCATTATTCTAAACAGTATCTTCGGGTACTGTTTTTTTTGCTTAATGATGTATTTATGATATGCTTAAGCTGTTAGGAAGTGAGTATTGATGATAAGATCATATAGAAATACGGATCAAAAAGCGGTCATGAACATCTGGCTGCAATCTAATCTTAAAGCCCATTCTTTTATTGCGGCTGATTATTGGCAGACGCATTATGAAGAAGTAGCAAAGATGCTGTCGTCAGCAGAGCTTTTGGTTGCGGAAAGTGAAGGCAGAATCTGCGGCTTTATCGGTATGTATAAGGAGATGATTGCGGGTTTGTTTGTTGAGGAGCACTGCCGTTCAAAAGGAATCGGCAAAATGCTGTTGGATACTGCCAAGCAAATGAACGATCAGCTTTATTTACAAGTGTATAAAAAGAACAAGCGGGCTCTGCATTTTTATCTGAGAGAATCGTTCAGTTTTGAAAAAGAACAGCAGGATGCGGCATCCGGGGAGATCGAATACGTGATGAAATGGGTAAAAAAGAAGTTGTAAAAGAATTTTGACACGCAATTTTATGCTATGTCAAAGAGATTTGATAGACAGAACAGGCTGTTGCTGAGACAATGCCGGTGAGAGGAGAAACTTATGGAGATAGGAAGTAAACTGAAAGAAGCACGCATTCAATGTGCGATGACACAGGAGAAGGTGGCTGATGAGCTTCAAGTAAGCAGACAGACGATATCAAATTGGGAGAATGAGAAATCATATCCGGATATTCTCTCTGTCATAAAGCTAAGTGATCTCTATAAGGTCAGCCTTGATGAATTACTGAAAGGAGACATTAAAATGATCCGGCACTTGGCGGAGAGTACGAATGTTGTTACCAGCAATAAAAAGCTGCTGACAATGATTGCATTGAATGGTTTGCTGTTGATTTTGTTTCTGCTTTTTAACGGCATTATCGCGCAAAATAAATATTTAATTATGATCTGCGCCTCAACGGCTATTATCAGCACCACATTTCTGTTTTATCAAATTATTAAGAAATTCTAGGAGGTCATCATGACTTGGTTAACAATAGTATTTGTATTTATTATTTTATTAGGAGCCGTTAATCTGTCTTATCAGGTTTACAAAATAACTGAATTGGATGCCCGCTGCCGAGGTTTGAAGCATCCTAAATTCTGGGGAATATTTTCTATCGGCGGTAACTCGGGCAGCGGCGGATTATTGCTGTATCTGCTTGGCAGACGCAAGTACCCCATAGCAATGAATGAAGAAGAGCGTCAGATCATTGAATCACGCAAGAAAAAGGCGGGTGTAGGTTTAGCCTTTATTGCGGTGGGGGCTGTTTTAATGATTATTACCATCGTAAGCATTCAGGGAAATATTTGATTTCTGAATCGGGATTTGACACAGCTGCATGAGAAATGGGTGCAGAATCTCAGGTAAAGCAAATTTCAGCTTATTTTTAGCTGAAAAGCTTGAATTTATTGGCATTGCGTGGTACACTAACAACGTATAGAAAAGCGAGTGGACGAAAGTCCACTCTTAATTTTGTCAGAATAAGGAGAAACTATGGATCAATTGGCAAAAATCAAAGAAGCAGTGCTTCCGCTGTTAAGTGCCCATGACATTCAGTTATATGATGTCTGCTGGACGAATGAAGGAAGAAATAAGATCTTACAAATCGCGATCATGCATGAGGATGGCAGTATGGATATCGACGGCTGTGCTGAAATGGCTGAACTGATCAGCGAAAAGCTGGATGAAATTGATGTAATTGCTCATGAATACATGCTTGAGGTATGTTCACCGGGAGCGGAGCGTGTTTTGCGTTCGCTTGATGAAATTAAGGGAGCTGTCAATGAGTATATCTATGCCAAATTCATCAGTGAGATCAAGGGACTGCGTGAGGTTAAAGGTGATTTACTGGCTGTGGAAGATGATGAATTGCTGATTGCTTATATGGATAAGGCAGTAAAAAGACAATTGCGCGTAAGCTATCAGAATTTGTCACTGATACGTTTATCGGTGCGTATTTAACGAAAGGAAAGAAAATAACGACATGAAACTTAAAGATTTTATGAAAGCAATGCAGGCAATTGAACAAGACCGTTCATTGTCACAGGATATTGTTGTTGCCGCATTGAAGGAAGCGCTGGCAAAGGCATACCGCAAGCACATTGAAATTCCTGATGCGCTGGTTCGTGTAGATATCAATGAAAAATCAGGCGAGATCAAAGTATATCAGCAGCGTGCCGTAGTTGAAGAGGTTGAGGATGATGAATTGGAAATCTCACTGGCCGATGCGAAAAAAATTCGTCAAGAGGTTGAGCTTGGCGATATGATTGAAAATGAGGTCAGCATTGAAAACCTTGGCCGTGCCGCTGTGATTTTGGCGAAGAACGTAATGAAACAAAAAATCAGAGAAGCCGAGAAACAAGCGGTTTATGATGAATATTGTGACAAGCTTGACGATCTGGTAGTGGGTACTGTTGAATCCGTAGAGGAAAAATTCTGCGTTGTCAATATCGGCAAGACATTGGCTTTGATGCCAAGAGTTGCACAGATTCCTGGCGAGCATTATTATGAAGGACAGCGTCTGCGCGTTGTTGTCAGTGAAGTTAACAAAGAAACCAAGGGAGCTCAGGTACTTGTATCAAGAGCTGACGGTAATTTAGTTAAGCGTTTATTTGAAAAAGAAGTCCCGGAGATTTATCAGGGCATTATTGAAATCAAGGCGATTGCCAGAGACCCTGGTGAACGCTGCAAGATGGCTGTATATTCAAAAAATGAAAACATTGATCCAATCGGTGCTTGTATCGGGCCGAGAGGTTCCCGTGTTCAGGTGATCATCGATGAGCTCCATGGTGAAAAAATCGATATCTTTGAATGGAGCGATGATGTTAGTGAATTAATTAAAAATGCACTGGCACCTGCTGAAATTTTAGCGGTTATTCCAAATACTGACCGCCGCGGCTTATTGATTGTTGTTAATGATAATCAGTTATCATTGGCAATTGGCAAAAAAGGTAAAAATGCCCGTTTGGCTGTGAAGCTTACCGGCAATAAGATCGATATCAAGTCAGAGAGTGAAGTGAATGCTTTAGGCATTGACTGGAAAGCAATTGCCGCGGAACAGAAAGCGAAACAGGCTGAGAAGCTGGCACTTGAAAGAGCCGAAGCTCAGCAGCGGATGTTTGAAGAACGCGAAATGGGCAACTCTGAAATTGATGATGAATATTTGGCAAATGAATTACAGCCAAGTTATGAGGAAGCAGCAGCTGATGAAAATATCAGCGAGCAAGTTTCGGAAGTGGTGAGCGAAACAGAAGAAGCTGCTGAAGCTGAGGCTGAAGAGGTTAAAGAAGTTAAAGAAAAGGCTGAGATTAAAGAGGAACGCGCCGAGACAGATCTTGAAAGAGCCGCTCGCATCGCTAAGGAAAAACAGCGTGCGGAAGGCTTGAATATTAAAGAAAAACAAGAATATGTTTCGAAGTTTGAACAGATTGCCGGTGCGCCGGCTGCCAAACCGACAGCAGCTGCGAAGCCTAGATGGAAGAAGGAAAGCGATGAAGAAGAGAAACGCCGCAAGCCGACTTTCGATCTGAAGAAGGATTATGAATTAAAGCCGATTTATTCTGAAGAAGAGCTTGAAGAAATCGCCAAACGTGAAGCAGAAGAAAAAGCAAACGATTGGATCAATGATGAAATCGACTTTGATGAATTTGATGAATATTACGAAGAATAGGAGGGATGTTCATGAAGAAAATTCCGATGCGTAAATGTGTCGTAACCCAGGAACAGCTGCCTAAGAAAGAATTGATCCGCGTTGTGCGCACACCTGAACAGCAGGTCGTTATTGATTGTACAGGCCGTACCAATGGCCGGGGAGCTTATCTGAAAAAGGATCTGGCTGCGATCGAGCTGGCCAAAAAGAAAAAAGCGCTGGCCCGGGCATTGGAATGTGAAATTCCTGATGCCATCTATGAACAGCTGACAGCATTGGTGAGCAATGAACAATAAGGCAATGGGTTTGCTTGGCTTAGCGGCCAGAGCGCGCAAGGTAATAAGCGGTGAAGGAGTTCTCACCAGTATTCAGAATGGCAGTGCTAAGCTTGTGCTGATTGCGTCGGATGCCAGTGAGAATACAAAGAAGAAATATGTAGATAAATGCACATACTATAACGTGGAATTTGATTTTGTCGAGACATCGGCAGAACTGAATCAGGCAATGGGTACTTTCAATCGGAAAGTCATTGCCGTTGCTGACGGGGGTTTTGCGAAGAATCTTCATACTTGCTTGAAAGGCTAGGTGATATAATGGCAAGACAGACAAATAACAGAAATAGAAAGAATAACAACCGGAATAATAACTTCACTCCGAAGAAAGAACGGGTAGAGGTTAAGGCGATTACGTATTCCGGCGTATTGACGGTAGGTGAACTTGCTGAGAAGCTGCACCGCAATGCGAGTGAATTGATCAAGGTATTATTCATGCTGGGAAATATGGTTACCATTAACTCCACATTAGATGATGAAACGATTGAATTGCTTTGTATGGAATTTAATGTAGAATGTACGAAAGAAAATATTATTGAAGAAACCAATCTTGAAGAGGAATTAAAAGAAAATGAAGATGAAGAGTCTACATTGGAATCACGTCCGCCGGTGGTTACGATCATGGGGCATGTTGACCATGGTAAAACAACCTTATTGGATACAATTCGTAAATCAAGGGTTACCGAAGGTGAATTTGGCGGTATCACTCAGCACATAGGTGCTTATCAGGTGAATGTCAAGGGTAAAAAGATCACTTTCTTAGATACGCCGGGACATGAGGCATTTACTGCCATGCGTGCACGCGGTGCGCAGGTTACGGATATCGTCGTTATTGTTGTAGCTGCTGATGATGGCGTTATGCCGCAGACAAAGGAAGCCGTCGATCATGCCAAGGCAGCGGGTGCGCCGGTTATCGTGGCTGTCAACAAGATTGATAAGCCGGATGTGAATACGGACCGCATCATGGGAGAAATGTCTGATTTAGGTTTAATGCCTGAGGAATGGGGCGGCGATACGATGTTCTGTCCAATCAGTGCTAAATTTGGTCAGGGTGTTCCTGAACTGTTGGAATCCATTCAGATTCTTGCTGAGGTTGAAAATTTCCGCGCGAATCCGAACCGTTTAGCTACAGGTACGGTTATTGAAGCAAAATTAGATAAGGGCCGCGGGCCGGTTGTCAGTCTGCTTGTTCAAAAGGGTACCTTAAAATCGGGAGATGTGTTAGTCGTTGGTTCATGCTATGGACGTGTACGTAAAATGGTCGATGACCATGGCCGTGAAATCAAGTCGGCCGGGCCTTCTTCACCGGTTGAAATTATCGGTTTAAATGATGTGCCGGTTGCTGGTGATGTTTTCCGTGTCTTTGATTCTGAAAAGAAGGCAAGACAGATTGCGGAAACCAGAAATCAAGTAAGAATCGATGCTGAACGTAATTCATCCAGTGCCTTAACGCTTGATGATCTTGCTCGTCAGATCGAAGAAGGTAATATTCAGGAAATCAATGTCATCGTCAAGGCGGATGTTCAGGGCTCTGCGGAAGCAGTTAAGGCTTCATTGGAAAAACTGGATGTTCAGGGTGTACGAGTAAATGTGATCCGTTCTACTGCCGGTGCGATCACAGAAAGTGATGTTGTATTAGCCAGTGCTTCAAATGCTATCGTTATTGGTTTTAACGTTCGTCCAAGCGCTAATGTTCGTAAGAAAGCCGAAGAGGAAAAAGTTGAAATCCGTCTGCATAACATTATCTATAAAGCATTGGAAGAAATGGAATTGGCCATGAAAGGTATGCTGGCTCCGGTTTATGAAGAAGTTGTTATCGGTCAGGCTGAAGTCCGTCAGACATATAAGGTATCAAAAATCGGTACGATTGCCGGTTGTATGGTTACTGATGGCTGCTTAAAGAAAGAATGTAAGATTCGTCTGATCCGTGATGGTATCGTTATCTATACCGGTAAGCTGGCTTCTTTAAAACGTTTCCAAAATGATGCGAAGGAAGTTCAGTCAGGCTATGAGTGCGGCTGTACCATTGAAAATTTCAATGATATCAAAGAAGGCGATATTTTTGAAGCTTATGAAGATCAGCAGGTAGAGGTCGCTTAGTATGGGATTAAAAAAGGATAAGATGGATAATATTATCCAAAAGGAAGTCAGTGAAATTATTCAATTTGACCTGAAAAATCCTAAGATCGGTTTTGTGACTATTACCGATGTTGATGTAACATCAGATATGTCTTATGCGAAAATCTTTGTTTCTTTTCTGGGACAGGATGCCCGCAAAGAAGCTGGTTTAAAAGCATTAAATCAATCAAAGGGGTTTATCCGCAGTGAATTAGCCAAAAGGCTGACGATCCGCAAAACGCCGGAATTGATTTTTCAGCTTGATAATTCGCTTGAAAAAGGCAATAAGATTGAAAAAATTCTACATGACATTAATTCAAATAACTAAATAACTGCTTCGGCAGTTATTTTATTAGCAGGAGGACGTATGAGTATTTTAACTGTTGAAAATATCAGCCACAGCTTTGGCGGACGAAGTATTTTAGAAAATGTTTCCTTTCGTCTGTTAAAGGGCGAGCATGTGGGGCTGGTGGGCGCTAATGGTGAGGGGAAATCAACCTTTTTGAATATCATTTGCGGCAAATTAGAACCAGAACAGGGAAAGGTTGAATGGTGCAACCGCATCACAACCGGTTATCTCGATCAGCATACGGTATTGGAAAAAGGTAAGACGATCCGGATGGTTTTACAGGATGCCTTTGCCTATCTGTTTAAATTAGAAGCTGAAATGATTGAGATGTATGAAAAGATGGGGGACTGCAGCGAAGAAGAATGCAGCCGCTACATGGATGAAGTCGGTATTATTCAGGAAATGCTGGATCATAATGGCTTTTATATGATTGATGCGAAAATCAATGAAGCAGCCAGCGGGCTTGGTCTGCTTGATTTGGGATTGGATCGGGATGTTTCAGAGTTATCCGGCGGTCAGCGCACCAAGGTTTTATTATGTAAATTATTGTTGGAGAATCCGATGATTCTAATTCTTGATGAACCGACCAACTATCTGGATGAGGAGCATATTCGCTGGCTGACGAATTATCTTCAAAATTATGAGAATGCTTTTATTTTGGTCAGCCATGACGTGCCTTTTTTGAACGATGTAGTAAATATTATTTATCATGTAGAAAATTGCACCCTAACGCGATATGTCGGTGATTATCAAAAATTTGAAGAGGGGCTGGCCATGAAGCGGCGTCAGATGGAGGCAGCTTATAATCGTCAGCAGAAGGAAATCGATGAGCTTCAGGATTTCATTCAGCGCAATAAAGCAAGGGTAGCAACCCGTAATATGGCTGCTTCAAGGCAAAAGAAACTCGATAAGATGGATCTTCTGTCAAAACCAAAGATAAAAATCAAACCGGAGTTTACTTTTTTAACTGCCAGAACACCGGGCAAGGTCCTGTTCAAGCTTAATGATCTGGTAATCGGCTATGATGAACCGTTGACTCGTCCGATCAGTATGGAATTTGAACGCAACCGCAAGATTGCAATCAAGGGAGTGAACGGTCTTGGTAAGTCAACGCTGTTAAAGACGTTGACTGGTTTGATTCAGCCATACAGCGGTGAAGTGGAAACCGATCCGTATCTTGAAATTGGTTATTTTGAACAGGAAGCGGTAAATAATACCAAAACAGCCTTACAGGAAATTTGGGATACTTTTCCTGGCTGGACAAATAATGAGGTGCGCTCAGCGCTTGCCAAGTGCGGTCTTACAACGGATCATATTGAAACCAGCATGATGGTTTTATCCGGCGGTGAAAACGCAAAGGTCAGATTATGCAGAATTCTGAATCAGGAAACCAATGTACTGGTACTGGATGAGCCGACGAATCATTTAGATGTGGAAGCTAAGGATGAGCTTAAGAAGGCCATCAGAGAATACCGCGGCAGTGTGATTTTAGTATCACATGATCCTGAATTTTATGAAGATATCGTCGATGAAGTATTGAATGTTGAAGATTGGACAACCAAGGTGCTATAATGGTTAAGAAGCTGTTGATTCTGCTGCCTTCACTGATTCAGGCATGCCTTTGTCTGCTGCCAAAGAGCGGTTTGGTTTTAGCGATGAGCTGTATTCTGGTATTGATTCAGGGCGGCTTGTGTGCGCGGATGGCTCAGCCCTTATGGTTTAGCCTGCTGATCACCTTGTTGGCGGCATTGCCAAGGGTAGAAATGCAGAGCGTTCTTATACTCTATTTGCTGATATTGAATCTATTGGCTTATTTTTGCATTAAAACGATTGTAGCTATTTATCAAAAGTGAGGAAATCCTATGCGTGAATCCATAAAAGAATTAAAAAATAAATATCTGATTAACCATTTGCTTCGCCGTGATGAAGTAAGCATTGAGTTAGCGAAGGATGTAACCGATGATGAAGAATACTGTACTTTAATGTGGCTTTTAGGCGTTTTATATCAGGAAGAAGGCAATAAAAACGCAGCAACCTATTGTTGTCTGCGCTCAAATGAAATTTGGTGCATGAATCAGCTGAAGCCTAAGAAAAGACGGTCGGAACTCGTATTTACTAATTTTGTTATGGACGCAGAAATGGAAAGTTTTATTCAGGAAAAGATTGCCTTTATGAAGGATAAATATAAACATATTAAGCGTCAGCTGATTTATATCAGCATCTGTTTCGGCTCCCTAGCTTTTTTAATTTCATTTTTCTTTTTGAAACTGAGTATTGGCGCGGCGATTATTGAATGGGTCTGTTTCTCAGTGCTTTCTTTTTGGTTTACCTATGGCCGCAGCAAGGATCGCTTTTATGTCCTGCAGTCAGAAGCCAGCGGCAAATATTTAAGTGAAGCGGATATGAATTTCGATAAGAAATATCTCTAGCCTATACATAGCCTCTCTTCTTTCATAAGATAGCTTGAAAGGAGAGATTTATTATGTACACACGTTATATCTTGAAGCAGGGCGACCGCGGCATTGCCGTTAATAAAATGCAGGCTTATTTGAATATGTTCCAGCGAGCCGGTTATATCCGTACCGCTCAGAGTGAGGATGGCATTTACGGCACAAAAACGGCTACCGCAGTTAAAGAATTTCAAGTGTTTGCCCGTTTAAATCCAGATGGTATCATCGGCAGCAATACTTGGGATACAATCATGGAAACCTTGAAATTATTAGGGGTTACAACTAATATTCCAGTAGCCAGCAGTTCTTATTATCTGACAAACGGCAGTACGGGAATCGATGTGTTTAAGATGCAGGAATATATTAACAGCATCGCATCGGTGAATCCATGTCTGCGTCCAGTGACTGTTGATGGTTCCTTTGGCAACGCTACAAGAATTGCGGTTCAGCAGTTCCAGTATCTGAATAATATGGCAATTGACGGCAAAATTGGCCGGGCCACTTGGGATGAAATCGTTAATCAAGTCAATAAAATGGGCAGTTAGCAGTAAAAGTGGTACACTATCATTGAGGTGATTCAATGAAACACGTAAAAATGATGATGTTATCTACATGCCCGCATTGTAAGAAAGCTTTTGAACTGCTTGATGAGCTTAAAAAGGAGCATCCTGAATATCGGGATGTTGAAATTGAAGTGATTGATGAGCAGAAGGAAGAAGAAAAAACAAAGGGCTACGATTATTGGTATGTTCCGACATTTTTTGTAGATGATCAGAAACTCCATGAAGGTGTGCCTAGCAAAGCAGCTGTTGAAGCTGTATTGAAAGCAGCAATTGAATAGCAGGAATAAAGAAACGGTAATCGAGCGTGATTATCGTTTTTTCTTAATGGTTGAAATGAACCATATCAGGAGTATAAAGGCAGAGGCTGGAGAAATGATGCTAATCGAATCATGGCGTACTTTGGCATTGATTGATGTCTGTCATAAAATTATCGGGAAAACCATGAAATAAAAGCCGAAACATGGAATAAAGCAGGCATAATGAGCTGTAACCTAGGTGGGCAGTTGATTTATGAAGAATTTCGTCTTTCTAGCCATACGATGGTGATGTATTCACCCTATATTGAATATGAAAAAAACGCTCAAGGCGGGTGCTTACAGCGTTTTGGTTTCTAAGGATGGCACTATCAGCTTCAGATGCTGTCGGTGGACAATGATTTTAGGATTTTTTAATTGCTTGATTTCACCGTCGATACAGACGTTGATCTCATGCTCAGCTTCTACCTGTACTTCATGGCATTGACGGTAATGGACGATTTTTTGATATTGCTTTTGAAGATGCTCACCGCGTTTGTAGACATTCATCAGCTGCAGAATCTTAAGTCGTGAAACCGAGGGAATCAAGACTAAATCGATCAGTCCGTCCTGCATGTCTGAACACGGGGCTGCCCGATAGCTGCCGCCGTAATATTGGCCGTTTGCCATGACCGCAAAGGTATAATTCTTATGCGGCAGCCGGATACCGTCAGCAATCAGTTCGAAATGGTTCTTAATGGATGTTAAGAAGCAATAAAATACAGAAATATCATAAGCCTTGGCACCGCTGATAAAAGGCAGCCGTTTAAAACGTACCATATTCTGGGCAATACTTGAATCAAGACCAATATTGATAACATTAATGCTGAAATGACCATTCACCTCAAGAAGATCGATCTTGCGGGCCGGAGCTTTAATTAATTCTTTCAGATTAAGGAAAGCATCCATAGCCTGACTGCCGAAGCTTTTCACAAAATCATTGCCGCTGCCGATGGGAACCGGCGCCAGTTCAACGTTTTCATGATGAACGATGCCGTTGACGATCTCATTCAGCGTGCCGTCACCGCCGCAGCTGTAGATTCTTACGGGCTCATTACTCATGGCATAGTGCCTGGCAATATCAGTAGCGTCATGAACGCCTTTTGTCACCTCAATGCGATAGGTGCCCTCAACGGCTTCTTCAATGAATATTTTGTTGACAATCGCTGCGATATGCTTTGTCTGATCACTTTTGCCGGCAGTAGGGTTAATGATAAATATATGCTTCATAAACTTCTCCCTTTTTCATTAAATTCATTATAGCTGATTTAAAGATATACAGCAATCATATATGATGAATGAATAGTCTTACAGATTAGTCATAGAGCTATACATTTATTGTGAAAATGTTATAATAAGACATGTAAAGGAGGACATTATGGAACCAACTTTAATATTCTGGATCATTGCGTGTATCGCATTCATCTTAATTGAAGCTATTACCCAGCAGCTGGTAGCTGTATGGTTTGTGATTGGCAGCGCCTGTTCATTACTGGTTTCACTGTTCGATGTGTCATTTGATCATCAGATAATTATCTTTATCATAGTTTCTATATTGACACTGATTGCATTAAGACCATTGCTTAAGAAATTTATGAGCGGCAAGTTTGTTGCTACCAATACAGAAAGCAACATCGGTCAGCTGGCGTTAGTAACAAAGGAATTTGATCCATTAACGCTTGAAGGCAGAATTTTGGTCAATAATATGGACTGGGCTGCTAAGAGTATTGACGGACACTGTTTTAAAACTGGTGAGAAAGTTATCGTTCAATCCATCGAGGGTGTTAAGTGCCTTGTGACGATGGCTTAATAAAAAAGGAGAAAAAATTATGTTTTGGATCGTTATAGGATTATTTTTGCTGTTTATTATTGCTTTCCTGGCATTCCATGTGCGGATCGTTAATCAAAGTCAGGCAGTTGTTGTAGAACGCTTGGGGGCTTATCAAACGACATGGGGTACAGGTGTTCATTTCCTGCTGCCATTTATGGAACGTGTAGCAACTACGATTTCATTGAAGGAGCATGTGGTTGATTTTGATCCGCAGCCAGTTATCACTAAGGATAACGTTACGATGCAGATCGATACTGTTGTTTATTTTCAGGTTACTGATCCGAAGCTTTATGCTTATGGCGTCAACAATCCGATGATGGCTGTTGAGAATTTGACAGCGACGACTTTGCGTAACATCATTGGTGATTTGGACCTTGATGGCACCTTGACTTCCCGTGATTTAATTAATACTCAGATGCGTGCGATTCTCGATGAAGCAACTGATAAATGGGGAATTAAGGTAAACCGCGTAGAGCTGAAGAATATCCTGCCGCCGCGTGAAATTCAGGATGCGATGGAGAAACAGATGAAGGCTGAACGTGAACGCCGTGAAGCAATCCTGCAGGCTGAAGGCCGTAAGACAAGTGAAATCTTAATAGCTGAAGGTGAAAAGGAATCAGCGATCCTGAGAGCGGAAGCAGTTAAGGAACAGAAGATTCGTGAAGCGCAAGGTGAGGCTGAGGCAATTGAATTAGTTCAGAAGGCGTTGGCTGACTCATTAAATGTATTGAGTGCGGCAACGATATCTGATGAAGTCTTGAAGCTTAAGAGTTTAGAAGCACTGCAGAAGGTAGCTGACGGACAGGCTACGAAGCTGATTATTCCAAGTGAAATTCAGAATTTGTCAAGCTTGATTGCTTCGGTGAAAGAATCAGGTACGTTATAAGAACACAAGACTGCGTAATGCAGTCTTTTTTTGAATTATTTATTATAAGAATAAGTGGGATTTATGATGCGGACGTCCAGCTTATTTATCCGGATGCATAATTTCTGAAAATTTTTATGCAGGAAATCATTTTCTTAAGATAGAAGCGTTTTAATGCGGATAAACATGTGATATAATTGACATGGAAACTCAAGTTGTGTTTTTCGCATAGTCTGAATTCATCCGCTATGTGAAGAATTTGACAATTAAAAAAGGGAGAGAAAATTATGAGCTTATTTACACATGAAGCGAGACAATTCAAATTTGATGTATTAAGAGAAGTTGCACGCCGTACTTTCGAAGGAAAGCTAAGTGAATCGACACCGGATGAATTAGCCATGCTGCTGATTCCTACCAGTCAGGCTTCATTTCGATGCTGTGTCTATAAGGAAAGGGAAATCATTCGTGAAAGAACCAGAATGGCGGCTGGCAAAACACCGATTGTAAGTAATCAGCCGCATAATCCAAAGCAGATTGTCAGAGTGCTTGAAGCAGCATGTGACGGCTGTACGATTCATAAAATATGTGTGACAGATAACTGCCGTAAATGTATGGCTAAAAGCTGTCTGGCTTCTTGTCGTTTTGATGCGATGCGGATGGGATCTGATTCTGCTTATATCGATTATGATAAATGTAAGGAATGCGGCGCTTGTGTTAATGCGTGCCCATTCCATGCAATCGTTGAGACGCAAAGACCGTGCCGTAAGAGCTGTCCGGTAGACGCGATCTCGATGGATGAGTATAATATTGCCAAGATTGATGAAGGTAAGTGCATCAACTGCGGTGCCTGTCAGTCAGTTTGTCCGTTCGGAGCCATTGAGGATATGAGCCAAATGGTACCGGTTGTTGAACAGCTTCGTGACAAGGCTTCTATGACGGCCATTATTGCCCCGGCGATTCAAGGTCAGATGGATAACGCAACATTGCCGCAGATCAAGCAGGCGATTCGGCTGCTTGGCTTTGATGAGGTATATGAGGCTGCCAGCGGTGCTGATGCGGTTGCCTGGTATGAAAAGCAGGACCTGCTGCATCACAAGGCAGAAGGCGTACAGATGACAACTTCATGCTGTCCGGCTTTTGTGAATATGGCTCGTCTGCATTTCCCGACAATCTATGAAAAGAATGTCAGTAAGATGGTATCACCGATGGAAGCGATAGCCCGTTATATCAAGTCAGTCAAGGAAACAAAAGTAGTCTTTATCGGTCCATGTGTCGCGAAAAAACAGGAAGCAATGGAAGACTTCTCGGTGGTTGATTATGTACTTACTTTTGAAGAGCTGGCAGCAATGCTGACGGCTCAGCATATTGATGTTGAAGGTGTCGAACCGCGTGAAGGGGATGAACCAAGCGCTCATGGCCGCGGCTTTGCAATTGGCGGCGGTGTCAGTAAGGCGGTTGTGGAAGCAGCCAAGGAATGTGCCGATGAGACTGCGATTACCTCCCTTTATGCCGATGGTGCTGCGGAATGCAAAAAGAATCTGCTGATGATGAAAGTAGGACGTTTTAACGCTGATATCCTTGAGGGTATGTGCTGTCCTGGCGGCTGTGTCTGCGGACCGGCTGCGATTGAAAATCCAATGAAAGTAAAACAGCGCATGACGAAAGAAAATGCCGCAATCAAAGACAAGCCGATTAAAGCAACACTGGAAACATTTGATTTCTCTAAAATTAATCTTCATAAATAATCTAAGAAAAGAGGAAACAGTTATGGTAACAATTGAAATTTGTATTGGAAGCAGTTGTTTCGTGAAGGGAAGTAATGAAGTCGTAGAGCTGTTGAAGAATTATATCGCTGAACATCAATTAGAGGAAAAGGTACAGCTTAAGGGCGCTTTCTGTATGGGGCAGTGTACAAAAGGTCTGGGAATCAAAGTTAATGGCAAGATTCTTGAGGGTGCTACGCTTTATAATGTGGTAGATCTGCTTGAACCTGAATTAAAGGAATTGTTATGAGCAAAATCATCGCATTAAAGGAAAATAATTGTAAAAGCTGTCTTAAATGCGTCCGTAACTGTCCGACTAAGGCAATTACTTTTGAAAGCGGCAGTCCGGAAATCATTGAAGAAGAATGTTTATCATGCGGCCGCTGTTACTTGTTCTGTCCGCAAAGTGCAAAAGAGGTTCGCAGTGATCTTGAGCGTGTGAGAGCATGGCTTAAAGCTAAGGAAGAAGTTGTAATCTCGGTAGCGCCGTCTTATCCAATCGTATGGCCTAATTTCAGTAAGCTGAAGCAGGCGCTGCTTGAGGTGGGTTTTTGTGCGGTTGAGGAAACCGCACAGGGAGCTGCGGTGGTTTCTTCACAATATGTCGGTTTGATGCGTGAGCAGTCGATGACGAATATTATTGAGACATGCTGTCCGGTTATCGTTAGGCTGATTGAAACGAAATATCCGTCATTGATCAGTCAGCTCAGTCCAATCGCATCACCGATGATTATTCACGGCAGAATGCTTAAAGAAAAATATCCGAATGCGAAAGTGGTTTTTCTGAGTCCATGTGTAGCCAAACAGAATGAAGCATTGGATGAACGTTTTACAGGCAGTGTTGATGCAGTAATCAGTATGCCGGAAATGGATGAATGGCTGCTTGATACTGAGCTTTATGATGAAGAAGCTAGTGAGCCGCAGGAAAATATTGCCCGGCTGTATCCAATCAGCGGCGGTATTATTAAGACCATTGATGATTTCAGCGGCTATAAGCGATTGGCGGTAGAAGGCATTGAACGCTGTCAGACAGCGCTTCAGTCGATTGAAAACGGTCATCTTAAGGGATTCTTTTTTGAGATGAACGCCTGCTTGGGCGGTTGTTTGGGCGGTCCGTATTTATATGCTTACAAGGAAAATGAATGGCTGGCTCAAACGCGTATTTTAAAGGCTGAGGAAGCTGAAAAAATCGATTATCAAGACTGCTCGCTGCCGGTAAATGCTAAATGGCAGGACGATCATGTTGATCAGCCTGAATTCAGCGAGGCGGCAATTGATGAAGTTCTGCAGTCGATGGGCAAGGCAGATTATTCAAGACAGCTTAACTGCGGAGCCTGCGGATATGATACATGCCGTGAAAAGGCAATGGCGGTACTGCTTGGCAAGAGTGATCCGAAGCATTGTCTGCCATATGCTTTAGAGAATGCAGAATCAATTTCCAATCTGATTATTGAACATACGCCAAACGGAATTATTGTGCTTGATGCTTTCCGTAAAGTAAAAGAAATTAATCCTTCGGCGATTAAACTTTTAAAGCTACAGAATTTCAGCGTTAAGGGATTTGATATTCAATCGATTCTGCCATCCGCTCAGATCAGTGATGTGCTGGATCATTTAGATGGTGTCAAATATTTTATTGAAGAATATCCCGATGCCGGTAAGGTGATTGAGCATGCTGTTATTCCGGTTAAGGAAGAAAATGCCAGCTTTATCATTTTGATGGATCTGACTGAAAAAATGCAGCAGGAAGAAAAATTGAAACAGCTGCGGCGTGATACGATTGCCTCCACGCAAAAGGTTATTGACAAACAGATGCGTGTTGTACAGGAAATCGCTTCACTGCTTGGTGAGACTACCGCTGAGACGAAGGTCGTATTGACGAACCTTAATAAGACGATTGAGGGAGAGTCTGAGTGATGAATATCCATGTTGAGACATATACCGCTTCTTTAAATAAGAAGTATGAGGAATTATGCGGTGACCGGGTGAAAATTGTCCGCAATGCGGATTCTTGCATTTTAGTGCTTGCCGATGGTCTTGGCAGCGGTGTTAAAGCGAATATATTAGCGACGCTTACTTCTGAAATCTTATCGACGATGGTGGCAGAGGGAACAACCATTGAAGAAGCCATTCAGACAATCACGGCTACGCTGCCGGTGTGCCATGAACGCGGGGTTGCCTATTCTACCTTTATCATCGTCCAGATTTTCTATGACGGCCGTGTTTATTTGGCAGAGTATGATAGCCCCGATGTGATTTTTCTGCAGGGGAGCCGGGCCGGTACTTTTGAAAGAGAAATCCATGTACATTCGGAAAAAAAGGTTCGTGAAGCGCACTTTATGGTTGAACCTGGTGATCGATTGATTTTATTTTCCGACGGCATCGTTCATGCCGGGGTTGGTTCTATCTTGAATTTTGGCTGGGATAAGAAAGAAATAACGCAGCATCTTTTAACGATGCAGCATTATAACGATAATGCCAGAACAACGACTTGGAATCTTCTGCATGCGGTCAACGATTTGTATCAGGGACTGCCGGGTGATGACTCCACCGTAGCGGTTGCGCATATTCTCGAACCTAAGGAAACGATGATAATGGTTGGTCCGCCGGTAAACAAAGAGGATGATGAGGTTGCAGCTCGTAAACTAATGAGCGCTACCGGCAAGAAAATTGTCTGCGGCGGCACGACTTCACAGATTATTTCACGTTATCTCCATGAAGAAATTAAAATGGATGATCTGCTTAGCTTTACCGGTGATGTACCGCCGATTGCCAGAATCAAGGGAATTGATCTGGTTACTGAAGGAGCACTGACGATTGGCAAGGCGCTGCAGTATCTTGAGGAATGTTCAAAATCGAGAGATTACTATGAACAATTTATTGAAGCAGACCGTAACGATGGTGCTTTCTTGTTGGCACATACACTTTTATGTGACTGCACAGCAGTTCATTTCCTTTTAGGAACAGCCGATAATATTGCCCATGCTTCAATCAATTATTCGCCAATTTCACTAAGCCAGAAGATCAAGGTCATTGAAAAAATGGGTGAAGAATTAAAAAAATTAGGTAAAATTGTCACAATTGAAAAGTTCTAGTCGTTTTTCGACAAAATCTGCTCTTGGTTTCAACTAAACTAATGAGTGGGTGATCAGAATGAGTATTCAATTAATTGCGTGTATTAATGATTCCGCAAAAATATTTATGGGAAACGATAAGGTGCTGCTGCATACGCTGGCCAATGCTGACCGAAATCAGAAGCAGGCGTTCTTTCGCTTTCATGATTTTGAAACAATTTTAGCTGGCTGCAGTTCATTCTTTGAGGATCAGTGTATCTGTACAGAAGCAGATACACTCTATTTACGCAATGAATACCTCAGAAAAAATTATTCTTTAACGGTATATGAAGATCTGCTGATCACCAATACCTTTGATGATAATCCATTTCTTGAATATCTGCTTCGATATGAAAGATGTTGGTGTGTCATTGATGAAAATCAAGGTGTTCACTGGCTGGGGGTATTGTCAAAGCGGTGAAAATCGTGTAAAATAGGTTATGATGTTAGGAGGCAGTATACCTATGTTGGAGTCTATATTATATACGCTTTTGGGTCTTATTATTGGTGGAGCGTTAGGGTTCTATTTCACCAAGAAAAAGTTTGAAAAAGAATTAAGAGAAAATCCGCCAATCAATGAGAAAATGATTCGTGCAATGTTTTTACAAATGGGACGTAAACCATCTGAGGCACAGATCAAACAAATCATGAAATCGATGAATGCGAACAAATAACACAGCCTTAGCTGTGTTTTTTTGAAATTATGATTAAGAAGGTAATACGGTTTATCCTTTGTTTGATCTTGGCGGTGATGCTGATATTTACTACTTTAGGTTATTTTCAGTATAAAACAGCGATACACGCAATCAGTATCGAGGATAAGGTTGCACAAATCCAGGCGGATGAAAATTATATATTATTAAATCAGGTTTCTGATTATTTGAAAGATGCGACAGTTGCTATTGAGGACAGGCGTTTTTATGAACATCACGGTGTTGATTTTATCGCATGGCTGCGAATTGCCAAGGATCTTATTTTTACTCAGCAAATAAACAGCGGTGGTTCTACGATTACGCAGCAGCTGGCTAAGAATATGTATTTTGGCTATGAACCCTCTTTGATCAGAAAGTTTTCTGAATTATTTGTTGTGCGTGATTTAGAAAGCCGTTATGATAAGGATACGATTTTAGAGCTTTATATTAATATTATTAACTATGGGGACAATAATTTTGGCATACATGACGCGGCATATAATTATTATGGTGTATCACCGGCGGACCTTGATTTAGATCAGGCGTCCATTCTTGCCGGTATACCGCAGTCACCGGCTTATTTGCAGTTAAGTAATTTATCGATGAAAACGATCTATAAGCAGAAGGCTGTGCTGAGTGCGATGGTGAAGGAAGGCATGATCACACAGGCTGAAATGGATGCGGTTATGAGGAATAAGGGGGAGTAATCAGGAGGAAATCTTATGGATCTGTATTCTGGACGGTATATTGCAATTCTATATGAATTTTTTGTATCTAAACTAACATTTCTGACTTCTGAAGAATTGGCAGAGAATTTAAAATGCAGTTCACGTACCATAAAGGAGGATATCAAATCATTAAATGCTTATTTGCGCCAAGAACAAATTGGTTTTATTGAATCAGTTCCAGGCCGCGGATATCAATTAATTATTGAGGATCAAGGCAGAGGCAATCAGCTGAAATTAATGATTGAGCGCAGCTATGAGTTTTTCTTTGATAAAGATGTTGGCCGCATAAAGCTGAGAATATTTATTTTGAAGAAAATACTCGCAGTTCCTTCTTTAGAATATGCGGATCTCTTGAATGAAGTCCATTTGACTCAGTCTGCACTTAGACGTGATTTTGAATGGATTCGTGAATTTCTACAATCCTATGATTTAAAACTGAAAGTCGTTAATGATGCAATTCAGGTCAGGGGCAGTGAGCTTCAGCGCCGTAAGGCTATGCTTGAAGCTTTTTGTGATAACTATTATGGTCTTGATGATGCATTGCTTGTCAAAGAATTTGATTCCTTATTCTATGAAGATGATCAAGAATATGAAAACATCCGGCATGCATTCTTAAATATTCTTCGTCCTGAACAAATTGTCATTAACGATTTATCAACCAAAAAACTTTCAGCATATATATGTCTGGCAAAAAGACGCAATGCGGCTAATTGCCGGCTGTCTGTCTTTTCTGCTGAAGAAATTGACGAAGCAGAAAAATTATACGAATATTCATTAGTACAAAAGATATTCAGTGATCCGCTGATTGCGGCAGGTAAATGGCATGACGAAAATGAAGTTATCGCTTTTACCCGCATGCTGCTGACACATCGCGATATCGATTTAAGCCGGCATCGTGATGTTGAAACCATCCCGCCGGTCTATCTATTAAAAGCATCACAGAATTTACAAAGTACATTAGATTGTTTGAAAAATACGGTTTGGCAGGAATTATTTGCTTCCGAGTTATTTGCATCTTTTGAACGTGATTTTTTATCTATTGTATTGCTTCTGACACTCAGGCATCGAATGGATTCAAATAAAGAAATCCAATTGGTAATCTATTCAAAATATGAGAATTATAATTTCACGCCTTTGGCCTTAGAGTTAACTCGTGTATTTATTTATCATCTAAGCAGTGTGATGAATTGCCCTGTCAACGTGATGAATCTCTCAATAATTCCTTCCGTTTTTGAATATATTCTAAAACAGGTGAATTATGAGTATCATCGTCAAAATATCGCTGTTGTTTCCACAGCAGGCAGAATTGTTGCAGGCTATATAGCGAATGATTTAAACAAGAAATTCAGCCGTTATATTCACAGTCTTGCTGTATTAAATCTTTATGAGATGCGGAGCTTGAATTTCGATGATTTTGATTGTGTGATCTGTGATAAAAATGATTACTACAAGCGATATCCAATAAAATTTGTTGCTTACACCTCAATGACCAGCTTAGCAAAGGATGACCTTTATGGGAAAGTTTTTAAATCTGGCTATGATCGTCATATATTGGATTTTATGAAGCGAATCACTAAGGCAACCGAAGATGTAGTAAGTGATAATTTTAATGCGTTGGTTAAATGTATATGCTTTCGTCATGCGGCAGAAAGTAAATTGACTGAACTTGAAAATGCCATTCTTTGGAAAAATTCACTCATTTCCTACATTAAGCGGCAGTGTTTGATTATATTTTGTGATATATCTCATACCCAGAAAGAATTCATTGAATTTTACCGGGTCAGCAAATTTGCCAAATATGCAATCGTAGTATCCATAGATTACGGTTACGATTTATCTAAAATCAAATTAATTAATTCAATACTGGATCGGCTGATTGAAAATGATGATTATTTTGATTTGATCCTTCGCGATACTTCAGCCGCCTATGATCAATGTTTTGATGATATTATCGAGAATCAGTCTTAGCGGAAGGAATTCCGCTTTTTTTTTCATCAGTATTCGTGAAAATTCATGCGTATCACGATTTTGGATGAAAAAGTAAGCGTTTACATCAACTGGCAACAATGTGAAAATAAGGGCAGGAGGAAGGCACATGATTAAAATATTTTTAGCTACACATGGTCATCTGGCCAGTGGTTTCAAAAGTTCCTTGGATATTCTTTTAGGTGATTCATCAAATGTTACTATTTTTGATGCTTACGTCGATGAACATTCAGTACAATCTAAATTGGATGATTTCTATCGCAATGTTGATGAAAAAGATCAGGTGTTTCTTTTATCAGATTTATATGGCGGCAGTGTCAATCAAGCGATGTTTACTTACTTGAAGGATCGAAATACTACACTGATTACAGGTGTAAACCTAGCTTTGATTTTAGAGCTGGCAATGAAATTGGAACCATTAGATGAAAGGGCTATGTATCAACTGGTTGAAAATAGCCGTAAAGTATTGTTGATTGTAAAAGAGGACCAAACACAATTTTGTGATGATTTTTTCTAAAAGAAGGGAGGGTTAGAATGATTAGTCTAATACGATTAGACGAACGCATGATTCACGGACAGATTGCTATTAAATGGTCAAAACATACAGGTGTGGATCGCATCATCGTAGCTAATGATGCGGCTGCAGCCAATAGTATTGTTCAAAAATCATTAATGATGGCTGCTCCTTCTACTATTAAGACAGCAATTAAAAGTATTGATGATGCAATTCGTTTAATCAATGATCCGCGTTCAGATAAATTGAAAATATTGCTGATAGTGGCCGATCCTGCTGACTTATTGAAGCTGGTTGAACAGGTGAAAGAAATTCCTAGAATCAATATTGGCAATTATGGAAGAATCGCTGAGAAAAAGGGAGATCTTCAGCGATGTGCCTATGGCAGTAATTTATACGCATATGAAGATGAAGCAGCAATATTCGCAAAGATTATTCAAACCGGAATTGAATGTGTTTATCAAACAACACCGGAAGATTATCCGGTACCATTAGCAAAAGTGCTGAAAATTAAATAAGGAGGATAGTATTATGATTATCGATGCAATGAAGTTGAGTCTACTCTATTGGATTATCTTATTACTTGATACGTATATTTTATCATGGCAATGTTTAATGCGGCCGATCGTAGTTGCGCCGTTAGCGGGTTTACTGCTTGGTGATTTTAAAACTGGTATTGTAATGGGAGCGGCTTTGGAATCAGTATTTATGGGAATTTCAGCAATCGGCGGTTCAGTGCCTGCTGATGTAACAACGGGCAGCATCATTGCTGTTGCGTTTACGGTTCTAACCGGTGCGGATATGGAAACCGGACTGGCCTTATCATTACCGATCGGAACGGCAATGGCTTCAATCAATGGTTTGTTTACACCGGTTTGGGGAGCTTTATCTCCTTATTGGGAAAAGCTGGCTGGCAGCGGCAATATTAAAAATTATGAAATACAAGTCATGTTAGTCAATCTGCTGACACCGATTGTCAGTGCTGTCGTATTATTCTTTGCAGTAGCCTATGGAGTTGAAAGTCTGCAGGCTTTCTTAGCGGTTTTACCAGCTTGGGTCATGACTGGTTTAGGCGCTGCCAGCGGTATGATGCTTGCGGTTGGCTTCGCAATTTTAACATCAATGATCTGGTCAAAAGAAATTGGTTATTTTTTCTTTTTGGGTTATGTGATGGTTGTTTATCTTGGAATGGGAACGCTGCCGATTGCTATTGTTGGTATCGTAATTGCGATAACGATGTTTATGAATGAAAAACGGATCGTTGATTTAAAAAATCAGATTACATCATCATCTCAGGTGATCAGCGATGAGGAGGATTTCTTCTAATGGAAAAGAAAACTTTAAATCAGGATGAAAAACGCATTCTCAGGTCAATGTTTATTCGCTCACATTTAACTTTTGTATCAGCTAATATGGTTAAGCTTGAAGCAAACGGTATGACGATGACGCTGATTCCTGCAATTGAACATATTTATCAGAATGATGAAGTTGGAAAAAGAGAAGCCTATGCACGTTCGCAGCAATTCTTCAATACACATGCCGTACCCTTTGCTTTTATTGCCGGCCTTGTTTATGCAATGGAAAAAGAGCATAAAGAAAACAATTCAGTTGATGGTAAAACAATTGAAAGTGTAAAAGCAGCTTTGATGGGACCGACAGCCGGTATGTTCGACAGTTTATTCTTCAATTGCCTGCGTATCATTGCTGCCGGTATCGGAATTGGATTATGTGCTGAGGGAAATATTTTAGGTTCAATTTTATTTGTATTAATCTATGGAGTTTCACAATCAGTCTGCAAATATTTCTTTGTAAACTGGGGTTATATTTATGGCACATCATTTATTGATATGATATTTAATTCAGGTTTGATGGGAGCATTTACCAAATCGGCTTCCGTATTAGGTATCATGATGGTAGGGGCGATGACAGCACAAATGGTTAATGTACCGATCAATTGGACATTGAATATCGGCCAGACATCTTTAGTAGTCGGTGATGTATTGGATTCAATATTCCCGGGTTTCTTATCAGTATGTTTGCTGTTCTGGCTTGTACATTTAATTAAAAAAGGAATTCGTCCTACAACGTTGATTTTGATTATCTTAGTTATTTCACTGTTAGGTGCATTTGCAGGTATATTCTAAAGAAAGGGGGACGTGACAATGTTTTATAAGTCAAATCAAATTTATACTGAAAATGGCTGTATCAGCGGATATATGAAAGTGGAGAATGGCAAAATCTGTGATTTTCTGATTGCTGCAGATACGGATGAAGTTGTTGATTATACGGGCTACCGAATCATACCGGGCATCTTTGATACCCATAATCATGGCACGATGGGCTATACAATTATGGGGGATGTGAAGAATAAGGAGGCCCATGTCAGAGGTTATTTAAAGGGTTTAGCCTCTCAGGGTGTTACCGCAGTTCTTGCGACGGCTGATTTGCCTTTTTTTAATACTTTGGCGCAGATGGCAAGCCTTGAATTAGATGGCGCAAGAATTATTGGCATACATTCTGAAGGCCCTTTTTTAAACCGAGTAGGTGAAAAGGGTATAGATACAGGTCATCCGGAAATTACCGCTGAACTACTTGAAAAAATGGTTGATGAGGGGGGCGGCATTTTAAAGTTAGTTGCATTGGCACCTGAACTCCCGAATGCCGATGAAGCAATTGCATATTTTAAAGGGAAGGGAATTCGCTTAGCTTTTGCTCACAGTAACTGCAATTATGAAGAAGCAATCGCAGCTTTTCGTAAAGGTATTACGGTAACAACTCATACGGCAAATGTCATGAGTGGTATTCATCATCGGAGAATGGGGGGATTAGGTGCTTGTATTCTTGATGATTATGTCAATAATGAGCTGATTTGTGATTTTATGCATGTTTCAAAAGAAATGATTGATTTAATATTACGCTGCAAAACAACAGATAAAATTATGATGGTTTCGGATAATACACCCTTGAGCGGCGCTCCGATAGGTCGTTATATGCTAACTGTGAATGAGGATAACCGCATGGCTGTCAATATTGATGAAAAAGGTTATTGTCTTTCTGATACAGGCCGCTTATGCGGTTCTACCAAGCCTGTTCTTACCGGTATTGGCAATTTAGTGGAACAGCTTCAAATACCAATGGAAACAGCGATTCAAATGGCTTCTTTAAATCCTGCGCGGGTTTATGGGGTTGGCGATCACAAGGGTTCACTGGCAATTGGGAAGGATGCTGACTTTGTCGTGATAGATAATGCTTATGAAGCATGTTATACATATAGTGAAGGGCGCTTAATTTATGATTCAGAAAAGGATACAGATTTATTTAATCAAGCATATCTGAATGAAATTGCCATTAATGAGGATCAATAAAATGAAAAAGAAACTTATTGTTGTTGCCGATGATTTTGGTTTTAGTGAAGCATATAATTATGGTGTAATGAAGGCATATAAAGAGGGTATAGTGACAGTTGCCTCCTTAATGAGTAACATGGAAGCAGCACCTCATGCAGTAAAGCTGGCTAAAGAGTACCCTGATCTTAACCTTATCCAGCATACTAATTTTGTATCAGGGTATCCGGTGAGCGATCCGCACATGATACCATCGATGGTTGATGAAAATGGTAAATTTTATCGTTCAGTGCAATGGGCACCTACCAGTCCGCAAGACACTAAATGTCAGGGGGATGTAGTAGTAAGCTATGAGGACGCAAAAACTGAAACATTGGCGCAGATGGCAAGATTTAAAGCATTGACAGGTCATGCCCCCAATCATTTTGAGGGTCATTCAGCGGGCACAGATGCAATTAATAAGGCTTTTCTGGAAATCAGTGAAAGCACGGGCATTCATTGTATGGCGTTGCTAGATAAGGAAACTGACAGCCTGAAGCCGGCACATGAGCTGGTGATGACAAACAACGAATATATGCTTGCGCTGCATCGTGGGATGTGTGCAGATGATTTTATCAATACAGATGGCTTTGGTCTGCTGGCTAGTCCGTATGAAATCAATGTAATGCATTTTCATCCTGGTTACGTAGATGCTTATATCCTTGATAATTCTACAGTAACGATACAACGCTGCCGGGATCTTCAGGTTTTATGCGATCCGCGGCTGCGAAGCTGGCTTGCTGACCACGATATTGAATTAACGGATTATAATGCGGTATATAAGTAGTTCTTACAGCCGCATTGACTTTAAGAGGGCTGTGTGTTAGAATTCAGAATGAATGAAAAGGGAGAAGCGTGCTTCTTCCTTCTTTTTAAAGGAGTAACTTATGAGGCTGATCTTAAAGTATTTAAAACGTTATAAAAAGCTTCTGCTTTTTGATTTCTTGTCAGTGTTTGGTTTTGCGCTTGTAGAGCTTGGCATACCAACGATTGTTGCTCAGATGATCGATCAGGGAATTGCCAATCAGGATCCTCAGTTTATTAAAGAACGTACAGTAGTGATAGTGCTGATTGCTGTTTTGGGGGTGTTTGGAACGATTTGTCTCGGTTATTGCAGTGCCCGCATCTCGATCAATATAACCCGTGATATTCGCTCAGATATTTTCAGACGCGTTCAGCAGTTTTCCCATGCGGAATTCAATAAATTTGGGGTATCTAGTATGATAACCCGAACGAATAATGATGCGTTCCAGATACAATTATTTGTGAATGTATTGCTCAGAACAGCTTTGCTGACACCGGTTATGTTTATTGTATCCATGGTGCTGACGATTCAGAATTCATTGCCGCTTTCGTTAGTGTTAGCGGCTTCCGTTCCATTTATTGTTGCCGGTGTTTATATTGTTGCGAAAAAAGCCGATCCGCTTTCAAACCGTCAGCAAAAAGGCCTTGACAAGCTGAATCAGGTAACCCGTGAAAACCTTACCGGAATTCGTGTCATCCGTGCATTTAGAAACGATGAATTTGAAATGCGGCGGTTTGCACAGACCAATGAAGATTATACGAATACATCAAGAAAGCTGTTTAAACTTATGACGATTACACAGCCTTTATTCTTTTTAATGCTGAATGCGGTCATTTTGATTATTTTCTGGCTTTCAGCTAATATGATTAACGTCGGTACACTCAGTGTCGGCCAGCTGACAGCCTTTCTTGAATATTGTTTCCATGCGATGTTCTCTATGATGCTCTTCTGTACAGTATTTATCATGTATCCAAGAGCGGCTGTATCTGCAAGCCGTATTCAGGCTGTTTTTGATACTGACATCAGTATTGTCAATCCTGAGAATGGGATAACGGAAACACCGACAAAAGGTAAAATTGAATTTGATCATGTTGATTTCGTATATCCAAATGGTGAGGAAGCCGTCTTAAAGGATATCTCTTTTAAAGCTGAAAAGGGTGAAACAGTGGCTTTTATCGGTTCAACCGGTTCCGGCAAGTCAACGCTGATTAACCTGATACCACGCTTTTATGATGTCACCCGCGGTTCGATCCGCATCGATGATGTTGATATCCGTGATTTTGATTTAAAAGCACTGCGTTCTCGAATCGGTTTCATTCCGCAGAAAGCACTGCTGTTTTCAGGCAGTATCGGCAGTAATATCCGTTTTGGACGTCTGGATGCACCGGAGGATGAGGTGATTCATTCTTCACAGGTTGCACAGGCCTATGATTTTATTACCCAGAAGCCGCATCAGTTTGAGGAAGTGATTGCCGAGGGCGGTACAAATGTATCCGGTGGTCAGAAGCAGCGGTTATCAATTGCCAGAGCTTTATTGATTAAACCGGAAATCTATATTTTTGATGACAGCTTTTCAGCGCTGGATTTTAAAACCGATGCCCGTCTGCGCGCAGATCTAAAAGAAGAAACAAAAGATGCGATTACGTTGATTGTCGCACAGCGTATCTCCACGATCATGGATGCTGATCAGATTATTGTGCTGAATGAGGGAAAAATCGTTGGGCATGGCACGCATCATGAGCTGTTGAAGAACTGTACGATTTATCAGGAAATTGCGGCTTCTCAGCTTAGCGAGGAGGAATTGGCACGATGAAACAATCAATAAAATTGACTTATCAGCGGATCAAGCCGTTTGTTTCTCCTTATAAATGGCTTTTTCTAGGTGCTGTCGTCTTCTTAGTAACTGCCAGTGTATTAATGGCGCTGACACCTTCGGTTGAAGGCTGGATCACTACTTCTTTAATGAATGATGTGCTGGCAATGAAAGCCGGTACTCAAAGCGGTGTTAATTTTGCCTATGTTTTACAGACAATCATTCTTTTGGCAATCATGTATTTGATTCAAAAAGGCTCTAATATTCTGTCAGGCTTTATGCTGACGGATGCGATTCAGAAAATGATGCGCGATTTGCGAAATGCCGTGGAAATGAAAATTCATCATTTGCCGATTGCTTATTTTGATGCGCATGAAAGCGGCGATTTAATGTCGCGGATCGCTAATGATGTCGATACGGTATCCAACGCGCTCCAGCAGAGTTTTTCACAAATATTAAACGGCATTCTAGCAGTAATTTTGGCATTGATAATGATGTTTAGAATCAACACGACAATGGCATTATGTACGATGCTGATCATACCGATTTCTTTATTAATTTCTCGTATCATCGTACATTTTTCACAGCGTTTGTTTAAACGTCAGCAGGATGCTTATGGTGCGATGAACGGCACAATTACTGAAATGTATACCGGTTTTGATGAAATTCAGCTGTATAACCGTCAGCTGACAGCAATTGAAGAATTTGAAAAAATCAATAACAATCTTTGTCAGTCAGGGTTTAAAGCACAATTTATTTCATCACTGATGAGTCCTTTAATCTCACTGGTTACTTATTTGGGGATTGGCATCATGGCGATGATGGGCGCTTTAAATGTCTTATCCGGAGCTATCACAGTGGGAAATCTGCAGGCTTTTATCCGTTATATCTGGCAGATCAATGAGCCATTGAATTCAATCTCCCAATTGTCATCAACGCTTCAGGCGGCGGCTGCCGGTTTCGCTCGAATCTTTGAAATTCTTGATACTGAGGAAGAGGTCAAGGAAAGCGATACACCGATCTGTGTTGAATGTCTAAAGGGGAATGTTTCATTTGAACATGTGCGCTTTGGCTATACACCTGATAAAATCTTGATTAAAGATCTGAATGTGGAAGTCAAGAGCGGTCAGACGATAGCGATTGTAGGTCCTACCGGCGCCGGTAAAACGACATTGATTAATCTTTTGATGCGCTTTTATGAATTGAATGGCGGTTCCATTAAGGTTGACGGCGTCGATATCAAGGATATGCGGCGCGATGATCTACGTTCCATTTTTGGTATGGTTTTACAGGATACATGGCTTTATGGCGGCACAATTGAAGATAATATACGCTATGGGCGGCTTGACGCAACCCGTGAAGAGGTTGTGAATGCGGCTAAAGTCGCTAATATACATCATTTCATTAAAACGCTGCCGGACGGCTACGCGACAGTATTAAATGAAGAAGCAAATAATATCAGTATCGGTGAGAAACAGCTGCTGACTATTGCCCGCGCGATTCTTGCGGATCCGCCGATCCTGATTCTTGATGAAGCAACCAGCAGTGTTGATACAAGACTTGAAATCATGCTTCAGAAAGCAATGAAAAATATGATGATGAACCGTACGAGTTTTGTCATTGCTCACCGCCTTTCCACAATCCGTAATGCGGACTGTATTTTAGTTATTAATCATGGTGATATTATCGAACAGGGAAGTCATGATGAACTGATGAAGCAGCAAGGCTTCTATGCGGATCTATATAATTCACAATTTGCAGACTGTATTGATGAAGAATAGGGCAAACCTATTCTTTTTTGCGTTTAGAAATGGTAGAATGATAATACCGTGGGGAGGCTTTATTCATGGACGAACTGGCAATTTTGGACGAATTAGAGGATGTGGTATATCTTACTGATCCTGAAACATATGAAGTCTATTTTATTAACCGGGCTGGTTTGAAAAATAGTCCGATAAAAGAGTATAAAGGGCAACCTTGTTATAAGATTCTGCAGGGGAAGGAGCATCCTTGTGAATTTTGTACCAATAAGATTTTAAATGAAAAGCAATTTCTTGTCTGGGAGCATTTTAATGATAATCTGCAGCGTCATTTTATATTAAAAGATAAAATGATTAAGCTTAACGGGAAGTCGCTGAAAATGGAGATTGCTGTAGATATTACTGAAAAAGAAGTGATCAGTACGCAGCTTGCCAAGAAACTGGAAAGCCGTGAAAAACTGGTAGAATGCATTCGAATTTTTTCTGAATGTACAGATTTTAATGTGGGAATGCATCAGGTGCTGAAAAATCTTGCTGAATATTATCAGGCAGCTGGCGCACAGCTGTTTGAAACAGAGGCATCAGCAATTACAAAGTCTTATGCGTGGTATGCTGATGGTGATGCAAAAGCTTTCTCTAAAGCAGATGTAAATGCGTACAGATGCCTTTTTGCTGCATGTGACAGCTTAGGAAAGCTGATGATTGATAATGTTGATAAAACGGATTCAGAAGTAAAAAAGCTGTGCAAGAAGTATACTGTTTCAGCTCTAATGATGGTAGAACTGCATAAAGAGGGTAAGACTCTCGGTTATATTATGATCGTTAATCCAACGTTGCGGCCTGGTTTTGACCGTTCGCTGTTTAACTCATTAATAACTTTCATCGAAGCTGAGCTTGACCGTCAGCATGTGCATAAGCATTTTGAATTTCTTGGCTATCATGACGGCTTGACTGGTTTTAATAATCGTAATCGGTATATGGACCATATTCTTCAATTAAATGATGTAAAATTGAAATCTTTGGGTATCCTTTATTGTGATATCAATGATCTGAAGCACATTAATGATTCAAGAGGTCATGACATTGGGGATCTGGCTATTCTGCGCTTTTCTAAAATTTTAAGTGAATGTTTTGAGCCGCGTGATCTGTTTCGGCTTGGCGGTGATGAGTTTGTCGTTATCGCACAGGATTTAGATATCCGTGATTTCCGTGAACGAATCCGCAGTATACAGATGCAGATAGAAACACATGAGAGTTTTTCAGTATCGATGGGTTACGCATGGAGTGAGACCAACTTTAATATCCGTGAATTAACCCGACAGGCTGATGAGATGATGTATTTGAATAAGCAGCATTATTATGAGAATAGTGAGAAGGATGATTACCGGCATTACTCTTATATCCGTCAGGAATTAATTAAGAGTATAGACATGGGCAGCTTCGTCGTTTATCTGCAGCCGAAGGTCTATGCTTCTGACGGCAGGATTTATGGTGCCGAGGCATTGGTGCGTTATCAGCATGAAAAGCATGGCTTGATTCTGCCCGGACATTTTATCTATCTGCTGGAAAGAGAGCGAATTATTGAAGTTCTTGATTTATATGTTCTGAAACAGGCATGTTTGATCTTAAATCAATGGCGTGAAGAAGGCATCAAGCTCATACCGATTTCCGTGAATTTCTCCCGGCTGACAATTGCTGATGACAAGATTCTTGAAAAGATGCTTAAAATTGTCGATGAGCATGCCATTGAGCATTCACTGATTGAAATTGAAATTACTGAGAGCACAGACATGCTGGATCGGGAATTGATGGGAATCATCACTCGGCAGATTCGGGAACAGGGCTTTTTGTTATCCTTGGATGATTTTGGCTCCAACTATACAAATCTTGCCTCACTGACAGAGGTGGATATGAATGTGCTGAAGCTTGATAAGAGTTTAGTGGATGGCATTTGTCAGGATCATGTTTCCAAGAGTGTAGTAAAGAGCGTGATCGATTTCTGTGCAGAAATGAATATTACATCATTATCTGAGGGTGTTGAGATGAAGGAACAGGTTGAATTATTGGTTCAGCTTGGCTGTAATCTGATTCAGGGTTATTATTATGGCCGTCCGGCACCGGTGGAAACCTTCACCCAGCAATGGCTGAAGTAAAAGTTTTGCTGGCAAATACAGGAAAAATATAGTATGATTATAAAGTATGCATTTTTAGAGTAGAGGTAGGTTGAGAGGATTGAAGACATTATTTAACGATGAATTGCAGCAGGCACTTGTACATGATAGAGGTGCCTGTGTTTTTGAGGGAAGTACAGGTTCCGGAAAGAGCACATTGATTCGCGGAAGGGCAGCGCGCTTGATTGAATCAGGGGTGATCCCACAATCGATTTTGATTCTATGTGCGAATGAATATTGTGTGAAAGAAACACAGCGTTTGTTTAATTATGAGCATCCTGAGCTAAAGGCACCCTTAATCACAACACTGGATCGTCTCTGCGCGAAGCTGGTTCTCGGCTATGAAAAACAAAATGGAATTAAATCAGCCCGTATTTATAAACGGATGGATCGCTTTGTGAAAAAAATCTGTAAAGATGCCTTTGGTGTGCATTTAAGCAGTGAACGTTTGGCTAAACTGATCGATAAGCTGATTGAATGTGATGCGATGATGCTGCCGGAGAGTGAAATCAATGGCAAAATGTTTGATCAGATTGATCTTGCTTATTTGGTAAAGGCATTGAAGAAACTAAAGAAAAGCAATGAAATCAGAGATCTCATGGATGTCCGTTCATTATCTTTACAGCTGTTGACAAGCAAGACTTACAGCTTAGAGGCATGTGATCTCAGACTGACGCATCTGATGCTTGATGATGCAGAAAATCTGTCTTTTCTAGATCATTTTCTTATAAAACAGCTGGCTTCTGATCTGCAGAGTATCCTTTTTGCCATCAATCGCGATAATACGTTCCGATTTGCTCAGGGCGCATTTCCGCAGGCTTATGATGCTTTTACTGCTACTTATGACAATCCTTTATGGATTAAAGCAGATGTTGATTACCATACACCGGCAACGATTACTGAATGTATGAGCCGTTTGGTTAAGAAATCGTTAAACAGCGGTAATGAAACTGCGGATGTAGTCGCTTTTAAGGCATTACGTGATAAGGAGCTGATGATGGATTATCTGCTTAAAAATATCAACGCGGAAAAGGAAACGGCATTGATCTATCGGCATTCATCGACGGCATTGCTGCTGATTGATCGGCTGCTGGAGATGGCGGTACCGTTCCGGCTGCATGACTCAATTGCGCTGATGCTGGAGAATGACACTTCTCATGAATTGCTGTCAATTATGCGTTTATTTATGAATGCTCATGATATTGATGCATTCATGGATGTTTATGAGCAGCTGGATTTTGGCTTAACGGTAAATCAGGCAAAACAAGTCAGAGAAACTATGTTGGTAAATCCACAGCTTGATGTATATCAGGCGATGCTTGAATGCAGTATGCGGAATGCTCAGAAGCAAAAAATCATTTCTTCATTAGAAGCCATCCGCATGGCTAAGGATATGAATGCTTATCGATTGCTTGAATTTATCCATGAAGAATCCGGCTATGCGGCGTATTTGAAGCGGAATGGTTTGGCTGCGGATATCCATTTTTACAGCACAATGCTGCTGCTTGCAAAACGCTATCCGAAAGCGGACATGCTGCTTGCCCGGCTTGATGAATTGAAGAAAATCCATCCTAACGCTTCAGCACCTTTGATTTTAACATCGGCAGAGAATGCCTTTGGTCAAAGCTTTGATGATGTTTATCTTTTGGATTGTATCAATACAAGCTTCCCGCTTGTCGGCAAGGCACATCCGGATTATCCGCAGGAGATCTCTTTGTTTGCTTATTTGATGTCAAGAGCCGGCAATCATTTAGAGCTGATTGCTTATAAGGCTGCTGCGCAGATCAAAGTGAGAATGTCAGATTTTATGTATACATTATGTTCCAAAGAAGCTGAGAGTGAGGCTGCTGAGGAGACGAATAAGCCAGCTGCAAGACTGCGGCGCGGTGCTAAAATTCAGCATAAACTGTTTGGCAAAGGAATCATATCAAATCTTTCCGAGGGTAAAATTACAGTACGCTTTGAGATGGAGTCCAAGACGCTGTCTTTATCCCATTGTATTGACAATAATATGATTGAATTAATCAATTAGCAGGGGAACCTGCTTTTTTTATTTTTTGTCAGCATCAATCATTTTCTTGATGCCAAGGTTTAAACGCTATGATATGCTTATTAAAATAGGAATTCAAATGGTTAATAAAAAAAGATGTCACAAATTGATTGCTTTGTAGTCTAACTTATAAAGGAGATGGAACAATGGAGAAGAAAAATGAACAGGATTTGATTCAAGCTGCCATTCAAGGTGACAGTGCTGCACTGGAGGAATTGCTGCTGAGTGTTCGGGATCAGATCTTTACCTTGGCGTTAAGAATGCTGGGCAGCGTTGCTGATGCAGAGGATGCTGTTTCTGAAATATTAATCAAGGTAATGTGCAATTTATCTGCTTTCCGTCAGGAAAGTGCCTTTTCGACATGGGTATATAGGATTGCCGTCAATACCTTGCTGACCACCCGTAAAAGTATGTTTGCCAATCAGCCGCTCAGTTTTGAAATTATGGGACAGGATATCGAGGCAGGTTATATTGAAGCTGCGCAAAAGGATACATGCGGTGTTGAACATGAAGTATTGGCTGATGAGCTGAAACTGTCATGTACGAATGTCATGCTGCAATGTCTGAAGCCAGAGGACCGCTGTATTTTTATATTGGGAACGATGTTTAAGCTTGACAGTCAAAATGCTGCGGACATCCTGAATATCAGTGCTGAGAACTATCGTCAGCGGCTTTCACGTTCACGTAAGAAAGTAGGCGGTTTTCTTAAACAATACTGCGGCCTTGTCAATAAGGATAGCTGCAGCTGTCAAAAACGTTTGGGGGTTGCGATCAAAACCCACCGGCTGAATCCGCAGCATCTTGAATACAGTGATCATGTTAAGACAGAGAACTTTATTCAAAATATGGAAGATTTAGATGAAATTTCGGATGTTTATCGTGAGGAAATACGTTTCTGTTCACATATTGAAATCAAAGAATTTTTGAAAAAACTGCTGCAAAGCAGACAGCTGAATGAAGTGATGAATGAGGGGAGAGAGACAGCATGAATACCGTTGAATTATTAACTTTTATTAACGAACTGAAACAGCATAACAATAAGGAATGGATGCATGAACATAAAAAAGAATATCAAGCGGCTCAGCAGTGCTTTTATGATTTGCTTCATGATCTCTTACAGGGGCTTGATGAAGGTGAATTAAGTTTTATGGACCCCAAAGAACTTACTTACCGGATGGTTCGGGATACGCGTTTCAGCAAGGATAAGAGTCTTTATAATCCGAACTTCCGCGCTCATTTATCAACGGGCGGCAAGCTTCCGATACCGGTTGGTTATTATATTTCATTGACTTCACAGAATCAGTCATTTATCGGCGGCGGTTTATTCGCGGATGTTTTTAATGATGCAACCGCGATGATTCGCAGTCATATCCAGCAAAACCCTGATGCATTTCTTACAATCATCAATGATCCTGAATTCCGCAAGTATTTCAAGGTTGGCGGCACAAAGCTGAAAAAGCTGCCTAAGGGTTATGAAGAGGATGCGAAAGTCGGTGAATATCTGCGGTATAAAAGCTGGTATCTGGAAGCTTTTATTGAAGATGAACTGATTGCCGACCGCGAGCGTTTCATTGCCGAGACAATAAAGCTGTGCAAGCTGATGAAGCCCTTTAATGATTTTTTGAATGCGGCGCTGATTGACTTTGTATTTCCTGAAAGACATTAAAAAAACTGGCAGTATGACTTTGAAAGTCGTGCTGCCAGTTTCTTATAACCACTTTACTTTGTTTTCTGTGCCATTTAAAATCTTTTTAATATTGGCTTGATGACGATAGATAATTAATACTGCCATAAGCAGAGAGGCGATGATAACTGAAATCTCTGCTTTAAAGAAAATCAGACAGATCGTTGAAGTCAGCGCTGCAACCATGGATGACAAGGATACCATCTTTGAAAAATAAAGACAGATCATGAAACAGAGAAAGGGAATCAAGAAGCAGAGAAAGTTATTAACGGTAAATAATGAAACCGCAAATAAGAAGCCAAACATACTGGCAGCTGCTTTTCCTCCCTTAAAATGTGCGAATACTGGGTAACAGTGTCCGATGCAAACGGCAAGGCCGCACCAGATCGAAGCCTGCTTGTCAAAGAGCGAGACAAGATAGATTGCCAATACGCATTTCAGCGCGTCTAATGCAATGACGGCAATGCCTGCTTTCTTGCCGAGCACACGGCCGGCATTAGTGCCCCCGAGATTGCCTGAGCCATAATTGCGTACATCCGTATGATAGAAGACCTTCCCGATAACTAACGCAAATGGAATTGAGCCTAATAAATAGCCAAACAACATATAAAGAATGAACATAGTTTCACCTCATTGACTATTCTATCATGGTTGTACAACTTTAAAAAGTTTTTTTGAATATTATGAAAAATTTCATTATTGGATTCAGGTCATTTTATGCTATACTATACAAATGGAATGAGGTGAATCCATGAGTGAAAATGTTTATGATGCCACCAGTATACAGATTTTAGATGGTCTGGAGGCAGTACGTAAGCGTCCGGGTATGTATATCGGATCAACAGACAGCCGGGGGCTGCACCATTTAGTTTGGGAAATTGTTGATAATGCAATCGATGAAGCACTGAACGGACATGGGAACACAATTAAAATCACCATTGAAAAAGATGGTTCACTGACAGTTGAAGATGAAGGCCGAGGTATGCCGGTAGGGATGCATGCCAGCGGCGTATCCACACTGCAGGTTATTTTTACTGTACTGCATGCGGGCGGTAAATTCTCGACCAGCGGCGGTTATAAAACGAGCGGCGGTCTGCATGGTGTTGGTGCCAGCGTTGTTAATGCGCTGAGTAAGTGGGTAGAGGTTACAGTCTGCACCGGCGGCAAGATGTATGCCATGAGTTTTAAAAACGGCGGCAGCGAAGTCTCTGAATTAAAGGAATTGGGAAAGACGAATAAGACGGGAAGTAAAGTGCGTTTTATGCCTGATGATACGATTTTCTCAACGACGGATTTCTCTTTTTCAACAATAGAAGAAAGAGCCAGAGAAAATGCGTTCTTATTAAAGGGTCTGAGGATGATCGTGACGGATCTGCGCAAGGATAAGCATGCTGATTTTTGTTATGAAAATGGTTTAGAGGCATTTATTGAGTATCTTCATGAGGATAAGGAAGTCTTTCACAAGCCGGTATCCTTCAGCGGTGTGGTGAATGAGATTCAGATTGACTGTGCTTTTCAGTATACCGATGAATATCAGGAGAATATGTTTTCCTTTGTCAATATGGTAAGAACGAAGGATGGCGGTACCCATGAGGTAGGCGCCCGCAGTGCCTTTACCAAGGTGTTTAATGATTATGCCCGCCGCTATGGCCTTTTAAAGGAAAAGGATCGTAATTTTGAGGGCAGTGATGTCCGCGAGGGGCTGACGGTTATTCTGTCGCTGGGGATTCCGGAGAACTTACTTCAGTTTGAGGGACAGACAAAGGGAAAGCTGGGCACCGCGGAGGCTAAGTCAGCGGTTGAAAATCTAGTCAGTGAAAAATTAACTTATTTTCTAGAAGAAAATAAGGATTTGGCATTTACGCTGATCAAAAAAATGTCACGGGCTTTTCAGGCACGTGAAGCGGCCCGCAAGGCGCGTGAGGATTTGCGTAAAGGTAAAAGCCGAGGCAAATCAGAGAAAATCTTATCTGGTAAGCTGGCTGCTGCGCAAAGCAAGGATGCCCGTAAAAAAGAGTTATATCTGGTCGAGGGTGATTCTGCCGGCGGCAGTGCCAAGCAGGGGCGTGACTCACGCTATCAGGCGATTCTGCCGCTGCGCGGTAAGGTGCTGAATACGGAAAAAGCCAGCATTGCCAATATTGAAAAAAATGAAGAATTGAATACAATTATTCACGCATTGGGAGCCGGTGTGGGAGCAAATTTCTCTGCCGAAGACAGCAATTATCACAAAGTGATTATCATGACCGATGCCGATGATGACGGCGCGCATATTCAAGTCTTGCTGCTTACTTTCTTTTTCCGTTATATGCGTGAATTGATTGAAAAGGGTATGGTTTATATTGCACTGCCGCCTTTATATAAATTAAGCAAAGGCAATCAGATACAGTATGCATGGAGTGATGAAGAGCTGACTGCGCTGCGTAAAACTTTCCCGAAAAATTTCACTTTACAGCGTTATAAAGGTCTTGGTGAAATGAATGCCGATCAGTTATGGGATACAACGATGTGTCCGGAAACCCGCACATTGATTCAGGTAAGCATTGAGGATGCGGTGCTTGCCGAACGTCGGGTATCGGTGCTGATGGGAGATAAAGCCGATGTGCGCCGTGACTGGATCGAGGAGAATGTCAGCTTTACTCTTGAGGATAATTATGCATTGGAGGTTAAACGTTAATGGCCGATGAACAAAAAACACATGTTTTGATATCGCCGCTTGAAGAGATCATGGGTGATCGCTTTGGCCGTTATTCAAAATATATTATTCAGGATCGAGCGCTGCCTGATGCCCGCGACGGTTTAAAACCGGTACAGCGCCGAATCTTATATACGATGCAGATCGATGGCAATACCCATGATAAGCCTTACCGTAAATCAGTAAAATCAGTAGGTTTAGTTATCGGTAATTTTCATCCGCATGGCGACAGTTCTGTTTATGACGCCATGGTCCGTATGTCGCAAAACTGGAAAACTCGGGAACCACTGATCGATATGCATGGTAATAATGGTTCTATGGACGATGATCCGCCGGCAGCTATGCGTTATACGGAAGCGAGATTGGCACCCTTAGCTCAGTATCTGCTTCAGGATATTGATAAAAACACCGTAGAGTTCACACCGAACTTTGATGATACCAACATGGAGCCAACCGTGCTGCCTGCCCGTTATCCCAACCTTTTAGTGAATGGTATCAGCGGTATTGCCGCCGGTTATGCGACCAATATCCCTCCGCACAATTTAGGTGAGGTTATTGATGCGGCCATTTACCGGCTTCAGGTTCCTAATTGTGAATTAGATGAATTGATGGAATACATTCAAGGGCCGGATTTTCCAACCGGCGGTATCGTACAGGGAATTGAGGGGATTAAAGATGCCTTTACTACCGGCCGCGGTAAAATTGTAGTTCGCGCCAAGGTTGAAATCAATCAGACAAAAACTGGCCAGCAAATTATTGTGAAGGAACTTCCTTATGAAGTAATCAAATGCAACCTGGTCCGCAAGATTGACGACATTCGTCTAAATAAAAAAATTGACGGCATCATCGATGTTCGTGATGAAAGTGACCGCAATGGTCTGCGTGTAGCGATTGATTTAAAGAAAGAAGCCAATGCCCAACTGATTTTAAACTATTTGTATAAGAATACAGATCTGCAGGTTTCTTATAACTATAACGTGGTAGCTATTGTGAATAAACGGCCGATGCAGTTAGGCCTGACTCAGATGCTGGACGCTTTTATTAACCATCGAATAGATGTAATTACCCGGCGCTGTAAGTTTGAATTGGATCGCATGGAAAAACGCTGTCATATTTTAGAAGGTTTAATTAAGGCGGTTTCGGTCTTGGATGAGATTATCGCGCTGATTCGTTCATCGAAGGATAAGGCAGATTCTAAAAAAAGAATCATTGAACGTTTTGAATTTACAGAGGAACAGGCAGAAGCCATCGTAACTTTACGTTTATATCGCTTATCAAGTACCGATGTCAATGAGCTGCGTGATGAATTTTCGCATCTGGTTAATGAAATGGAAATTTTAAACGATATGCTTGCTTATCCAAAGCTGATGCGCAAGGAAATTGTGCGCGAATTAAAGGAAGTTAAAAAAGCTTTTGGTTCACCGCGTCTGACTAAAATCGAGAATGAAATACAGGAAATTGTCATTGATAAGCAGCAGATGATACCGAATGAACGGGTGATGGTGACAATCTCACGCGATGGTTATGTAAAACGTGTATCACTGCGGTCTTACAGTGCCAGTGAGCATCTTTCTACGGGTTTAAAAGAAGGTGATGAGCTGATTGGGTATAAGGAAGTAAATATGCTTGACACATTGCTTTATATAACCAGCTCAGGAGCTTATGGCTATACGCCTGTCTATGAAATCGAAGAAGCTAAATGGAAGGATATCGGTTCTCATCTGAATACAATGGTTTCCATCAGCAGTGAGGAAAAAGTTATTGCTTCATTTGTTTTGAGCAGCTTTGATACCAATGCATCGATTATTACACTCTCCTTGCAGGGAATGATCAAGCGCACGATGGTCAAAGATTTAATGGTTTCAAGAAACAACAAGACAATGAACCTGATGGGACTTAAGGCTGAGGATCGTGTCGTGGCTGCCTGCGTGGTTTATGACAATGCGGATTTAGTCGTTTGTTCGGCTAATGGCTTTGTTTCCCGTTATAATGTGAATAACATAACTCCTACCGGTGCGCGCAGCAAGGGAATTATCGCTATGAAGGCAGAGGCGATGGCTAGTTTATGCGCCTTAAATAAGAATGAGAATTATGTTGTTATTTATTGTGAAAATCAGTCAATCAAACGTCTTAAAGCCAGTGATCTGCCGCTGACGGGAAGACCGGTACGCGGTGAAAGTATCTGTAAAAAGGTGAAATCAAATCCATCAGTCATCAAGATGCTTGCCAGTGGTGATTTGAATGACGCGATTGATTTTATGAAAGAAAAGATTGAACCGGTATTGTTTAAGGATATCGCATTAATGAGTAAGGATGCGACTTTCTCATCCGCTCTTCATCTTGAAGCTGACAGCTATCCGCTGAAAGGAATTCAAACGGTAGAGATTCGTGAATTTAGTGAAACGGAACCGTCAGTGGATAATCAGGAAGTGGAGCAGGAAGCTTTTGATTTGAATTAATAAATAAAATTGCAGCCTAAGCATTAGCCCGGGCTGCAATTTCATTATTTCTGTTCTATAAAATAAGAACCTTTCTGTTGCGCTGGCGGGAAACGATGTCCTGCATCAACGTCGATATCTTCATTGACTAACTTGCCTGATTCTGTATATTCAGCATATTTAGCTGTTTTTTCACAGTTTTCACCAGGTTTGTATTTTTTTGTTTGAGCCATTGAAATCACCTCCTGCAAGTAGTATGCGATAGGTTTTAGAAACTATACGCGAAAGTGAATCCGTGATATAATTTGGATGAAGGAGTTGTTGATAATGAGAATAAAAAAAGGATTGATCGCAGCTTTAAGCTTAAGTCTGTGTTTTGCGCTGACAAGTATCAGAGTATCTGCCGATTGGGCAACCATTGGGGATAACCGGGTCTACATTGAAGATAATAAAATGGTAAAAGAATGGAAAAAAATCGACGGCAGCTGGTATTATTTCCAAAAGGATAATGGATATATGACCAAGGGGTGGCTGAAAACCAATGACTGCTGGTACTATCTTGATGAGAAGGATGGAAAAATGGTGACCGGCTGGCTGGCACAGAATAAATCTTGGTTCTATCTGAATCCAGCAAACGGCATTATGTATTCAAATATGTGGCTTAGTGAGAATGGCAGCCGCTACTATTTTTTAGGTAATGGCCAAATGGCGACCGGAAGAGTTGTCATCGATAATCAAACCTTTGAGTTTGCGACTGATGGGAAGTATATCGGAACGAGTTCTGAAAGCTTGCTGAATGGATTGGTGACAATTAACGGCAAATTATATTACTATAAGCAGAATGTAGCGCAGACCGGCTGGCAGGAGACAGATGGCAGAAAGCTTTATTTTGCGGCTGATGGAGCGGCAGTTTATGGTTGGCAAACGATCAATGGCGTCAGTGCTTACTATGTGAATGGGGAAGCTATGGTGACAAGTGATACGGCTGACTTAAAAAAGGAAATTATCAAGGAATTGAAGAAAATGAGCGGCGGTCAGCTTGATACCCAGGCGGCGGATCTGCAGATGGCGGCTGATATCAGAGCTTTTGAAGGATTGTCGCGAGCTGATTCCATCCGTCCGAATAATACATATTTCACGACGGTTTTGGATGAACAGAAAATTAGTTATCTTGATGCGAAGGAAGCCATTTGCCTGAATGTGACAAATGCAGAGGATTGTATCAATCAGCTTGAAGATGATTATGTCTTTATGAAAGCACTGAATGACAAGGTATTTACAGAATTAGCGGTTGGTATTGCCCAGCGAGGGGATACTTATCAGATTCATATTTTATTGCTTGAAGGATAGAAAAAGGGATGTGATCGTCGTCACAGCCCTTTATTTTCTTAGGCATATTTGCATATCTTCCGGCATTTTTGTTTCGATGAGTAAGGCTTTCATACTCATCGGATGAATCAATCTCAGCTTATAGGCATGCAAAGCACATCGCTGAATCAGCGGCGAGGGTCTTCCATAAATCGGATCGGCGAGAATCGGCCGCTGTATTGATGCCAAATGAACACGGATCTGATGCGTCCTGCCGGTTTCTAACTGACACTCAACAAGTGAAATTTTCTTACGCTGATTTTCTTTCAGACAGGTGATATGAGTCACCGCCGGCTTACCGGTTTTGCTTACTCTGTATTTATTGTTTACATGCCGGTCACTGCCAATCGGCGCGTCAATGGTCTGCGTTGTGTGAGGCTTCATCGCACCGTTAACGATGGCCAGATAGCTGCGGGAAATCTGCTTGTTCGCGAGCATTTCATCAAGCAGCGGCTGAAAGAAAGAGCATTTGCTGAATAATACCAGACCGCTGGTTTCAAAATCAAGGCGATGAATCGGGCGGATCGCATGTGACTGACCGCTTGCGTGATAATAAGCACTGACGGCATTCGCCAAGGTACCATGACCGTCCTTTTGATCAGGATGAACTAATAATCCAGGCGGCTTATTAACAATCAGCAGCACTTCATCCTCATAAACAATATCGAGGGGCAGTGAATCAGGCAGAAAGTCGATAGTCTCATCAATGAAAACACGGACTGCCAATTCATCACCTTGCTTTAACTGACAATTTTGGGTAATTGGCTGCTGATTCACTAACAGTCTTCGATTCTGATAGTAAAAATAACGCTGCTTTTTGGATTGGCGGCAGGCTGTCAGCACCTCATCAACAGAGCTGGCATGTTCAATCAGGGTTATGGCATAATCATCTTTTTTATAAAATTTCATCTCATTCTCCAATGCAGATCATCGACCACAGATAACCGGTGTTTGAAGGAATCAGGCTGACGGCAATTTCATTAAAGTTTTCATTTAAGATATTCATGCGGTGCGACTCTGAATGCATCCAGAAATCCATGGCTTCATCAACGCTTTGATATTCAAAAGCGATATTCTCCGCATAATAATATGTATTGATTCCTACCTCATCAAGCACGGTTGCGAAATAACTGCCGTCAGGTCTTTCATGACTGAAGGCGGCGGCTAATTCATTCACTCGGATATCAGCAGCGTTTTGTAATGCGGCAGAAGCATTGCTGAGTGCTTCCAAGCCGGCCTCAGCACGATATTTATTGACTTGATCGATGACCTGTTCAGCCATCGAGCGCTCATAGCTGTTATCAGGCAGATCACTGTCAGGCGGCAGCGGTTCATCATTTTCGGGAGCTTGGCCAAGATAGCTGCCATTTTCCGCAAACAATTGACTGATACCGTCAATTTCAACGGGACCGACTGCCATTTTACCATCCGGCAATAGATAGTAGCTGGTGCCGTTTTCAGTGATCCATTTGCTGTCCTGCATGATGCCGTTATCAGGATTCAAGTAATACCAGTCACTGTTTTCCGCAATCCAGCCAGTTTTCATGATGCCGCTGTCATAATCCAGCATGTACCAGCATTGATACTGATCCTGAATCCAGCCGCTGAGCCGCATATTCTCAGCATTATAATAAGCCCAGCCAGCTTCTTCCTTAACCCAGCTGCCCTCGCTGATTGCGTGAACAGACAGGGAAGATGCCATGAAAAGGCAGAGTGTAAGCATTATTTTTTTCATATAAAACCCTCTTTTAAGTGATATTATTATATCATTATCAGCATGAATTGTCGATTTTCTTCAATTGTATAAATAATAGAATAATGATAAAATAAATGCGATTGCTGAGGTGGTATATGATGATTCGTTTAGGAATTCTGGGAGCAGGCAACATTGCTCATCGCTTTATGAAGGGTGTACAGGGATCAAGGGCATTTAGCGTTGTCAGTGTTTACGCACGCAAGGCGGATAAAGCAAAGAAATTTGCTGATGAGTTTAATATTCAACGGTATACCGATAATCTTCATCACTTCCTTAATCATGATGAGCTTGATGCGGTATATATCGCCACCCCTAATTTTCTGCATTATGAACATGTGATGCTGGCTTTGCAGGCTGGACTGCATTGTATGGTAGAAAAGCCGGCGTTTATTGAACCGGCACAAGCTTTAAGCGCCTATCAATTAGCACAGGAGCATGATCTGATTCTGATGGAGGCCATGAAGGTCTGTTATCTGCCGACCACCCAAAAGGCCAAACAATGGCTGAACGACGGAAAAATCGGTAAGATAATTCACATGGAAGCCAGCTTCTGCCGCAAAAGCGTCATTGACGCAAGCCATCCGATTTATGATGTGCAAAAGGGCGGCGGCGCTTTATTTGATGTCGGCTGTTATGCTTTGGCAATGGTACGTGAAATGCTGAATGAACCCAATCATGTTGACGCATGGTTTCATTTATGCGGCAGCGGTGTTGACGATACAGCTGAATTATTATTGACATACCAAGATGCTTGGGCATCAATTCAGGCCAGTTTCTTACTTGATAAGCAGAATGCGGCAATCATTTACGGCTGTGAGGGAACAATAACTATTCCTGATTTTTGGAAGAGCAGCCGCATGGAGCTGCAGCGTTATGATGGATCAAAGGAAAGCTTTATCTGTGACCTGCCTTCGGAATTTACGCCGCAGATCCATTATTTTGCTGATTTGATTCAGGGCAAGGTCAAAAGCAATGCATCTATATCCGGACTTTTGAATTGCCGGATCATTAAGGAGGCAATAGAACATGGATACAATCAAAACTAAAACAAAGAAATTCTGGCAGCTGTTTATCAAGCAGCAAACGGAACTTCAAGAAGCATTAAAAGATCGGCAGCAGGCCAAAATTACCGAGCTTGTCAGGATTTTAAATGATGAATTATTATCGACAGCCGGCTGCTTCTTGGAGGTTGAAGGTAATGGTGAAGATTTTTATGAATGTACTTTTCTAAGCGGCGATGATAAAAGCTCACAGCTCATCTGTGCTTATGTTAAAAAATTTGCACCGGAAAGAGTATTAAATCATTGGATCATCAATGATTGCCAGCAGCCATTAAGTGAAAAAGGCTTTCAAACACGTTTTGATGTGCGTGATGTCAGCTATGGAGTTGAAGAGTTTCAAGTATGCATGCATGTGCTTGAGGAAGCTCAGATGGTTGATCTTGATGTGTACTGCGCGGCATTTGAATGGCAGGATGAAAAGGAAAAGCAGACGATTACCGCCCTGCTGCTTGAAATGATGATCGGTACTTTACAGATGGAAGCTCATATCAATAGTTTTACTTGTGTTGATCAGCAGGATGCAAAGGAAGAGTGGTTTGCCTTAGCCGATTTATATGAACGTCTGCTTGATCTGACGGAAAATAAAAAATGGCCGGACTTTAAAGATCCGACCCAGATTTATCGGGCATATAAGCTGGATAAGGAAGAAATCAATGACAGTGTTCATCACGATAAGCTGCTGATCACCACATGTCATCCAGAATTATTTGTGGAAATCATGAATGAACGGCGTTTGATTTTAGACAACTTTAATCGGCTTGGCGGTGAATACGGAACCTTGGTTTATGAACATGAGGGAGTAAGTGAAAATCTCGCGCATCATAAAAAACAGCTTGAAAGGGAATTAAATGAATTGCTTTATTCACTGGGCCTGGCACGTTGTATCGGCGGTGCTTTAGGTACGCATTATTGTTATATCGATGTTGCGATCTTTGACCGTCAGGATTTTAAACAGGCTTTAGTCAAAATTAATGAAAAGCTGCCGGTTCAGCTGAATTATTTCCCTTATTAGTGTCACTTAGCGGACACTTTTTTCATGTTTGCAGAATTCTTTATACAGATTGATAATAGCTCTTTTTTCAATCCGCGAGACATAAGAGCGTGAAATGTGAAATTCCTTTGCAATTTCCTTTTGTGTTTGTTCAGGATGATTAAATAAGCCATAGCGGCGTGTTAAAATCTCTAATTCGCGCTGATCAAGGACATAGAGATAGTCCTTCATTTTTTTAATATTCTCATCAAGCATATAATCATCGATCGGATTTGTCGGTTCTGAGGCAATGGCATCGATTAAAGACATTGAACTGCCGTCAGTTTCATTGCCGATCGGTTCATTTAACGAAATGGTGGACGCATGCTTGGCGTTGGAACGAATCGCCATTAAAATTTCATTTTCAATGCATCGGGCTGCATAAGTCGTTAATTTATGGCCGGTCTCCAGCCGATACGTATCAATCGCCTTAATTAAACCAATCGTACCGATGCTGATCAGATCTTCTTTGTCAATTTTCTTTATGTCATATTTTTTTACGATATGAGCGACCAGTCGGAGATTATGCTCAATCAGCTTGTTGCGGGCTTCCTGATCATGATTTTCAAGTCTTTGCAGCAGCTCAGCTTCTTCCTCTTTGGAAAGCGGATCTTTAAAGCGACGGGATTGGATAAAGCCTAAATAAGTAAATAGATTGGTAAAACACGATAATAAAGTTTCAAACATAATTTTCTCACCTGATATAGTCTATGAATGATTTTAAGAAACTATTTCTAATTAATTTATTTTGTATCCGATTCAGTTTTGCACTGAATCTTTTAGGATCAAGTTTAAAACCGAAAATTCAGTCGAAATTGATGATTAAACACGGATAAAAGTCTTTATTCACACTGCTGGTTTTGGTATAATAAGCAGGAGGTGGCCTATGTTTCGTTATTTAAAACCGGATCTGCAGATTGCATCTTATCAGCAGCTGGATATCGGCATGCTTCAAAGGGCAGGCATTGAATTGCTGATCTGTGATATTGATAATACATTGGCAGTTCATGATGAAAAGCTGCCTAGTGCAAAAGTAAGTGAATTTGTCAGAAAGGTGCAGGCCGCCAACCTTAAGTTCTGTCTGATTTCTAATAATCGAGAAGAACGGGTAAGGCAATATGGTGAGGCTTTAGATGTAAGGGCATATGCTTTCGCGCTCAAGCCAATGAAGCATACATACCGTAAAATATTGAATGATTTTCAGGTTGACGCTCATCGATGCGCTTGTCTCGGCGATCAGCTGCTGACCGATGGGCTTGGCGCTAAGCGAATGAAGATGCTGATGATTTTAAGTCAGCCCTTATCTGAAAAGGATATTATTTATACACGAATCAATCGTCATGCAGAGCGATGGATTCTGAAACAGTTTGAAAAGAGGTAAACGAATGAGTAAAAAATGTATTGGCTGCGGTGCTGAGCTGCAGAGCGAGGATGCCGGCCAGATCGGATATACACCTAAACCGGAGGCTGATTATTGTCAGCGTTGTTTTCGCATTCGGCATTATGACGACGTGATGATTTCGATGAAGCAGGGAATTGATTCAGATTCAGTGCTGAGCCGTGTTGCTGAACTGGATGCTTTGATTTTATGGGTTGTGGATCTGTTTGATTTTGAAGCGAATCTGCTAAGCGGCATTAACCGCCATTTAGCGGGTAAGGATATCGTACTGGTTGGTACGAAGCGGGATCTGCTTCCGGATACGCTGGGGAATGAAAAGCTGGCTCAGTTTATCATGCGCCGACTGAAGCAGACAGGCATAAGTGTTAAGGGGATTGTGATATGCGGAGATTTGGTTAAGAATGCCAATACGCAGATGAATTACAGCATTGATGAAGTGCTGAATTGTATCCGTCTGCTGCGTCATGACCGTGATGTGGCAGTGATCGGCATGGCTAATGCCGGTAAATCAACACTGCTGAATGCTTTGATGAATTCAGCGCAGCTGACTACATCGCGTCATCCAGGTACGACCTTGGATTTTACCGAGCTGCCGTTTGAAGATTTTGTGATTTATGATACCCCGGGCCTAACACGCTTAGACAGCTTGCTGACGCATATCAGTGATGCGGATTTGAAGAATGTTATCCCGATGAAACAGGTGAAGCCGATTGTTTATCAGCTGAAAGGTTCACAAAGCCTCTCCGTAGGCGGTTTGGTGCGGTTGGATTTATTGGACTGTGAAGCGGTGAGCTGTGTCTGCTACTTCAGTGACCGATTAAAAATTCATCGCGGCAAGCAGGAGAATGCGGATAAGCTGTGGGTAGACCATATCAATGAGCTGCTCGTGCCGTCAATCAGTAACTCATTCAGAGATTTTGTGACGGTACAGCGGGATGGGCTGAATGGCAGTATCGATGTTGTGATCCATGGCCTTGGTTGGTTCTGCATTCAGGGGCGTGTATCTCAGATACGTGTATATACAGATAAAAATGTCAATGTGACATTCAGAGAGGAAATGATTTAATGTTAAGTAAAAGTGATAAAACTAAATTAAGAGGCATGGGGCAGAGGCTTCGTCCTTTATTTCAGATCGGTAAAGAGGGTATTACCGACAATCTATGTGCTACTTTGTCGGATTCTTTGGAAGCGCATGAGCTTGTGAAGCTGAATGCTTTGAAGACATGCCCGGTGGGCATTCAGGAAGCAGCGCTTGATCTGTCAGCCGCCACCAACAGTGAAATTATACAGATCATCGGCAAAACGGTTGTCCTGTATCGCCGCAGCAAAAAGAATAAGTGTGAATTATAAGATGCGGATTGGTTTGGTAGGCGGCAGCTTTGATCCGATTCACAATGCCCACCTGGCAATGGGAAAATGGGCACTGCGGAAGGATCACTGCAAAGAGGTTTGGTTTATTCCAACGGTTTCTACACCGCTGAAGGATCGGGCGCTGACGTCTTATGCCATCCGCGCAGCCATGGTGAAAGCGGCGGTTGCGCCATATCGGCATATGAAATTATGTACGATTGAGGAAAAACTGGCAGCTCCGTCTTATACGGTAAGAACGCTGAGAGCTTTAAAAAAGCGTTATCCAAAGACTGAATTTATTTGGTATATAGGCGCTGATCAGGCAGCACAGCTTGATCAATGGAAAAATATTGAGGAGTGTCTGCAGCTGGCAGCTTTTAAAATATTTCGCCGCAATGGGGAATTGATTAAATGTGCTTATGAGCTGCCGATTCTGGACATGGAAGAAATGCCGGTATCCAGTACGCAGATCCGCCAAGGGGCTTTCCAGTATTGTCCCGCATCTGTGCGTTCCATTATTGCTATGGAGCGGCTTTATATTGATGAATATGCAGCTCATTCAATGAGTGAGAAGCGCTATCAGCATTCTGTCAGTGTAGCGGCATTAAGCGCCCATTTGGCTCAAGTCCATGGTCTTGATGCGGAAGCGGCTTATACAGCAGGGATGCTTCATGATATCTGCAAGCAATGGCCTTATGAAAAAGCACGGCTTTGGATGCAGACGCAATTTCCGCAATACCTGGATGAAGCACCGGCCATCTGGCATGGTTATCTGGGAGCTAATACTGTAAAAAGACAGTATCGGTTAAATGATAAAAAAATTCTGAACGCCATCTATCATCATGTCAAGGGAGACAGTACAGACCCACTGGCGATGATTTTATATATGGCTGACAAATTAGATCCGCTGCGTGATTATGATTCCAGTCAGGAAATCGCTCTTGCCGAAAGGCATCTGCATAAAGCCTATGAACTGGTTCATGCACAGCAGCGGGCATATTTAAAGAAGGAGAAGAAATTATGAATCAAACGCTTGAAACAATTTTGAAATCTATTGATAAAGCGAAAGGATACAACACCATCGTCTATGATTTTAATAAATATAATCCATTTATCGATTATGTGGTAATCACGACTGCCAGTAATCTGCGTCAGGTTAACGCGCTGGCTGATTATATTCGCGAAGATCTTTTAAAAGAACAGCTGCCATTAAAACATATTGAAGGCAACAAGGAAAGCAAATGGGTGCTTGTTGATGCTGACAGTGTTGTTGTCCATATCTTTGAAGAAAATGAACGGTCAGTCTATGCGCTTGAGAAGCTGTATGCCGGCTGTGATCGGGTGAATTTTTAATGAATATGTATCATGCTTTAGCTGCTCATTATGATTCATTGGTGAAAGATGATGAGGCTACGCAGGCATGGGTCGATCTGATAGAACGTTCTGCCAATTTTAAACATGTTGTGGAATGCGCCTGCGGAAGCGGGGAGATTACACTTGCTTTAGCGCGCAAGGGCTACACGATTGAAGCCAGCGACTTATCTTCGGAGATGATTAATCAGGCAAAGCAAAAGCCCGATGCGGATAAGGTCGATTGGAGTGTTCAGAACATGATCGACTTAAAGATAAAAGCTGTGCCTGAACTGATGCTATGTCTTTGTGACAGCTTGAATTATATCCTGGAGGACGAACAGATCATTCATCTTCTGCATCGTGCGTATGAACTGCTCTCTGAGCAAGGAACATTTATCTTTGATGTTCATTCCTTAGACCGGCTTGATGAATTTAAGGAAGAATTTCTTGAAGAAGGCTGTTTAGACGGTACGAATTATGAGTGGAGTATTCAAAGCGATGATGATTTAATCTATCAGAATTTTGTATTTTATGATGAAGCGGCCAATGCCCATTATGAACAGCATATACAGCGCGTGTATGATCCGCTGTGGCTGAAGACTGAAGCTGAAAAATGCGGATTTTCAGTGAATATCGTGACTGATTTTATTCATGATGGCATCACTGAAGGAGAAAAATATTTCTATATCTTGAAAAAGGGGGCAGAACAATGATTGGAATCATTGCGGCAATGCAGAAAGAAATTGATGAAATGCTGCTGCTGTGCGAACATGCTGAAGAAAAGCAGGTCGTTCACACAACCGTTTATGAAGCAGAATTAGCCGGTAAAAGGGTTGTGCTGTGTCTGAGCGGTGTCGGCAAGGTAAATGCGGCTATCGCAGCGACGGTGCTCGCAGCCCACTATCCATTGAAGGCGCTCTTGAATATTGGAACCGCCGGCGGTTTAAAGGCCGATGAACATGTGCTTGATGTAGTTATCAGCAATCGTGTTGTTCAGCATGATTTTGATACCAGCGGTATTGATGGGGAAAGCGGTCATGGATTATTTTATGAAGCAGATCAGCACTTGCTTGAAATCACCAGCCAAGTTCTTCAAAACATGTCAATTCCTTATCATATCGGCATGGTAGCGACCGGCGATCAATTTATTCATGAAGATTGTCAGATAGAGCGCATCTTATCGCTCTATCCGAAAAGCATCTGTGCTGAAATGGAAGCTGGCGGCATCGCTCAGGCAGCTGCGTATTATAAACTGCCATTTATCGTTTTGCGTTCACTCTCAGATGTAGCGGTGAATGATGACTCACCGATGGATTTTCTGAAATATGTCAGTGTAGCTTCAAAGCGATCCGCTGAGTTCACTAAACAAATCGTTGCAATATTATAAGCTGAAATCCCTGTGATTCCAGCTTTTTTCTTTAATATAAAAGCGATTTTACCAAAACTATTCGGCATAAATAAGTATGGAGATAAGTATAAAAGCAGTGCATTATATAACTGTAAGGAGAAAGAAAATGAACCAAGACAGACGGTTGAACATTCTATTGCATGAATTATTAGAAAATCATGAGCCGATGACAATCAAAGATTTATCGTTAAGATTAAATGTTTCATACAAAACTGTACAGAATGATCTTGTGCAATTAAAGAGGGAATTAAGTACAAAAGGCGCGCATATTGAATCAAAAAGAAGTATCGGTATTCGCTTGATTATTGATGATGAACAGCGATTTAATTCTTTTCTGAAAAGTGTTGGCACACAGCAGGAAGAAGCAAATCGTGACGAAAATTTTGAAATTCAGCTGACCTATTTTTTACTTACGACGAAGAATTATATAAAAATTGATGAACTGACAGATATTTATTATTTTTCAAGAGCGAAAATATCTTCGGTATTGAATAAGATCAATAAAAATTTTATGAAATATCAGTTAGAAATTGTGTCAAAACCCTTTTATGGCATGAAAATCGAAGGGAAAGAAAGGGATCGCCGCCGATATATTCAATCCATTTATTCATCATATATTTCTAGAGAGCAATTAAATCAATATGAAAATTTATTAGCGATGAATCAAATCAAACAAATTCTTAAGCATCATGAATTATCGATGTCTTCTACCTCTTTAGATTCAATAAGAATTTATATGGTAATTGCCATGTATCGTATGCAGAAAGATTGTTACATTGAAATGGATGTTGCGGAATTAAGCTACTGCTGCGAAATGAAAGAATTCGATGCTGCCGGTGAACTTGCTGAATTGATGGAAGATAGAAATCATGATCCTGTGCCGATACATGAAATTGCTTATCTGACCCAGCTTCTCAGCGGCAATCAGAAATATAGTCAAGACAAATACCAGAAATTTGAGGAATCGATTCATTTTGATCTGGATCGCTTGATTAAAAAGATATTTCATCGAATCAATGATTTATTCGCTAAAGATTTTTCTAAAGACTTTGAACTTTACATATCTCTTGGCCTGCATATGATTCCTTTAATAAGCCGGATTCGATTTAATTTTGGCATCAGGAATCCCTATGTCAGTGATATTAAAAAAACTTACCCATTAGCCTATGAAATTGCGGTTGAAGCGGCAATGGTATTAGAAGAAGAATTTGATATGGGATTGGATGAAGATGAGATTGGCTATCTGGCACTGCATTTTAACCTTGCGCTTGAACGTGAAAAGCTTCAGATTATCAACCTTAAAAAAATCTTGATAATCTGTTCAACCGGCGGTGGCATGGCAAATTTACTGGCTTTTAAAGTAAGATCAAACTTTGCCAAATATATTTCACGGATTGATACTGCCGATCTGCACGAAGTGAATGAAAAAAATCTTGATGAGTATGATTATGTCTTGACAACAGTACCGCTTCCATATGAATTACAGAAGCCTGTACTGCAGATTTCACATATGCTGAGCAGCAATGATATCGGTAATATCAATAACTTCTTCGTTGCCCAAAAAGAGAGCTGGGGCCTGATTGATATATTATCTCCCGAAGATTTTATGACTGATATAAAAGGTGAAAATAAGCATGAAATAATTAATGCGATTGTTTTGCGATTGAAATTAAATCATCAGCTGCAGGCGGATTTCTATGAGCAAACTCTGCGCCGTGAAGCACTATTTTCAACGGAAATAGACAATAAAATTGCTTTTCCGCATCCATTGATGCAGGAAACAAATGAAACCTTTATGTCAGTGACAATCTTAAATAAACCTGTCTTTTGGACCCATGATTATGTGCAGGTAATATTGATCGGCAATGTGAAAAAGGGGGATGGCGCTAAAGCACAGCGGATGTATGAAGAATTTGCAAAGTTGGTATCAAATAAGGAAAGCATCCTTACTTTAATAAAAAATCCTACTTACCAGACATTAGTTAATGAAATAGAAAAACAAGGAGAACATTGAAATGGGAATTGAAAAAGGGTTTGAGATTATTTTGCATGCGGGTAATGCTAAGAGCATGGCTTTAGAGAGCATTGCCTTTGCGGAAACAGAAGAATTTGAGAAAGCAAAACAGGAACTTGAGAAAGCGGATAAAGAATTGGTTTTAGCTCATCAGGTACATAAAGATATATTGGATTTGCTGGCCGGCGGTCAAAAGATTGATGTCGATTTAATTCTCGCGCATGCTTTAGATCATTTGTCATCAGCAGAACTGATATGTATTTTAGCACAGAAATTCATTCATCTTTATGAAAGGATAGGAGGGAAATAGAATGAATATATTATTGTGTTGCAGTGGTGGTTTTTCAACAAGCTTAGTCGTATCAAAAATGAAAGAGTCGGCAAAGCAGAAAGGTGTGGATTGCCGGATATGGGCGGTTGGTGAGAAAGATATTGATGAGAATCTGCCTAAAGCGGATATCGTCATGCTGGCTCCGCAAATTGCTTATCGGTCAGGGGATTTTGAAATGAAATGCCGACAAGCTGATAAAAAATTTGTGATGATCGGTCAACTTGATTATGGGCGATGCAATGGGGAAAATATATTGACACAGGCGCTTGAAGCCTTATCTTAAAGAAAGGGAAAGAGTATGAAAAAACTAATGACATTCATAGAGGGAACACTATTACCGGCTGTAAATAAATTTGGCTCAAATAAATACATAGTTGCATTAAGAGATGGTATCGCAGCCATTATTCCATTTACGATTATTGGCAGTGTCTTCATGATTATTACAAGTTTTCCGGTTAAAGCTTGGACGAATTTTATTGAACCTTACAGCGCTTATTTGAACATTCCAAATACTGTATGTATGGGCTTGATGGCAATTATTGCGGTTTATTCAGTGGCTTATAATGTTGCGAAACAGTTGGGTGTAAAACCAGTGTCGGCAGGTTTTGTTTCGCTGACTGCATTTGTGATTACGCAGACTCAGCTTGATGGAACGATCAGTACGGCTAATTTTGGCTCAACTGGCTTATTCTTGGCGATTGTGATTGCATTGATTTCTACTAAAATCATAGAAATGTTTGAGAAGAACAATATTACGATTAAATTACCGGCCAGCGTTCCTACCATGGTAGCTGATTCATTCTCTGTATTGATTCCGGGCTTTGTGGTAATTACGTTGTTTTGGGTATTAACTAGTATATTAGGCTTAGATCTTAATGCTATTTTGACTCTGGTTTTCAGTCCATTAGTTAGAGGTTTGGATACTCTGCCAGGGATGCTGTTAGTGGTTTTCGTTTCCTTAGCTCTTTGGTGCTGTGGAATTAATGAATCGGTTATTTCAGGTTTAACGTATCCTGTGTGGTATGCTTTATTGGCTGAAAACACAGCAGCTTGGCAGGCTGGTGAAACCGTAACTCATATCGGTGCTTATGGATTTCAGTATTTTGGATTCTGGATGGGTGGTACGGGCCTTACGATTGCTTTAGTATTGCTGATGCTGCAATCAAAAGTGAAAATGTATAACCAGTTAGGAAAGCTGTCAATTATTCCGGGTATTTTTGAAATCAATGAGCCGGTTGCTTTTGGCTTCCCGATCGTTTTCAATCCAATTATGTGGATTCCTTATATTGTGGCACCTTTAGTAACCACGACATTGTATTATTTTGCCTGCAGCACGGGGATAATCGGCATGCCGGTGGTTGCTATTCCTTGGACGACACCGCCGGTATTAAACGGGTTTCTGGTAACCGGCGGCGATTGGCGGGCTGCGGTATTCCAATTAGTGATGCTGGTCATCGGTGTGATTATTTATTATCCATTCTTTAAATATGTTGAGAAAAAGGAATTAGCTGCCCAGATGAGCGCTGAACAAAATGAAGCAATTCAGTAATTGAGAGGGACAAATGAAAACTTTAAAAGATAATTTTTTATGGGGCGGAAGTATTGCCGCACATCAATGTGAAGGCGCATATCAGGAAGAGGGTAAAGGGCTTGCGATTATGGATCTGGCAACCCAGGGCAGTTATGGAGTGCCGCGTGAGTTCACAAAACAGGTAGAGACTGGTAAGGCTTATCCTTCTCATGAGGGGATTGATTTTTATCATCGTTATAAAGAAGATATTAAATTATTTGCTGAGATGGGATTCAATTGTCTTAGAATTTCCATCGATTGGTCTCGAATATATCCAATAGGCGATGAAGAAACTCCGAATCAAAAAGGAATTGAATTCTATCAGCGCTTAGTTGATGAAATGCTGAGCTATGGAATTGAACCGATGGTAACGCTTTATCATTTTGAAATGCCGGTTGAAATTGTCAGGAAATATGGTTCATGGGCAAATCGCAAAGTTGTTGATTTGTATTTAAAATTTGCTGAAACAATGTTTAAGGCATTAAACAATAAGGTGCGGTATTGGGTTACTTTTAATGAATTAAACCACGTTGATCCGATGAGTAAGGCATCTGATATGTTTACTTATTTGGTGGCCGGTATTAAATATTCTGAACTGGAAAATCCTAAACAGACACTTGCAAGTATCGGTTATAACATGAGCTTAGCGAGCGTGATGGCAGCTTGTGTAGCCCGCAGGATCAACGCCGACAATAAAGTAGGCTGTGTATTTGGCATTACACCGTTTTATCCGGCTACACCGCATCCGGATGATGTCTTAGCGGCTTTTAAACAGACCATGCGTGATTTCTATCAAGTCGATGCAATGTGTTTTGGTCAATTTCCTCAATATAAAATGAATGAATATATTATCAATGATATAAAAATTGATATTCTTGAGGAGGATAAAAAGTTCTTTTCGGAAGGCAGATTGAATTTCTTGGGCTTTAACTATTATCAAAGTGAAATGTCATCGACGCTTAACACAAAACAAACGTCTGAAAACCGCGGCTTGCATGGCGGTTATATCAATCCTTATCTTGAAATTTCCGACTGGGGCTGGCCGATAGACTCAAAAGGTTTGCGATATATGCTTAATCTTGTTTATCGGCGGTATAACCTTCCGATTATTATCACAGAGAACGGTTTAGGGGCTGCTGATGAGGTTACTGAAAATAATGAAATCATTGATGATTATCGGATCAAATATTTGAATGATCATATCAGAGAATTGAAAAAAGCGGTGATCGAAGATGGTGTTGATTGTTTCGGTTATCTGATGTGGGGACCCATTGATTTAGTCAGTGCTACAACAGGGGAGATGAAGAAACGATATGGCTTTATCTACGTTGATAAACAGGATGACGGTTCAGGTTCACTCAGCAGATACAGAAAAAAGTCATTCAATTGGTATAAAGCGGTAATCGCAAGTAATGGTGAGAGTATCGAATAATATAAACGATTCCTATTCAGTTTATTTCACTGAAAGGAATCGTTTTCTTGTTTTTGTTAGATGGTAATCTATTTTTAATCATGTTATACTCCATGTATTTCCGATATTGACTTTACCCTTAGGGCAAGGTGTACCATAGGTTTAGACAGGAGGTGGCTTTATGCTGACGATTGGTGAATTCTCAGCAATATGTAAGGTTTCTGCGAAAACATTGCGCTATTATGCTGAAATCGGCTTAATTTTGCCGGAGCTTATTAATCGTGAAACCGGTTATCGTTACTATTCAATGAATCAGCTGGAAACGATGCTGATCATTCAGCGATTGAAAAATTATGGCTTTTCATTGGAACAGATCAAAGCGCTGATCCAATCAGAGAATCACTTCAGCGATCTGCTTTATTTGGCCTTATCTCAGCGCAGACAAGAAATGGAAAAACAGATACAGGTAATGAATGGTATCCTCAATCAGCTGGATCATGACTTAGTGATTTTAAAGGAAGGAAAATCCATCCTTTCATATTTGGAGGATATCGATGTGCAGCTCGTAGAGGTTCCTGAAATGAATCTACTGTCAATCCGCAAGTTGGTTCAGCAGGCAGACTTTCCGGCAGCGTATGAGGATTGTTTCGCTGCCTTATTCAGAAAGCTTGTGCAGGATAAGCTGACCTGTGCAGCTGCACCGATGGTCCTTTTTCACAGTGATGAATTCAGTCCCTGCGGGATGGATACTGAATTTGCGATACCGATCAAAGAGCGGATCACAGGCACCAGAGATTTTTCACCAGGCCTCTGTTTGAAAAGTGTACTAACTGGTTCTTATGATAATCTGCCTTCAGTATATGCTAGACAGAGTGAATGGATCGATCAGGAAGGTTATGAAAGTAAGGACGCCTTATTTGAGGTCTATGTAAATGATCCTTCCCAAGTTAAAAGCTGTGATGAGCTGATCACGGAAGTCTATTTGCCGATCCGAAAAAAAGCCAATGTGCTGAATCGAAAGGAAAATGAGTATTATGATAAATCAGGAGCAGTATAAAATAATTGAGAATTGTGTTATGAAGGATTACAAAAATACAACAGGAATAGTTGTCATGAAAAAGGGTCAGCTAATGTTTGAGCAATATTTTAATGACTGCAATGCAGAAAGCATGGTTCATGTTTATTCCGTAACCAAAAGCATTGTTTCAATTCTTATCGGCATTGCATTAGATCAAGGAATCATTAAAAGTATTGATCAAAAGGTGCTCGATTTCTTTCCTGAATATGTGATTAAAAGAGGCGAGAAGATGATTCAGCAGATAACCTTGCGTGACTTGCTGATTATGCAGGCACCGTTTAAATATCGAATCCCGCCTTACATCAAATACTTTACAAGTGATGACTGGCTGAAATTTACGCTGGACTTATTAGGCGGCCGAAAACCGGTCGAAACCACGGTGTATAGTTAAAGGTGCAGAGCCAGCGGCCAGTCAGTGTTGGAATTTGCCAGGGAATCTCTTTTTGAACCCTTGGGGATCAAAGTCGAAAAAAGTATTTATTTTAACAGCAAAAAAGAACAGATGGATTTTAATAAGGCTAAGGATATCAGCGGCTGGGCAGCTGATTTAACAGGTCTAAATGCCGGCGGCTGGGGTTTGACGCTTTCAACGTTAGATATGGCTAAAATAGGACAATTATATTTAGATAACGGTGTTTGGGAAGACAAACAAATCGTCTCTGAGCAGTGGGTGAGGCTGAGCACGCAGAGACAAAATTTTTGGGAGCGCGAAAAGCTGGCATATGGTTATCTTTGGTGGGTTGTTGATGAAGAAAAACGCTCAGCGGCAGCGGTTGGGGATGGCGGCAACGTTATTTATTACAACACCGAGCATGATTTGGTCATAGCCGTCACTTCACATTTTGTCCCCCGCGCGAAAGACCGCCTCGCATTTATAAAAAATACTATTGAGCCGCTTTTCACGGACTGATAATGAAACCGCAGTTTTGCGGTTTCATTTTTAAATAAAAAACGTGCCTTAGCACGTTAATTAACCGGTATCAATTCATTCCTTTTCAGGAAAGCCGTCAGATTTTCAATATCTGTTTTTGTATTTGCTGACCATTCGAAAGTATCTAGAATATCATAACCGCTGTCCAGTTTTTTTACTTTGATAATGGCTGGGATACTCTCTATTGAATAGAGATTTTTTATGATTTGATTGTTGTAGGTTGAGGATGAATCTTTATAATTTATTTTATAAATTTCATCGAAGTGAATTTCACCGTTCTCATTGCTGATCTGCCTAAGCATAACTTCATCAAGATAGATACAATCTTCGTTCTCAGAATCATAGATGAAAACATAAATCGTATGATCCTCAGCAGCTTCTAATACATCTGTTATTTCACTTTCTTTATAAAGTTTAGCATTTACGACACTTAAATTTACTTTTTGCAGCTTCATGTAAGTATACAGCAAAGATAAGGCGGCAAGGATGGCGAAAATTGCTGCTGCGACAGCGGCAATCTTAAGCGTTTTTTTCATAATAAATCACCCCGTACTATTTATTTTAACATAACCAAGATTTTATGACAATAACCCTAAACTTAATGTATAATAGAGGAGACGAGGTTGGAAGGAATGATTCGCTTTTGAAAATACAGAGTAAATTAATATCGCTATTTATGGTTATGCTGCTGCTGATTCTGATCGTTGTTAATTATGCGCTGAATATCAGTGGGCCGGCAATCAAAGCAGAGGCTGAAGAAAAACAGATGATTTTAAAGATACAGGAAGAATATCCGCAATGTGAGGACTTTTATCGTCACAGTTTTCGTTATGTGACTTATTCAGCATCTGATGCGGAAAAGATTTATTGGTTTAATCAGTTTGGTGAACTGATTCAGTCAAAAACTAAAGCGGCGGCACAGAATGCTGAAGCACTGCGAATCGCGGCTGAATATGGGTTCAGTGATATCACACCGGTTTATGGCTATGGTTATGAAAATGCCGTTTATGTATTTGAGCAAAAGGGTACTTATCTGTATCTTGATTATGATACACTTGATGTAGTTTATTATATGAAGGAGAAGCTGGTATGAGTAAATGGTTTGAGAAGGATTACATCGATCGGATCAGTTATATCCTGAGTGAGTTTGAAACGATCAATCTGAATGCTGAAGAGGGAATGGTTGTTTTGCTGATTCAGTTTTATAATGATCATAAGCAGACGATTGAAGCGGCATCTATTGCACAAAAGCTGAAGGTGGATGTGGATCGGATAGATGAAATTATCAATGGTTTAAGTGAGAAAGGATATTTAAAGATCGGTTTCACAAATCGTACTTTAGAATTCAATTTAGATGGTATTTTTGAACATAGTGAAGAGGCTATGGAGTTTAATGAAACATTGTTTGAGATGTTTGAGAATGAATTTAAACGGCCTTTGACACAGATTGAACTGCAGCGGTTAAGTGACTGGATTAAAACCTATGAATTAAAATTAATCAGTTACGCGCTCCGAGAGGCTTCAATTAATAAAAAATGGAGCTTTGACTACATCGATAAAATTCTTTATGAATGGCAACGCAAGGGGATAACTGCCGAGAAATATGAAAGCGGGGATAAATAATGACAACAGATGAAATACTTGATGAACTTGAATTGATTTTTCCAAATGCCGAATGTGAATTGAGTCATAAAAATGCATATGAATTATTGATTGCTGTAATTTTATCCGCACAGACAACGGATGTGTCAGTGAATAAGATTACGCCGGCCTTGTTTGAACGCTTTCCAACCCCGCAGCTGCTGGCGGCGGCTGAGCTTAGTGAGATAGAGCCATACATTCATTCAATTGGTCTTTACCGCAATAAGGCGCGTTCAATCAAGGGCTGCGCTGCTGCTTTAGTAGAGAAACATCAAGGCATAGTGCCTTCGACAATGAAAGAATTGACCGCCTTGCCTGGCTGTGGAAGAAAAACGGCGAATGTCGTGCTCAGCGTTGCTTTTGATGTACCAGCGATTGCTGTTGATACCCATGTTGAACGGGTAAGCAAACGACTGGGATTGGCTAAACCGGATGACAGTGTGCTTGAAGTAGAGAAAAAATTAAAGCGTAAGATTAAAAGAGAACGCTGGAATAAGAGTCATCATTTATTTATCTTTTTTGGCAGATATTTATGTATGGCACGTAATCCTCAATGTGAGCGCTGTCCATTCCAGACAATATGTAAACGTAAAAAAATTGAAGCTGTCAGTTAGCTTCAATTTTTTATTTTACTCATCGGTTGGATCTAAAGGTTCTTCAGTATTTGGATCATCCTTGTGATTGTTTTGAGGATCGTTTTTGTCTGTGTCTGAAGGTGTCTGATTGCCTGGACCAATTGGTTCATTTGGATCAGTAGGATCGGTTGGACGATTTGGCCGTTCATCATCATCTTTAGATTCAATTGTCGTGCAGATCTTATTGCTGGCGGCGATGCCGTTCTTGTAGGCATAACTGCCGCAGACCTCAACCTTTTGTCCCGGCATGATCGGCAGTAATTCAGACGCTGTATCAGTGGCATAATCGAAGGAACCAAGACTGATGTTATTGCTGGTTACTTCAACACGGTAAACAACCTCGCCGAAGATTGCACTTGGATCGTAAAGCTTTGTGCCGGAGAAATTCGGATAACCTTCAACGCCATGATATTTGCCATCAAATGGTTCGAGCTTTTCAGCTTCCGGATATGGTGTGAACTTGAAGTTAACCTTAGAGGTAGCATCGTCAAGCTCGGCAGTAAATGTTTTTAATTCAGATAATTCATCAGGTTTTAATTCATTCAATGTCGCAAATTCACTCTTGATCAAACCGGTCGAAATCATTTCATCAGGAGTACCTTCAGGTACTGCGTAATAACCATTATCGAAGGCACCCTTAACATGGGTTACTGATACAATGCCTGACGGCTGCTGAATTGCTGACGGATAATTGTTTTGATGGATAAAATCAAAGAGTTTTTTATTGATCTGTCCCGGTACATTCAGGAGCATTTTATTCGTATCAAACCAAGTAAATTTACCGGCTACGGGTTCATCATAACCTGCCCATGTAGCAGCTGTATACTTCGACGTATAAACAACCATCCATTTATCTTTCATGGCAACTTCTGGGATACCGTATGCAAGGCCATCCTGTGCCCAGTCTGTCGTACCGGTCTTACCATAAACAGGATATGGTGAGATCATGATTTGAAGCAGATTCTGCCAATTCGTGCTGACTGCATCTTCAAGCAGCACTGACATCAAATAAGCAGCCTGCGGAGAAATTACATTTACAGATTCATAATTAGGTTCAATGCTTTCGGTCTTGCCGTCTTTAAATACAATCTTGCGGATCGTATGCGGTTCAATGAAATTACCGTTATTGGCAAAGATGGAGAAGGCGCCGGCCATTTCGACCGGTGTTGTTGTCATATCGGCACCGCCGATACCATAACCGAAAGAGAAATCTTCAGCTGTCAGATTTTCAAAGGCTGAGAAGCCGAGCTTTTTCATATGTTCAAGAACTTTGTCAACACCGATTGTATCGCATAATTCCTGAAGGGCTGTAATCGCCGTTGTATTTAAGGAAACAGCAACAGCATACTGATAAGTTACATCGCCGCGGTTCTGACCGTCAGCATTGTAGAATGGTGTGTTTGTACCGCGGTATTTCATCGGGGCATCAAGCAGGATATGATCAGTTGCCCAACCCAGATAATCAAATGTCAGACAGTAATCAATTAACGGTTTAATAGAAGACCCGGACTGCTTAACAACACCATAAGCACGATTCCGGCGATTGTCGCCGTCATAGCCGCGGCCGCCGCCCAATGCGATGATTTCACCGTTTTGATTATTCATCAGGGAGAAACCAACCTGGAATAGTTCATCATTTTCAGGATAATTGATACCTGCTTCACCATTAAGAATCTGATCCGCTAATTCCTGCGCACCGCGATCCATACTCGTATAGATTTCCATGCCGACTACTGTTGGATCAAGGCCGCCGGTCAATTCAGTAATTTCTTCACGGACTTTATCGATATAGCTTAAATAAGGAGAGGTTTCAAATACGATGGGCCCGCTCAGCTGAAACGCCAATTCAGTATTGGCTGCCAGCTCATGCTCTTCTTCTGTAATATAACCGTGATACAGCATCAAATCGAGTGTTTCATTGCGCCGTTCAATGGCTGCGTCATAGTTGTAATATGGATCGAATCCATTTGGCGCATTGATAACACCGGCCAAGAAGGCAGCTTCGGATAACGTAACTTGAGAGACATCCTTGCCAAAATAATATTGAGCTCCTTTTTGAATGCCGCGGGCAGGACCGCCAAAGTTGATCAGGTTGAGGTACTTCTCAAGAATCTGCTGCTTTGAAATGTGACTTTCAGCCTGCATACTTAAGAAAATTTCCTGCACCTTACGGGCAATGCGGACAAAGCCGTTCGGCGCTTTTTCAAGCTTTGACATATGAGATACATCAATCATCTGCATGGTCAGTGTCGAACCGCCCTGACCAAGATTACCCTGTTTGACATTTTCAAGCGCTGATTTTATAAAGCGGGGAAGGTCAAAGCCATTATGCTTATAGAAACGGGAATCCTCGATAGAGAGGAAGGCATCGACGACAACTTGAGGTATCTGATCATAAGATACATTTTCACGTGTGCCATCCTCACGGCTTAATTCAATAATAACGTTGCCGTCAGAATCATAAATGACCGAGCTTTCCTGAGTTTCTAATGAACTGGCATCATACTTTGGCGCATCAGGATCATTCAGAATGCCATCCAGCAAGTAAAAAGCCGAAACACTGCCAATCAGGACCAGCGAAAGAATAACGATAATGATTGAATTCAGTACCTTAACCCCTTTGCTGCCTTTTTTTATATTGTTGTTATTTTCCATTTTTATCCTCCATGAAATAAAGCTCATCAACATTATCCAGATAGTTCAGGCGTGGTGTCAGGCCTTCTCTGATCAGTGATCCGTGAGCGCGGATCTCTTGAATCGTTAATGATTTTTTTGTTTCATTGTTATAAGCATCAATCACATACGCAGCATCCAAAAGATAAGTTTCATTCAGGCAAGTAAAGCGGATCATGACAAATCCGATACCGCCGTGAAGCAATACTTTTTCAAGATGCTTGATTTGATGCGGGTGAATTGCTTTAAATGTAAAGCTAGTCCGGTTTTTGGTTTCTTTAGCCTCGAAATCAATCGCTTTTCCGCGGTAAATGCCGTTATAATCGGTTGTTGATGGCGTTTTATAATAAGCCTCAACGATCTTAGCACTGCTTCGTTTGGGATAATCAACTCTTACAACCTGAATCGGCGTCGGTTTCTTATGTATCAAAGCACGGTCAATTTCAATATAATAGTCATTACTGGCGTTGATATCACTTTCCAGCGTCATGCCGCGTCCCATATGACTAAGCCGGGCATTAACTTTCAGCGCTTCCGCTGCGGACGTCTGCAAAACATTTGTTTTTTTGGTTGGATAACCAATCATAGTATCACCTTTTACTATTATAACCAATTTGCTTTCTTATTTCCATAGCAAACTAAATTGCTTCTGATTTTACTTGATTTTTGTGCAAAGATTTGAGAAACTATTAAGGTGGAAGGTGATTGTATGGACAGAAGATTCAATTTAAAGGTCGAAGATGTGCTTGAAAAGCAGTTTAATATCGATTTTAAAGGTTATGCTGCCAGTGAAGTTGATGAATTTCTGGATATGGTGATTCAGGATTACCAGCAGTATGAGGAAATGATTCAGGAGCTGGGTGCGACCATGCAGAAGTATGAAAATACAATTGAAACCATGAAAGCAAAAATATCCGAATTGGAAACCAGCAGTAATAATGCTGAAGAACACGTAGCTGCATACAGCAATGTGGATATTTTAAAACGTCTTTCACGTTTGGAAGCTGAAGTTTTCAAACGTTAAAGTTAACATTTGGGCAACCGCTGACTGCCTGCAGTTAGAGGAAAGTCCATGCTCGCACGTCCTGCGATGGACGTAGTGTTTGTGCTGGCTGAATCAATAAGGCCAGGCAGAGAAATCTGACGGCCGGTAATTCGCCTAAGGGAAACTATGGCGGAACCGTTAATGTGCCACAGAGACGAGCGCTGAAGAAATTCAGCGGATGGAACGGGTAAACCCCGCAAGCGAGAAACCCAAATTTGGTAGGGGAATCTGTGTGAATGAACTGAAAGGATCACAGGACATAGCAATATGTAGATAAATGGTTGCCACTTCTTCGGAAGGACAGAACATGGCTTACAAAATGTTGACTTTAAACACTCCTCAGCGAGTGTTTTTTTATAAATATATGTCATCAGAAAATGAGAATGATTTTTTAGTGATACTTATAAAAACGCCTTTGCGTATGATAATGACTTGTATGAGATGAATAAAATCAGCATGAATTAAATATTTTTCTTTATAGAAGTGCATGTTAAATGATGAGTAGATTTTAACTTGATTTTAGAAGAAAATGGTAAAATTATGTTTTTTCTTGTTGTTTCGATAAATTCGTGCTTTTCTATAAAAAATCGGTTATACTAAATGAGGCAGGTGAGTAGTTCTTGTGTTTATTTACTTTCTTTGCTGAAATTGATATAATAAATTAAAATACCGACAAAGGGTGATTAAATGAAAGAAATAGGAGAACTTCTAAAACAAAGAAGACTTGAAAAAGGTTACACCATAGATGAAGTCAGTGACAAGACTCGTTTATCTATTCCTCATATTAAAGCGATCGAAGCCGGCAATGTAGATTATTTTAAAAATGATTTACCTTATCTTCGGTATTTTCTTCGTTCTTATTGTGAATTAGTTGATGTTGATTTTGATTCGATCAAGGATCAGCTGCAGGATGTTGTAGAGGAGTATACGCATACTTTTTCTATAAAATCGATGGAGGAACATAAGAAAATTGAAGAGCATGTACGGACGCATAATGCTGAACAGAAGAAAACCCAAAAGAGTAAGAAACGTAAATCACGTCAGCATATTGATTTTTCATTAATATCTTTTCTGACCATTGTTATCATTGTGATTGCTTCGGTTATATTTGTGGCGGGATTCTTTATTTTAAGAAATATGCAGACACCATCGCAGCCTAATCCGCCGATTGTAACACCGACACCTAGCGATCAAGTTCCCGATCCTACACCTGTTGATCCTGAACCGGAACCTGAACCGGAAGCAACATTGAATGTTTCTGCGAAGGATGCGACAACTTATGTGATCAGCGGTTACGGTGACGCAGAGGAATTGACGCTGAATGTTGAATTTGTACCGCGCGCGTGGTTCCAGGCTACCAAGGACGGCGTAGTGCTGAGTGATCCGGCGGCAAAAATCTATGAATCCGGTGAGACGCTGCAGTTAAAGCTCAATCCAAGTGTGGATAAGGTGCTGGATCTTAGAATTGGTTATTTTGCGGGAATGAAATTTAAAGTGAATGATGTAGAAGTGAAGCTGGATGATTCAATTGCCAATACACCTGGATCATTGACAATCAGCTTTGAAATTGGAGGAAAATCTAGTGAATCTGCCGAATAAATTATCTTGTTTCAGAATGGCAATTGTGCCGCTGATCGTTCTTGTTATGCTGTTTCCTTACGCACAGTTCTCAATTGCAATGCCGGATTTTCAATTTGGCTTTGTGACCTTGCCGTTAAAGAATATTTTAGTGCTGGTGCTTTTCGCAATTGCTTCGTTTACGGATTTTCTTGATGGGCATATTGCCCGTTCGAGAAATCTGATAACTTCTTTTGGAAAGTTTATCGATCCCATTGCGGATAAGCTGTTGGTAAATACGATGTTTGTGATGTTTGCGGCGACGGCTGTTGTACCGGTAGTGCCAGTTGTTATTATGATTTGGCGGGATACGATAGTAGATGGCTTGCGAATGAATGCGGCACAGAAGGGGAAGGTTGTAGCTGCCGGTTTCCTTGGTAAACTTAAAACAGTTACGCAGATGCTGGCGATTATAGTTATACTGCTGAATAATCTGCCGTTTGAATTAGTTCGTTTTCCGATGAGTGATTTTTTACTTTGGTTTGCGACATTGATTTCGGTGGCATCAGGAATTTCTTATTTTATGCAGCTTAAGGATATTATTATGGAGTCAATGTAATGCGTGCATTGGTTGATGCACTGAAAGCTGAAGCGCTGACCATCGGCACCTGCGAGAGTTTGACCGGTGGTATGTTTGCCTCTGAGCTGACTTCGGTGCCGGGGGTATCAGCCGTTTTTAAGGGTGGGTTTGTTACCTATTGGAATACAAGTAAAATTGATGTTGTGCATGTAAGTGCGGAAACAATTGATAAATATGGTGTTGTGTCGGCGCCGACCGCAATTGAAATGGCTGATAAAAGCCGGCTGCTGCTTGAATGCGGCTGCTGTATCTCTTTTACCGGCAATGCCGGTCCTGACGTTTTAGAAGGCAAACCGGCCGGACTTGTTTACAGCGCAGTGGCTTTTGATGACGCGGTTTATGTTTATATGCTTCAATTAAGCGGTGAACGAAACGTGTTAAGGCATCGGGTATGTGAAGTGATGAAAGAAATTCTGCGGCTGCTTGTGGGAAGCCGGCATGCCGCTGATTTTGAAAAGCAGCATCAAAGGTTAATAGAAAATTTAGACATCAGGGAATATAACGCATATATAAAAGGTGTGAAGGAGCAGAATCATGGATGAAAAGAAAACTGAAAAGATGTTAGAGAAGGAAGCGGATAAAAAGGATTCACTGCTTCAAGATACGATCAAACAAATTGAGAAACAATATGGCAAGGGTTCAATTATGAAATTAGGGGACCGTGCCAATGTGGATATTGATGCGATCCCTTCCGGTTCAATTAAACTGGATTTAGCCTTGGGCATCGGCGGGTATCCGAAGGGCAGAATTATTGAAATCTACGGTCCTGAATCAAGCGGTAAGACAACTTTAGCGCTGCATGCTATTGCGGAAGTACAGAAACGCGGCGGCCGCGCGGCTTTTATTGATGCTGAAAATGCGATTGATCCGCTTTATGCGCAGAATTTGGGAGTGCAGATTAATGATTTGATTCTGTCACAGCCGGATAGCGGTGAACAGGCTCTCGAAATTACTGAATTGCTGATTAAGTCGAATGCAATCGACTTAGTTGTTATTGACTCAGTAGCTGCCTTGGTACCGCAGGCTGAATTAGATGGTGAGATGAGTGATTCGCAGGTAGGACTTCAGGCACGTTTGATGTCAAAGGCGATGCGTAAGCTGGCCGGGGTCATGAACCGCAGTGAATGTACAGCGATTTTTATCAATCAGCTGCGTGAGAAGGTAGGCATCATGTTTGGTAATCCGGAGACGACGCCGGGCGGCCGTGCATTAAAATTCTATTCTTCTGTGCGCCTTGATATCCGCAAGAGTGAGGCAATCAAGAATGGCTCTGATATCATCGGTAATAAAGTAAATGTCAAAGTAGTTAAAAATAAAGTGGCACCGCCTTTTAAAGTTGCGGCGATTGAAATTATGTATGGCGAAGGGATTTCCTTTGTCGGCGAGCTTGTTGATTTATGTGTTGATTATGAAGTCATTCAGAAGAGCGGCGCTTGGTTCTCTTATAAGGGAGACAAGATCGGTCAGGGCCGTGAAGCGGTTAAGGCTTATCTTAAGGCAAATAAGGATGTTCAGGATGAAATATACGGCTTGCTGAAAGAAAAATTGAATGCCAGATAACAAGAGATGCACAGCATCTCTTTTATATTTTCAGGAATACTTGTTAAGTTTAAGTAATTTGGGTTGTGAAATGTGTGAGAATTGTGTAAAATAATAAAGGGAGTTTAATTTACTCTCTCATAAAATGACAAAAGGAGGTCAGAGGATGGAAAATCCTATTACTTTTCTCTTGTCAGGGATGATAGGTTTAGTTCTTGGTATCGTCATTATGGCGGTCAGATCAAGGGCTGGTTTAAATAGGGATCAACAAAAGGCGGAGGAAATCCTGAAGGAAGCAAAAGCGAAAGCTGACAATACGCTGAAACAGGCAATCCTGGATGGCCGCACACAAACTCATGAAATGAAGCTTGCTGCTGAAAAAGAAATTAAAGAACGTAAACAGGAAGTTTCGGATATGGAAAATAAATTGCTTCGCAGAGAAGATAATTTGAATTTTCGTGATGAAACTTTGACTACTAAAGAACAGCAGATTGATCAGAAAAACAGTCAATTAACTAAAAAAATGTCTGAACTAGACGAGATGGAAAAGAAACTTCAGGAGAAAATCGATGTCCAGGTAACGGAATTAGAAAGAGTTGCCGCTATGTCGACGAATGAAGCGAAGAAAGAATTATTCGATATCGTTGAAAAACGTATGGAGAATGAAGTAGTTGCATATATCAAAGAAAAAGAAGATGAAGCGAAGAGTGTCGCTGCTGAAAAGGCACGCAATATCATAGCTTTATCCATTCAGCGTTTATCTCAGGATGAAGCGGTGGAACGGACAGTTTCTGTTGTAACACTGCCGACAGAAGAGATGAAGGGACGTATTATCGGCCGTGAAGGACGTAATATCAAGGCAATTGAACAGGCAACTGGTGTTGATTTAATCATTGATGATACACCGGAAACAATTACTGTTTCATGCTTTGATCCAATCCGCCGTGAGGTAGCCCGCATCGCTCTTGAAACTTTGATTCGTGATGGCCGCATCCAGCCGGGCAGAATCGAAGAAGTTGTAAATAAAGTGCGTAATGAAATTAATGCCAACATCGTTAAGGTTGGTGAGGATACAGTATTTAAACTGGGTATCGGTAAGATCGACCGTGAGATCGTAAAATTGATCGGCCGTCTGAAATATCGTTACAGCTATGGTCAGAATGCCCTCCAGCATTCAATGGAGGTTGCTTATCTGACCGGAATGATGGCCGCTGAATTAGGCTTGAATCAAAATCTTGCAAAGCGTGCAGGCTTACTGCATGATATCGGCAAGGCACTTGATTTTGAAGTTGAAGGCAGTCATATTGAACTTGGTTATAAGTTCTGTAAGAAGCATGGTGAAAGTGATGTAGTGCTGAATGCTATACAATCTCATCACGGTGAAGTAGAACCTACTTATCTGATTTCAAATCTTGTACAAGCTGCCGATACATTGAGCGCAGCTCGTCCGGGTGCCCGTTATGAAGCAATGCAGAATTATATCAACCGCCTGGAGGAATTAGAGAAAATCACTAAGAGCTTTGACGGTGTTGATCAGTGCTATGCGATACAGGCAGGCCGTGAGATTCGTGTTCTGGTTCATCCGGATAAAGTGGATGATAACGCATGTACGAAGCTGGCCCGCGGCATTCGTGATAAGATTGAGGCTGAGCTTACTTATCCAGGCCAGATCAAGGTTACGGTTATTCGTGAATTAAGAGCGAGTGAATTGGCTAAGTAACGATGAAAATTTTATTTATTGGTGATGTGGTTGGCAGTGTCGGCCGCCAGATGGTGATTGATACAGTACCGCATCTAAAAGAAGAAAAAGCGATTGATATGGTGATCTGCAACGGTGAAAATGCTGCTCATGGCAAAGGGATCACCAAAAAAATCTACAATCAGCTGATTGCCGCTGGCATCGATGTGATTACAATGGGAAATCATACTTTTTCCAAAAATGATATCCTGCTGTTTATCGACGAAGCTGATCGGCTGGTCAGACCGATGAATATGGAACCGACAGAACCTGGACAAAGCACTTGCGTGGTTAAGATCGGCAGTAAAAAAATAGCAGTCAGCAATCTCAGCGGTGAGGTGTTTATGAATAATATCACAGATTCACCCTTTGCCTGTATGGAAGATATTTTAGAGGTATATGAAGACTGTGATCTGCATGTTGTCGACTTGCATGCCGAGGCTACCAGTGAGAAGATAGCGTTTACTTATTGCTTTGCGAATCAGCTGGCTGCCGTTGTCGGCACGCACACCCATGTACAGACTGCGGATGAGCGAATCGTTGACGGCTGCGCCGCGATCACCGATCTTGGCATGTGCGGTCCTTACAACAGTGTGCTGGGTCGGGATATTGATGAGGTAATCGCGCGTTTTACCGGTGAAAAGACGAAATATACAATGGCGTCAGGAACCGGTATCTTCTGTGGCTTGATCGTAGAAATCGATGATATCAGCAACCGCGCAGTCGGCGTTGAACGAATTCAAATCAAAGAAGAAGGGTAAATTTACACCTTCTTCTTTTTTTACTTCAATGATGGATTTTCTTCAGTTTCCGGGCTTAAAATACTTGCAGTAGATACAACTTATGTTATAATAGTTAGGAAAGAAAAAGGAGGATTTATCATGCCAGTAAAAATTAACGAAGATACTTGCATCGGTTGTGGTGCTTGTGTAGGTGTTTGCCCAGTTGGTGCATTGTCAATGAACGATGACTCTAAATCAACATGTGATGAAGGAACATGTATTGATTGCGGTGCTTGTGTATCAACTTGCCCAGTAGAAGCCATTTCACAATAAACCAAGCCTTGCTTGGTTTTTTTGGGCTTTAATTTTAAAGGAGAAAATAGAATGAAAGTACATGAAGATTGGATGAAGCCTTCTTTAAAGGAAGCACAAAAAAGAACGAATCAACAGGCTGCGATTGAAAAGAGTCTGTTTAATATACCATTTGAAGCACGTAATATCGGCTGCGGCCGTAAATATTTCCTGCGTACCTATGGCTGTCAGGCCAATGAGCGCGACGGTGAAACCATTGCCGGTATTCTTGAGGAATTAGGCTTTGAACAATGTCATACACCGGAAGAAGCTGATTTTATTTTGCTGAACACATGTGCGGTGCGAAAAAATGCAGAAGATAAGGTTTTGGGAGAGCTGGGTTCATTAAAACGCCTGCGCAAGACAAATCCTGATCTGTTATTCGGCATGTGCGGCTGTATGGCTCAGGAAGAGGAAATCGTCGATACAATTATCAAAAAATATCCGCATGTGGATTTGGTGTTTGGTACACATAATATTCATCGTCTGCCGGTTCTGCTGTATCAGGCAATGATGGCCAGAGAGAAAACAATTGAAGTTTATTCTAAAGAGGGCGAAGTTATTGAAAATCTGCCTGTGAAGCGCTTTGGTACCCATAAGGCATGGGTCAATATCATGTATGGCTGTGATAAATTCTGTACATACTGTATTGTTCCGTATACTCGCGGCAAAGAGCGTTCGCGCACGGTTGAGGATATCTTGGATGAAGTGAGAGAATTAAAGGCGGAAGGCTTTAAAGAAGTGACACTGTTAGGGCAGAATGTAAATTCCTATGGAAAGGATCTGCAGCTGGCAGGCGGCTTTGCCGGCTTGCTTGAAGAAGTTGCGAAAATCGGTGTCCCTCGGATTCGTTTTACAACCTCACATCCATGGGATTTTACGGATGAAATGATCGATGTAATCGCTCGTTATGATAATATCATGCCGTTTATTCATTTGCCGGTTCAATCAGGCAGCAATGAAATTCTTAAAATCATGGGACGCCGTTATACGGTGGAACAATATCGTACACTGTTTGACAAGATTGTGTCTAAAATTCCAGGTGTTGGATTTTCAACGGATATCATTGTTGGTTTTCCGAATGAAACAGATGAACAGTTCCGAAAGACTTTAGAGCTTGTTGATTATTGTCAGTTTGATAATGCCTTTACCTTTATTTATTCACCGCGTGCCGGCACACCGGCAGCAGCGATGGAGGATAATGTCAGCTTAGAAGTAAAACAGGATCGTTTGAATGAATTGATGGAGCACACAAATCATTATGCCCGTTTGAAAAATGAAGCTTATGCTGGCCGCATCGTGAAGGTCTTGGTCGATGGACCCTCTAAGAAAAATGAGCGAGTTTATTCAGGCTATACAGAAACTAATAAGCTTGTCAACTTCACAGCTGATCAGCCGATTCTGCCAGGTGATATCGTCGAGGTTCAGATCACGGATGTAAAGACTTGGTCGTTGGACGGAGAGGCAATTAAAAGTGAATAGTTGTTCACTTTTTTTGTTATTTTTAGCAAGTAGTGGTATAATATGCATAGCGACTTATACTAATAGATTTGAAATATAATTTGATAGAAGAGCATAAAGGAGGAACTTATGGATCAAGTACGCATTTTTGCGCTTGGTGGACTCGATGAAAACGGCAAGAACATGTTTGTAGTCGAAGTAAATGAAGCGATTATTCTGATTGAGGCAGGTTTGAAATTTCCTGATTCAGATCAGCTGGGGGTGGAGTTTGTCATCCCTGATTTTAGTTATTTAATAAAAAATAAAGACCGTGTGAAGGGGATATTTATTACTCACGGACACGACGATGTGATAGCGGCGCTGCCTTATCTGCTTAAGCAGATTAAGATACCGGTTTATACTGGTGCGCTGACTGCCAATATTCTGCATGATATGCTGAAAAAAGAAGGCATCCGGGATGTGAAAATTCACAAGATCAAGCGGACCAGCCGACAGAATGTCGGTGGTGTAACAGTAAGAACATTCCCAATGACGCATGCTTATCCGGACAATTTTGGTGTAGCCATTGAAAGCAGTCAGGGGTATATCGTGTATACCGGTGAGTTTATCATCGATTATGATGTTCTTGAAGAAGAATATATGTGTGATTTGAATGAGTTAAGTGAAATTGGTAAAAAGGGTGTTCTGTGTCTTCTGAACGAATCTGTTTCCGCAGATAAAGAAGGCCATACAGCACCAAAGCATCGTATTACAAATTTGATTGAACCAATTTTTGAAGGTGCAGAGCATCGCATCGTGATTTCTGCTTATCGTCAGAGCTTATTCAGAATCATTGAAATCATTGATCTGGCCAGAAAATTTAACCGTAAGATTTTCTTTTATGATAAAGAATTGCGCGCATTGTTAAATCAGATGGAGGTGTTAGGCTATTATAAGCTGCCTCGCGAAATTGAATTGACCGAAAAGCAATTTGACGATGCGATGGATGATGTTGTTGTCTTAATCTCTGACAGCGGTAAGAATTTGTTCAGGAAAATTCAAAACATCGCCATGCATGAAGATAAGAATATTAATTTCCGCAGTGATGATACGATCATTATTGCTTCACCGGTGGTGAGCGGTACGGAATTAGAAGCGGCAAATATGGAGAATGAGATTTACAAGGAAGGCGGCAAGCTGTTTTCTTTGAAATCGAAGACGGTTTATTCTATGCATCCTTCTAGTGAAGACTTAAAAATGATGCTGTATCTGTTTAAGCCAAAATATTACATTCCGGTTAAAGGTGAATATCGCCATTTAGTTGTGAATGCTAACCTTGCGACTAAAATGGGTTATCGGCCGGATAAAATCGTAATTTTAGATAATGGTCAGATTGCGGCTTTTGAGAATAAGGTGCTTAAGTCAGTAGCTGATCATATTGAACTGGAAGATACGATGATTGACGGCAAGGAAAACTGGGATGTTACCGGTGTTGTTTTAAAAGATCGTGAACTGCTTTCAACGGACGGGGTAATGATTGTCGGTGTATCAATCGATGCTAAAACGAAGAAAATTATCGGTGGTCCGGATGTCCAGACACGCGGCTTGATTTATTTGAAAGATGCAGACTATATCGTAAAAGAAGTCGGCAATATCTGTGAAAATACGATTGAAGCTGAGGTCAAGGATCATGTCTATGAAAATTTGGCAACCCGCACGAATATTCGTGATAAAGTAACTAAATATTTAATGAAAGAAACTGGCAAGCGGCCAATGGTTCTGCCGGTCATTATCGAGATTAATAATAAAGCTTAGCAGGAGGTAGACCATGGCCAAAACGAAGAGGAAGACACGTCCGGCAGCAACTAAAGAAGATAAAGAGGTTTTGATTTATATTTATGCGCTGCTGATTATCACATTATCGATCATTGGTCTTTTGAATATAGGGATTGTCGGTGAATTTTTGAATCAGGTTGTCCGTTATTTCTTTGGCAGCTTGTATGGTGTAGTTTATGCTGGTATTATTTTTGCTGCGGTGATGATGATGCTCCGCCATGACGTCAAAAAATTGAAGCTGCGGCCTGCATTCGGCGCCTTCTGTCTGTTTTGTGCATGGCTGCTGCAGACATCAGCTCCACAGGATACTTCAATCACCGGTATGACAATATTCAGTGAATATGTGAAAAACTCGTTTATGATATTTCGCGGCCAGCTGCCTACGACGGTTGGCAACGGCGGTTTGATTGGGGCTTTTCTTTATTCCTTGTCAACCCTGCTGTTTGATAAAATCGGTACTTTGATCTTCAGTGTGGCACTATTGCTGCTTGGTGTATTAATGTTTGCCAATAACAAATATGTTCAGGGCTTTTTCAAACGCTGTACGTTATTATTTAATTCTTTGATAAATAAGCGTCAAAAGCAAAAGCGTGAAGCTAAACCGAAGAAGACAAAGACGGTTAAAGTGATGGAAGATCAGGAAGAATTTGATATGGATGTCTTAAACGCAAATCAAAATCAGAGTAAATTTGATTTTCTTGATCTTGAGGCAGATGAATTTAATGATCTTGATGAGCCGGCAGTTCATGAAGAACCGGCAGTTCATTATGAAACATTATCTGCAGAACCGCTTAAGCATGCAGAACCGGTTGAACAGGATATTTTAAAAAGTGTGGAAATCCCGCAGGTTAAAGAGGAAAAGCAGGAAGAAGAGGCTTTTGTTTCAGTATTTGAAGAGGATTACACAAATTATAAATTGCCAAGAATTACCTTGCTGAATGAGAATGCTAAGAATACAAGATCATCAGTGAATATAAAAGCTGCGAAAGAGAGCGGTGATAAGCTGATGCGGATTCTTGATGAGTTCGGTGTAAAAGCAACGTTGATGGAAACACACATTGGGCCAAGTGTTACTAAGTTTGAGGTAAAGCCTGATTTAGGTGTTCGCGTCAGTAAAATCAGCAATCTTCAGCATGATATAAAAATGGGGTTGGCAGCGAAGGATATTCGTATTGAAGCTCCGATTCCAAGCAAGTCTGCCGTTGGTATAGAAATACCTAATATTGAGAAGACGACGGTTGGGATGAAGGAATTGATGAAAAATGTTCCTGAAAAATATGCTGACAGCAAATTGCTGTTTGGTTTAGGGAAGGATTTGTTAGGAAATTGTGTTTATGGTGAATTAAATAAGATGCCGCATCTGCTGATTGCCGGGGCTACCGGTTCAGGAAAGTCGGTGTGTGTGAATTCAATCATAGTATCCATCTTAATGCGGGCAAAGCCGGACGAGGTTAAGCTGCTGCTGATTGATCCGAAGAAGGTTGAATTTACGATGTACGCACAGGTTCCGCATTTGCTGGGGCCGGTGATTACTGATGGTACAGAGGCGTCTACCGCGTTAAAAGTCGTTGTTAATACGATGGATAACCGCTATGAATTGTTCTCTCAGGCGGGTGTCCGTAATATCAGTGGTTATAACAAATTTATTGAAGAGCATCCAGAAGAAGGTTTGAAGAAAATGCCATGGATCGTCGTTGTGATCGATGAGCTTGCTGACCTGATGCTGGTTGCTGCTAAAGATGTTGAAGCAAGTATTCAGCGTATCACTCAGCTGGCTCGTGCTGCCGGTATTCATTTGATTGTCGCTACTCAGCGGCCTAGTGTTGATGTCATTACCGGTATCATCAAAGCTAATATTCCAAGCCGTATCGCCTTTGCGGTATCCAGTGCAATTGATTCCAGAACGATACTGGATCAGCAGGGGGCTGAAAAGCTGCTTGGTATGGGAGATATGTTATATATTCCTGTCGGTGAGCAGGTTGTGACCCGTGTTCAGGGTGTGTTTGTTTCAGATGAGGAAGTGCGTAAGGTCTGTGATTTTGTCAGTGCTCAGGCACGTCCGAAGTTTGATGATGCGTTTATTCGATTGCAGCTGATCGATAGTGGAAGCGGTTTAATTGATTCTTCTGATGATCCGTTGTATGATGAAGTTAGGAACTTTGTCATTCAGTCACAAAAGGCCAGTACCTCGTTTATCCAGCGTAAATTCAGCATTGGATATTCCCGGGCTGCCCGGCTGGTAGATGTGCTGGAGGAGAATGGCGTAGTTGGGCCTGCAAGAGGAAGCAAGCCTCGTGAAGTTTACATAAAGAAAGAGAGGACGGATAGCGATGAGTAAAGTTTCAGAAATTATTTCTAATCCAACTTTAACTTATGCTCAGCAGGTTTTGGCATTAGCCAGACTTGCGGAAAGTGAAGATGACACATTAAAACTCGATGATGAATTCAAATTAGCATTAAAAGAACATACGATTTGTGATTTAGGTGAAGGAAATGCGCCATATCGGCCGCGTTATATTGTTCCTGATTATGATTTGTTCATGGAGAAGGGCTGTAAATTTTTAGAGCTAGATCCGCCTAAAGATCTGTTAGAAGCTGTAAATAATCTGTTGATTTTTTATAAGCATGTACCTTCAATTACTTCATTCCCTGTCTATTTGGGAAACTTTACTACAATGTTTGAAAAATTTGATGTGGATGAAGCTGAAACACGAAAAGTGATGCGTTTATTCTTAAAGCATATCGATAAAACGCTGACCGACTCTTTCGTACATGCGAATATCGGTCCTAAGGATAATCGTGTAACGCGTATTATTCTTGATCTGACTGAGGAAATGCAGCTTGCAATTCCGAATATTTCTTTATTATATGATGAAAACGAAACAAGCGATGAATTAGCTTTAGCCTGTATCAAGTGTATGCTTGCTACTTCAAAGCCAAGTTTTGCAAATCATGCGATGTATAAAAAAGAGCATGAAGGGCCTTATGCGATTGTCAGCTGCTATAACGCGTTAAATGTTGGCGGCGGAGGATATACATTACCGCGCCTGCGTCTCTATGAAATCTCATTGAAGGCTGCCAATGTTGATCAATTTATGAATGAGGTACTGCCGCATTACTGCGAATTAATTTTCCGCAATATTGATGCACGTATCCGTTATATTGTTGAGGAAAGCTCCTTCTTCAAATCAAACTTCTTAGCCACTGAAGGTTTTGTAAAGCGTGAAAACTTTACGGGTATGGTTGGTGTCGTAGGTCTTGCAGAGTGCTGCAATCATTTGCTTGGCATCGATGATAAGGCTAAGGGCTTCGGCAATAATGAAGAAGCGAACGCTTTAGGAGAGCGTATCTTAGATAAGATCAATGAAATGGTTCATGCACATCACGGCGTTTATTGTGAAGGCTGCAACAACATGTATGTGATGCATGCTCAGGTAGGCATCGATACAGACGGTATGGAGGATTCACCAGGAGCCAGAATTCCAGTAGGCTTTGAACCGGAGCTTTATAAGCACATTCAGGTTGAAACGAAGATGCACAAGCATTTTGTATCCGGTATCGGCGATATTTTCAAATTTGATGATACATGGAATAATTCAAAGGGTGCGGTGCTTGATATTATTAAGGGAGCCTTTAATTCAGGAATGCGTTATTTCACAGCTTACAATGCGGATAATGATGTTGTGCGCGTCACGGGTTATCTCGTAAAGAAGAGTGAAATTGAAAAGCTGAACAATAACAAGACCAGTCTTAATAACTGCAGTGCCTTCGGTCAGGGTGCTGCCAGAGATTCACATGCTTTAGACCGCCGTGTTTATAATGAAAGCGGCAGTTAATAAGATTATTTCGTTTTCTAATGTAGACGGTCCCGGCAACCGCTGCTCAATCTTTTTCCAGAGCTGTCCGTTTCGCTGTCTATATTGTCATAATCCAGAAACCATCAATATGTGCGTCAACTGCGGCGAGTGTGTAAAAACTTGTCCGGTGCAGGCGCTTCAAATGATAGATGGCAGAGTGATTTGGGATAAGAAGCTGTGCGTTGAATGTGATACATGCATTAAAACATGCAAGCATTTGGCATCGCCTAGAATCAGCTGGATGAGCGTTGAGGATGTGGTTGAACATATCAAATCTATTAAGCCATTTATCCGCGGTATTACGGTAAGCGGCGGTGAATGTATGAACCATGCTGATTTTCTTTTGGAATTATTCAAGGAAACGAAAAAACTTGGCTTAACTTGTCTGATTGACAGCAATGGCTACTATGATTTTGAAGATTATCCTGAATTGATGGCTGTTTGTGACGGTGTCATGCTTGATGTTAAAGCGATATCTGATGATTTTCATTATTTTGTCACTGAACAGCATAATGCGATGGTTCTGAAGAATCTGCGTACCTTATTGGCAATGCATAAGCTTGAAGAGGTCAGAACCGTTATTCTGCCGGGTTTCGAAGACGAAAATACAAAAACCGTAACCGGCGTTTCTGAAATCATCAAGAGTCAATGCCGTTATAAATTACTGAAGTATCGTTATTTTGGCGTGCGGGACGCCGGCGTGAAGGTTTTTGGCGAAGGCATCGTAAATCATGATGAGCTTGTGCGCTGTCAGAAAATCTGTGAAGAGCATGGCTGCACAACAAGTGTTATTATATAAAAATTAAAGACTGATTTGTTTCTCTCTTGAGAGGCTCATTGAGCCTCTTTTTTGCTAATTTGGCTTTATTTTTACTGTGGCATGGGTTAAAATAAGAATATTGTTTATACTAAGAAACAAGGAGGATTTTCGATGAAAATAAAAATCAGAGAGGGGGTAACTTTAAATTTCATCCAAAGTGATAAATTTAAAGATATCGCTGTTTATATTGACTTTCTGCATGGGTTAAATGAAAAAGATGCTACCGAGCGTTCAGTGCTGTCAATGATGATGACTGACCGCTGTGAAAAATATGATACGAAACAGAAAATGTCAAATGTATGTGATGAACTATATGGTGCTACCTTGTCATGCCGGACCATTGGCTGCGGCGGCGGTCATGTGGTAGAATTTCGCAGTAAGATTATTAATCCAATGTATGTTGAGGGCAGTGCGAATTTGCTTCGTGATCAGCTCTGTCTGATTAAAGAGATTTTATTTAATCCTTATTATGAGCAGGGACACTTCAGCAAGGAGATTTTTGATGAAGCTGTGCGGCTGCTTAAATCAAAAATTATGCGCCGTCTTGATGATGCTCAGACATACTCGCTCCTGCTGGCGTTTCAAAAGGCCGGTGAGCAGCAGCCGTTAAGTATATCAGCCCTGGGCAGTCTTGATATATTGTCAAAACTGACGATTGAAGATGTCGAAAAGCAATATCAGACTATGCTGAATAACGATCCTGTTGAAATCATAGTTTGCGGCCAGTTTGACGAATTGCAGATGGGACGGATGATTGAATCTATTTTTGATTTTACACAGCGTTCAGCGAAGGTAAATACACACTACTGTCTTAATACGGCTGTCAGCGATGAAATTACCAAAGTTGAAAAGGATATCCCGCAAACCAATATCGCTATGATCTGGAAAAACGGTATCGATGTCGTTGATGAACAATATGCCGCATTGCGGGTAGCTAACGGTATTTTTGGTCAATACTCAACGAGCTATCTGTTTCAGGAGGTTCGTGAGAAACACAGTCTTTGTTACTCTATTTTTTCTAATTTGATTTCTTTTGATGGTGCCTTAGTGGTAAGCACCGGTATCGAACATCAAAATATTGATCAGACAATACAGCTGATTAAAGAGCAGTTTGAACGCTGTAAAAAGGGTGAATTCAGTGATGAATTGATTTCAGTTACAAAGAAAATGATTATCAATTCACTGAAAGCAAGCCGTGATGATATGAATTCAATGATGTCTTATGCGTACAACAATTCGCTGCTTAATCGTGAATTAACCATTGAAGAGAATATTGAAAGAATCAGCGATGTCAGTAAAGAGGCAATTCTTAAGGCATTTAATGCCTGTGAGCTGCTTGCGACAGTAGTGCTGACAGGGAAGGAGAAGGCGCATGAATAAGGTGATCAGCAGTAAATATCAAGAGTCTTATATCGAAGAGACGCTGCCTAATGGATTAAAAGTCGTGCTGTGGCAGAAAAAAGGCTATGAAAAAAGCTATTTCATGATGACTACTCCTTTAGGTGCTTTAGATATTGAACAGGTGGATGCTGACGGCAAGGCTTTTCAGTTTGAACCCGGCACTGCGCATTTTCTCGAACATAAAATGTTTGAAGATGAAGATAAGGATGTAATGAATCTGTTTTCGGAAATGGGAGCCAATGTCAATGCATTTACATCTTATACAGAAACCGCCTATCATTTCACAACTACGGAAGATCCTGAAGAGCCTTTAAATCTTTTACTTGATTTTGTCCAGCGATTAACGATCAGTGAGGAATCAGTAGAAAAGGAAAAGGGAATTATCATTCAGGAGCTGCAGATGTACCAGCAGATGTCTGATTCACGTCTGATCAATGAAACTTTCTCATCACTTTTTCATGAACATCCGCTGCGTTTTGATGTCGGCGGCTCACCGGAATCAGTGAACCGGATAACTAAATCAAGCTTGGAAGAATGCTATGCTTTAAATTATCATCCTTCTACGATGATTTTAGTCGGGATTACCGGCCAAGAGCTTGAACCCTTGCTGGAAATTATTAAAAATAATCAAATGAAGAAGCAATTCAAGCCAATCAAAAACGTAACTCGCAAACAATTCAGTGAACCGCAGACCGTGAAGCGCCCATACTATCAATTCAATATGGACGTGACGACACCCAAGGTGAATATTGCTTATAAGCTTCAGGGGATTAAAGACGGCATGCAGCGGCTTAAGATGGAATGGTGCCTTAAATTTATTTTGGATGCTTCCTTCACTTCTTTAAGCGAAGATTATCAGCAATGGCTGATTGATGGAACGATCAACGATTTCTATGGCTTTGAACTCGAATTTGGTGAAGATTTCGGTTATATGATGTTTTATACTGAAACTGAGAAGCTGGATGAATTCAAACGAATTGTTGAGCTGACATTAGAAAAAGCAAAAGCTAATGGTATCAGTGAAACAACGCTTAATCAGCTGAAGCGCCGCTATTATGGGCAGTCAATCCGTGATTTAAACAGTTTTGATGATATAGCCTTTACTTTTATGAGAGATTATTTCAATAAAATCGACTTTTTTGAAGCTTTAGACGTAATCAATACGATTACAATGGCTGATATTCAGGCTGCTGCTGAATTGATGAATCTTGAACACCAGGCAATTCTTCATCTGATGCCAATTGAGTAATTACTTATAGCTCAGAAAATCTACTTTCTCGGCAATCATATCGTAATTAATAAACGCATTACCTTCCTGGGACTGGTAGGTTCTTGATTGGATGCGGCCTTTGATACCCATCATATCGCCGACTTTACAATAATCAACGACCGTTTCTGCACTGGCACGCCAGACTTCGACAGCAATTTGGTCATATTCATAAACCCCTTCGGAATTGCGGAAACCGCGCTCTACGTTTAAGAGCAGGGTAGTATGCTTTGTTCCATTAGGGGTTTCTTTCATTTCCGGCTTTTCCAGTACTTTGCCGATCACTACAAATACATTGATCATAATTTTTTCTCCTTTTATATGTAGCTGTATTATGCCTTAAAAATGTAAAATTGGCAAAAGTCCGAATTTGCACTTGACAAGCAAAAAAGCCTGATTTAATCACAGTGAATTCCCAAAAAAAGCCCGCTTTATGCAAATACGGACTTTTTTAAGCTTATATAAAAAAAGACACGCTTGTGCGTGTCTGTAAATGACTATCTGTTGTAGAATTCGACAACCAGCAGTTCGTTTACTTCTTGATTTAATTCGCTTCTTTCAGGAAGACGTACATAAACACCTTTCTTAGCTTCTTTATCTACAGTAACAAATGCTTTTGTGTTGATTGTAGCTTCTAAAGCTTCAGCGATTGCTTTCATGTCTTTTGAAGTTTCTTTTACTGCAATTGTCATACCCGGCTTAACGATGTAAGAAGGGATATCCACTTTCTTACCGTCAACAGTGATATGACCGTGGTTTACAAGCTGACGTGCTGCGCGGCGAGTTCTTGCAAAGCCCATGCGGTATACAAGGTTATCCAGTCTTGATTCAAGCAGGAACATGAAGTTATCGCCCTTAACACCTTTCATAGCAGATGCTTTTTTGAAAGTGTTGTAGAATTGACGTTCATTGATTCCATACATATAACGAATTCTTTGTTTTTCTCTTAACTGTAAACCGTAGTTAGTCAGTTTTACTCTCTTCGTTGGTCCATGCTGACCAGGAGCATAAGTTCTTTTTTGTAATTCTTCGCCGGTTTCAAGAACTGAGAAACCTAAGCGGCGGGAAACCTTCCAAACAGGTCCATTAATACGTGCCATTTAAAAATCCTCCTTTAATTGTTTTATGGTTTTTGGCTATAAAACAATAACAGGGCGTAAATCATCATTGACGGGTGTCAATACTTTCGGTATCCTCACATATTGCAGCATGCTACCCGATACCCCGCAGAAACAGCGTTATTGACGCCTTAGACAAGACTTTACGAGCTGCCATCATTTTGACGCTATATTACTATATCATTGATTGAATGTCCAGTCAATGAAAAAAGTGGAAATGCTGAAAATTTCGTTAATTTATACGCTAATAACGGGTTGATTTATGATACAATAAATACAGTGAGGTGTGTTTATGGATAAGATTATGGAAACGCTCAAAGGACTTGGGGAAAACAATAACTTTTTGATTGGTGTAATCGTGGTCGGCGTGATTTTGATCCTGCTGATTATTTTTACGGTTCTAAACACTAAAAAGGTAAAAAAGCAGCTGAATGAAGCTGAGATGAATTATAATTCATTAAAGAGTATTCCTTTGCCCTTTAAATTGAACAAGGCGGTGGCTTTGTCGAGAGTCAATTCCGCCGTTGCGGAAAGTGTGGAACGTTCCCGCAATGAATTTGACATCGTTCAGGAACAGCTGAAAGAAGCCAGTGTCTATCTGGGTGAAATTGATGATCTGATTTATGTACATAAGGTTAAGCAGGCGAAGCGTCAGCTGAAAGAATTGCAGGAGCTGCTTGAAAACTGTTCGGTGGGCGTGCATAAATTATCAACCTCTTTGGATAATATTTTGGAACAGGAAAGCGCTCAGCGTGAACAAATCAATAAGCTGAAAAATCAATTCCGTATCGATAAAGAAATCATTCGAGATAATCGAGAAAATTATAATAGCGGCATCGAGGTTTTGGAAGCGCGTGTAACGGCAATTGAGAAGATGTTTTCTACCTTTGAAGAATGGATGTTTGCCAGCGAATTTGCCAAGGCAGGCACTCAGCAGGTAGAAATCAGCGAGGCGATGAAGGAGCTTGAACAGCTGATGGACGAATTTCCTGCTTTGTATGAGGAAGCGAAACTGTCACTGCCTAAGGCGATTGATGAAACGGGATATGTATATGCTCAGGCACGCAATCAGGGCGTCTATCTGGAACATCTTGAAGCAAAACGCAATCTTGAAACTGTGACCGCGATGCTTAAGGATGATCTTGGCCGATTGTCAGAAGGTCGGATCGAGGGTGTCATGGTTTCTTTGCTTGAATGTGAAAAACGACTCCAGCAGCTGAAGGAACAAATTGACCGTGAAGTGAAGGCTTCAGAGGAGTTTACAGCATCTTATGAGCCGTTGCTGAATGACATTCAAACAATGAATGAAAATATTATCAAGCTGCGTGATTTATATGAACGGGTGAAGATCCGTTTTGGTTTTGAAAATCTAACCGATTCATTAGATGCGATTGACCGCATGATGAGTGAAGTGCTGATAGCTCGTGACAAGCTGAAGGAATCAGCCGCTAATCAGGCAATCCCGGCGACTGCGCTGATGCTTTCAATGAATGAATTGAAGCAGCATTGCAAGGAATTGCTGGATGAGCTTGGCAAGATAAAGAAAAAGCTCGATACGGCATGTTCTGATGAAGAGAGGGCTAAAAAGCAGCTGCTTAAGCTTCAGCTTATCGTGAATGAAATTACTGTGAAAATCAATAAGAACCGTTTACCGTCGATCTCTTTAAAATATGAAGAAGATCTTCGTAAAGCCAATCTGATCATTAATGAAATTAACTGTCTGCTTGAAGCAACACCGCTGGATGTGGCTCGTCTTAATGAAAAATTAAAAGAAGCGATTGACTTTGTTTATACATTATTTAACAGTGTCAATAACCTTGTCGGCATGGCAATCATGGTTGAAAATACTATCGTCTTCGGCAATCGATATCGTTCGACTTATCCGGAAATTGATTCTGAACTGACAAGGGCAGAATTGTGTTTCAGAAACGGACAATATACGAAGGCTTTGAAAATAGCTATTCAAACGATTGAAAAACTGCATCCTGGTTCTTACGAAAAGCTGATTCGCAAGACACAGGGAACAGCTGCATAGGTATCACTATGATTTATTTAGACTATGCGTCAACAACACCTGTTAATCAGGAAGTATTAAAAGCTTATACATATGTTTTAGAGAAATATTATGCCAATACAGATTCACTGCATGACGCAGGCTTAAGAGTTGCGGAATTAATGGAACAGAGCAGGGAGCAGACAGCTTCCTGCTTAAAAGTGAAAGCCAATGAACTGATGTTTACCTCGGGAGCCAGTGAAGCGAACAACATGGCAATCAAAGGCAGCGCGTTTGCTTTGCAGCACCGCGGCAAACATTTGATTACCAGCTGTGTGGAACATTCAAGTGTCGATCAGGCAATGAAACAGCTTCAGGAATTGTTTGGCTTTGAAGTGACTTATCTGCCGGTGAACAGCAGCGGCGTTGTAGAAGCAGAGACATTGCGCCAAGCACTTCGTAAGGATACGATTCTTGTATCAATCATGGCTCTAAATAATGAAGTGGGATCGATCAATGATATTGCTGAGCTGGCAAAAGTGACCCATGAATCTTCACGGGCTGTGTTTCATAGTGACTGCACACAAATATTAGGCAAACAGCCGTTAACTTTTTTGCCGAATATTGAATTAGCTTCATTTTCGGCTCACAAAATCTATGGTTTAAAGGGCAGCGGCTTGCTTTATCACAAGCAGAATGTACATTTAGTGCCATTGATCTGCGGCGGTCAGCAGGAAGCCGGTCTGCGCGGCGGGACAAGCAATGCGCCCTGCAACATTGCCTGGGCTAAAACAATACGGATCGCGTGTGAGGGAATGGACGAACACAGCCGGTACGTGTCAGAACTGAATCAGCACCTGCGCTTAGGACTGGCAGAAATTGACGGTGTTGAAATTAATTCACCGCATGATGCGACACCCTATATCTTAAATTTTTCGGTTATGGGTATGACAAGTGAGGTCATGCTGAATGCATTGAATCACTATGGTATCTGTGTCTCATCAAGAAGTACCTGTTCCTCAAAAACCAAAGCTCCTTCCAAGGTGCTGATGGCTATGGGATACAGTGAGGAAAGAGCTACTCATTCACTGCGGATTTCACTTTCTCATTTGAGTAAGAAATCGGAAGTTGATGAATTGCTGAAAGTATTAAAGGAGATATTTAATGACTATCGAATCAAATAGTAAAATGGTTTATGACCACATTCTAGTTCGCTATGGCGAATTATCAACAAAAGGTAAAAATAAAAAGGATTTTATCCGCCGCTTGCATCAGAATATGAAAAACGCACTGCGTAATTATCCGGCTTTGGAATTTGAACGCACGCATGATCGGATGTATATCCTGCTGAACGGTGTTGATCCTGATGAAATAGCACCGATTATCAGCCGTGTTTTCGGGATTAGTTCATTTTCTTATGCACTGAAGGTGAACAGTGAGATTGAAGATATTATCGCAGCTGCTTATCAATCCGCCAACCAAAGCAATGCTAAGACTTTTAAGGTAGAAGCTCGCCGTCATTACAAGCTGTTTGGCATGATTTCTGATGAAATTAATCGTGCGGTTGCTACTGAAATTTTAAAGAATACGGAAATGAAAGTTGATGTTCATCATCCTGAACTGAGGATCATGATTGAAGTGCGTCAGTTTGAAACTTATATCATGACCAATAAATTATTGGGTGCCGGCGGTTATCCAGTAGGTGTCGGCGGCAAATCTATGGTTATGCTGTCCGGCGGTATCGATTCACCTGTCGCTGCTTATTTGATGATGAAACGAGGCATCACGGTAGAATGCATCCATTACGCATCACCGCCATATACATCACCGAGGGCTCAGCAGAAGGTCGTGGATTTAGCTAAAATTTTAGCGTCTTATCAAGGTCATATCCGAATTCATGTGATTCCGTTTACAGAGTTACAGCTGGCTATTTATAAGCATGCGGATGAGAGCTATTGCATTACCTTAATGCGCCGAATGATGTATCGCATAGCAGAGCGTCTCGCTCAGCGTCAGAATTGTTTGGCGATTGTAAATGGCGAAAGCATCGGTCAGGTGGCTTCACAGACTTTAGAGAGTATGAATGTAATCAATGAGACAGTGACGTTGCCGGTAATCAGACCGGTAGTTACAATGGATAAATTGGAAATTATTGCTTTATCAGAAAAAATCGGCACTTATGAAACATCCATTCAGCCGTTTGAAGACTGCTGTACGATCTTTACGCCCAAAAATCCGGTAACGCATCCAGTAAGCCGTAAAGCAGTTGCTTTTGAACAAAAATTTGATTATGAAGCATTAATTGAGGATTGCCTGAATAAGATTGAAATTATCGATGTTTATCCAAATCAAAAAAATAACATAGAAGAAGATTTATTTTAGTATAAAGTTTTAGGGTGGAGATAAACTATTCTTGAGGTGATAAAAATGGACCACAAGAGAGAATATCAAAACCAAAATCTGAATCAGAATTTGAATCAAAATCAAAACCAGAGACAAAATCAGAATCAGAATCAAAAACAAAATAACTCAATTCAAAACAACTTGTATCAGTTTGAAATGGGTTATGAATTAGGCGCTGATATTGAAGAAGCTAAAAACATGCACAAGCAGGAATACTGCAAGGATGAGCTTCAAAACAATATGAGAAAGTTTAATGAAAAACAACAAAATAACCAAAATAACAATCGATAGTTTATTTTGATGAAAAATACCGCCGGCAATTAAGTCAGCGGTATTTTTGTTTTTGCTGATAAGTCATTGGTAATCCCACTTTCATTTTAGAAATAGAATGGTTATAATTAAAAGATAGGAAAGAGGTGAAGCATGAGAGAATTTGTAGTTAATAAGAATGATGCTGATCAGCGTGTGGATAAATATCTGAGTAAGAGTCTCAAGCGCTTGCCTAAGAGTTTGATGTATAAGTATATTCGCAATAAAAAGATTAAAGTTAATTGTCAGCGCTGTGAAATATCTCAGCGGCTAAATGTAGGGGATACTATTCAGATGTATATCAGTGAAGAGTTTTTTGATGGTCAGCCGGATACTTCATTTATGCAGGCATCAAAGCTGCAGAACGTGGTTTATGAAGATGATCATTTATTAATTGTCAATAAGCCCGCCAATTTGCTTGTGCATAGTGATGAGGCAGATCAGGCTGATACTTTAATCAACCGGATTCTGAAATATTTAGTTGAGCATAAAGCGTATGATCCGGTTTCTGAAAAAAGCTTCATGCCGGCTCTATGCCATCGCATCGACCGTAATACAGAAGGTCTTGTGATTGCGGCGAAAAGTGCAGAGGCATTGCGGATGATGAATGAAAAAATCAGAGAACGTGAAATTGAAAAGCATTATCTATGTATAGTGGAAGGTGAACTTTACGGCAGTGCCTTGTTAGTTCATTATTATCGCAAGGATGAGCAGCAGAATAAGGCATATCTTTCGCAAAAGCCATCGGCTGGAATGAGTGAGGTCAGTCTGAGTTATCGTTCGTTAGCGGTTCAGCATGGCTATTCTTTATTAGATATTGAGTTGCTGACGGGCAAAAGTCATCAGATCCGTGCACAGCTTTCTTTTATTGGCCATCCCTTGGTCAATGATGTGAAATACCATGGTAAAGCCATGAAAAAGCTTGAAGGACAGGCGCTGTGTGCTTATAAGCTTTGTTTTGCTTTTAAAAGCGATGCCGGCTGCTTGAATTATTTGAAAAATAAGGAAATACAAATTGCAGAACCAGCGCTGTTAAAACTGTTTGAACAATTGTAAACGGCTTCATTTTAGGGTGATTTATAAATGAGCAAGATTGTTGATTGTTTTAGTGAATAAAAAGGTTTATACTACATTTGGTCTGAATTTTAAGACCAGTAAGGAGGGAATTATTTGGATAAATTTATAGAAGCTATCGTAAAAGCAGATCATGCCGCAAGTGAGCGTGTTGATGCTGCCAGAAAACAGCGCCTGCAGCTTAGGAGCCAAGCGGAAGCCAATCGTGATGAGGTATATAAGCAGCTGATGGATGAAGAAAACCAAGCCATTGCAAAGCATCAGCAATTGGTTGCGAAAAGGCTTCAGGATCAGCAGGAAGAGAATCAGAAACGCTATGAAGCATCCTTAATTTCACTTCAGAAAATTTACGATGAAAACCAGGAACAATGGGTAAAATCAATTGTTGAAGCCTGTCTTCATGTGTAAAAATCTGCTTATTTTAAACAGAATCGAGGTGAAATTATGACATCATTATCCGCCAATGCCATTACTACTAAAGCTAAGGCAATGTATGGCCGGCGGCTTAGAAGCGAGGATTATCACGCGCTTGTGCATAAGAAAAGTGTGGCTGAAATCGCTGCTTATTTAAAGAATGAAACAGATTATGCCGGCACCTTTGCCAATGTGAAGGAAAGTGAGATTCATCGCGGTGATCTGGAAGCGCTGCTTAAAAAGGATATGTTTGAGCGCGGCTGCAAACTAGCTCATTATGCTGACGGCAAAGATAAAGAACTGTTTGAAATCGGCATTTTCAAGAGTGAAATTGATTTAATTTTAGGTAAGCTGCGGCTTTTCAACTCATCGCTGTATTCCGAGTTTGAATCGCAGATTCCATTCTATTTGAATCGCTATACTTCCTTTGATTTGCATAAGCTCAAGGAAGCACAGACGTATTCAGCCCTGTGTGAAATACTGGCACGTACTGATTATGCTAAGATTTTATTAAAGTATCAGCCCAAGGGCAATGAATTAATTGATTATCCTCAAGTTGAAACAGCTCTGACAAAGTATTATTATGACCGTGTGCTGCTGACGATCAAACGGCATTTAAGGGGAAAAACGCAGAGTGATTGTCTGACTATTTTTCTGACCGGTATTGAACTGCAGAATATTTCCAAGATTTATCGTCTAAAAAAGTATTATCATGCTGATGCTGAAACGATTCGGCCTACTTTAATGCTTGATTATCTCAGAATTTCTAAAAGCAAAATGGAGGAATTGATTGAGGCAGCGGATGCGGAAAGCTTTTTAAGAATATTGGCTGATTCACCTTATCGTGTATTTGCTGATAATCATGATTATGTATTTATTGAATACTATGCTGACCGGATTAAATATCATTTAGCTGAACGGCATATGCGTTTTTCTACAAGTCCGGCGATCGTGTTTCTGACTTATACGATCCTGCATGAAATTGAAATGAGTAATCTTGTTAATATTGTTGAAGGGGTGCGCTACGGTGTCTCTGCCGATCATATTGAAAAGACTTGTATTTATTAGAAATTGAAAGGAGGAATAATGTGGCAATAACTAAAATGAGGCTGATGAATATTATAACGGATAAACAGCATCTTGAAGAAATGCTGCTGCGTTTCAGTACGCTGGATAATTTTCATCCTGAGCTTGCCAATAAAATAGTTGATCGGGTCAGTGGATTAGCGGTCTTGAATGATGCCAATCCTTATGCCGATCTATTGTCAAAGGTTTCAGAGCTATGTGCTGAAATGAATTTGACTTTAGTTAAGAAGCCAATCGATTCTTATTTCATCAATCTTGATGAAACGAATAAAATGATTAATGAAATCAAAGCGAAGTTTGATCAGATTCATGAAATAAAGAAAGAATTGCAAACCGTAATTGAAGAAAATAAAATGGCGGTCATTCAAGTAAAGAATGTATCAGCGATGAATATTAATTTTGATGATTTGTTCTCGTGCCGCTATTTGAAAATCAGAGTTGGCAGAATGCCTAAACAAAGCGTAGATAAGCTTCAGTATTATAATAACCGCCCTTATATTTTTAAAGAATTTAATAAGGATGAGCATTTCTGCTGGTGTATGTATATTACGACCATGAGATATGAGGGTGAAGTCGATAACATTTTCTCCAGCCTTCACTTTGAACGTGTGCGGATTCCTGATTTTGTTCACGGTACGCCCGAGGGTGCAATTAAAGAATTGGAAGAGGATATGAAGCAGGATCAGGAGCATCTTGATCATGTGATTGAAACCGAGAAGAAATTTGTGGAAGAGAGCGCTGAGCGGCTGTCTGAGCTTTATACTAAGCTGCAGTGTCTGAATCAAACTTATGAAGTACAGAAGTATGTGGTACTGCTGGGTGAGCGTGCTTCAATTTCCGGCTTTGTGCCTGAGGAAGATGTGGAGCGGGTGAAACAGCAATTTTCCGATATTGCGAATGTTGAGGTTGAAGTAAGACCGGCGCATAGTGATTCACGGTTAACACCGCCGACTAAGTTAAAAAACAATTGGTTTGTCCGTCCCTTTGAGATGTTTGTAGAAATGTACGGCATGCCTTGCTATGAGGATTTTGATCCGACACCTTTTGTGGCGCTGACTTATTGTCTCTTGTTTGGCATTATGTTTGCCGATGTCGGTCAGGGTCTGGTGCTTTCATTAGTTGGTTATATTGCTTATAAGAAGATGAATATGCGGCTTGGTGAGGTCGGTATGCGGATCGGGTTGTTCTCAGCGTTCTTCGGTTTGATTTTTGGATCAGTCTTTGGCAATGAGGAACTATTGAATCCGATGTTTCACGCGCTGGGCTTTGCGGAGAAACCGTTTGAAGTCATGGCACCTAGTTTTGTTATGCCGCTTTTGATCAGTGCGATTGCAATTGGCGCGGTTTTGATTTTAGTGTCCATGCTGATCAATGTGACACAGAGTCTAAAAAATAAGCAATTAGGTAAGGCACTGTTTTCACAAAACGGCATCGCCGGGTTTGTATTATATGGTTCATTATTAGTGGGTATTGCATTACAGATGGGTGCCGGTATTCAAGTGCTGACGCTGCCTTATATTTTGATATTGATTGGTATTCCGGCTGTCTTGATCTTTATGCAGGAGCCGCTGGAACGGCTGTTAGAACATGAAAAATTGTTCCCGAATGGTTTTGGCGGTTTCTTTATGGAAGCCTTCTTTGAAATGTTTGAAATCTGTCTGACCTTTTTGGCAAACACAATGTCATATTTACGTGTCGGCGGTTTCGTATTATCCCATGCCGGTATGATGCTGGTTGTCAGCACTTTGATGAGCATGGTCGGCAATGCCAGTCCGATTGTCTTTGTCTTAGGTAATATTTTCGTCATGGTACTTGAAGGTATGATTGTGGGTATTCAGGTACTGCGTCTTGAATTCTATGAAATGTTCTCACGTTACTTTGATGGTAACGGCATCGCTTTTAAAGCGCTGAATAACAATTAAATTAGGAGGAACTTATGAACTTACTAGAACTTTTATTACCAGCTTTAATTATTGTTTTAATTTCACTGCCTTTAGTCAATGTATTTAAAGGAAAAACTTCTTTGAAACAAGCCAGAACGCGTTTGGCTGCTCATACAAGTATGTTCTTTGCGGTATTATGCGCATTTGTTTTGTTTGAAATCAACGGCTTTCACGTGTTTGCGGAAGGTGATGTAAATGCAGTAAATTCTATCGTTGGGACAGCGGCTCAGGGCATGGGCTTCTTAGCGGCTGCTTTAGCTACCGGTATGTCTGCTTTAGGTGCCGGTGTGGCCGTTGCGGCAGCCGCTCCGGCAGCAATCGGTGCTTTCTCTGAGAATGAGAAGAACTTTGGTAAATCAATGATTTTCGTAGCCCTTGGTGAAGGTGTTGCGATTTACGGTGTACTAATTTCAATCCTGATTATCAACAAGCTGTAAGATGGGATGTGAGGACGATGAAATTTTTCTTGATCAGTGACAATATTGATACCCAGATGGGATTGCGGCTGGCAGGAATTGAAGGCGTGGTAGTACATGAACGTCATGAAATGCTGGAAACCTTGGAAAAGGTGATGCATGATGATGAGGTTGCAATCGTGCTGCTGACGACCAAACTGATTGAACTGTGTCCTGATGTAATATCTGAAATCAAATTGAAACAAAAGAAACCGCTGATTGTTGAAATTCCTGATCGTCATGGCGACAGCAAAATCGGTGAAACGATTGATCGTTATGTCAGTGAAGCAATCGGTGTAAAACTATAGAGGTGAAGCGATGAAAAATATAGAAGAAGTCGTTCGCTACATTGAAGATGAAATTTCAAAGACTGCCGATGCGGAATGCAACAGTATTTTAGCCGAAGTAAATGAAGCTAAGGCAAAGGCTGAAGAAGAGCTTTATAAGGAAGCTAAAAAGGATACACAGCTGCAGCTTGCCAGTCAGCTGGCGGAAATCGAGGCTGAGGCGGCCATTGAAATATCAAAAAGCAATAGTGAGACTACAAAGAAATTAATTGCGAAACGGGAAGCATATACAGAAATGGTGTTTGCGGAAGTGATCCGAACGTTAAACGAATTTACGGCGAGTAAGGATTATGAGGCATTTCTGATTAAAAAAGCTCAGAAGATGGCGGCTGTCTGCTCGCTTGAAGGCTCAGCGTTCCTGATTCGCAAGCAGGATGAAAAATATGCGGCAGCAATCAGCAGCGCTTATGGTACTAAGTGTGAAGTTAAAATTGATGCGTCGATTACGATGGGCGGCTTTATCTTTGAGAATGCGCTCAGCCATGCAGTTTATGATGAAACGCTGGATGCCGCGTTTAAGGATCAGCATGAATGGTTTGCCAATCATTCAGGTCTAATTATCCAATAAGAAAGCAGGCAAACCTGCAAGAGGTGATAAAGTGAGTGAAAATGTAATTTATTCAATCAACGGGCCTGTTATAACTGTTAAGGATGCGACTGATTTTTCAATGCTGGAAATGGTTTATGTCGGCAATGCCCGATTAATTGGTGAAGTTATTTCAATCAATAAGGGTAAAACGACAATACAGGTTTATGAATCAACGACCGGTCTGCGGCCGGGTGAGCCTGTATTCAGCACAGGAAATCCAATCAGTTTAACACTTGGACCTGGTATATTAAGAAATATTTTTGACGGCATTGAACGGCCGTTAAAAGAAATAGAGAAAGAATCCGGCGCGTTTATCGCAACCGGCAGTGCGGTGGCGCCGCTTGATGAGGAGCAATTATGGGATGTGACATTATGTGTTAAGCCAGGTGATGAAGTTGCAGGCGGTACAATTTATGCGACTGTTCCTGAAACAAAACTGATCGAACACAAATGTATGGTGCCTCCTTATCAGCAGGGAAAGGTGACTTGGACTGCACCCAATGGCCAGTATAAAATCAATGATGTGGTCATGAAATTTGCAGATGCTGACGGCAGTGAGCATGAATGTACGCTTTGCCAGAAATGGCCGATTAAAAATGCCCGCCCGGTTAAGCATCGTCTGCCGATTTCTATTCCATTGATTACCGGCCAGCGGGTTGTCGATACACTGTTCCCGATTGCGAAGGGCGGTACGGCAGCTGTGCCGGGCGGCTTTGGTACAGGGAAGACAATGATGCAGCACCAGCTTGCTAAATGGTGTGATGCGGACATTATCGTTTATGTCGGCTGCGGAGAACGCGGTAATGAGATGACTCAGGTTCTTGAAGAATTTCAGGAGCTGATCGATCCGAAGAGCAACTGTCCGCTGACTGACCGTACAGTTTTAATTGCAAATACGTCTAACATGCCGGTAGCTGCTCGTGAGGCTAGTATTTATACGGGAATTACGCTGGCTGAATATTATCGTGATATGGGCTATCATGTGGCTATCATGGCTGACTCAACGTCGCGTTGGGCAGAAGCTTTGCGTGAAATCAGCGGCCGTTTGGAAGAAATGCCGGCTGAAGAAGGCTTCCCGGCTTATCTGCCGTCAAGAATTTCTCAATTCTATGAACGTGCCGGTTATATGGAAACATTAAACGGACAGGAAGGTTCGGTTTCAATTATCGGTGCCGTATCGCCGCAAGGTTCAGATTTCTCAGAACCGGTAACACAGAATACAAAACGCTTTGTGCGCTGTTTCTGGGCATTGGATAAGGCATTGGCTTATGCCCGCCATTATGCGGCAGTAAACTGGACCTTGAGTTATAGTGAATATATTCCGGATTTAGAAAAATGGTACAGCAAACATGTTGATCCGCGTTTCATGCGTGACCGTCAGGAAATCGCATCCATTCTTGCGGAAGAAACTAAATTGATGGAAATTGTTAAATTGATTGGTTCTGATGTATTGCCCGATGATCAGAAATTAACGATTGAAATTGCTAAACTGATTCGTGTAGGTTATCTGCAGCAGAATGCTTTCCATCCGGAGGATACGTATGTACCACTTGAAAAGCAGCTGAAGATGATGGATGTTATTTTGCATTTAAATCGCCGATGCAAAGAAGCTATCGCTAAAAATATACCGGTGAGTACGATCATGCAGCTGGGGTTATTTGATAAGGTTGTCAAGATGAAATACGATGTGCCTAATAATAATCTTGCACTTCTTGATACTTATAAGGATATGATCGATAAAGCGATGCTGACGGTCCAATAGAAGGGAGGAATTCGTTAATGAGCCTTCAATATGTAGGTTTAAGTGAAATAAATGGCCCGCTTGTCGTGCTAGATAATGTTGAAAATGCCAGCTTTGATGAGATGGTAGAGATCGCATTAAAAGATGGCCGCACAAGAATGGGCAGGATTGTAGAAATTGAAGGAAAGCGTTGTGTGATTCAGGTTTTTGAAGGAACTAATACACTTTCTTTAACAAATACCAAAACCAGGTTGCTGGGCCATCCGATGGAGATGCCGCTTTCTAAGGAAATTTTAGGCCGTACATTTAATGGCGCCGGGGTACCGATCGATGGACTTGGCAGTGTATTTGCGGAAAAACGGGCAGATATCAACGGCCAGCCGCTGAATCCGGTATCCCGTGTTTATCCGCGTAACTACATTAATACGGGAATCTCATCCATCGATTGTCTGATGACGCTGATCCGCGGTCAGAAGCTGCCGATTTTCTCAGGCAGCGGGTTGCCGCATAATCAGTTGGCGGTGCAGATCGTCAAGCAGGCCAAGGTTGCTGATGATGAAGGAAAAGGGTTTGGTGTTGTATTTGCGGCTATGGGTGTTACCAATGATGTCGCAGATTATTTTAAACGTTCTTTTGAAGAGGCGGGGGTTATGGAAAGAGTTGTGATGTTCATCAATCTTTCAAATGATCCGATTATTGAACGTATTTTAACGCCGCGCTGTGCCTTAACAGCTGCTGAGTATCTTGCTTATGAGCATGATATGCATATTTTGGTTATCAATACAGATATCACGTCTTATTGTGAAGCATTGCGTGAATTCTCTTCCAGTAAAGGAGAAATTCCGGGCCGTAAAGGTTATCCGGGCTATCTGTATTCAGATCTGGCTTCACTTTATGAAAGAGCAGGTATCATTAAGGGTGCCAAAGGATCAGTGACGCAGATTCCGATCCTGACCATGCCTAATGATGATATTACTCATCCAGTACCCGATTTAACCGGTTATATTACAGAGGGACAGATTTCTTTGGATCGTAATTTAACGGCAATGGGAATCTATCCGCCGGTAGGCGTACTGCCTTCTTTATCAAGATTGATGAAGGATGGCATCGGTGAAGGGTATACAAGAGCCGATCATTCAGCGGTAAGCAATCAGCTATTTGCCTGCTATGCCAAGGTACAGGATGCCCGCTCCCTTGCCTCGGTTATCGGTGAGGATGAACTTTCTGACGCGGATAAGCAATATATGCAGTTTGGTAAGTTGTTTGAACAGTATTTTATCAATCAGGGATTTGATGAGAATCGCTCGATCGATGAAACATTGGATCTTGGGTGGTCACTGCTCTCAGTCTTGCCTAAAAATGAGTTGGATCGCGTAGATGATGCGGTTCTTGATCAATTTTATGATCATGATGCAGCGGTTAAGCGGTTTGATTTAAAAGAAGAAACAATCATTAAAGAATTAGCAAATCAGGGAGCGTAAGCCTATGGCTAATCAGGTAGCTCCGACAAAAGGTAATTTGATTGCCACTAAGAAATCACTGTCATTGGCGTCTTTAGGTTATGATCTGATGGATCGTAAGCGCAATATCTTGATACGTGAAATGATGGAGCAGGTTGAAAATGTGAAAATGCTTCGTGATGAAATAACCAAGACGTATGCTGTCGCTTATTATGCGCTGCAGGAGGCCAATATGTCATTAGGTCTGATTACTGATATCGTGGACGCGATACCGGTAGATAATGGACTTCAAGTCAGTTACCGCAGTGTAATGGGTGTGGAACTGCCGAAAATTCATTATGAGAAACAGCCGATGGAATTGACCTATGGACTGGAACGAGCAAATTCTAAGCTGGATTATGCGTATCGCTGCTTCGCGAAGGTCAAGGAAATGACAATTGTGCTGGCAGAGGTTGAAAACAGCGTTTATCGGCTTGCTAATACGATACGCAAGACGCAAAAGCGGGCTAACGCTTTAAAGAATATTGTGATTCCTGATTTTAAGCTGACGGTAAAGAACATCAGTGATGCACTTGAAGAAAAAGAGCGTGAAGAATTCTCGCGTCAGAAGGTAATCAAAACAACTAAGGATAAAATAAAAGAGGAAGCTGCCGAGTAAAATCGGCGGTTTTTTTCAGTTTTAAATGATTTGGGAATAAAATTGCCTGTTTTAGGGCATACTCGATACGGAAAGTTACAGGCAGAAAAGCTGCTTTAGCGAATCTAGGTTTCATCCTTTTAAGCATCAAGTGTAAGAATCCGCCTATTTAAAGGCTTCTGCGGCAATCGGAAAATTATTGATTAAAAAAATTAAAAAAAGTTAAAAAAATACTTGCATTATCTAAAGGTATTTGGTATTATAAATGGGCACTGATGAGACAGTGAGAAACACCGATGCGCCATTAGCTCAACTGGATAGAGCGTTTGACTACGGATCAAAAGGTTGTGGGTTCGATTCCTGCATGGCGCGCCATTTAATTTAATGTTTGTCGACGGGATGTAGCACAGCTTGGTAGTGCACTTGATTTGGGATCAAGGGGTCGCAGGTTCGAATCCTGTCATCCCGACCATTAATTTGGCTGGGTAGCTTAGTTGGCTAGAGCATCCGGTTCATACCCGGAAGGTCGTGGGTTCGAGTCCCACCCCAGCCACCAACTTATAGATCTAATTAAGGATGCGGACCCTTAGCTCAGTTGGTTAGAGCATCCGGCTCATAACCGGCGGGTCGTAGGTTCGAGTCCTACAGGGTCCACCAGCTTATTTTAAATTGAATATGGAGGAATACCCAAGTGGCTGAAGGGTCCGGTCTTGAAAACCGGTAGGTCGTGCGAGCGGCGCCTGGGTTCGAATCCCAGTTCCTCCGCCATTAAAAAAAGGTTAACAATTTCCTTAAAATTGTAATATATATCGCGGGATAGAGCAGTCTGGTAGCTCGTCGGGCTCATAACCCGGAGGTCGTTGGTTCAAATCCTTCTCCCGCAACCAAATGGTTCCGTAGCTCAGTCGGTAGAGCAAAGGACTGAAAATCCTTGTGTCGTTGGTTCGATTCCGACCGGAACCACCATTTGAAAAACTTGTCCTAGATGTAAGAAAAGACTTATATCTAGGGCTTTTTTTATGCTCTTTGATTTTTATGGATATATCTTCAATAGTGAAATAACAAGATTATGACAAGAGTTTTATATGGAAATGTCAGTTTGACTACAGGGGTAAGGGCCAATAAGAATGTGATGATCATAAAGCTTAAACGTTTGATTGCTTTATGAATTTTTGGTATAATTATCTAAATGCTGATGTGAGGTATTTTCAATGGTAAAGCAAACAATAAATAACGATCAAATTGATGAAATAACAGGCCGATCTAATGCAGAGCGGCTAAGGCATATATATAAAGAAACAGTTTCGAAGGATTATCAGCATTATGTATTTGTTACCGCAAACATTAAAGATTTTCGTTACTTCAACCTCAAATATGGCTTTGAACAGGGCAATCAAATCCTTAAAATAGTGCTCGACTGTATTTATCATCATCTTGATGATAAAAGCTATGCAGCAAGAGTCCATGCTGATGAATTTCATCTTTTAATCGATTGTGAAAACTATGATGCTTTGATAGAGAAGTTTTTGCTTCCTTTTATTGATGAGCTTTTTGATGTGGAAGAACCGATGCTTCATCATAATATTTATATGTCTTTTGGTCTTTATAAGCTGGAGCGTCCGGATGAGGACTATGCTTATATCTCGAATAAAGCTGAAATAGCCCGCTTGGAATGCCGTGAGTTTAAACATCGCTCATTTTGCTTTGATGATTTGAGTAAACAGAAGTATAAGGAATACATGATGCGTCATGCCTTAAATGACAAGCTGACAGAAGCGCGGCTAAATAAAGAATTTGTTCCTTATATCCAGCCTAAAATAGATCTGTCCAGCGAACAGGTAGTTGGCGGAGAGGTTTTAATGCGCTGGATCAATGAAAAGGGTGAATTAATTCCTTTAACGGATTTCTTTTTTTCATTGAATGAAAAAGGTGATATTTATTTGATTGATCTATACTTATTTGATCAAGTTTGTCATTGGATGAATCAACGCTTGAAAGCGCGGCTTCCCTTGGTGCCGGTAAGTTTTAATATAACCAATACTTCTTTCTTTGATATCAATTTTCTTGATGATTATTTAAATATTCTGCATCAATATGAGATTCCCAAGGAATATATTGAGTTTGAATTTTTAGAGGATATCCAATATGGCTTAAATGAGCAGGTTATTGAAACCATTGAGAAGCTAAAAGCAATTGGTTTTACATGTTCTTTAGATGATTTTGGCAGCGGTTATTCTTCCTATAATGTATTATTAAAAACACAGGTTGATATTATCAAGTTGGATCGTATGTTTTTTCAGAAGCAATTAACCGAAAAGTATGCAAAGATGCTGAATTACACCATCCTTGCATTAAAGGAAATGGACCTTAAAATTCTTGCGGAAGGTGTTGAAACTAAGGAATATGTTGACTTTCTTAAGTCAGCAGGTTGTGATTATGTACAGGGATTCTATTATTATAAACCAATGCCGCTTGATGAATTTCAACAGCTGATTGATAAACAGGCAGAGGTGCAAACAGCTTAAGGGTTAGAATAAGGCAGAAGCTATTGAGGAGTATAACTCAAGCGGATGCCTTTTTTGATTGCCAGATTGTTTTTTGTGATTGGAAAAAGGTATAATATAAAAAAGTATAGGAGGTTTACAATGAAAAGGACAGCGGCATTTTTTGATATTGACGGAACGATTTATCGGGAAGGTTTGATTACTGAATTATTCAAGAAATTTGTGACCCATGAGCTTGTTGATCAGACACGCTGGCATGATGATGTCCGGCCGGTTTTTATGAAATGGGATCGCCGGCAAGGAGAATATGATGATTATTTAATGAAAATGACAGATATATTTAAGGAAACCATTGTTGGTCTGTCTGAGGAACATGTTAAATTCATAGCCGCTAAGGTCATTGAACAGAAAGGGGATCGGGTATATACATTTACCCGTGATGAAATTTTGATGCATCGCAGGCTGGGGCATTTAGTGATTGCAATATCAGGTTCACCTTATGAATTGGTCAGTGAAATGGCGGCTAAGTATGCGTTTGATGATTTTCGCGGTACAGTATATAAAACAGATGAAAAGGGATGTTATACGGGTGAAATCATACCGATGTGGGATTCCCGCAGTAAGCAGAAAGCGATTCAGCAATTATGCAGTGAATATGATCTTGAATTGAGTGAATGTTATGCTTATGGAGATACGACGGGTGATTTCACAATGTTTCAGCATGTCGGACATCCATATGCGATAAATCCTACCCGCGAGCTGCTTAATCGGATAATGAACGATCCTGAGGTAAAGGCAAAAATTCAAGTGATAGTGGAGCGTAAGGATGTCGTTTATGAAATGGATATTCATAATATGAAACTGCGCTGATTTAGATGCTAGTGCTGCGGTAATCTAACATTATGTTTGTAAGAAATCGGAACCAATCAGTGTCAGACTGTAAATTAGCTCAATCATCGTTTATAATGAATGTGTCAGGAGAGAAGATATGAAGTATATTGGAAAAGTGTTGATGATGCTGTTGATTATTCTTGGTGTCAGCGGCTGTCAGTCTTCAAGGGCTTATGAGGCAAAGCAGCCGCCGATGCCAAATCAGCTTGCGGAAGCGGTGAATGAAGATACAGAAGATACGGAAGGTGAGCTGGAAATTTACTTTTTGGATACGGGTAATTCTGACTGTATTTTCATTAATGCAAAGCAAAAGGTGCTGATTGATGCCGGTGACAATGATGATGAATCGATGATCGTTGATTTTTTGAAAGCATTGAAGGTTGAAAAAATCGATTATCTGGTGAATACGCATCCTGATGCAGATCATGCCGGTGGTTTGGATGCAGTTATTGAAAATTTTGCGATTGGTACAGTCTTTATTTCAAATGGTTCCGCAGAATCTAAAACATATCGCGATTTTGTCAATGCGGCGGTTGACAAGGGATTGTCACCCTCAGTTCCATTAGCCGATAAGCTGTTTTATCTGCAGCCGGAGATGTTTATGCGTTTCTATAATACAGAGGCTAAGGGAAGCGGTAATGAGGTATCTTTAATTGTTGAGCTTGTTTATAAGCAGAAGCATTTCTTGTTTATGGGTGATGCTGAAAAGGCACAGGAACTGGCTGTCTTGGATCAGCTTGATGATGTTGATCTTGTTAAAATCGGACATCATGGTTCAAGAACTTCCACAAGTCAAGAATTGCTGGAACGGATTAAACCGGAAATAGCGGTCATTCTGTGTGGAAAGAACAACTCCTATGGTCATCCGCATCAAGAAGTGCTGGATCGGCTGACAGCTTATGGTGCTGAGGTATATCGAACAGATATGCAGGGTATGCTTCATGTGCATAGTGACGGCGTAAATCTTAGCATTGAGGCAATGGCAGAGAGTAATAAGCCGTCTTATGATGAAAATACATCGGCTGCTGAAGAAGCAGGATATTATATTGGTAATCTTAATTCTAAGAAATTTCATTTGGCAGAGTGTCATTCATTGCCTGCCAAAAAGAATCAAATTATATTTGATAGTTATGAGGATGCGGTTAATCAAGGTTATACGCCTTGTAAAGTATGTAACCCATAAGGAAGAGGTGAAAAGAATGGTTCAGGAATCATTATTTGATGACCGTGCGATGAGTGATCCGCTGGCAAGCCGGCTGCGGCCGAAGTCCTTGGATGATTATGTAGGACAAAAGCATCTTTTAGGTGAGGGAAAGGTGCTTGCTCAGTTAATAAAGAATGATCAGGTATCTTCGATGATTTTTTGGGGTCCGCCGGGTGTCGGCAAGACCACGCTGGCAAGAATTATCGCCGGTAAAACGAAAAGCCGTTTCATTGATTTCAGTGCTGTTACCAGCGGCATAAAAGAGATCAAGGAAGTAATGAATAAGGCTGAAAGTGCACGATTAATGGGGGAACGGACGATTTTATTCATTGATGAGATTCATCGCTTCAATAAGGCTCAGCAGGATGCTTTTCTGCCGTTTGTGGAAAAGGGAAGCATTATATTGATTGGCGCGACGACTGAAAATCCTTCCTTTGAGATTAATTCTGCGTTATTGTCCAGATGCAAGGTTTTTGTGCTTCAGGCCTTATCGTCAGATGATTTGTCTGAATTAATTCGTCATGCGATCAGTTCACTAAAGGGATTTGGTAATTTTAAAGTCAATATCAGTGATGAAATGATTTATATGATTGCTAATTTTGCTAATGGTGATGCTCGTGTGGCGTTAAATACATTGGAAATGGTTGTGCTGAATGGTGAACGTCAAGGCATTGAGATTACGATTACCAAGGAGACTTTAGAACAATGCATCAGTAAAAAGTCATTGCTTTATGATAAAAAGGGGGAGGAGCATTATAACCTTATCTCTGCACTTCATAAATCAATGCGTAACAGTGATGTAGATGCATCCGTCTATTGGCTTGCAAGAATGCTCGAAGCGGGCGAGGACCCGCTTTATGTGGCCCGCAGAGTCGTGCGTTTTGCCAGTGAGGATATCGGCATGGCTGACAGCCGGGCATTGGAAATTGCGGTTGCTGCTTATCAGGCCTGTCATTTTCTGGGGATGCCGGAGTGTAATGTGCATTTAACGCATGCGGTTACATATATGGCACTGGCTCCAAAATCTAATGCTTTATATGCCGCCTATGGGAAAGCTGCCGATGATGCTTCAAAAATGCTGGCTGAACCGGTACCGCTGCAGATACGCAATGCACCGACCAAGCTGATGAAGGATTTAAACTATGGGGCAGGCTATCAGTATGCTCATGATACTGATGATAAACTCACCACTATGCGCTGTCTGCCTGATTCTTTGCTGAATCATTCTTATTATCATCCAACGAATCAAGGATCAGAGGCACGCGTACAGGAACGGATGAAGCAAATTGATGAATGGCGTAAAAAACACCAATAGGAGTAGTTATGAAAGTAACATATATTGATCACAGCGGTTTTATGATTGAATTAGCGCATACGATTTTAGTTTTTGATTATTATCGCGGTGAGATACCTGCTTTTAATCAGTCAAAGAAGGTGTATGTTTTTGCTTCTCACACGCATCAGGATCATTTTAATCGTGAGATTCTTGATTGGCAGGGAGATATTCAATGGATATTATCGAAAGATATCCGGATTAAGCCAGCCGATAAAATTCATCAGGTAAAAGCTAATGGCAGTTATTTGTTTGATGAGCTGAAATGTGAAACACTGCATTCTACTGATCAGGGAGTTGCATTTATGGTTAATGTGGAGGGGGTGTCTATTTACCATGCCGGTGATTTGAATTGGTGGCATTGGGAAGGGGAGAACAGCGATGGTGAAAATAAAGCTGCGAAGAATGCATTTTTAAAGGAAATGGATAAGCTGAAGGACAGAACCTTTGATTTGGCCTTTGTTCCGCTTGATCCCCGTCAGGAAAAGCAATTCAGCTGGGGGATGCTTGCCTTTTTAAAGAGTGCGGATGCTAAATTGGTTTTTCCGATGCATATGTGGGAAGACTATGCAGTGATTAAACGGTTTTTAGCACTGGATGAGGCTAAGGAATATAAGGATAAAATCGTTAAGATTGAACACATGAATCAATTATTTACAATTAAAGAAGGAGAAAATCATGAATTATACATTTAATCATTTTAATTTTAATGTCTGTGATTTACAGAAAAGCTTGGCGTTTTATAAGGAAGCATTAGGTTTGGAGGTTGTGCGCAAGAAAGAAGCGGCTGACGGCAGTTTTATATTGGCTTATCTGGGTGATGGGAAGAGTGATTTTACACTTGAATTGACTTGGCTGAAGGATCATCCGCAGAAGTATGATCTTGGTGAAGAAGAGTTTCATTTGGCTTTGACGGTGAATGATTATGAAACATCTTTTAAGAAGCATCAGGCGATGGGCTGTGTGTGCTTTAATAATGAAGCGATGGGAATTTATTTTATAAATGACCCGGATGGCTATTGGATTGAAATCGTTCCTTTGAAACGCTGATAAGTTGATAGAAAAAATAGTGCAAAAGAGTGATAAAAATGATATTATAGTTAGGAAATTGTAAAGAAAAGGAGAAGTTTATGGCAGATAAAATTATCGTTCTTGACTTTGGCAGTCAGTATAACCAGCTGATTGCACGTCGTGTTCGTGAAATGGGCGTATATAGTGAATTGAAATCACGTCATACAAGTGCTGCGGAAATTGCTGCCGATCCTGAAATAAAAGGTATTATTTTTTCAGGTGGGCCAAATTCGGTATATGATGAGAATGCTTTTAAGGTAGACCCTGAAATTTTTAAGATTGGGAAGCCAATTTTAGGGATTTGTTATGGGATGCAGCTGATGGCGCATGATTTGGGCGGCAAGGTTGAATCCTGTGAGCATGCGGAGTATGGCAAAGCGGATATTGAAATTAAGGCTGGCAATGCGTTGCTGAAGGGTATGGAAAATACTCAGCAGGTTTGGATGTCACATGGTGATCAGGTTACTGCGGTTCCTGAGGGCTTTGAGGTTAATGCTTCTACACAAACTTGTCCAATTGTAATGATGAGTAATCCTGAGAAGCGTTTTTATGCGATTCAATTCCATCCAGAAGTGCGTCATACAGTTAACGGCACTGCGATGCTGAAGAATTTTGTATTTGGTGTATGTGAGGCTAAGAATAACTGGAGCATGAAGGAATTCGTCGATGTGGAGATTGCGAAGATCAAGGAAACAGTCGGTGATGATGAGGTATTGTGCGCCTTATCCGGCGGTGTTGACTCTGCGGTTGTGGCGGCTTTGCTGCATAAGGCAATTGGTGATAAGCTGACTTGTATGTTTGTTGATCATGGTTTGCTGCGCATGAATGAGGCAGAATCCGTAGTAGATACATTTAAGGGACGTTTTGGCATGAATCTTTATAAGATTGATGCGAGAAATGAGTTCATGAGTTTGCTGAAGGGTGTGAGTGATCCTGAACAGAAACGTAAGATTATCGGTAATGAATTTATTCGTGTGTTTGAACGCGAGTCTGCAAAGTTTACGCAGATTAAGTGGCTGGCACAGGGAACATTGTATACAGATGTGATTGAGTCCGGAACGGATACCGCGCAGACGATCAAGAGTCATCATAATGTTGGCGGCCTGCCTGAAAATATGCAGTTTAAGTTGATTGAACCGCTGAATACTTTGTTTAAGGATGAAGTGAGAGAGCTGGGAACGCTGCTGGGGCTGCCTGATGAAATTGTGCACCGTCAGCCATTCCCTGGGCCAGGTCTTGCGATTCGTGTGTTGGGCGAAGTGACTGAAGAGAAGCTGGATCTGGTACGCCGCAGTGATGCGATTTTGCGTGAAGAGATTGCGTTGGCTGGCTTGGATAAAGAAATTTGGCAGTATTTTACAGCATTGCCGGATATGAAGTCAGTAGGTGTTATGGGGGATCAGCGTACATATGAATATACGGTTGGTATTCGTGCGGTTACGTCAATTGATGGTATGACTGCAGACTGGGCGCGGATTCCATATGATGTTCTGGATAAGATTTCAAGACGGATCATCAATGAGGTGAAGGGCATTAATCGAGTAGTGCTGGATTGCACGTCGAAGCCGCCTGCGACGATTGAGTGGGAGTAAGATATAAGTTAATAGTTATGTATTTTAATGACAAATAGTCTATAAGATTAGTTGTCATTTTTTTATTCTATATACTATACAAAAATATCTTGAATAGATATTGTCACTCAGAATAATTATTAATGTTCGAATGTAGTATGATTATTTTATTAAGCTTAATATGAAGAAAAGCAATTGGTTTAAATATTATTTGCTTTTTAAAATATAATTATTATTGTATGAGATGTAATGTTGATTAGGTTTAATATTTTTAATATTTAATTAAATGTCATTGCATCGTCATGTTAATTGCAACTTTTATTTGATTGCCTTCAATGATATACTAAAGTAAAGAATAATTTCAAGGAATAAGAGGAGGTGGGTAAAAATTGTATACTTTTAGTAGATCTGAAAAAAACAAACCAATTGCAGAAGAATATGAAACTAGAGCAATGTTATATTTGATGAATAAAACTTGGGATGAGAGTCTAGATATATTTTTAATTGATTCATTTAATGATGTATCAGGAACAAATCAACATTTCAATTATATTGTTGATTTACAGGCAAAGGGGATAAAAGATTTTCCTCCATCGAAAATAGGGGAATCATTAATTACTCTTTTTCTAAATTACATTTCAG